>JBCCBW010000001.1:0-569433 GCA_039033835.1 Pseudomonadota bacterium
GTGCGAAGATCCTGTCGACGCGTTTGAAGTGGTATGCGAGGTCGAATTTCTCCTCGAGTTCGGCTTCGCTAAGCGCCGCTGTCACTTCGTCATCTGCCTTGAGCAGGTCCAAAAGCGACAAGGAGCCGTTCGACTCCCACACTTTCATCGCGTTGCGCTGGACCAGTCGGTAGGCATCTTCGCGGCTGACCCCGGCCTGTGTCAGCGCCAGCAGCACACGCTGCGAATGGACCAGCCCGCCCATCGCATCGAGATTGGCCTGCATACGCTCGGGATAGACCAGCAGTTTCTCGACCACACCCGTCAGCCGCGCCAGCGAGAAATCGAGCGCGATGGTGGCATCCGGGCCGATATAGCGCTCGACCGAAGAATGCGAAATATCCCGCTCATGCCACAGCGCGACGTTTTCGAGCGCGGGCATGGCGTAGGACCGGATCATGCGGGCTTGCCCGGTGAGGTTTTCGGTCAGGATCGGATTGCGCTTATGCGGCATCGCCGACGAACCCTTCTGGCCGGGAGAGAAGTATTCTTCGGCTTCAAGGACTTCGGTGCGCTGAAGGTGGCGAATTTCCACCGCAAGCCGCTCGATCGAACCTGCGATGACCGCCAGTGTCGCGAAATACATGGCATGGCGATCGCGGGGGATGACCTGCGTACTGATCGGTTCAGGCTCCAGCCCGAGCTGATCGGCGACATAGGCTTCGACCTCCGGACCGATATTTGCAAAGGTGCCGACAGCCCCGGACACCGCGCAAGTGGCAATTTCCTTACGTGCGGCGACCAACCGATCCCGGCAACGGTCGAACTCGGCGTAGGCCTGCGCGAGCTTCAGCCCGAATGTCACCGGCTCGGCATGGATGCCGTGGCTGCGCCCGATGGTCGGCGTATATTTGTGCTCTTCGGCCCGCGTCTTGATCGCGGCCAGCAGTGCGTCGAGATCGTCCAGCAGAATGTCGGAAGCGCGCGCGAGCTGCACCGACAAGGTGGTGTCGAGCACGTCGCTTGACGTCATGCCCTGATGCATGAAGCGTGCCTCGTCGCCGACCTGCTCCGCCACCCAGGTGAGAAACGCGATGACATCATGCTTGGTCACCGCCTCGATGGCGTCGATGGCCTCGACATCGATGGTCGGATTGGTCGCCCACCAATCCCACAGCGCTTTACCAGCGGAGGGTGGTATGACGCCCATCTCTCCCAGCTTATGCGTCGCATGCGCTTCGATCTCGAACCAGATGCGGAACTTCGCCTCCGGTTCCCAGATGGCGGACATGGCGGGGCGGGCATAGCGCGGGACCATGGAGGTCTCCTTCGAATTGAGCTGCTTGGGTCTGCGCTGCGGCTATTGCGCGCGTGCGATTTTGGCAAGAGTGGCGCGTCTTCCCCTGATACGCTTTCCCCGGCGCGAAAACCGCATGGGGATAATTATCCACTTGTAACCTATCGCGCTTCTGCGCGAATTGAGGTTCAGGAGGACATTGTTAATGCCGAGCGCGAGCGAAGCAGCGGTAGCGCCGTTGCAGGAAGAACGTCTGTCACCGTTTGTGCGCGTGACCTTGCGACGCTGGGCCAAATGGTATTCCGGCGGCGCGGAACTGTTCTGGCCGTTCACCGACGTCGTAATCCGGCTGTTCGTGGCGCAGGCATTTTTTCGGTCCGGTCTGGTCAAGGTCACCGACTGGGACACAGCACTTTATCTCGCGACCTTCGAATATCCCGTCAGCTGGATGAGCCCTTCTACCGCCGCGACGACGGGCCTTGCGATCGAGCTGATTGGTCCGGTGCTGTTGTTGCTAGGCTTTTTTACCCGTCCGGCGGCGGCGGCGATGGCGGCGCTGACTATCATTTCGCAGGCGGTCTATGTCCCCACGACGACCAACCTGATCGTGAGCGCGATCCTTGTCTGGTATGTCTTTAACGGTCCAGCCGGGTTCTCCATAGATCGGCTGGTCGCGACCGGTGCGAAACACAGCGCATTGCCACTATCGCGCCCGGTTGTGGTGGCGGGGGAATGGCTGCGTGCCAATGTTGCGCCGATCATGATGGCAGCGATCCGACTGTGGCTTGCAGTCGCTCTGTTCGCCCATGCCAATGTGTTCGAGCCTTCCATCGCGCTGGCAACTTGGCTGCCGACCACGATCTTCGTCGGCATGCCAGCCTGGCTGGCGATCACTTTCGCGGTGTTGCTGGCTGTCGGGTTCGCTGCGAGCGTGGTGTCTTACATTCTGGTGATCGTGATCGGTTTCGTGATGATCGCCGGGGCGCATCCTGACGTCACATTTTATCCATTCCTGCTGCTGGCAATATACGAAGCGCGCGGGGCAGGCGTGCTTTCGGTCGATCGAGTCATCGGTCGCTGGATGGAGCGCAACATTCTGTTCGACCGCCACTATTCCGAAATTCCCGACCGCTGGCCGCATGTCGTGGTCGTGGGAGCGGGTTTTGGCGGGCTTGCTGCGGTCGAACGTCTGAAGCGCCTGCCGGTGCGCATCACGCTGATCGACAAGCGCAATTATCACCTGTTCCAACCGCTGCTTTACCAAATCGCCACCGCGACGCTGAACCCTGCTGATATCGCGACCCCGATCCGCAGTCTGTTCCGGGCCGATGGCAACGTCCGCGTGCTCAAGGGGGAGGTGCAGGGCATCGACAGCGATGCCAAGATCGTGACTTTCGATACCAAAGGCGCCGAAGGCCTGACGCTGGAATATGACAAGCTCGTGCTCGCCACCGGGGCCACGCACAGCTATTTCGGCAAGGATGAATGGGGCGAGCACGCGCCGGGCCTCAAAACCATCGAAGACGGTGTGGCCGTGCGCGCATCGATCCTCAATGCGTTCGAACAGGCCGAGGCGAGCGACGATGAGGAGCGCATCCGGCGCTTGCTGACCTTCGTCATCGTCGGAGCCGGGCCAACCGGGGTCGAGCTTGCCGGAGCTATCGCCGAACTGGGCAAATTCAGTGTCGAGCGTGAATTTCGCACCTGCGACCCATCGAGTGCGCGGGTCATCCTCGTTCAGGCGGGTGACCGCATCTTGCCGGCATTTCCGGAAGAGCTGTCCGCGCAGGCGACCGCCTCATTGGAAGATCTCGGTGTCGAGATCCGCACCGATTGCCGTGTGACGGAAATTGCCGAGCGCCATGTGCGGATTGGCGACGATACGATCATCGAAACCGAAACGGTGCTTTGGGCCGCAGGTGTTACCGCCTCCCCGGCGGCGCGTTGGCTGAATGCCGAAAGCGATCCGGCAGGGCGGATTGTCGTTGACGATCAACTGCGCGTCGAGGGACTGAAAGACGTCTTCGCGATTGGGGACACGGCTGGAAGCATGGGCTGGGAGGGCAAACCTGTGCCGGGGCTTGCACCCGCCGCGAAGCAGGCGGGCACCTATGTCTCGCGCGTCGTCGAGGCCGAGTTGCTCGACAAGCCATGTCCCGGACCCTTCGAATACAAGCATCAGGGCAGCCTCGCGACCATCGGACGCAAATCGGCGGTCGCGGATTTCGGCAGCTTCAAACTGTCCGGCGCAAGCGCGTGGTGGCTGTGGGGTCTGGTCCATGTCGGCTTTCTCACCGGCGCGAGAAACCGTGCGCTGGTCATTATCAACTGGATGTGGAGCTTCTTCGCCCGGCATTCCGGCGTCCGGCTAATCACCGAGCGGATGTAACGCCGCTCTAGATCAGGCCCTTGGCGCGCAGGCTCACATGGCCTTCGCGTCCAACGATAACGTGATCGTGGACCGTCACACCCAATAGCCGCCCGGCCTCGGCAATGCGTTTGGTGATCTGGATGTCCGCGCGGCTCGGCTCGGGATTGCCGCTGGGATGGTTGTGGACCAGGATCATCGCGCTCGCGCCAACATCCATCGCCTTGCGAATGACTTCGCGGGGATGGATCGAGGCTTCGTCGATCGAGCCATCGCCCAGGTGATGGTCGTCGATCAGCTTGTTCTTGGTGTCGAGATACAGGATGCGGACGCGCTCGACCGTCAGATGCGCCATATCGACCGCAAGGTAGTCGATAAGTGCCTGCCAGCTCGACAAAACCGGCTTTTGGATGATTTCGCTGCGGGCCATCCGCCGCGTCGCCACTGCGACACTTTTCAAAGCCGCAGCTGAGGTTTCGCCCACGCCCTTGACCCGCTGCAAGGCATCGGCATCGGCGTTCAGCACGCCTGCGAGCGACCCGAATTGCTTGATCAGTTCTTTGGCGATGGGCTTGGTATCGCCCTGCTTGATCGCTGCGAACAGCAGGTATTCGAGCACTTCGTAATCAGCGAGTGCCTCTGCGCCGCCTTTCAGCAACCGCTCACGCAGCCGTGCGCGGTGGCCCAGACCGGCGGCCTTGCCTGCATCGGACTTCGCTGCGGAAGCGGGTTCGCCCTCCGCACCAAAGTCGAAACTCTCTTCAGATTGCGGCAAGTGTCCCTCGACCAACGCATTTCACCTCCACATTCATTGCCTTTACTCGGCGATGCGCGCAAGTGTGACGCCACAATGGCAGCAGCCGTGCAGGATCAATCGACTGACATGCCCCAAGTGGCTGAAAGGACCGGCGTTTGGCCGCGCCGATGGCGCTGGCGGATCGCGCTTGTCCTGTTGCTGATTGTCTTGGTGCTGTCGGCGGGCACTTGGCTCAACCGGGATCAGATTGCGGGCAATCTTATCGATCAGGCGCTGCGCGATAACGATCTGGAGGCGAGCTACGACATCGCCTCGATCGGCCCGCGCCAGCAAGTGATCGAGAATTTCGTGTTGGGCGATCCGGCGGCGCCCGATCTGACTGTCGAAAAACTGACCGTTGATATCGAATACGGCTTTGGCGCTCCCGGCATTGGCAGGGTCGAGGTCAACGGTGCCCGGCTGTTCGGTAGTTTTCGGGAAGGAGTGCTCAGCTTCGGTGCGCTCGATCCGATCCTCTTTGCCGAAACCGAAGAATCTGTCGGCCTGCCTGCGATCGATCTCAAACTGGTCGATGGGCGTGCGCGGGTCGACACGGATTATGGCGCGATTGGCATCAAGCTCGACGGTGAAGGCCAGCTCGACGATGGCTTCGCAGGCACGCTTGCGGCGACTGCTCCAGGGATCGATGTCGCCGGATGCAGCGCCGAATCGACCACGGTTTACGGTGAGGTTGGTACGCAGCTAGGCGCGATCGATTTCGCCGGGCCGGTGCGGCTGCGCGAGGCGTCGTGTAAGGGCGCTACGGTCGCAAGAGCTGATGTCGCAGCCGAGCTTGAAGTGAATGACACGTTTTCCGCAATCG
This sequence comes from Pseudomonadota bacterium, assembly GCA_039033835.1. Taxonomy (GTDB): domain Bacteria; phylum Pseudomonadota; class Alphaproteobacteria; order Sphingomonadales; family Sphingomonadaceae; genus Erythrobacter. The sequence continues at coordinate 5,264 of JBCCBW010000001.1, forward strand.
ACGGAAGCTTCGACATTTCGGCGTCGCAGATGAGCGGCTTCGATGCCTCGGGAGACACACTTGTCGGTGATGCGAGGCTGACATGGCGTGATGGTGGCTTCGTCCTGCGTCATGAGCTCGTCGCGCAGGATTTACGCTCTCCCTATGGCGAATTCGCGGAGATGGGCATCGACGGCCTGCTGCGATCCGCCGGTGGCTCGCTGAATATCGAGTGGAGCGCACAGATCGAGGGATCGGATGCGACACTGCCGCTTGGTCGTAACTCGCTGCTGAGCGAGGCGAGGGCGGCGTCTGAAGGCACATTGGCCGCGCCATTGCTTGCCAAACTGGAGCGAAATCTCGCGAATGCGGCGCGCGGTGGTCAGTTCACCGCCGATCTGACCGTCCGCCAATCTGACGGATCGCTCTCCGTGGTCGTTCCCGAGGCAAGGCTGCGCAGTGGCAACGCTGAAACCCTGCTGTCCGTTTCGCGCCTCAGCTGGATGGAAGCGGGCAGACTGTCAGGCAATATCGCAACCGGAGGCGAAGGCCTGCCGCGTATTGCCGCCCGGATGGAGCAGGTTGCAGGTGGCGCGCTTGGCCTGCGACTGTCGATGCAGGAATATTCCGCCGGGCCGAACCGGATTGCAATACCCCAAATGGTGTTGCGCCAACAGTCGAATGGCGCGCTGGAATTCGATGGTCGTCTGGCCATGAGCGGCACCCTCCCTGGCGGTACGATCGAGGGGTTCGAAGCGCTATTGGAAGGGACATATTCTGCCTCTTCGGGCCTGACCATGGGCGCACGTTGCACACCCGTCCGCTTTGCCAAGCTGGACTATTTCGACCTGACTATGGACCGCTCGGCGCTCTTGCTCTGCCCTGCCGATGGCGGGCCGATACTGTCTTATCGCGACACGCTGAGAGTTGGCGCGCGGACGGGCAGCGCCACGCTGACCGGCAATATCGCAGATTCGCCTTTCACCCTGGCGACCGAAAGCGCCGTGATCCGCTATCCGGGCGACTTCGCGCTCGAAGGGTTGAGTGCCGTGATTGGCGAGGCCGATAACGCGGTGAGATTGAGCGCGGCCAACGCCAATGGCCGCCTAGGCGATGCATTCGGCGGTGAGTTTTCCGAGGCAAGTGCACAGATCGACGTGGTCCCGCTCGATGTCGATGAGTTGTCGGGCATCTGGCGCTATGAAGGCGAAACCTTCTTCATCGACGACGCCAAATTCCGTCTGACCGACCGAAGCGAGGAGCAGGCTCGGTTCGAAGCGCTATATGCGCGCGACGCGACCCTTGAGCTGGCGACCAACGCGCTCACCGCCAATGCCGACCTGCGCGAGCCATTTTCCGATCGGCTGATCACCTCGGTCGCGATCCAGCATAATCTTTCGACCAGCGTCGGAAGAGCCGATATTGATGTGCCCGGGGTGTTGTTCGACACGGCGTTGCAACCCGACCAATTGACCTATCTTGCCAGCGGTGTCGTGGCCGATGTCGTGGGAACCGTTTCCGGCAGCGGCGTGGTGGAATGGAACGGCGATACGCTGACAAGCACCGGCATGTTCGGCACCCGCAATCTCGACCTCGCCGCCGCATTCGGTCCGGTCAGCGCGATCAGCGGCGATATCGAATTCACCGACCTGCTCGGCCTGACGACCGCTCCGGGCCAGCAGCTGACCATCGGATCGATCAATCCCGGTATCGAGGTTATCAGCGGCGCGCTCGCCTTTCAGCTGACCGATGGCCAGACATTCGCGCTGGAGGACGGGCGCTGGCCATTCATGGGTGGCGAATTGATCCTGCGCCCGGTCACGCTCGAATACGGCACGCCTGATGACATCAGCTATATATTCGAGCTGGTCGGTCTGGATGCAGCGGCATTCGTGGCGCAGATGGAGCTGACCAATCTGGGCGCGAGCGGCATTTTCGATGGCACCGTGCCGATTGTTTTCGATGCGCAAGGCAATGGCCGGATCGAGGGTGGCCTCCTGATCTCGCGCCCGCCCGGCGGCAATGTCGCCTATATCGGTGAACTGACTTACGAAGATCTCGGGGCAATCTCGAACTATGCGTTCAATGCGCTGCGTTCGCTCGATTATTCGCAGATGAGCATTCAGTTGAACGGCAATCTTGCCGGTGAAATCATCACCAAGCTGCAATTCGACGGAATCAGTCAGGGCGAGGGGGCGACGAGCAATTTCATCACCCGTCGTCTCGCCAAGCTGCCGATTCGGTTCAACATCAATGTCCGCTCGGAAAATTTCTTCGAGCTGGCGACGGTCGTGCGATCTTTCTTCGATGCGAGCTATCTGGGCAATCCGGTCGATCGCGGACTGTTCAATACGGAATCGGGACGATTCGTACCGCTCAATCCCAACTCACCGGCTCCGCCTCCGGATTTGCCCAGCGAACCGGAAAGCGAGCCCGAAGACACCCTGAGGCGGCCGGATGAACCGCCCGTTCAACCTCCGGAAAGCGAGGAACTGCCATGACAAGGCCTAAATTGACCCATCTCCCGCCCGCTGCCACAAGCAGATCGCACGATCTCAAGGGGCGGCAAGTGGGGAAGCTGGGGCGAAAAGCCGGACTGATACTGGGTGCAGGCGCAATGGGGCTGACCGGCTGCATTAATGTCGCCGCACCCGAAGAGCCGATAGTGATCGAGCTCAATATCAACATTCGGCAGGAAGTGATTTATCGGCTCGCAGAAGACGCGGCCAACACGATTGACGAGAATGCGGACATTTTCTGATCCGTTTATCGCGATCGCCAAGGAGGAAATGAAACGATGAGCATGCGCAAATATATGATCGCCGGAGCTGCCGCGTTGGCAGGGCTGGGCGTCGTAGTTTTACCGGCGCAGGCACAGCGCGACCCGGCCTATGCCGCAGCCCGCGCCGCAGGAACAGTGGGCGAACAGGCCGATGGCTATCTCGGGATTGTCGGCAATGCGACGCCGGCGCTGCGGAGGATGGTCGACGACATCAATATCAAGCGCCGCGCCGTTTATGCCCGCAAAGCGCAGGAAAACAATGCGACGCTGGAGGCCTATGCGCTGACGGCTGGTTGTCAGGCGATCATGCGCACGGTTGCTGGCGAGAAGTATCAGGCGCCAGACGGATCGTGGAAAACTCGCACGAGCGCGCCTCCGGAGCGTGATCCACGCTGTCCGTAGGTGTTTTTGTTCTCCGCACCCATCCGGGGGGCGATATCCTCGCCACTTCCGGGCCTGCGGGCGCCCGGTCGGGCTTGCGACTGCTGCGCAGTCGTTTGACTCTAGTACACTGGAGTTGATCTAATTCTGAGTCACGGCAGTCAAAGGCCGACCGGCCGTCGCGGCCTATGCCGCGAAGCCAAGCGGGCCGGATGGCCCGCGTCCGGCGCTTGAGGGCGCACACAAACATTGACTTGAGTTTGCCCCCCTTCTAAGGGGTCCGCGCCCTCGGCGGGCACATCAATCGCGCGTGCCTTGCGATCCACATCACAGGAGGCTGGCATGAGCGACGAAAAGCCCGCACGGGAACCCATCGCCGAGGACGCGCGGATCGACGCGCTCGAACAGCGGCTTAAGGCTGCACGCGAGCGTGAAGACGAACGCAACCGGCCAAAGGTACAGGGTGCCGATGCGAATTATCGCAGTGGCAACCGGGTACTGGCGGATTTGCTTGGTGGGATTTTTGGCGGCCTGGTGATTGGCGTGGCATTCGATGCCATTGTCGGAACTTCGCCCTGGGGTCTGTTGGTTGGTCTGTTCCTCGGAATTGGCCTCGCCTTCAGGAACATTATTCGCGCAGCAAACACGCGCCCTGACGACCAGGAATAGGTCAGCTTCAGGGTCGCGTTTCATTATTTTAGGTATCAGGGACCGACCACGTGGCAGCCGAAGAAGGCAAAGTCGATCCGATGAAGCAGTTCCAGATCGAGCCGTTGTTCGGCTCGGAAAGCTGGGAAATTGCTGGCTTCAACATCGCATTCACCAATTCCGCGCTCTGGATGGCCATCACGGTCGTCCTGTTGTGGGCGTTTGTCGCTGGCGGCATGAAGCGCGAGCTGGTGCCCGGCCGCTGGCAGATGGCGGTCGAAAGCTTCACCGGCTTTATCGACGACATGCTCGAAGCCAATGTCGGCAAGGAAGGGCGCAAATATGTGCCCTACATCTTCAGCCTGTTCATGTTCATCCTGTTCGCCAACTTGCTCGGCCTGATGCCCATCGGCGTGCTGGGCCTGCACCCGTTCACCTTCACCAGCCATTTCACGGTCACCGGCGTGCTCGCCGTGATCAGTTTTTCGATCGTGCTGATCGTCGGTTTCTGGAAGCATGGGCTGAAGTTTTTCACACTGTTCGTTCCGCATGGCACACCCATTCCTATGGTGCCGGCCATCGCGTTGATCGAATTCTTCTCTTTCATGATCCGGCCTTTCAGCCTCGCCCTGCGACTGTTCGTCGCGATGATGGCGGGCCACGTCCTGCTCAAGGTGCTGTCGAGCTTCGTCATCGACGGGCTCAATTATGGCGTCGGCACCAGTCTGATCGTCGCCATTCCCAGCTTTACGTTGATGGTGGCCATCAGCGCGCTTGAGATTCTGGTTGCCGGTATTCAGGCATACGTCTTTGCCCTGCTCACGTCGCTGTACATCAACGACGCCGAGCACCTTCACTAAGTTTCACAACCTTCATTCCAATTGATCTGATTTTTAAGGAGTTTTTACCATGGAAGCAGAAGCAGCCAAGCTCGTCGGCGCAGGCCTCGCAGCGATCGGTGCCGGTATGGCCGCGATCGGCGTGGGCAACGTGTTCGGTTCGTTCCTCGAAAGCGCGTTGCGCAATCCGGGTGCTGCCGACGGCCAGCAGGGTCGTCTGTTCATCGGCTTCGCCGCTGCCGAGCTTCTCGGCCTGCTGGCGTTCGTTGTTGCGATGATCCTGATCTTCGTCGCCTAACGAGTGTGAATGTGAGCGGTTGGCAGCATCGTTGCCAGCCGCTGCATTCCCCTATCGAATAGCTAGCCTCGGACCCAAAAGGCGAAAGCGCCCATGCCTCAGATAGCCCAATTAGCCGAAACCTATTCCAGCCAGATATTCTGGTTGCTGGTTTTCTTTGGCATCACCTTTTTCCTTATCGGACGGGGCATGGTGCCCAAGGTGATGGGCACGGTCGCACTGCGTGACAAGCAGATCGCCGATGATCTCGCAGCAGCACAGGCTGCCCGCGATGCAGCGGACGACCAGGAAGAGGCCTGGCGCGAGCGCGAGAATGAAAATCGCGCTGCGGCACAGGGCATAATTGCCGAGGCAAAAGCCAAAGCGGCGGCCAAAACCGAGAAAACCCTCGCCAAGGCGCAGGTGAAGCTCGATGCGCAATTGACCGATGCCGAGGCTCAGATTGCAACCGCACGCAGCGCCGCAATGGCCGAAGTCGAAGGCGTTGCTGCCGAAGCAACCCAGGACATTGTCGCACGTCTCGCAGGGGCCAAAGTCGACAAGCGCACCGCGCGCAGCGCGGTTAAGAAAGCGATGAGCGATGCCTGATATTCTCACCATGCTCGCCGTTGCAGGGGCGGAAAGCAAAGCTTCTGCACCTGCAGCGTTCGGCGTTCAGGATTACCAGTGGGTTTCACTGGCCATGCTGGTGCTGATTGCGGTGTTCCTTTGGAAAAAGGTGCCCGGTCTCATAACCGGTGGGCTCGACAGCAAGATCGCCGAGATCAAGCAGCAGCTAGACGAAGCGAAATCGCTTCGTGCCGAAGCTGAAACTCTTCGGGATGAATATGCCGCGAAGATCGCCAGTGCTGAAAAAGACGCCGAAACAATGATGGAAGGTGCGACCCGCGAAGCCGACGCGATCCTCGCCAAGGCCGAGGCAGATGGCAAAGCGATGGTCGCCCGCCGTCAGCGCATGGCAGAAGACAAGATCGCCGCCGCTGAGCGTGAAGCAATCGAAGATGTGCGGGCGACTGCCGTCGAAGCCGCCGCTGCTGCCTCACGCAAGCTGATCGCAGAACGGCACGACGGTGAGGCCGACAAGGCGCTGGCCGACGAAGTAATTGCTTCGCTCTAAGAGCTGCTGAAATCTAAATGAGGGGAAGGGCGGCCAACTGGGCCGCCTTTTTCCTGGTCGTGCTTTAATGGCCCGGCTCGAACACAACCTTGCCGACCAGTTCGCGGTTGGCCATCGCATCGAAGCCCTCGCGCCAGTGCGACAGGGGAAGAACGCGGTCGATCGCCGGAGTGATCCGGCCCGCCGCGGCCAGCTTTGCTATCTCCGCATTGATCGCTAGCCCGCGTTCGGGAAAGCGCCGGGCGTATTCGCCTGCGCGCAGGCCGACGATGGAGAACCCCTTGATCAGCGGAATATTGGTGGCGATCTCGGCGACGCGCCCGCTGGTGAAGCCGACCACTACAAGCTTGCCCGCAAAGGCCACGCAACGGGTGGATTCGTCGAACACGTCTCCGCCAACAGGATCGAACACGATATCGCACAGCGCGCCGCCAGTGATTTCGGAGACCTCTTCGCGAAACCGCCCTTCCGCAAGGATCACCTCGTCTGGAGAGGCGAGTTCGCCTATCCGCGCGCGCTTGGCGTCAATGCCGGTCGCCGCGATAACCTTCGCGCCCATAGCCTTGGCCAGATCCATCCCGGCAAGACCCACGCCGCCGCTCGCGCCGTGGACCAGCACCCATTGGCCCTTCCTGAGGCCGCACAGCTCGATGAGCCCGGTATAAGCGGTCGAATAGGCTGCGCCCATCGCAGCGGCGCTGGTGAAGCTGACGCCCTCAGGAACGTGTGAGAGGCCTCGCGCCGGCACCGAGGCAAACTCGGCGAAGGCTCCCGTCTTGTTGCCACCCATCACCCTATCACCGGGCGCAAAGCCGCTGTCTGTGTCCGCCTCGATCACCTCACCCGCCATTTCGAGGCCGCTGGTGAAGGGCACGTCGGGTTTGAACTGGTACTTGCCCTGCGTCATCAGCAGGTCGGGAAAATTGAGCGAGGCTGCGCGGACTCGGACCAGCACTTCGCCGGGTGCGCGCTTTGGTTCGGGAACGTCGGCAAGCCGCGCACCCGATAAATCATTGGATAGACTGTCGATTTGAAGCGCTTGCATCAATCCCTCGCGTCATTGCGAGCAAAGCGAAGCAATCCAGTCATTGCACTGCTGGATCGCCGCGTCGCCCGCGGCTCCTCGCGATGACGAGGATTCGATGGAAACTAGAAATTGTCCTTCGCGGCCCGCAGCGCGGCAAATGTCTCATGCGGCTCGCTGCCACCCCACTTCGCCATCATCGCCGGATCATCGGCCCGCAGGAAGGGGTTGGTTTCCAGCTCACGCTTGAGCACGGTGGGCACGGTCGGCTCGCCGCGCGATCGCTTGTCCTTGATCTCAGCGACGTAGTCTTGCAGCGCCGCATTGTCAGGATCGGCATGGAGCGCAAATTTCGCGTTCGCCTCGGTGTACTCGTGCGCGCAATAGAGCGTCGTCGCGGTCGACATACGCTTGATCCGCTCAAGGCTCGTCCAGAACTGTTTCGGCTCCCCCTCAAACATGCGCCCGCAACCAAGCGCGAACACGGCATCGCCGACAAAGGCCACGCCCTCCTCGACGATGTGGTAGGCGATGTGACCATTGGTATGGCCTGAAACGTCAATCACATCGGCGCGGTGCTCACCCAGATTGACGCTGTCGCCATGGCTGACCACGCGGTCGATCTTAGAGATTTTCTCGACCTCTTTGGGGGCGAGCACCCGCGCACCGGTCGCCGCAACAATCTCCGCGTTCCCGCCCGCGTGATCCGGATGCCAATGGGTGTTCCAGATATGAGTGATCGTCCAACCCTTCATTTCGGCTTGGCGGAGATACTCCTTCGCATCAGGCGTATCGACCGCGGCGGTTTCATCGGTGACCGAATTGTGGACGAGAAAGCCGTAATTGTCGGTCAAGCAGGGGAATTGGTGGACGGTAAGCATCTATCAGTTCCTTCCGCGGGGAAAGCGTTGAGTTGAGTCGGGGACAGCTATCCATTCGTGCCGGTTTTCCTCGAACACGGACCTGACAGGTTCGTTCGAGGTGGCTTGTCCCAGCACCCCGACCGCTATGCCAATCCCTCCGGGGTGCTTGGCGGTGCGCAGGTAGAATGGGGTGCCGCAAATCGGGCAAAAACCGTGAGTGACATCGTCGCCGCTGTCGGCTGTTCGGGTGTACTCGGTCGCCTCGCCCGTCAGTTCGACGGCACTCGCCTCGAAATACACCATCATTCCAAAAGGTGATCCGGTGCGTCGCTGGCAAGCCTTGCAGTGGCACATCACACCATCGCCGACGCCCGAAACTCGGGCGGAAATCTTTCCGCACTGGCACGCCGCATCCATGCTTCGGAATGTAGGGCATTGCGACAAAGGAAGAAAGGCCCGCCTGCATCGCTGCAAGCGGGCCTTCGCTATTTCGTCATCCCGGACTTGATCCGGGATCGAATGAGGTCAGCGGTTCCGGATCAGGTCCGGGACGACACCGTATCTCAATCATCCGACTTCTTGAGTGCTTCGCCCAAAATGTCGCCGAGCGACGCGCCGCTGTCGGATGAACCGAACTGTTGCACCGCTTCCTTCTCTTCGGCGATCTGACGCGCCTTTATCGAGAAGTTCGGTTTCTTCGAACGGTCGAAACCGATGACCATCGCGTCGAGCTTGCTGCCGACCTGGAAACGGTCAGGACGTTGCTCGTCGCGGTCGCGGCCGAGGTCCGAACGCTTGATGAAGCCGGTCGCGCCATCGTCGCCAACCTGCACTTCGAGGCCGCCATCGCGCACTTCGAGGACCGTGACGGTAACCGTCTGGTTCTTGCGAAGCGAGCCAGCGGCTGCCGCGCCTGCTTCGGTCGGAGCGCCCTTTTCGAGCTGCTTCATGCCAAGGCTGATGCGTTCCTTTTCGACATCGACGTCGAGAACGACCGCCTTGACCTCTTCACCCTTGCGGTGAAGCGCCAGCGCGTCTTCGCCCGAGATGCCCCATGCGATATCCGACATGTGGACCATGCCGTCGACATCGCCGTCGAGACCGATGAACAGACCGAATTCGGTGGCGTTCTTGACTTCGCCGGTGACTTCGGCACCGACCGGATACTTTTCGGCAAATTCGTCCCAGGGGTTGCCCTGAGCCTGCTTGAGGCCGAGCGAGATGCGACGCTTTTCGCTGTCGACTTCGAGCACCATCACGTCGACTTCCTGGCTCGTCGAAACGATCTTGCCGGGATGGACGTTCTTCTTGGTCCAGCTCATTTCCGAAACGTGGACGAGGCCTTCGATGCCAGCTTCCAGTTCGACGAATGCGCCATATTCGGTGATGTTGGTAACGGTACCCTGAAGCTTCGCGCCGACCGGATATTTCGCAGCCACGCCATCCCACGGATCGCTTTCCAGCTGCTTCATGCCGAGGCTGATGCGCTGCGTTTCCGAGTTGATGCGGACGATCTGGACGGTCACGGTCTGGCCGATTTCGATGATCTCACTCGGGTGGTTGACCCGCTTGTAGCTCATGTCGGTGACGTGCAGCAGGCCGTCAATGCCGCCGAGGTCGACGAACGCACCGTAATCGGTGATGTTCTTGACGACGCCGTCGATCACTTGGCCCTCGGCCAGATCGTTGATCAGTTCGCTGCGCTGTTCGGCGCGGGTTTCTTCGAGCACGGCGCGGCGCGAAACGACGATGTTGCCGCGGCGGCGATCCATCTTGAGGATCTGGAACGGCTGCGGCACTTCCATCAACGGAGTGACATCGCGAACCGGACGGATATCGACCTGCGATCCGGGCAGGAAGGCCACGGCGCCATCGAGGTCGACGGTAAAGCCGCCTTTGACACGGCCAAAGATGCGCCCTTCGACGCGCTTGCCTTCGCCGAATTCGTTTTCGAGCTTGTCCCAGGCGGCTTCGCGGCGGGCGCGGTCACGGCTGAGCATCGCTTCGCCATCGGCGTTTTCGACGCGGTCGACATAGACTTCGACTTCGCTGCCCACAGCCAGGCCGTGGTCGTCTTCACCGCGGGCAAATTCTTTAAGATTGATGCGGCCTTCGGATTTGAGGCCCACGTCGACCACAGCCATTCCGGCCTCGATCGCGGTCACGGTGCCTTTTACGACGCGGCCTTCAAAGCCGCCGTCACCGGCACCGCCAAGTTGTTCGTTGAGAAGCGCTTCAAAATCGTCGCGCGTTGGGTTGGGCGAAGTCGCCATAAGTGAGGTATTCCTCGTCTTCGTTTTGCTACCGGCCACCGGTTTTTCCGGGGTCTTAAACTGCCTCCGACGCACTATTGCGGCGGCTAGCAGGGCAAGAGGCCGTTCGTCTCCGCGAGGCCGGATGCCGCCGCGAAGGTTCCTTCAACCGAAATTGATTGCGAGAACGGACGCGCGCCTAGTGCAAGACGCTGCGGAAGGCAAGGATTTTAGGGGGTCTGCGCGAGATGCTGCGTCACTGCTTCAAGCACCGCTTCGAAGGCCTGTTCCTTGTTGAACGCTGTCGTGTCGATCACCATCGCGTCGGGGGCGGCCTTCAGCGGTGCATCCTTGCGATTGATATCACGGGCGTCGCGCTGAACGATGTCCTGCTCGATTTCGGCCAGCGGGATCTCGCATTCGGGATCGTCGGCACGCGTTGTCATCTCCAGCCAGCGCCGCCGCGCGCGTTCCTGCACGCTGGCGGTGATGAACAGCTTCACATCGGCATCGGTCGCGATCACGGTGCCGATATCGCGCCCATCCAGCACCGCGCCGCCGGGCTGGGTGGCGAAAGCCCGCTGGCGTTCGAACAGAGCCTGACGCACGGCGGGATGGACCGATACGCGGCTCGCCAGCCCGCCGGTTTCCTCGCTGCGCAGGTCCGGATTGTCGAGCAGATCGTCAGGAAACGCGCAGGCAGCAAGCGCATCCGCTTCACTGTCGGGGTCGCCTTCATTCACAAGCACCTGCCACCCGACCGCGCGGTAAAGCAGCCCGGTGTCGAGGTGAGGAATGCCGAAATGCGCGGCCAGCGCCTTCGCAATGGTGCCTTTGCCCGATGCGGTCGGGCCATCGACGGCGATGATCATGAAATGGCGACCCTCATTCGAATACATCCTGAACTTTTTGCGGCGTTAGCGCGCGATTTTCGAGCTTGCGCCAACGCATATGCAAATAGGTGAAGCCCGCGCAGGCGGTAGCGAGATTTAGCCCAAGCGTCACCCAATCGACCTCGCCATCATTCCAGAACAGCGCCGAACCCACCGCAAAGCCGAACAAGGCGACCGCTGCCACGATGCGCCGCCAGATCACGGCTCGACAGGCTCCGTATCAGGCCGCCTGCGCCGCGCCTTTATCAACCCGGCAACCGCAATCGCGGCCCAGAACCCTTCGAGCACCAGGCTGGGCCAGTTGGTGTGCACCATCAGCGACACGGTCAGCAACGCCGCTCCGGTGAGGTTGGTGCCATGCAGGATATAGGGGTTCGGCTCATCCTGCCATGTGAGATAGGCATAGGCACCTATAATGCAGGCGGTGCCGATGAAGCCGATGAAGCTGTAGATGTCGAGGTCGGCGCCGGTCATGCGGCGGCACCTTCGAGCAGTTCCATGAACGTTGGAAAACTCGTTGCGATCGGCCTAGTGTCGTCAACGCTTACGCCATCGCGGCTGACGAGGCCCGCGACGGCCATTGCCATTGCGATCCGATGGTCGAGCCTGGTTTCTACGCTTGCGCCTTCCGGAGTGCCGGTCAGCGGCTCACCGCCCGTGCCGTGGATAGTCAGGCCATCCTCGTGCTCTTCGATGCGCGCACCTGCCGATGTCAGCGCATTGGCCATCGTGGCCAGCCGGTCGCTTTCCTTGACGCGCAATTCATCGAGGCCGGTTGTGACAGTCGTTCCCTCGGCCAGAGCCGCTGCGACGAACAGGACCGGGAATTCGTCGATCATGCTGGGAGCGAGGGCGGGGTCGATATCGGTGCCGATCAACGCGGAATGGCGGACCCGCAGATCGGCGACAGGCTCGCCGCCGACCTCTCTCGGGTCCAGTTCTTCGATCTGGCCGCCCATTTGCTGCAGAGCCTCGATCAGACCGGTGCGGGTGGGGTTGAGCCCGACATTCTCGATAACGAGATCGCTGCCTGGCACCAGCAACGCGGCAACCATGAAGAACGCCGCCGAGGACGGGTCACCGGGTACCACGACCTGCTGAGGGCGAAGATCGGCCTCTCCGTGTACGCTAATGACCCGCGCGCCGTCTTCCTCGCCGATTTCCAATGTCGCGCCGAAGCCGCGCAGCATCCGCTCGGTGTGATCACGGGTGGCGACCGGCTCGATGACAGTTGTGATACCTGGGGTATTCAGCCCCGCTAGCAGCACCGCGCTCTTCACCTGCGCGCTGGCGACCGGGAGGCGATACCGGATCGGAACTGCGGGCAGCGCACCGCGCAGCATCAGCGGGAGGGTGCCTCCGGACGACGCTTCGAAACTCGCGCCCATCTGGCTCAATGGTTCGATAACGCGGTTCATCGGCCGGCCCGACAGGCTTGCATCGCCGGTAAATGTCGCGCTGAAACCGTGGCTGGCGAGCAATCCCATCAGCAGCCGGGTCGAGGTTCCCGAATTGCCCATGTCGAGCGCCTGGGCTGGCTCCACCAGACTTCCAACCCCCGCGCCATGCACGCGCCACGTGCCGCTGCCGGTTCGCTCGATATCGGCTCCCAATTGCCGCATCGCTGCCGCCGTTGCGAGCACGTCTTCGCCTTCGAGCAAGCCTTCGATCGTGCTCTCGCCGATCGCGAGCGAGGAAAACATCAGCGCACGGTGGCTGATCGACTTGTCGCCGGGCACGCGCAGGCGGCCGCGCAGGGGCTGTGACGATGTGAATGTGTGGCTGGGCATATGCGCCGGTCTTTGACAGCGCCCCTCACGTCTGGCAAGGCGCGCCGCACTCCAGACCGGGGCTCTTGATTCCGGCCAAGTCCGGTCCCAATAAAATGCGAATTCCAGTGCCTGCCTCGTCGGCGGACTAACGCGTGAACTTAAGGATTTTTTGATGGCGAAGCCAGAATGGGGCACCAAGCGTTCCTGCCCCAAATGCGGAGAACGCTTTTACGATCTCGGCAAGGATGACCCGGTGACCTGCATCGAATGCGGTGAGGAGTGGACGCCCGAGCCGGTGCTAAAGTCGAAGCAGCCGATCCCGTTCGAACCGGACGACAAGAAAAAGAAAGACGTCGAGGCCGATAGCGATCTTTCGGGCGAAGATGAGGACGATGAACTGAAGGACATCGAAAACATCGACGACGAAGAAGATTCGCCGGATAACGACGTGGACCTTGGCGGCGACGATGACCTTGGCGTGACCAAGGGCAAAGGCGACGACGAAGACGACGATAGCTAAATTCTCTTGCCTTTCGCTGGGGGCGGTCCTAATGGCCTGCCTCCTTGCGAAAGCGAGGGTCTGCAACTATTTCGATAGGGCAGTCACATCGATGAAATGGGGCCTTAGCTCAGCTGGGAGAGCGCAACACTGGCAGTGTTGAGGTCAGCGGTTCGATCCCGCTAGGCTCCACCATCGAACAATGTTCAAGTCGGTCATCTCAAGAGAGATTTCCGCACGCTGGCCAACGAGGTTTCGTTCGCCGGCGTTTTTTGCGTTTAATCCGGTTCGTGCCGGTATCGGGAGTTTCCCAGAAAAAGTGGGCACCACTTTTTCGGTTCGGGAAGCGACCAGACAAATAGGAGCGCGGGCGCAAGCCCGGGCGAGGAGTTGAAGACGATGTTTGACAATCTGTCCGACCGCCTTGGCGGCGTCTTTGACAAGCTCAAAGGGTTCCGAGCTTTTCCAACAAAAGTGGAAACCACTTTTGTGGTCCGGAAAAGCGACCGCCAAATAATCGCGGCCGACACCGGTGGAGACGCGTACCGTGTTTGATAATTTATCTGACCGACTTGGCGGAGTTTTCGATAAACTCAAGGGCCGCGGCGCGCTCAAAGAGCAGGACGTCCGCGATGCAATGCGCGAAGTGCGTATCGCTTTGCTCGAAGCCGACGTTGCGCTGCCCGTTGCTCGCAGGTTCATCGACTCTGTCACCGAAAAGGCCGTCGGTCAGGACGTGCTCAAATCGGTCACTCCGGGCCAACAGGTCGTCAAGATCGTTCATGACGAGTTGGTCGAGACGCTGGGCGGACACGATGTCGAAGGGCTGATCCTCGAAGCCAAGCCGCCGGTCGTGATCATGATGGTCGGTCTGCAAGGCTCGGGTAAGACCACCACGACAGCCAAGCTTGGCAAGCTGATCCGCGAAAAGCACGGCAAGAAGGCCATGATGGCTTCGCTCGACGTCAACCGCCCGGCTGCGCAGGAACAGCTCGCGGTGCTGGGCGAGCAGGTCGATATCGCGACATTGCCGATCGTCGAGGGCCAGCAGCCGGTCGATATCGCCCGGCGCGCGATGGAATCGGCGCGGCTGCAGAATTTCGATGTGCTGCTGCTCGACACCGCCGGTCGCCTGCACGTCGATGAAGCCTTGATGGCCGAGATGAAGGCGGTTTCCAGCGTTTCGGCTCCGACCGAGGTGCTGCTGGTGGTCGACTCGCTCACCGGTCAGGACGCGGTGAACGTCGCGCAGTCGTTCTCGGGCGAAGTCCCGCTCACTGGCGTGGTTCTCACCCGGATGGACGGCGATGCACGCGGCGGCGCGGCGCTGTCTATGCGTGCGGTTACCGGTAAGCCGATCAAGTTTGCAGGCACGGGCGAAAAGCTCGACGCGATCGAGACCTTCCGCCCCGGCAGCGTTGCCGATCGCATCCTCGGCATGGGCGATGTCGTCAGCCTCGTCGAAAAGGCAGCGGCGACGATCAAGGAAGAGGAAGCCGAAGAGCTCGCTCGCAATTTCGAGAAGGGCAAGTTCGACCTCAACGATCTGCGCATGCAGCTTCGGCAGATGCAGAATATGGGCGGGCTCGGAATGCTCGCGGGCATGATGCCGGGCATGAAGAAGGCCAAGGCTGCGATGGCGGCGGCCGATATGGACGACAAGGTGCTTCTCCACATGGACGCGATCATCGGATCGATGACGGCCAAGGAGCGCAAGAATCCCGCGCTGATGAATGCCAAACGCAAGAAGCGCGTCGCGGCAGGCAGCGGCACCGATGTTCAGCGGGTCAACAAGCTGCTGAAAATGCATCAGGAAATGAGCCGCGCGATGAAACAGATTAAGAAGATGGGCGGTCTGAAAGGCCTCGCATCGATGTTTGGCGGTGGCGGAATGCCCGGCCTTGGCGGCCCCGGTGGTCCGGGTGCAGGCGGATTGCCGGGCCTTGGCGGGCCGGGCGGCCTCGGCGGTGCTGGCGGCATGGGCGGACCAGGGGGACTTCCTCCGGGCCTGGGCGGACCAAAGCCAAAGAAATGAATTCAAGAACCAATCAATTTCAGACTATTACATTCGAAAGGTATTAACTTATGGCAATTGCACTTCGTCTTTCGCGCGGTGGCGCAAAGAAGCGTCCGTATTATCGTATCGTCGCTGCCGACAACCGCGCTCCGCGGGACGGCAAGTATCTTGAGCAGATCGGCGTCTACAACCCGCTGCTCGCCAAGGATGACGACAACCGCGTCAAGCTGAACGAAGACCGCGCGCGTTACTGGCTCGGCGTTGGCGCTCAGCCGTCCGACCGTGTGCTGCGTTTCCTCGACGCTGCGGGCATTATGGAGCGCGAAGCGCGCAACAACCCGAACAAGGCAAAGCCGGGCGAGAAGGCAACAGAACGCGCTGAAGAAAAGGCTGAGAAGGCCGCAGCCGCCAAGGAAGCCGAAGAAGAGGCCAAGGCAGCGACCGAGGCCGAGAACGACGCAACCGGCTCGGCCAAGTCGGAAGAAACCGCCGAGGCAGTGGCTGACGCGGTCGAGAACGAAGGCGACAACCCGGCTGATGAAGCCGCGATCGCTGAGCAGACCGCAGAAGGCGGCGAGCCGAACGAGCAGGCCGACGACACGGCCACGGAAGAAAAGGCCGAGGGCTAAGCATTCGATGTCCAACTCCGCTCACCCTGAGCCTGTCGAAGGGTCGCACTTGCTTCTTCTCCAATCGCCAGGGAGGGAGAAGGGCAGTGCTTCGACAAGCTCAGCACGAGCGGGGTCTGAAGCATGAGTGCAGAAAGTCGCATCGAACTCGCCGCCATTACCGGCGCGCACGGCATATCGGGCGAGGTTCGGCTCAAATTGTTCGGGGAGGGCGTCGAGGCGCTCTCCCGGCACAAAGCTTTCAATGAAGGCGCGCTGACGCTCAAGAAAATCCGCTCGGACAATAAAGGCGGAGCGGTCGCTCGGTTTGCCGAGAGCAGCACTCGCAGCGCGGCGGAGAAATTGCGCGGGACGGTGCTGACCATCCCCCGCGATACGCTGCCTTCGCTCGAAGAGGGCGAATATTATCACGCCGACCTGATCGGGCTGTCGGCTGAGACCGACGTAGGCGCTC
The DNA here is from genome assembly GCA_039033835.1 of Pseudomonadota bacterium. Taxonomy (GTDB): domain Bacteria; phylum Pseudomonadota; class Alphaproteobacteria; order Sphingomonadales; family Sphingomonadaceae; genus Erythrobacter. The sequence continues at coordinate 21,711 of JBCCBW010000001.1, forward strand.
GCGTGGGCCATGTCATCGCGGTCGAGAACTTCGGCGCGACCGATGTGATCGAGATCGAGAAAGATCCGGTGCCCGCGAAAGGCATGAAAACCTTCATGGTGCCGATGACGAAAGCTGCGGTGCTGCGCTGGGACGCCGAAACGCTTGTGATCGCAGCCGATTTCGCGGAAGACTGATCGGTATGGTCGAAGTCGGGATCACTGTATTCGCCCTGAGTGTTATCTTGGCGATGGCGACGCTTGGTGCGGTTTTGCTGGTGCGATTTTTCATGACCAGCGCGGATGTCGGCACCCGGACTTTTGTCGCTGCTTTTCTCGGCCCGGCGCTTGTGCTGTTGCCGGTTTCCGCTTTCATATTTCTCGCTGACGATGATGTGATCGAAGGCATTATCGGCATTGCCGTCATATTGGTGCTGCTTTTCGCGATCATCGGTTACCCGATTTCGCACTTCGCCACGCGGCGGCTCGACAAACTCACCCGATTTGATGCGGATACTTTCAAATGACAAAACTGAACGTCGCCATCTGCCAGGCAGCCCCGATCCCGCTCGATTTTGCAGGCGGTATCGAGAAGGCGACCCGGCTCGCCCGCGAAGCGATCGAGGGCGGGGCCGAGCTCGTTGCCTTCGGTGAGACATTCCTTGGCGGCTATCCGCTTTGGCTCGACGAGTCCCCCGGCGCGGCCTTGTGGGATCATCCCGGCACGCGCGCGCTGCATAACATCATGCTCGAACAGGCGATCGTGCCTAATGATGAGCGGCTGCTGCCCTTGCAGGAACTGTGCGACGAAAGCGGCGCGCTGATCTCGCTCGGCGCGCATGAGCGGGTGCGGCAGAGCCTGTATAATAACCAGTTACTGTTCCGCCCCGGTGAAGCTCCGCTGGACCACCGCAAGCTGGTGCCAACGCATGGCGAGCGCCTGATCTGGATGCGCGGCGATGGCTCGACGCTAGGTGTGCATCAGGCCGAATGGGGCAATGCGGGCAATCTGATCTGCTGGGAGCACTGGATGCCACTCGCCCGCGCGGCGATGCACAATCTGGGCGAGACGGTACACTGCGCCTCATGGCCAACCGTGCGCGAGGAATATGCGCTGGCCTCGCGGCATTACGCGATGGAGGGGCGGTGCTTTGTGCTTGCGGCGGGGCTGGTGCAGACAAAGGCGGACTTGTTCGAGGGACTGGAGAATGTCGGCGGCTCGGCTGCGGCCAAGGAGCTATTTGACGCCATCGAGAGCGATGTGCTCAACCGCGGAGGCTCAATGATCGTAGCACCGGATGCGCGGGTGGTCGCGCAAGCGGGTGAGGATGAAGAAATTCTCCGCGCCGAGTTGGACTTGTCAGAGATAGGGCAGAACCTGGCAAGCCTCGACACCGATGGCCACTACTCGCGGCCTGACGTTTTCGAACTCAGCGTCGATACGCGGGCGAAGGATGGGGTGAATTGGTAGACCTTCTGAACTGGGTCTGGTGGGCAATCTTTCTATCGCCGTTCGGCTTCACTTTGATGAGCGCACCTTATCTTCTTCGTGGAAGAACGAAAGCTTATGGTGTTTTTCGAGGGATGCTCATTAGTTCAGTTGGTGCTGTGCCTTTAGCGCTTCTTATCCCATTTGTTTATGATGCGACTTTTGAAAATGGCATCGTCGATGGGATTGGCCTATTGTTACTAGTCATTTTTGGTTGGGGCACCACGTTTGGTTATTGGTCGTTTGCATTGGTTGAATGGCTTTACCTCCGTTTTGTTACGTCCGCACAATGACCTTCGCCGCAAATACAAAACCGCTCATCCTGAGCTTGTCGAAGGATTGCACATCACTTCTTTCGGCGGTGCTTCGGGGAAGAACGATCCTTCGACAAGCTCAGGACGAGCGGGAATTTTGAGTTAAGCTATGACCTTCGCCGCCACCATCCTCACGCTCTACCCTGAGATGTTTCCGGGACCGCTCGGGCAATCGCTTGCGGGCAAGGCGCTTGAGCGGGGGGACTGGTCTTGCGCCACAGTGAACCCGCGCGAATTTGCGACCGACAGGCACCGGACGGTTGATGATACGCCTGCAGGGGGCGGGGCGGGGATGGTGCTTAAGTGCGATGTGCTGGCGGCGGCTTTGGACTCGGTCCACCCCGCTCATGCTGAGCCGGTGGCGCCGCGCGCCGTCTTCGACTCCGAAGCATCGCCCTTCACTTCACCAGAGGGTGCAGAAAAGCAAAACAGTCCTTCGACAAGCTCAGGACGAGCGGGTGTTGTGCCAGTGTTAGCAATGACCCCGCGCGGGAAGCCGATTACTCAGGAGCGTATCCGCGCAATCGCATCCGGTCCCGGCGTTACCCTCATCTGCGGCCGGTTCGAGGGCTTCGACGAGCGCCTGTTCGAAGCGCGGCCCGCAATCGAGCAGGTAAGCCTCGCAGATATCGTCCTTTCAGGCGGCGAACCGGCGGCTCTGGCTATACTTGATGCTTGCATTCGGCTGCTTCCCGGCGTAATGGGCGCGGCCTTGTCGGGGCACGAAGAGTCGTTCGAAGACGGACTGCTTGAGTACCCGCAATATACCCGACCTCAGGAATGGGAAGGGCGCACGATCCCCGAAGTGCTGCGATCGGGGGATCATGCGAAGGTTGCCGCTTGGCGAAAAGCTCAGGCGGAACAAGACACTCGGTTACGCAGGCCGGACCTTTGGGAGCGTCATGGGGATGCTTCGGTTCAGTCTGCCTCTGGCGCGCAGCGAAAAACAAAAGGACCGGACCAGTGAACCTGATCCAGCAAATCGAAGCCGAAGAAATCGGCAAGGTCGAAAAAGAGATTCCAGAATTCCGCGCGGGCGATACCGTTCGTGTCGGCGTGAAGGTGAAGGAAGGCAACCGCGAGCGTGTCCAGAACTTCGAAGGCGTGTGCATCGCGCGTTCGAACCGTGGCATGGGCTCCAACTTCACCGTGCGCAAAATCAGCTTTGGCGAAGGTGTGGAACGTGTGTTCCCGCTTTACGCACCGATCGTCGACAGCATCACTGTGGTGCGTCGCGGTGTCGTGCGCCGGGCAAAGCTCTATTACCTGCGCGGCCGCACCGGCAAGCGCGCGCGTATCGCGGAACGCCGCGACAACGCGCCGAAGGCATAAGAGCTTTCACATCGAACACGAGAAGGGCGGTCCGTTGGGCCGCCCTTTTTTGTTTGTCACGCGGAGACGCGGAGACGCGGAGACGCGGAGGCGCGGAGATGTTGCATCCGCGGTAAAGCCGCGCTTCACTTGGCCTCCGCATCTCTGCGTCTCTGCGTGAACCAAAACTCCAACCTTGCAGCGACCGACAACGCAGCTAGTGTCCGCGCAACCGCCACCGATGGGAAACCGAATTATTGCCATGCGATTTCTATGCTTTGCCGTTGCTGCCATGCTTGCGGCCCCAGCCACAGCGGATGACCACGTGACTGACGAACCCAAACTGACCTTCGAACGGGTATTCGCCTCGCCATCGCTGAATGGTCCTGCCCCGCGCGAGGCAAAGCTGTCACCCGATGGCCGCTATCTCACCCTATTGCGCAATCGTGAGGACAACCGGGAGCGCTACGATCTGTGGGGCTTCGATATTCAGACGCAGAGCTGGAGCATGCTGGTCGATAGCGAGCAGCTGGGCACCGGGCGCGAACTTTCCGAAGATGAAAAGATGCAGCGCGAACGCGCGCGGGTCGGCAATCTCAAAGGCATAATCAGCTATCAATGGCTGAGCGACGGGACGGGCGTGCTCGTACCGCTCGATGGCGATCTGTATCTCGCGAAACTCGATGGTGCGATCACCCGCCTGACCGACACCGAAGAGAGTGAACTCAATCCGAAGCTGTCGAGCGAGGGACGCTATGTTGCTTTCGTTCGCGATCGCCAGCTGTGGGTTGGCGAGGTCGGCGCGGAGGCTGTTCCGATCACACCCAAGGAGGCGGACACGATCCGCTGGGGCGAAGCGGAGTTCGTGGCTCAGGAAGAAATGAGCCGCCTGACCGGATATTGGTGGTCGCCGGACGACAGCCGGCTGGTCGTGCAACGCACCGATGAAAGCCCGGTCGGTATCGTCACGCGCGCAGCGATCGGCGCGACCGGCACGCAGGTGTTCGACCAGCGCTATCCCGTTGCGGGCAGCGACAATGCGATTGTCGAGCTGTTCGTGATGGACCCGGATGGCGGGAACAAGGTCAAGGTCCATCTGGGCGATGAGACCGATATCTACATTGCGAGGGTCGATTGGGCACCTGACGGCTCGCTCTACGTCCAGCGACAGAACCGCGAACAGACCGTGCTCGACATGCTCAAGGTCGATCCAGCCACTGGTGAGAGCGAAATCTGGTTTACCGAGAACGCCGCGCGCGAAGATTATTGGATCAACCTCAGCGACAATTACCGCTTCCTAAAGGGCGGTAGTCTGCTGTGGTGGTCTGAACGCGATGGCTACGGCCATTTCTACCTTTTCGATGGGACGACATGGTCACAGCTCACCAGTGGAACCTCACCGACGACCGAGCTCGTCGGAGTGAACGAGGAAGAGGGCGAGCTCTATTTCCGCGCGACCAAGAATGTTCTGACCCAGCAGATCTATCGCGGTATGCTTGATGGTTCTGTCGAGCCATTCCAGCTGACCGACGATAACTACACCAACAGCGCGGTCATGGATAAGCAGGGCAAATTGCTGCTGATCAGCCGGTCGAAGCCTGATCAGCCCACGCAAAGCTATCTCGCTGCGCGCGGCGGACAACGGATAACCTGGGTTGAGGAAAACGCGCTCGATGAGGGTCATCCTTACACGCCGTATCTGCTCAGCCATGTGCCGCCCGAATACGGGACGATCGAAGCCGAGGATGGTACCGAGCTGCATTACATGATGCTCAAGCCGGAGATCGAGGCGGGCAAGAAATACCCGGTGTTCTACTATCACTATTCCGGCCCTGGCCCGCAGATTGTCGATGGCGGCTGGGACGGCGCTCTGGCTCAGGCGATTGTCGACAAAGGCTATATCTACTTCGCGCTCGACAATCGCGGGACGGCCAACCGGGGCGTCGATTTCGAACAGCCGCTCTACCGTGCGATGGGCGGGGTCGAGGTGCGCGATCAGAAAAGAGGCGCGGAGTTCCTCAAGACGCTCGATTTCGTCGATGGTGACAAGATCGCGCTCTATGGCTGGTCCTATGGAGGATATATGACACTGAAGCAGCTTCAGGCCGATCCTGGCCTGTATGCGGCGGGCATCTCAGGCGCGCCGGTGACCAAGTGGGAGCTTTATGACACGCATTACACCGAGCGTTTTATGGGCGACCCGCGCACTGCTGGCGATGAGTACATGGCTGCCAGCGCCATACCGAACGCTCGACTGATGAGCGACCCACTCCTGCTGATCCACGGCATGGCGGATGATAATGTGGTCTTTGAGAACTCGTCGGAACTCATCAGCGTGCTTCAGGAAGGCAATGTGCCGTTCGAGATGATGCTCTATCCCGGCTACACGCACCGGGTGGCGGGAGAGAACATCTCGCCGCATATGTGGAACACGATTTTCCGCTTCCTGAAGGCGAATGGGGTGACGCCGCCGGAGTGAACTATTTGCCGAGCCACTCGATCGCTGTGGTCGCGACCTCGTCAGAGGCTTCGACCTGCGGATAGTGACCGACATCTGGCAGCAAGTGATGCCGCGCATTCGGCACCACTTCGCGCCACTTGTCGTAAGCGTGCTTGCCAGACACCGGATCGAGCGCGCCGTTGATTAGGCCGATCTTGCCCTGCGCACTCACCAGCGCCGCTTCCCAGCGCGCTTTGTGGGTACGGCGGTCGGCGATGTAGTGCAGCAGCTTGTGCGTGATCCGGTTGCCGTCCTTGTGGCTGATGAATTCCCAGAACGCGTCCGCCTCCGCTTCGGAAGGCTGCGTATCGGGGCCGAAAACCTCGGAGAAGCTTTTGCCGAAACTCTTCCTGCTCATCAGCAGCCCTACCAGGAACCCCAATGGCGATACGCCGAGTTTCTGGATTGGGCGAGGCCGATGCTGATCGGGGAATATCCCGCCATTTAGGAACAACATTTGACCAAGGCTGCGAGCGCCCGAACTATCCTGTTGGCGGGCGAGCAGCTCCTGCCCCACTGACACACCATAGTCGTGCACCAGCGCATCGAATTCGGTGACGCCAAGATGCGCCAGCAGCGCCTCTTGCAAATCGGCCTGCCGATGGATGGAGTACCCCGAGCGCGGCTTGTCCGACAGGCCAAACCCCAGCATGTCGCAGGCGATCAACCGGTGCGATGCGCCCAGCGTGTCCCACACCGGCACCCAATCCCAGGCACAGGTCGGAAAGCCGTGAACCATCAGCAGCGGCCTCGCGTCCTCGTCCCCGCCGTTCCAATAGGCAATCTGGTGCCCCTGAAACTCGAAATAGCTCGCTCTTGCACGCCAGCTCTGCGTATCCATCTAACCACCTTACCTCTTGCCAAGCCCAGCTAGGCGCGGCAGCGCAGATCGCGCAAAGAAAATCGAAATTGGAGTATGTGAATTGGGTTACCGGGTGGCAATCGTCGGGGCGACCGGCAATGTCGGGCGTGAAGTGATGCAGGTGCTGGCCGAGCGCGAGTTTCCGTGCGACGAAATCGCGGCAGTCGCAAGCAGCCGCTCGCACGGTTCCGAAGTGGAATTCGGCGACACCGGCAAGATGCTCAAATGCAAGAATATCGAGCATTTCGACTGGTCAGGTTGGGACATCGCGCTGTTCGCCGCAGGCAGCGGCCCGGCAAAGGAATACGCGCCCAAGGCAGCCGCCGCTGGCTGCGTCGTGATCGACAATTCCTCGCTCTATCGGATGGAGCCAGACGTCCCTCTGATTGTGCCCGAAGTGAATCCGGACGCGATTGACGGCTATTCCAAGCGCAACATCATCGCCAACCCGAACTGTTCGACCGCGCAACTGGTCGTCGCGCTCAAGCCGCTGCACGATGCTGCAAAGATCAAGCGTGTCGTCGTGTCGACCTATCAGTCGGTTTCGGGCGCGGGCAAAGCAGGCATGGACGAACTGTTCGAACAGAGCCGCGCGATCTTCGTCGGCGACCCGGTGGAGCCGGCCAAGTTCACCAAGCAGATCGCGTTCAACGTGATCCCGCATATCGACGTCTTCCTCGACGATGGATCGACCAAGGAAGAATGGAAGATGATGGTCGAGACCAAAAAGATTCTCGACCCGAAGATCAAGCTCAACGCCACCTGCGTTCGCGTGCCGGTGTTTGTCGGGCACGCGGAGGCGGTGAATATCGAGTTCGAAAACGAGTTGTCGGCGGAGCAGGCGCAAGACATTCTCCGCGAAGCCCCTGGCATCATGCTGGTCGATAAGCGCGAGGACGAAGGCTATGTCACCCCGGTAGAAGCCGCTGGCGACAGCGCGACCTATATCAGCCGCGTGCGCGACGATCCGACGGTCGAGAACGGGATCACGCTGTGGTGCGTATCGGACAATCTGCGCAAAGGCGCGGCGCTGAACGCGGTGCAGATCGCCGAACTGCTCGGGCGGCGGCATCTCAAGAAAGGCTGATGCACATGCGGCTGCTCATTCTCCCCATGGCCGCCCTTGCGTTGGTGTCGTGCGACAGCGGCGAGGTGCCGAGCCCGACCGAGCAGCAGACGCTGCGCCCGCCATCGGCTCAGATCGCGGGTAACGAGATTCTGCTCCGCCGCGATGGGCTCGTCGCGGGGGCCGAAGCATTCTACTTTGCTGCGGGCCAGAGCGAGGTCGAAGCAGCTCTGGCGCGTGCGGTTGGGCCGTCTACCCTGAGTATCGAGCTGAACGGATGTAGTGCTGACACCATCGAAAGCGTGCGCTTCGCCGAAAAACTGTCTGTAAATTTCCGCGATGGTCGGCTTATCGGCTGGTACAATGCAGACGCAAGCGAGACCATTCGGCTGGATGGCGATGTTCAGGTCGGCATGTCTCGCGACGAAGCGGAGCAAGTGCCCGCGCTGTCGATCATCGGCGATAACAAGCTCGGGACGGAATTCTCGCTCGGCGATGAGATTGGCGGTTTTTTCGACGATGGCGCAGTGTATCTGCTCTACGCCGGAACTCAGTGCTTTGAGCGCTAAGGGAGCTTACCAAGAATGACGTTATCCGCCGATCTGTTCTTCAGCTTCCGTTCGCCTTATTCCTATCTCGCTGTCGGGCGATATCGTGCAATGGCCGAGCAGCACGATCTAGACATTACGCTGCGCACCGTCTGGCCGATTGCCATTCGCGATCCCGATCTGCTGTTCACCGGCAATCCGGCCGCGCCGCGCTATATCCTGATGGATTCCTATCGCTCGGCGCAGATGCTCGGCATTCCGTTCCGCTGGCCGCGACCTGATCCGATCGTACAGGACTTGGCGACCCGTGAAATTGCGAAAGAGCAGCCACACATCTACCGCATCGGCAGGATGGGACAGGCGGCGACCCGGCGCGGCAAGGGTCTCGCATTTGCCGATGAGGTATCGACGATCATCTTTTCGGGCGCGGTCGATGATTGGCATGAGGGAGATCATCTTGCGGGCGCAGCGGAGCGCGCGGGGCTCGATTTTGCCGAGCTCGAAGCCGAAGCGAAATCCGACGCCGAGGCGCTCGATGCCGAGATCGCGGCCAATCAGGACGCGCTCGAAGCGGCAGGCCATTGGGGTGTGCCGACGCTGGTGTTCGAGGGCGAGCCATTCTTCGGGCAGGACAGGGTCGAGATGGCCAAATGGCGGATGGAGCAAAAGGGCTTGGCCAAACGGTGATCGGCGGAGAGTTCACCGGCGGCTGCCAATGTGGCCGCATTCGGTACTCTGCCAAGGTGGAGCCGACAAAAGCATATCTGTGCCATTGCCGGATGTGCCAAAGAGCCACCGGAGGTGTCTCAATTGCGTTTGTGAACGTATTGAAGGCCGAGACTGAATGGAAAAGCGAGCCGGACTGGTACGAGAGTTCACCCATCGCAAAGCGGCCCTTTTGCGCGAGCTGTGGTACACCTTTGGGCTTCGCATATCACGACAGCGAATGGATAGACTTGACCGTCGGCTCGTTTGACGATCCGTCACCTTTCGTCCCGGCCTCTCACTTTGGCGTGGAATCAATGCATCTTGCGTGGCTCGATGTGAAAGATCTCCCGATGTCCAAAGCGAAAGAGTATCAGCCCTTGATCGAGCGATGGAAGCGAGCTCGTGAGACGTCGAAGGGACGGGAATAGAATTGGGCGGTGGATTCACCGGCGGCTGCCAATGCGGCGTGGTGCGCTATCGGATCGCGGCTGATACGCTGACCTCCTATGTCTGCCATTGCCGCGAATGCCAGAAGCAGTCGGCCAGCGGGTTTGGCATTTCGGTGCCGATGTTCCGCGCGAGCCTTGCCATCGAAGGCGAGACCCGATCATGGCGCCGCCCGACCGATAGCGGATCGCACACAGACTGCCATTTCTGCCCCGAATGCGGAACGCGGCTCTATCACGCCGGGGCCAACCGTCCGGGCATGGTCACGATCAAGGGTGGGTCGCTCGACCGCGCAGACGAACTTCAGCCGGTCGCGCATATCTGGATACGCAGTCGGCAGAGATGGTTCGATTTGCCAGAAGGCGTGCCGCAATGGGAAACGCAGCCGAGCGAGGATGAGTGGCTGACAATGCTGGGATGGAAGCGATGAGCACCGAGAGATTTGCGAGTTTCGACGGCACCGAACTTGCCGTGCATCGGATCGGCGAGGGAGCACCCGTGATCCTGCTCCACGGCCTGTTCTCATCGGCCCAGATGAACTGGATCAAATGGGGCCATGCCGAGCGGCTGGCCGAGGCAGGGTTCGAGGCGATCATGCTCGACTTCCGCGTTCATGGTGAAAGCGCTGCGCCGACCGATCCCGCTGCCTATCCGCCGGGCGTGCTGGTGCGGGATGCGGCGGCTCTGATCGAGCATCTGGGGCTGGACGATGGCGAGTATGACCTTGTCGGATTTTCTCTGGGCGCGCGCACGTCGCTCCATGCCGTGGCGACGCAGGTTCTGACCCCGCGCAAGCTGGTGGTCGCGGGAATGGGCGTGTCGGGCCTGAGCGAATGGCAAAAGCGCGCTGCATTCTTCAAGCGCGTCATCGATGAATTCGACACGATCACCCGCGACGACCCGGCCTACTGCTCGCGTCAGTTCCTCAAATCGCAGGGAGTGGACAAAGTGGCGGCGCGGCTGTTGCTCGATGCGATGGGCGATCTCGACCTCGCGACTTTGTCGAACATCACCATGCCGACGCTAGTTGCCTGCGGGGTGAATGATCAGGACAACGGCTCGGCCAGCGATCTCGCCGACATGCTACCCAATGCGACTTACGTGGAAGTACCCGGCGCGCATCTCGACAGCGCGACCAAGCCGGAGCTGGGCGCGGCGATCACCGAGTTCCTGAGCACGCCGTGACACCGGCAAAGCCCGATTTGCGGATATGGTTGTTGGGCCTGCTCGCCTTTGCGATTGTCATCGCTCTTGGCCTTCCGCTCCAGACTAACACACCGTTCGGCATCATCGACCATCAGGCAGCGGGCGACGCGGTGCGCGTCGATGCGATCCAGGCGGCCTGGCGCGATGCCGGTCTGCGAGGCTTTGCGATGGTCGGCATGGTCGGCGATCTCATCTTTATCGGGATTTACGGCCTTGGTTCGTGGCGCGCAGGCCGCAGTTTTGCGCGGATGAACATTCCGTCGCTGAAGCTTCTTGGCAACATCATCACGATTGCTGCGATCCTCTTTTGCTTCACCGATTATGTCGAAACCGGCCTTCAATTGCTCCAGATGATGCAGGATCGCGGCAGCGACTGGATGGCGGGTACGGAGGCGTTCATGCAGCCGATCAAGATCCTCGCCTGGATAATGACCTTCACGGGCATCCTCGCAGCGCTTGTCGTTCGTCGATTTTCGCGCACAGGCGCTTGATTCAGCCCCTCTGCAGGTTCAATTCTCTATCCATCAATTTTGTCGCACTTTTCACGTTTTGATTATCGGGGACTGTTCATGAAATTCGCCACTGTAGCGCTGTCGGCGCTCGCCATCTCGCTCGCCTCCGCTCCCGCGCTCGCTGATGACCACACTTCGCAGGAGACGACCGAAACCTCCGCGCTCACGGCGGAGGATGCTCGCGAGTGGGTCGCCAAGGTCGAGGCCGATCTCAACAGTTTCTCGAAGACATTCAGCCATGTGTCCTGGCTCAATGCGACCAACATCAACCACGACAGCAACGCGCTTGCCGCCCAATACGGCGCCGAATTCACGCTCAAAACGGTCAATTACGCCAACGAAGCCGCTAGGTATGCGCGCATCGACGGGCTGGATGCAGAGACCGCGCGCAAGCTCGATATGCTGCGCAACGGCATCGTCATGCCAGCACCATCGCGTGAGGGCGCGGCGAGCGAGCTTTCCGAAATCGCGACCCAGCTGGGCGCGGCTTACGGGCAGGGGCGCGGCACGCTGAATGGCGAGGCGATCAACGGTTCCGACATCGAGGCCGAGATGGGCAATATCGAGCGCACGCCCGAAGAGCTCGCAGAGATGTGGGCCAGCTGGCACGACAATGTCGGCGCGCCGATGCGGGAGGATTACACCCGCATGATCGGCATCGCCAATGATGGCGCAAAGGAGCTGGGCTTTGCCGATCTCGGCGCGATGTGGCGCTCCAATTACGACATGGACCCGGACCAGTTCGCCGCCGAGACTGAGCGGATGTGGCAGGAAGTGAAGCCGCTTTACGTCGCGCTCCACACCTATGTCCGGCGCAAGCTCAACGAAAAGCACGGCGACGATGTGCAGCCCGCCACCGGCCCGATCCGCGCCGACCTGCTGGGCAATATGTGGGCGCAGGAATGGGGCAATATCTATCCGCTGGTCGCTCCGGAGGGCGCGGGCGATATCGGCTATGACTTGACCGATCTTATTGTCGAGCGCGATCTCGACGCGGTGGAAATGACAAAGATTGGCGAGCAGTTCTTCTCCTCACTCGGCTTCGAGCCGCTGCCGGAGACCTTCTGGGAGCGCAGCCAGTTCACCAAGCCGCGCGACCGCGAAGTGGTGTGCCATGCGAGCGCGTGGAACGTCGACAATATCGACGATCTGCGGATCAAGATGTGCATCAAACCGAACGCGGATGACTTCATCACCATCCACCACGAGCTTGGCCACAATTACTATCAGCGCGCGTATAATCAGCAGGACTTGCTGCATCTGAATGGCGCAAATGATGGGTTTCACGAAGCGATTGGCGATATGATCGCGCTGTCGATTACGCCGGAATATCTGGTGCAGATCGATATGCTCAAGCCTGAGCAGGTGCCGAGCGCCGACAAGGATATCGGTCTGCTGCTGCGTCAGGCGATGGACAAGGTCGCCTTCCTGCCCTTCGGCCTGCTGGTCGATCGGTATCGCTGGGGTATGTTCGACGGGTCTATCCCGATGGACAGCGCCAACAGCGCCTGGACCGACCTGCGCACCGAATATCAGGGCATCGTCCCGCCGGTAGAGCGCAGCGAGGCAAATTTCGATGCCGGGGCAAAGTACCACATTCCCGGCAATGTCCCGTACACCCGCTATTTTCTCGCGCGCATCCTGCAATTCCAGTTCTTCAAGGCCGCATGCGACACCGCCGGATGGGAAGGGCCGCTGCACCGCTGCTCTATCTATGGCAACGAGGAAGTCGGTCAGAACCTCAACGCAATGCTCGAAATGGGCGCGTCGAAGCCGTGGCCCGATGCTCTGGAGGCTTTCACCGGCGAGCGGCAGATGTCGGGCAAGGCGATGGTCGAATACTTTGCTCCGCTGATGGCCTGGCTGGAAGAGCAGAACGAGGGGCAGGAGGCCGGTTGGTGAAACTGGGAGCCGCTTTAGTTGCGCTCTCACCGCTGCTTGCGGCGTGCGCCGCCGCGCAAGAGCCGGAGGCAGTTGAGCCGGTAGCATCCGCAGATGTTACGGGCACACTGTTCGTCGCCAACAAGCGCGGCAACACCTTGTCGAAGATCGACCTCGCGACCGGCGAGGAGGTGCTGCGGCTCGACAGCTGCACAAATCCGCATGAGCTTGCGACCTCGCCCGATGGCCAGCATGTCGCACTCGCCTGTTATGGCGGGACGACGGTGGATATTTTTGCGGCGGACACGCTGGACAAGGTCAAGAGTATCGATCTCGGCGAGAATGCTCGCCCGCATGGCATCGTCTGGCATGACGATGGCGATATCTTCGCTACCGCCGAGGGGCGTCGGTCGATCTTCTGGATCGGAGACCCGCTCGGCGAGCCGCAGACGTTCGAGTTTGGGACTGGTCAGGAAGGCAGTCACATGGTCGCTGTAGCACCCGATACGCGCTGGGCATGGACGACCGATCTTGGTTCCAGAACGGTGACCCGAATTGACCTGCGAGGTTCCGAAGACCCGCTATCCGTCACAGTCGGGGAGGAACCCGAAGGCATCTCCCTGACCCCCGATGGGACTACGCTGTGGGTCTCGGCGCGCGGATCGAACCAGGCGTTCGCGCTCGACCCTACTTCGATGGAGGTGCGCGCGACACTGGACACCGGCAAATTCCCGTTGCGCCTCGCCGTGCGTCCGCAGGGCGATGTCGCGGTGACATCGGATTTGATGGATGGTGGCCTGTCCGTAATCGACCTTTCGACCAACGAAGTCACGCGCTCCATCGCTGTTTCCAGCCCGGAGGAAGCGCAGGAGCGATTTCAGGTCACGATTCTGTGGTCCGATGATGGCAAGCTGATCTATGTCGCGGAAACCGCCAGTAACACCGTGGCCGAGGTCGACTATGCCAGCGGTGAAGTGCTGCGCCGGCTGAAAACGGGCGAGGGCGGAGACGGCCTGGCGATCGTGCAGTAGATGGCAAAACCATCACCGCTCCCGGTCGTGGGCTGGCGCGAGCTGGTCAGCCTGCCCGACCTCGCATTGTCGGGCATTCCTGCCAAGATCGACACCGGCGCACGCACATCCTCGCTGCATGCCGAAGTGCTCGACGATTTCGAGCGTGACGGCGAACAATTCGTGCGCTTTGGCGTCGATTGGGACGGGGAACGTCGCGAAGGGGTGGCAGTCCATGTCGATATTCGCGGGATCACCAGTTCCAATGGCGAAACCCAGCGTCGCTATGTTATCAAGACGCCTCTGATCATCGGGGATGTTCGGTTTCGCGCGGAAATCAGTCTTGCCGATCGATCCGATATGAAATTTCCGATGCTGATAGGGCGGTCGTCGCTGCGTCGGCGTTTTCTCGTCGATAGCGGCCATTCCTGGCTACAGACGCCAGCCAGACATACCGTGAAGGGTGCCACGCCATGAAAATCGCAATGCTCGCACGCAATCCGAACCTCTATTCGCACAAGCGCCTGGTCGAAGCAGCCGAGGAGCGTGGGCATACCTGCGATATCCTCAACACCACGCGCTGCACCGTGAACATCGCCAGCCATCGCCCGACAGTGATGTATAAGGGCGAGACTCTGGCCGGTTACGATGCCGTTATCCCGCGTATCGGCGCCTCGATCACCAATTATGGTCTGGCAGTGCTGCGTCAGTTCGAAATGGGCGGAGTGTGGTCGCTTAATGAAAGCGTCGCCATCGGCCGCAGTCGCGACAAGCTGCGTTCCACCCAGATCATGGCGAAACATGGCCTCGGCCTGCCGCTGACCGCCTATGCCAACGATCCCAAGCAGGCCGAAGAGATCATCAAGGCGGTCAACGGGCCGCCCGTGGTGATCAAGCTGCTCGAAGGGACGCAGGGGATCGGTGTGGTGCTGGCCGAAACGCTGAAGGGCGGCGCTTCGATTATCGAGGCGTTTCGTGGTGCGAACGTCAACATCATGGTGCAGGAATTCATAAAGGAAGCAGGCGGATCGGACATTCGCTGCCTCGTAGTCGGTGGCAAGGTCGTCGCGGCGATGAAGCGCCAAGGTGCGGAGGGCGAATTCCGATCAAACCTGCACCGGGGCGGCAGCGCGCAATTGATCAAGATCACCCCCGAAGAACGCTCGACCGCCGTGCGCGCGGCCAAGCATATGGGCCTAAATGTCTGCGGCGTGGACCTGCTGCGGGCCAATCACGGACCGGTCATCATGGAGGTGAACTCCTCCCCTGGTCTGGAGGGGATCGAGAACGCCACGGGCAAGGATATTGCCGGGCAAATCATCGCCTTCATCGAAGCGAACGCGAAACCGGGCAATACGAAGACCAAGGGTAAGGGATAACGAGGGGCGTATGATGGACAAGAAAACGCACAATCCGACACCGTGGCTGCAGGGCTTCGGCCTCAATCATGCGATCGAAGTCAGCGGGGCGACACGTACCGTCTATTTTTCCGGGCAGACCGCATCTGCGCCTGACGGATCGCCGCTTCATCCGGGTGATATCGTGGCCCAGTACAAGGCGGCCTGGGGCTGCCTTGTCGATGCGCTAAATGCTGCGGGCATGACACCTGCCAATCTGGTGCGGCTCAATTTTTACACCACCGATGTCGATGCGTTCATGGCTGCGGCTGATCAGATCATGCCTGTTCACGGGGAGTCGGGAGCCCAGATCGCCGCGACTCTGCTGGGTGTAGAGCGGCTTTATGATCCGGCGATCATGATCGAAATCGAGGCGACAGCGGCGGCGTGATCGCGAGTGATACGCTGCGTCGATAGCAACAGTCTGGGTGAAGAGATGCGATTACCAACAGGAGTTTGGGGCTTGATGGCGGCGGTGACGGTGTGTTGTGCACCCGCTAAGGCACAGAACCAATCCCAGGTCGTGACACAGTTCGACGATGCGACCATTTCGCGGCTGCTGCTCGATGTGCAAGCGACCTGGCGGATTGATGCGGGTGCGCAGGGACGATCAGTCTATCGCGCGAGCGCCGACGGCGGGATTGCGTTTACGCTCAGCCCCGGCGGTTGCGGTGCTGAAACCGGATGCACCGGGATCGTGCTGATCGCAACATTTGCGCGCAACGACGCACGAAGCCTGACTGAACTCGATCAGCTGTTGAACTTCTACAACGACGCGAACCCGACAGCCAAGGTCTATCGAACGGGTGACGGCGTGGTGATCCTGCAATCCTACGTCAACGCGGTGAACGGTGTCAGCTATGCCAATGCGCGGGCTCAGATGCTGGTGTTCGGACAGGAAATTGGTAAGCTTCGCCAGATGCTTACAGCTTTTAGCGAGGGTGGGCAGTAGCCGTAGTTCGAGAATTCGGCAGTTCTGAATCTACCTGAACGGTGGCTCGTTAAACGCTCTCAACTTCCGCGAGTGCAGCCGGTCGCCTTCGTCGCGCAGCCGGGCGCAGGCTTCCAGTCCGATTTGCAGGTGGGCCGCGATGGCTTCTTCGTAGAACTTGTTAGCCTGACCGGGCAGCTTTATCTCGCCGTGCAGTGGTTTGTCGGACACGCATAGCAGCGTGCCATAGGGCACGCGGAAGCGGTATCCTTGCGCAGCGACGGTCGCGCTTTCCATCTCCACGGCAATCGCGCGGCTTTGCGAGAAGCGCTTGGCTGAATTGGCGTAGTGCAGTTCCCAATTGCGATCGTCGGTGGTGACGACGGTGCCGGTGCGCATGCGCTGTTTGATGTTCGCGCCCTGGACGCCGGAAACCTGTTCCGCCGCGCCAGCCAGAGCCAGCTGCACCTCGGCAATCGGCGGGATCGGAATTTCCGGCGGCAGAACCGCATCGAGCACATGGTCATCGCGCAGATAAGCGTGGGCCAACACGAAATCGCCGATTTTCTGGCTGGAGCGGACACCGCCGCAATGCCCGATCATCATCCACGCATGCGGACGCAGCACCGCCAAGTGATCGCAGATCGTCTTCGCATTGGACGGACCGACGCCGATATTGACAAGCGTGATGCCGCGACCATCCTCGCGGATCAGGTGATAGGCTGGCATCTGATGCCGCCGCCATGCGGTATCGTTCAGCTCTTGCTGAGCATTGGTAGTGCATTGGCGAATGTCGAGCCCGCCCGCGCCGGTCAGCGCCTGATAGCCGGTCGGGTCGTCCTCCGCACAGATCTTTTGCGCGCCCCAGTTCACGAACTCATCGACATAGCGGTGATAGTTGGTGAACAGGATGAAGTCCTGAAAATCCTCGACCCGCGTACCGGTGTAATGCGCCAGCCGGGCAAGCGAGTAATCGGTGCGCAGGCCGTCGAACAGCGACAGCGGCATATCCTGATGATCGTCGAATTCGATGCCGTCGGCCAGTTCGTCACCGATCAGCGAGAGATCGGTAGAGGGAAAATGCTGCGCGATGTCCTGAGGCGCGATGCCGACCATCGCCGCGCCTGCTTCGCCATCGAGGACATAGGGGAAGGGGATTTCCTGCCGCGAGCGCCCGACGGTCACGTCGACCTCGTATTCCGCAGAGATCAGCTCCAGCTGCTCGGCAAGATAGGGCGCGAACAGGTCGGGTCGGGTGATGGTGGTTGTGTAGGTTCCCGGCAGCTCCAACCGGCCAAAGGCGCGGCTGCGATCGAGGGGTTCACCCACGCCGGAATAGCGCAATGTGAGGCTGGGATAGGCGTAGCTGCCATCCTCACGCTTGCGTTGCGGCGGGACCGCACCGTCGCGGCCATAGGCGATCACGTCTTCGCGCAAGGTTGTTACCGCATCGTCGTATTGCTGCTGCAATTGCTCTAGAATGTGGGAGATCGGGGTCATGCAGCTCACCTAGCGATTGTGTGCGAAAGTTTCAAAGATGCGCGCGGTGGGGATCAGCGCACGCCTCTTACAAAAAGGGCGCAGCCATTACAGCCGCGCCCCATTTTGTTCGGTTGGATCGACGAGACCGAGAATTACTCGGCGGTGTCTTCGTCTGTCTTGTGATCGGTTGCTTCGACGAGAGCTTCGGTCTCGGTCGTGCCTTCCGGAGTGCTGACGCCGTCTTCGAACAGTTCCGCAGGGATTTCGCCCGGCTCAAGGCTCGGGTCGATGCGGTTTGCGTCGGCCTGTTCCTCGATCTGCTTCTGCTCGTCTTCGAACATCTGCGCGAGAACGTCGACACCCTGCGTTTGCAGCTCGGCTTCGTCGTCCGAACGGGC
The DNA here is from genome assembly GCA_039033835.1 of Pseudomonadota bacterium. GTDB lineage: Bacteria > Pseudomonadota > Alphaproteobacteria > Sphingomonadales > Sphingomonadaceae > Erythrobacter. The sequence continues at coordinate 39,751 of JBCCBW010000001.1, forward strand.
GACGTTGGCTTTGACGATCACATGCACCTCGGGGTGCAGCGCCACGGTCACGTCGTGCATGCCGATCGTCTTGATCGGCGCGCCCATGATGACCTGCTTCTTGTCAACGTCGTGACCCTGTTCGACGAGGCCGGCAACCATGTCGCGAACATTGACCGAGCCGTAAAGCTGGCCGGTGTTCGATGCGGCACGGATGAGGATGACCTCGGCACCGGCGACTTTTTCGCCAGCAGTTTCGGCGACAGAGCGCTTTTCAGCGTTCTCTTTTTCGAGGCGTTCGCGGTTGGCTTCGAACACTTTCTTGTTCGAATCGTTTGCGCGCAGGGCCTTCTTTTGCGGAAGCAGGAAGTTGCGAGCGTAGCCATCCTTCACAGTGACAACGTCACCGATCGTTCCAAGCTTCTCGATGCGTTCGAGGAGAATGATATCCATGTGTCTTCTCCCTTACTTCACGATGTACGGCAGCAGGCCGATTTGACGCGAACGCTTGATGGCCTTGGCCAGTTCGCGCTGCTTCTTGCCCGATACGGCGGTGATGCGCGACGGCACGATCTTGCCACGCTCGGACATGAAGCCCTGCAGCAGACGCACGTCTTTGTAATCGATTTTGGGAGCGTCCTTACCGGAGAACGGGCAGGACTTGCGGCGGCGGAAAAACGGGCGTGCCATCAGTCGCGATCCTCTCGGTCAGAGCGACGCTTACGGTCGCGTTCGTTCTTGCGCATCATCACGCTCGGGCCTTCTTCGTGCTCTTCGACACGAATGGTCATGTAGCGGATCACGTCTTCGTTGATGCGCGTCTGGCGCTCAAGCTCAGCCACGACCGAGCCGGGGCCGTCGATGTTGAGCATTACGAAGTGTGCTTTGCGATTGCGCTCGATTTTATAGGCGAGGGATTTGAGGCCCCATGTTTCGGTCTTCGTGACCTTGCCTTCGTTCGCTTCGACGATTTCGGTCGCCGTGGCCGCCAGCGCGTCAACCTGAGCCTGGCTCAGATCCTGACGCGCGAGGAAGATATGCTCGTACAGAGCCATCCCGCGTTCCTTTCAATTGCTGCCGATCGTTGGCTGATCCGTCCGGATGACGGGGCCCCTCCGGCTTTCTTCGTTTCACCCCTGACGAGGCGAAGGCGGGCAAATAGCGGTTTTGCCGGGGATTGCAAGCAGCAAGGTGCCTTGTGCTCGCTCGATGTTAGCGGCAGTAAGCGCCTTCTTATTCAGGGGGATTGCTCAATGCCATCAGGTCTGGCCGCATTGTTGGACGATGTTGCAGTGATTGCGCGAGCTGCATCGGCGTCAGTGGACGACATTGCGGCGGCGGCAGGGCGGGCAGGGTCGAAGACCGCAGGCGTGGTGATCGACGATGCGGCCGTCACGCCAAGTTACGTCACCGGTCTGAGCCCGGCACGCGAGCTTCCGATCATCTGGGCGATCACCAAGGGCAGCTTCTTCAACAAGCTGATCATCCTGTTGCCCGGCGCGATCCTGCTGTCGGAGTTCCTGCCCTGGCTGATTATCTGGATATTGATGCTGGGCGGTGCCTTCCTGTGCTACGAAGGCGCTGAAAAGGTGATGGAAAAACTCGGCGGCGAAAAGCATGGCAAGACGCTCGAAGATGAGATCGAAGACCCGGTCGCGTTCGAAAAACAGCGGATTGCTGGCGCCATCCGGACCGACCTGATCCTGTCGGCTGAAATTATGGCTATCACTCTCAACGAACTGGACCTGCCGACATGGTGGGAGCGTGGCATTGCGCTCGCCTTGGTGGCTATCGTGGTGACAGTGGTCGTTTACGGCGCGGTGGCCATCATCGTGAAGATGGATGACGTGGGGCTGCACCTGACCACACAGGATAGCGATGCAGCGCGAAGCTTTGGCCGGTTCCTGGTCAATTCCGTGCCCAAGCTGCTGGTCGCGCTATCGGTGATCGGCACGGTCGCGATGTTGTGGGTCGGCGGCGGGATCATCGTCCACGGCACTCACGAGGTCGGCTTCGATCTCTTATATGACATAGCCCACGGCGCGGAATACTGGGTGGCCAGCGTGACCGGCGCATTGTCGGGCGTGCTGGGCTGGGTGACCTATGCCGCAATTTCCGGGATCATCGGCCTGGCGCTGGGCGCGGTGATTGCTGTCGTCTTGCACAAGGTGATCGGTTGGGAAGGGGCGCACTGATCATGACGCGGCCCACTCTCTACACTTGCGCCCGCTCTCGCGGACTGCGCGCGACCTGGGCTGCCGAGGAGGCGGGCGTGGATGTCGATCTGAAGATATTGCCATTTCCGCCGCGCTATCTCGCCCCCGAATACAAGGAGATCAACCCGCTCGGCACCGTTCCGATGCTGATCGACGGAAACGCGAAGCTGACCGAGAGCTGCGCGATTGCGCATTATCTCGCGACGCGCGAAGGCTACACACCGCTCGCCATCGCACCGGGCGAGCCGGATTACGCCGAATATTGCGACTACACCTACCACGCCGACGCGACGATCACCTTTCCGCAGACGGTTTATATGCGCTTCGCGATCTTCGAGAAGGACAAGGGCTGGGCCGAGGCAGGCGAGGCCTATGCCAAGTGGTTCTATAAACGGTTGGTAAAGGTAGAGCAACGGCTGGAGGACCGCGAATTCCTGTGCGCGGATCGCTTTACCGTGGCCGACATTTGTGTGGGCTATGCGTTGATTTTGGCGCAGAATGTGGGGCTGGGCGAAGGCGTGCCCGATAGCCTGAAGGCGTACCTAGTGCGGCTGACTGCGCGGGATGCGTACAAGCGGGCGTTTGCGCGTGAGGAAGCGGGGCGGTTGGCTTTGGAGCGCCAGCAGAATTGACTTACGCTTTCTGAGCGCTGCTCATCAAAGCTTGGTGACCGTTGTGGGTGGAAAGTGGACCGTGGGCTTTCGAGGGAAATTCCGACAGAAGCAGACATCTCTACAAATTTGGCCGATTCCTTGTACTATCGCCGCATGGCGAAAGAGAAGTCTGAAAACCCAAAAAGCACATTCACAGCCAACGGCTCCAAGATTGGCCGGATCATATGGCATGACCTGTTCTCGAGCGAGCCTCGGCGCTCGATGGACTTCTACAGGCGTGTCGCAGGTTGGCAGTACGAGACCGAACATGCGACGGACTTTGCGTGGGGCGGCGGTGAGAAGGATTTCATTCTCGCGCTGCTGGACGGCGAAGCAGGTGCCGGCTTTACGCAAACACCCGAATCCCTTCCGAATACCTGGATCGCCTATGTGGAGGTGGCGGACGTAGATGCGTCGTTCTCCCAAGCTCAGAAGCTCGACGCAACCATCCTGCGCGAACCTTTCGAGGTACCCGGAGTCGGACGCAACGCCTTGCTCGAAGACCCTGCTGGGGCACTGATCGGCCTAGCGTTCTCGCGCCACGATTATCCCGCACCGACGCGGCAGTTCGGGCCGGAGGTTTATTTATCAGGACTGTCGGGGTTCCCCGCCGAGTTTTACTCGGAGTTGTTTGACTGGGAACTCTCGCGGGCATCGCCCGGTACCGATGGAGATTGCCGCGTCATCGGACCTTCCTCCATCGGTATTGGACAGCTCCTTTCAACCAGCGCTCGGAATAGCAAAGCAGCATGGCTGCCGAATGTGCGGGTCAGTGACGTTAAACGAGCCTTACGGAAGGCGGAGGTGCTGGGGGCTCGACCAATTGAGTGCAGACCCCCAGCTGAAAGGGAGTGCAACGCGTTGCTTTTGCGCGATCCCGACGATGCCCTGGTATGCTTGATGGATACCTAGCGGAGAATACCGATCAACTTAGGCCTGGATTTGTAGGACCGAGAATCGTCCGCTTTAAATTTACCCAGATCGGTGTTGAATTTCCGAAATCAGGGTCGCTAATCAAATGGCAGCCTCTTTCTCCAATTGATCTAATGCGGACGATCTCTGATTTCTCGGCTAAGCCGCTTGATCCTTGCTCACCGGACGGGCAGACAACTCCCTCCGCAGCAGCTTCCCGATCGGATCGCGGGGCAGGGCGTCGACGAATTCGATGTAGCGCGGGCGTTTGTATCCGGCGATTTTGCCTTTGAAGCGTGCGGTGATTTCTTCGCGGGTCAGGGTTGCGCTCGGCTGGAGCACCACGAAGGCTTTCACCGCCTCACCCCATTGCTTGTCCGGGACGCCGCAGCATCCTGCGTCGGCAACCTCGGGCATATCGGCGAAGACCGCATCGACCTCGGCCGGATAGACATTCTCACCGCCGGTCTTGATGAGTTCTTTTGCCCGTCCGAGCAGATAGCCGAGCCCGCGTTCATCCATCGTGCCGAGATCGCCGGTGCGCAGCCAGCCATGGCCCAGCGCGGCTTCGGTCGCTTCGGGGTTTTGCCAATAGCCAAGCATGACAGAGGGGCCGCGCAGGCAGATTTCTCCCTCCTCGCCGGGTGGGAGCTGGTTGCCTTGTGTGTCGAGGATCGTCATTTCGACATGCGGCATCGGCCAGCCGATCGAGCGCGGATGGTCGAGCATGTCGGGATAGTCGATAAAGGTCGCAAAGCCGCACACCTCCGTCTGGCCATATCCGCCCACGACCCGCACGTCCCAGTCTGTCTCAATGAACTCGTACATTTGCGGGCGACCCATGCCTGCGCCGCCGGTGTAATTGGTGAGCGGCATTACGCCGTCGCGGATCGGTTCCATCGCCTGCCAAGGAAACGCGATCGTGGGAAAGGCGCTGGTGGTGGTGCATTTTTCACGATGGACCAGATCGAGCACTGCTGCGCTGTCATCATCACGCCCGGCGAAGACCGAACAGCCGCCGCAAGCGAGCATCGCAGCCACTTGCTGCATGCCGACCACATGAAACAGCGGGTTGATCGAGAGCAGGCGTTCTTCACGGCTGAAACCACGCCGCACGCAGAACCCCGTCGCCGATGAGGCCACCGCGCTTCCGGCTTGCAGACACCCTTTCGGCTTACCCGTCGTGCCGCTGGTATACATCATGTAGAGCGGGCGATCAGCTGCGAGATCGGGAAGGGTGCAGGGCGGTTGGTTGTGCGCAACTATAGTTTCGAACGCACCATCCGGATCGTGCGCTTCGTCCACCATTATGATGTCGCCCGCATCAGCCTCGCTCAAAAGCGCTTCGAAACGCGGGTTGGCGAAGGTCATCGCCGGACCTGAATTGCCTACAATCCATGCGATCTCGGCAGGGGCAAGCCGCCAGTTGAGCAGCACGGCAATCGCCCCGATCCGCCCGCAAGCGAGCAGGAGAGTGAGGTACGGCGCGCCATCGGTCAGCAGGATCGCGACCCGGTCGCCGGGGGCAATCCCTTTGCCGAGAAGCCAATGCGACAGCCGCTCGACGCGCTGGTCGAGTTCGGCATAAGTCAGTCGCTGGGTGCCATCGACGGTCGCTTCGCGCTGAGCATGCTGCGTGGCGCAGGCCTTGAGCAGGGTGTCGAGCGAGAAATCACGGGAATGCATGGTGCGAAATTAGCCGTGACACCGTTCACGCACCATCAGCAATTTTGGCCATCAGCGATTTTGGGAAGGTTGATCCAGCTCGGTCCCGCACTTGCCGCACACCCGGTTCGGCCATGGGACCACCAGGACACCGCGAAAGAACAGGTTCTTTCCGCAGGTTGGGCAATTGTAGCTCAGCATGCGTGTATTCGCGGCCACCAATCCGACAATCGCCAGCGCAAAGGCTATTGTCGAGTGGCCATAGAAACGATCGACGACCAAGACGAATGCAATCGCCAGGATCAGCGCCAGCAGCATTCGCCACGCATGCGATCGCGCTTTTGCGTAAAGGCTCATTCGAGCCGCTCGAAGATGCTCTTGGCAAAACTTGTCAGCGTGTCGTCGCGCGCGCCCATGACGACGATCCGGTCTCCTTCCTGCGCGATATCGACGATCCGTTCGCCGCATTGATCGCGTTCGGGAATGTGGATCGCGTGCGGGCCGTCATCCGCAGCCCCGATATTAATCAGGTCGACGATCCTTTCGCTGCCTTCGCTGCGGTCGACTGTGCCGCCAAAATAGACCGGGTCGCACATGATGACCTGGTCGGCGGGATCGAGCTCGCGGGCGAATGTCTCGGCCAGTTCGTCGCCCATCTGCCGCAGCGGGCCATATCCGTGCGGCTGGAAGAACGCGATGACGCGGCCCGGTGTCGCCTTCAATGTGCGCAGGGTTGCCGCGCATTTCTCCGGATTGTGCCCGAAATCGTCGATCACTGTGACCCCGCCGCTGGTGGAGCCGATCACATCGAACCGGCGCGCCAGACCGGCAAAGGAGCGCAGCGCATAGGCCGCCTTGCGCACGTCGATGCCGGCCGCAGTAACCGCTGCGATCGCGGCAAGCGCGTTGGACAGGTTGTGCATGCCAGGCATCGGCAGGATCAGGGGAAAGACCTCGCGTGTGCGATTATCCAAGACAGCAGCGCGAATGCCGAACGCGCTCTGGTCTATCGAGTCAGGCTCGACCGTGATGTCGGCATCCGCGCTCTTGATCCCGTAGCTCACCTTTTGCATGGCATGCTTGGCCAGGAACCGAGCTTCTTCGTTGTCGTAATTGACAACCGCACAGCCGGATGTGGCGACATAATTGCCGAACAACACCCGCAATTCTTCCATGCTTTTGTGATCGAGGCTGACGTTGAGCAGCACGCCGATGGTCGGGCGGTAAAGCGCGATCGTGCCATCGCTTTCATCGACTTCGCTGACGAAAATCTCCGGACGCCCGACACGTGCGCTGGCGAAGGGATTTTCCTCGCTGATGAAGTTCTTCATGACCGCACCGTTCATCACGGTGGGGTCGTATCTGCCCTCGGCCAGGATCCACGCGATCATCCCGGTGACGGTCGATTTGCCCGAGGTGCCGCCGACAGCGATGGAATAGCAAGCAGCGTTGAACAGGGCAGAATTGAGCTCGGCGCGGCTCATCCGCTCGAGGCCCAGCTCCTTTGCCTTCGCAATTTCGGGCACGGTGTCTTCGATCGCGGCGGAGGCGACGAGGATCTGATCGTCCGAGCTTATGCCGCTGCCATCCTGAGGGAACAGGGTGAAGCCGTTGTCATCGAGCCAATCGAATTTCGCCGGAGTGCGCCCCTGATCGCGGCTGCGATCCGAGCCTGCGACCTCATGACCTATGCCATGCACAATTTGTGCGAGCGGGAGCATGCCCGATCCACCGATCCCGCAAAAAAAGAATGGCCGACCCGCAAGGTCCGGCCCATCGATCCCATCCGCCATGACAAACATGGTTATTGGCTTGCGTGCAAGCTGACAAGCGACATAGGCTTACCGTCATGACAAATATTGCGATTTGTGCCCCGGCGACCCCGATAACGCGCGAGCATGCGGCGGCGCTCGAAGAACTGGTTGCGGCGGAGTTTCCGGCGCATTCGGTGACGTTTCACGATCAGTGTTTCGAGCGGGCCGGGCATTTTGCAGGTGACGACCTGAGGCGGCTAGAGGGATTGCTCGATTGCGCCAACGATCCGGCGTTCGATGCCGTCTGGTTCGCCAAGGGCGGCTATGGATCGAATCGCATTGCTGAGGCTGCCGTGGCGCAGATGAATCAGGCGGCTCGGGCCAAAACCTATGTCGGATTTTCGGATTGCGGCTATCTGCTGGCGGCGCTGTATCGCGCAGGGATAGGCCAATCAGTCCATGGTTCGATGCCGGTCAGCGCGCGGTCGGAAGGTGGGCGCGAGGCGGTGCGGCGAGTGCTGCGCTGGTTCGGCGGCGATGTCAGCGGGGTCGAGCCGAGCCTCGATGGAACGACGCCCGCGGTGGCGTTCAACCTCATTACGCTGGCGATGGTATCGAACACGCCGCTGATGCCGGATCTGTCGGGCCACGTGGTGATGGTCGAAGAGGTTAGCGAGCACCTCTATTCGATCGACCGATTGATGTTCCATCTGGCGGGCACCCTGCCGCGTATCGCGGGGCTGCGGCTGGGCGCTGTGACCGATGTTCCGGAAAACTATGTCGAGTTCGGGCAGAGTGAAGAAGAGATCATGCGCTATTGGTGCGACCGGGCAGGCGTGCCGTATCTGGGGCGCGCGCAGATCGGGCATACGGCTGACAACAGCGTCGTTCCCTTCGGCCTTGCCAGCCCTCCCGCCGCTGCCTAGGCGCATTCCAGTTTGAAATTCCGGGCCACCCGCTCCCTCCACCCTTCCGCCCGGAGCCTACCGGGATACCATCCGGGTGGAAGGGTGGAGGGAGCGGGTGGCCCTGGCACACCAAGAGAGAAATTATGCGTGCATTTGTATTCCCCGGGCAGGGCAGTCAGAAGGTCGGAATGGGTGTCGAACTCGCCGAAGCGAGCCAGGCCGCCCGTGAGGTCTTCCAAGAGGTGGACGACGCGTTGGGGCAGAAACTCTCGGCGATCATGCGCGAAGGGCCGGAAGACCAACTGACCCTGACCGAGAACGCGCAGCCCGCGATCATGGCGAATGCGATTGCGACGTTGCGGGTTCTCGAGAGCGAGTTCGGGGTGAAGCTGGCAGATGCCGGAGATTGCGTCGCTGGACATTCTCTGGGTGAGTATACCGCCCTCTGCGCCGTCGGGGCATTCAGTCTCGCCGATACCGCGCGGCTTCTGAAATTGCGCGGGCAAGCGATGCAGGCTGCGGTCCCAGTGGGCGAGGGTGCGATGGCCGCCTTGCTCGGCGCGGATATAGAGAAGGCGACCGTATTGGCCGAAGCTGCTGCCGAAGGCGAAGTGTGCGAAGTTGCCAACGACAATGATCCCGGACAGGTCGTCATCTCAGGTCACAAGGGCGCGATCGAGCGCGCGGTGGCTCTGGTGAAAGAGCACGGGATCAAGCGCGGCATCCTTCTGCCGGTCTCCGCTCCGTTTCATTGCTCGCTGATGCAGCCCGCAGCGGATCGGATGGCCGGAGCGCTGGCGGAAACCCCGCCCGCAGCGCTCGCACTGCCGCTCTATGCCAACGTCACTGCCGCCAAGGTCAGCGACCCCACCGAAGAGCAGCAATTGCTGGTCCAGCAGGTCACCGGCCGCGTGCGCTGGCGCGAAAGTGTCGCGAATATGCACGCAGACGGCATGGCTCAGTTCGTGGAATTGGGCGGGAAAGTCCTCACCCCGATGATCCGCAAGATCGCGGGCGAGGCAGAAACCGCCAGCCTCATCAGCATGGTAGAGCTCGAAGCGTTCGCGAAGGAGATTTGAGATTCACGCAGAGACGCAGAGACGCGGAGAGAGTGCAATCGATGTCGATGCGGTCTCCGCCGAAGTCGTTGATGCATGTATTGGTATCCATAAAGAGCTTGGCCCCGGACTGTTGGAAAGCGTCTATGAGATTGTGCTCATGGGTGAATTGGAAGCGCGCGGATTGACGGTCGACCGGCAAGTGCCGATCGACATCGAATATCGTGGACGCATTCACCAACACGCATTCAGGATTGATCTGCTGGTCGAGAATACGCTCGTCCTTGAAATCAAGTCCGTCGAACGGCTCAACAATGCGCATCTCAAGCAGTTGCTGACCTATCTGCGTTTGATGAACCACCCCGTAGGCCTCCTCCTGAATTTTGCTGGTGCTACAATGAAAGAGGGCATCCGGCGAGTGGTCAATGAACACCGGCAGCCGAAAGCGCCCTCCGCGTCTTCGCGTCTCCGCGTGAAACAACAAATGGGAGACGAATGAATGTTTTCACTTGAGGGAATGAATGCGCTGGTCACCGGCGCGAGCGGGGGGATCGGGTCGGCTATTGCCATCGCGCTGGCCAGGCAGGGTGCGCGGGTTGCATTGTCCGGCTCCAACGGTGCGAAGCTGCGCGCCTTTCGCGAGCAATTGCACGAAGAGCATGGCGGTGAGCATGTCGAGATAACCTGCGATCTGTCCGACACCAAACAGGTTGAAGAACTGATCCCCGCAACGCTCGATACGCTGGGCAGCGTTGATATCATCGTCAACAATGCCGGCATCACGCGCGACAACCTTGCGATGCGCATGAAGGATGATGAGTGGGATCAGGTAATTGCGATCAATCTCGAAGCGGCCTTCCGTCTGATGCGCGCATCCTGCCGTCCGATGATGAAGGCGCGCTTTGGCCGGATCATCAACATCACCAGCGTCGTCGGCGCGACGGGCAACCCTGGCCAGATGAACTATGCCGCGGCCAAGGCCGGGCTGACCGGCATGACCAAGAGCTTCGCGCAGGAAGTCGCCAGTCGCGGCATTACTGCCAACTGTCTCGCCCCCGGTTTCATCCGCACCGCGATGACTTCGGCACTCGATGAAAGGCAGCAGGACACGATCAACGCCCGCATTCCGATGGGCAAGATGGGCGAAGGCGCGGATATCGGTGCTGCTGCGGCGTTCCTCGCGAGCCGCGAGGCAGGCTACATCACGGGCGAAACGCTGCACGTGAATGGCGGCATGGCGATGCTGGGATAACACCAAGGGCGATTAAGCAGCGCATCGCGCCCTTATCCCCAGTGGAATCCCCACTCGCGCTCTCACGCGCTTGCCCGTATGATTCACAACGCTAAGGTTTTGACACAAATTCCGGCGCTAGTGGGGCGATTCCGGCCCTTGCTCGCCACAGCTTGAGAAGTGATAGGCTAAGCAATGAAGGCTACGATCGAACGCGCGACGCTCCTGCGTTGTCTCTCCCATGTTCAGTCTGTGGTCGAGCGCCGCAACACCATTCCGATCCTGTCGAACGTGCTGATCGATGCCAGCGATGGCGGCAGTGTGAAGGTGATGGCGACCGACCTCGATTTGCAGGTGGTGGAAACCATGTCTGCCGCCTCGGTCGAGAGCGCCGGTGCGATCACCGTTTCCGCACACTTGCTGTTCGATATTGCGCGCAAGCTGCCCGATGGTAGTCAGGTGAGCCTTGAGACCGCCGACAATCGGATGGAGATCAAAGCGGGCCGCAGCCGGTTCAAGCTGCCGACCCTGCCGCGCGATGATTTCCCTGTGATTGTCGAAGGCGACCTTCCGACCTCGTTCGAAATGCCCGCGCGGACGCTGGCCGAGCTGATCGATCGCACCCGGTTCGCGATTTCGACCGAGGAAACGCGCTATTATCTCAATGGCATCTTTTTGCACGTGACCGACGACGACACGCCCGTGCTGAAGGCAGCGGCAACTGACGGACACCGTCTTGCGCGCTTCACTCTGGCGCGGCCTGACGGCGCCAATGGTATGCCCGACGTCATCGTTCCGCGCAAAGCGGTCGCAGAACTGCGCAAACTGCTCGAAGAAGCGATGGACGGAAACGTGCAGATCGACCTTTCGGCCAGCAAGATCCGCTTCACGCTGGGCGGAGAGGGCGGCGTGGTGCTGACCAGCAAACTGATCGACGGAACCTTCCCCGATTACAGCCGCGTGATCCCGACCGGGAATGACAAGCTGCTCAAGGTCGATCCGAAGACCTTCTTCCAGGGCGTCGACCGTGTCGCGACCATCGCGACCGAGAAGACCCGCGCGGTGAAGATGGGGCTGGATACCGACAAGGTCACGCTCTCGGTCACCTCACCCGACAACGGCACCGCGACCGAGGAACTGGCCGCCGAGTACAGCTCGGACGGGTTCGAGATCGGCTTTAACGCCAATTATCTCAAAGACATCCTCGATCAGATCGATAGCGACACGGTCGAATTGCACCTCGCCGATGCGGGTGCGCCGACGTTGATCCGGCAGGATGACAAGAGCCCGGCGCTGTATGTGCTGATGCCGATGCGCGTCTGACGCGCGTGATCGCGCGGGTCTGGAACGGTCGCACCAAGGCGGCGCAGGCGGATGCCTATCGAGCCCTGCTTATCGGTACGATTATGCCGGGGATCGCGGCGCGCGGAATTGCCGGATATCTCGGATATGAGCTGTGGGAGCGTGATGCTGCCGATGGCGGGACGATCTTCACCACAATCCTGCGATTTACCGATGAGCATGCGATCGAAGATTTCGTAGGCGAGGAGCGCACGCGCGCGAACCTGCCTGCCGCTGCGCTTGAGCTGCTGTGCGACTGGGACACCCACGCGGTGCATTACAAAGTCTCGCAGCCCGCAGAATGACCGCGCAGGTCCGCATCTTCGGAACGGTCATTTCGACGTATACCCGCATCGTGCAGATCACCTGCGAGGAAGCCGGGCTCACTCACGAAACCATCGCGACTGCGGCACAATCCCCGCAGAACCGCCATCCGTTCGGCAAAGTCCCGGTTGTCGAGGTCGACGGGCTTGAGCTGATCGAGAGCGTCGCCATCGCGCAGTATCTCGACAATATGCACAATTCAGGCGCGCTCCAATCGTCCGAACCTGCCGCGCGGGCAGTGATGGATAAATGGCTCGCGATCGCTAACAATTACCTGTTCCCGATTTTCGAGCACGGTCTGGTGATGCCGTGGATCATGCACCGCGTCGCGGGCTTTCCGCTGGATCAGGAGAAGGTCGAGCGCGCTCTGCCGCAGGTCAGCCGGGCCTTGGGCTTTGTCGAGGCCGAGCTTTCGCAGGATGGCGCATGGACGGCGCATGGCTTCACGTTCGCCGACGTGTTTCTCTATCCGGTTATCCGCAGTGTCCAGCTCACGCCCCAAGGCGAGGTCGGGATCGGGCAATGCGACCGGATTTCCGCATGGCTGGGCGAATGTGAAAAGCGCCCCTCGATCGCTGCAACACGGTGGGAAAGCGAGCCGTGATCGACTAGGGCTGTTGGTCAAATAGGAGAGAGATCGATGACCATCCAGCAAGTCCACGTTCGCAAAGACGCACTCAACACCGCCGATATCGTCCATGTCGAGCTGATGGATCTGGCCGAGGGTGCGGTCCGGCTTGAGATCGAAAGCTTCTCTGTCACCGCGAACAACATCACCTATGCGGTGGTGGGCGACGGGTTTGGATACTGGAACTTCTTTCCCGCCCCAGACGGCTTCGGGATCGTCCCGATGTGGGGGCATGCCAAGGTGATCGCCAGCAACCATGCCGACATCGCAGTGGGCGAGCGGGTCTATGGCTATCTGCCTATGGCCACCCATCTGGATGCGCGTCCGGGCAATGTCTCGGCTGGCAGCTTCATGGATGCGACCGATTATCGCCAGCCGATGAGCCCGATCTACAACCAATATTCGCGCCTCGCCGCCGATCCCGAACACGATTCCGCGCGCGAGGCGGAGCGGATGATCTTCGGGCCGCTGTTCAAAACCGGGTTTCTGATCGAGTATTTCCTGCGCAACAATGATTGGTACGGTGCAGGCAGCGTCATCCTGACAAGCGCGTCTTCAAAAACGGCAATGGGCCTTGCCAGTGTCGCAAGGCAAAACTCACCGGGCGTAAAGCGGATCGGACTCACATCGCCGGGCAATGTCGAATTCGTCAAGGGAACAGGGCTTTACGATCAAGTCCTCGCCTATGACGAGATTGAAACGCTGACGCCGGAGCCATGCGTGAGCGTCGATTTCGCCGGCAACGCGAAAGTGCTGGGCGACCTGCACAAGCATCTGGGCGACAGTTTGGGCTATTCATGCCTCGTCGGTGCGACCCATATCGAAGCGCGCAGTACGTTCGGCGGATCGGACGATCTACCCGGACCCAAGCCGACGCTGTTTTTTGCGCCCGATCATGCGGTGGCTTTCTTCAAGGAGCACGGCCCTGCCGAAGGCGGCAAGCTGGTCGCGGCGTCGTGGCACGAATTTCTGAAAAGCGTCGAAGGCACGGTCGAAATCGTCAAGGTCGATGGGCTCGAAGGCGCGCGCGAAGTCTATCTCGAAATGATCGGCGGGCATGTCGATCCGGCCAAGGGGATCGTGGTCGAGCCGTAAGGCGAATTAGTCAGGCGTGGCGGCGTAATCGTAGAACCCGTCACGCTGTGCGCGGTGGCGTGCTTCCATCAATTCGGATGTACCGGCCTCTGTCGGGACGATGCACCAGCCACCGCCTTTCGCGAGCGTTGCATCGAGACCCTCTGCCAGCACTTCCGGGCCTGGCTGTGCGCGCCAATGATCGCCGATCTCGTCGGGTGCCTGCCGCGCGCCGCCAAAGCGGTCGGGCCGGGCCTGCGCCGCATTCCAGATCTGGGTGTTGAGAATGCCGGGGCACAGGATCGTCACGCCGATCGCCTCTTCGGCCAGTTCAGCTGTCAAAGCCTCGCCGATCGCTGCGGTCATCTGCTTGGTCGTGGCATAGAGCGTAAAAGGGCCGCTCACCGGAACCACCGAAGCGGAGCTGGCGGTGATCCCCACATGGCGCGATCCCTCGCGGTTCTTGAGCACGGGCAGCCATGCCTGCGCGGTGTGGACCGGCCCCATGACGTTTACGCCCATCAGCCAATCGAGCGTTCGCGCCTTTGCCCCGCTGACCGTATCCGCGCTGCCGACCCCGGCGTTGATCCAGAGCAGCGAGGGTTCGACGCCCTGCGCGATCAGCTTCTCGGCAACGCGCTGCGTTTCCTTGGCATCGGACACGTCGCAGCCATGAGCGCGAGATTCCTCGCCGCAAAGCCGTGCGGTTTCCTCGGCTTCATAAGCATCGATATCGAGCGCGCAAATTCGCATGCCCTTGGCGGCGAAGTGCTGTGCGAGCCAGCGCCCAATCCCGCGCCCTGCGCCGGTGATGACAGCCCAGTCGCCCGGCTTCGGTTCGAATGCGGTCATTCAGCAGCTTCCGCCAATTCGGCACGCTGCGGACCACGGATCAGGCCGCCCGGTGTTTCTCCAGTCCATTTGCCATCGCGGAACGTCACCTGCCCGCTCTTGATCGTCAACGCATAGCCATCCGCCTTTTGCAGCAGACGCTTTCCACCGGCGGGCAAGTCGAACGCGAGCCATGGGCGACCCAGCTTCAACCGCTCCATGTCGATCACGTTGATATCGGCGAGGTATCCCGGCGCAATCACCCCGCGATCTTCCAGACCATAGAGCATCGCGGTGTCATGGCACTGGCGCTTGATCGCGTTTTCGAGAGTGATCGTGGCACCGCGTTTCCGGTCGCGCACCCAGTGTTCGAGCATGAATGTGGGCGAGGCGGCATCGCAGATCGTGCCGCAATGCGCACCGCCATCGGACAGGGAATTGACGGTGTCATCGGAGTGCTGGAGCGGATGGAGAAAATCGAGATTGCCGTCCGCATAGTTCAGGATCGGCAGGTAGATGAAACCCGTCGCATCATCGCGACACAGCATGTCGTAAGCGTATTCCTGCGGGTCGACACCGGCGGCCTGCGCACGGGCATTGACGCTGGCAGAGGCATCCGGTTCGTAGTCGAAATCGGGGTCCATCTCATACTGCAACGCCCACCCTTGCGTGATGACCATCACCACCCCGATAATGTCCATCGGCGCTTCGGAATAATCGTTGGATTCGCCGAGCAATTGCGCCTTGAATGCCGGATCGAGCAGCTTTGCTTTTTGCTCCGGCCAGGGAAGCTCCTTGATTGCCTGCCAGCTTGGGCGGAACGCGAAGGGGTTCACGGTCCCCTGCCACGCCATGATAATGCCGTTCCCGCGCAAGGCGATCTGAGCGACAATATTGGCACCATTGTCATTCTCGGCGCGCATCATCGCGATCTGCTCGTCGAGGTTCAGCTCCTTCTGGATCGATTGCAGCGCGGCGAAGGTCACGGGGATGCCCGCCTCGCGGCTGAGCTTTCCCATCCATTCGAACTCGTTCCATTCGCGCTGAAGGTCGCTGGCCATTTCGAATACTGCGTGGCCGCCTGCATCCTTACCGCGGCCCATGGCTTTGCCGATCGCGACCAGTTCTTCGGGAGTGGCAGTGGTGCCGGGGACCAGCTCGCCATCGACCGATTTGTGCAGCACCGTGCGCGAGGTCGAGAAGCCGAGCGCACCAGCGCGGATGCCTTCCTCGACGATCCGGCTCATTGCGGCGATGTCGTCCTCTGTCGGCACCGCGCCGGGCTGCTCGCGGTCGCCCAGCACATAGGCGCGCACCGCGCCGTGCGGAACATGGGTGCCGATATCGATGGTGCGCGGCAGTTTTTCGAGCGCGTCGAGATATTCGGGAAAGGTCTCCCAATCCCATGTGATTCCCTCGGCGAGCGCCGTGCCGGGAATGTCCTCCACGCCTTCCATCAGGCTGATGAGCCATTCGTGGCGGTCGGGCTTGGCGGGCGCAAAGCCGACCCCGCAATTGCCCATGACGACTGTGGTGACGCCGTGCCAGCTCGATGGGGCCATCTCCTGATCCCATGTCGCCTGGCCATCGTAATGCGTGTGGATGTCGACAAAGCCGGGCGCGACGATCTTGCCGCTCGCGTCGATTTCCTCTGACGCGTCCCCGGCGACATCGCCCACCTGAACGATCAGCCCATCCTTGATCGCGACATCGCCGGTGAAGCTATCTGCGCCGGTGCCATCGACGATCGTGCCGCCGCGAATGATGATGTCGAATGCTGGCATGGTTCTCTCTCCTGTATGAGGAGAGAGAATGTCCTATCGCAATATGCCTGTCCAGCGCTTACCGGCGCGCTTCGGACCGCGATGATCAGGCGGCCATCGCCTTTACGCGGTCAGCTTCCTTCGCAGTCTCGGGTTCATCGAGAAACTCTTTGAGCAGCGCGATGCTTTCGTCGGCATGCGTCAGCAGGAACAGATGCCCGCCGCCTTCGATCACTTCCAGTCGCGAATTGGGGATTGCCGAGGCGAGGATGCGCCCGTTGATTGGCAGGACGATCTGGTCGTCATCGCCCATCATGATCAGCGTCTCCTTCTTCATGAAGGGCAGCGCAGGCAGGCTGGTCCAGCCCATCATGCACAGCAACTGGTACATATAGCCGCGCGGGGAAGGCGGCTTGAGCCGCCCGATATGGCTGGCCTTCTGGTGCGATGCGCCGTCTGCATCCAGACCGCCGTAAAGCGTCGCAAAATGTTCGTTCATGAAGTCGGGATCGATATAGCGGCGCGGATTGGCCATCTTGGTGAAGGATGCGGGATTGCCCGGCACCATCAGCATGCCAGCCGTGGTCGCGAACAGCGCGAGCCGGCGGGTGCGGCCCGGATGTTGAAGCGCAAAGTGCTGCGCCATCGCGCCGCCCCAGCTCACACCCATCACATCGACTTTATCGATACCGTAGCGACCGAGCAGCTCTGCTGCGGTCCAGCTCATCGTGAAGGGGGTGTAGGGGACCACCGGGTCGGGCGATTCGCCCACGCCCGGCATGTCGAACATGATAAATCCGCGATCGGACAATTCGTCCGCCAGTGGCGACACAGCCTCGATATTCGCACCGATCCCGTTGAAAAACAAAATCGGCAGATGATCGGATGGCTTGTCGAGCCGCCATGTCGCAACCCGTAGCGTCCGACCGCCCACCTGTTCCATGGTCACGACCGCATCTTTCATTGCATCAGACACGAATTTTCCGTCCTTTCTGAGTGCGCATGCGCACCTAACACAGGCGCTCGCCGATATGTTTAGCGCGGCGCTCTGTTTACCTGTTCGCGCGAAACCCCCTTCGCGTTACGAACGGCCCAATATCAGACTTCTTCCACCACGTAGAGTCCGGGCGCCGGGTCTGTCGGGGAATGCTTGTCGCTTCCCAATGTATCCGGCGCTGGCTGCTTGCCGCCAGAGCGCTTCTGAATCCACTCCATCCAGTACGGCCACCAGCTGCCTTTCACCTCTTCGGTGCCTTGCAGCCATTCATCGGCAGTCGCGGGCAGCTTGCCCTTCTTCTTCTGGACGAAATATTTCGCTTTAGGATTGCCCGGAGGGTTCAGGATAGCCTGCATGTGGCCCGACTGGCTGAGCACGTAAGTCACGTCCTTGGAGCCGAACAGCTGGGTAGAGCGATAAGTCGCTTTCCACGGCGTGATATGGTCGGTCACACCACCGAGGATGAACAGGTCCGAGGTGACCTTGCTCAGATCGACCTTGTGATCAGCCATCTCCACCTCGCCCGGCTTGGTGAATGCGAGCGTTTCGTACAGCGTGAGGAAATCACCCATCAGGCTGGCCGAAAGGTTGGTCGCATCAGCGTTCCAGAACAGCACGTCAAACGCTGGCGGGTCCATGCCGAGCAGGTAATTGTTGATGACGTAGTTCCAGATCAGGTCGTTGGGGCGCAGCCAGGCAAATCCGCGCGCAAGATCGTCGGCCTTGATAATCCCGGCCTTTGCCGCACGCTGGCGTGCGAGTTGCATACCGCTTTCCGAAACGAGCGAACCGGCCTCGATATCAGTCTGCTTGGGATGCAGCACGCAGACCATCAGGGTCAGCGTGCCGAGGATGTCGTTCTTGGTCGCGGCCAGTTTCGATGCGAGGACCGAAGCGGTCTGACCGCCCGAACAACCCGCTGAAACGTTAACCTTTTTGGACCCCGAAATTTCCGACACGACCTCCAGCGCTTCTTCGCAAGAGGCGATGTAGTCGGCCATGTCCCAATGGCCCTGATCCTTGGACGGATTGCGCCATGAAATCACGAATGTCTGGAGGCCATTATCGACCTGCCATTTGATGATCGACTTCTCTGGCGAGAGGTCGTTGATATACATCTTGTTGATCTGCGGCGGGATGGTCAGCTGCGGGATTTCGTACACTTCATCGGTGGTCGCAGCGTACTGAACCAGTTCGAACATCTCGGTACGGTGGACCACCGAACCTTTTGATGTTGCGATGTTTTCGCCGAGCTTGAATGGCCGTTTATCGACCTGACTGACCATGCCCTTGTTATGGACGAGATCGTTATAGGCGTTTTGCAGCCCCTTGATCAGCGACAGACCGCCTGAATTGATGAGCTGCTTCTGCGCGATCGGATTGCCGGCCAAGGTATTGGTCGGGGAGAGGCCATCGAGGATGATGTTGGCGATGAAATTGGCACGGTTGCGCTCCAGCTCGTCGAGTTCGAGCTCCTCCAGCCACCCGCGCATGCCCTTTTGCACCGCCAGATAATACTGCGCACCGGCGCGGAAGAACGGGTTGAACTGCCATGCGGGGTCGTGGAAACGCTTGTCCTTGGGGTCGGGAGCAAGCTCGCTCTTGCCGGTCATGATCTTGACCATGTCCTCGCTGAAAGACCGTGCATGACGGAAAGCACGCGAAGGATCGGTCGCCGTTTCGCGCAAGAGCAGCGCGACCGCGCTGACAAAATCCTCGCGCGCCACGCCGATCAGCGGGCCGAGTGCGTTGGTCGACTGAGCCGCTTCGTTTTCGAGCTTTACTGTGCCATCTGACATGAGATCCCCTTATCCTTTTGGCCCTTACCCGTTTCGGGCCTTTGGCCTCGTTAAGCGTTCTACGCGCCAATGCTGTTGCTTGTTCCACATGCCGACGCGGCCAGCAATACCCGATGCAAGCGCGTTCCAGCGACGCACATTGAGCTTGCAAGTGAGCCTGCACATTTACGGTTTATTGAGGCTCGCGATTAACCGTTTTGCAGGCGCGCGCGCTCCATAGCCTATGGATGAGCGGTCGAGCTGTCAGGCAATTGGTCAAATCGAAGTCCGGAGACGAACCGGAACTCGATAACGCTCGCCCAAAAGAAGCATCCGACACAGCTGCTGCAGACAACCGCCGAACTGGTCGTCGAACCGCGCAAGAACGCCTCACCATGTCGCCGGTTACGCCAAAATTGCCGGACACCGGCGAGGCTCGGCCCGAGCAGTCGTTCTACCTTCCGCAAAAGCCACGCACGATGGCGCTCTTTCTTTTGCTTGCATATGTGATTGCTGCCGGTGTCTCGCAGACGGTGCCGTTCGGCCTGCCGATTGTCGCTGCCTTCGTATCGGTAGGCATTTTTGCCGTCGGAACGAGGCTTTCCGATATTGAGCGCCATGCCGGTATTCCCGACATCTTGCGTAAGGGGCTGGGGGTTGTCGGCATCATGGTGCCGATGGCCTGCGCTGGATACGCGTTTGCCGGTTGGGTGATCGCCGGGCTTGCATGGCAGTGGGCAGTCGCCACGCTGATCTGCATTAACGCCGCGTCCGCCGCTTTGTTCGGCAAGCGCGTCGTCTCGCTGTTCACCGCGAAGATATCGGTATGGGCCGCCTTTGCGCTGGTGACGCCCGGTCCGTTAACCGTCTCGGCCATCATCGGCGCAGCGCTGACCCTTATGCTGATCGCGCGGCTGGAATGGAAAGCGGCGGAGAAGCGCAGGCTTGACAACGAAGCACGCGACCGGGTCGCTGCCCGCGCCGAGGATATCCTGAGGAGCTTTGAGGAGACCGGTCAGGGCTGGTTCTGGGAGGCCGACCGTCGCGGGTTGATCAGCTATATATCGCCATCGGTTGCGGATGCGATCGGCAGATCGGTCGCCGAATTGCTCGGCAAGCCTCTCACTGAGATCGCCGATGCCAATCGGGGCGCGGGCGAGGCGGAGCGCACGCTCGCCTTCCACCTTTCGGCGCGGTCGGCATTTCATGAGCTGGAATTGCGCGCGGCTGGATCGGTGGAGGAGCGCTGGTGGTCACTCACCGGGCGGCCGGTCTACGATTCCTTCAAGAACTTCTGCGGCTTTCGCGGCCATGGCTCCGACCTCACCGAAAAGCGTCGCAGCGAACAGCAGGTCTCACGCCTCGCCCATTACGATTCCCTCACAGGCCTCGCCAACAGGGTGCAGATGAACGAGGCGCTGGAGCAAATCCTCGCCGCGCCAAGAGAGCGCGATCGCCAGTGTTCGGTGCTGCTGCTCGATCTCGACCGGTTCAAGCATGTCAACGATACGCTCGGCCATCCGGCGGGCGATGCATTGCTCAAACAGGTGGCTCAGCGGCTTGAATGCACGGTCGCGGAAAAGGGTCGATGCGGGCGACTGGGCGGGGACGAGTTCAAGGTGATCGTGCCGGGTCATGTCGACAAGGTGAGGCTCGCCCATCTCGCCGATGACATCATTGCATCCCTCTCGCAGCCGTACTCCATAAACGGGCAAAGCGTCGTCATCGGCGCATCGCTAGGCATAGCGGTGGCACCATATCACGGATCGACCACCGACGAGCTGATCCGCAATGTCGATCTGGCGCTTTACGCGGCAAAAGATGCGGGGCGCGGATGCCACCGGTTCTATGCAGAGGACTTGCATTCGGCTGCCGAAGAGCGCGCCGAGCTGGAACAGGAACTGCGAGAGGCCATTGCACGCGGCGATCTGCAACTGTTCTACCAACCGGTCGTGCTGGCAGCGACGGACAAGATCGTCGGTTTCGAGGCGCTGATGCGCTGGCAGCATGAAAAGCGCGGCTGGATCTCGCCGGAAAAGTTCGTGCCGATTGCCGAGGATGCAGGGCTGATCGATCAGTTGGGCCAATGGGCGCTGCGCACGGCCTGCGCCGATCTTGCTCAATGGCCGGAAACCATTCGGTGCGCGGTGAACGTTTCGCCCTCGCAATTCTCCAATCCTGAACTGCCGACCATCGTCGCCAACGCTCTCGCGCATAGCGGGGTGAACCCCGCGCGGCTGGAGCTTGAGATTACCGAGAGCGTTTTCCTTAACGACGGTCGCGGGACGGACGCGATGTTCCAGTCGCTAAAGCGGGTGGGGGTACGCCTTGCTCTCGACGATTTCGGCACCGGCTATTCCTCGCTCGGCTATCTCAAGAAAGCGCCGTTCGACAAAATCAAGATCGACCAGAGCTTCGTGCGCGGGGCGACCGAAGACGGCAGCCGAAATGGCGCGATCATCACCTCGATCACCAGCCTCGCCGCAGCGCTCAATATGGATACGACGGCCGAAGGCGTCGAAACCCTCGATGAACTGGAACTGGTCCGTCTGCTCGGATGCAGCCACGTTCAGGGCTATATCTATCACAAGCCGATGTGCGCCGACGATGCGAGCGAGCTGGTGTCTGGCGATCTCGTGGTTGAAGCGAGCGGGCCGAAAGCTGCCCGCGTGCCTCGTCAGGTGCTGCTGCGCCGGGTCATCGTGATCTATAATGGCGGTCGGTACGACGCCACCGTGCGCAACATCTCCGATGGCGGTTTGATGATCGAGGGCCTTTGGAATCTCGTCGAAGATAGCGCGATTGCAGTCGAATTCGCCCGTGGGCAAATCGTCGAAGCGCAGGTGAGATGGGTGAGTGAAAACCGGGTCGGTGCCGAATTCTCGGACCCGTTGCAGCGCCGCGCCGATGGCACCTACACTGTGCTGCGCGGCCACCCGGAAAAGCTCGCCTTTGCCGGAAAATAGGCCTGCCGCTCACCATGTCCAGGGCCGGCGTTAGGAGAATAATAACCAAGCGGGTTTACCGCTGGTTGAGGTCCACAAATGGTGATGGACCCCCGGGTTTACGGGTTTCTTTGGAGGATTGTCGCAGGTGCCCCTGAAGGGTCTCTTGTCATCGAAAAGCGGAAGTTCGCTGTTCAGCGGGCGGCGCAGCAATGCTGCCTCGGCCATGTCCGATGGTGAGAAGCTGGCGATGCTGGATCAGCTCGAAGAATCCGGCCTTGGCTGGTTCTGGGCCTGCGATGAACAGGGCAAACTCACCTATCTGAGCGCCGCCATTGCGGAGCGGCTGGAAGTTCCTCTCGACGAGCTGCTGGGCGAACCGCTCTCTACCGTTTTTTCCCCACTCGAAGGGGAAGGGCGGATGAAATCGCTCGCGCTGATGCTGGGCGCGCGCAAGTCCTTTACCGGCTTTGCAGTACGGGCAACCAAGCGACCGCAGGGCGCGGTGCTGAGGCTCTCCGGCCAGCCAGCCCTGACGCAGGATGGCAATTTCGTCGGGTTTCGCGGGACCGGCGCCGATATAACCGACGAATACCACCGCGAGGCGGAGACAGCGCGGCTTGCCAAGTTCGATTCGCTGACCGGCCTCGCCAATCGCCATCGTATGTCGCAGATGATCGACAGCACGCTGACCGCGTTCAAGGCGGCCAAGCGCAATTGTGCGATCATGATGCTCGACCTCGACCGGTTCAAACAGGTCAACGACACCTTGGGCCACGCTGCCGGTGACGAGCTGCTGAAGCAGGTTTCCGAACGGTTGCAGCGTTCGATCGATCGCGATTGCGAGATCGGACGGCTCGGCGGCGATGAATTCCAGGTGCTGCTGCCGGACATCGATGACCGTGGTGAGCTCGGCGAAATCGCGATGAAGATTATCGCCATGCTCAAACAGCCCTATTCGCTCGATGAAGGGCGCTGTGTGATCGGCGCTTCGGTCGGCATAGCCATCGCTCCGCATGATGGCGTAACGCGCGAGGAAGTCGTGCGGTCTGCCGACCTTGCGCTTTATGCAGCGAAGAATGGCGGGCGCGGCCAGTTCCGGTTCTTTTCCGGGGAGCTTGAGAACGAAGCCATTTTCCGCCGCCGGCTTGAAGAAGACCTTGGCGAAGCGGTTCGCGATAAACAGCTGTTCATGAAATACGAGCCGATCGTCGACGCCAGATCGCAAAGCGTGAGTACGCTCGAAGCGCATATCTGCTGGATGCATGAGCAGCGTGGCGAGATCGATGAGGAAGAGTTCGCCTCTATCCTCGAAGGGTCGAGCCAGGTGATCGACGTGGGCGGTTGGGCGATTGCAGAAGCGTGTCGCCACGCTGCCACCTGGCCGGAGTCGGTCCGAGTTGCAGTCAATGTGCCGGTCCCGCTGTTTGGATCTAGCGATTTTGTCGAAGAAGTCGCGCGTGCCTTGCAGGAGGCGGACCTTGCGGCCGGTCGGCTCGAACTGGAGATCAGCGAGGCGGTGTTCTTTGGTGACACGAATGTCGTCGATCGCACCCTTGCATCCCTGTTCAAGCTCGGCGTGCGGTTGACGCTGGATGAGTTCGGCAGCGGTTATTCTTCGCTTGCTTACCTTCGCCGAGCGCCGTTCGACGCGATCAAGATCGACGAGAAACTGATCGCCGAGGCGGAGCAGCATGACCGTCGTGAGCTTGGTCTGATAAAGGCCATCGTCGCGCTGGCCGGTGCGCTCGAGATGGATACCATCGCCAACGGTATCGAGAGCATGGAGATGCACGCATCGCTGCTCGATTGCGGTGTGCGGTATGTGCAGGGGCCGATATTTGCAGAGCCGATGGCGCGCGAACTGGTCGAGACCGAGATGATCGGCGATGCGTGGAAGATCGAGCCGGACGGCGACCGCCTGAAACGCGCCCGACGCCGCACCGTATTCCGCAAGATACAGGTGATCCACGACGATCACTCCTACGAGGTGACGCTGCGCAATCTGTCGAGGACCGGCGCGTTGATCCAAGGACTTGCCGATGTGCCCAAGGGCACGCAATTCGTGGTCGATCTTGGCGGTGGGCAATTGGCCGTCGCCACCGTCATCCGCGCAAGCGGCGATACGCAGGGCCTCGAATTCGAGCAGTCGCTGGTCGATGATGGTTCTGGCGGCCTGTGCACGCGCAACCGCGTGTCGCCCTACGCGCTCGCCTCTGCCGGAGCGCCACTCGCCGCGCTGTCGCAGGGCAGCTATAAGGGCATGCAGGGCGGCCTGCTGGGCCAGTCGGGTAGCGTGCCGAAATTCGGCTATGCGCCTGTCGGCAGTTACGAGGCTGCCTGAACCTGACCGCCGCGCACGCGACTGTTGCGTTTTTCTCGAATGACATTGCTCGCGAGCATCGCTAAATCGCGGGCCAAATGACTGATCTTTCCAAAATCCGCAATTTCTCCATCATTGCGCATATCGACCATGGCAAATCGACGCTCGCCGACCGGCTGATCCAGTATACTGGCGGCCTCACTGAGCGTGAGATGTCCGAGCAAGTCCTTGATAACATGGATATCGAGAAAGAGCGCGGCATCACGATCAAGGCGCAGACTGTCCGGCTGAACTACACCGCCAAGGATGGCGAGACCTATCAGCTCAACCTGATGGACACGCCCGGCCACGTCGATTTCGCCTACGAAGTCTCGCGCAGCCTCGCCGCGTGCGAAGGCGCGCTGCTGGTGGTGGACGCGGCGCAGGGCGTGGAGGCGCAAACGCTTGCCAATGTCTATCAGTCGATCGAGCACGACCACGAAATCGTCCCCGTCATCAACAAGGTCGACCTGCCCGCCGCCGAGCCCGAACGGGTGCAGGCCGAGATCGAGGAAGTGATCGGCCTCGACGCGTCCGAAGCCGTGATGACGTCCGCCAAAACCGGCATCGGGATCGAGGAAGTGCTCGAAGCGGTCGTCGCCAAGATCCCGCCGCCCAAGGGCGAACGCGACGTGCCGCTCAAAGCCAGCCTCGTCGATAGCTGGTACGACCCGTATCTCGGCGTCGTTATCCTAGTCCGCGTGATCGAGGGCGCGCTCACCAAGGGTCAGCAGATCAAATTCATGCAGGGCGGCACGCAGCACCTCGTCGACCGTGTCGGCTGCTTCACCCCCAAACGCACCGACCTTGCCGAACTCGGCCCCGGCGAAATCGGCTTCATCACTGCGCAGATCAAGGAAGTCGAACAGGCCCGTGTCGGCGACACCATCACCACGGTGAAGGGCGGGGCGACAGAAGCGCTCGCCGGGTACAAGGAAGTGCAACCGGTGGTGTTCTGCGGCATGTTCCCCGTGGACGCGGCGGACTTCGAGAAACTGCGCGAAAGCATCGGCAAACTGCGCCTCAACGACGCGTCCTTCTCGTTCGAGATGGAAAGCTCAGCCGCATTGGGCTTCGGCTTCCGCTGCGGGTTCCTGGGCCTGTTGCACCTCGAGATCATTCAGGAGCGCCTGAGCCGCGAATACGATCTCGACCTCATCACCACCGCGCCCAGCGTCGTCTATCGCCTGCAACTCGGCAAGACGAAGAACGAGGACGCGAAGGAGATCATGCTGCACAACCCGGCAGACTGGCCGGACGTGAACCGCATCCAGATGATCGAGGAACCGTGGATCAAGGCGGTGATCTACACCCCCGACGAATATCTCGGCGCGATTTTGAAGCTGTGCCAGGACCGGCGCGGTATTCAAACCGACCTCACTTACGTCGGCGGCCGCGCGCAGGTGACGTACGAATTGCCACTCAACGAAGTGGTGTTCGATTTCTACGACCGGCTGAAGTCGATCTCCCGCGGCTATGCCAGCTTCGATTACGAACAGATCGGCCTGCGCGAAGGCGACCTCGTGAAGATGAACATCCTTGTTAATAACGAGCCGGTCGATGCGCTGTCGCTGATCGTGCATTCTGGCGTCGCCGAAGAACGCGGGCGCGGCATGTGCGAGCGGTTAAAAGACCTGATCCCGCGCCACCTGTTCAAGATCCCGATCCAGGCCGCCATCGGCGGCAAGATCATCGCCCGCGAAACAATCGCCGCCATGCGCAAGGACGTAACCGCCAAATGCTACGGCGGCGACATCTCGCGCAAGAAGAAGCTGCTGGAAAAGCAGAAGAAGGGAAAGGCGAAAATGAGAGAGTACGGAAACGTCTCGATTCCTCAGGAAGCGTTTATTGCTGCGCTGCGGATGGGGGAGGAGTAGCACTAAGCGTTAGGGGAAACTCACCCTTAGGGTCTTAAGGGCCATTAGGCATTCATGTACAGATGGCCGCGATACTACCCAACGGCTAAGACGGGTTGCCAAGCAACCCATCGGTTTGCTTAAAGTACAAAGCACAGAAAATCGTGCCACTTGCAATGGGATTGGATCATACTTTGACAATGAAACGGGGGTTTTGGATGAGGACAAAGACGGGGGTCTTGGCCGGTTTGATTGCTCTGGCAGCCGGAACGGGTGCAACGGCTGTGTTGGCGCAGCAACAGGCGCCGATCGTTGCAGAGACCGAAACACATCGAATTCCCGTTAGCGAGTTCGTGAAAAACTCAAACATGCGCAATGTGCGTATCTCGCCCAACGGCAAGAAGCTCGCCTATGTCGCCGCTAACCGGGGCAGGTCAGTCTTAGTCATGCTCGATCTTGACACCTACCAAGAGCGGCCAATCCTAGCCTCAGAGGAGACCCGTGAGAAAGGTGACCAGTCGATGGCCGGCTTCCGCTGGGTGGGCAATGATCATATCCTAATAACCGTCATTCTGCGAGAAAATCTTGGATTCGGAGTTCGCGACTTCCGCCGACTACTTGCTTTTGACCTGAATAAAGGTGAACTCGTTCAGCAAGCTTGGGAAGACGCCGGGGGTGACGGCGGAGGGGTTTTGTACATCGATCACGAAGCCGGCGAGTACCTACTACAAAGAGACAACACTTCGGACACGCGTGGCCGACGCGGCTTTCCGGAGGTTGTGCGTGTTGATGTGGCCACAGGTGACTACAAGAAAGTTCAAGGAACCAACCCAGTTATCCGCGGGTGGGCCGCTGACAGCAAAGGCGAAATTCGAGCGGGTTTCAATCGCGATCGCGACAGCGGTAAGCGGCGCATGCTGTTCAAGGCAGAGGGCGACCGCTATTTGAAGACCGTACTTAATAAAACGGATTCGACTTTTACTGAGACGCTACCTGCTCCGCAGATGTTTATTCCCGGAACGAACTACGCTTACGCGATTTCGAACCATGAAGGGTTTGATAAAGTCTATAAGCTCGACATGACCGCAATGAAGCCCGTTGAAACAGTCTTCGAAACAGAAGGCTTTGATGTGGCGGGTTTGATAACAAAGGACAATGGATCGGAGTTGTTGGGATTCCGCACCTTTGACGGATCGAGACGCGTCAAGTGGCTGGATCCTGAAATGCAAGGTCTTCAAGACACGCTTGATCGAAGCTTTGGAGAGGGCAACGCTGTTGCGATCGACTCTTCGGATGATATGTCGATTCACGTCGTCAACCTGGGCGGGAACAGCACGGGCAGTGGATACTATCTTTACAATGTGAAAACCGGTGATTTTCAGCTACTCAACTGGGCAAATAGTCAGCTTCGAGATGCTCCGCGTAACCCAGTGAAGGCTGAATGGTACACGGCAAGCGACGGAACCAGAATCCAAGCGATTGTGACCTATCCGCGCCATCGTATCGGCCAAAAGAATCTGCCCGTAGTGGTCATGCCACACGGCGGGCCATTCGGCGTCGAGTCCGCAACAAATGGCGGGGGTGAGATTTGGAATCAGCCGCTTGCCGAACAGGGCTACGTCGTCATTCAACCCAATTACCGCGGCTCTGGAGGTTACGGGAAAGAGTTTGTCGCCATGGGTCGACGGCCGGGCGGCTATGGAAAACGAATGCAGGACGATCTGAACGACGTTCTGGCCTTTTTTGGCGAAAAGGAAATCATCGATCCTGAGCGCGCTTGTATAATGGGCTGGTCTTACGGCGGCTATGCAGCAGCGCGGGGCGCCCAGCGTGATCCTGAACTTTGGAAGTGTGCGATCGCCGGAGCTGGCGTTTACGACATGCCAAAGATGAATAAGTGGGATGCCAAAAACTTGGGCCGTTTCAACAGGGGGTTTCAGGCTACATCTGATGATCCGGCAAAAATATCACCAGCTCGCAACACGGATGGAGCCTGGTCCCCGATCCTGATTGTAGCTGCTGAGAAAGACGCTCGCATTCCCATGGAACAGGCGGAAACGCTCGTCGCCAATCTCAAAAAGTCGGGCAAGGTTGAGGGCGAAGACTTCAAATACATCGTGCAAGAACAGGGCACTCACAACCTGCCCTTTGACGATGTTCACATTCAATGGATCACTGAAGCATACACCTGGCTAGAGAATTACAATCCTGCCTATGTCGCTTCAGACGGAGATGCCCCGCCACCTGTGTTGGAACTCGAATAGGCTCGTAAGGCGGTGTTCTTGGCAATGTAACGGATTGCGTTGAGAGCTTTCCTCAGCTGGTTATTCGACCGGAGTGGCTCCAACAGGCTTTCAGGGATCGAGGCGCAGATTGTATTGTTGCTTAGGAGAACATGGCTCCGAACAAGCGCATCGTTTTTCCAGTGTGTCGAGTTGAGCGCGGTCAAGTCGGATTCGCACGCCACGACAGTTGCGAGGACTCCACGTTCTTGCCTGCGCCGCGCGCCGTTCCGCGTTTGCTGGCGCAAACGCTCCATGCGCCGTGTGGCCTCGTCGAACGGGTTCCGCTAGCGCGGACCCGCCGGCCGGCGTTCGCGATGCGCTGACGCACACCGGCTTTTAGCGTGTCGCTTGCTTCGCAAGCTCTGGCGCTAGGCGCCTTCGCTTCGTAGCATTTTCCTACTCGCCCGAACCCCGTCATACTCCGCGTGGTCTTTTGCAATCACAGGGAGAAAAGGCGTTTTGCGTTGGACAAGTGTCAACTTCGCATTTTCGGCACAAGGCGCGGAAATCAATCAGGAAAACGTCAGCAAAGCAGGGTGGCAAGGTGTCAAATGTGTCAACTTCACCGGCCTGCCATCGCGTCGGTGGCTTCGGTGAAGATGTCTGCGAGGCTCAGGCCGAGCGATTGGAACGCGATGATCGCGACGAGGGAGATCAGCGCGGCGATCAGGCCGTATTCGATGGCGGTGGCTCCGCGCTGGTCTGTGGCTATCCGGGTGAGCATTCGTCTGGTCCTGCGTGCCGCTTCGCCCCGTGTCTCTCAGGCCGGAGCTAACGCATGGCTCGCAGATGCGGTTAACGGTTCGGCAGGAAATGCGCATCGGGCTGTGGTTTGGCGCGCAACTTCACTTGGCGTTCAGTGAAGCGCTGGTTATACGGCTCGCCATGATAAATACGTTCCGCACCTCGCTGATGCGCGCCGCTCTGGTTGGCGCGACTCTCACCACCGCAGCCTGTTCCGGCGGCTCGGCCGATGAAGACGTGGCCTATGTCGCCCGCGATGTGGAATCGCTCTATGCCGAGGCGCAGCGGCGGCTCGATCGCGGCAACACGCTGCTGGCGGCGGCCTTGTTCGACGAGGTGGAGCGGCAGCATCCTTATTCGCCATGGGCACGGCGGGCGCAGCTGATGAGCGCGTTCAGTTATTACATTGCGCGCGATTACAACAAGTCGATACAGAACGCGCAGCGGTTCCTGGCGATCCATCCGGGCAACAAGGACGCGCCCTATGCGTATTACCTGATCGCGCTGAGCTATTACGAGCAGATTTCGGACGTGAACCGGGATCAGAAGATCACCGAGCAGGCGCGTTCTGCGCTGCGTGAGGTCAACCGGCGCTTTCCGCAGAGTGAATATGCCGCCGATGCGCGGTTGAAGCTGGACCTGGTGGCCGATCACCTTGCGGGCAAGGAGATGGAGATCGGGCGGTTCTATCAGCGCTCTGGCCAGTGGCTTGCGTCCGCTGTGCGGTTCCGCAACGTGCTGGAGCAGTACGAGACGACCAGCCACGCGCCTGAGGCGCTGTACCGTCTGACCGAGAGCAACCTTGCGCTCGGCATTCCTCAGGAGGCGGTGAAGTATGCCGCGGTTCTGGGTGCGAACTATCCGGGCAGCGAGTGGTACGACAAGGCTTATGAGCTGGTCGAAGATCACGCGGCAGGCGTCACGCCAAGCTGATTGTGGGCATCCGCGTCAGGCTCCCGTGACGGGGCCGCGCGATTGGGTTAGTGCGATGGCGCAATGCTGACCCGGCTTTCGATCCGAAACATCGTCCTAATCGAAGCGCTCGATCTCGATTTTGCGCGCGGGTTAGGCGTGCTGACCGGGGAGACGGGTGCGGGCAAGTCGATCCTGCTTGATGCGCTGGGGCTGGTGCTTGGCGACCGGGCGGAGACGGCGCTGGTGCGGGCGGGCGAGGTAAAGGCGAGCGTGACTGCCAGCTTCGAATTCGGGCAACTTCCCCAAGCGGTCGCCGATGCTCTGGACGATGCCGATATCGATCTGGAACCTGGCGAACCGCTGCTGATCCGGCGACAGGTCAAGGCGGATGGCGGGTCGAAAGCCTTCATCAACGACCAACCCGCCAGCGTCGCGCTGCTGCGCGAACTCGCACCGGCACTGGTCGAACTCCATGGCCAGCACGATGATCGCGGTCTTGTAAATCCGCGCGGCCACCGGATGTTGCTCGATCGCTATGCCGGTACCGATCTGGCCGGGCTGGAGCGGCGCTGGGCGAGCTGGGCCAAGGCGGAAGCGCGCCTGTCCGAAGCGCGCAATGAGGTCGAGCAAGCCAAGGCCGACCAGGATCTGCTGATCGCGCATCTTGCCGAGCTGACCTCGCTCGAACCGCAAGCGGGCGAGGAGGCGCGGCTCGCCGATACGCGCGCACAGATGCAAAAGGGCGAGAAGCTCGCTGATGACTTGGAGGAATTGCGACACATATGGGAAGGGTCGGATTCGCCGCTCGCCAGCCTGCGAGTGGCCGCGCGGCGGCTTGATCGGATTGCGGCGGAGCACCCCTTACTGGCTGAGGCGCTGGCGGCGCTCGACCGTGCGGTGATCGAAGCAGGCGAGGCGGAGGAAAAGCTGCAATCCGCTGCTGAGGCTCTCGTACACGACCCAAGGGCGCTCGATGAGGCGGAGACGCGCTTGTTCGAATTGCGCGCTATCGCCCGCAAGCATCGCTGCGAAGTGGATGCACTGCCCGATCTGATGCGCGATATGCGTGTGAAACTCGACGCGATCGAAGGCGGCGAAGCGGAGCTCGACGCGCTCGAAGCGGCGGCGCGAGAAGGCCGCGAGGCGTATGTGAAGGCCGCCGAGAAAGTGCATGATCAGCGCATCAAGGCGGCGAAGAAGCTGGACAAGGCGGTCGCAGGTGAACTCGCCCCGCTCAAGCTGGACGCTGCCCGGTTCCTTACCGCGATTGGCACACTGCCTGAGGAAAAATGGGGCGCGCATGGCATGGACAGCGCGGAATTTCTCATCGCCACCAATCCCGGTGCGGACTTCGCGCCGCTCGCCAAGATCGCATCGGGCGGCGAGCTGTCGCGCTTTATCCTCGCGCTCAAGGTTGCACTGGCGGAGAAGGGCGGGGCGGCGACGATCATCTTCGACGAGATCGATCGCGGCGTCGGCGGCGCGGTGGCATCGGCCATCGGCGAGCGCCTATCGCGGCTTGCTAGCGCCGAGGGGCAATTGCTGGCGGTCACACACTCCCCGCAAGTCGCTGCGCGTGGGCAAATGCATTACCTCATTGCCAAGGCCTCTTCGGGGACGGTTACGAAGACCAGCGTGGCGTTGCTGGATGACGCAGGGCGCCAGGAGGAGATCGCGCGGATGCTCTCGGGCGCGGAGATCACGTCGGAGGCGCGGGCGCAAGCGGATAGGCTGTTGGAGGGGGTTTGATCATGCCGAACCTCTCAGAAGCAGACGCAGCCAACGAGCTGATGCGGCTCGCTCGCCAGATTGCGAAGCACGACCGGCTCTATCACGCCGAAGATGATCCCGAGATCACTGATCAGGAATACGATGCGCTCGTCCGCCGCAATCGCGAGTTGGAGGAGGCGTTTCCGCATTTGATCCGCGAGGATTCGCCGTCTCGAAAGGTTGGCCATGAGATCGCAGCGTCTCCGCTGGGCAAGGTGACGCACGAGGTTCGCATGATGAGCCTCGACAACGCCTTCAACCGGGATGAAGTGGAGGATTGGGTCGCGCGGATGCGGCGGTTTCTTTCGCTTGGCGAAGATGAGCCGGTCTCGATTACTGCCGAGGACAAGATCGATGGGCTCTCCTGCTCGCTGCGATATGAGGCGGGCAGGCTGATCCGCGCAGCGACGCGGGGAGATGGGCAGGTCGGCGAAGATGTGACGCCCAACGTCGCGCATATTGCCGATATTCCGCAGCATATCGACGATCCGAATGTGCCGGATGTGTTCGAGGTGCGCGGCGAAGTTTATATGTCGAAACAGGATTTTACCGCGCTCAATGCTGCGCTTCTGGATGCAGCAAAGCGGGCTGCGGAGGAGACGGGCGAAGAGTTCGACTCCGACAAGGTCCGACAATTCGCGAACCCTCGCAACGCCGCCGCCGGATCGCTGCGGCAGAAGGATGCGAGCGTCACGGCAACGCGTCCGCTCAAGTTCTGGGCCTATGGCTGGGGCGCGGCGAGTGACGTTCCCAAGGTCACTCAGCATGACATGATGCGCCAGATCGAGGCCTGGGGCTTTCCGGTCTCGCCGTTTCTGACCGTCACCGACAGCGTCGATGCGATGATCGCGCATTACGACAAGATTGGCCGCCAGCGCCCGGACCTCGGCTATGATATCGACGGCGTGATCTACAAGATCGACCGGCTCGATTGGCAGGGGAGGCTTGGCTATGTCTCAAAGGCTCCGCGCTGGGCGCTCGCGCATAAATTCCCGGCGGAACGGGCCGAAACGACGCTTGAGGCGATCGACATTCAGGTCGGCCGGACGGGCAAGCTGACGCCGGTCGGACGCCTTGCTCCGGTGCTGGTGGGCGGTGTGACGGTCACCAATGTGACGCTGCACAATCGCGACGAGATCGAGCGGCTTGGCGTGCGACCGGGTGACAGGATCGTGGTGCAGCGAGCAGGCGACGTGATCCCGCAAGTCGTCGAGAACCTGACGCGCGATGTGGAGCGCGCCGCCTTCGTCTTTCCGGAAAGCTGCCCCGAATGCGACAGTGAGGCGGTGGCGGAGGAAGGTGAGGTCGACGTTCGCTGCACGGGCGGGCTGATCTGTCCGGCGCAGCGCACCCAGCGCCTCGAGCATTTCGTCAGCCGCAAGGCGCTCGATATCGAGGGCTTCGGCTCCAAGACGATTGCGCAATACTTCGCACTCGGCTGGCTCGAAAGCCCGGCTGACATCTTCCGGTTGAAGAAGCGCCGCGAGGATATTCTCGCACTTGAAGGATGGCAGGATAAGTCTGTGGATAACCTGTTGGCTGCTGTGGAGGAAAAGCGCTCTCCCGATGCGGCGCGGCTGCTGTTTGGGCTTGGCATCCGGCATGTGGGTGAGACGACGTCGCGTGACCTGATGAAGGCGCTCGGCGATATCGGCGCGTTGCGTGAGGCTGCTGATGCGTTTCGCGAATACCGTGACGCTAATCCGCAAGGGGAGAACGAGAAAGCATCCCCTTTCAAGGCGCGGATGGACCAGGCGGCGAAGGATATCTTCGGCGTTACCGATCAATTCGGGGTCACTGTCGCCCATTCGCTGGCTGATTTCTTCCACGAGCCGCACAATCTGGCGGTGTGGGAGGACTTACTGAGCGAGGTCACTCCGCCGCGGTATGAGGTTGAAACGCAGGATTCCGAGGTAGCCGGTAAGACCGTCGTCTTCACCGGCAAGCTGGAAACCATGAGCCGCGATGAGGCCAAGGCACAGGCCGAACGGCTTGGGGCGAAGGCGTCGGGGTCGGTCAGCGCGAAGACCGATCTGCTGGTTGCCGGGCCGGGTGCAGGGTCGAAGCTCAAGAAGGCGCAGGAGCTTGGCATCGAGGTGATCGACGAAGCGGGCTGGGCCGAAATCGTGGCGGCGGCATCCTGATGGAGTTGCTGCGCGAGGTGCACCCGCAAGCCCAACGTATCGCCAACGCATTGCGCGATCGCGATCAGAAAGTCGCCGTCGCCGATGGCGCTACCGGAGGCCTGATCGGGGCGAGCCTTTTGACCGTGCCGGGTGCCCTCGAATTCTATGTCGGTGGCGGTATCGTTTATTCGTTCAAGGCGCGTGACGTGCTGTTCGACCTGCCAAGGGAGGCATACAAGGGCATGCGCTCTGCGACCGAGGAATATGCACTGCTGCAAGCTCGTGCGATCCGCGACAGGCTCGGCGCGGAATGGGGCATCGCGGAGAGCGGCTCGGCTGGGTCGAGCAAGCACCCGATGGGCGTGGCGTCAGGGCGCAGCGTCGCAGCGGTCGCCGGGCCGGACGGTCTCGAGCAAACTGCTATCGTCGAGACCGCAAGCGATGATCGTATCGCCAATATGGGCACCTTCACCCGCAATGCGCTCGACCTGCTGGAAAGCGCGCTGACCGCCTAATCGTTGGGCATCAGGTAGATTTCGCGCACCGCCGCGGTTTCGGGCTGGTTGAGCGCAAACATGACCGAATTGGCGACGTCTTTGGGCTGGATCTTGGTCGGCTTTGGCTCGTCGAAAAACGCGGTGTCGACCATGCCCGGCGCGATGACCGTGGCACGGCCACCCCATTCGCGCATTTCCTCTGCCAGGTTCTCGGCGAAACCGTGGACGAAATGCTTGGTCGCCGAATAGACTGAGCCTTTGAAGGTATCGCGCCCGGCCTTGGACCCGGTGACCACAAACTGACCTTTAGTTTTCTTAAGATGCGGAATCGCGGCATGCGCAGCGTAGAGTACGGCCAGAATGTTGACGTGGATCATATCGTGCCATTCGTCCGGATCGCCGTTTTCGACGCCGGCCTTTTCCGCGCCGGTGCCCGCATTGGCGAAGAGGGCATCGATCCCGCCGAAATGCGCGGCGGCTTGTTCCAGTGCCACGATGATCTCGTCGCGCTTGGTCACGTCACAGGTGATGGCGAGCGCGCTGTTGCCGATCTCGCCTGACAGCTGCTCAAGCTTGTCGCCGGAGCGGGCCAACAGCGTTACATTCCAGCCTGCCTCCGCCGCCGCTTTCGCGGTGGCGGCGCCGATGCCCGACGATGCGCCGGTGATTACGAGTGTCTTTGTCATGAGATGCGTCCCTTTGGTCGATAAGGTTTCTTTCACTCAATAGGTTGGCGAGATCACGGTTCCGAAACGGTGCGTCACTGATTGCGAATTTTTTCAACGAGCTCTGTCGAATCCGGCTTGCGCCATCCGTCTACCTGTCGGAGCCTCGCCATCCCGGCGGGCGAACCACGGAGACATACAATGCAATACATGCTGCTGATCACCGAAGATGAAAGCGTTTATCGTGGCGATGAAGGGGCCAAATTGATGGAGGCAACGCTCGCCGGCCATATGCAGCTGATCGAGAAGCTGAGCGCGAGCGGGCGCGAATGGTCGGGCAATCGGTTGCAGGGCGCGGCGACCGCGACGACGATCAAGTACAAGGATGGCGAGGGCGCTTTGCATGACGGCCCCTACGCCGAAAGCCATGAAGAACTGGGCGGGTATTACATTGTCGATGCCGATAGCCTGGACGAAGCGATCGATTGGGCGCGAATGATCCCGGTTCTCGGCGATGGTGCAATCGAAGTGCGCCCGGTTTGGCAAGAGGAAGGGTGAGCGAAGCCGCGCGCCAGATTGCGAGGGCGATCGCAGAGGCGCGGCCACGGGTGATCGCCGCCCTGGCCGCGCATTTGCGGGACATCGACGCGGCGGAGGATGCTTTCGCGGAGGCTGCCGCTTCGTGCCTCGACTTGCCCGATCCACCTGACAATCTGCCCGCATGGCTGCTGACCGTCGCCAAACGTAAGGCGGTGGATGCGATCAGGCGACGCGAGGCGGACGCGAGGGCTGTCGATGGCGTGGCGCTGTTGGCCAGCGAAACAGCCGGTATGGCAGACATCATTTCTCTACCCGAACCTATCCCTGATGAACGGCTGCGATTGATCTTTATCTGCTGCCACCCCGCGTTGGCGCTGGAAGCGCGCGCGGCGCTGGCGATGAAGGTGATTTGCGGGCTGCCGGTGAGCGCGATTGCCCGCGTATTTGTCACCAGCGAACAGGCGATGTTCCAGCGCATAACCCGTGCCAAGACGAAGATCCGCGATGCCCGCATCGATTTTGGATTGCCTCCGCGAAAGGCGTGGGGGGAGCGGCTTGGCGCGGTGGTGTTGACGCTGGAGCTAGCCTATACAGTCGCCTATCAGGACGCGGCTGGTGAGGTTGATCCGGAGCTTTCGGGTGAGGTCGCAAGGCTGGCGCAAATGGTCGCTGAATTGCTTTCCGGTGAGCCGGAAGCTTTAGGACTGGCCGCATTGATCACGCTGGCGCGGTCACGCGAGGCGGCGCGGGTCGACGCCAGCGGTGCGATGGTGCCACTGTCAAAGCAAGACACACAGACATGGGACTTCGCAGCGATCGAGCAGGCGAGGTTGTGGCTGGACGAGGCTGCGATCCACGAGAGGCCTGGACCGTATCAGACTATGGCTTTGATCCAGCTGACTCATGCGCGGCGAGCCTTTGACGGGCAGACCGACTGGGGTGCGATCGTGAAACTCTACGATGCGCTGATGGCTCTGCGTCCCGGCCCGATGGTTGCGCTTAACCGTGCACTCGCGCTGGCGCGGGTGGATGGGCCGGAGCGGGGGCTGGAAGAGCTGGCCATGCTGCCGGTGGAGCGGCTGGATTCCGCGCGCCCGTTCCACTCAGCGCATGCGGAATTACTCGCTCAGACCGGAGCGAGAAAGGCGGCTATCGCTGCGCTCGATGCGGCTCTCGCGCTTGCTCCGTCACGAGCCGAGCGATTGTTTCTGGAACGGAAACGCCGCGCCTTGGCTGCGCATTAGCGCCCCTCGAAATCGGGAACCCATTTCATCACGCCGCCGGGCAAAGGCGTCCAAAGCCCGGTTCCGATCCCTGCGCGCGCCAGCTGATCGCTGGTCCATTGATTGCAGGTGTTGCCGAGGTGATAGGTGCCGAGTGCCGAGTAGAAAACGTCGTGGCTCGCATAGCCGGGATAGGTGGTGCGAGCATTCTCTGGTGCCAATTGCGCGGATATGATCGCCGCTAGCTCGCGATACTCGTCGCGGCGGATGCGTAGCTCGCGAAAGTCATACGATGGAGCGGGGCGGACGTAATAGGCGGCGTGGAGCAGTCCTTCGCCGCCTGCCAATGCCCTGACAGCGGTGAATAGATTGAGGTCGGACCAGGTGGACGTTTCCAGAAAGAAACTGCGTTCGCCCCAGCTGACCCCGACGTGAGAGTAAGCGCGGTCGGGCGTGGCAATATCGCCGAGCGGAAAGACACCGCGCCAGTCGATCGTTTCGTTCGCGATCGGCATGATGATTTCGGTGTGGATGCCATTGTGTCCGACCAGGATCGTGACGGTCTCGGCAGCCGAAGTGTCAGGCTCTTCCCAGCTGGCGTTGCGCGGGATCGACGAGCCTGCCCAGGCCACCAGGAGGAACGCGATCACCGCCGAAATCAGCGAGATCGCCAGCCACTTTGCGATGCGGACAGTTCTAGCGCGCATCTTTCGCAGAGCCGCTGCGCCGCTTGAACCACAGCACTGACCAGTCATCGTTCTGGATGCGCCCTGTTGGTCGGAAGCCTGCACGGCGATATGCACGGCGAACGGTGTTTTCCTGCTCATCTGCAAGCAAGCCGGAGAGTACGACGCTACCACCGGGGCTGACCGCTCGGGCAAAATCCGGCGCGAATTCGACCAGCGGCCCCGCGAGAATGTTGGCGATCAGCAAGTCGTATGGCCCGCGCATTTGCAGCAGCGGATCGTTCATCCCATCGGCAATCACCATGGTCATCGCGCCCGATCGCGCGCCGACGGGCACTGCGTTTAGCGCGGCGTTATCCTCGACAACGGGCGCGCAAACGGGATCGATATCGGAAGCGGTCACCTTGGCGCGGGGCCATAAAGCGAGCGCAGCGAAACCGAGCAACCCGGTCCCGGTGCCGATGTCCGCGATATTGCGCGGGCGGATGCCAGCCTTATGCAACCGGCCGAGCATCTCGAGACAACCGGCGGTGGTCTGGTGCTGTCCGGTGCCGAATGCGACCGCGGCGGGGATGATGAAGTTGATTGCGTCAGGGGCAGGGTCGAAGCCGGGGGTGCGCACATGGAATGGGCCTGCGCTGATGGGCTGCGCGCCTTGCTGGCTCAATTCGACCCAGTCGGCGCTCGGTAATTCTTCGCGCTCGAAGGATGGCGGCGTCTTTTCGAACAGGCCCTGCAAAGCCTGGACCTGATCGTCGCCGGGTTCTTCGGGATACCATGCCTCCAGCACCCAATCCTCCGGGCGATCTTCGGCGAGTTCGCGCCCGGCAATTACCAGCTGCGCATCCCACTCCTCGATCTCGTCATGGGCCAGCAGGGCGTCCTGCACGACACGTTTGGGCGCGTGTGCGGTAAGTTTCCAACTGCTGATCATTGCGCGCCCTCGGCTTCCTCGGCGAGCCGTTTCTCCATCGCCCGAAAACGGTCCATCGCGTAATATGCGCATGATCCGGACTGAACCAGATCGTCGTTCCGCATGCGCTTCAGCATCCTGCTGGATGACGGGTGCGGTGTGAGCAGGATATGGCAATCCGTGCGTCCGAACTTCTCCAAGCCTGCCTCGTGGCGGGCCAGCAATAATGGATTGTCGCTGAACCGATAGCCGTCGCGGCTGATCGGGCTGAGGCTGTCCGCATAGCCGAGAGTAAGGCAGCCGGTTTCCGCGTCACAGTCTTTCCATACCCAACTGAGAGCGCCGAGGGTGTGTCCGGGCGTTTCGATCGCGGTCACAGTGAAAGCTTTGGTCGTCACTTGGCCGCCATCCTCGATAATGCGCGACACCGCTACTGGCGTCATGGTATCGTGCATGCCCGCTTGCGGATCATCGGGCGAGGCAATGCCTGTCGCAATCGGTTCAGCCGCATCTGCTGACGCGACGATGTCTCCATCCGTCACCGCCTTGATCCGCGCGAAGCCACCAACATGATCGAAATGCTCATGGCTGTGCAGGATGTAGACGATATCGGCAGGGTCGAAGCCCAGTGTGCGGATGTTGGCAAGCACGATTTCCGCCCCGCCTTCTGTTCCGCTGTCAATCAGGATGTGCTTATCATCTCCGACGAGCAGAATGGCCGATATCCCGCATGTGCCGACATAATAGGTCGAGCCGAATATCTTGAAGGGCGGGGCAGGCTTGTCCCAATCATCCCATGGATTGCAGGCTTCGACAAAGGGGCGATATTGCGACGGGGTGTTCTTGAGGAATTCCTCGTCCTTGCTCGTTCCTGGATAGGGCCGCCAGTTCGATTTGCTGCTGGTTTCAGGATCTGCCGACGCGACCGCTGCTGGGCCGGCACATCCGGCAAGCAAGGCGGCGCTGACAATCGGCCAGACCCTATCGAACATAACTGGCTCCGTTGGCGTCGATCACAGCGCCGGTCATGCTTGGCGGCGCGTCGAGCGCGCAGAATTCGATAACGCGCGCGATTTCCTCTGGCTCTGCCACACGGCCCAGCGGGATGTCGGCGAGCAATCCGGCACCGCCGCGACTGTCGAGATAGTCGTCCGCCATTGATGTGTCGGTGAAGCCGGGGGTGACGGCGAAGCTCAATATCCCCTCGCTCGCATATCCGCGCGCGATGGTCTTATGCATGGCAATCATCCCGCCCTTTGCCGCTGCATAGTGCCAATGGGCAGGGGAATCGCCGCGATACCCGGCACGACTGGCAACATGGACGATCCGGCCGCCAGACCCGCGCTCCTGCCAATGGCGCACAGCAAATCGGCTCAGTTGAGCAGCGGCGGTAAGGTTGATGCGCAGGGTCTCTTCCCACGCATCGAGCCATGCGATGTCGGACGAATCGAGCGGGTTCGCTTCGAACAGCCCGGCATTGTTGACCAGCACATCGATCTTGCCACCGCTGCGGCCCAGCGCTTCCTCCCACAAAGCCTGCGGGGACGGGGGATCGGAGAAGTCCGCACCGATCCGATCCGCGTTACCGCCGCGCGATTGATGCCCGATGACCGACGCGCCGCGGTAAGCCAGCGCATCGCTGGCCGCCGCGCCGATGCCGCGGCTCGATCCGGTGATGAGGATATTTTTCATGGCAGAATGTAACTCCTGCAACATTCTATCCGAAACTTTGCAAGCGGAGTCGAGCGCTCTCCGCTTGCCTCATACGCGCTGTGCGCTAAGTGGGT
Organism: Pseudomonadota bacterium; assembly: GCA_039033835.1. Taxonomy (GTDB): domain Bacteria; phylum Pseudomonadota; class Alphaproteobacteria; order Sphingomonadales; family Sphingomonadaceae; genus Erythrobacter. The sequence continues at coordinate 80,177 of JBCCBW010000001.1, forward strand.
CAGCCAAAGTCACGACCAGACGGGATCATCATGAGCCAAAGACCGCTATCACCCCACCTGCAAATCTGGCGCTGGGGACCGCACATGTTCGTCTCCATCCTCCACCGGGCAACCGGGGACGGAATGGCCGTGGTGGGATTGGGTGTACTGGTCTGGTGGCTGGGCGCGCTCGCGAGCGGTCCGGCTGCGTACACCGCCTTCGTGAACACGGCCACGTCGCCGTTCGGTTATGTCATTCTGGTCGGCCTGAGCTGGGCATTCTTTACGCATATGATGAGCGGCCTCAGGCACTTCGTGCTCGATATCGGCGCGGGCTATGAGCTTGATACCAATCGCATGTGGTCGATCGCGTCGCCGATCATCGCAATCCTCCTGACCAGCGCGTTCTGGTCTTACATGCTGCTGCGCTAAGGGAGTTGCGGAAACATGGGTAACGGTACCTCCATCGGTAAAGTGCGCGGGCTTGGCTCCTCGCATGACGGTGCGCACCATTGGCTGGTTCAGCGTTTTACGGCGATCAGCAACCTCCTGCTGATGAGCTGGCTGTTGATCAGCTTTCTCGCGCTTGGCGACCTTTCCTACACATCGGTCAGTACATGGATTGCGCAACCGATCCCGGCGACAGCGATGATCCTGCTCGTCATCAGCCTGTTCTGGCACGCCCGCATGGGCCTGCAGGTGCTGATCGAGGATTATGTCCACGATGGCGGATCGAAATTCGCGGCTTTGACCGCGCTTAACATTGCAATCATCGGCGGCGGCGCCTTCGCCGTATTCAGCGTGGCCCGTCTGGCCTTCGGAGTTCAAGCGTAATGGCGACAGCAGCACCAGCGAATGATGCCAATGGTTCGGCAGGTCCCGATCTCAAGGGCGCTTACAAGATCATCGACCACACCTATGACGTGGTCGTGGTGGGCGCAGGCGGTTCCGGACTGCGCGCAACGATGGGCGCCGCCGAAGCGGGCCTGCGCACCGCCAACATCTCCAAGGTCTTTCCAACCCGCTCTCACACCGTCGCTGCCCAAGGCGGCATCGCGGCGAGCCTTGGTAACAACACGCCCGATCACTGGACCTGGCACATGTACGACACCGTTAAGGGGTCTGACTGGCTGGGCGATCAGGATGCGATCGAATATCTCGCGCGTGAAGCTCCGCAGGCGGTCTATGAACTGGAGCACGCAGGCGTTCCGTTCAGCCGTAACGAAGACGGCACGATCTATCAGCGGCCGTTTGGCGGCCACATGCAGAATATGGGCGCTGGCCCGCCCGTGCAGCGCACCTGCGCCGCCGCCGACCGTACCGGCCACGCGATGCTCCACGCGCTGTACCAGCAGAGCCTGAAATACGACGCGGACTTCTTCATCGAATATTTCGCGCTCGACCTGATCATGGCGACCGTGGATGGCGTGAAGAAATGCGTCGGCGTGATGGCGATGTGCCTGGACGATGGCACGATCCACCGGTTCCGTGCGCAATCCGTTGTGCTCGCGACGGGCGGCTATGGCCGCTGCTATTACACCGCGACCTCCGCTCACACCTGCACCGGCGATGGCGGCGGCATGGTGTTGCGCGCAGGTCTGCCTTTGCAGGATATGGAGTTCATCCAGTTCCACCCGACCGGCATTTACGGCGCGGGCGTTCTCATTACCGAGGGTGCGCGCGGTGAGGGTGGCTATCTCACCAATTCCGAAGGCGAGCGTTTCATGGAGCGCTATGCCCCATCGGCGAAGGATCTGGCATCGCGCGACGTCGTTTCGCGGTCGATGGCGCTGGAGATGCGTGAAGGGCGCGGCGTTGGTCCCGAAGGGGATCACATCCACCTGCACCTCGACCACATCGATGCAAAGGTGCTGGGCGAGCGTCTCCCCGGTATTACCGAAAGCGGCAAGATTTTCGCCGGCGTCGACCTGACCCGCGAAGCGCTGCCGGTGACGCCGACCGTCCATTACAATATGGGCGGCATCCCCTGCAATTATCACGGCGAAGTCGTTACGCTTGGCGCGGACGGCAATCCCGATACGGTTGTGCCGGGACTTTATGCAGTCGGTGAAGCGGCCTGCGTGTCGGTGCACGGGGCTAACCGGCTTGGTTCAAACTCGCTGATCGACCTCGTCGTGTTTGGCCGCGCGACCGGTCTGCATCTCAAGGAAAACCTGACGGCAGGTGCCAGCCAGCCGGAGCTTCCCGGTGACAGCGCCGACTTCGCGCTCAGCCGCGTCGATCATTTCCGTTATGCGCAAGGCGGCTCGCCCACTGCTGCGATCCGCTCGGACATGCAAAAGGCGATGCAGCAGCACGCCGCCGTGTTCCGCGATACCGCACTGATGGACGAAGGCGTGCAGAAGCTCGCCGACCAGAACAAGCGGATGGAGGATATCCACGTCACAGATAAGTCGCTGATCTGGAACAGCGATCTGATCGAAACGCTCGAGCTGGATAACCTCATGGCGCAGGCAAACGTAACCATCGCGAGCGCCGCAAACCGCAAGGAAAGCCGCGGCGCCCACGCGCACGAGGACTTCCCGGATCGCAACGACGCGGAGTGGATGAAGCACACCATCGCCTGGTTCGACGGCTGGGGCGGACGCGGATCGAACATCCGCATCGATTACCGCCCGGTGCATGAGTACACGCTGACGGACGATGCGGAGTATATCAAGCCGAAAGCGCGGGTTTATTGATGAGAATACTGCGATCTTTCACCTTTATAGCACTAGCTATTTCGTCGAGCACCGCTTTGGCCCAGTCTGGTCCGGAATGGGAAACATTCGGCGATTGGCATGTAGCAGCGGTGCAGGACGAAATGTCGCCTGTTAGCCAGATCGTTTTGAGGACCACCGTTACACCCAATGAGGGGGAGGTAAGGTCAGAACCCTTTCCGTATGGCTTTCGCATATTCGGGAAAAATCTGATTACGCAAGATACGATGTGGGGCTTCGGAGCAAAGAACTATTGGCCTCATTGCGACTTGGACACGTCCACATTCAAGATTGGTAGCATGAGGCCGCAGTATATCGCGAACATAGATGATCCCGGTAGTTGCGACAGAGTATCGATGTCTGTCATCCAAAAATTCCGAGCAGGTGCGACCGCTAGAGTGAAGATTCGATACACGACAGGGACAATATCGTTGGCAGGTTTTTCGGCTGCTTGGCGGCGTGCGAGGGAGCTGAGTTTCGAATAATCGGATGCGTTTTGCCCTGACCTTGACGATTGAGATCCCGGAGCAAGAGGGATAATTCGCCCGAAGTCGCAGAGAAGAAACCCGTTCGTCCTGAGCTTGTCGAAGGACGTGCGAAACCGCACGAGTTAGCGAATGGCGTTCTATACTACCTGCTCAAATGCGCGGATGACTCATTCTACTGCGGCCAGACCGACGATCTCGATTTCCGCATCGGCCATCACCAGTCTGGCAAAGGCAGCGACTACACCGCTCGCAGACAATCGGTCGAACTTGTATGGTCGCAGGACTTTCCGACCAGGCACGAGGCGCTCGCATCCGAACGACAGATCAAAGGCTGGAGTCGAGCCAAGAAGGAAGCGTTTATCGCCGGGGATTGGGACCGGATTCGGCTTCTGTCTCGGCCCCGGGGTTCTTAGGAGCACGTCCTTCGACAGGCTCAGGACGAACGGTTTTTCTGGCTATTTGCGGAGTGAGTCTATCCCCCCTTTCTTGGGACAACCGCTACACTGATTGGGCTGTTGTTGATCGAGGCGACGCGCTGAGCTCTGCTCGCGCAACCAGACAGCTTGACCGAAGCGTCGATCAAAGGCAGCGTCTATGCATGCTCAAACGCGCATTTCTCGCTTTCGGTATGGCTGCAATCCTCGCCTCGCCGGTCCCGGCCGACGATGCGGCGCCTTCGGTCAATCCGAACCAGCCACCGCCGCACACACTGCCGTTTCCGAACCTTTCGACCGGAAAGGATCGCGACGAAGCGCGGCTTAGTTTCGAGCTTGGTCCGCAGATGCAGCGTGGCCGGAGTGCGATGGAGATACTTGAGCAGCGCGACCGACTCGATGCCGAACTTGCCAAGCTCCAGCCGCAGCGCCCCGGCACGGTTGACGCCTACGTCCTCACCATCGCGCTCGACAGCGATCCGGTGTTCGCCCGCGAAGCGCGTGAGGCGGGGCGAGTGTTGGCGTCGCGTTACGATGGGGCGGGGCGGACGCTTACGCTCGCCGGGCCAGACGGCGTGCGCGACGATCTGCCGCAGGGCTCGATCGAGGCTCTTATCGTCAGCCTGGCAAAGATCGCCGAAGTGATGGACCCGGCTGAAGACGTGCTGGTGCTGTATTCGACCAGCCACGGGCTCGATCTGGGTCTGGCCTATCATTACGGCGACACCGGATATGGCATCCTTAGCCCCGCGCGGTTCAAATCCGTGCTTGAGGAATTGGGGATTGAACGGCGCATTCTGCTGATCAGCGCTTGCTATTCGGGTGTGTTCGTCCCCGCGCTGGCCAGTCCGAACACGGCGATCCTGACGGCGGCTGCGGACAATCGCACATCATTCGGGTGCGAGGCGGAGAATGACTGGACGTTCTTTGGCGATGCGCTGATCAATCGTGCGCTGCGCCAACCACAATCGCTGTCCGACGCATCGCGCGATGCAGGCCGCTCGGTGGCAGAATGGGAGGCGGAGCGGCGCTTGCTTGCATCGCTTCCGCAGACGGTGATTGGTGAAAGCGTGGCCGAGTGGCTGCCAGAACTGGAGTCGCGCATGCCGCAGGTGGCGAGCGCACCGGTCGGGCGTCCGGCAGCGGGCGAATAACCGCTATTCAGGCGCAGGTTCGACGCGGCGTGCCTCAATGATCGTGACCGGCTCGACCAGCATCTGACCCTTCATCCAGCCTTCGCCTTTGTCCGGATCAGTTGGCGCTGCGTGGATCGCCTCGACCACCTCCATCCCATCCGTCACATAACCGAACACCGCGTAACCGTTTTTCCAGACTGGGTCGTCGGACGCAGGATTGGCGTCGAGCCCGGTCTGGTCGCCGACCATGATCGAGAAATCGCCGTTGGCCGTGCCGGGCTCGCCCATCGCCATGGATAGCGCGCCGCTTGTGTGGCTGAGCCCGGTCAGCGAAGTCGGCTCATGCTCGATCCCGTCGAGCACCCGCTCCGCGTCCCACTGCGTCCCGCCTTGAATCAGACCGTTGGGCTGATCGCCCCAATCCAGCGTCATCGCGCGATAGAAGACCGTGCCGTCCAGCCTGTCCTCCTCGACATAGCGCAGGAAGTTGCCTGCAGTGATCGGGGCGCGCTCTGTTTCCAGAGTGATCGTGATCGCGCCCATGTCCGTTTCGAGCACTACATCCACCGTCTCGTGCGTTTCTGCCTCCTTGGCTGCATCTGGCCGAGGCACAGGTTCCGCAGGTGCCTGCATTGTCAGCAGGGCGAGCGGTGCGAGCAGGGCAGTCATCCATGTCATTGGTCCGACGATATCGGTTGTTGGGCCAAAATCCAGCCCCGATGCAGCATGTTCATCCAGGCTTCATGTTTACAAACGTAGTCGATATGACTACAGGCGTAATCAGAGAGTTGGGAGGCCCTCTTGAGTACTTCAAAAGACCAAAAACCGGAACGCATAAGCGAAGCAGAGCATGCCGTTATGGAAGTGCTCTGGGATCGCGGCGCCGTCTCGGCGACTGATGTGTGCGACGCTATCTGTGAAAAGCGCGAGTGGAGTCTCGCCACGGTGAAGACTCTGCTTTCCCGACTGGTCCAGAAACAGGCGATTGCGACCAAGCCCGATGGGCGGCGTTTCCTATACAGCCCACTGATCAAACGTTCCGACTATGTTGGCGGCGAATCCCGCCGTCTGGTCGACCGGTTGTTCGGTGGCAGCCCGGCATCTTTGTTTGCGCATCTGGCTGAACAGGAAGCGCTGAGTGACGCCGATCTCGCGCAGATCGAGGCTCTCTTGAAGGAGTTGAAGCAATGACCGATGCTCCGATCACCGAGTTTCTGCTTGAAACACTCGTCTGGACCGCAGCGCTCATCGCCTTGGTGCTGGTCGTGCGGCGCCCGGTCACTCGCTGGTTCGGCCCGCGGGTGGCCTACGCACTATGGGCGCTTCCGGCGTTGCGCCTGATCTTCCCCCCGATCGAATTGCCAAGCTGGCTGGCTCCTACGAGCGAAAGCGAAGCAGCGCCAGTCAGTGTCCCGGTTATTATCCACGACCCCGTTACTCCAGTTGCGACACATGAGGAGGCTTTGGGCTCGGTGGAGGCGGCGACCGACGCAGCCATGCCTATTACCCCGCAGACCATGATCGATATCAGTCAGTTGATAGAGGTTGGTCTTGTGGCATGGCTCGTCGGCGCCGCCATTTTCCTGTGGCTGCGGTTTTCCAACTATTTCCGACTTCGGGAACAGCTGCTCGAAGATGCTCGCGAAGTGGGTCGGGCAAAGGGTCGGTTCGGCGTGATCCGTTTGCTGGAAACGCCGGGTACAGCGGCGCCCTTGGCGTTTGGCGTGATCGACAAGGTGATCGCAATGCCGCCCGGTTTCATGGCGCACCCTGATCGCACAGCCCGTGATCTCGCGCTGGCGCATGAGCTTGCGCATCACAACGGACACGATCTGCTGATCAATGTGGCGGTCCAGCCGCTGTTCGCGTTGCACTGGTTTACTCCGCTCGGCCGTTATGGCTGGCTCGCGCTGCGACGCGATCAGGAGGCTGCGTGCGATGCTCGTGTAGTCGCCGCGAAACCGGCGCAGGAACGCGCGGTCTATGCCAATCTAATCGCAAGTTTTGCCGCCGGGCCGAACCTCGCGCTCGCCGCCCCGATGGCGTGCCCCGTGCTTGGCGACAAATCGATAGTCCACCGTTTGAGGAGCCTTACCATGTCCAACCAATCCCCCCGTCGCCAGATGGCTGGCCGGCTGATGCTGGGCGCTGCCGTTCTGGCGCTGCCGCTCACCGCGTCGATCAGCTATGCCGAAGAACAGGCCCCGGCACCGCCAGCGCCGCCCGCAGCTCCAACGGTGAGCGCGGTCGCACCACTTCCACCTGCGCCTCCAGCGCCACCCGCACCGCCCGCTCCGGCTTTGGCTCAGACGATCGTCACCGTGGATCCGGATACAGGAGAGAAGCGTACCAAGACGGTGATCGTGAAGAACAAGATCGAAAAAGAGAAGGTTGCGAAGGAGAAGGCGAAGGCCAAGGAAAAGCGCATCCAGAAGATCAAGATCTCCCATGATGGCAAGCGACTCAGCGCGGAGGAGCGCGCGGAAATCCTGGCCGAAGTTCGCGAGAGTTTGGCCGAGGCGAGAGAGGAGCTGGACGAGCTTCCTGAAATTCTCGCGGAGGCCATGGAAGACGCGCGCGAGGCTGGAGCATTTGCCGAACATGATCGCGTGGTCGTGAAAATGGCCTGCCCCAGCGACAGCAACGAAATCGCCACAGTCGACGAACGCGATGGCAAGGTCCGCACGGTCATGCTGTGTCAGTCGCGTGTGATGGAGCAGGCCCTGAAAGGCTTGAAGGAAGCGCGTGAGGCCATCGCGCGCAATCCGGAGATCACTGGCGAGATGCGCTCGGAGCTGCTCGAATCGCTCGATGAGCAGATCGAGGAGTGGCGAGACGACGCACGCGCCTGATCCACGCGGTTCGGTTCAATCGTGGATCACAGCGAAACGGGCGGCGAAGGCTTTTGAGCTTTCGCCGCCTTGCTTTTGCAGAGTTCACATAGAATTCATTTCGTCGCTCACAGAAAACGGTTCGTCTCAGTCATAGGAGGACGGACGATGTCAGGTGAGCGAAGCCCCGGAATAAAATTGTTACTCGTCGGATTGGTCGGCGCATTGCTGATCATTCCCTTGGCGATGGTCTATTTGCTGGTGAGCGATCGACAGCATCAGGCCCGGATCGCGCAGGAATCGGTGACGGCAGGCTGGGCCGGGGCACAAGTGGTTGCGGGGCCGATGCTGGTGGTGCCGTATACCGTCACGCGTCGCACAACCGAAGTGATCGATGGCAAGTCGGTGACCCGCACCTCACAGGGCCGCGAATTGCTTTACATCAGCCCGACCAAGCAGAACTTGGAAACCCAGCTCGATCCGACGGTCAAATCGCGCGCGCTGATCCATCAGACGGTGGTGTATGACGCTGCGATCGTCGGGTCCGCCCGCTTCACAATGCCCGAAGATCTGGACCGTCTGGGTATCGAGCCTGAGCAATTGCTGCTCGATGAGGCGCTGGTGCAAATGCCGATTTCCGATCCGCGCGGGTTGCAAACCGACGCACAGCTTTCCCTAGGTGCTGAACAGCTCGATCTGCGCCCAGGTCTTGGGAGTGGTCAGGACGGGACCGGCGTTCACGCGTTTCTCGACTGGGGGGAAGGCGAGGATATTGTGCTCGATTTCAGATATGGTCTGCGCGGGAGCAGCTCTTTCAGTATGATGCCGCGCGGTGAGGAGACTGACTTTTCAGTGTCGTCAGCCTGGCGCCATCCCAGTTTTTCGGGCGATTTTCTGCCGGGCGACGGTGAACGCGATATCGGGCCTGAGGGATTTTCGGCAAAGTGGTCTATCTCGAACCTCGCGCTGGGGCAGTCACTTGTGAGCACCAGCGCACCGCAGCTTCCCTATGTTGCAAACGGCACAGAGGATGCGCGCTATTACGAGCAGGCAGTTGTTCCCGATCAGGAAGTCGCAACGATCCGCCTGATGGAACCGGTTGATTTGTACAAGCGGATCGAACGCTCGATCAAATACGGTTTCCTGTTTATTGGCTTCACATTCCTCGCGTTCTTGATGTTCGACATCGTAGCGGGCGCGCGGGTGGCATCGGCCGAGTATCTGCTTACGGGCGCGGGACTGATCCTGTTCTTCGTCATGCTGCTCGCCTTTTCCGAGATGATCGGGTTTGCGCTCGCCTATGTCGTGGCCAGTGCAGCGATCATCGGGCTGCTCACCAGTTACAGCGCCGCTGTCCTGGGCAGCTGGGTGCGGGCAAGGGTGATCGGCGGATTGCTGATCGGCCTTTATGCAGTGCTTTACGTGTTGCTGAACCTCGAAGCCTGGTCACTGGTGATCGGTTCGGTGATGCTGTTCGTCGCGCTCGCAGGCGTGATGTATGCGACGCGCAATATCGAATGGTCGAAGGTTGGCATGCAAGCTGGCACCGGTGCAGTCGACCAGGATGAGCCGGGCAGCGTTCCTGCCTGATCATCGCCGCAAACAAAATGGGCCGGGGCGATCAATTGACCGCCCCGGCCCTTTCTTTATCTGTAGATCGCGTAATTATTCCTCGTCTTCACTGGCCAATTGCAGTCGCGGCCGGGCAGGGTAGTTGCAGCCGCGCTGAAGGCCGATCCCCTTCAAAAAACCGCGCCTGACCATGCCCGCGACAGCGGCCGCGCGCAGCTTTCGCGCGTCGCCAGCTGCCCCCGATGCCTCGCGAATAAGCCCGCGAAACGGGATGAACGAGCCAACCACGCCTTTCGCGACCTTGCCTTCGGTCAACCCCGTATCGGTCTCTCCGATCAGATCATAATCCGCGCCAAGCACCTGATCGAGGGCGGCGATCTCGGCGACGAGATCATTGCAAGATGCAAGGCCTTCCTGCGCGTAAGGCGCTTTCGCGGCGATCACAAGCACTTCGGGAATGTCGTCGCTGTCGATGTTGAGATCGTCGATCGGCGTGCGCGCGACATCCATCGCATCAGGCTCTTCCTCCTGAACCTGCGCCAGCGCTGGCGAGGTTAGGCTGCCCAGAGCAAGCACCGCCGCACAGGCTATGGCTCTAGCGGAAATCGAAATAGACATCGCAAACCGATCCATCTGCACTCTCCAATCCTCGCCGTAGCGCTTCCATGCGCTGTTGGCTGGTTCCATGGGTAAATCCTTCGGGGTTGATCCGTTGCCCCGCGCGCCGTTGCAGCGTGTCATCGCCGATTGCGCTTGCCGCTCTCAGCCCTTCTTCCATATCGCCGCGCTCGATCAGATTGCGGTTCTTGCCTGCCCATACACCGGCATAACAATCCGCCTGCAGTTCCATGCGCACCTGCAACTGGTTCGATTGCGACGGATTGCGCTGCTGGAGGCTGCGCACCTGGCTCGCAATGCCGGTCAGGTTCTGGATATGATGGCCGTATTCATGCGCGATGACGTAATATCGTGCGAAGTCTCCACCGGCGCCCATCTGACGCGCCATCGTGTCATAGAAGGCGGTATCGATGTAGATGCCCATATCGGCTGGGCAATAAAACGGCCCGGCGGCGGATGAGGCGCTGCCGCAACCCTGCGTGCTCACTGGCCCGGATGGATACAGCACCAATGTCGGCTGTTCGAACGGCGCATTGGCGCGGGCAAAGACCGGCTGCCAAGTTTCATTGAGGCTGGTCAACGCGTTGCAGGTTTCGGTTGCGTAAGGGCCGCTGGTACACAGCGCTTCTTCGCTTTGGGCTCCGCCTTGCTGGGCCTGCGGAGCGGTCTGCTGCTGTGCCCCCTCGATCATGCCGATCGTCTGCATCGGATCGACGCCGAACACGAGCGCGGCGATGATCGCAATGACGATCGTCCCGCAGCCGACACCGCCTGCGCGGCGGACACCGCGACCACCGCCGCCGCGAACCTTTATCTTCGAGGTGTCGAACCGATTGAGCCTCACTGCCAATTCCCTCCCTCATTCCGCATCTTAGCCGCCGTCTGCCTTCGCAATTTGCTGGACAGCGGCGATCCGTGCGGCAAAAGCGGTGTAACACCTGAAGGAGTTGTCGATGATCCTCAAGGGCAAGCGTGCGTTAGTAACAGGTTCAACCTCCGGCATTGGCCTGGCGATAGCGCGTGCTCTCGCTGGGGAAGGCGCGCATGTCGTGCTTAACGGGCTGGGCGATCGAGATGAGATTGCGACGCTGGAGGACGAGCTTGGCGCGACTTATAATGGCGCGAACCTGCTGGACCCGGCGGCAATCGAGGCGATGATAAAGGATGTCGGCCCGGTCGATATCCTCGTCAACAATGCCGGGATGCAGCATGTCTCGCCCATTGAGGATTTTCCGACCGATAAATGGGATGCGATCATCGCGCTGAATCTGACGGCGACATTTCACACCACGCGGCTCGTCGTGCCGGGCATGAAAGAGGCGGGCTGGGGCCGCATCATCAACACCGCCTCGGCGCATTCGAAAACCGCGTCCCCGTTCAAGAGCGCCTATAACGCCAGCAAGCATGCGATTGACGGCTTCACCAAGACGATCGCGCTGGAACTTGCGCAGTCCGGCGTGACAGCCAACTGCATCAGCCCCGGCTATGTCTGGACCCCGCTGATCGAAGGGCAGATCCCTGACACGATGGAGGCGCGCGGGCTTAGCCGCGAGGCGGTGATCAATGACGTGTTGCTCGCGAAGCAGCCGACCAAGAGGTTCGTCCAGCCGGACGAGGTGGGTGCGCTTGCACTGTTCCTTTGCCGCGAAGAGGCGGGCAATGTGACGGGTGCGAACTGGAGCATCGATGGAGGTTGGACCGCCGAATGAGAAGAACGGGGGCGTTCACAACAGGGGTAATCATCGCGGCGCTTCTGGCGCTGAGCGGGTGCGCGCGCGCGCCGCTCGGCACGGTGCCCATGGCCGAGCGCGATGCGATCGAGGCGAGCCTGATGCGCGACATCCGCACGCTCGCCAGCGACGAATTCGGCGGCAGGCGACCCGGAACGCTGGGCGAAGAGCTGACTCTTGCCTTCATCACCAAGGAATTGCAGGTGGCAGGCTTCTCCTCTGGCACCAACGATCCCGGCAGCGAGTGGCGCGCGCCGGTTCCGCTGGTCGGAACTCAGCCGGCAACCAGCACCATCGCGCTCAAGATCGGCAGGCGCGAGGTCACGTTGGACGCAGCAGGCGCAGCCGCTTTCACTTCACGCAGGCGCTCGTTGGTCGAAGGTGCGGAAATCTCATTCGTCGGCGATTTGTCCGACAGCGTTTCGGACGAGGCCATCGGCGGCAAAGTCGTAATCATGCTGGGCGAACCGGGGGTCAGCCCTGAACGACGCCGAACGCTGTTTGAAAAGAACCCAGCGGCAATCATCACGGTCGTCGCGAACGAGGACGCGATTGCGTCCACGCTCAGTGCTTTCGGCAACGAGCGGTTTCTGCTGGCAAGCGAGGAGACCTCGAACCTCAGCGGCTTTGCCACACGCGCAGAGATGGCCAAGGCGCTGGGTGAAGAGCGTTGGGAACAGCTGCTTGCTGCGGCCGAGGAGGATGGCTTCGAGCCCGTGAATGTGAAGGGGCAGGCCACGATCGAGGCGACGTCGGTTCGGCGTGAGTTTACCAGTTCGAACGTGATCGGTGTACTGCCCGGCGCAGTGCCCGGATCGGGCGCTGTCTTGCTCCTCGCGCATTGGGATCACCTTGGCGAGTGCGGGGACGCGGAAAGCGATGACCTGATTTGCAACGGCGCGGTCGACAATGCCAGCGGCATAGCCGTGATCCTCGAACTAGCACGTCGGCTCGCAGCGACAGGACCACACGATCGAGACATCTATGTGCTTGCGACAAGCGCCGAGGAATCGGGCCTGCTCGGAACCAAGGCTTTCATCGATGCACCACCCATGCCGCTCGACACGATCGTTGCAGCGTTCAATTTCGATACCGTCGCGCTTGCACCGGCGGGCAGCCCCGTTGGCTTCATCGGAGAAGGGCGCACCCCGCTCGACGATCTGATCCGACAGGCGTTGATCGAGGGTGATCGGCAGCTCGGGAATAAGGAGCTGGCAGAACGCTTCGTTCAGCGGCAGGATGGCTGGGCATTGCTCGAACAGGGTGTGCCTGCGGTGATGCTGACTACCGCGTTCGGATCGGAAATCGTTCTCGGCCCCTACCTGTCGAACGACTATCATCGCGCGTCCGATGAGGTCGACAATATCGAGCTGGGCGGGGCGATCGACGATCTGCTGCTCCATCAGGAACTGGTGAAACGGGCCGCTGACACCGAGTTTTATCCCGCCACTGGCGGATAGACCGCGATCTCGCTCTAGCGCTTGGGACAAAGCGCGATTACATGGTCCGCCACGATTCTCCCCGCACGGAGACAACGCTCAATCAGGAAGTGGCGCTTATGGACATCCCTCTCGGCCTTACATTTGACGACGTTCTGCTGCGTCCGGCCGAAAGCAATGTCCTTCCGTCGATGGCGGACACCTCGACACGGCTGACGCGCGATATCGCGCTTAACATTCCAGTGCTTTCCGCCGCCATGGATACGGTGACAGAGGCCGATATGGCGATCGCCATGGCGCAGATGGGCGGGATCGGCGTGCTACACCGCAATCTCGATATCGACGAGCAGAGCATCGCGGTGCGTACCGTGAAGCGGTACGAGAGCGGCATGGTGGTCAATCCGATCACCATCGGCCCGGATGAAGTGTTGGGCGATGCGCGGGCTCTCATGGACCTGCACAAAATCAGCGGCATTCCGGTGACCGATGCTGCGGGCAAGCTCGTCGGCATCGTGACGAACCGCGATGTGCGCTTTGCCGAAAACCCGGCTCAGCCGGTGCGCGAACTGATGACGACCGAGAACCTCGCGACCGTGCCGCTCGGGACGGGTCAAGAAGAGGCGCGGCGGATGCTGCATCAGCGCCGGATCGAAAAGCTGCTGGTGGTTGACGACGATTACCGCTGCATCGGTCTGATTACGGTCAAGGATATCGAGAAAGCTGTCACCTATCCGCAGGCGACCAAGGACGGCGCTGGCCGCCTTCGCGTGGCCGCAGCGACCACTGTCGGCGACAAGGGGTTCGAGCGGACCGAGGCCTTGGTCGATGCCGAGGTCGATGTCGTCATCATCGACACCGCCCATGGCCACAATCAAGAGGTCGCGCGGGCTGTCGAACGGGTCAAGAAGCTCTCCAACTCGGTGCAGGTGATCGCTGGTAACGTTGCGACCGCCGAGGCCGCGCGTGCGTTGATCGATGCGGGGGCTGATGGCGTGAAGGTCGGCATCGGGCCGGGTTCGATCTGCACCACGCGCGTGGTTGCGGGCGTAGGTGTGCCACAGCTTACCGCCGTCATGGAAAGCGCCGCCGAAGCCGCCAAGTCCGACGTGCCCGTGATCGCCGATGGCGGTCTTCGCACCAGCGGCGATGTGGCCAAGGCACTCGCGGCAGGCGCTTCGAGTGTGATGGTCGGATCGATGCTCGCCGGGACTGCCGAAAGTCCGGGCGAGGTGTTCCTGTACCAAGGGCGCAGCTACAAGAGCTATCGCGGCATGGGCAGCGTCGGCGCGATGGCGCGCGGCAGCGCCGACCGATACTTCCAGCAAGACGTCTCCGCGATGAAACTGGTGCCCGAAGGGATCGAAGGCCAAGTCCCGTTCAAGGGGCCTGCGAGCGATGTCGTCCATCAACTCGTCGGCGGCGTGAAGGCGGCGATGGGCTACACCGGTTCGTCGACCATCGAGGAGCTCAAAGAGCGCGCGCAATTCGTCCGGATCACCAATGCGGGTCTATCGGAAAGTCACGTCCACGATGTCGCGATTACCCGCGAAGCCCCGAACTATCCGACGCGATAGGAGGCCGCTATGGTCGAATTTATCCCCTTCATGCTGTTCATTCTGGGATGGCATCCCGATCGGCCCGGCGAGATCGACTTGCAACGGACCGAAATCCTGTTCGCGTCCGAGAAGGAATGTGCAGAGACCGGCAGTGCGATGGCTGAACGGATGACAGAGGTCGCTGCTTCGCAAAGCGGCGCTCGCTACCAGTTTCAGTGCATGGCGATACCTGCACGCGAAGAGTTTGACACCCTTTACGAACGCGAGTTCGGAAACGAGCAATGACCCCCGCTGCACGGGTGCAGGCGGCGATTGAATTGCTCGATCAGGTCATCGAAGCGGCGAAGCGCGAGGGCGCTCCGGCAGATCGCCTTATATCGGCCTATTTCCGGGAGCGGCGCTATGCTGGTTCCAAAGACCGGCGCGCGGTCCGTGAGCTGGTGTATCGCGCGATCCGGCATTGCGGGGAAGTGCCTCGCACCGGCCGTGCGGCAATGTTGGCGCTGGCGCAGGACGATGACACGCTCGTGCCGCTGTTCGATGGTTCAACGCACGGTCCTCCCGCGATTGGCAAAAAGGAGGTCGCCGCGCAGGCAGGCGTCGCTCCGGACTGGTTGATGGAGGCGCTGGCGGCATCAGGCGTCGAAGGCGAGGCGGCGGCAGCAATGCTGGGCCGTGCGCCGCTCGATATCCGGGTCAACTCGCTCAAGGCGGATCGCGACGGGCTGGAGCTTCCGGAACCGGGCGAACCGCTCGCTGCGCCACAGGCGTTGCGATTGCCTGCGGGTACGCAGGTAGAGCAGTGGGATGCGTATCGCGATGGCATGATCGAAGTTCAGGACCACGGCAGCCAGCTCGCCTGCCTTGCCGCTACCGCGCAGCCGGGTGAAACGGTCATTGATCTGTGCGCCGGGGCAGGGGGCAAGACGCTATCGCTCGCCGCCGCCATGCAGAACAGCGGCGTGTTGCTGGCCTGCGACACGGATCGCGGGCGGTTGTCGAAGCTGGAGCCGCGCGCGGCCCGCGCCGGGGCCGGGATGATCGCAACGCAGCTGCTGAACCCCAATGCCGAATTGGACATGCTCGCAGAGCACATGGCGAGCGCCGACATGGTGCTGGTCGATGCGCCGTGTTCGGGCACCGGCACATTACGCCGCAAGCCTGAGGTCAAATGGCGGCTCACGCAGCAGCGCCTCGATCGTTACGCCGAATTGCAGGACCGCTTGCTCGATATCGCAGCCGAGTTGGTCCGCGCCGGAGGCCGCATCGCCTTCGTCACATGCTCCATGCTCGACGCCGAGGGGAACGACCGGATTGCAGCCTTTCTCGCCCGCCATGAAGGATGGCAAAGCGAGCGCGCCGAACTGCCGCTGGGCCGCCCGCGCGGTGAAGGAACCCGGCTTGAGCCGTTCCATGACGGCACGGACGGGTTTTTTATCGCCATCCTGCGTTCATCGTGTTAGCGATAAGGGCTATGGCTAAGCCTCTTACGCCACGGCCTGTTTCGATCACGGAGTTGATTATGCGTTTCGCGCCCGCTGCTGCTGCTCTTTCTCTGGTGCTGGCTGTTACCGCCAGTGTTGCCGGAGCACAGGATCGCGAGCCTGACGCGCGAGCGGCGGCCTTGATCATGCAAGGACAGGCTTCGTTGGCGGCTGGCGAGACTCAGGCGGCGATCGACGCATTCGAAGCGGCCCTGGCGGTCGATCCGGGCTATACGCCGATCTTCCTCGAACTCGCTGAGGCTGCTCGTCAGGATGGCCTTCAAGGCAAGGCGATCGTCTATTACCGCGAAGCATTGGAGCGCGATCCGGGCAATTTCGCCGCAATCTCGGGCGAAGGCGCGGCATTGGTTGAAAAGGGCGCGGTCGAAAAAGCCAAGCGCAACCTTGCACGGCTTCAGAGCCTGTGCGGTGATTCGTGCCCGGAAACAATGGCTCTACGCAGCTCGATTGCCGCCGGTCCGCCTGCGCGGCTCGCTGCGGAAACCGACACGACGGCTCCTGCGAGCAATTAAGCCTGAGCGGCGTTCAGGCGCTCAGATCAGCGCACGAAATTCCTCGACCAGCGCGGCGTAAACGTCGCGTTTGAAAGGCACGATCAGCTCGGGCAGTTGATCGAGTTCGATCCAGCGATATTCGTTGAACTCCGCCGGATCGTGCGCGCTGAGGTTTACATCAGCATCGCTCCCATGAAAGCGGCCGAGAAACCAGTGCTGCACTTGGCCGCGAAACTTGCCTTTCCAGACTTTGCCGAGCAATTCGGGCGGCAGGTCGTAACGCATCGGCTGTGACGCAGGGGCGATGATCTCGACCAGGTCAGGGCCGATCCCGGTCTCTTCCTCCAACTCACGCAGAGCAGCAGTCTGCTCGTCCTCACCCGGATCGATCCCGCCCTGCGGCATTTGCCAGAAACCATGCGCGCTGGGGTCGATCCGCTGACCAACGAAGACCTGCGAAGTAGCATTTACCAGCATAAAGCCAGCGCAGGGGCGGTATGGAAGATCGTCCAGGTTGTTGGGCACTTCAACCGGCCTCCAGCGTGAATTTCATCGCGGCGATAATCCGTTCGAGGTCTGCTTGCGCGCTCGGCACCGCACCGCGCAGATTGGTGAAGGAATGGGTGACGCCCTGCACCTCGATAAAGGTAAAGCTCGCACCTGCATCGGCCAGCGCCTTGGCGTAGTCGCGTCCGGAATCGCGGATCGGGTCGAGGCTGGCGGTGACAAGTACGGTCGGCGGTGCGCTCGCATGGTTGCCGTGGATCGGGAAGGCGCGCGTATCGCTTCGGTCGGGCGCGTAATTGGCATCGAAGAATTCGACTGAACCCTTGGTCAGGATATGCCCATCGGCGAATTGCTCGAGACTGGCCGAACCCATCGCATCGCTGGCCAGCGGGAAAATCGGCACTTGCAGAACCACCGGAACGGTAGCCGGATCGGCGGCAAGCAACTGCCCGATAACAATAGTCGCATTGCCGCCCGCACTATCTCCGATGGTGACGATGCCGGTTGCTTTACGGCCCAGTTCGGTCGGCGAAGAAGCAATCCAACGGGTCGCGGCTTCGCAATCCTCGATCCCTGCGGGGAAGGGTGCTTCGGGCGCACGGCGATAATCGACCGCGACCACAGGCAGATCCATCAGCGCGGCGACCTCTGTGCAAAGGGCATGATGCGTATCGAGGTCGCCGATCACGAATCCGCCACCGTGATAGAAGGTGATGATTGGCGATAGATCGCGGCTCTCGCGCGCATCGTAAAGTCGCAGGGGAATATCCCCCGCAGGCCCCGGACACGATAAATCACGGATCACTGCAAGCTCGCGCGCAGGTCGGTCCGCCATCGCATGCAGCGCCCCATAGGCCGCGCGGGCTTCCTCCAATGTCATGTCCGCAATCTTCGGCCCATCCATCGCTGCGAGCGCATCGAGAAAGGCCTTCATGTCGGGCCGGATAAAGGGCGTATCGCTCATCGCGTCGTTCACTCCATGATTGTTGCGCATTGCGATAGGCGGAGCGGCCTTGAAACTCCACATCGAACCTGCATCGGGATTTGCACTCGACAAAGCGCCGGGTGTGAGAGATGGCTCTCGCACATGCTTACCCATTGCGATCCAACGTGAAATATTCGGTCAGGACCAAGGCGACACCGCTTGTGCTGTTTCCTTTCGCTACGATAGCGGCTGCCTATGTCCTGCCATTGCAGAACTGGGTGCAGATCGCCTTGCTTGGTGTTGGTGCCGGAGCGATGGCAGGCTTTCTGGGGCGCGGCAAAGTGGTGCGGACGTTCGAGCCTGCCGATGCGCCCATCGCAGCCAAACGCAGGGTCGTCGCCGGATTTGCACTGGCGCGGCTGGTGTTCGGGTTGGGGCTGATCCTGATGAGCGCCGCGCTGTTTGCCGAGTGGCTGGCGCCAGTGTTCCTGGCCGGGGGCGGCTATTTGATCGGCACGACGGCTGCGACCCCGCTCCGCGATGCTGAGCTGGCGGGCAATGGTATCACGCAGGACGAGAATTAATGGATAATCTGACGCACAGTCTTGTCGGAGCGCTGCTCGGGCAGGCGGGCCTTAAGAAGAAAACGGGTTTGGCGATGCCCGCGCTAATCATCGGGGCGAATCTGCCCGATATCGATGCGGCGTGCTTCTTCTGGCTGGAAGGACAGGAACATCTGGGGTTCCGTCGCGGGATTACGCACGGGCCGCCCGCTCTGGTACTGCTTCCGCTGATCCTTGCAGCGCTGTTATGGGCTTTCGACCGCTGGCAAACCAAGCGCGGGAAACGGCCCGAAGGGCGGCTGCCGGTGCATTTCGGATGGCTCTTCGCCCTCAGCTTCATTGGCTGCCTGACGCACCCGGCGCTCGATTGGCTGAATGTCTATGGCATTCGGTTGCTTGAGCCGTTTTCGTCCCAATGGTTCTATGGCGACACGCTGTTCATCATCGATGTTTGGCTGTGGGCATTGCTGGCTGTTTCGGTGTGGTGGTCGATGCGCAAACAAAAGCGCGGCGGCAATTGGACCAAACCCGCATGGATCGGGTTGATTGTCGGACTGTCGTATATCGGGATGAACGGTGCGATCACGAATTCGTTGGTAGCCCGAGAATCGCAGGCCGACGTTATTGGCGGTGAACGCGAAGTGATCGCTAGCCCGGTCCCACTCTGGTTTTGGCAACGAGAGACGATCATCGGCGAAGACGGCAGGTATCAGATATTTTCTCCCGAAATCGAACACCTTGATAACGCGCGCGCCAGCGACGAGGAATATGAGCAGCATGTTAGCCGCGTGGGTGACTGCGCGCTTGATCCTGCCTTTGCCGCAGCTAAGGGAAATTCGCAGGCTGAGGCCTTCCTGTTCTGGGCGCGTACGCTCGTTGCAGATCGCGCTGAGGACGGCTCGGTGATCTTGCGCGACGCGCGGTTTTATGACCCGCTCCTTGGCGACCGCTTCTCGCTCGCATTGTCCGATGTCGAATGCGAGGAACTCCCTGCCGACTAACGCGCTTTCCTTCACATGAGTGACGTCCAAATAGTATGGCTGCGGCGCGATCTGCGCATGGCTGACAATCCCGCCCTGTATCATGCCGCGCGCCAAGGCCCGGTGGTCGCCGTCTATGTGCTCGACGATGAGGCCCCGAAGCATCACAAGATGGGCGGCGCATCGCGCTGGTGGCTGCACCATTCGCTTGAAAGTCTCGGCGAGAGTTTTGCTCAGCGTAATGCGCGGATCATCCTGCGACGCGGTAATGCGGTGGAGGAGCTCACGAAGGTCGCCAATGCTCTCGGCGCAAAGACGGTGCACGCCAATCGCCATTACGAGCCATGGTGGAGAAAGGCACAAGGAGCGCTCGAAGACGAACTCGACCTGCAACTCTACGATGGCAATTACCTGTTCCCCGCCGGGCACGTGACCACCGGTTCGGGCGATCCGTACAAAATCTACACGCCATTCTACAAAGCAATGCGGCAGGAATTTCCGCCGCGCGATGTCTTGCCGGAACTGGAAACGCTGTCATCGCCTGACGAATGGCCCGCCAGCGACGAGCTGAGCGATTGGAACCTGCTCCCGACAAAACCCGATTGGTCGGGGGGACTTTCGGAATTCTGGAACGTCGGCGAAGAGGCTGCCCAAACACGTCTCGAGGAATGGGAAGACGACGTCGGTGGTTACGAAGACCGGCGCAATCTGCCCTCGGTCGATGGCTCTTCGCGGATGTCGCCGCACCTGCATTTTGGTGAGATCAGCCCGGTGCAGATCTGGCACGCGCTCAAGCACAAGCGCTCCGATGGCTGGCAAAGCTATGAGAGCGAGCTTGTCTGGCGGGATTATGCACAAAACGTGATTTGCGAGTTTCCCGCCTATGCGACCGAGAACTACCGCAGCGATTACGATGATCTCGAATGGCGCGATCCGGGAAACGACGAGGAAGCGGCGAGCGACCTCCGGAAATGGCAGCAAGGGCGGACCGGCTATCCGATCGTCGATGCCGGAATGCGTCAGCTTTGGCAGACTGGCTGGATGCACAACCGCGTGCGGATGATCACCGCAAGCTTTCTCATCAAGCATTTGCTGATCGACTGGCGCAGAGGCGAAGAATGGTTCTGGGACTGCCTCGTGGACGCCGACTATGGATCCAATGCGGTCAACTGGCAGTGGAATGCCGGGACGGGCGTCGATTCGAACATGTTCAGTCGGATCATGGCGCCGCTCACACAGTCCGAGAAATTCGATACCGCGGGGTATATCCGCGAATATGTGCCTGAGCTGGCCAATCTCGATGAACCTTACATCCACGACCCGGAAGAGCATGGTTGCTTGCCCGATGGCTATCCGGCCAAGATGATTGCACACAAGGCCGGGCGCGAGCGCGCGCTTTCGGCATATAAGACGATGAAAGACGGCTGATAGCGTGAGGCAGCGGGTTGCCCGCGCACCCATCGCGTGGCTAATGCAAGGTCATGACGGCGCAAGGGGTAAGAGGCGAGCAATTGCTCAGCGGGGGCGCTCGGTTCGCGCCCGAGCCCGGCTTCATTGCAAGACTGATCGCGCCCGGCTTTGCCAAGGTGATCGATCGGATCGATGCAGGGCTCGAACGGGGATCGCTGGTCGCGCATCTTCCCGATGGCACCACCCGAATGCTGGGAGGCCGCGCGCCGGGATTTGACGCGGAAGTCCGATTGAAGGATTGGCGCGGGCTGCTGCGTCTCGCGACCAACGGCACGATCGGCTGGTATCAGGCCTACGAGGCAGGCGAGTGGGACACCGATGATATGGTGTCGATGTTCGCGGTGATGTCGGACAATGTCCGCGCGCTGGGCGGCACCGCGCGCAGTTCCGGCCCATTCAAATGGTTTGCCGCGCTCGCGCATCGTTTCAACCGCAACGATCACGCCGGAGCCGCGCGAAACATCGCCGCGCATTACGATCTGGGCAACGATTTTTACGCCGCATGGCTTGATCCCAGCATGACCTATTCGAGCGGGATTGGTCTGGGTGAGGACGGCCTTGAGGCAGCACAAGCGCGTAAGCTTGCCAGTATTTCAGACCGTCTGGGAGCGCCTGCGACCGCGCTGGAAATCGGCTGCGGATGGGGCGCTATGGCCGATCATCTCGCGCGTCAGAGCACCAATGTCACCGCGATCAGCCTTTCGGATGAGCAGTTGGCATATGCCCGGGCGCACAGCTCACCAAACATCGATTTTCGCAGGCAAGATTACCGCGACGTAAGCGGGCAGTTCGACGCGATCGTCAGCGTTGAAATGGTCGAGGCGCTGGGCCGCGAATACTGGCCCGCCTTCATGGAATGCGTCGCCAGCAACCTTAAGCCGGGCGGACGGGCGGCGCTGCAATATATCTCCATGGCGGACGACCTGTTCGAAGCCTATGCTGGCACCGCAGAGTTCATCCAAGCCTATATCTTCCCCGGCGGATTGCTGATCAAATCGAGCGAATTTCGTGCGCTGGCCGAAGAACGCGGGTTAAGCTGGCGCGATCAGATCGATTTCGGCCCGGACTATGCCGAAACCTTGCGCATCTGGCGCGAACGGTTTGACGCGGCGGTTGACGGTAATCGTTTACCCGCCGGTTTCGACGAGAGGTTTATCGATCTGTGGCGCTGTTACCTGTCCTATTGCGAGGCCGGGTTTCGCGTGGGCAATATCGATGTGCATCAAGTGACGCTGATCAAGGATTAGCGCGAGAGGGAGAGAGCGAATGAAACTGGCGAAACACTGGCTTGCAGGTGTCGCGGCAATCGGGCTTGCAGGATGTTCGGCAGGCTATGCCAGCGGCGTCGACAGCGCTCCGGTTGCGCTCGCACCGGTCGAACTCAAGGCCCCGCCAGAGCGCGATCCGTCCGAGTTGCAGGTGCTGTTCTGGAGCGACGAGCAACGCAGCGCGCGGTTCCGCGATATGGAAAGCTGGTTTGCCGGCCACGAAGTGCCCGCCGCGATGCGTCAGCGGGTCTTGCAGCCGGGCGATCCGCTTTCCGAAGAGATCGTCGCAGACCTGCGCGCTCTGATGAAAGACAGCAATGCCGCAGGGATCATGGTGCTTCACGGCGGGCGCAAAAGGTTCGAGGAATACGGCCTCGGCTTCGGTCCGGATCAGCGCTGGACCAGTTTTTCGGTCGCGAAGAGCGTCACCTCGACCTTGCTCGGCGCGGCGGTGAAGGACGGCTTCATCGCCAGCCTTGATGATCCGGTGACGCAATACGTGCCCGAGCTTGCCGGGTCGGCCTATGACGATGTGACCGTCCGCCAATTGGCGACGATGACGAGCGGCGTCAAATGGAACGAGGACTACACCGATCCCAATAGCGACGTGGCGCAGCTGAACCGCTTTGTGGTCGAGTATGGACCCAATGCAATCGTCGAACAGATGAAGGCGCTCCCCCGCGAAGCGCCTCCGGGGGAGAAATGGGTCTACAAGACCGGCGAGACCAACCTGATCGGATTGCTGGTTGAAAACGCCATCGGTCTGTCGCTGGCAGAATATTCGCAGAGCAAGATCGTCGAGCCCGCCGGGTTCGAAGGCAATATGTTCTGGATGGTCGATCCGCGCGGCGGCAATATTGGCGGGTGCTGCCTGTCGCTCCGCCTCGCCGATTATGCGCGCATGGGCCAATTCGCGCTGGAAGGCGGCAAAGAGCGCAATGGTGAAAGCCCCGTGCCTGATGGCTGGTTCGCCGAAGCGGGCGATTCGCAAGTCGATTTTGGCGATACCGGGTTCGGCTATGGCTATCAGTGGTGGACCTATCCCGGTGGCAATTACGGCGCGCAGGGCATCTTTGGGCAGGCGATTACGATCGTGCCGCAGGCCGAGCTGGTGGTTGCGATCGTCGGCAATTGGCCGACCGCCACGAGCGCGGAATATCGCGCGCAGGCGCAGGCCGTGATTGGCAAGATCGCAGCAGGCGGCCCACCCGCAGCAGCGGATGTCCAATAGCGGAACCTGAAAGCGAGAATGCCGGGCGACCATTCAGGTCTCCCGGCATTTCCCATATCGCGATTATCCGAAAGGATCGAGCGTCTTGCGCGCTCACATTGGGCGCATGATGCCGTTATTGCTGTATCGTTGCAGGATGTTGTCGTGCACAATCGGGCTCAGCAGCTCGGTGAACGCGCAGCCCACGATGCAGTTGTCCCACCAGACAACCTCGGATTGCAGCGATTCGAGCCCCGGCAGCGTCAGCCAGCAAACCTGGCCTTCGTGCATCCGGTTGATCGAAGCGGCTGAAAAGCCCGAGATCGACAGGTCGTGGATCACGCTTTGAAAAGCGCGGCCACCCGATGCCCGCAGTGTGCCGGGAATCGAGAGCTTTGTTCGTGGTGAGCAGCGGTCTTCCTGAGCCGCTACCTGGTAACTACCTTTTTGCGTCGGCATGGTATTTAGCCCTTGTCCAATCAGCTTGTGGTCTCTTTGCCTTTTGGTCCGATGTCGTGATGGACCAATTGGCTTTACTCACTCATTGATCGAAAAGGTTAACGGCGAGGTAAGGTCTGCCGGTTCGTCCTACGGATCACTCGTTCTGTCTTAAGCCGCACAGAAGCTGTCCGCGGGGTCTATTTATCGATCCGCTCGCGGTGGCCGGTAGCGAAATCCTCACCCAGCAACTCGACAATGCGTTCGGCGACTTTTTCAGGCGGCTTGACCGTCTGCGGATCTTCACCCGGATAGGCACGGGCGCGCATTTCAGTGCGGGTGGCACCGGGATCGATGATTGCAACGCGCAGCGGGCTGAGCTTTTCGACCTCGGCTGCATAGGTGAGCAAAAGATTGTCGAACGCTGCCTTGGTGCTGCCATAAGCGCCCCAGAACGGACGCGGCGCCGCACCGACACTGCTGGTAAGACCGATGATGCGGCCAGCCTTGGCATGGCGCAGCAGCGGATCGAATCCGGCCAACAAAGCCTGCGTGGCGACGACATTCGTCATCATCGCCTGATTGAACTGCTTGGGGTCGACCTGCGAAATTGGTGACAGCTCCGGCAGATAGGCAGCTGAAATGCATAGGATATCGAGCGAATCCCAGCGCCCCGCAATCGCCTTTGCCAAACGCGGGATTGCATCCGGCTCGGTCATGTCGAGCGGCGCGATGGTCGATGTGCCGCCGGCGGCGTGGATCGCATCCTCGATCACTTCGAGCGCTTTCACCTTACGCGCGACCAAGATCACGTGCGCGCCAGCCTCGGCCAGTGCCTGCGCTGTCGCAGCGCCGATGCCTCGGCTCGCACCGGTGACGAGGGCGGTTTGCCCAGCGAGTGGTTTCTGATCGGTCATTGGGAAATTGCCTCAGGCTGCCTTGGGGTCGGCAAAGGGGAGCTGAGCGGCTTTCTGCTCGCTCGTCGCGAGATCGGTCAGCGAGGTGGGGTAATCGCCGGTGAAGCACGCGTCGCAAAATTGCGGGCAGGTCTTGTCGCGGCCCTTGCTTCCGACCGCGCGGTAAAGCCCGTCGATCGAGATGAAGGCGAGGCTGTCCGCCTTGATGAACTCACGCATCGGCTCAAGGTCCATTTGCGCGGCCAGCAGTTTCGATCGCTCAGGCGTGTCGACGCCGTAGAAACAGCTGTGCGCGGTCGGCGGACTGGCGACGCGGAAATGGACTTCGCTCGCGCCCGCTTCACGCATCATTTCGACGATTTTCGAACTGGTTGTGCCGCGAACGATGGAATCGTCGATAAGGACGATCCGTTTGCCCGCGACAAGCCCGCGATTGGCATTGTGTTTGCGCTTCACACCCGCATGCCGCGCGCTGTCCGATGGCTGAATGAAGGTGCGCCCGACATAGTGCGAGCGGATGATGCCAAGCTCGAACGGCAGCCCCGATTCCTGCGCGTATCCGATGGCGGCGGGCACACCGCTGTCGGGCACCGGCACGATCAGATCCGCGTCGCATGGTGATTCGAGCGCCAGCTCCGCGCCGATGGCCTTGCGCGCCTCGTAAACGCTTTGCCCGGCAAAGATGCTGTCGGGGCGGCTGAAATAAACGTGTTCGAATATGCACGGGCGTGGGGCGGGGGTGCCGAACGGATGCACGCTCTTGATCTCGCCGGAGAAATCGACCTGCAGCAATTCGCCCGGCTCAACCTCTCGGATCAGCTCGGCACCGACCACGTCGAACGCGACGCTTTCGCTGGCGAACAGAGCCGCGTCGCCGAGCTTGCCCATCACCAGCGGGCGAATACCCAGCGGGTCGCGGCAGGCGATCATGCCGGTCGGCGTCATAACGATCAGCGCGTAGGCCCCCTCTACCAGACGCAGCGCGTCGATCAGGCGGTCTGCGACGGTTGGGTAGCGCGATGTCGCGACGAGATGGATAATGACCTCGGTGTCGGAGGTCGACTGGAAGATCGAACCCTTATTGACCAGGTCCGATCGCAGCGCTTTCGCGTTGGAAATATTGCCATTATGCGCGACTGCGAAGCCGCCGCTAGCCAACTCGGCATAAAGCGGCTGAACATTGCGCAAGCCTGCGCCGCCAGTCGTCGAATAGCGCACATGCCCAGCGGCCATACCGCCCGGCAATTCGGCAATCGCTTCGGATGACGAAAAATTGTCCGCCACATGGCCGAGCCCGCGGCGCGAGAAAAACTCGGTGCCGTTGAAACTGGTAATTCCGACCGCTTCCTGCCCGCGGTGTTGCAGAGCATGGAGGCCCAGGGCGGTCGCGGCGGCGGCATCGGTCGCGTTGATCGCGCCGAAAACGCCGCACTCTTCGCGCAGCTTATCGCCGTCCAGATCCAGAAACGGATGTGTGAAATTTTCCAGCGGTGATTGTATCGCCGTCTTAGCCATCGCCATATTCGCCCGCTGCGCTGCCCGATCGGTGGTCGCTCAATGGCGATGTTACGGGTCAATTACAAGGGCGACGACAGCGCTTTCGCCGCCTTTCTCGTGACCACATCCCAACTATGGTGCTGATGCATTAACCGGGCATTACATCCGCTCGCTGTTGCAAGCCGGATTGTGCCCGACAAAGCCTCGGCTTACAGCGATCTGCTACAGCGTTTGTTCAGGACACCGGGGCCAGGCACTTTTACCACGCGATGTTAACTCCCTTCGAAAAAATGATTGCGAAACGCTACCTCTGGCCGGGCAAGGGGGAAGCGTTCATCGCGCTGGTTGCAGGCATTTCCGTCGGCGTGGTGATGCTGAGCGTTGCCATGCTGGTTCTGGTCATGAGCGTGATGAATGGGTTTCGCGGCGAAATGCTCGATAAGTTTGCAGGGTTGAACGGCCATGCGATCGTGCAGGCCTACGGCGGCAAGCTCGACAATTGGGAAGGCGTACTTCAGCAGGTTCAGGAAACCGAAGGCGTTATCGAGGCGTCACCGCTGATCGAGCAGCCCTTGCTCGCGAGCGGTAACGGCCGGGTCGTGGCGATCTATGTGCGCGGGAATACGCTGACCGACA
Organism: Pseudomonadota bacterium; assembly: GCA_039033835.1. GTDB lineage: Bacteria > Pseudomonadota > Alphaproteobacteria > Sphingomonadales > Sphingomonadaceae > Erythrobacter. The sequence goes on from JBCCBW010000001.1 coordinate 107,090, forward strand.
TCGGCGAATTGCAGGACAAGGTGCTGTTCGGCGATCTGTCGCGTATCCAACCGGGCGAAGGGCGGATCGCAATCGGATCGCGACTCGCGGCGAACATAGGTGCTCGCGTCGGAGACACGCTCACCGTCATCAATCCCCAGGGGCGTGCGACCCCGTTCGGCACGTCGATCCGGCAGGTCGGCTATGAAGTCGCGGCGATCTTCGAGATCGGCCTGTACGATTTCGACGAAACTTTCGTCATCATGCCTATCGAGGACGCGCAGACTTTGCTGCTGCTGGGCGACAATATAGGACTGATCGAGGTGAAGGTCGAAGACCCCGACAATGTCGGCGAAATCCTCGGCCCGGTGTCGCAGACGCTGACAGGGCGCGCGCAGATTGCCGACTGGAAGACGATCAACTCTACCCTGTTCGAGGCGCTCGAAGTGGAACGCGTTGCCATGGCATTCGTGCTGAGTTTCATGGTGCTGGTCGCGACCTTTAATATTCTTTCGAGCCTGGTGATGCTGGTGCGCGCCAAGACCCGCGATATTGCGATCATGCGCACGATGGGGGCGACGCGAAGGAGCTTGCTGAAGATCTTCGTGACCACCGGAACGACCGTGGGAGCCATCGGCACCATCGCCGGGCTGATCCTTGGCTTTACCCTGCTGTATTTCCGCAACCCGATCGTGGACGGGATCGCCTGGCTGACCGGGGTCGAGATTTGGGATCCGCAGGTCCGGTTCCTGACATCGCTGCCCGCGCGGGTCGATCCGTGGGAGATTGTCGGGATCGTAGCGCTTGCGCTTGGTCTCAGCTTCCTCGCGACGCTCTATCCCGCACTTAAGGCGGCTAGCACCGATCCGGTGCAGGTGCTGCGTTATGAATGAGGCGAAACCTATCGTCGCCTTGCGCGGGCTCAAGCGGACCTTCGAGCAGGGCGGCCAACGGATCGAAGTGCTGCGCGGCGTTGATCTCGATATCGAGCCAGGTGAGATTGTCGCACTGCTCGGCCCGTCCGGTTCGGGCAAATCGACCATGCTGCAAGCGGTCGGCCTGCTGGAAGGCGGGTTCGAAGGCTCGATTGCAATCGCCGGAGAAGCCGCCGAAAACCTGTCCACCGATCAGCGCACTCGCCTGCGCCGCGAACATCTCGGCTTCGTGTACCAGTTTCATCACCTGCTGCCTGATTTCGACGCCAGCGAAAATGTCATAATGCCGCAGATGATTGCAGGCGCATCGCGTATTGATGCTCAGGGTAGGGCGCAGCACTTGCTTTCAAGCCTCGGCCTCGGCCACCGGCTGACTCACCGCCCAAGTCAGCTGTCCGGCGGTGAGCAGCAACGTGTCGCCGTCGCCCGCGCGCTCGCCAATCGCCCCACGCTGGTGCTGGCGGACGAGCCGACCGGCAATCTCGACGAGACCACCTCCGATACGGTGCTCGGCCAGTTCCTTGAACTCGTGCGCGGTGAAGGCAGCGCGGCATTGGTCGCGACGCATAACGAGCGCCTCGCCAGCCGGATGGACCGCGTCGTGCGCCTGCATGACGGCGTACTGGAATAAGGGTTTCGGCGCAGCAAATGGCCGTTTTGTAGATCGGTGTCCCGCTACCTCACAAATTTGGTGTAGGCAGATCTTCCGAAATGGGGAGGGGACCTATGTTCGCGATGTTACCTGCAGTCCTGCTGCTGCAATCTGCTGATGCTCAAGCGAGTCAGCCACCAACGCCACCTTCACCGCCACCGCCCGCGTGCCAGACCGATGCGCATGGCGGCTTCGACTTCTGGGTTGGTGAGTGGGATGTCTTTCCCGCCGGGTCCGATCAGAAGGTAGCCGATAGCCGCATCGAGCGGATGTTCTCAGGCTGCGCCGTGCGCGAGCACTGGATGCCGCTGCGCGGGGGCGAGGGCGGCAGCACTTCGCTGGTCAATCATCGGACGGGCCGTTGGGAACAGACCTGGATCGGCAGCGATGGCGTCAGGGTCGATTTCACCGGCGGTGTTGTCGAAGGCAAAATGGTTCTGTCCGGCTATTGGGACAATGTCGGCGGACCGGGCACGGACGCGCTTGTCCGTATGACCTACACCGCAAACGAAGATGGCAGCGTCAGGCAATTCGGCGAAGCGTCGGTCGATCACGGCGCGTCGTGGCAAACCAGTTTCGACTTCTTATATCGGCGCAAGGCATCCACGCGCGAAGAGGACAGCGAATGACCACCATCGCCGATTTTACCGTCACCACGAACCGCGGTGAAGAACTCGATCTGGCCGACAAGAAGGGCAAGGTTCTGCTGGTGGTCAACACCGCGAGCAAATGCGGCTTCACCCCGCAATATGACGGACTGGAAAAGCTGTTTCAGCAGTTCAAGGAGCAGGACTTCGAAGTTCTCGGCTTCCCCTGCAATCAGTTCGGCGCGCAGGAGCCGGGCAATGCCGACGAAATCGAGGAATTCTGCAAGGTCAATTTCGGCGTCACCTTCCCGCTGATGGAAAAGGTCGACGTCAACGGTCCGGACGCCTCGCCGCTCTATGACTGGATGAAAGGTGAGGCCAAGGGGCTGATGGGGTCGACCTCGGTCAAATGGAATTTCACCAAGTTCCTGATCGACCGCGACGGCAATGTCGTGAAGCGTTACGCCCCGCAGGACACGCCAAGACAGATCGCCAAGGATATCGCGAAGCTCCTGTAACTTTCGCCGGACCCCGCGCGAACTCCTGTTACAGGAGATCGCGAGGATGGTTGCCGATATCGACGCTTGGCTGATGGCGTTTGGCGCTGAATATGGCGTCAATCCGTATGTCTTCGCGGCGATCTATCTCGGTGCAATCCCGTTCTTCCTCGGCTCGATCGGCTGGTTCGTGCGCAATGCCCGTGCCGGAAAGTCGACCGCGCTGCCTGCTGCGTCGGCGGGTCTCTTCTTTGCATCGTCCTATCTGTATCTCGGGATAGTGGGCCATGGCATCCCTATGTGGGTGTGGGCCTTGGTCGCCACACTGGTCGGCTATGGCGCTTTCACTATGATCCGCGGCACTCGTCGGAAAATCGGCCGCCGACCAACGATAAACCAGGCCCCCTAAGCCCAATGCCAGCGAAGCGGCTTTGTCGCCTCGCGCACCAGCTTGCCCTTGGCCTCCAGGTCGAGCTGTACGGTTTTCGCCCACCAACCGCAGGTCTTGCCGTGGGGAAATAGATCCTCGCTGAGGTGGGGTGTTACCGCCTCGCGGGTTTCGGCCTGCGTGAAGCCCGGCGACGATCGCGGCAGGGCAGCTTCGAATGCGGCGAGCATGTCGGCATATTTGGCGGCGTTTACGCGTGAGGTTCGCCCCGGTGTGTTGACGTTTTCAACCTCGATCATGTCGGTCATGCGGCGCTCCAGTGCAATCAAACTGCCTTGCCCCCAGCTTTTCCCCAAGCGCCCGCGTAGTCAACTTGAAAGCCGACGGGCAAAGCGTAGTTTCCCTTCATGTCATTTGCTCCATTCGTCCCCTTACGCGTGCTGTCTTCCTATTCAATGCTCGAAAGTGCGATCGACCCGAAGGCGATTGCCAAGCTGGCGACCGAGCGCGGCTTTCCCGCGATAGCGATCTGCGACCGCAACGGGCTGTATGGAGCGGTGATGTTTGCCGGGGCCTGCAAAGGTGAGGGCATTCAGCCGATTGTCGGGACGCTATTGGGCGTAGCGCGCGATGAAGAGGGCAAGCAGGTCGATTACCTGCCGCTCTATGCGCAGGACGAGGCGGGGTATGACAATCTGTGTCACCTCGTGTCCAAGGCGCATCTGGATCGTCCGCTGGAACTTGAACCGCATGTGGCGATGGGCGATCTTGAAGGGCACACTGATGGCCTGATCGCGCTGACCGGAGCAGCCGAGGGTGCGTTGACGCGGTTGTTGGCAGAGGAACAGACGCCCGCCGCGATGGCGCTGTGCGACACCATGCAGCGGCTGTTCCCCGGCCGGCTCTATGTCGAGCTTGCACGCGGCGACAATCCAGTGTGCGAGCGCGCCGAGGAGGCATTGATCGACCTCGCATACGAGCGCGATCTGCCGCTGGTGGCGACCAATCCTGCGAGCTTCGGCGAACCGCATATGCACAAGGCGCACGACGCGATGCTGTGCATTGCGAACTCGACCTATGTCGAGAACGACGACCGCCCGCGATCGAACGCGCAAGGCTTCGTCAAATCGTCGAACATGATGGAAGAACTGTTCGCGGATCTGCCCGAGGCGACCGCCAACACGCTCGTCATCGCTCAGCGTTGTGCCTATGCGCCGCCCTATCGCGATCCGATCCTGCCCAGCCTTGCCGGTGATCTGGAAGGCGAGGCGAGAATGCTGGCCGACGATTCTCGCGCTGGTTTGGCCGAGCGGCTTAAGCCTTACTATCCTGAAACCGCTCATGCTGAGCTTGTCGAAGCATTGCACTTTCCTTCGGTCGACGCGCTTAGGGAAGCAGAGCAGTCCTTCGACGAGCTCAAGACGAACGGGGCGTGGGAAGATGTGCTCCAATACAAGAAACGTCTCGATTACGAGATCGGCATCATCGTCAATATGGGCTTCCCCGGCTACTTCCTGATCGTTGCCGACTTCATCAAATGGGCGAAGGATCAGGGTATTCCCGTGGGGCCAGGGCGCGGGTCCGGTGCGGGTTCGGTCGTGGCGTGGGCGCTGACGATCACCGACCTCGATCCGATCAAGCTGGGTCTGCTGTTCGAGCGCTTTCTCAATCCCGAACGGGTGTCGATGCCCGACTTCGATATCGACTTCTGCGAAACGCGGCGTGGCGAAGTCATCCGCTATGTGCAGCAGAAATATGGCGAGGATCACGTCGCGCAAATCATCACCTTCGGTAAGCTGAAGGCACGCGCTGTGCTGCGCGATTGCGGGCGAATTTTGCAGATGAGTTATGGTCAGGTCGATCGGCTATGTAAGATGGTACCGAACCATCCGACCGACCCGTGGACCCTGCCGCGCGCACTCAATGGAGCGGCGGATTTCAAGCGCGAATACACCAACGATAACGAAGTGAAGCGGCTCGTCGATTTAGCGATGCAGCTGGAGGGCTTGCCGCGCAATTCCTCGACCCATGCGGCGGGTGTGGTGATCGGCGACAGGCCGCTGGCGCAACTGGTGCCGCTCTACCGCGATCCGCGTTCGGATATGCCGGTGACGCAGTTCGACATGAAGCATGTCGAAAGCTCTGGCCTCGTAAAGTTCGACTTCCTCGGGCTGAAAACGCTTTCGGTCTTGCGCAAGGCGGTCGACCTGCTGGAGCTGCGCGGGATCACCATCGACCTTGGCGAGCTGCCGCTCGACGACAAGGACGTCTACGACCTCATGCAGGATGGTAACACGGTCGGCGTGTTTCAGCTGGAATCCGAAGGGATGCGGCGGACGCTGAAGGCGGTGAAACCATCGAACTTTGGCGATATCATCGCGCTCGTCTCGCTCTATCGCCCCGGCCCGATGGACAACATCCCGCTGTTCGGACAACGCAAGGCGGGCGAAGTGCCGATCGAATACCCGCACCCGAAACTGGAAGGCATCCTCGCCGAGACCTACGGCATCTTCGTCTATCAGGAGCAGGTGATGCAGGCCGCGCAGATCCTCGCAGGATACTCCCTCGGCGATGCCGACCTGCTGCGCCGCGCGATGGGCAAGAAGGTGCAGGCGGAAATGGATGTGCAGCGCGGTCGCTTTGTCGAGGGTTGTAAGGAAGTCTCCGGCATCGAGAAGAAGCAGGCCAACGAACTGTTCGACTTGATCGACAAGTTCGCAGGCTACGGTTTCAACAAGTCGCACGCCGCTGCCTACGCCTTGCTCGCCTACCAGACTGCATGGCTCAAGGCGCATTACCCTGAGGAATTCTACGCCGCATCGATGTGCTTCGATCTGCACCAGTCGGAAAAGCTCAACATCTTTGTCGACGACGCGCGGCGGTATCCGGTTGAAGGCGGTGTCGAGGTTCTGCCGCCGGACATCAATTCGTCCGAAGCGCGCTTCACCGTACAGCAGACCGATGAGGGCTATGCCGTGCGCTACGCGCTAGCCGGTATCCGCAATGTCGGTGAAAAGGCGATGGAGGCGATCGTCGCCGAACGCGAGGCCCATGGCCCCTTCGAAAGCCTCAAGGATTTCTTCGAGCGCCTGCCGCAAGGCTCGATGAATCGCCGCCAGTTGGAGGGGCTTGCCTGCGCAGGCGCTCTCGATGGGCTGGAGCCGAACCGCGCGCTGGTGTTCGAGAATGCCGACATGCTGCTCGCCGTGGCGGATGCGGCAATTCGGGAGCGGTCGAGCGGGCAGGGCGGGTTGTTCGGCGGAGAGGATGCGCCCGCAGGCGATCTTCGCCTCAAGCCGGCCGAAGCATGGACCAAGACCGAACAGATGGCGAAAGAGCGTGAGAATTTCGGTTTCTACTTCTCCGCCCACCCGGTCCAGCAGTTCCGCGATGTCGCGTCCGCTCAGGGCGCGCGGACTTATCAGGGCATCATGGAAGGCGGCTCGCCGACTGGTGGCAAGGGCAGCGCGGTAATGGCTGTGATGGTCGAGGGCATGAACAAGGCGCGGACCAAACGCGGCGCGGAATTCGTGCGCGCCGATTTCTCGGACAGTTCCGGGCAATTCTCTGCCGCGTGTTTCGAAGAATCGCTGGTCCCTCAATTCGAACGCTGGGCAGCAGAGGGTGCGTGCCTGTTGCTCAATGTCGAGCTGGACTCGCCAAATCCAGGTGAGCCGCCGCGCCTGACTGTGCGCGGCGCGAAACCGCTTGAGGCGGTAAGCGGGCGCACCCCCATGGTGCTGCGCGCCGACATCTTGAGCCGGGAGGCGTTGACAGACCTGAAGCTGGAACTGGCAACCGGCGATGAGGCTCCGGGCGAAGTGATCCTGCGCCTGATCCTGTCCAGCGACGAGGAGGCATCGATCCGTCTGGGCCGCAACTTCGTGCTCGATGGCGAGCTGGCAGAACGGATCGCGGTGATCGAGGGGATCGAGAATGTCGAACTGGCCCCGTTGCGTCCGAGAGCCAACCTCAAATTGGTAGCCTAGTCGGGCTGCTCTGCTTCCGGTCTGACCGGCCGGTCGAATACCTTCGAATAGCGCGCCGCCAGCACCAGCATGGTCGGCACCAGCATGGTGTTCCACAAATCGGTCCAGTGATATCCCAGCGCGATCGGGCGACCGCGATCGAGCGTGTGCCGCAGGTCGAGCGCCTCGCCGAGCAATGCGACAGCCAGCACGACCAGCCAGGGTTTCCAGCTGGAGGCAGGCCAGCGGAACACACGGCACGCTGCGAGAAACACGATCAGCGCCACGTAAACATGCAGAGCGTCCTTCGCGAGACCGACATTGTCGACGATCAGCGTTTTCAGCTCCTGAAACATGTCGCTCCCTCTCCAGCGTCCGCGATTGCCAAGTGCCTAAACCACGGGCATGAATGTCGGCAAAACCAGTTTGAGGAGAGAGACGAGAAATGCTTGGAGCGATGCAGGATTTCACCATGCGGATCACTAGCGTGATCGACCATGCGGCGCGCGAATCTGGCTCGCGCGAAATCGTGACGCGCTGGGCCGATGGCGCCGAGACGCGAACAGACTGGGCGGGCATTCGCGCTGACGCGCTGAAAATGGCGCAGGCCCTGCAAGCGCTCGGCATCAAGAAGGGTGACAAGGTTGCGAGCCTCGCGATGAACCACTCGCGTCATCTCGTCAGCTGGTATGGCGTCGCCGGGATGGGCGGGGTGCTGCACACCGTGAACCCGCGGCTGTTCGACGATCAGCTCGAATACATCGTCACACATGCCGAGGACCGCGTGCTGCTCTACGATGCCGCGTTTCAGCCAATCGTCGACAAGATGAAAAGCCGCTGGCCCACGGTCGAGCATTACATCTGTTACGATAGCGGCGAGCATTCGCCCGCTTTCGAGGACTGGATCGGCGCTCAGGATGGCGAGTTCGAATGGGTCACCGGTGACGAGCGCGACCCGTGCATGATCTGTTACACCAGCGGCACCACGGGCAATCCCAAAGGCGTGCAATACGAACACCGCTCGACCATGATGCATGCGCTTGCCGGGCTGCAACCGGCTGCATTCAATTTCTCCAGTTCGTCGGTGATGCTGCCGGTGGTCCCGATGTTCCATGCGGCGAGCTGGGGGCTGCCCTATGCCGGCGCGATGGCGGGGATCAAGTTCGTGTTCTCTGCGGTGAACGATCCGGCGGTGCTGCACGAACTGATGCTGCGTGAGAAGGTGACGGACAGCGCGGGTGTGCCGACTGTGTGGCTTGCTCACTTCCAGTATTGCGATGCCAACAATCTCGACCTGCCGCCGCTCAAGGCCGCGACGATAGGCGGTTCAGCCTGTCCGAAGTTCATGATCGAGCGGTTGATGAAGAACGGCACCCGCGTCCAGCACGCATGGGGCATGACCGAAACCTCGCCCATCGGCACCGTTGGTGGCCCGACCTGGGACTGGGACGAACTCAGCTTCGAAGAGAAGGTCGCGAAGACCGCGATGCAGGGCCGCCCGATCTTCGGCGTCGAGCTGCGCACGGTCGATCTCGACGACATGCTGACCGAGCTGCCGCGCGACGGCAAGACCAGCGGCGCGCTGCAAATTCGCGGGCCGTGGGTGATCAAGCGCTATTTCAAGGCGGAAACCGACGCGACCAACAATGAAGGCTGGTTCGACACCGGCGATGTCGGCGTGCTGCATCCCGATGGCACCTTGCAGCTTACCGACCGGACCAAGGATGTGATCAAGTCCGGTGGCGAGTGGATCAGCTCGGTCGAGCTTGAAAACGCTGCCTGCGGTCATCCCGCCGTCGCCGAAGCTGCCTGTGTCGGAATGCCTCATCCGAAGTGGGACGAACGCCCGGTGCTGTTCGTCGTGCCGAAAGAGGGCGCGGAGCTGACTGGAGGCGAAGTGATCGAACACCTCAAGCCGCTGATCGCGAAATGGTGGCTGCCCGATGCGGTCGAGTTCGTTGAGGACATCCCGCACACCGCGACGGGCAAGATCTCGAAAAAAGACCTGCGCGACAGGTTCGCCGATTACAAGCTGGAGGCCTGAAGCATGACCGCGACTTACATCGATCCGTCACCGGAGAATTTTCGCGCGTTCAAGGATCTGCCCCGCGATGAGCCGATCAACATGCTCAACCTGCTGCGATATCGCGACCATGCCGAATACCCCGAAGGCCACGAGCATGCGCGCGCTGGCTGGAGCGGGCGGCGTGCCTATGAGGAATACGGCAAGACCTCAGGCCCGATCTTCAAGCGTGTCGGCGGAGAGATTGTATGGCGCGGCGCGTTTCAAACGATGGTGACCGGACCAACGCCCGATGAAAAGGTGTGGCACGATGGCTTCGTCGCGCAATACCCGAATGCGGGCGCATTCTTCGAGATGATCAAGGATCCGGACTATCAGTTGGCGGTGGTGAACCGCACTGCGGCGCTTCTCGACAGCCGCCTGATGCGGTTCGCGCCGGGCGAGGTTGGCGGGGGGTTTGGGTGAGAACGGATGGCCGTCAAACTCTGGATGCCCTCGGCCTTTGACCGCCACACGAGGATCGGGGAGATTATCGGTCGCATGGTGATCGAGTATGGCGAAATGGAATGGGATTTATGTCTCTTGGTGAGCCATGTGTCCGGCGATGATGATACGGCGTTCAAGGCCATCTATCGTTCGAGAGGCGAGACTCAGCGCATCAATGTCGCGGACGCGCTGGTTAGGCATAAACTCACCGAAGGAAAATTCAGGACGATCTACGAGCAGACTATCGCCAACATCCGTCGTTGTCTTAAATTGCGCAATCAGTATGCTCACACAAATTGGCTTGACACGCCAAGCGATGGCCTTTGTTTTGTAGACGTTGAGGAATTGGCGAAATCCGATCAAGTTTTTGAAATTAGCAATGCGAAGAGATATCAGCTTGATTTGGAAACCGTCAGTGATCAGCAACGTTTCTTCATCGAAGTTCTTCAAAACCTGCGTTATCTTTGCATGGAATATCAGTATCTGAACGGCTCCTCATCGCACCAGGGCTTTCACTATGTTGAGAACGTGAAGCCACCATTGGCTGCGACGGAAATATCAGTCGGGCAGATATAGCGCATCCGTCATTCCCGCGAAGGCGGGAATCCAGACTGCGACAATTGTGGCTTCGCTCTGGACTCCCGCCTTCGCGGGAGTGACGTCTGGTAGCCTATTCCCCATCCTCCGATGGCGGACCGAAGGGAGCGATCCGGGGACTGGAAAAGCTCCCTTCGGCCTCGTCGTTCCTGTCGAGCTGCGGGGACATCTTTGCAGCGACATCTTCTGGAACGAGCACAGTGCAGAGTTTCTCGACCTCGTCGGTCACGATCACCCCGAAATCGGGATCGATCGCGGCTTCGTCGATGTCGAAGCGCGCGGCCACGGCCTTGGCGTCGGGTGGGTCTCCATCGAAATGGAACTGCACCATCACCTTGCGATCGTCCTGAGCCATGGCCACGCGTCTCCTCTGTTAGAGCGGTCTAGCCGCCGCAGCCGCAACCGCCGCCTGCCGGCTTGCCGCCGCCGCTACCCGGTGCAGCAGCGTCACCGCCGCCTGCGCCTTCGAGCGCCTGATACTGGCCGATATAGTAGAACAGATCGGCCAGTTCATCCACGCTCAGCTCCTCAAGCGCGCTGGCATCGCTGAGGTCGAGCATGCCGCCAGCCGAGACGCTTTCGTCGAACTCCATGGCCATGAAATCGGCCTCCTGACCGGGGCGCGGCGGGATCGGAGGAATTGGCGGAATCGGACGCGGGAAGGGCGGCCGTGGCGGAAACGGAGGCCGCGGACGGCACAGATGCGGGAACCGGCGACAGATATCCGGCGGGACCGGGATCGGACGACACAGATGCGGCCTGATCCGGCAGATATCGATGATGATCGGACGCAGCTGCCGCGCAATCGCGCAACCGTTCACCACGCCATAACCATGCGAGAAATCATAGCCGCTGCTACCCAGATCCTGAGCGCTGGTGGTGATCATCCGCCGGATTGCTGCCGGGGTGCGTGACGGGTTGCCCGCAACATATGGCCGCTTGGTCCGGATCGCCGCGACGACGCCGGCCACCACAGGGCAAGCCGCCGAGGTTCCGCCATCGGCCGCATAGACGCCCGATCCGCGGAAGTGCGTGTAGCCGGAGATGTCCGGCTTGTTGCGCACGAGCCGTCCGGGGCCTTTGCTCGAATACCCGACGCGCGTTTTCGAGGTGTCGACACCCGCGACCGACAGCACTTGTGCGTGGCTGTTCGCGCCATAGATCGCGCGGGTCGTTACACCCTGGCAGCGGCCATCGGGGCAATCGCTGCCGCAGTTCCCGGCTGCGAACAGGATATCTGCACCATGCCGTGCCAGAGTCGTGACGATCCGGTTGAACGGGTGATTGGGATTGTCGGAATAATTGCCCGGATGGCCGACCGGATAATCCCATGACGGGTGGAACATGCCCCAGCTGTTGTTCACCACGAGCGAGCGCGTTTCCCCGGGGCGACGCGGCGCTCGCATCACCCGGATGAGGTGGTTATAGGCCCGCACGGCATCTGACAGGAAGCCCTCCATCACGGTGCCCCCGGTTGCCTGCGTTTGCAGCAATGCGATATCGAGCAGCGTGCATTTAGGCGCAGCGATACAGGCGTCGAACGCGCACATCGTGCCGTGACCGACCGGCAATTGACCGGGTGTCAGACCAGCGCGCGGCACCCAGCTGCGGGCCGCGTCAAAGGTCGGGTTCTTACCCTTGGAATTGATGTGCGCCATGTTGATGCCGCTATCGACGATCGCCACCAGCACCCCTTCGCCATCGGCTCCGGCGCGGTGCAGAGTGTTGGTGCAAAGCAGCCGCTCGACCGTGCGATCGTCTCCCAGCGGAGGAGCGCCGGGGCAGATCGCGGTCGGTTCCATTCTCACGTCGGAATAGACACCGCGCACGCCCGGCTTTTTCATCAGCTGGTCGCAGATTTTCTCCGCATTCTTTGCGTCGCATTCGGCGCGCATCAGAAAGGTGGTTTCCACCTCGGGCTGTGCGTCGAACGCTTCGAACTTGGCGTCGTCGCTTTCCTCGTCTTCTCCTTCGGCAGTGAAGTCGAAGTCATCGAAGGCGGCAAACGCGTTTGCGCTCTGGCCTCCGGCAAGGTCGGTCAGGGCGGTAACGCCGAAATCTGTATCGATGGTCACCCCATCCATATCGTCGGCTGCCGAAACGGTCTTGGACTTCTTCATCGTTTTGGCACCGTCGGTGCCCGCTGAAAAATCCATCTCCGCCGCGGCTGCGACGTTTCGATCCTCATCCATTTCAATCAAGATTTTCACTAAGCTCATGATCTTGTTCCCATTGTTCTATTGGTTTTGAACAAGTGACTGAGCGACCGCGCATTCTTATCATTTTTCAATCACGCAGAAGTCGTCACTCCAAGAAGTACTTGGATTAATCCACTTTGAATTATTCGTGACGACCGAATCGGATAATAACACTCTGTCGAGTTCTATAAATGTATGGAAGCGACAGATTGTGACTAATAAAAGGTAAAGTGTTAGCTAAACGATGCATAACTCTCATAACAGACGCATTTGCCCGCCGATCTCGGGAGGTCGGAAGCGTGAGCAGTCGAATTCGAACTTCGGTCTGCCGATCCCGGCGCGTTTGCAGGCGATGCGAAAGCGGGATCGAAGCAGATCCGCCCAAACACCGCTGGGCTTCATTCGGGTGAAGAAATTGGGGTCGTTATCGCGGCCTTTGCCGTCTTTGGCTCTGATGGAGCGGACGATGCTCATCACCTTGCTCGCGCGGTCGGGATAATGAACGTCGAGCCATTCGCGAAATAGCGGCGCAACCTCATGCGGCAGGCGCAGCGGTATCCAGCCCGCGCTCTGCACGCCAATCTCGCCCGCGCGCGCCACGATCTCTTCCAGAAATTCATCGGTGATCGCCGGGATGATGGGCGAGACCGAGCAATGGGTCGGCACCCCTATCTCCACCAGACGCCTGAGCGCCGCGAGACGTTTGGCGGGGGCAGCGCAGCGCGGTTCGAGCTTGCTGGATAGTTTCGGATCGAGTGTGGTGACGGAGATGGCAACTGCGACGAGCTTCTCTCGCGCCATCTCTTCGAGCAGGTCGGCGTCGTCGATAACCCGGTCCGATTTGGTCGTGATGGTGACCGGATGGCGTGCTTCCAGACACACTTCGAGCACCTGCCGGGTGATGCGATACCGCCGCTCTATCGGCTGATACGGATCGGTGTTGGTGCCAAGCGCGATAGGGCGAGGGCGGTATTTGCGCTTGGCCAGCGTCTCCCGCAGCAATTGCGCCGCGTTGGGCTTGGCGAATAGCTGCGTCTCGAAATCGAGACCGGGAGATAGGTCATGATAGGCGTGGGTGGGGCGCGCAAAGCAATAGACGCAGCCATGCTCGCACCCGCGATAGGCGTTGATCGAACGATCGAAGGGAAGGTCTGGCGATTGATTGAAGCTCAGGATCGTTTTGGGCCGCTCTTCTGTCACGGTCGTGCGGAGTTTCACCGGCGGACCACTCTCCTCTTTGGCGAGCGCTTCTATATGATCGCGCCAATCGCCATCGACCTCTCGCATCGCCAGGCCGAAGCGCGTCGAAGCCGCACCCGACGCCGCACCGCGTCCGGGTTGGTAATCAGGATGGTTCGGATTCGACGTTCCCATAAGTGAGAACATATACGGAACATAGAGCGGTTGCCAGCCTATTCGTTAAGGCGACCGGCATGGGTCGGCTCTTTCCTACAGGTCAACTCAATGACAGGGGCGAGGCTGCTCTTTCACATTGTCGGTTGCCCGAAAAGAGGCGTTTCATCTCTGGAAGTGTCAACTTCGCAAGGTCACTTCAAGGTATTGAAAATATGAAGAATAGTCGCGGGAATCGAAGTTGACACAGTGTCAAATGTGTCAACTTTCCCGAAGTCTCGGCATGAGTTCGACGAAATTGCAGGGCCGGTTCCGGCTGTCGAGTTGCTCGGCGAGAATGCCGTCCCAGCCATCCTTCACCGCGCCGTTCGATCCGGGCAGGGCGAAGATGTAGGTGCCACGCGCTACGATGGCGCAGGCGCGGGATTGCACGGTGCTGGTGCCGATGGTCTTGAAGCTGAGCCAGCGGAACAATTCGCCAAAGCCGGGAATGTCACGTCCGCCTTGAATGCGAGACAGCGCTTCCGGAGTGACGTCGCGCCCGGTCAGGCCGGTGCCGCCGGTGCTGACGATCGCGTCGATCTCCGCATCGTCAATCCAGGCGTTGACTTGATTGGCAAGCAGTGCTGCATCGTCTTTGACGATCAACCGCGCGGCCAGATTGTGGCCAGCGCCGGTCACACGATCAGCGAGGATATCGCCGGATGTGTCGTTTTCAGCAGTGCGGGTGTCGGAAACGGTGAGGATGGCAATATTGATCGGGGTGAATGTCTTCGCCTCATCGACAGCCATCTGAGTTCTCCGTTACCGACCAAGCCTCGCTGCGCGGGTAGTAGCCATCTGCGGGAATTCTGGCCACTGTCCTTGCGCCAGCGCCCGGCGGCTGGGCGAGGCGACCCCGGCGGCGCGCTCATACATCCAGTAATTGCGCATCACGATCGCAACATAACCGCGGGTTTCCCAATAGGGGATCGATTCCATCCAGAGCAACGCATCGTTCTGATCGTTGATTTCGGTGTTCCAGCGGCTGACCGGGGTCAGGCCGGCATTATATGCGGCCATGATCTTGGGAAGCTTGCCTTGGGTCGCGTAGCTGTCTCGCAGCATCTCAAGATGCTGCTGACCATAGGCCAGGTTCACTTCGGGATCGTTGAGGTCGGTGTAGCTCGCACCGAGATTGAGGCTGCGATTGTGGTCGCGCGCAGTGCCGGGCATGATCTGCATCAGACCACGCGCATTGGCGGGGCTGACGGCTCCGGCGCGGAAGTTCGATTCCTGCAAGGCGTGGGCAAAAGCAAGCGCGGGGTCAACGCTCCACCCAGTGCGCGGACGCCAACTCGCAACCGGATAGCGCAGCGAACCATCGCTCTGCATTCCATAAGGCGCGTTATGCGCCATGAAGAGCTGCGTCGATGGCAGGCCCAATTCTCGGGCGAGCCGGGAGATCGCGGTGTAATCGTCCGCGCGACCGATGCGCGCTTCGTGGCGCAGCACTTCATCGGCAAGGCTCGGACGACCAATCTCAACCAGTGCCGCCGCGACCTGCACATTGCTGCGGTCATTGATCGAGCGCCAATCGCCGTCAGTGAAAGGCTGCGGCGTGGCAGTTGCGGGAAGCTCTAAGCCGAGCTGATCGGCAGCGAGCATGCCATACAGCGTCTCATCATACCGGGCAGCGGCGCTGAGATGCTGCTGCGCCTGGCCAGGCTCGCGGCAGCGCACCAGCGAGCGATGCGCCCAATAATGCGCGGCGGAGGTCAGCTCGACATTGGTGGAAAGATCTGCGGCACGGGCGAAGGACTCGGACGAGAGTGCGCAATAGCCCATCCGCCATGCGGCAAGCCCTGCGACCCATTCACCTTCGGCTACCCAAGCGCCGCTACCTTCGGATACCTTTTCGGCGAGCGCGAGCGCATTCTCGTCGTCATTCTCGATGTAGAAGCTCCACGCGACCCGCTGTCGCCATTCGGCGCGCGCTTCGGGGCTCAGTCCGGCATCGACTTCCAGCAACTGCGCATAGGCGCCCGCAGGATTGTCATTCTTGATCGCATCGAGAATTGCGGACTTCGCCTCTGCAGGCAGCGTGCCATCGCGAACGGTGCGGGGGCGGATGCGTTTCGATGCGCTGGGTTGGCGGCGGAAGCCTTGCGCGCTTGGGAAGCTTGGCGTCCATTGCAGACCACGTTTCGCGGCCATCCGACCAAGCTGCTCGGATTGTGGCAGCTCCACACCCATGCCGAACCATTGTCCGATTTGTTCGGCGCTGACTTTCGGGCTTCTGGCGTGAGTGTAAAACTCGGCGAGTGCCATCTGGTGGAGAACACCACTGTCACGCGCCTTCAGCAGTTGCTGAACGCGATCCCAGTTCTGACGGTCGATCGAGTTGAAGACATCGCGATAGAATTCGCGCTCATTGGACGAGAGAACGTCCGGTACGCTGTCAGCGGATTTCGCTTGCAAGTCATAATGCGCGGCCATGCTCTGGCTCTGCGCAGCAACAATTCCTGGAGTAATGAAAGCTGCGGTAACGCTCACCGCAATCGCGGCTGGCCGCAAACACATTTTCATCAGGGACTTGCCGGCCATTCGTTCCATCTCCGCCAGAATCGGGCTTTCAGACGAGGCATAGCCATGAGACTATCCACACCCTCGTTCACCAGAAGTGGCTTACGTAAATTACCTTGGTTGATTTCACGTAAAGAGAGAATGTCTTTCGTCGGATCGTGTCCAAGAAGCGGCAGAATGTTTGCGCCGAAGGCAATAACCCGTTCCGGCGCTGATAATTTGATGTGGTGAGCCAGCACAACGTCCATTCCGGCGGCTGCGATCGATGCAGTATCGGCCATCGGGGTGTGGCGCGGCAGGGCGGACGCGAAGTACACATCGCTCTGCCCCAGGTCCGTCGCGGCGATGAAGTTGTTGAGCAATTGTCCCTGTGGTCCGCTCAGCAAAGTTTCGCCATCGCGCTCTTCAGGATCGATCACCAGCACCATCAGCTTTGCATTCGCCTCGCCGCGCGGAGGCACCCGCCCGCGCGGTCCGATCGGGTCGAGCCCCGGTGCGCTGAGCCAGAATTCGCGGAACTCATCAAGCGATTGCGGCGGCGAATCGCCAAGCAGATCGGCGCGCGGCGTCGCTGCAGAAGAAACCGGGCCTGCCATATTGCCACCGCTTTGCGCGGCGCGTTGGCTGGCTTTTTTCGGAGCCTTGCCATCGCCAGCGGCACTCTCCGAAGGTGCGTCGATCAACCAGGCCGTAGCGTCATCGGTGAAGTCGCAGTCCACGCCAGCCGCCCGCCACCAATCGAGCGCAGCGTCAAATTCTTCCGCCAGAGAGGGGTGTGTGTCGACCATGCTATTGAATGCAAGCCTTGACTGTCCGAATCGCAGTTAGCAAGTGCAGTGTATATCCAATTCGCCAGACAATTGGCCAGCAATCAGGGATCTGAAGAGCGCATGAGCGAACGTGAATCAATGGAATGCGATGTCGTGATCGTCGGAGGCGGGCCAGCTGGCCTTTCGGCTGCGATCCGGCTGAAACAGCTCAACGAAGAACTCGAAGTCGTCGTGCTCGAAAAGGGTTCCGAAATCGGGGCGCATATCCTTTCAGGTGCAGTGGTCGATCCGAAATCGCTCGACGAGCTTTTCCCCGAGTGGCGCGATATGGATTGCCCGATGGCGGAAACGCCGGTGACCGATAACTGGCACTGGGTTTTGTCAAAAGGTGGCAAGACCTCTCTGCCGCACGCGATCATGCCGCCGCTGATGAGCAATCACGGCTGTTACACCGGCTCGCTGGGCAGCATGACCCGCTGGCTGGGTGAGCAGGCCGAAGGGCTTGGCGTGATGGTCTTTCCCGGCTTCCCGGCATCCGCCCCGATCTTCGACGATGAAGGACGCGTTGGCGGCGTCATCACGCAGGATATGGGCGTGGCAGCAGACGGCTCGCACAAGCCCGATTATCAGCCCGGCATGGAGATCCTCGCGAAGTACACGCTGTTTGCCGAAGGCGCGCGCGGATCGCTGACCAAGCTGATGAAGGCGAAATACGACCTTGAGGCGGATTGCCAGCCGCAGGTCTATGGACTCGGCATCAAGGAATTGTGGGACATCGATCCTGACAAGCACGTGCCGGGTCGCGTGATCCACACGCAGGGCTGGCCGCTGACCGAAAGCGACAGCTGGGGCGGGGGCTTTCTCTACCACCAGGCGAACGGTCAGGTCGCTTTGGGCTTTGTGACGGCGCTTGATTACAAGAACCCTTGGGTCTCGCCCTATCAGGAATTCCAGCGCTGGAAGCAGCACCCGGCAATCCGCGAATATCTCGAAGGCGGCAAACGCGTCGCCTATGGTGCGCGCGCGATCAACGAGGGCGGCTGGCAGGCCGTGCCAAAGCTCGCCTTCCCCGGCGGCGCGTTGGTCGGCTGCGCAGCTGGCTTCGTCAATGTCCCGCGCATCAAGGGTAGCCACACCGCCATGAAGAGCGGCATGCTGGCGGCCGAGAGCATCGCGGCGGCCATCGCGGCTGGCCATGAGAAGACCGAACTGTCCGATTACGACAGCGCTGTCCGGTCAAGCTGGATCGCAGATGAGCTGAAGTTGGTGCAGAACGCACAGCCCGCCGTCGCCAAGTATGGCGGCGATATCGGAACGGCGCTGGCCGGCGTCGATATGTGGATGCGCACGCTCAAGATCGGCCTGCCAATCTCGATGAAGCACCACCCCGATCACACCATGACGGGCCGCGCCGACCTTTATCCCAAGATCGACTATCCAAAGCCCGACGGCGAGATCAGCTTCGACCGGCTGACCAATGTCGCCTACAGCTACACCAACCATGCGGAGGATCAGCCGGTCCACTTGCAACTGGGAAGCGCCGAGGTGCAGCGCGACAGCGAGCTGAAGCTCTTCGCCGGGCCATCCTCACGCTATTGCCCGGCGGGCGTCTACGAGTGGGTCGAGGAAGAGGGTGTCGAGCCCAAATTCGTGATCAACTCGCAAAACTGCGTCCACTGCAAGACTTGCGACATCAAAGACCCGAACCAGAACATCAACTGGGTCACGCCTGAGGGTGGTGGCGGGCCTAATTATCCGAATATGTGATGGACTTCGTTTATGTGTTTCACGGCGAGGGCGCACGCTTTGCAGCAGCTGTTTACCTCACGGTGGAAGACGCGAGGGTCGACATTGCTGATAAGCGTCTGTCAGGCTTGCTCACGGCTTATCCCGTCGGTCAGACTGTGTTCGATCATGTATTAGAAGCTGGGCTTTTCGCAGGAAAAGAGGGTGCTGAGCCTCGCTATATTCAACGCTTTTCGTCAGCGCACCTCGAGCACTACCACTTTAAGGACGGTGCTCTTGTTTAATGTAAGCTGCTTAGGATCGTGAATTTCGCCCAAACCGCCTACGCCAAGATCAACCTAGCGCTGCATGTGCGCAGGCGGCGGGAGGATGGCTATCATGAGCTTGAGACGCTGTTCGCCTTCGTTGATGCGGGTGACATTTTGAGCGCGCGCATTGCGGATGAGGATCGTTTGACGACCGTCGGCGAGTTTGCTCAGGCGATTGACGATCCGATCGGCAATCTTGTGTCGAGAGCGCTTAGCGTGCTTCCCCGACCTCAAGGTTTAGACATCACGCTGGAAAAGAACCTGCCCGTGGCGGCTGGCCTGGGAGGCGGTTCGGCTGATGCTGGTGCGGTTTTCCGGATCGTCGAGCGCCTTCACGGCCTTCCCGACGATTGGCTCGAACGAGCAGCGAAACTCGGCGCCGATGTCCCCTCTTGCGTGCGCAGCGAGATGGCCGTTGGGCGCGGCACCGGCACTGAACTCGAACCGGTCGAGAACGATCTGGCTGGTTGCCCAGTGCTGCTCGTTAATCCGCGCATACCGCTCTCCACCGGAGCAGTGTTCAAGGCGTGGGATCGGAACGACCAAGGCCCTCTGCCGGTCGGAAGCGCCAAGACGATCGCCCTGAAAGGGCGCAACGATCTCGATCCGTCTGCCATCGTGCTTTGCCCCGTCATCGGCGACGTGCTGGCCGCACTGGCCGTGACGGATGCATGGTTGGCCCGGATGTCTGGCTCTGGCGCGACCTGCTTTGCCTTGTTCGAAAGCGAGCCGGACCGCGACGCCGCATCCGCCCAATTGCGCGCCGATCATCCGGATTGGTGGCAATTGCCCGGCAAACTGCGCTAAGGGGCGGCCCCTATGATTGACGGACAACCTTTCAGACAAGTTGGGCAAGTGCGACCGGGCGGCATCGTGTGCGTTGCCGACCACGCATCGAACTTCGTACCCGAGGATGTTCCGCTCGGCGTCCCACGGTCGCTGCTGGACACTCACATCGCGGTCGATATCGGCGTGAACGGAGTGGCCGCGCGCATGGCCCGACAGCACGACATGCCAGCACATCTCGCGACCGTAAGCCGTCTGGTGATTGACCTGCATCGTGAGGAAGATCACCCGCATGTCGTGCCGACCGAGAGCGACGGCCATCTTATCCCCGGCAATATCGGCGCGAATGTCGAAGCGCGGCTCGATCGCTTCCACCGGCCCTATCACGCGGCGCTGGAGCAATGGCTCGATGCCGCACAGCCAGAGCTTATCGTTTCGCTGCACAGCTTTACACCCAAGCTTGAGAGCAATCCGGACAATCGCCCATGGGAGGTCGCGCTGCTCTATAATGAGGATGATCGCGCGGCGCGCCAGGCGATCCGGCTGTTCAGCGAGTTGGGGCTGAATGTCGGGGATAATGAACCGTATTCGGGACGCGAACTCAACGCGACGATGAACCGCCATGCCGAGGCCAAGGGGCGCTATTATTGCGCTATCGAAATCCGGCAAGACTTGATCGCGAACCGCGCGGACCAATCGCGCTGGGCGGCGATGGTTGCTGACGTTGCCGGAAGGGTTGCGCTGGCGCTGAACTAACGGCAGGGCTGTTGCCTGAATTGGAGCCTACGGGAAACAAAATGTCGTTCGACAAGTCAAAACTGCCCAGCCGCCATGTTTCGGTCGGGCCAGAACGCGCGCCGCATCGGTCATATTATTATGCGATGGGGATGACCGAAGAAGAGATCGCGCGTCCCTTCGTCGCCGTTGCCAGTGCAGGTAACGATTCCGCCCCGTGTAACACGACGCTCGATCCGCAGGCGAATATCTGCCGCGAGGGCGTGATTGCGGGTGGAGGAACGCCGCGCCGCTTCAACACGATCACCGTGACCGATGGTATCGCGATGGGCCATCAGGGGATGAAAAGCTCGCTCATCAGTCGCGAAGTGATCGCGGATTCGGTTGAGCTTTCGGTGCGTGGACATTGTTATGATGCGCTGGTGGGATTTGCGGGTTGCGACAAGAGCCTGCCCGGCATGATGATGGCGATGCTGCGGCTGAATGTGCCGAGCATCTTCGTTTACGGTGGCTCGATCCTGCCCGGCGTGCATCACGGCAAGGACGTGACCGTGGTCGACGTGTTCGAAGCGGTCGGCCAGCACGCCGCTGGCAATTGCCCGTTGCAAGAGCTGATCGCGCTCGAAAAGGTTGCCTGTCCGGGCCATGGTGCCTGCGGCGGTCAGTTCACGGCGAACACTATGGCGTGTGTGGGCGAAGCGATCGGATTGTCGCTTCCGAACAGCAATATGTCACCCGCTCCTTACAAATCGCGCGGAGAGATAGCACGGGCCGCCGGTGAGCAGGTGATGAAGCTGCTTGAGATCAACCTGCGCCCTCGCGACATCTGCACAAAGGCTGCGTTCGAGAATGCGGCGCGGGTTGTCGCTGCAACAGGCGGATCGACGAACGCCGCGCTGCATTTGCCTGCGATGGCTAGCGAATGTGGCATTGATTTCGACCTGTTCGATGTCGCCGAAATCTTCAAATCAACGCCCTATATCGCCGATTTGAAACCCGGCGGGAAATACGTCGCCAAGGACATGCACGAGGCGGGCGGCGTCTATATGGGCATGAAGACGCTGCTGGATGGCGGCTTCCTCGATCCCAACCCGATCACCGTGACTGGCAAGACGCTGGGCGAGAACCTCGAAGAGATTACATGGAACCCCGATCAAAAGGTGTTCTACGATGTCGCCAAGCCGATCACGCCGACCGGCGGTGTCGTGGGTCTGAAAGGCTCGCTTGCTCCCGATGGAGCCATCGTGAAGGTCGCCGGGATGGAGCGGCTGCAATTCACCGGCACGGCGCGGGTGTTCGACTGCGAGGAAGATGCGTTCGCCGCGGTCGAACGCCGCGACATTACCGAAAGCAGCGTGATCATCATCCGCTATGAAGGGCCTAAAGGCGGCCCCGGCATGCGCGAAATGCTCTCAACCACCGCGGCTTTGTATGGGCAGGGCATGGGTGAGAAGGTCGCGCTTATAACTGACGGACGGTTCTCAGGCGCGACGCGCGGTTTCTGTATCGGCCATGTCGGCCCCGAGGCCGCCGATTGCGGCCCGATCGCATTGGTCGAGAATGGCGACACGATTGCCATCGACGCCGAAGCGGGCACGATCGATCTCGAAGTCGACGAAGACACTTTGGCACAGCGTCGCAAGGCATGGCAGCCGCGCACCAACGATTACCAGTCGGGCGCCCTTTGGCGCTACGCCCAGAATGTCGGCCCGGCGAGTAAAGGTGCGCTGACTCATCCGGGCGCGAAGAGTGAAACCCATGTGTTTGCGGATATCTAGCGCGCTGCTCGCCTTGGTACTCATTGCAGGGTGCTCTACGGAAAGTCCTGCGCCCGATGGCGACACTATCGATTGCGCGATTGGTCCGGGTGCGGATTTCTCCGATGTCTGCACTTTGGAGTCAGTAGCAGCTAATGCCGGTGACGTGGGCAAGGCTTTGCTGCTCCATGCCCCGGATGGAAGCTTCCGTCGCGTGGCATTTGATCATCAGCTCAACGAATGGAGCGCAGCCGACGGCGCAGATGGCATCGCGGTGATCGAGGAACAGACTTCCGCAGAATCCTCGGACGGTCACTTCATTCTTGAGATTGCAGGCGATCGGTACGTCGTCCCTTGGGCGATGTTGGCGGACGAAGAGTGATCCTCCGGCAGGTTCTAACAGTCGCGCAGATGCAGGCTGCAGAACAGGCGATCTTTGACACTGGCACCAGCGTTTCCGAACTGATGGAAACGGCAGCCCGTGGCGCGTCGAGCTGGGTTCGCCGGATCGCCGGGCAGCGTCCGGTTACGGTGCTGTGCGGGCCGGGCAATAATGGCGGGGATGGCTATGTGATTGCCCGAAGGCTGCGCGCGTTGGGCGGCGCGGTGCAGGTGGTTGCGCCGATGGAGCCCACCACCGAGGCAGCGCAATTGGCGCGTGCGAAGTGGGATGGGGAGGTGCTCACCTCTGGTGACGGGTCAAAGGGCGATGTGCTGGTCGATTGCCTGTTCGGTTCGGGCCTCTCGCGACCTCTGTCGGGCGAACACGCCGTGCTCCTGCTCGACCTGGCAGACCGGCACCACACGCGTATCGCGCTCGATATGCCTTCGGGGATTGAGAGCGATACCGGCGTACTACTCAATGACCGGCTGCCGGTTTTCGATGTGACGCTGGCGTTGGGCGCGTGGAAATTTGCGCACTGGCGCAGCTCGGCTCGGGGTCACATGGGGCTCAAACGCCTCGTTCCGATTGGTATTGCGCCGGTCGAAGGCGCGGCACAGCTTATTGCCAAGCCGCACTTTACCCCGCCACCGATGGATGCGCACAAATACACGCGCGGTCTGTGCGCAGTGGTTGCTGGCGAGATGCCGGGTGCTGCGATGCTATCTGCGAAAGCCGCAATGCGGGTGGGCGCAGGCTACGTGAAGCTGATCGGCGATGGGTCGCAAGCTTTCGCGCCTCCAGATCTGGTCACGGTACAAGGCGAGGTGAGCGAAGTTCTTGCTGATGGCCGGATCAAGGCAATCCTGATCGGTCCGGGTCTTGGTCGGAGCGAGGTCGCCGAAACGCATCTGCGCGAAGCCCTTTCACTCGGTCTGCCAAGCGTTGTCGACGCCGATGCACTGCATTTGCTTTCGCCCGACATGCTCAATGACGACCAAGCAATCTTGGCCACGCCGCATGATGGAGAGCTCGACGCCTTGTGTCGCCGCTTTTCCGTTCTAGCGGAAGGGCGGCAAGCTCGCGCAGCAGCGCTGGCGAAGGTCAGCGGCATGGTCGTCTGCGCAAAAGGCCCCGACACGGTGGTCGCTGCGCCCGACGGCAGGATCGCGCTCGCGCCACCGGCTCCGACTTGGCTGTCGGTCGCGGGCAGCGGTGATGTGCTCGCCGGGATCGCCGTCAGCCGCATGGCGACCGGAAGCGACCCATTTGCCTCAGCTTGCGAGGCGGTGTGGCTGCATGGTGAAGCGGCGCGGCTTTGCGGCGCAGCGTTCACTGCGAGTGACCTTGCGGATGCCGTATCCCGCGCATATTCGGCCTGCCTGTGAGCGATCCAGCAAAGATTGAGCGTCTCGCCGCCAAGGGTGATGGTGTGACTGCCGACGGCGGGCATGTGCGAGGTTCACTGCCGGGCGACACGATCGACGGTGGAGCGATCACGCAGCGCGGGCCGCATTATGTGACGCCCCCCTGTCGACACTATGGCAAATGCGGCGGGTGCCAGCTTCAGCACGCCGATGAGGAGGTTCTGGCCACCTTCGTGCGCGACCGTGTGGTGAATGCGGCCAAGGGCCAGGATATGGACATCGGAGAACTGCTACCCGAACATATATCGCCTCCGAAGAGCCGACGTCGTGCAACGTTGCATGCGATGCGAACCCAGCGCGGCGCGGCGATCGGTTTTCGTGAGAGAGGCTCGCATCGGATTATCGACCTTGCCGAATGCCATGTGATTGCGCCGGAGCTGGCCGCGTTGATCGACCCATTAAGAGCGTTTGTCGCGGCGCATGGCCCGAAGAACGCTGTAGATGTGCAGCTTTCGCTTGTGGATCAGGGCGTGGATGTCGGGGTTGCCAATTTCGCGCTGGAAGGATTGGCCGCAACCGAAGCAGCGGTCGACTTCGCCCGCGACCACAAGCTTGCCCGGATGACTATCGATCAGGGGTATGGGCCAGAGACGCTGTGGGAGCCTGAACCAGCGACGGTTAATCTGTCAGGCGTCCAAGTCCCTCTGCCAACGGGAGCCTTTCTCCAAGCGACCTATGACGCCGAGGCGCGGATGATCGCGGACGCCAAGCACTGGCTTGGTGGCTCGCGCCTCGTCGCCGATCTGTTTTCGGGCCTGGGCACGTTCGCTTACGCATTGAGGGAAGGGCGCAAGGTGCTGGCTGCCGAGGCGGATCAGGCCTCGCATCTTGCATGCAAGTCTGCAGCGGGCAGGGCGGGTGGTACGGTCCACCCCATCCACCGCGACCTGTTCCGCAATCCGCTACAGGCGGCCGAGCTCAGCCGGTTCGATGCGGTGCTGCTCGATCCCCCGCGTGCGGGCGCTAGGTCGCAAATTGCCGAAATCGCTGCGAGCACGCTCAAGCGGGTGGTCTACATCAGCTGCAATCCATCAAGCTGGGCGCGCGACACGGCACGGTTGGTGGAGGCCGGTTTCATCCTATCCAAGCTCCGTCCCGTGGGACAATTCCGCTGGTCAACACATGTCGAGCTTACGAGCCTGTTTGAGCGGCCCGAATAGACTCTAGGCCCGCAATGCCGCCAGAATTTGCGCATCCAGCCAGTCTCGATGCGCTGGCTCGACATAAGCGTGCCCTGCACCTTCGCAGCGTTCGATACGTGGGTCGATCCTATCCCAGTTTTCCTCAAAAACCTGCGCTGTCCTGTCGCTTGTCGCGAGCAATATCCGGATTGTGCCATCGTAGTCCGCAATGCCTGCGCGCATCTCCTCGGCGAGGGTCGACGGCTCGGGCGCGGCGCTCACCGATTTGAACATGCCTTTGGCGAGTTTTCGCAGGTTGACGCCGCCACGCAGCAGCCGTCCGATCTCCGCAGGGTTTTTCAGCTTCTCGGCATAGCGCGCACGGATCGCTGCGGCGGTGGGTGTCGCATCGCCATCGTCAGCTTCATCTTCGATTGTCCACGGGTTCGACAAGACCAAGCCATCGCATCCGGCACCGCGCGCCAGCATCAGCGCCGAGGCGGCGTCGCAATTGCCAAAGCCGATCACGCGCTCAACCTGCGGAGCCATGGCGCGGAACGCCTCGAGCGCGGAGCTGATATCCTTTGCGGTGCTGCGAAAGCCGCGATTGTCGCCTTGGCTATCGCCGATGCCGCGCCGGTCAAAGCGGAACACGGGAAAGCCCGCGCGAGCCATCCGGGCTGCAAGGTGCGATTGGCCCGAGAATGCGCCGGAACGCACTTCATTGCCTCCGCTCACGATCAGCAGCCCGGTGGTGCCCGGTGCGGTGTCGAGTGTCCCGGCTAGCTTGAGGCTGCCGCAGCCGAAATCGAGCGGAAGCCTGCTCATGCCGCGGCCCCGAGCGCAATGGCGATTGCTGCGGCGAGAGCATCGGCCTGCACTCCGTCAAAATCAGGTTCTGCGCGAAGCCACAGACCGGGACCGCCGACCGTCGATTGAGGGATATCGTGTTGCGCTTCGGATTGCTGAGGCTCTGCGCTTTCGAGTTCGCGGAACATCTCGGCCCCGATGTCCCAGCCAGCCAGTGTCAGCCCGTCGCTTCGGCCGGTATCCATCAGCGTACCGGATGTCTCCTCGCGGCCTTCCTCGCGCGCTGAGATCGTGCGCGCGCGGATCATGCCGCGCAGGAGCTTTGCGCCCGTTTGTGGGGCATAGTGCCAGCCCGGCAACGATGGCGGGGCGATGAGCGCGCCCGCCCGCATTGAAAGCACATGGGTTGCTCTGACGGCCTTGGCAGCGGCTGCGGCAGCCTCGCTCCAGCTTGCAATGGTCTGATCGGCAAGCGGTGCCAGGCTCTCATTGCAGCCCGGCAGATCGGGCAGAAAGCTGTCGATCCCAGCCCCATCGAGCCGCCGCATTACTTCGACCGTCAGCCGTCGCAGCTTGTTCGCTTCGTCGAACCAGGCTGGCATTATGAGTATGCGATGCAGGCGGCCTTCGTCGAAAGAGACCAGCAGCTCTTCGCTGGTTTTCCCGTCCATCAGTGGGGCCTGCCAGGTGCCAATCACGCTATGCCCGCCCGACGGTGGCGCTCAACCTTCAATGATCTTGGTTTCGGCAAAGGCCAGCAATCCGCCATAGGTTTCAAGCATTTCGCCATCGACGTCATCGTCCTCGATCACGATGTCGAGGCGATCTTCCATCTCGGTGAGCAGGCCAGCAACTGCCATCGAATCGAGTTCGGGCAAGTGTCCGAACAATCCGGTATCCGGCGTGAACGCCTCGGCTTGGTCTGAGTCCACGCCGAGCACATCGGCGATGATGGACTTCAACTCGCGGTCGATCTGCGCGCGACTTTTGCCAAGTCCCGATTGATCGGTCGTCTCGCTGCTGGCCGGATTTGTGCTCATCAAGCAGGTTTCCCTATTTCGGGCCGCTACGGTTTAGCTGGCCCCCGCGCCCCTATTATTGGTGCGCGGGCTTAGCCAGCGCTCGGCGCAGGCGCAAGCTCGACAAGCGCTTCGTCGGATCGCAGGCGGTTGAACGCGAGCTTTGCGAGAGACAACCAGCTGCGCGGTTGCGCCATGTCGAGGCAGTCAATCTGATAGCGTATGCGGGTCTGATCCATCCAGTCGGCCTTGTAAGGCTGATCGCCCGTGCCGAAATCGACGAGCTGAACCCGATCCTGATCGATAACATGTTCGAACAAGGCCGCGCTCAACGTTGTTCCGGCAGACAATTTCCGCATGCTTTCAAGGTAAGCGAGCTTGTGAATATAGGCGATGCCGTTCTCGACCGTCCAACATTGCGCGGCGACCGGTGTGCCTTCGTGATAGGCCAGCCCAAAGCGCAGACGGCCAGCCTCGGCCTCGGCGCGAGCGAAGTCGCGGAGCATTTGCGGAAAGTCTTCCTCAGGCTTCCAGCTTGCCGCGTAGATCGCTTCGTAGTGATCCCACGCGACCGGATCGAACGTCTTCGATATCTGCACGACGACTTTCTTCGCCTTGCGTTTCTGCGTCGTGCGCAAAGGACCGGGGCGTGAGGCCCAATACTCGGCAAAGCTTCGGCCATTAACCTCCAGCACATGATTGAGGTCGCACTCGCTAACCTCCACCCGCCAGCCAGCCTTGCGGAAAGCGCGGGCGAGGCGGTCTGCCGATCCGTCCTCTCCGGGAACGGGTTCCAGAGTGACGCGATGGCCGCGTGTTTTCAGCTGCCGCGCGATTTCGGTGAGCAAGCGGTCGCCATGTTCGCCCTCAGGCGCAAGCTGACGCCAGGTAAAGCTGTACCAGTTGCGCAGCGGCGTGATGCGCCCCCGTTCCTCGGTCAAAGCCAGCGCGGCGGCGGCTCCATCATCGCTGGCAATCGCGATCAGGGGGGTGAGGCCCGTTTCGGCGAGCAATCCATACCATTCAGCCCGGTCAAACGGGGATGGCGCAGGCGCGGCACTGCCATGTGCAGAGCTGCTTTGGGTAACCAGCTCTTGCAAGACGTTAACGCTATCGTGATACCGCGCTTCGATCACTAATGGTGCTCCAACGGAATTCCATACCGCTCTTATGCAAACCAGCCTGAATTCAACGCCTCGCCCGCTTGATCACCTCGCCGAACTGGCGGGCGAAGCGGGCTATGGCGAAGCGCCTGCGCTGGTGCTTCGGGACACTACGCTTAACCACGATGAGTTAAGAGTGCGTGTTGATGCGCTCGCCGGATGGTTGGCCCGTGAAGTGCCGGAGGCTGGCGCACGGGTGGCGAGCTGGGCAGTGAAGGGTGAGTTGACCTGCCTGATGCCGCTGGCCGCAGCGCGCGCGGGTCTGGTGCATGTGCCGATCAATCCGCTGCTGAAACGCGCTCAGGTGGCGCATATCCTCAGCGATAGCGGCGTGCGGATGCTGATCGGGACCAAGGCGCGGCTCGCTTCGCTTGAAGCGGACGATGTGCCGGGGAATTGCACGGTGCTGGAAGAGGGCGTGACGTTGGAGGCTGCGGCTGAGGCTGGTTTGGCGCATGGCGCGTCTGCTGCCGATCCCGACGATCTGACCGCGATTCTGTACACCAGCGGATCGACCGGGCGACCCAAGGGCGTGATGCTCAGCCATGCCAATCTGTGGCTGGGCGCGGTCAGTGTGGCGCACTACCTCAGACTGGCGCGCGATGACGTAACGCTCGCGGTGCTGCCGCTATCGTTCGATTACGGGCAGAATCAGCTACTCTCTACCTGGTATGCGGGAGGCAGCGTCGTGCCGCTCGATTTCCTGTTTCCGCGAGACGTTGCAAAGGCCTGTGCCAGGCATTCCATAACGACGCTCGCCGCAGTGCCCCCGCTTTGGGTGCAGCTGACGGAGCTCGATTGGGACGCAAAGCAAAGCACGCCGTTGCGCCGTTTGACGAATAGCGGCGGTGCGCTGACCACTGATCTGGTGCGCGATCTCAGGGCGATCTTTGCAGGTGCTGACCTTTATCCCATGTACGGGCTTACCGAGGCGTTTCGATCGACATTCCTCGACCCCGAACTGGTCGATAGACATCCGACTTCAATGGGTAAGGCGATTCCCTTCGCAGAAATTCTTGTAATCGATGATGATGGCAACTTGGCCGATCCGGGCGAAGAAGGTGAGCTTGTGCATTGCGGTCCGCTGGTGGCGCAAGGATATTGGCAAGACCCGGAACGGACGGCGCAGCGGTTCAGGCCCGCACCGGCGCAATCCATCCATGGCGGCACTGCGGTGTGGTCGGGCGACCGCGTAAAGCGCGACATAGACGGATTACTGTATTTCATCGGCAGGCGCGATGCGATGATCAAAAGCGCGGGCAACCGCATCAGCCCGCAGGAGGTCGAAGAGGCCGCGATTGCGACCGATCTGGTCCATGAAGCGGTTGCCTTGGGTATTCCCGATGAGCGGCTTGGCCATGCCGTGCATCTTGTGGTGCGCGGGGTCGAAGACGCCAGTGAGCGCGAACGGCTCGCCAAACTGCTCAAGGCCGACTTGCCGAATTTCATGCAACCGCAGGTGATCCATTGGCGCGATGCGATGCCGCTCAATCCCAACGGGAAAATCGATCGCACCGCGCTGCTAAGGGAGCTTACGCGATGAAAATCAAACCCGTCGGGCCGATCCCCGCTGGATATGAGGCTATCGATGGTGAGTTGGCCATTGGTGGGCACCGCGCGAGCGATCTGGTCGCTGCGGCGGGGCGTACGCCGCTTTTCGTGTACTCGCGAACAATGCTTGATACCCGTGTTGCGCAGCTTCGTGCCGCTTTGCCGGATCGGATCGGGCTGAACTATGCATTGAAAGCCAACCCGTACCCCGAGGTGGTTGCCCACATGGAACCGCTGGTCGATGGTTTCGACATTGCCTCCTCTGGCGAGCTGGCCTTCACAAATGCTGCCGGGATTGATCCCGGGCGCGTCAGTTTTGCAGGGCCTGGAAAGCGCGATGACGAGCTGGAAGCGGCCATTCAAGCGGGCGTCACGCTCAATTGTGAGTCCGAAGGGGAAGCGCAGCGCTCACTCGCCATCGGTGGCCGCCTCGGCAAGGCTCCGCGCATCGCCATCCGCGTAAATCCATCATTCGAAATGAAGGGTTCGGGCATGAAGATGGGCGGGGGCGCGAAACAATTCGGTGTCGATGCCGAAAAAGTGCCTGCGCTCGCCAAGCACATTATTGCCGAAGGAGCCGAATGGCGCGGGCTGCATATCTTCACTGGAAGCCAGGCTCTGAGTGCAGATGCTATAATAGAAACGCAGGGCAATGTCCTGAAATTGGCAGCAGAACTCAGCGATAATGTTGGCACCGGACTTCCCAAACTCAATATGGGCGGCGGGTTTGGCATTCCCTATTTTCCGGGTGATGAGCCGCTTGATCTGGGCGCTATCGGAGGGGCCTTGCATGGTTACGTGGCCAATCTCCCGCCATCGCTTGCCGACACCGAACTGTGCTTGGAACTGGGGCGCTACCTCGTTGGCGAAGCGGGCGTGTATCTGTGCCGCATAATCGACCGCAAGGTCAGCCACGGGACCACCTATCTCGTCACCGATGGAGGGCTGCACCACCAGCTTGCTGCTTCGGGCAATTTCGGCACCGTCGTGCGGCGCAATTATCCGGTCGCCATTGCCAGCAAGTTCGGCGTCGAAGGCGATGACGTGGTTAACGTTGTCGGATGCCTTTGCACCCCGCTCGATCGCCTGGCCGATCAGGCCGCAATGCCGCGCGCAGACGTCGGCGATCTGGTCGCGGTATTTTGCGCCGGAGCCTATGGCGCAACCGCCAGCCCTAGTGCATTTCTGGGCCATGGGCCAGCTGCCGAAGTGCTGGTCTGAAGTCCCGCGTTAACGAGTGCTAAATCGCTGTCCCGAAACGGGATAGGGGCGTAAATTGCCCCGTATTACTAACACTATGTTCACCATTTTCAGCCAGAAACTCCGGGTCATTCGCGAACCCGGTGTCGCAGGTCGCTCCTGCACCTTGCATCGTGGTCCGCCAGACAAGGCCAAGGATACGTATCGATGCTCAATTCGCTTTCACTTACCCGTCTTTCGGGAACTTCCCTTGTAGCTCTGGCACTTGCCGGTTGTGCTGGCAGTGGGCCGGAACTCCCTTCGGCGAGCTACAATGCCGAACAGCAGACTGCGCCAAGTGAAGAATACATCATCGGCCCGCTTGATGAGGTCACCATCCATGTCTGGCGTAACCCGGAGCTGAGCGCAGAGAAGATCCAGGTCCGCCCCGATGGACGGATCACGATCCCGTTGGTGCGCGACATGGCGGCGGTCGGCAAAACCGCGACGCAGCTGCAAAACGACATTCGCGATGAGCTTGAGCAATATATCGAGCAACCGATCGTCTCGGTCATCGTCAACGAGTTCAATTCCACCTTCGATCAGCAGATCCGCATTGTCGGTTCGACCGAGCAACCCGCTTCGCTGCCGTTCCGCGCGAACATGACGGTGCTCGACGCGATGATCGCTGTCGGCGGCCTTGGTGAGTTTGCCGCTGGCAACCGCGCAAAGCTGCTTCGCATCGACCGCGACAAAGGCAGTCAGAAGGAATACCGCCTGCGACTTGCCGACCTGCTTAAGCGCGGGGACAGCAGCGCCAACGTGATGCTAAAGCCTGGTGATACGATCATCATTCCAGAGAGCCGTTTCTAAGGGGCGCACTGGCAGATGAGTGAGATCTTCGAAGAACTGCGCGCTGCGCTCCATTCGGTCTGGCACCGCCGCTGGCTTGCGGTGGCGATCGCTTGGGGTGTGTGCCTGCTGGGCTGGCTGGTGATCGCGATGATCCCCAACGCATACGAGTCCAAGGCGCGTATCTATGTCGATGTGGACGATGTGCTGTCGACGCAGCTCGGGATTGCCGGCGACGGCAAGGACGAGATCATGCGCGTGCGTCAGACGCTGTCGAGCGCGAAGAACCTCGAAAAGGTGATCACCTCGACCAAGTTGGGCGAGAACATCACTGAGCGCTCCGACCTCGACACCGCCATTGCCGAGCTTGAGAAGAGGGTGAAAGTGACCAGCGAGCAGGACAACCTGTTCGAAATCGCTGCCGAAGTCGGCCAGGGTGACCTGACCGATGCGGAAAACGCCGTGCTGGCGCGCGATGTCGTGCAAAAGCTGCTCGACATTTTCCGCGAAGAACACATTTCCGGCAACAAGGCCGAGATCAGCAACGCTATCTCCGACCTCAACGACCAGCTCGACGAGCGCAAGCTTGAGCTGGAGGCAGCCGAAGAACGTCGCCTTGCTTTCGAAGCGCAATACCCTGATCTGATCGGTGGGTCAGACACGCTCTCGACCAAAGTGCAGCAGGCACGCACCGAATTGCGCGACATCGACGCTGATCTTGCGGCGGCGGAAAGCTCGCTGGCGGCGATCAATGCTCAACTTTCCGGCACACCGCGCACGATCGTTGGCGGTCGCGACGCCGTTGGACCACGCGCCGCATTGTTGCAGGCGCAGTCGCAACTCGCCGAGCTCCGTTCGCGTGGACTGACGGATCAGCATCCCGACGTGGTGGCAACGACCAAGCAGGTCGATATTCTTGCGCGTCAGGTCGCTGCTTCCGGACCGGACGATGCAGGTGGCACGCCTAACCCTGCCTATTCCTCGTTGTTGGCAATCAAGGCCGATCGGCAGGCCGGGGTCGAATCGCTTCAGGCTCGCCGCGCTGCGTTGCAATCGCAGGTCGCATCGCTGTTGGCGAGCCAGGCCGCCGAGCCTGCCGTGGCCGCAGAAGCGAACCGGATCAGCCGCGATTATGACGTGCTGCGCCAGAACTACGAGAAGCTGCTGCAAGATCGCGAGAAACTGCGCACCCGCGGCAATGTCGTCGATGACACCAGCCAGTTCAAATTCGACCTGATCGATCCGCCAGTCGTGCCGCAAAGCCCTGCTGCGCCTAACCGCCCGCTGTTGCTGCTGGGCGTGCTGTTTGTCGGCCTCGCTGCCGGGGCTGGCGGTGCATATGGAATGAGCCAGCTGCGATCGACCTACGCGACGCCGCAAAAGCTCGAACGCAGCTTTGACTTGCCGGTGATCGGTTCGATTTCATTGACCGTTTCTGACGCTGCCCGCGCGCTGGAAAAACGCCGGGTGAAGCAATTCGCCGGAGCCTGCGCGGGGCTTTTCGGACTGTTCGTAATCCTGCTTGCGATCGAGTTTGTCTCGGTCGGGACGGTCGCGTGAGAGGGCGGACATGACTGAACAATCCAAAATCGACCGCACCAGCGCAAAGCGCGCCTCGCTGCTGGAGCGTGCCGATGCCATGTTCGGCCTCGACAAGCTTGGCCCGGCAGCGGTTCCGAAAGGGCTGCCTGAAGTCGAGCCGCGCGCGCGGGCCAAGACCCCGGCGTCGGCGCCCGAAGCCGCACCTGCTGCTCCGGTCGAACAGGCCGCACCGCAGCCGGTGGCGAAGCCTGTTCCGCAAGCCTACGAACCGCCAAAGCCGCAGCCAGCCCCAAAACCGCAACCCGAACGCGCCGTTCCACTAAGCGGTCGCCGCGTCGCTGTGGATCGCGACCGCCTGCGCGAAAAAGGCCTGATCGTGCCGGAAGACCCGGTGACCGGCCTGCTCGAAGAATTCCGCATTGTTAAGCGCGAATTGCTCGCCGATGCGCGCGCTACCTCCGATGAAACTGCGCGTCGCATTCTGGTGTGCTCGCCGCTTCCGGGCGAGGGCAAGACTTATTGCGCGCTCAACTTGGCCATCGCGCTTGCCGCTGAACGCGATGTCGAAGTGCTGCTGATCGATGCCGATGTGATGAACCCATCGGTTCCACGCCGCCTGGGCATCGAAGAGGGTAAGGGGCTGATGGACACGCTCGTCGACAAGACTCTGCGTCCCGAAAGCCTGGCCATCGCAACCGATATTGAGCGCCTGTTCATTCTGTCCGCCGGATCGAGCAGCGCGCGCGACGCAGAATATCTCGCCAGCGCCCGCACCGGGCAGGTGCTCGATCGCCTGACGCGTGGAGCGCCGAACCGTTTCGTCATCTTTGACACCCCACCAGCCTTGGCCGCTTCACCGGCCGCAGAGCTCGCCGCCCATGTCGGACAGGCGCTGCTTGTGGTGCGTGCCGATGAAACCAGCCGTGCAGCGTTGGAAGACGCACAGCAGCTCCTGTCGGCATGCCCCGACATTAAACTGTTGCTCAACGCCACGCGGTTCAGCCCGTCAGGTCGCCAGTTCGGCGAATACGGGGAGAGGGAAGAATGATCATGCGTGTCCTTCGTGCAGCTTTGCTGGTCGGTCTGGCGACAATCGTCGTCGCCGCGCCTGCTCATGCGCAGCTTCAGGGTCAGTTCGACAGTCAGGGAGCGTCCCAGAGTGCAACGGGCGACAGAGCTGTCGTCATCCAGCCTTATATCGAGGTCAGTCAGGTGCTCGGCGCCGAGCTGTCTCCTGGCGATGAAGTGCTGACCTTTACCCAGATAGCAGCCGGGGTCGACCTGAACGCGCAGGGCCGTAACAGCGGGGCCTCGGTGTCGGTGCGATATGAGCGCAATATCGGCTATGGCGACGCGATCGATAACGACACGATCAGCGGCGTGGCTCGCGGCTATCTCTCGATCGTCCCGCGCGCGCTGACGCTTGAAGCTGGCGCGCTTGCTGCGCGCACGCGCATCGATAGCGGGGGCGGTGTTTCGACCAACCCGCTGGTCGCCGAAGATGCTGAAAGCCAGATTTACAGTATCTATGCCGGTCCAAGTCTCGCCACCCGCGTCGGCGCGGTCGATGTAACCGGCGTCGCCCGTGTCGGCTATAATCGCTTCGAAACCGAAGATGCGCTTATCGACACCAATGGCGAACAGCTCGACGTGTTCGATGAAAGCGTAACCTATAGCGGCCAGATCCGCGCGGGCACTCGTCCGGGCGATCCTTTACCGGTCGGCATCGGAGTGACTGCGGGCGGTTTTCAGGAAGATATTTCCAACCTCGATCAGCGCGTCCGCGATCTCTACGTGCGCGGCGATGTGACTGTTCCTGTGACGAACAATTTCGCGATTGTCGGCGGTGCCGGATACGAAGATGTAGAGATTTCCAGCCGCGATGCGTTGCGTGATGCTGACGGCAATCCGATCATCGGCGACGATGGCCGGTTTGTAACGGACAGCTCGGCCCCGCGCCAGATCGCTTTCGATATCGATGGCTTTATCTGGGATGTCGGGGTGCTGTGGAACCCAAGCTCGCGCACGTCGCTCGCTGCGACAGTAGGGCGGCGTTACGACTCCACTACCTATTACGGCAGCTTCTCCTATGTTCCGAGCGAGCGTAGCGCGTTCAACGTGTCGGTCTATGACGGCATCACCGGTTTCGGCGGAGTACTGAACAACTTGCTAGCGGGTCTTTCGACTGACTTCGACGCGGTGCGCAATCCGCTTACCGGAGACTTTGGCGGGCTGACGACGGGCGGTGACGGCTCAGGCCTTGTCGGCACGCTTGGCTCAGTGCGTTCGGCGGCATTCCGGGGACGCGGTATCCAGGCCAGCTATCAGCGCCAGATCGGTCGTCTGACTGCCGTGATCGGTGCAGGGTATGACGAACGTGAATTCATCGCTGCCGCCGGAACGGTTCTAGCCGCGGCCGACGGGATCACCGACGAAAGCTATTACATCACCGGCGCGCTGACCCGCCAGATCGGCGAACGCGGCAGCCTTCAGGCCAACGCCTATGCCAATTGGTTTGAGAGCGGCGCGAACAGCGGCGATGTTAACGCATTCGGTGCATCGGCAGCCTATAGTCGCTTGCTGACGGACAAGCTTTCCGCCCGCGCGGCGCTCGCCATCGATTATTTCGACAGCGAGTTTTCCGCCGACGATTTTGCTTTTGCAACCGCGCTGCTTGGCCTGCGCTACGATTTCTGACCGACGGGGTAAGACGCGATGTACGATCAACATTACGGATTCAGCGGACGGCCATTCCAGCTTACGCCGGACCCGCAATTCTACTTCGAAAGCGCCAGCCACAAAAAGGCGATGTCCTATCTTGGCTATGGTCTGAACCAGGGTGAGGGCTTCATCGTCATCACCGGCGAAGTCGGTGCAGGCAAATCCACACTGGTCGCGCACCTGATGGAGCGGGTCGATCCCGATCAGCTGACCGTGGCGCAAGTGGTCACCAGTGCGCTGGACGGCGAGGAACTGATCCATGTCGTCGCGCAGAACTTTGGCCTTTCGGTCGAAGGTCGCGACAAGGCCACAGCGCTCGGCGCTATCGAGCAATTCCTGCAAGACGAAGCCCGCGCCGGTCGTCGCTGTCTGCTTGTGGTGGACGAGTGCCAGAACCTCGATTTCACCGCGCTCGAAGAGCTTCGGATGCTGTCCAATTTCCAGCTCGGCTCACATCCGCTGTTGCAGAGCCTGCTGCTGGGACAGCCCGAATTTCGCCGCACGCTGGCGAACCATCCCGACCTCGATCAACTGCGTCAGCGGATCATTGCGTCGCACCATCTCGAAGCGCTCGATGCCCATGAGGTCGAGGATTATATCCGGCACCGGCTCGCGCATGTGGGCTGGGAGGGGCGTCCTGCGCTCGGCGAGAAACTGCTGCCCGCGTTATTCGAACAGACCGATGGCATTCCGCGCCGCGTCAATCAGGTGATGAACCGCCTATTGCTGCTTGGCGCGATCGAGGAACAGGACGAACTCACCACGACGATGCTTGATGCGGTGGTCGAGGAAATGAGTTCGGACCAGCTGCGCGGGACACGCAAGGAAGAGCGTGCGTTAGCGCTGGAAGCGCAGAGCGCGGCTCCTGCACCCGAGCAAGGTCTGGATAGCGTTCCAGCCACCGAAGTGGCGGCTCTGCTGGCTCAGCGCGATGCGCGCACGGCAGAGCTGGAGGCCGCGATCAGTGAGCTTCAGGCCGCTGGCGCCCCGCAAGCAGCTCCTGATGGATCAGGCGAGGTTGATCCCCAACTGGGCGAAACACTCGAACGGATCGAGCAGCGTTTGCAAGAGCAGGAGCAGAGCTTTCGCCACGTCCTGACGATGCTGATCGAGTGGCTTGAGGAAGACAATTCCCGCGAGGCCGCCTGACCATGACAGACGGCGGTCATCCCGCGATTATCAATGGCCTGTCGGTCGATGTCGAAGACTGGTTCCAGGTCGGCGCGTTCGAGAAAGTAATCGAGCGCGGCGAGTGGGACTCGATCAAGACCCGCGTCGAAAGCAATGTCGACCGGATCATTGATCTGTTCGCCGAAGCCGATGTTCAAGCGACATTTTTCACGCTGGGTTGGGTCGCCAAACGCCACCCGAAAATGGTCCGCCGGATCGCCGATGCCGGGCATGAAATTGCCAGCCATGGCTATGACCATGCGCGGGTGTTCACCTTTGACCGCAAGACCTTTGGCGAAGACATCCGCGTTGCGCGCGAGACACTCGAAGACGCTTCGG
Source organism: Pseudomonadota bacterium (assembly GCA_039033835.1). GTDB lineage: Bacteria > Pseudomonadota > Alphaproteobacteria > Sphingomonadales > Sphingomonadaceae > Erythrobacter. The sequence goes on from JBCCBW010000001.1 coordinate 144,696, forward strand.
GTCAGAAGGTCACCGGCTATCGTGCGCCAAGCTTTTCAATCGATCAGCGCACGCCGTGGGCTTTCATGGAGCTGGCGGATCAGGGCTATGCCTACTCGTCCAGCGTCGCGCCGATTGCGCATGACCATTATGGCTGGCCGGAGGCTCCGCGGTTCGCCTTTCGGCCGATCCCGTGGGCCGATCTGATCGAGATGCCGGTGACGACTGCGATGCTCGGCGGGCGCCGCGTTGCAGCGGGCGGTGGCGGGTTCTTTCGCGTGCTGCCCTATGCGTTTTCACGCTGGGCGATCCGGCAAGTGAACCGCCGCGAAGGTCGCCCGGCGGTGTTCTATTTCCACCCGTGGGAGATTGATCCCGATCAGCCGCGCGTTCCGGGCGCTCCGATGCGATCGAAGCTGCGGCACTATACCGGGCTGGAGCAGATGGCGGGCAAATTGCGCGACCTTGTCCACGAATTCCGCTGGGGTCGAATGGACATGATCGCGCATCGTGAAGCAGCGCTTGCGACAGAGCTTGGCGCTGACGACGGGCCGGAAGAGCTCGTTGCATGAATGCGCCGGTCGATATGGCCCAACAGGTAACCCATGTAGACTTGTCCAACCCTGCTCAGGCGGAGAGGATCGAACGCTACGTCGCTGAGCGCGGCGCGAGCCTGTTTCATCGTCCTGCATGGCTAAACGCCGTTGAGGCAGGAACAGGACAGCGCGCATGCGGTCTTATTACAGAACAACTTGGTGTCATCACAGGGTGGCTTCCGCTGTCAGAGGTTCGCTCCTTCCTTTTTCCCCCGGCCTTGGTCTCCAGCGGCTTCGGCGTTGGTGGAGGGATTTGCGCCGACAATGAATCAGCTGCGGCAAGCCTCGCCTCTGCGGCGGAGGACTTCGCGATCCGCCACAGCTTTGCGAGCATCGAACTGCGCGGCGGTGATATTCCAGAGGGCTGGGTGCAGTGGGACAACAAGCATTGTGGCTTTGAACGCGCGCTCGCAGATGATGATGAGGCGGAATTGCTCGCGATCCCGCGCAAGGCCCGCGCCGAGGTGCGCAAGGGCCTCACCTTCGACCTTTCGGTAAAGATCGGTCGCAGCGAAGCCGATCTTGCGGCGCATTACGCGGTCTATTCCGAAAGCGTGCGCAATCTGGGTACACCGGTTTTCCCGAAGGCGCTCTTCGCAGCGATGCTCTCGGCCTTCCCAGACAGCAGCGACGTCCTGACCGTGTTCAAGGATGGTGCGCCGATTGCGAGCGTCCTGTCATTCTATCACAACGGCGCGGTCATGCCCTTTTGGGGTGGAGGCACCTTCGCCGCGCGGAGCGCCCGCGCCAACGAGCTTATGTATTACGAGCTGATGTGCCACGCCCGCCGACAGGGCACGGAGCGGTTCGATTTCGGGCGCTCGAAAACCGGCAGTGGGCCGTTCAAGTTCAAGAAGAACTGGGGCTTCGCCCCGGTGCCGCTGATCTATGGCGCCTGGAATGCGCCGGGAGCAGAGGCGCGCGATATCGACCCGACCAGCGAGACATACAGCCGCAAGATCGATCTCTGGAAGAAGCTCCCGCTGCCAATCGCCAACACGGTTGGGCCGTGGATTGCGCGCGGGCTTGCATGAGGGTGCCTGGCTGATGGGCGATATCCTGTTCCTCGCGCATCGCGTTCCGTTTCCGCCCAATCGCGGGGACAAGATCCGCGCGCATCATCTGCTCAAGAAACTGAGCACGCTTGGCCGCGTCCATGTCGGATGTTTCGCCGAAAGCGATGAAGACCGCGCAGGCGAGGGCGAGCTGGCCGAAATAACCGCGTCACATTGCATCGTGGATCGACGCAAACCGCTGATGTTTGCCGGTGTGGAAGCGATGCTGGCAGGAAAACCTGTCAGCCTGACAGCGTTCCATAGCGCGCGTTTGGAAAGCTGGATCAAGCAGGCGTTGACGCTGCATCCGATTGACCGGATCGTGATCTTTTCGGGCCAGATGGGGCAGTATGTCCCCGATAGTTTCGCCGGTCGCGTCGTTATCGACCTGTGCGACGTCGATAGCGCCAAGTTCGAAAACTATGCCGAAGCGGGCGAACGCGTCTGGCTCAACAGTCGTGAGGCGCGCTTGCTGGCGACGGAGGAAGAGCGTCTGAGCCGCCGTGCCGACGCGACGATCCTGATCAGCGATGCCGAAGCGGTGCTGTTTGCTGGGCGGCTGAAACAACCGGCTAAGGCCAATATCGAGGTCATCGGGAATGGCATCGATGCAGCCTTCTTCGATCCCGCCACAATCGCGCCGCACCCGGAGCTGACAGCGCACACCGGACCGCATTTCGTCTTCACCGGACAGATGGATTATCGCCCGAATGAACAAGCAGCTTTGTGGGCGATTGAGCAATTCCTGCCGCGCGTGCGCGCCACATATCCCGACGCGAAATTCCATGTCGTAGGGCGCAATCCGACGGCAGTCTTGAAAGCGCATGATGGGTCCGAAGGTGCGAAAATCTGGGGCGAAGTCCCTGATGTCCGGCCGTTCATAGCAAGCGCGACATGCGTCCTCGCTCCCCTGCTGATCGCGCGTGGGGTGCAGAACAAAGTGCTTGAAGCGATGGCGATGGCTCGGCCAGTTCTGCTTACACCCGAGGCGGCGACGGGCATTGCAGCAACGGACGGCGAGCACTGGCTGGTCAATGTAGCCGACCCCGCATCAATGATAGCTCGCTTCGACGCGTTCCACCGCGATCCGCACGCCGCGCAACGCGTCGGTCATGCTGCCAGAGAATACGTCCTCGCGCATCACGCCTGGGACGCCATGCTTGCGCCGTTGGAGCGGCTCGTTGGAGCCGAGGAGGCCCGCAATGCCGCCTGAGAGCGCTCTGCAAGACTTACGACAGAGCAGCCTGATAGAACGCCTGCCGGATGCATGGCGCAAGCCGCTCGGCATATTGGCCGCAATTGTGGTTGCGCTCACGCTGTTGGCGGCGCGCGAATGGGGCGAGATGTTGCACCAATGGTGGAACATCGACACCTATAACCACATCCTGCTGGTGCCGCCGATCATGGGCTGGCTGATAGCGATGAAGGTGGGCGAACTCGCAAAAGTCGCCCCGCAACCTTGGCTCCCCGGACTGGCACTAGTCGCCGCTGGCCTCGGCCTTTGGCTGACGGGACGCGCCACGGATATCAACCTTCTGGCTCATGCCGGAGCGGTTGGAGCAGTGCAGGGCGCCATCGTCGCGGTGTTGGGTGTGCGGGTGTCCCTCTTGCTTGCGCTTCCGCTCTGTTTCGGAGTGTTCCTCGTTCCGTTTGGCGATGAGATCATCCCGCCCCTGCAGATGATCACCGCAGAGATCGCAATCGCGCTGACCCTGTGGAGCGGTATTCCCGCCGTGATTGATGGTATCTACATCGATACGCCGGTCGGGCTTTTCATTGTTGCAGAGGCCTGTTCGGGCGTGAAATTCCTGATTGCGATGGTGACGCTGGCAGGGCTGGTCTGCTTCACCCGGTTCGAAAGCTGGGCAAAGCGCGCGGCGTTTCTGGCCGCCGCGATCATCGTTCCGATCCTCGCCAATGGCGTGCGCGCATGGGGCACGATCTACATCGCACAAAGTCAGGGCGTCGAGTTCGCCGCCGGGTTCGATCATATCTTCTACGGGTGGATATTCTTCGCGATTGTCGTGGCCCTCGTGCTCGCAGGGGCATGGCGGTTCTTCGAGCGCGAGCCTGAGGAATATGGCTGGACCGCAGACGATCTTGATCGCTTCGCCTCGCTTTCCCGTATCGAAGGCAGCGCTGTGGCCCCGCGCAGGATGCTTGTCGCACTCGTCGCAATCATTGCGGTGACAGTGGTCGCGGTCGTGATTGTCGCTCCTCCAGCAATCGGCTAACCGCCGAACGACATTATGTGCGGGATTGCCGGAATTTTTCATGCTGAAACGCCCAAGCCGGTCGATCCGGCGCGGGTGACGCGCATGTGCGACGCGCTGGTCCATCGCGGTCCTGATGGATCGGGTGTGTGGACCGATCACGGCGTGGGCTTGGGGCATCGCCGCCTGTCGATCATCGACCTCGACGGATCGCCGCAGCCGATGCATTCGTCAGACGGCCGCGCAGTAATCGTCTTCAATGGCGAGATCTACAACTTTCGCGAATTGCGGCGTGAGCTTGAAAATGGCGGCGCTCAGTTTCGTACCGAAGGCGACACAGAGGTTATCCTCGCCGCGTGGCGGCGCTGGGGGCCGGATTGCCTCGACAAGCTCCACGGCATGTTCGTTTTCGCGCTGTACGATCTCGATAAACGGCAGCTGTTTCTGGCGCGTGACCGGTTTGGGGTGAAGCCGCTCTTCATGGCTTGCCTATCCGATGGCGGTCTGGCGTTTGCATCCGAGCTTAAAGGACTGCTCGCACACCCGCAGTTGCGTCGAAGAATCGATCCGCAGGCTCTCGATGCCTATCTCACGTGGGGTTACGTCCCCGATACGCACTCGATTCTGGCGGGTGTCGACAAGCTTCCCGCTGCGCATTTTATGTTGCTCGAACAAGGCAGGTCACTGAGCGCGCCCAAGCGCTGGTGGGACATCAGTTTTTCTGAGCGCGAGAAGGGGAGTGAGGCCGATCTCTCCGCGCAGCTTGTCCATCTTATGCGCGATGCCGTGCAATCGCGGATGGTCTCGGACGTACCGCTCGGCGCGTTCCTGTCGGGCGGCGTCGATTCTTCCAGCGTGGTCGCGCTGATGAGCGAAGCGAGCGCCGATCCCGTTCGCACCTGTTCCATCGGGTTCGACGTAGCGGGCCTCGATGAGACCAGTTACGCGCAACAGATCGCCGAGCATTTCGCGACAGATCATCGCGCCCGCACAGTCGGACAGGACGATTTCGGCGCGGTGGATCGGCTCGCGGCGATGTTCGATGAGCCATTCGCCGATGCCTCGGCTCTTCCAACATGGCGTGTGTGTCAACTGGCGCGCGAGAATGTGACCGTGGCCTTGTCGGGCGACGGAGCGGATGAGGCATTTGCGGGCTATCGTCGCCAGGTATTCCACCATCATGAAGAGCGTGTTCGCTCAATTCTTCCGAAGAGCCTGCGCGAACCCCTGTTCGGCTCGCTCGGTCGGTTGTGGCCAAAAGCGGATTGGGCACCGCGACCACTGCGCGCCAAATCGACATTCCTCGCGCTGGCTGAGAGTGGGGAGCAGGGGTACGCTCGCGGTCTTTCCGTGACGACGCCTGAGGCGCGTGCTTCGCTCTATTCCGATGCGTTTGCGCGCACGTTGGACGGGCACCGTGCGGAGGATGAACTTATCGCCCTGATGCGCGCCGCGCCTGCGCAAAGCGGTCTCGACCGCGCGCAATATGCCGATCTCGCCTTCTGGATGCCCGGCGACATTCTGACCAAGGTCGACCGGACGAGCATGGCCGTCAGCCTCGAAGTGCGTGAGCCGTTGCTTGACCATCGTCTGGTCGAGTTTGCCGCGCGGCTGCCAGAGCGTATGCGGGTGAAGCGGACGACCGGCAAATATCTGCTCAAAAAGTGCATGGAGCGGTACTTGCCGGACGGCATTCTTTACCGGCCCAAACAGGGCTTTGTGACCCCGATTGCGCAATGGCTGCGCGGTCCGCTTGCCGGAGAAGCGCGGGCTATTGCAAGCAGTTCGACATTGGCTCAAACCGGCTTTTTCAACCCGTCAACGCTGGAGGATTTGGCCGATGCACATATAGCCGGTCTATCCGACAATTCGCGCATCCTTTGGCAAATGCTCATGCTCGAAAAGTCGCTGAATCGCCTCGGCGTGACGGCGTAATGAGCGGTGCCTACCCCTCCGCTCCATGGCCCAGCGCCATATATTCATCACTCTGCATTTCATTGAGACGGCTTGTGGTGCGCTCGAATTCGAAGCTCCCGTCGCCAGCTAGATATAGATCGTCCGGACTCGCAGCTGCGGTGGCGAACAGTTTCACGCGGTTCTCATAGAGCGCGTCGACCAGCGTCACGAACCGCGCAGCCTCGTTGCGCTGTTCCGGCCCCATTTGCGGGATGCCGACAATGATCACGGTGTGGAAATGCTGCGCAATCGCCAGATAGTCCGGCGCGCCGCGGGCCTCTCCGCACAGGCGTTTGAAACTGAATACACCGACGCCTTTCAAGGACTTGGGCACATGCAGTGTGCGGTTTCCGCCAACCGACAGTTCTTCGGAAGGAACATTTGCCGCGTCCTCCGGGGCGAAGTCGGTCAGGCGAAAGAACGCCTCGCGCACCTTGTCAGTCGCGGCATCACCCAAGGGGGTGTGCCAAGTCGCAAGTCCGCCGATCCGATCGAGGCGGTAGTCGGTCGGACCGTTGAGCGGCACCACATCCAGTTCCGCCTGCACCAGGCCGATGAACGGCAGAAAGTGTTCGCGATTGAGCCCGTCTTTATAGAGATCACGGGGAGGGCGGTTTGAAGTCGTAACCACCGTGACGTTCTGTTCGCAGATAAGCTGGGTGAACAGGCGGCTCATGATCATTGCATCGGCGGAATTGTTCACGACCATCTCGTCGAAGGCGAGGCAGCGCACATCCTGGGCTATATCGCGAGCGACATTCGGGATCGGATCCCCCGGATCGGCCTTGCGCCAAGCGCGCATCATCTGGTGGACTTCCTGCATGAACGCATGAAAATGCACGCGGCGTTTTTCATCGACGTTCAGCGTCTCGTGGAACAGGTCCATCAGCATGGATTTTCCGCGCCCGACGCCGCCCCACATATAGACGCCATCGGGACGTGAGGGGCCTTTGCCGAAGAGCTGGGCCAGCAATCCGCCCGGAGTGTCTGCCTCAAGCTCCTTTTGCAGCGAATCGAGCCTGACCGCTGCCTTGCGCTGATCCGGGTCGGCGCGCAGCTGTCCGCATTCGATCAGCTGTTCATAGCGCGCAAGCAGCCCGGTCACGGTGTCATGCCCGCGGTTTCATCTTGCGCACGATGCCTGAATAGCTCGCCACGACATCGTCGCCCTGCACCGCTTGTCCGCGCAGAAACAGCATGCGGCCTGTCTCGCGTACAATCTCGGTCACGGCGTCGAGCGGTCTTTCCGGATCGCCTGCACCGACGAACTGTGTCGATAGTTCGACCGTAACCGATGGCCCTGCATTGCCGCTGCCGACGACATGCATGGTCGCGAACAGGGCAATGTCGATCAGGCCCAGCGTTGTCGCGCCATGGACATTGTCGCCAAGATTGGTGTGGCGCCGTTCCGGGAACATCCGCAATCGGCACAAATCGCCTTCGCCGCGCACCCACATATCGCCCAGCACGGCGGTGTTATACCGAGTGCGATCGAGCAGGTTCCAGCTGTACCAGCCTGCCTCTCCGCCCGCTTCATCCACGGCCAGCGGACGGTAATCGAACGGAATATCGCGTTCGCTCATTTAAGCTGCCCCGCGCAGCCGATCAGATTTCGCGCTCGGCCATCATCTTCTTGGTTTCGGCGATTGCCTTCGCCGGTGAAAGACCCTTGGGGCAGACATTCGCGCAGTTCATGATCGTATGACAGCGATACAGGCGGAATGGGTCTTCCAGATCGTCGAGCCGTTCACCGGTCATCTCGTCGCGGCTGTCGGCCAGCCAGCGATAGGCCTGCAGCAGGATCGCCGGGCCAAGAAACTTGTCCGAATTCCACCAATAGCTTGGGCACGATGTCGAACAGCAGGCGCAAAGGATGCATTCATACAGGCCATCCAGCTGCTCGCGCTGTTCCGGCGTTTGCAGTCGCTCCTTGCCCGAAGGCGTGGTGGAGACCGTTTGCAGCCACGGACGGATCGAGGCGTATTGCGCATAAAAGTGCGTGAAATCCGGGACCAGATCCTTGATCACTTCCATATGCGGCAAAGGCGTGATGCGCACCTCGCCCTTCAGATCTTCGATCGAAGTGGTGCAGGCCAGCCCGTTCTTGCCGTTCATGTTCATCGCGCACGATCCACAAATCCCCTCGCGGCAGGACCGGCGGAAGGTCAGCGTCGGATCGACTTCGTTCTTGATCTTGAACAGCGCATCCAGAACCATCGGCCCGCATTCGTCGAGGTCGATTTCAAACTTGTCGTAGCGCGGATTTTTGCCGCTGTCGGGATCGTAGCGATAGACCTTGAACTTCTTCACCCTTCCGCCCGATGCGCCCTTATCCAGAGCGTGCAACTTGCCGTCATTACGGATTTTGGAATTCGCAGGGAGAGTGAAAGTCGCCATCGATTGAATAATCCCGTATTCGTTTGCGGTCTATCTAACGCGTTGGCCACACTAGGCAAGCCACGCGGTGTTGCGTGTTTTCGGACCCTTGTTGCCTTTGGTGTTTTCTCGGGGAACAGAGCCGCTCCCCCCACGCATTTGCACTGTCGCTCGCGAAGTTGACACATTTGACACCGTGTCAAGCAGGTAAAGCACTGTTTTTCATGGCGTTCACCTGTGTTTTCAAAGTTGACACCATGGGGCGAAAATCCGGTTGGAACATAGTCATCATGCAGACGGTTTAAGCCGGTATGAGCGAAGTAGGAAAATGGCCTCGATCAGGCGCGATATTTGGAAGTTCGGGCGGGATTGGAAAAGCGCTGTGCCACGCTCTTGCCAGGCATGGGTGCGACGCGATCCATGCGGGTTCCCGACTCGGGATGGAACCGGCTGGTGCCCCATATCGACCATTCGCGTTCGATCTGACCGACGAAAGCACGATCGCTGCCGCTGCCGAGCAGATGCGCGACGATCCCCCCGATCTGGTGATCGTGGCCACCGGCGTGCTGACGCTGTCCGATGGAACCGGGCCGGAGCGGACATACAAACGGCTCGATCCTAGAGCGATGGCCGAAGTGCTTGCTCTCAACACGATCGGCCCGGCGATGATCGCCAAGCATATGCTGCCGCTGATGCCGCGCGATGACCGGTTCGTATTTGCGGCATTGAGCGCGCGGGTTGGCTCGATCTCCGACAACGGCCTTGGCGGATGGCATTCCTACCGAGCGTCCAAAGCGGCGCTCAATATGCTGCTGAAGAACTTTGCGCTGGAAATGGGGCGCACGCATAAGCAAGGCGTGATCGTCGGCCTGCATCCGGGCACAGTGGACAGCGCGCTTTCGGAGCCGTTTCAAAGCAATCTGCCCGACGGGCAGTTGACCCGACCTGAAGATGCGGCGGACAATCTGCTTGGGGTACTGACGCGGCTGGCTCCGAGTCAGAGCGGGCGGGTGTTCGATTTCAGGGGTGAGGAAGTGTCTGCCTAGCAGGGTGTCTGCTTATGACCCCAGAAGCTCAGACTTAGGAACGCATCACTCGTGCTTTCGAAAGCGAACGGAACCTCAGCCGCTTCGCTAAGGCTGGAAATGGGAGTGAAAGCGGACATTATTATGAAATGGTGATTTCGCCAATTGGAGTTCCCGGCGGCAAGTCTTTGACTTGCTCATGGAGTTGCCCAGCAATGTGTAGCTTTACAACGAACGAAAGCTTCTCAAGTTCGTCGGCATTCATCGTTCCGCCGACAACTGGAGCAATTCTAAAGTCGTAACACTCGCCCTCTTCCAGGATAAGCCTGCGGTCGCGTGCTCCAATCACCAGCCCCTCAAACAACAGGCTATCTCTGACCTCAATGTCTTCTAGACTGACTGTCAGTTCAGCAAGTGAGCTTGCGACCTTGGAGAGCTTACCTTCGATTGTGTCGATTTGGTGGATTGCTCCGACGTCGTCACGGAAAAAGACCTCTCCGAACGCCGATACGGCAATCACCGTTAACCCCGCAAGAGGTAACCAAGCCCAAGCATCAAGAGCTCGCAACACGTCTTGAGGCGGTATTTCGATGAAAAGGTCGGCAAGCTCGAGAGTCTCACCTATTGAAACCAACTCGATCTCCAGGTGGAGCTCGGGCTCATCCTGTTCAGCAATCGGCTTTTTGCCAAACCATTCCTTCCAACCCATAACGCCTCCGTTGGTTCTTTATAGCGTCGCTAGGTTATGTCAGCAAATCTGTGTCGGTAGCGGCCATTGACGCCGAACTAAAACCATATGCGCTTTCTCCGTCTTCATTTCCAAACGAAGACCTTCCGCTTCACACCCGATTCGAACCGTATGGCGTTGAACAAGTCCCGACCTGATCGGCGTTAAACCAACCCATGCCGCCTTAGCCCTTCGGCGAGGATCGTCTCGATCAGCTGCTCTTGCGTCCAGCCCGCCCTAGCTGCCGAGCGGCCAAACACCTTCTGCGACCACAGGTTGCAGTTGAGATTGAGCTCAAGGAACTGAACATCGCCGGTCGCTTCGTTGACGCGGAATTCGAACCGGCCATAGTCGAACGGGCGATAATCTTCGTAGACCTTGTGGGTGAGCGTCGCGATCCGCTCGATCAATTCTTCGTTCTCAAACGGGTCGAGCGAGTATTTCTGGCTGCGGTCGACCAGATCACGCTTCTCGTAATAAGTGCGTAGGTGCGATGGATCGGCCTGGCGGAAGATCAGCATCGGCATGATCTGCGGCTCGCCATTGATGGTGATGACCGGGACTTCGACATCGCTGCCTTCCAGAAAGGGCTCGACCAGCGCGTCGTGCCCATCGCCGTGCACCCGTGCGATGGCGGCTCTCACGCCGTCCCAATCATACGCGTCCTCGACACCCCAGCTGGCCGAGGAGGCGTTCGGCTTGATGACGTAACGGCTTGCCTCCGGGCATTTGTCCGCCAGCACCGGCGCGCCCTTGCGATAGATTGCCCATGGCGCGGTGGTCACTCCGGCAGTTACGGCTGCGTGTTTGGCCATATGCTTGTCATCCGACAGGCCGCGCAAGATCGGGCTTGCGCCGAGATAGGGGATCTTTGCGCGCTCGCACAGCAGCGGCACCAGCATTTCCGAATTGAAAAACCCGGCGCGATTGAGCAGCGGGAAGACGAAGTCGAGGCCCTCTGGCGGATCGAACAGGATATCGTGGGTCTGCGCGATCGTCAGATTGAGGCCGAGACCCTGCAACACCTCACGCACCTCACGGTGGTATTTGGCGTGATTGCCGTCTTCGGGATGCAGGTCGCCGTCCCACAGTGCATTCTTTGCGATGAAGAGGATATTGAGGCGCGCTTTGGCCTCTTCAGGAATGCGTAAGGGCGTTAAATCATGAATCATGTATTTACCAAAGGAACCGGTCGTGGCGCGCGCCTTAGGCGGATGTGACCCTTCGCGCCAGTTGGATTCGCAGTTTTCTTCGGGGGCGGCATCGCCTAAAGGGCGCGGCGAATGATGAATTTGGTTGAACCGATCGGAGCGCAGGTACTCGACAGGCGCCGTCCTCCGCTCAATCGTCCGCTGGGCGAGCTGGCGCATGGGGAGCGCGCCGCTGCGCTGATCGCGAAGCTCACCGCGGGGGGGGATGCCCGGATCACGCTTGATCCGGAGACCGGGCTCAATCGCTATTATTCGGCCCCCTATCCACGTGATATTCTTGCCTATTCCTCGTCAACGGTCAGCGATATCTCTGGCGAGGCTTTTGCGCATTTGCTGGCTTTGGAAGCTGCGAACCCGCATCCGACCTACGCCGAACGGCTGGAAGGATTGCGCATTCGCATCCGCCGCGCCTTCGGTTTGGCGCACGATCTTCCGATCGCGTTCGCGCCGTCGGGGACAGACCTTGAATACATCGCGCTTGCCGCCGTGCGCGGCCGGGCGGTGCGCGGTATCCACAACATTCTGCTCGGCGCGGACGAAATAGGCAGCGGCTGCATCCACTCGGCGCACGGTCGCTATTTCGCGAAAGAGACCGCGCTGGGTGCGTCTGTGCGGCCTGCGCAAGACGTCGCCGAATGCGGGCCGGTGACGCTGGTTGATGTGCCGGTCAGATGCGGTGAGGGTGTTGCGCGGTCCAGCGGTGATATTGCGGCGGCGATGGCGCGGGAGATCGAAAAAGCGCAGGAGGCAGGCAAGCACAGCCTCGTCCATTGCGTTCACGGATCGAAAACCGGTCTGGTCTTGCCGCGCGGCGATGATCTTGCTGCACTTCGAGAGAAGTTCGGGCGGGATGTGACCTTTGTGGTCGACGCTTGCCAGGCCCGGATCACAAGCAATGCGGTGGCATCGTATCTGGATCGCGGCTGCATCGTGCTGATGACCGGATCGAAGTTCACGGGCGCGCCGCCGTTCAATGGTTGGGCTCTGTTGCCGCCAGCGATGGTCAAGAATGCAGCGCCGCTTCCGAGCGGGTTTTCGACCATCTTCCGTCGCGCTGAGCTCCCGTCCAGCTGGGCGGGCGCTAACGCTTTGCCCGACAGCGAAAATCCATCTCTTGCCTTGCGGCTCGAAGCGGCGGTGTTCGAACTTGAACGGTTCCAGCGCATACCGATGGAACAGGTCGAGGCGATGATCGCCGCATTCGAAGCGGCGCTGACCACACATCTGGTCGAACCGCTTGGAATCGAGAGGGTCAGGCCAGGACAGGGTCCGGATGTTCCCGATTGTCCGATCGAAATGCGCACCCTGGCGACGCTCAACGTCAGCAGCCTGCCGGGCTTGCGGACTTTTGATCAGGCGCAGGCGCTCCACAAGCGGCTCGCGATGGATGGTTTGCGGCTTGGCCAACCGGTCAAATGCGTGCGTCTGGCGGACGGCTGGGGGGGCACGCTGCGGGTCGGGCTAAGCATGCCAAAAATGAGCGACTGGGCCAGCCTGAGCGCGCATGAACTCGACGCCTTGCTCGCCCATGATATGCGGTCGATTGCGGCGGCGCTGCAACAGGCTGTCTGCAAACCTGCGTGACGCGCAGCAATCTTGCTCTAAAACCATGGTATTCGCCCGATTCGTAGCTAGTCTGCGGATCGTTGAAGCGCGATGGGGAGAGCGCGCATGGGTTTGAGACAATGGTACGACGCGACGGTCATGCCGCGGCTCGTGACGTGCGCATGCAGTCAGGGACAAGTGCTCAAACGGCGTTCACAGCTCATTCCGCTCGCGCGCGGGGATGTATTTGAACTGGGCTGTGGCGGCGGCATCAATCAGCAGTTCTACGATGCCTCGGCGATCAAGACATATGCCGGGATCGATCCGCATGAAGGCTTGCTCGAAGGCGCGCGGGCTGCGGCTCAGGAAAAAGGATGGCCCGCCGATATCCGTTCCGGGGTAGGGGAGGCGATTCCGTTTCCCGACAGCTTCTTCGATTGTGTGGTGTGCACCTTCACGCTGTGCTCGGTCGAAGAACCGACGCAGGTTCTGTCAGAGATGCGCAGGATTTTGCGACCCGGCGGAAAGGTGCTGTTCCTCGAACATGGCCGTGCGCCCGACGCCAATATTGCAAAATGGCAAGAGCGGATCGAACCCTATTGGAAACCGATGGCGGGCGGCTGTCATCTGACGCGGCCGATCGGCTCGGCGTTTCGCGGCGCAGGTTTTGACGTGGAGCCGTTGGGGCAAGGATACCTGCCCAAAGCGCCGAAATTCGCCGGTTGGAATGAGTGGGGCTCGGCGCGCAAACCCGGTATGTAATTCTGGAGGGTGGCCGGGGGTCTGAATGACCGCCCGGCCGGCTACGCGCCTCTCAAACCCTCTTATTCGCCAAATGTACGTTGCCACCAGCCACGCTTCGGCTTGGCCTCGCCTTCCACTGTTACGGACGCTTTATCCTCGGCAGGAGCGTCGTCATTGGCCGATTTTGGCTCTTCGGCCGTCAAAGCTTCCGCAGCCTTGTCCTCGGCGGGTGCCTCTTCGACCTTCTTCTTGCGAGGAGCGCGCTTGCGCTTCGGCTTTTCAGCTTTGGCTTCTTCCTCGGCAGGAGCGTCCTCAGCCGGAGCCTCCGCCTTGTCCTCGGCCGGCTCTTCGACCTTCTTCTTGCGCGGTGCGCGCTTGCGCTTCGGTTTCTCTTCCTTGGGAGCTTCCGCTTCTTCTTCGGCAGGCTTGGCGTCGGCCCTCGCCGCTGCGGTTTCCAGAGCATCGTCCGGTCCCGCCACCACGGTCATGTCTTCCTTGACCTGTTCCGACACCTCTTCGAGGTTTTCGGCACCTTCTGCGATCGCTTCTTCGCTGGCGACCTCATCGCCCTCGGTCTGTTTACGGCGACGTCCACGGCCACCGCGACGGCGGCGCTTTTTGGGCTTGTCTTCGCTATCTTCGTCCGATGCTTCGTTCGCAGAACCGTCTTCCGACTTGTCCGATGCCTCGTCGCCATCCTCTACGCCGTCCTCCTGGCGTTTCTTGTTGCGACCGCGACCGCCGCGACGCCGACGGCGTTTCTTCCTGGGCTGATCGTCGTCGTCTCTGGCCTCATCGCCGTCGAATTCCTCTTCGGGAATATCGTCATCGTCATCGTCATCATCGACGATCGGTTCGAACTTGGGGGCAGAAGTCGGGCGAGGACCGGCGCTCGACACCGACATTTTCGCGCCTTCGTCTTCGCCTTCCGGAGTGACTTCGACCGTGACACCATAGCGTTCTTCGATCTCGACCAGCTCGCTGCGTTTTTCGTTGAGCATGTAAACCGCTGCTTCGGTGCTGGCGGCGAGGCGGATCAGCGTACCCTTGCCCTTGGCCGCTTCGTCTTCGATCAGGCGCAGCGCAGAAAGGCCAGCCGACGAAGCCGTGCGGACAAGGCCGGAGCCGTCGCAATGCGGGCATTCGCGCGTAGTCGCTTCGAGCACGCCGGTGCGCAGGCGCTGACGGCTCATCTCCATCAGGCCAAAGCCCGAGATGCGTCCGACCTGAATGCGCGCCCGGTCGCTCTTGAGCGCTTCCTTCATCGCCTTTTCGACTTTGCGGATGTTGGAATTGTACTCCATGTCGATGAAGTCGATCACGACGAGGCCAGCCATGTCGCGCAGGCGCAATTGACGGGCGATTTCCCGCGCGGCTTCGAGGTTGGTGTGGAGCGCGGTTTGTTCGATCCCGTGCTCCTTGGTCGAACGACCAGAGTTGATGTCGATCGAAACCAGCGCCTCGGTCGGGTTGATGATCAGATAACCGCCCGATTTGAGCTGAACCATCGGATCGTACATCGCCCGCAGCTGATCTTCCGCGCCATAGCGCTGGAACATGGGCACCGGATCGGAATAGGCTTTCACCCGCCGGGCATGGCTGGGCATCAGCATCTTCATGAACGCCTTGGCGGATTTATAGCCGTCTTCGCCTTCGACGATCACTTCCTCGATTTCGCGATTATAGATGTCGCGGATCGCGCGTTTGATCAGGTCGCTGTCCGAATGGACGAGGCTGGGCGCGGTGGAACTGAGCGTGTTCTGGCGAATCTCGTCCCACAAGCGCGCGAGGTAATCGAAGTCACGCTTGATCTCGGTCTTGGTCCGGCTGAGGCCTGCGGTGCGCACGATCAGGCCCATCGTCTTGGGCAGCGAGAGATCGGAGACGACCTGCTTCAACCGCTTGCGGTCGCTGGTCGAGCTGATCTTGCGGCTGATCCCGCCGCCATGCGAGCTGTTCGGCATCAACACGGTGTAACGACCGGCAAGGCTGAGATAGGTGGTCAGCGCCGCGCCCTTATTGCCGCGCTCTTCTTTTACGACCTGGACGAGCAGAACCTGGCGGCGCTGAATGACGTCCTGAATCTTGTAACGGCGGCGCAGCGCCATGCGTTTGGCGCGAACTTCGTCGACTTCTTTGGCACGGCTGCGACCGCCTGAGCCTTTACCGCCCCGGCCACCTTTGCCGCCCTGGCGACGACCACGACCGCGGCGTCCACGACCACGACGAGGCTTGTCGTCGGCATCGTCGGTTTCTTCGCCATCGGCGTCTTCTTCGTCGTCGCTGTCATCGTCATCGTCGTCGGAATCGTCATCATCCGACGTGCCGTCTTCGATGGTTGAAACCTTGTCCTTGTCGGACGTATCGATCTCTTCGAGGCCGTCTTCGGCGATCTCTTCGGCCAGAGCCTCAGCGCTTTCATCCTCGGCGTCGTATTCGTCGCCCGGAGCAATGCCGTCCTCTTCTTCCTCATCGCGCAGGCGCGCTTCTTCCTCGGCAGCCTCCGCCTCTTCGGCAAGCAGCTTTTCGCGATCATCCTGCGGGATCTGGTAATAGTCCGGATGGATTTCGTTGAAGGCGAGGAACCCGTGGCGATTGCCGCCAAAATCGACGAATGCCGCCTGCAAAGAGGGTTCGACCCTCGTAACTTTCGCTAGATAAATGTTGCCTTTGATCTGCTTGTGTTCGGCAGATTCGAAATCGAATTCTTCAATCCGGTTGCCTTTGAGGACCGCCACCCGGGTTTCTTCCGAGTGGCGCGCATCGATTAGCATGCGCGTTGCCATTATTTTGTCTCCAGACGCCCGGCCTTGTGTCAGCTCGGCTGAATAGCGGGCGCATATTTTGTGATGGATTGGCGGCCCCGTTGGGCGCGCCAAGTGTGGTGTGCGCGGACCCCCGATTGTTCGGGAAGTGCGCGGTGATCGTGTCTGCTGTGATGAGCTTGCGGATATGTGCCGCGCTTTGGCTCACAGTTTCGCCAGCGCCGCGTGGGCTCTGCGAATTCATCTGCGAGGAGAAGCGACTCGTCACTGCATCAACCTGTAATGTGGCCATGTACGGCGAACGCCGGATGACCGTGCTGTGAAACGTTGGAAACGGGCTTACATGCCAAACGAGTACAAAACGTTTCGGTGCAATGTCGCTAGCACCGTGGGTTACGGCCCGCAACTCTATTGCGCTTGAACTACGCAACATCCTAAGCATCGTGCGCAATGAGCATCCGTACACTGCTGCTGATCATCCTTGGCCTTCCCGCACTGATTGTTGGCGGCGCTGTGGTCCTTGGCGTCAAGATCCCGGTGCCGGAGTGGGGCCGCGATTACGTTCTGGAATATACGTTACGCGGCGAAAGCGGCCCACTCGATCTGCCGACGATTGTGGGGCCTGACGATGACGCTCGCCCGCTGGTCGTTATCGATGCCGGGCATGGCGGGCGCGATCCCGGTTCGGTTGGCGAAGACGTTCGCGAAAAGGACGTGGTTCTCGCGATCGCCTTGGCCGTGCGAGACGAATTGCTGGAGAGCGGCGGCGTGAGGGTCGCGATGACGCGTGAAGACGACACCATCGTCGTCCTGGCAGACCGCCCTGAGATCGCGCGGCAATTGGGCGCCGATCTGTTCCTGTCGATCCATGCGGATTCTGCCGGAGAACGCAGCGATGTGAGCGGTGCGAGTGTCTACACCCTTTCCAACGAAGCGTCGAGCGAGGCGGCTGCGCGGTTCGCGGCTCGGGAAAATGCGGCCGATGAAGTCAACGGCGTTGCCATCGAAGGGCAAAGCGAAGCGGTGAACTCCATCCTTGTCGAATTGTCGCAGCAGCGCACACAGGATGATGCGACCGAGTTTGCCGCGCTGATCGAGCGTGAAGGGCAGGGGCGGATCGTCTTCCACCCTCAGGCGCGTCGTTCGGCCGCGCTGGCGGTGCTGCGGGCTCCCGATGTACCGGGCGTGTTGTTCGAAAGCGGGTTTGTGACCAACCAGTCGGACCGCGCCCGGCTGACGACCGAGGAAGGGCGACGCGAATATGCACAGGTGCTTGCTCGGGCGATCCGGGTGTATTTCGCACGCCGCGCCGAGCCTTGATCTTTACGCAAGGCGGCGTTCACAAATCGCAGGATATGCGTTGAAAGTCGCTAGCATAGCAGCGCGCACCCATGTAAATCGCGATCCGCAATGACTGATACCGCCAATCTTCCGATGCTCGAATATGCCCGCTACCGGCTAAACCGCGATATCGGCGGGACGACCGCGTGGTTCACGGCCAAATGGCGTTCCAGCTGGCTTTTCAAGCTCTTCGCCCTGTTTGTAGCGATTGCAGTCGCGCTGTGGGTGGCGGCCTGGATCTGGCTTGCGAGCGATCTGCCAGAGGCCGGATCGCTGGTCGATTACGAAACACCTCTGCCGACCGTGGTGCGCGGGATCGATGGCGAAATCGTCCATTCCTACGCCCGCGAACGCCGGGTTCAGCTGCAATATGCCGATTTTCCGGAGAAGCTGAAGCAGGCTTACCTGTCGGCGGAAGACAAGACGTTCTACAGCCACAGCGGCGTCGACATAACCGGAACGGCCAATGCGGTGTTCGATTACATCAGCAAGTATGGCTCAGGCGAGCGCGCGGTCGGCGGCTCGACCATTACCCAGCAGGTCGCCAAGAACCTGCTGCTGGGCGACGAATACTCGGTGACGCGCAAGCTCAAGGAGATGATCCTTGCGAGCCGCATCGAAGGGGTGATGACAAAGGAGGAAATTCTCGAGTTATACCTCAACGAAATCCCGCTTGGCCGTCGCAGTTTCGGTGTGCAGGCGGCTGCGCGCGCCTATTTTGATAAGGATGTTGCCGATCTCGATCTGCACGAAATGGCCTTTCTCGCGATCCTGCCCAAGGCACCCGAACGCTATGGTCGCAGGGCCAATCAGGAACAGGCGATGGAGCGGCGCGATTTCGTGCTCGGGCAGATGGCCGAGAACGGCTTTATCACCGATGCGGAGCGCGCCACCGCTCAGTCCCGGCCTCTCGGCCTGGTCACCCAGCGTACCGAGCGCAGCGTCGATGCGGGCTATTTCCTTGAAGAGGTGCGCCGCCAGCTGATCGCCGAATTCGGCGAGACCGCCGAAGAAGGCCCGAACAGTGTCTATGCAGGCGGCCTGTGGGTGCGCACCTCGCTCGATCCCGAATTGCAGGAGGCGGCGCGCAATGCCTTGCGGGCAGGTCTGATGCGGTATCAGGGAAATCGCGGGTGGAAAGGCCCGATCGCCACGATCGATGTGAGCGAAGGCAATTGGGCAAGCCAGCTGGCGAGCTCCTATCTCGGCATTCGTTACGAAGACTGGCAGGTCGGCGTCGTCACGCAGCGCAGCGGTTCGAGCGCCACGATCGGCTTTTCCAATGGCGATGAGGCACCGTTGAGCAATCTGCCCAATGCGCTGAAAGCCGGCGATGTCATCGCTGCCAGTCCGCAAGGCAATGGCTTCCGCGTAAGGACCGTTCCGGAAGTCTCCGGAGGTTTTCTGGCGCAGGCGGTTCAGACGGGGCGCATTCTCGCCATGCAGGGCGGCTTCGACAGCCGCCTGTCCGATTTCAACCGCGCGACACAGGCGATGCGTCAGCCGGGGTCCACCATCAAGCCGTTCGTCTATGCTGCGGGGCTAGACAATGGATTGACCCCGGCAAGCGAAGTTCCCGACCAGCAATTCTGCGTTTGGCAGGGTTCGCGACTGGGTGAAAAATGCTTCTCGAACTTCGGCGGAAGTCGCGGGGGCGGAGTTTATCCGATGCGCTTCGGGTTGGAGCAGAGCCGCAATCTGATGACCGTGCACATCGCGTCCGAAGCGGGGATGGACAAGGTTGTCGGGACGTTCAAAGCTGTCGAAATCGGCGAACATCCGCCGTTTTATGCCAGCGCTCTTGGATCGGGCGACACGACTGTTGGCAAGATGGTCAATGCCTATGCGGCGCTGGCCAATCACGGGCGGCTGCACGATCAGACCGTTATCGATTACGTACAGGATCGTCGCGGCAAGGTGATCTGGCGCGCGGACAAGCGTCAGTGCCAAGGCTGCAACATGCCAGAATGGGATGGGTCACCCATGCCGCGCGCCGGGATGATGGGTCGCGAGGCGATGGACCCGCGCACCGCTTTCCAGGTCGTGCATATGCTGGAAGGTGTGGTTACGCGCGGCACGGCGACGCGTTTGCGCGATCTCGAACTGCCTCTGTTCGGCAAGACGGGGACCACCACCGGCCCGACCAATGCGTGGTTCGTCGGCGGGTCTCCGGAAGTCGTCGCCGGAGTCTATATCGGGCACGATCAGCCGCGTAATCTGGGCGGCTATGTTCAGGGCGGCAACACGGCTGCGCCGATCTTCAAACAATTCATCGCCGAAACGCGCGATCGCTGGCGGGATGAGCCGCACATCGCGCCGGCCGGTGTTCGCATGGTCCGTGTGGACAGACGGACGGGCAAGCGAGTGTTCAACGGCTGGCCGACCGACGATCCCAAGGCTGCTGTCATCTGGGAAGCGTTCAAGCCGGATACCGAGCCGGATCGTTCGACCCGGCAGGATGAGATCGCAGCCAAGCGTGACGAGATCCTGGAGTTAATCCGGGCAGGGCGTGCTGGTGGCTCTGGCGGGCCGGTGCAATCGTCAGATGGGCAGCCCAGCGATTTTGTCGAGGACCAAGGCGGCATTTACTAAGGGCGGGATTTTCAGGCGACGGAGGAACCCTCTCGCACCTCTGTGGTTCGATAAAAATGAAAGTCTTTCTGCGCACGCTCGTCGCGGCGATGATAATCGCTCTTGGCCTCACCGCTCCGGCCAACGCCGAGCTTGCCGAGGGACAGAAAGCGCCAGCCTTTACCACTCGCGCAGCGCTTGCAGGCGAGGAGTTCGGTTTCTCGCTCACCAGCGCACTCGCCAAAGGGCCGGTGGTGCTCTATTTCTACCCCAAGGCTTTCACACGTGGATGCACATTGGAAGCGAACGCCTTCGCCGAGGCCATGCCAGACTTCGCCGCCGAAGGCGCGAGCATCATCGGTCTTTCGAACGACGATATTGCAACGCTGAAACGCTTTAGCCGAGAGGAATGCCGCGATGCCTTTCCGGTCGCCGTCGCAGCATCGCGCCTGATCGATGCCTATGATGTTTCGGCGGGCGATTCTGGTCTGGCAAAGCGAACATCGTATGTGATCGCACCCGACGGACGGATTTCGCTGGTCTATACGAACGGCGATTATCGCGGGCATGTCGCGGTGACGCTGGCGGCGGTGCGCGCTCTGTCAAAGTAGGGTTCGTGCCCGCAAAGCGGCGACCTCAAGCTTTACAATCATGCCTCCCGCGTTAAGCGGTGCGCAAATACGCGTTTGAAGGATAGAACATGCGGGCCGAGGCCCAAGCCCATATCGACAGGATCGAAGCTGCTCTCGATCTGGTTCGCCAGTCACTCGATTGGGACCGCGCCCTGCGCCGTCTCGACGAGCTGAACGCGCGCGTCCAGGACCCGACCCTTTGGGACAATCCCAAGGAAGCACAGGCGCTCAGCCGCGAACAGAAAACGCTCGAAACCGCCGTTAACACGGTGAACGAAATCTCCGCCGAAATGGGCGATGCGATCGAGTTCATCGAAATGGGTGAGGCCGAAGGCGAGGACGGCATCGTCAATGACGGGCTCAAAAGCCTCGAAAAGCTCGCCAATCGCGCGGACGCCGACAAGGTTCAGGCGCTGCTTTCGGGCGAAGCAGACGGCAACGACACCTATCTGGAAATCCATGCAGGTGCGGGTGGGACGGAAAGTCAGGACTGGGCTGAAATGCTCTTCCGGATGTATGGCCGCTGGGCCGAACGGCGCGGGTTCAAGGTTGAAACGGTCGAATATCAGGCAGGCGAACAGGCGGGGATCAAATCGGCGACCCTCCTGCTCAAGGGCGAGGGTGCCTATGGCTATGCCAAGACCGAAAGCGGTGTGCACCGGCTCGTCCGCATCAGCCCCTATGACAGCGCGGCGAAGCGCCACACCAGCTTTTCCAGCGTTTGGGTCTATCCGGTGATCGATGACGATATCGACATCGAAATCGATCCCAGCGACCTCAAGATCGACACCTATCGTGCCAGCGGCGCAGGCGGTCAGCACGTCAACACGACCGATTCAGCCGTCCGTATCACCCACCAGCCGACCGGCATCGTGGTCGCCAGCCAGAACGATCGCAGTCAACACAAAAACCGCGCAACCGCGATGAACATGCTCAAGGCGCGGCTGTTCGAACGTGAGATGGCAGAGCGCGAAGCGGCGGCTTCAGGCGAATACCAGGAGAAGAGCGAGATCGGGTGGGGTCACCAGATCCGATCCTATGTCCTCCAGCCGTATCAGATGGTCAAAGATCTGCGCACCGGGGTGACATCGAGTTCGCCCGACAAGGTGCTGGACGGTGAGATCGACGACTTCATCTCGGCCGCATTGGCCCAGCAGGTCACCGGGGAGACAGTCGACGTCGAGGATGTCGAATGATCCGCAAGCTTGCGTCCGGTCTGTTGCTGTTGTCCGCGCTCACTGGGTGCGATCTGCTGGATCAAGGCCCATCACGCGCTGACACCGCGCTGGAATTTCCGCAGCCTGACAGGCCTGTGGCCAAGGTTGTATCCAACCAGTTTTCCAACGAAGATGCCCGCGACGAACGTGGTGAGGCGCTGACCGTTATGGATCTCGCAAACATCGAAAACGGAATGACCGTTGCCGATATCGGTGCGGGCGAGGGCTATTATACCGTGCGCCTTGCAACGCGTGTCGGTGAAGAAGGCCGCGTGCTGGCGCAGGATATCGATCGCGAGGCGCTGCAACGCCTTGGCCAGCGGATCGATCGTGAGCGGCTCGAGAATATCTCGATCAAGCTGGGTGATCCCGACGATCCGCAGCTGCCGGTTGACAGTTTCGATCGCATTTTCCTTGTCCATATGTATCATGAGGTTGCCGAGCCTTATGCGTTCTTGTGGCGCATGTGGCCCGCCCTCGCCGAGGCCGGGCAGATAATCGTGGTCGATGTCGATCGCCCGATCGGTCGCCACGGCATCCCGCCCGCGCTGCTATTTTGCGAATTTCAGGCGGTCGGCTATCAACTGGTGGAGTTCATCGAGCGGCCCGATATCAAAGGCTATTTTGCGCGATTTGAACGCGGCGGCGAACGCGTCGAGCCGGGCGAGATCAATGTGTGCAGCGCCAACCTGTAACGGCAGGGGCGCAAAAGGCGTATTACAGGGCGAAAACCACCGACGCTTGCGGGTAAACCACACCGCGCGGCATTGCGATGCCCGGCACCGCACCTTATGACGCATTCCAACACGTGCGACGATTATCCGCACAGGGGAGTTATTCATTGTTCAAGGGATTGAGCCCGATTCAATATGGCGGGCGAGAAGTCTGGCCGCTGGTCGAAGGCGGCAAAGGCGTCTCGGCCACCAATCATGCAAGCTCCGGCGCGTGGGCGGCGGCTGGCGGGATCGGCACCGTGTCGGCGGTCAACGCGGACAGCTATGACGATGATGGCAATGTAATCCCTCAGGTTTACCACGGTGCCACGCGGGCGGAGCGCCATCAGGAATTGATCCGCTACGCGATCGACGGCGCAACCACTCAGGTTGAGCAAGCCTACGAAATTTCCGGTGGCAAGGGCGCGATCAACATCAATGTCCTGTGGGAAATGGGCGGCGCGCAGGAAGTGCTCGAAGGTGTGCTCGAACGCACCAAGGGCATGGTCACCGGCGTGACCTGCGGTGCTGGCATGCCGTATAAACTGGCCGAGATCGCCGCGCGGTTCGATGTGTGTTACCTGCCCATCATCAGCTCGGGCCGTGCTTTTCGCGCGCTGTGGAAGCGCAGCTATCACAAGGTTCCGGACCTGATGGCCGCGGTCGTTTACGAAGATCCGTGGCTGGCAGGCGGGCACAATGGCCTGTCCAACGCCGAAGACCCGACCAAGCCCGAAGATCCGTTCCCGCGGGTAAAGGTGCTGCGCGAGATGATGCGCAAGGAAGGTGTGTCGGAGGATGTGCCTATCGTGATGGCGGGCGGCGTCTGGTTCCTGCGCGAATGGAATGACTGGATCGACAATCCCGAGCTGGGCAAGATCGCATTCCAGTACGGAACCCGGCCGCTTCTGACAAAGGAAAGCCCGATCCCGCAGATATGGAAAGATATGCTGCGTAACCTGGATCCGGGAGATGTGCTGCTCCACAAGTTTTCGCCGACCGGTTTCTATTCGAGCGCGGTGAAAACCCCGTTCCTGTACGACCTGATGCACCGATCCCAACGCCAGATTCCGTTTTTCAAGCGGGGCCAGGAAGAGGGCACGGTGCAGCTTGGCGAAGAGGGCAAGGCACGCAGTTTCTGGGTGATGCCGGAAGACAAGGCGAAAGCCGAAATCTGGATGCGTGACGGACACACCGAACCGCTGAAAACACCCGACGGAACGATCGTTTTCGTCACGCCGGACAAGCGCGACACGATCCGCAAGGACCAGCAGGATTGCATGGGCTGCCTGTCGCATTGCCAGTTTTCCAGCTGGAAGGACCACGACGATTACACCACCGGAAGGCTCGCCGATCCGCGCAGTTTCTGCATCCAGAAAACGCTGCAAGAGATCGCGCACGGAGACGATCCTGACAAGAACCTCGCCTTTGCGGGACACGCGGCTTATCGCTTCAAGCAGGATCCGTTTTATTCAAACGGCTACACCCCGACGGTCGGCGAGCTGGTCGAGCGGATTTTGACTGGGGACTGATAGCTACTCGATCGGCAGAACCCGTCGCTGCTCGGGTCTGCGAAAATGCTCGTCCAGCACGACGTCCAGCATACCGAGCGCCATCATCAAGATGGGGGACGCGTTGAGTGTTTCACCTGCTGCTGCCTCACCCGCCTGACGCCGCCAGCGACGCGCTTCGGTCAGTGTCGTTCCATCAGGCAGCTGCTTGTACGTTTCGCTGAGCGCATTCCTGGCCGCTCTTATGCGCTCCATACCTTCGCCCACATCAATGTCTCCGGCCTCGTATTCGCGCAGGGTCTTGCAGCGGAAATTGCGGCAGACTTCGGGGCGTTTGTCATACACCCTGCAAACGGCCCCATCGAGCTGCGGGCAGGGGAATCCGTATCCGAATTTCTCTCCGTTGCGCAGCACCTTGAGGTTTAATTGGCGCGCATGTGCGACTTGGTCACCGGCGAGTTCGGCGTAGTCGAACAGCGCTCCGTTGCAGCACAGGCCGCATTCGGTGCAGAGGTCTCCAGAATTTGCTGCAGCGGCGCTCTCGATCATAATCAAGCGCCTATACCATCAATCGAGATCCCATGCGCGTTCACCATGGCTGGCGAGGTCGAGGCCTTCGATTTCCTCCTCGTCGCTGACCCGCATCGGGAACACGACCGACGCCATCAGCGCAATAACGGCGCTGCCGACCGCGCTCCAGATCACGACCGCACCAACACCGATCGCCTGCGCGCTCAATTGGCTCGCCATGGTCGCATCGCCAAAATAGCCGGTGCCGCCGAACTGTTCGGAGATGAACACCGCGAGCAGCATCGTGCCGAGCATTCCGCCTACGCCGTGGACAGCCAGAACGTCGAGCGAATCGTCGATATTCCAGCGATGTTTGATCTGCTGGATCGCTCCGTAACAGACGAGGGCGCCGAGCGCGCCGAACAGTACCGCCGCCGCCGGTGACACGAAGACAGCAGCAGGCGTGATCGTCGCAAGACCTGCAATCGCGCCCGTCGCCCAACCGACACTGGTGGGCTTCCCGATCGCGATCCGCTCTGCGAGCAACCAGGTGAGTGCGGCCGCACTCGCGGCGACATGGGTCGAGAGGATTGCCGATGCAGCATTATCGTTTGCGCCGAGGGCCGAGCCGCCATTGAAGCCGAACCATCCCACCCATAACAGTCCGGCACCGATCACCGTAAAAGCCGGAGCATGGGGCAGCATCGGTTTTTCAGGGAAACCCGCGCGTCGGCCGAGCAGCAGCGCGACCACCAGTGCCGACACACCAGCCGTGGTGTGAACAACAAGGCCTCCTGCGAAATCGAGCGTGCCGAACTGCGTGGCCAGCCAGCCTCCGCCCCACAGCCAATGGGCCACGGGCGCATAGACGATCAGCAGCCACAATCCGGCGAAGCTCAGCACCCAGGGAAACCGCGCGCGTTCAACCCATGCGCCGACCATCAGCGCAGGCGTGATCACCGCGAACGTCATCTGGAACAGTGCAAACGCGCTTTCGGGAACAGTGGTGCCGGGGCGGGTGCTGCCAAGGTCCATCAACATCAAGGCGTTGCCAGCCCCGATCCAGCCGCCCGAAACCTCTCCGAACGCCAAGGTGTAGCCGACGAGCACCCACAGCAGCGAAGCGAGTGCGGCAATGGCGGCGCATTGCAGCAGCACGGACAGCAGGTTTTTCGCTCGCACCAGCCCGCCGTAAAACAGCGCCAGACCGGGCAAGGTCATCAACAGGACGAGCGCGGATGCGGCGATGATCCAAGCGGTATCGCCGGTATCGACTGCGACGAGTGCAGCGGGCGCTTGCGCATGGGCGGGAAGGGCAAAGAGCCCGACAAGCCCGGCCATCAATCCCTTTTTATAACCTGTCCTCGCCACCAATCCGCTCCCCAGCCAATGCTGGCAGGTGATAGGTGGCGCGGTGGCTTCGGGACAAGCGCGTCTGCGCGTTTCATCCACGCCTGCGTTCAGGCGCCAGCGGCCCTTTGTCAGATCAGCGCGGTCAGCACCTGATCGGGCGGGCGGTGCCCGTCGGCCCAGAACTGAATGTTGGCGATTACCTTCTCGCCTGACGCCTCGCGCCCCTCGGCCGTGGCGCTACCAATATGCGGAAGGGTCATGACATTGGGATGATCGAGCAAGCGACGATCGACAGTCGGTTCATCAGGATAGACGTCCAGACCCGCACCGGCGAGATGCCCGCTTTGTAGGGCCGCGATCAACGCGTTCTGATCGATCAGCTCGCCGCGCGCGGTGTTGATCACGCACGATCCCGGCTTCATCAGCCCAAAGCGGCGCGCATCGAGCAATCCGCGCGTCTCTTCGGTCAAGGGGCAATGCAGGGTGAGAATGTCCGCTTCAGCGATGAGATCGTCGAGCACGGGCACGAAGCGAGCCCCGAACATGCTCTCGGCCGCCTCGGGCAGGCGCTTGCGGCTATAATATGCGGTCTCCAGCCCGAACGCGCGGGCACGATGCGCGACCGCTTGTCCGATCCGCCCCATGCCGACGATCCCGAGCACCTTGCCGCTCAGCTTGCGCCCGAGCAGGCCCGATGGTGCCCACCCGGTCCATTCCCCGCGCCGCACCAATTGAGTGCCTTCGCGAATCCGCCGGGGCACGCCGATGATCCCGGCCATAGCGATATCGGCAGTGTCGTCGGTAAAGACGCCCGGCGTGTTTGTGACCATGATCTTGCGCTTCGCTGCGGCGGCAAGGTTGATATGTTCGGTGCCTGCGCCAAAATTGGCAATCAGGCCGAGCCGGTCTCCGGCTGCCTCGATCATTGCCGCATCGATCCGGTCGGTAACGGTCGGCACCAGCACGTCGCAATCCCGCATCGCCGCGATCAGCGCCTCTCGGCTCATCGGCTCATCGTCGGTGTTCAGCGTCGCTTCGTAAAGCTCGCTCATCCGCTCCTCGACGCTCGGCATCAGATGGCGGGTTACCACGACCTTGGGCTTGCCTGAGGGGAAGTGCGGGGCTGCGTGAAGTTCGGCCATGTCGAGGGCGCTAATGGCACAAGGGGCGCGGGGTCAAGATCGCGTCGTCCGTAATGGTGCATCGCGCGGCGTTGGCCGCTTGAAGTGCATGACCGACCGCGGCTATCTCTAGACCCATGACGTTTTTCCGCTTCCTCGCAGCCCTCTGCCTGTGTCTGTTCCTCAATGCGGCCATCGCGTCTGTCCCTGCACGCGCGCAGGATCGCGATGTGCCCTATTGGGCCTCGATGCGGTTCGATGAGGTCAACATGCGCGTCGGGCCGAGCGCTGAATATCCGATCGACTGGGTCTATAAGCGCAAAGGTCTGCCGATAAAGGTCGTCCGCCTGCGCGAAGGCTGGCGGCTGGTGCAGGATGCCGAAGGGACACAAGGCTGGATCGCTCAAAGCCAGCTGACACCGGAGCGCGGTGCGCTGGTGATTGGCGAAGGGCTGGTGGATTTGCGAGAGAGCCCGGATGCAAGTTCGGCTTTACGCTGGCGCGCCGAGCCGGGCGTGGTCGGCAAACTGATCGGGTGCGAAGAAAACTTTTGTGAGATCGATGTCGGCGGGCGCGCGGGATGGGTTGCAGCAGACCGCCTGTGGGGCGCGGGCGAGCCGTAAGACCCGCCCGGACGCCAACACTTATACCAGCTCGACCGCCACAGCCGTTGCTTCGCCGCCGCCGATGCAAAGGCTGGCAACGCCTTTCGTTTTGCCCTTCGATTTGAGTGCGTTGAGTAGGGTCACGATGATCCGCGTGCCGCTTGCACCGATCGGGTGACCCAGAGCGGTCGCGCCACCATTCACGTTCACCTTGTCATGCGGGATGCCGATATCGCGCATCGCGAACATGGCGACGCAAGCGAAGGCCTCGTTCACTTCCCACAGATCGACGTCGTCGATCGACCATTCGGCCTTCTCCAGAACCTTGTGAATCGCGCCCACCGGAGCGACGGTGAAGTCTTTCGGTTCGCGCGCGTGAGCGGCCATGGCCACGATCTTGGCGACAGGCTCAGCGCCCTTCTGCTTGGCGACGCTTTCGCGGGTCAGCACGATAGCGGCTGCCCCATCGGAGATAGAGCTCGATGTCGCGGCTGTGATGGTCCCGTCCTTGGCGAAGGCCGCGCGCAGTTGCGGGATCTTGTCCGGGCGACCCTTCCCGGGCTGCTCGTCGACATCGACCGTGACCTCGCCCTTGCGCGTCGAATAGATCACCGGAACCACTTCATCGGCGAACGCGCCGCTTTCGATGGCGGCATTTGCGCGACGCAGCGATTCGATGGAATATTCATCCATGTTTTCGCGGGTAAGCTGGTACTCGTCGGCAGTGTCCTGCGCGAACGTGCCCATCGCGCGGCCTTCTTCATAGGCGTCTTCCAAGCCATCCAGGAACATGTGGTCATAGGCGGTGTCATGCCCGATCCGCGCGCCTGAGCGATGCTTTTTCAGCAGGTACGGCGCGTTGGTCATGCTCTCCATCCCGCCTGCAACCACCGCATCGACGGTGCCGCTGGCGAGCGCCTCTGCGCCCATGATCACGGTCTGCATACCACTGCCGCAGACCTTGTTGACCGTGGTGGCCTCGACCGATTTGGGCAAGCCGCCCTTGATCGCGGCCTGACGAGCTGGGGCCTGACCCAATCCAGCAGGAAGCACGCAGCCCATATAGGCGCGGTCGAAGTCTTCGCCGCCCAGTCCGGACCGCTCAACCGCCGCCTTCACCGCCGTCGCGCCGAGATCGGTGGCCGACACATCGGACAACGCGCCCTGCATCCCGCCCATCGGCGTGCGAGCGTATGAGAGAATGACGACTGGATCGGCTGCGGAGAATTGGGCCATGTTGGGTTCCTTGGCGTTTGGGGGAGGAGTGCGAGGCATTATTAATGCTGCGCTGCGGCAATGGCAATCGAGACGATATCCTCAATTCGTCTTAGCCTTGCCACATACTGCGCTTTGCGCAACAACGGGTCGCAAATCAAAACGGATACCTTTGGGAGATGCACATGGCCGATGACCGGCGCGAAGAACTCGAATCACTGCTGAAACGTCAGCGCGATGCCTTCACTGCGTCCCGGCCGGAAGGCATGGCGATGCGCAAAGACCGGATCAAACGGGCCATGGCGCTGGTCAAGGAACATGGCGATGCGCTGTGCAAAGCTATGAGCGCCGATTTCGGCAATCGCGCGATGGAACAGAGCATGCTGACCGATATCGCCGCGACCGTAGGCGCGGGCAAGCACGCGCTAAAGAACATGGATAAGTGGGCAAAGACCGACAAGCGCTCTGTGCAATTCCCGCTCGGCCTGCTCGGCGCGAAGGCAGAGGTGCGATATGAACCCAAGGGCGTGATCGGCATCCTGTCACCTTGGAATTTCCCGCTCCAACTCGCTTTCGGTCCGCTGATGCAGGTGCTTGCCGCCGGCAACCGCGCGATGATCAAACCGAGCGAATTCACCGAGCGCACCAGTCAGCTGATGGCGGAGCTTACCGACGAATATTTCACGCCTGACGAAGTGGTTGTCGTCACTGGCGGCCCCGAAGTCGCCGCTGCGTTTTCCTCGCTCCCCTTCGATCACCTGGTCTTCACCGGGTCTACCGCGACCGGTCGCCGGGTGATGCAGGCGGCTGCTGAAAATCTCGTGCCGGTCACGCTCGAGCTGGGCGGAAAGTCGCCAGTCGTCATGGGGCGCAGCGCCGACTTCGCCAAGGCGGGCGAGCGGATTGCGCTGGGCAAGATGATGAATGCGGGCCAGATCTGCCTCGCGCCCGACTATATGTATGTGCCTGAAGACAAGCAGGACGAGGCGGTTGCAGGCGTCGCTGACGGTGTCAGCGCGATGTATCCGACGCTGCTGGAGAATGAGGATTACGCGTCGATCGTGTCCGACCGCCATTTCGAGCGGCTTCAGGGCCTGGTCGAAGATGCCCGCGACAAGGGTGCCGAGGTGATCGAGGTCAATCCCGGCAACGAGGATTTCGGCAACGCCAACCAGCGCAAGATGCCGCTTACCATCCTGAAGAACGTGACCGACGAGATGACCGCGATGCAGGAGGAAATCTTCGGTCCGGTCCTGCCGGTGAAAACATATAAGGCGGTCGATCAGGCGGTCGATTACATCAACGAACACGATCGCCCACTTGGTCTTTACTACTTCGGCGATGACAAGGCCGAGCAGGAGCGCGTGCTCACCCGCACCATCTCAGGCGGTGTCACCACCAACGACGTGATCTTCCACGTCTCGATGGAGGATCTGCCGTTTGGCGGTGTCGGCCCGTCTGGCATCGGCAGCTATCACGCGATCGAGGGTTTCCGCGAATTCAGCCACGCCCGCGCTGTCTATCATCAGCCCAAGATCGACATTGCCAAGCTGGGCGGATTCAAGCCGCCCTATGGCAAGGCGACCGAGAAAGCCGCCGGGAACATGATGAAGTGATCGGCGTCCGCCGCTTGGTCACGCCAGCGCTTCGGCAAGCGGCTTAACGATATAGCTGTCTGGAATGAGAACGGGATTGGCCGGCAATTCGTCGGCCATCCTTCTCATCCACGCCTTTACTGGGGGAAGGGCGGCGGCGCTGATTTCTTCCTCGAGCCCGCCCAGCACGCCGAACACCATCTGCGGGAACAGCGACAGATCGACGATCGAGGGTCGCTCGCGCTCGCCGAAGAACGGACCCGCGCCGAGCTTTTGGACGATTTCGCCCGCTAACTGCATCCGATTGGTGTCGGCATCGACCTCCATGTTCATGAGCGGCTTCATCGCCTGGATAAATTCCGCACCTTTCAGCACTTTGGGCCAATCGTTGCGCAATTGCTCGGGCAGGGGAGAGCCGCTCGAAACAAGCGCGGCCAGGCGCCATGCGCGATACCGGAAGGCGAGACTGTCAGGCGCGTCCAAAGCAGCGCGGAAGATCGACGGCATGAACCGATCGCTGACCCAGCGGTCCATCTCCACAACAGCATCGCGATCAGCGCCCGACTGCGGCACCAGCGGCTTTTCCGGGTAGAGCTCATCCAGCCAATGTCCAATCGGTGTCGAATCGCGTTTCCATTGGTCGCCAATTTCGAGCACCGGCACCTGCGTCCCGCCGAATTTTTCAAGCTGCTTGGCCGCTGCGAACGGGCTGATGCCAACGAATTCGAACTCCAGCCCCTTATACATCAGGAACGCCCCGACTTTTCGGACATAGGGGCTGGTGCAGTAACCATAGAGCTTGATTGCGGTCATGGACGGGCTTTCTGTTGGGGCTTATTGGAGCGCTAGCGGCAGGTTCGTTCAGCAACGCCGGTCCGGTTACACCGCGCATATGCACCTGTTCGCGAGCTTGCTGGAACAGTGTTCGATTAGTTGCAACAGGCATGCGTGGTTTTGCCCGATTCTCGCTCTTGCGTGGGTCGGCCTGTAGGCCTAGTGGCTTCGTGGGATTAACTCATGTTGGACAACGCTGTGATCGACCTCAGCCAGTATCTGCCGATACTGATCTTCATCTTTATCGCGTTCGGGCTGTCTTGCCTGTTCGTGTTCCTCCCCATGGGCGTTTCCCGCCTGACCGGGGCGCATAATCCCGATGCTGAAAAGCTGAGCGAGTATGAGTGCGGGTTTCCCGCTTTCGAAGACGCGCGCAGCCAGTTCGACGTGCGGTTCTACCTCGTCGCGATCAGCTTCATCATCTTCGATCTTGAGGCCGCTTTCCTGTTCCCTTGGGCGGTGAGCCTGGGTGAAACGCAATGGGTCGGCTGGATCGGAATGATGACGTTTCTCTTCATCCTCGCGATCGGCCTCACTTACGAATGGAAGAAGGGGGCTCTGGACTGGGAATGAGCACCACAATCACGCCTCCGAAAAACCTGCACGACGTGTCTGGTCTTGCGACCGCACAACCGGGTGAGATCAAGCAGCCTGACGCGGAGTATTTCAACGCGCTCCAGACCGAGGTGAATGACAAGGGTTTCCTCGTCACCTCGACTGAAGACGTGTTCCAATGGGCGCGCACCGGATCGCTATGGTGGATGACGTTCGGCCTCGCGTGCTGCGCGGTCGAGATGATCCACGTGAACATGCCGCGTTATGACATGGAGCGTTTCGGCGCTGCCCCCCGCGCATCTCCGCGTCAGTCGGACCTGATGATCGTCGCGGGCACGTTGTGCAACAAAATGGCCCCGGCTCTGCGCAAGGTCTACGACCAAATGTCCGACCCGAAATACGTCATTTCGATGGGCAGCTGCGCCAATGGCGGCGGCTATTATCACTATAGCTATTCCGTCGTCCGTGGGTGCGACCGGATCGTGCCAGTGGATATCTATGTTCCTGGTTGCCCGCCGACCGCCGAAGCGCTGCTTTATGGTGTGATGCAGTTGCAGCGGAAAATTCGCCGCGTCGGGACGATTGAGCGCTAAGATGGCAGTCCTTCATTCCGCCCCCAAATACGCCTCCAACGAAGGCATGATCGACGCGATCAGCGAATCTGTCAGCGTCTGGCTGCTCGACGCGCAGGAACAGCACGGCGAGATCATCCTCACCGTTCAGCGTGACGCGGTCGAAGACGTGCTGCGCACTTTGCGTGACGATCATTCTTATCAGCAGTTAATGGAGATCGCGGGCGCCGACTATCCTGACCGCGCCGAGCGATTCGAAGTCGTCTACATGCTGCTCTCGCTGACGGCGAACCATCGCATCATGGTCAAATGCTCGACCGACGAAGCGACGCCGGTGCCGACCGTCACGACCTTATGGCCGAATGCCGGCTGGCTCGAGCGCGAAGTGTTCGACATGTTCGGCGTGACTTTCGCGGGCAACAAGGATTTGCGCCGCATCCTCACCGATTACGGCTTCGAAGGGCATCCTTTCCGCAAGGACTTCCCGATGACCGGCTATACCGAACTGCGATATTCCGAAGAGGAAAAGCGCGTCGTTTACGAGCCGGTCGAGCTGGCGCAGGACATGCGCACATTCGACTTTCTCTCGCCGTGGGAGGGTTCCGACTACGTCCTTCCCGGCGATGAGAAGGCGCAAGGGGCGCCTGATGTCGACAAGCCCAAAGTCACCGAGAAACCCGCCGATACCGGAGCTGGTCCAAAGGCCGAAGACAATGCCGAAGAGGGTACTGGTGCCAATCCGCCTGACATGATCGAGGTCGAGATCGAAGACAAAGAGGAGGGCGAGTAAGAGATATGCAGATCGAAGAATCGCCCACCACCGACGGCGACGTAATTTCCAATTACACAATCAACTTCGGGCCTCAGCATCCGGCAGCGCACGGCGTGCTGCGGATGATCATGGAACTCGACGGCGAAGTGATCGAGCGGATCGACCCGCATGTCGGCCTGCTCCATCGCGGCACCGAAAAGCTGATCGAGCAGAAGACTTACCTGCAGGCATTGCCGTATTTCGACCGGCTCGATTACTGCTCACCGCTCTGTCAGGAGCACTCTTATGTGCTCGCGATCGAGAAGCTGCTCAATCTCGAAGTGCCCGAGCGTGCGCAGTACCTGCGCGTGCTGTTCGCCGAGCTGACCCGCATCTGCAACCACTTCCTTAACATGGGCGCGCATGTGCTCGATGTCGGCGCATTCACGCCGAACCTGTGGATGATGGATCTGCGAGAGGATTGCCTCAATTTCTTCGAGCGGGCTTCTGGTGCGCGGATGCACTCGGCCTGGTTCCGTCCCGGCGGCGTGCATCAGGATGTCCCGGAAAAGCTGCTGGTCGATATCGGCGACTGGATCGACAATCGCCTGTTCGAACTTTTCGACGATGCGATGAGCCTCGTGATCGACAACCGCATCTTCAAACAGCGCAATGTCGACATCGCCGTGGTCAGCCGTGACGATGCGGTGGCCTGGGGCTTCTCAGGCCCGATGATCCGTGCTGCTGGCATCCCGTGGGATCTGCGCAAGTCGCAGCCTTACGATGTGTATGACCGCATGGAATTCGACATTCCGGTCGGCACCAATTCGGATTGCTACGACCGCTTCATGGTCCGCGTTGCGGAAATTCGCGAGAGCGCGAAGATCATTAAGCAATGTCTGCGCGATATGCCCGAAGGTCCGGTCGCCAGCGAAGATGGCAAGGTTTCTCCGCCCAAGCGCGGCGAGATGAAGCAGTCGATGGAAAGCCTGATCCACCACTTCAAGCTCTACACCGAAGGCTTCCATGTACCCGAAGGCGAAGTCTACGTTGCGACCGAAAGCCCCAAGGGCGAATTCGGCGTCTATCTTGTCAGCGATGGCACCAACAAGCCATACCGCTGCAAGATCCGCCCCACGGCGTTCTCGCACCTGCAGGCGATGGACATGATGAGCAAAGGCCACATGCTACCCGACGCGACCGCCATCCTCGGCGCGATCGACGTGGTGTTCGGGGAGTGTGACCGGTGAATTCTGCTATGAAGAAATCCGATCAAGGAGCATCGAAAGGGCGTCGAACGCGCGTGTTCTTGCTAGCGTTGTTGCCTTGGAGTGTATTTGCTTACAGCACCTACACAGACACTTTCGGAACTTGGTGGTCCATCACTGCTTTTGTGGTCTTTCTGGTGATCTGCGCTGTCGGTGCATTTCAAGAGATTCAGGACAGGAGCGGTTCCAATGGCTGACCGTACACCCGCACCCGATACGCCTGAACTCCGCGCACGCTGGAATTCTTTCGCATGGACGAAGACCAACAAGGCGAAGGCGGATTATCACATCGCCAAGTACCCGGAAGGGCGCCAGAAATCGGCGGTGATGCCGCTGCTCGATCTTGCGCAGCGTCAGGTTGGCGAGGAGACCGATACGCAGGGCTGGCTGCCGCTGCCGGTGATCGAATATGTCGCCGACTACATCGACGTGCCCGTTATCCGCGTGCTCGAAGTCGCGACCTTCTATTTCATGTACAACATGAAGCCGGTCGGGAAGTATCACGTGCAGGTCTGCGGCACGACGCCGTGCATGCTGCGCGGGTCGGACGACATCATCT
This sequence comes from Pseudomonadota bacterium, assembly GCA_039033835.1. Lineage (GTDB taxonomy): Bacteria > Pseudomonadota > Alphaproteobacteria > Sphingomonadales > Sphingomonadaceae > Erythrobacter. Next base: position 179,811 of record JBCCBW010000001.1, read on the forward strand.
CTGCCTGTAAAAAGCGGGGGATGGAGTTCGGTAAGGTCTCCGAGGACGGCTTGTGGACCCTCACCGAAGTCGAATGCATGGGCAATTGCGCCACTGCGCCAATGGTCCAGATCAACGATGACAATTACGAAGACCTGACGCCAGAACGGCTCGATGTGGTGCTGGATGCGCTGGCAGCGGGTGAAACGCCGAAGGCTGGCACTCAGGAGCCGGGGCGCCACACGTCGGAGCCAAAGGATGGCGTGACGTCCCTGGCCGAGATGGTTGGCGCCAATCATGACTATCGGAGTGAATGGTGATGGCGATCTGGATTGCTCTTGGCGTGGTGTTCCTCGGCGCTGGTCTTACGATCTTCTTGGCGATGGCGTCTAACAAGGGTGGCGACGAATGAACGGCGGCACACTTGTTCTGGCCTTCGTCGGACTGGCTGGCTTTTTCGCCGGAGTTTACCTGTCTGCGACCGGCGAGCGCACTTTGGGTATCGCGCTCATGGGCGTTGGGCTGCTGTTCCAGATGCTCACACTGCGCCAGTTGAAGCGCGCGAAAAAGTCGGAAGGCAGGGTGCGATGAGCAAGCTTAGCCTCCTGCTTTTCGCGGCCGGCGTTTTGATCGCGTTTTTCGGCGTCTACTCGCTCATCGCTGATGGCGAGAACTCCGGTTTCATCCTGATCGCCGGCGGGATCGTCATGACCGCAATCGCCGCAGGGGTGATAGGCAAATCGCACGCAAAGGGTACCGATGATGCTGGCTGATAAGGATCGCATCTTCACCAACGTCTATGGCTTTCAGGATTGGGGCCTGAAGGCAGCGCAGGCGCGCGGCGATTGGGATGGCACCAAGGCTCTGATCGAGCGCGGCAACGAAGCAATCATCGAAGAGATGAAAGCATCGGGGCTGCGCGGGCGGGGTGGGGCAGGCTTCCCGACCGGCCTCAAATGGTCGTTTATGCCGAAGGAGAGCAAGGATGGTCGTCCAAGCTTCCTCGTCATCAATGCCGACGAATCCGAGCCGGGTTCGTGCAAGGATCGCGAGATCATCCGTCACGATCCGCACAAGCTGATCGAAGGTGCACTGGTGGCGGGCTTCGCCATGCGCGCGCGGGCAGCGTATATCTACATTCGCGGCGAGTATATCCGCGAGGCCGAGACACTGCAGGCCGCCATCGACGAAGCTTATGACGCCGGTCTGATCGGCAAGAACGCCAGCGCCTCGGGCTACGATTTCGACGTGTTCATGCATCGCGGTGCGGGCGCTTACATTTGCGGCGAAGAAACCGCGATGATCGAGAGCCTTGAGGGCAAGAAGGGGCAGCCGCGCCTCAAACCGCCATTCCCGGCAGGTGCAGGTCTGTATGGTTGCCCCACAACGGTAAACAATGTCGAGAGCATCGCGGTGGTACCCACGATCCTGCGGCGCGGCGCTTCGTGGTTCGCGGGCTTCGGGCGCGAGAACAATGCCGGGACCAAGCTGTTCCAAATCAGCGGCCATGTCGAGCAGCCCTGCGTGGTCGAGGAAGCGATGAGCATCCCCTTCCGCGAACTGATCGAGAAGCATTGCGGCGGCATTCGCGGTGGGTGGGACAACCTGCTGGCGGTGATTCCCGGCGGCTCCTCGGTCCCGCTGGTCCCCGCCGAGCAGATCATGGACGCGCCGATGGATTTCGACGGGCTGAAGGAGCTTGGCTCTGGCCTCGGCACCGCGGCTGTGATCGTCATGGACAAATCGACCGATATCGTCCGCGCGATTTCTCGTCTCAGCTATTTCTACAAGCATGAAAGCTGCGGCCAGTGCACGCCATGCCGCGAGGGTACGGGATGGATGTGGCGCGTGATGGAGCGTCTGCGCACGGGCGATGCGGCGATCGAGGAAATCGACATGCTGCACGAAGTGACCAAGCAGGTCGAAGGGCACACGATTTGCGCATTGGGCGATGCAGCGGCATGGCCGATTCAGGGCCTGATCCGCCATTTCCGCCCCGAGCTGGAGAAGCGCATCCACGAACACAACGCCCAATTCGCGGAGGCGGCAGAGTGAGCGGTTTGAAGAAGAAGGCAGGCTATTCGATCAGCGCCGTTTTCGTTGCAGCAGCTCTGGCCCTGTCGGTCGATCGTTATGGCGAGTTCGCCGCTGGAGCCGAAAGCTTCGCCAGTTGGATGATCCCGCCGATGGTCCTTTTCGCGATTGCAGTCGCTTCGCTGGTCACCACGCAACTGGGCCACCCTTATAAAGGGGACAACCATGCCTAAAGTCACCGTAGACGGCGAAGAGATCGAAGTTCCTGCGGGCGCGACTGTGCTTCAGGCGTGCGAGCTTGCGGGGAAGGAAATCCCGCGTTTCTGCTATCACGAGCGCCTTAGCATTGCGGGCAATTGTCGCATGTGTCTGGTCGAAGTGAAGCCGGGGCCGCCCAAGCCGCAGGCATCCTGTGCGCTGCCAGTCGCCGACAATCAGGAAATCCGCACCGACACGCCGATGGTCAAGAAAGCGCGCGAGGGGGTGATGGAGTTTCTGCTCATCAACCACCCGCTCGACTGCCCGATCTGCGACCAAGGCGGCGAATGCGATTTGCAGGACCAGGCGGTGGCCTATGGCCGTGGCGGTTCGCGCTACGAGCGCGAGAACAAGCGCGCCGTGACCGAGAAATATATGGGCCCGCTGATCAAGACGATCATGACCCGCTGCATCCACTGCACCCGCTGCGTGCGCTTCTCCGAAGAGATAGCGGGCGTGGACGAGATCGGCGCGCTCTATCGCGGCGAGGACATGCAGATTACGACCTATCTCGAACAGGCGGCGGCGCATGAGCTATCGGCCAATGCGATCGACCTGTGTCCGGTGGGCGCTTTGACGTCACGACCCTATGCGTTCGAAGCGCGTCCGTGGGAATTAAAGCGCACGCTCAGCATCGACGTCTCCGACGCGGTTGGCGCCAACATATCGCTGCACTCCAAAGGCCGCGAAGTCATGCGCGCACTCCCGCGCATTAACGATGACGTCAATGAGGAATGGCTCTCGGACAAAGGCCGCTATCAGGTCGATGGTCTGACCAAGCGGCGGCTCGATAAGGTGTTTGTCCGCAAGAACGGGAAGTTGCAGTCGTCGAGCTGGGACGAAGCTTTCGGCGCGATTGCGGCGCAGCTTGACGGCAACACAGCAAGCATTGCTGCGGTCGCGGGCGACATGGTCGATTGCGAGACCATGTTTGCCGCCAAGACCTTGTTGAAGGCATGCGGCAGCGACCTCGTGGAAGCGCGCCAGACCGGCATGACCTATGACGTATCGAACATCGCGGCGGTGAATTTCAACTCGACGCTGGCGGGTATCGAGACGGCCGATGCGATCCTGATCGTCGGCAGCCACATCCGCTGGGAAGCGGCTCTGGTGAATGCGCGTATCCGCAAAGCCGTGAAGGGCGGGGCGAAGGTATTTGTGGTCGGCCCCGAGTGGGAAACGACCTATCCGGCTGAGTTCCTTGGCGAAGATTTGAAGGTTCTGAACCGCGTCCCCAAGGCTTTGGGCGATGCGATGAAGGATGCAGAGCGTCCGGCGGTGATCCTTGGCGGTGCTGCTTTGGCAACGGGTGCACTCGGTGCAGCGCTCAAGCTGGTCGATAAGTTCAAGCTGGTCCGCGACGATTGGAATGGGTTCAACGTGTTGCATATGAGCGCTGCGCGGATGGGCTCGCTGATGCTCGACTTTACGGTCGAAGGTGGCATGGCTGATCTCGCGGCGGCGGCTCCTAAAGTGCTGCTGAGCCTCGGCGCGGACGAGATGGATTACGAACCGTTTGCCGACAGCCTCAAGGTCTATATTGGCCACCACGGCGATCGCGGCGCGCATGCGGCTGATGTCATTCTGCCAGCGGCGAGCTACGCCGAAAAGGACGGCACCTACGTAAACACCGAAGGACGCGTGCAGTTCGCGGAGAAAGCCGTGTTCGCTCCCGGCGATGCGCGCGAAGACTGGACGATCCTGCGCGCGCTCGCCGATGCGCTGGGTGTGAATGTCGGGTTCGACAGCTTTGGCGAATTGCAAAGCGCTATGACGGCGGCGGTGCCCGCTCTCGGCGAGGAGGGTCTCGCGGATTACGGTGCACTGCTCAAGGCCGATAGCTCGGCGAAGGCTGAAGGTGAGATTAGCGCTTATCCGATTGCGGATTTCTACCTCACCAACCCAATTGCCCGTGCGAGCGCGGTGATGCAGCAATGCTCTGCCGAGCTACTGCACGCGGACGAGATCAAGGAGGCGGCAGAGTGAGCGAGCTTCCAAACTTCCTACGCAAGCTGCCTTATCTCTTCTATGCCTTAGCATTGGTCCTAGGAGGGTGGCGATTCCTGAATGAATGGAGCTTGGTTGAAGCGACCTACGCCTACTCCAACTTCGGTGACGAGGCGTCCAGTTTCGCCCATTCTATTGGGCGCTCATCAGCGATCTATTGGGGCGTTTCCGACGCTTTTTATCTCATTTCTAGCGGCGCTTTATTGCACGTACTGATTGCCATCTATGACAAGATGAAAGGTCCGGCAGAGTGACCGATTTCTTCCAATCCCTTGGCATGCCCTACGAATGGGCGTGGACGGTTGCGACGCTGACCGGGATCATCGTGATCTCGCTGCTTGTCATGTTCGCGGTTGCCATGGTGATCTATGTCGACCGAAAGGTGCTGGGCGCGATCATGATGCGGCGCGGGCCGAACGTGGTCGGGCCGTTTGGCCTGCTGCAAAGCTTCGCCGACGGGCTCAAGGTCTTCCTGCAGGAAACCATCATCCCATCCGCCGCGAACAAGGGCATTTTCCTGCTCGCGCCGATTATCACCTTTACGGTCGCACTCGCTGCGTGGGCAGTGATCCCGTTTAGCGCGGGCGTGGTGCTGGCGGACATCAATGTCGGCTTGCTGTACATCCTCGCGATCTCGTCGCTCGGCGTTTACGGTGTGGTGATGAGCGGGTGGGCGTCGAACTCCAAATACCCGTTCTTCTCCGCCATGCGGGCGGCCGCGCAGATGATCTCTTACGAAGTCTCGATCGGTTTCGTTTTGGTTTGCGTCGTGCTGTTCGCGGGTACATTCAACATGAGCGGCATCGTGATGGCGCAGAAGGGGCATGGCCTCGGCTTCATCAACGGGTTCTTTGTCAACCCGCTGCTGTTTCCGATGTTCGTTGTGTTCTTCATCTCCGCACTGGCAGAGACCGCGCGCGCGCCATTCGACCTGACCGAGGCTGAGTCCGAACTGGTGGCCGGGTATCAGACCGAATATTCGAGCATGAGCTTCGCACTGTTCTGGTTAGGTGAATATGCCAACATCCTGCTGATGTGTTCGCTGTGCACGCTGCTGTTCATGGGCGGATGGCTGCCGCCGGTAGAGTGGGCGCCGCTGTATTATGTGCCGGGGATCGTGTGGTTCCTGCTGAAGACGTTCTTCTTCTTCTTCCTGTTCAGCTGGATATGGGCGACCGTGCCGCGGTATCGCTATGACCAGCTGATGCGGCTTGGCTGGAAGGTGTTCCTGCCGATGAGTTTGCTCTTCGTCGCGGCGATCAGCGGCTACCTGATGGCGACTGGGCATTTCGGTGGTACCGTGTGATGAGCCTTGCGATGGCTACCTCAATTCTTTCTCTCGCACCGTTACCGGTCTCTTTGCCGGACTATGAGGTCGAGTGCCGAGCAGGTGCAATGACCAGTAAGGAAATTGTCCATTTGGATGTCAGGGTGAGCAATGCTGATGGAGAACGCACCGCAACGGTGCGCACTCCCGAAGGGAGCTTTTCGGCCACGATTGAGACTCGTCCCATAGGGCTTAGCGCTTCGATCGGCGGGAGAGGCTTTATCGATCTAGTCGAATATGAGATCGTAGGCAAAAGAACAGTAGCGGCTATAAGTGTGCGTGGTTCAGTTGAAGACAATATCATCGATTTTAGAATAGCCTTCAAGGAAAAAGAACGCGGAATTCTGGAGAGTACTCTGCTTACAGGACAGTGCCATCGTACTCATGAACAAGATTTCAGTGGTGCTCTACAATGACCAGTGCAACTCAGCTCCTCAAATCGTTCACCCTGTGGGAATTCCTCAAGGCGCACGCTCTGACCTTGAAGTATTTCTTCAAGCCCAAGGTGACGATCAACTATCCGTTCGAGAAGAACCCGCTGTCCCCGCGCTTTCGCGGTGAGCATGCGCTGCGTCGCTATCCCAATGGCGAGGAGCGCTGCATCGCGTGCAAATTGTGCGAGGCCGTGTGCCCCGCGCAGGCGATCACGATAGAGAGCGAGCCGCGTGAAGACGGCAGCCGCCGGACCACGCGTTACGACATCGACATGACGAAGTGCATCTATTGCGGCTTCTGCCAGGAAGCCTGCCCGGTGGATGCGATCGTCGAAGGACCGAACTTCGAATACGCCACCGAAACCCGTGAAGAGCTGCTTTATGACAAGGCAAAGCTGCTCGCGAATGGTGACAAATGGGAACGGGCCATCGCGGCCAATCTTGAAGCCGACGCACCCTATCGCTAGGGGCTTGCGCTAGACACAACAGGGAGACTTCCGAGTCTTGATAAGCCATCGCCGTGCCAAAGCTCTTTTGGCCGGAAATCCAGCCACAAATTAGGGATCACATCGCCAATTCTGGCCTCGCTCGGCGGGGAGACGGATTGGCAATCACCATCATGCTACAGGCCATTGCCTTTTATCTGTTTGCAGGTCTCGTCATCGCAAGCGCCGTCATGGTCATCATGTCGCGCAACCCGGTGCATTCCGTGCTGTGGCTCATCCTCGCGTTCTTCAACGCGGCGGGCCTGATGGTGCTGGTGGGTGCGGAGTTCATCGCGATGCTGCTGGTGATTGTTTATGTCGGTGCCGTGGCCGTGCTGTTCCTGTTCGTGGTGATGATGCTCGACATCGATTTCGCCGCGATGCGGGCCGGGTTTGTGAGGAATTTCCCGCTGGGTCTCGCGATTGCAGCGATCCTGCTGGCAGAGCTCATGTTGGGCATCGGAGCCTATGGCGCTGGCGGGCTGGAGCTGGGCACGCCGGATGGCAGCGCGACGCAGGCACCTGCGGCTAGCAATATCGAAGCGATCGGCGCGTTGCTTTATGGTCGCTATATCTTCCTGTTCGAAGTCGCCGGCATCGTCCTTCTGGTTGCGATGATCGGCGCGATCGTACTGACCCATCGCGAGGCGAAGCCGGGCGCACGTGGCCGCCAGGATATCGGCAAACAGATTGCTCGTCGGCCTGAGGATGCGACTGTCATGAAGAACCCGGAAACCGGGCAGGGGGTCGAGCTGTGACCCTTCGACAAGCTCAGGGTGAGCGGATCAGCGGAGTGCTGCGCACATGATTGATATCGAGCATTACCTCGTCGTCGGCGCGATTCTGTTTGTGCTCGGCGTGCTGGGCATCTTCATCAACCGCAAGAACGTGATCGTCATCCTTATGTCGGTTGAGTTGATCCTCCTCGCCGTGAATATCAACCTGGTCGGGTTCAGCGCATTCATGGATGATTTGACCGGTCAGGTGTTTGCGATGCTCGTCCTAACGGTCGCCGCAGCCGAGGCCGCTATCGGTCTCGCAATCCTTGTGATCTATTATCGCGGTCGCGGCACTATCGCAGTCGATGACGTCAATCGGATGAAGGGATAACCAGCCCGATGCATTCGATCCTCATCATTGTATTCCTGCCGCTGCTTGCTGCGATTGTCGCTGGGCTGGGCAACCGCATGCTCGGCAATTTTGCGGCCAAGTCGATCACGACCGGCGCGCTGTTTGTCTCTGCGATCCTGAGTTGGCCGATCTTTCTCGGTTTCCTGAGCGGAACGGCGACCCCCGAAGTCGTACCCGTGCTGCAATGGGTGCAGTCTGGTACATTGACCTTCGACTGGGAATTGCGCGTCGATGCTCTGACGGCCGTTATGCTGGTCGTCATCAACTCGGTCTCCGCCCTCGTGCACCTCTATTCCTGGGGGTATATGGAGGAAGACCCGGATCAGCCGCGCTTCTTTGCCTATCTGTCGCTCTTCACCTTCGCGATGCTGATGCTCGTTACCGCAGAGAACCTCGTCCAGATGTTTTTTGGCTGGGAAGGGGTGGGGCTGGCCTCTTACCTCCTGATCGGGTTCTGGTTCCGCAAGCCAAGCGCCGGGGCCGCTGCGATCAAGGCGTTCGTGGTCAACCGTGTGGGCGATCTCGGCTTTATGCTGGGTATTTTCGGCACCTATCTGGTGTTCCAGACCACCTCGATCCCCGAGATCCTCGAAGCAGCGCCAGCAATGTCGGGCGCGAGCATCGGGTTCCTCGGCATGCGCCTCTACACAATGGATATCCTTTGCATCCTGCTGTTCATCGGCGCGATGGGCAAGTCGGCGCAGCTGGGGCTGCACACGTGGCTTCCCGACGCGATGGAAGGCCCGACCCCGGTCAGTGCGCTGATCCATGCTGCGACCATGGTAACGGCGGGCGTGTTCATGCTGTGCCGCCTTTCGCCGATGTTCGAGACTGCGCCGACCGCGCTGATGATCGTGACTGTGATCGGAGCCGCGACGTGTTTCTTTGCCGCGACGATCGGGACGACCCAGTGGGACATCAAGCGGGTCATCGCCTATTCGACGTGCTCGCAGCTCGGCTACATGTTCTTTGCCGCAGGGGTGGGGGCCTATGGCGTCGCCATGTTCCACCTGTTCACCCACGCATTCTTCAAGGCGCTGTTGTTCCTTGGCGCTGGCTCGGTGATCCACTCGATGCATCACGAACAGGACATGCGCTATTATGGCGGGCTGCGTAAGAAGATCCCGGTCACGTTCTGGGCAATGATGGCGGGTACGCTCGCAATCACCGGCGTGGGCGTGCTGGGCGTGTTCGGCTTTGCGGGCTTTTATTCCAAGGATGCGATCCTTGAGGCCGCCTTTGCGCGCGGGACGGGCGTGTCTCAGATGGCATTCTGGGCTGGAGCGATCGCGGCGCTGCTTACGAGCTTTTACAGCTGGCGTCTGATGTTCCTCACCTTCTGGGGCAAGCCGCGCTGGATCGAGAGCGAGCATATCCAGCATTCGGTTCACAAGACCCCCGAAGAGGCGGGCGAAGATACGACCGGCGGATACAAGCCGCATGAAAGCCCGCTCACAATGCTGATCCCGCTCGGTCTGTTGACGGTCGGCGCCGTGCTGTCGGGCTTTGTCTACAAATACGATTTCATCGACGGCGCCGATTTTTGGGGCGGGGCGATCTATTTCAACGAGAACCTGATCCACGCACTGCACGCTGTGCCGCTTTGGGTGAAGCTGACCGCGACCGTGGTGATGATTCTCGGCTTTGTGGGGGCTTATGTCGCCTACATTGCCAAGCCCGGCATCCCGGCGGCGTTCGTGAAGAGCTTCGGTTGGCTCCACAATTTCGTGTTTAACAAGTGGTATTTCGATGAGTTGTACAACGCGATTTTCGTCAGACCATCCTTCTGGATTGGCCGCAAGCTTTGGAAGCTTGGCGATATCGGCACCATCGACCGGTTCGGCCCGAACGGAGCGGCATGGGTGGTCCAGCGTGGTGCAGTCGCGGCCAAGACGATCCAGTCCGGTTATCTCTACACATATGCGCTGATCATGCTGCTGGGTCTGGTCGCTGCTGTAACCTACGTGCTGCTTTAGGGGCGCTGACAGATGGAAGGCTTCCCCATTCTCTCGATCATGATGCTTGTGCCCCTATTGGGCGCAATCGTTTCCCTGTTCGCCGGTACTGCTTCGCGGATGATCGCACTCGCTGCGACGCTCGTCACCTTCGTGCTCGGTTGCCTGCTTTGGGCGAATTACGAGATCGGCGGCGCTCAGTGGCAGTTCACCGAGCGTGCGGAGATTTTCGCAGGGTTCAGTTACGCGCTCGGGATCGACGGGATAGCGCTGATGCTGATCATGCTCAGCGTGTTCCTGATGCCGATCTGCATCCTTGCAAGCTGGACTTCGGTTACCAAGCGTGTCGGCGAATACATGGCGGCTTTCCTGTTCATGGAAACGCTGATGATCGGCACGTTTGCCGCGCAGGATCTGTTCCTGTTCTACGTTTTCTTCGAGGCCGGCCTGATCCCGATGTATCTGATCATCGGCGTATGGGGCGGCGATAACCGCATCTATGCGAGCTACAAATTCTTCCTCTACACGCTGCTCGGATCGGTGCTGATGCTGATCGCGATGTTCTGGATGGTCGCAGAGGCTGGCACGTCAGACATTCCGACATTGATGCAGTACGATTTCCCTGCTGGCGCACAGACATGGCTGTGGTTGGCTTTCTTCGCGAGCTTTGCGGTGAAGGTGCCGATGTGGCCGTTCCACACTTGGCTACCGGACGCGCACGTTCAGGCGCCGACCGCCGGGTCGGTGATCCTTGCAGGCGTGCTGCTGAAACTCGGCGGATACGGGTTCGTCCGTTTCAGCCTGCCGATGTTCCCGGAAGCGAGCGCCGACTTTGCGTGGTTCGTCTTCATCCTGTCGATGATCGCTGTGGTCTACACCTCGCTGGTGGCGCTGGTGCAGCAGGATATGAAGAAGCTCATCGCCTATTCGTCCGTCGCCCACATGGCGATTGTTACCGTCGGACTGTTCGCCTTCAATGTGCAGGGCCTCGAAGGGGCGATGATCGTGATGCTGTCACACGGCCTTGTTTCCGGCGCGTTGTTCCTGTGCGTTGGCGTGATCTACGACCGGCTGCACACCCGCGAGATCGAGCGATATGGCGGGCTCAGCATCAATATGCCGTATTACGCGCTGTTCTTCCTGCTGTTCACGATGGCGAGCATCGGCCTTCCGGGCACGAGCGGCTTTGTCGGCGAATTCCTGTCGCTGGCGGGCATCTATCAGACATCGACCCTCGTGGCGCTGATCTGCACCACGGGTATCATTCTGGGCGCTGCCTATATGCTCTACCTCTACCGCCGCGTCGCGTTCGGCGATCAGAAGAACGAGGACGCCGCCTCCATGGCTGATATTTCCGCTCGTGAGTGGGTGATGATGGCCCCGATCGCCGCCGTGGTTCTATGGATGGGCGTGTATCCGGAGAGCTTCCTCGCTCCCATGCGCGCAGATATCGCTGCGCTCGACGCGCGGATCGCCAGCGCCGCTCCGCCCAGCGACAGCGCGCTGGTGGTAGGCACTCCGCGAGACGAGATCGCCAACGCGGTCGAATGTGAAGGCGATCATGGGGCGACAGAGACTGGTGAAGGGGGCGACCACTGATGGACTTCGCAGCTTCCTTTGAACTGATCGGTTCTGAGCTTTTATTGACCGCTGCAGGGCTGATCCTGTTGTTGGTCGCCGCATGGGGCGGTGACAAGGCCGCTCGCCCGATCGCAATCCTGGCGGTGGCCGCTCTGTTCGGCGCTGGCTTTATGCTGGTGCCCGACCTCCATTTTGGCGCCGACGGGCCGGACACATTAGCGTTCGGCGGATTGGTGAAGGTCGATAGCTTCGCGCTGTTCGCCAAGGCGCTGATCTACCTCGCCGCCATCGCCTGTCTGATCGTCGCGCCACAGTTTTTCGATAGCGAAGCCGCTGGGTCTGAACGCGGGATGCGCGCGGAATATCCGGTGCTGATGCTATTCGCGGTTCTCGGCATGAGCATCATGGTTTCGGCCAATGATTTCATGACGCTGTATATGGGATTGGAGCTGAACAGTCTGGCTTCTTATGTCCTCGCAGCCATCCTGCGCAAAGACACCCGCTCTGCCGAGGCGGGGCTCAAGTATTTCGTGCTCGGCGCGCTGGCCTCGGGCATTCTGCTTTATGGTATGAGCTTGCTGTACGGATTCACGGGCGGGACGGATTTCTCGTCCGTGCGGTCGGCGCTGAGCGGAGAGCTGGCCTATGGACCGCTCTTCGGATTGATCTTTGTGCTCGCTGGTCTCGCGTTCAAGATAGCGGCGGTTCCGTTTCATATGTGGACCCCGGACGTCTATGAAGGCGCGCCGACCCCGGTAACTGCATTCTTCTCTACCGCGCCGAAGGTTGCTGCGGTTGCACTTCTGACCCGTGTCGCATTCGAGGTGTTCGGCGGGCAGGTGGTGGCGTGGCAGCAGATCGTGATGTTCACCGCGCTGGCCTCGATCGTGTTTGGCGCTCTGGGAGCAATCGGACAGGAAAATCTTAAGCGACTGCTCGCCTATTCCTCGATCAACAATGTCGGCTTCATCCTGCTCGGCCTTGCTGTGGCGACCGTGGATGGGGCGTCGGCGATGCTGATCTACCTGTTCATCTATGTCGCGATGAGCCTCGGTAGTTTTGTCGCGCTGCTGATGCTGCGCAGCGAAAGCGGCGATCTGTACGAGACTTTCTCCGACATTCGCGGCCTTGCCGTCACGCAACCTGCGATCGCCTGGTCATTGCTGTTCCTGATGTTCAGCCTTGCTGGCATTCCACCGCTGCTGGGTTTCTACAGCAAGTTCGTGATCTTCCAGGCGACCGTCGAAGCCGGACTGATCGCCTTCGCAGCCATAGCCATCGCTGCAAGCGTGATTGGTGCGTTCTATTACATCAAGTTCGTCAAGGTGATGTTCTTCGACGAGCCAGCCGGTGTCGTGACCGGAAAGAGCGGCACCGCTCATTGGGTGCTGCTGTTCCTCACCGTGGCTATCATTTCGCCGCTCGGATACTTGCTCACCCCGTCTTTGACCGATCTCGCCGACAAGGCTGCCGCTGCGCTGTTTATTGCGGTATAGCAACGGCGCTATGATCAAGCTGATTGCCGAAACGGGTTCAACCAACGACGATCTCATCGCCGCATTGCAGGCCCACCAAAAGTTTGACGAAGGCTATTGGTTGATTGCCGATCGCCAGGTTGCCGGGCGAGGTCGTCAGGGCCGCGAATGGCATGACGGTAACGGTAATTTCATGGGCTCGACCGTGGTATCTCTGCAATCGGGCGAGTATCCCGGCACGACGCTCAATCTGCCGATCAGCCTTGCTGTGCGCGAGACAATAGCCGAGTTCATTCCTGACGCGACCGAGATAACGCTCAAGTGGCCAAACGACGTCCTGCTGCGCGGTGCCAAGGTTTCGGGCATACTGATGGAGTTGTTCGAATTTCAGGTGGTGGTTGGCGTGGGTATCAATCTTGCGCACGCGCCAGACCTTCCCGATCGCGCCACCATCGCGCTGGCCGATATTTTGGATGAGGCGCCATCGCGCGATGTCTTTGCCAAGCGGTTGGTCCACCATGTCGAGGCCGAAATCGGCAAGTGGCGAAAGATGGGTGAGGCGGGTATCCGTCCTCGCTGGTTGAGCTATGCTCACCCGCGCGGCACCAAGCTCGCGATCCATGATGAAGGTGGTGGCAAGGTTGAGGGAATGTTCGATGGGCTCGCCCCGTCGGGCGCTCTCCTGCTGAAGATGCCGGACGGCAAGGTGCGGACGATCCATGCCGGCGACGCGACGATCTCCGCAGATTGATTAGGATACGCTGATGCTGCTTGCTGCCGATGTCGGAAACACCAATGTCGTATTCGCCCTGTTCGAACCGGATGGGCCAGAGGGCGCAAGTGCTGGCTACACGATACGCGCCCGGTGGCGTATCGCGACCGATCCGCGCCGCACGGGAGATGAATACGCGGTGTGGCTGCTCCAATTGCTCACGATCGAGGGGGTGACGCGCGAAGACATTACGCAGATAATCTTCGCCTCGGTCGTCCCGCGCGCCGATCATAACCTGTCGGTCCTGTCGCAGAAATATTTCAACATCACGCCGATGTTCGCAGGCAAGGGCGATGCTGCGTGGCGGTTCGAGATCGACGTCGATCAGCCGAGCTCGCTGGGCGCAGATCGCGCACTCAACATCCTCGCCGCGCATCAGAAATATGGCGGTGACCTGATCGTTATCGACTTTGGCACCGCGACCAAGTTCGAAGCGATCGACTTCAACGGCACCTATAAAGGCGGGTCGATTGCGCCGGGGATCAACCTGTCACTCGACGCCTTGGTAGGCAAGACCGCCAAGCTACCCCGCATCGCGATCCGCGCCCCGGAGAGCAAAAGCGTCATCGGCCGCAACACCGAAGATCAGATGCTGATCGGCGTGTTCTGGGGCTATGTGGCGATGATGGAAGGCGTAGTCGAGCGGATGAAGGTCGAAATCGGTCGGCCGGCAAAGGTTGTAGCCACCGGAGGACTCGCCATATTGTTCGATGACGCGACTGACATCTTTGATCATGTCGACGCAGATCTGACAATCGAGGGCCTCGGCATCCTTGCCGCACAAGCGACCGCTTGACGGCCCCTCTTCGCACAATCGAGATTACGTGAAAAAGAACTACACACCTGAAAAAGAACTGCTCTTCCTGGCGTTGGGCGGATCGGGCGAGATTGGCATGAACGTCAATCTATATGGCTGCGACGGCAAGTGGCTGATGGTCGACCTGGGCATGACCTTCTCCGGCGGCGAATATCCGGGTGTCGATCTGGTCTTCGCCGATCTCGACTTCATCGAAGAGCGGACCAAGGACTTGCTCGGTATCGTGCTGACCCACGCGCATGAGGACCACATCGGCGCGGTGCCGTATTTCGCCGGAGAGCTGGGCGTGCCGCTCTATGCGACACCGTTCACAGCCGACCTTGTGGCTCGCAAGCTCGAAGAAGCGGGGCTGCTCGGTGAGGTGGAGCTCAACATCATCGAGGAAGATCACGGTCAGATCGACATCGGCCCGTTCTCGGTCACATACCTTCCGCTCGCGCACTCCATCGCGGAGGGCAACGCGCTGCTGATCGACACGCCTTATGGCAAGGTGTTCCATACCGGTGACTGGAAGCTCGACGAAGAGCCGATCATCGGTGAGCCGACGACCGAGGAAGAACTGCGCGAAATCGGCGACGAAAGCGTTCTTGCGCTCGTTTGCGATTCGACCAATGTCTTCAATCCGAACCCTTCCGGCTCCGAAGGGGCGGTGCATCGCGCACTGATGGAGGAAGTCGCCAAACATTCCGGCAAACGCGTGCTGGTGACGACCTTCGCCAGCAATGTCGCTCGGCTCCAGACGCTTGGCGAGGTTGCCCGCGAGACGGGACGGCAGCTCTGTGTGGCCGGTCGCTCGCTCGACCGCATCATTGAGGTTGCGCAGGACAATGGTTACCTTGCCGATTTTCCGACGCCGGTTGATTTCGACACCGCGATGGGGCTTCCTCGTGGTGAGGTGCTGATCCTCGCGACAGGTGGGCAGGGTGAGCCACGCGCAGCTCTCTCTCGTATCGCCGATGAAAATCACCCGCTTGAGCTGGTGGGCGGCGACGTGGTGCTGTTTTCCTCGCGCCAGATACCCGGCAACGAAATTGCGATCGGGAAGATCCAGAATCAGCTCGCCACACGCGGGATCACGATGGTCACCGACAGGCAGAGCCTGATCCATGTTTCGGGCCATCCTGGGCGACCCGAACTGGAAGCGCTTTACAGCTGGCTGCGACCCGAAGTGCTCGTCCCCGTGCATGGCGAGATGCGCCATATGCGCGAGCAGGCGAAGGTCGGTAAAGAATGCCAGATCCCGCATGCGGTGGTGCAGAGCAACGGCGATATCGTAAAGCTAGCCCCCGGCACCCCAAGCCGCATCGCACAGGTGCATAGTGGCAGGCTCATCCTCGACGGGGATATCATCGCGCCGGCCGACGGCAATGCCATCGTCATGCGGCGGCGGATTGCGCATGAAGGTGTGATCCTGGTGGTGCTCACTCGTGGTCAGCAGCCGGTGATCGATGTTATCGGTCTGCCGCTGGATGAAGATCTGCCCGAATTCATCGAGGAAGCTCAGGGAGATATCCTGAAGGCAATCGGCAAGCTGCGGGGTAGGGACGCCAAGGATCCCGCCGCCGTCCATGAGGCTGCGCGGATTGCGACCCGGCGTGCGGCGCGGCGCTGGTCGGGCAAGAGTCCGCAGGTGCGAGTCATCATGCCCGGAGCCGTATCCTGATGGAGTGGACGTCGATACTTGCGGTCTACTTTCTGCTGTGGGTCATGACCGCTTTCGTCATGTTACCGTTTGGGGTGCGCACAGCCGATGAGGTTGGCATCGAAAAAGTACCTGGTCAGGCGGAGAGTGCACCGGTTGCCTTTCGCCCGCGTAAGCTGCTGATCCGCGCGACGATCATTTCAATCGTGCTGACAACGCTGTTCGTGCTCAATTTCGAATATGGCTGGATTACCGCGCGGGATCTCGACATCCTGCCCGACCCGCAGCCGCAAATCGGACCGCGCGACTAAGCCAGAAGCGAAGGCTACTCCCGCTAGTTGCGGAAGCGCTCGATCGATTGGGCGAGCAGCACATACAGCTTGCCCATATCCGACCCGAGCACCGTAACGCTCAGCGCATTGCCTTCGCGGGTCGAGAGCATCGATCGCAACATCGCCTCGAAATCGTGGATGTAGCGGCTGACATTCGCCTTGAAGGCACTGTCCTGCTGGTAAAGCTCGGCGATCTCGCGCGCCTCGCCACTGTCGATCAGGCGGACCGCGCGTCGGGTGAAGATACCCCGGTCTCCCTTGAGATAGGCATCCCACGCGGTGTCGGTGACTTCGGTCGCGAGCGCGCCGCTGATGTCGATCGCATTCGAATTGAGGCTGTCCGTGATAAGAGCCATGCGGCGCGAGAAGTCGTTGTTGACCTGCTCTTCCGCCAATTCGCGGGCGCGGATGACGCGCTGTTCCAGATTGCCGGTCAGCTCGTTCACCTTCGACAATTGATCGCGCAACTGGATCGTCGCCTCGCGGCCGACGCCAGATGCGTGTGCGGCGGCCTGCTCGAGCGCACCAATCGTCTCTGATGTTTCGTTGCGGAGTGAGCGTTCGAGCGCCTCGACTGCCTGGCCGCCGATGGTCTCAGCAAGCGCGGCGACTTTCTCGCGTGCGCCTTGGTCGAGCGCGGCAAAGGTCGCTTCGGTGGCGGTTTCCAACTGCGCGAGAGCCGCACGCAGCTGATCCTGCGTTTCACCAGCGAATGTCTGGCTTTCGTCGGTCAGTTTGTTCAGACCACTGCGCAGCCCTTGCAGCTTGGCGAGCGCGTCCTCGGACTGCTTGGTCAGTTTCGACTGCAATTGTTGCAAGGAGCCATCCGTCTCTTCGATATCGGCCTGCGTTTTTGTGAGATATTCGGTCAGCTCGCTGCCATGCTGGGAGGCTTGGAACATCACACCCCTCAGCGCTTCGGCGCGCTGCTCGACAGACGTCAATTCTGCCGCTGCACCTTGGATCGCCTGCGGCAAGTCTTCGCTGCTGTGACGCGCACCTGACTGAATGATTTCGAGCAGACGAATGCTGGCTTCGGTCAAATCGTTCAGTTGGGCCTCGGTTTCCTTGAGCGCTGCTCGCTTGGCCGCCAATTGCTCTTCGAGAGCATCCAGACCTTCGCCGAGGTTGGTGCGAGCGCTTTCGTTCTGCTGTCCGATCTCGCCGATCAGGTTGCCGAGTGTGTGCAGCTGGCCACCCATCGCAGTGCTCTGCGCGACCAGCTTCTCGGTCTCGACAGTCTGCGCCATGCGGCGTTCGGCAATGGCCTCATCCAGCTCGGCGAGACGCTGCGCCAGCACTTCGGTTGCCTGCGCTTCGCGTGTGTCGAACTCGTCCTGACGGCGCGCCATCTCCTCCTGAAACTTGATATCGCGCTGCGTAAGCCGGTCATCGAAGCGTCCGGCCTCCTCATGCAGCTCGCGCACGCGTTTCTGCGCGCCTTCGACAGCGTGGCGGTCCAGCCGGTCGAGTGTCTGAACCATATCGACGATTTCCTGATGCATCTTCTCCTTGGAGGCGTGCACCTGCTCCATCGCCGCCGCTTCGGCTTCGCGCAGCTTGACCGAGATTGCCTTGGTCTCGCTCTGAAGCATCACGATCCGTTCGTTCATCGCCCCAAGTGCTTCACTCTCGGTTTCGGTGATGCCTGCGCGATAGCTGTCGGCCTGTTTGGTAAGCGCTTCGAACCTGGTCGCGACCAGTTGCTCGATCCGCGTCAATTGTGTCTCGAACCCGCCAAGAATTTCGCCGACCCGGCTGCTGAGCGCACTAACCTGCGTCTCGCTCGCGCTGCCAAATTCGTTGAGCCGCTCGAACCCGGCGACCAGCTTGTCTAGTTGTTCCTTAGCGGTGCGTCCGGCATTGCCGATCTGGTTGGAAACGTCGCGCGCCGAGTTGGCCACGACGGGCAGATCGTCGCGCAGCCGGGTCATATTACCAAGCGCGATTTCGCTAGTGTTGCCGATCTTGTCGACCTGCGCGCCATTGTCCCTGATCAATTGCTGCAGATCGCTTGCATGAGCGGAAATTCGCTCGCTCGCGATCCGGCCCAGTGAATCGAGTTCGCGCGATTGTGAGGCGAGAAATTCACGTGCGAGGCTAAGCTCACGATTGACCACGGTGAGGCGGTTTTCGAGCTCTGCGCTTTCCTGGCTGAGCAGAGCCGCCGTGGAAGCAAAACGGTCGGCCTCAGCCTTCGAGTTGCGCATAAACAACAGCCATGCGACTCCGACGAGCAGGATTGGGACCGACCAATCGATGATCCAGCGAGTCCATTCACGCGGCGCCGCACTGCCTGCATCAAGCAACTCATCGCGCATCGCCCAGCCATACAAAGCGGTCCATGCGACGACGACTATAACGGCCAGTGCGGGGGCCAGCCACGCGAAGCGCGATGCGGAGGGATCGGCGTATTCCTCGAGGCTTAGCTCATCCTCTTCATACTCGATGACATCTTCTGCAGATGTCGTTTCACCTTCGGGCAACTCGGCGTTCGCGCCCTCGCGTCCCGTTTCGACAGCCGGATCGGCAGCGGTCTCGCCGCCGACGGCACGGATATGATTTCCCCCGGTCATGACTGACAAGATACCACACAGTCGGTTTGGATAAACCCCGCTTTAACCCAATTCGGAGTACAGCCACCGCATGGCTTATGAATCCGGTGCTCTCGACTCGACACTCGCTGCCGCTGCGGGGGATGATTCCGTGTTGCTTGGCGAACTGCGCGGGGCGTTTCTTGAAAGCGCCTCAAAGCAGCTCGATTTGCTCAGGCGTTCACGCTGCGATGGCAATTGGAACGTCGCCGCGATGCGTCTGAAAGGGCTTGCGGCAAGTTTTCACGCCGAGGATCTTCTGATGGCGGCTGACAACGCGCTGGATTCTGCACCGGGTGAACCGGCGGCGATCCGCGATATCGAGCAGGTGCTTGCCCGCTTTTCGAACCGGGCCGCAGCTTAACCCGACCAATTCACGCTAAAAACGTGGTAATTCGCGGTGGACCGACTTGGACAGTACGGTTCGCAGGCCCTAGTCATGCGCGCTGGACGGAGACCTCTTTTGCGCACGGCATTGCTGGCTGCACTCAAACGCACGAACACCTCTGATTTGCGCGCCATGCTTCCGCTGGCTGGGCGCAGTGTGCTCGCATGGCAGGTCGATCTCGCCCGTCAACTGGGCTGTGAGCGGATCATCTGCTTGTGCGAAGCACCGCAGCCCGAGATTTTAGAGCTTCAGCGCGAAACAGAGGTGACGGGCGGCGAATTTCATGCGGTGCGGGGCAATCTTCAACTTGTCACGCTGCTGCGCTCGGATGACGAACTGGTGATGATCGCTGACGGTCTGATTATTGACAACGCCATCGCGCTGGAGGCGGTTCAACCTGCTGTACGGCTTAAGAAAATGGTGCTGAGCATTCCGGCCGACAGCGCACATGCACGCGAAAACCCCGATGATTTCGAACGGATCGATGCGGATCGCAATTGGGCGGGGATTGCGGTAATGGATGCGGTGCAGGCGCAAAAACTTGCCGAGCTTCCTCCGGATGGCGATGCGATCTCGCTGCTTCTCAGGCTCGCGCTGCAATCAGGTGTGCCTTGCGAGCCGCTTGTTCTGGACCGCGAGACGGCGAGGGGCGTGGTTATGGCCACTTCGGCGGAAGCATTGGCCAAGCGCGAGACCGCGCTGATCGAACAAAGCAGCGAGCCGGCGATATGGACTGGGCCGGGCATCGCGCTCGCATCCGTGCTTACTCGGCGGCTTTCGCCCCGCGGTTTGCAGCATGGATTTGCGCTTAGTCTGGCTGCGATGGGAAGTTTTTTGCTGGGTGGAGCGGTGTTGTCGGCTTTTGGTTTCGGCGCGTTTGGTCTTGGTATGGTCGCCATGGGTGCATTCGGATCGCGCCTCGCGGCGGCCTGGGCCAGCCTTCGAACCCGGTTGTTCGGCGCTCCTGATCGCTCGGGTCTATCGCGCATTTTCAGTGTCTTGGTCGATTGTGCTGCGGTAGGTTCGCTGGTGCTGGCACTCGCACCATCACCGGAACAATTCGCGGTAATCGCCCTTCCGCTCTTCACGATTGGTCTGTTCAGACTGGCCAGCATCGATGCCGACGATCGCGTTCGGGTTTTCTGGTCGGACAGGGCGCTGCATTTGCTCGTGTTCGCATTCGCAGCCGCTATCGCTATGCTAATTCCGGCACTGATAGTGTCTGGTCTTGGGGCGCTTGGTTCTAAGCTGCTGCGATCCTAGGTAAATTGAGCTAACGTCGCCTTAACTATAGCGCGTTACCGCCGGAGGATGGGCGAATTGACAACAGATCAGGCACAGGCAGCCCGAGGGGCCACGCATGTCGAGACCATCCTGAAGGGTGAGCTCGCACGTGGTGATCGCGCGTTGCATGGTGTCGCCCCGGTTCTGTCACACCTGCTCGCCAGTTCCGGGCATTCGCTGGTGAGCGATGCCATCGTGGCGCGGCTGCGTGGGATGTTGTCGGACTTGGCGCTCCAGTTGCTCAGTGCAGAGCACCCTGATCGTCCCGGCCATCTTCTGGATGCGAGCAAGCAGGATGCGCTGGCAGATCACCTCGCGGGAGACAGCACGGTGCTCAGCCATTGCTATGCCCTCGCGATGGAAGGCCATCTGACCGAGCGATTTGAGCAGCGTGCCTCGATCGATCCGGTGCTGACGCCGCTGATGCAGGAACTCATCGCATCGGATCAACCGCTGGTTGCCGAGCTCGCGATGAGCGCAATGGCGGCGCAATCGCGCTTTATGCAGAGCCAGCGCCGTATGGACATGCCGCTGGCCGAACTACCGGCGGACCTGTTTCATTCCGTGATCCAGCGCTTCGAAGGGTTCGGCGACAACACTGAAGGAGGCTCGACAAAAGCGTCGATCTCGGCGCTCAAATATTCCTATGATGAGGGCGCGAGCCGGGCCGGGCTGCTTGCCCGGTTGATCTCGGCAATGCAGCAGGGTGCGCGGGCGGCGCTTGAGCTTGATCATGCGGGGCTTGCATTGTTTGCAAGCGGGCTGAGCGCGCTTACACGGCAACCGCGTGAGCTTGGAATTCTCGCATGCCACGAACATCAGGCTGCTCGCTTTGCATTAAGCTTGAGGGCCGCCGGACTGGATGTGCCCTCGATTGAACGCCAGTTTCTGCTTGTTGAACCGGCCCAACGCCTCCCTCTGGGGTTGGGCGACATATCAGTTGAACGTGCTGCGGCGCTCTTAGGCCAAACCGGTACGCGGGCAGCCGGGTAAGTGGTCAAGATGGACACCGGCTCTTCGCTTCTCGCCGCGCGCGGCCTTACCGATGAGCGTGATCGGCTGCTCACGGCGGACGAGCCATTGGCAGATTTACACGAACGGTGTGGAGGCGCCATCCCCGGGACTCTGGCTGTGCCCGAGCTGCTCGAACTGGTGCGGCAAGGGCGGCAACTGGGTCTGAAGATAGCGCGTGAATTCAGCGCATTCGATGGTGATGAACTGGTGACCGGGTTCGTCCGCATCAACCCGCTCGGTGGTTCCGCAGGCGGTGGCTGTGAGGTGCTGGTCGAAAACTGGCATCGCGCACAACAGCAGCCGGAAACCGTGCAGGATATCGCCGACCGGCTCGACGCAATCGACCGGGCCGCAGCGGAGATTGTCGCCCACCTCGATGGCCAGCAACGCATGCAATTGCTGAGCGCGTCAAGCGCCGACAGCGCCGAATTTCAGCAAGCGATCAACGATAATCCCGGCAAGGTCTGGACCGAATATGTCGAACTCGTCGGCGTCGCGCATCAACAGCCATTGCACTGGCGCCTTCTCGACGGAGCACGATGCACGATACCGGGTTCTGAGCGCAACTGGCGCGTTCGGCTGAGCCCGATCGGTAATGCGATCGGATCAGCTTCGGGCTTCGAGCTGCTTATGGTGGCTGACGAACCGATCGAAATTGCGAGCTTGGCTGACGATAGGTCCGAGGATGATCAGGCACACGCACGAATGATCGGCAGCACGCTAACGCCGACCTTGCGCCAACCGATCGCACGAGTGATCGCCAATGCCGAGACGATGCGGGCAAGGCTCGCTGGTCCGTTGCGGGCTGAATACAGCGAATATGCGGGCAATATCGCGGCGGCGGGCCAACATCTATCCGGCATGTTGGACGATCTGGCAGACCTTGAAGTCGTTGAGGCGCCGGGCTTTTCAACTATCAAAGAGCAGGTCGATCTGGCCGACGCAGCCAAGCGCGCTGCGGGTATTCTCGGCGTTCGAGCAGCGGATCGAGGGATCACCATCGATCTGCCAGGCGAGGGCAGCGCTACCATCGCGATCGGCGAGTTTCGCCGGGTGCTGCAAATCCTGATCAACCTGATCGGCAATGCGATCGCTTATTCGCCGGAAAACAGTGCAATCGTCATTGATGTTGCCGTCGTCGATGAGGGCAATGTCGCGCTGTCGGTGGTGGATCAGGGGCCGGGGATTGACGAACAACAGGCGCTGCAAATCTTCGAAAAGTTCGAACGGCTCGGTCGCAGCAATGACGGTGGGTCCGGCCTGGGTCTTT
The DNA here is from genome assembly GCA_039033835.1 of Pseudomonadota bacterium. Classification (GTDB taxonomy): domain Bacteria; phylum Pseudomonadota; class Alphaproteobacteria; order Sphingomonadales; family Sphingomonadaceae; genus Erythrobacter. Next base: position 202,590 of record JBCCBW010000001.1, read on the forward strand.
ATATCTCGAAGCGGCTCGCTAAAGCGATGGATGGTGATTTGATCGTGGATAGTTCGAGCACCGGAGGTGCCCGATTTACGCTATCTCTGCCGAAAGCGGATTAGGACGCGGCTAACCGCGCGGCTTCACGCGGGTCGAGGCCCACAGCGAGATCAACCCAATCCCAGCGGCAATCGCGCCGTAGAGCGCCCATTCGCGCTTCGCCAGCATGAAGCTGTCAGCAGGCCACATCAGGATGCCCGCGCCCTGCAAAGCCCACATGACGCCCGAAAACAGAAGGGCGATCCCGATCACCTGCAACAACAGCCTGGTGAAGGATCGCCCCATCATCGTGTGCTATGGTTCAGTGGTTCAGCGTTCGCCGACGGGTACGTAATCGCGCTGCGTTGGGCCGGTGTAAAGCTGACGCGGACGCCCGATGACCTGGCCTGGATCGGAGATCATCTCGTTCCATTGCGCAACCCAACCGACGGTGCGGGCGAGAGCGAACAACGCGGTGAACATCGTAGTCGGGAAACCGATTGATGACAGGATGATACCGGAATAGAAATCCACGTTCGGGAACAGCTTCTTTTCCTTGAAGTAATCGTCGTTTAGCGCGATTTCTTCCAGCTGCAACGCGGTCTCGAAAACCGGATCGGTCACATTCAACGCCTCGAACACCTCGCGCAGAGTTTTCTGCATAACCGTCGCACGCGGATCGTAGTTCTTGTACACGCGGTGACCGAAGCCCATCAGGCGGAACGGGTCATTCTTGTCCTTCGCACGCTCAATATAGTGCGGGATCTTGTCCGGAGTACCGATCTCCTGAAGCATGTTGAGCGCCGCTTCGTTGGCGCCGCCATGCGCCGGGCCCCACAGGCAGGCAATGCCGGCTGCGATACAGGCGAACGGGTTCGCACCCGACGAGCCAGCCAGACGGACAGTCGAAGTCGACGCGTTTTGCTCGTGATCGGCATGGAGGATGAATATCCGATCCATCGCTTTTTCGATGGCAGGGTGGATCTCATATTCCTCGGCCGGGACGCCAAAGGTCATGCGCAGGAAGTTGCCGGTATAGCTCAGCGAATTCTTGGGCTGCATGAAAGGCTGCCCGATTGCGTATTTGTACGCCATCGCCGCAATGGTCGGCATCTTCGCGATCAAGCGATGCGAGCTGATCTTGCGGTGTTCAGGGTCAGCGATGTCGGTGCTGTCGTGGTAGAAGGCCGACAGCGCGCCAACAACGCCGCACATGATCGCCATCGGGTGCGCATCGCGGCGGAAGCCCTGGACGAACTGGCGCAGCTGATCGTGCAGCATCGTATGCCGGGTGATCGTGTAGGTGAAATTGTCGAGTTCATCTGCGCTAGGCAGTTCGCCGTTCAGCAGAAGGTATGACACCTCCATGAAACTGGAATGTTCGGCCAGCTGCCCGATCGGATAACCGCGATGCAGCAGGACGCCTTCATTGCCGTCGATATAGGTCAGCGCGCTTTCGCAACTGGCAGTCGATTTGTAACCCGGATCGAAGGTAAAGGCGCCGGTCGCGCCATACAGCTTGCGAATGTCGACCACATCGGGGCCGGTGCTGCCTTCAAGCACGGGGAATTCGTGAGTTGCGCCCCCGATTTCTAGTTTGGCATGCTTGTCTGACAAGACGTGTCTCCTGTTCTATGCTGCTGCGTGGCGGCTCTTACGCAGCCTGTGCGTCGAGCCGTGCAAGGGCTTCTTCCCGTCCCAAAAGGACCAGAACATCGAAAATACCTGGGGACGTCGTCGTCCCCGTAAGTGCGGCGCGCATTGGTTGCGCGAGCTTGCCGAAGCCCAATTCAAGGTCTTCTGCCAGCGCTTTGGTACTGGCTTCGAGCGCCTCGATTGTCCAGTCATTTTCCTGCTTGAGTTTTGCCAAAACCTGCGCAAGCCGCGAACGCCCTTCATCGTCGAGCAATTTCGCGGCCTTATCGGTCATGTCCAGTGGGCGCTGGGCAAACAGAAAGCCTGCCCCATCAATTAGTTCATCGACATTCTTCGCGCGGGGCTTGAGCGATGGAACGGCGCGTTTGAGCAGCTCGGCATCGGCATTTTCTGGGAGGTGTGGCAGCATCAAAGCGGCCAGCATTTCATCGTCGGCCGCGCGAATGTAATGCCCATTCAGATTTTCGAGCTTTTTGAGATCGAAACGCGATGGGCTTTTGCCGACGCCTTTCAAATCGAATAGCTCGATGGCTTCCTTGCGGGTGATTTCCTCGCGGTCCCCGTGTCCCCAGCCAAGGCGCAGCAGATAATTGAACAAAGCGTCAGACAAGATGCCCATCTCGTCGCGATAGGCTTCCACACCCAGCGCCCCATGTCGCTTGGAAAGCTTCGCCCCGTCCGAGCCGTGGATCAGCGGGATATGTGCATATGTCGGCGCGGGCCATCCGCCTTCGATTTCATCCATCGCGCGATAGATCGGCAATTGGCGAAAGGCGTTGTTTAAGTGATCATCGCCGCGGATCACATGAGTGACGCCCATATCGCGGTCGTCCACCACCGCCGCAAGCATGTAGGTCGGCGTGCCGTCGGCGCGCAGGATGATGTAATCGTCGATCTCTTCATTGCGGACCGAGACCTTGCCCTGAACTTCATCCACGATCGTCGCTTCGCCGTCCTGCGGTGTTTTCAAGCGAACCGTGAAGGTCGCGTCCTCGGGGGCTTCTGATGGATCGCGATCACGCCAGCGACCGTCATAACGCATCGGCTGCTTATTGGCGCGCTGTTCGGACCGCATGGCTTCAAGCTCTTCGGATGTCGCAAAGCACTTATAGGCGTGATCCGCTTCAAGCAGCTTGTGCGCGACCTCCGCATGGCGATCCGCGCGTTGCGACTGGAAGACCGGGTCTTCGTCATAATCGAGGCCCAGCCAATTGAGCCCGTCAATAATCGCGTCGATCGCCTGTTGCGTGGAGCGCTTTTGGTCAGTGTCCTCGATCCGTAGCAGCGCCTTCCCGCCGTGGTGGCGGGCGTAGAGCCAATTGAACAGAGCCGTCCGCGCGCCTCCGATATGCAGGAAGCCGGTCGGTGAGGGGGCAAAGCGGGTTACGACCATGCTTGCGCCGCTCGACTGATTTGGGCCGCTTTCGCTTGCCATAAGGTATTCAATCCTCTTCACTTTGGTCCGACCGGATTGGGCCAGGGGGCAATTCATGCGCGACGCGCCGATCATACCGATGGGGGAGGGTGCCGAAACCGGCACGGCCACCGCTGTTGGTGCTGCCCGTAATTCTGCCGAGGGCGCTTGGCAATGGGGCGAGGGCAAGTCGAAGCGGGGTGTTCCCTTCGGTGGAGCGCTGATCGACCGGTTCGAAAGCTTTCTTGGCAATGCTGGCTTCGATCGCGCGCCCTGGCTGGCGGTGATGTTTGCCAGTGGCATTCTGACCTGGTTCGCAATGAAAACACCATGGCAGTGGGTTGCCGTGATGGTTTGCGCCGTCTTGGTCGCGCTGACTGCTCTCGCGCTATGGCGTTCGGATGACGGTCGCGCGCATCTGCGCCGCGCGCTGATCGCATGCAGTCTGGTCTTTGCGGCGGGGGTGGCGGTGATCTGGTTGCGCTCGGAGATGATCGGCGCCGAGCCGCTTGATCGGCCTGTTGTGGAGCGCGTGCAGGGATATGTGCTCGACCGCGAGGATCAGCCTGCTCGTGAGCGTATCCGATTGACGCTGGCCGTGCGCGATGCTGAGAGCGGCACAAGCCGCAAGATCCGCATCAATGTCCCGCAAGAGCAGGCCAATGAAGCGCTTGCCGAAGGCGCGGTTGTGCGCTTGCGCGCGCGGCTGATGCCTCCAGCGAGCCCGATGCTGCCCGGCGCTTATGACTTCGCCCGCGCGGCGTGGTTCAAGGGGCTGGCTGCAACTGGCAGTGTAATCGGCGAGATCGAAGTAGTGGAACCTGCGCGAGGCTCCTCCGGCATAGCGAGAGTCCAGCGCCTGCTTTCTTCTCACGTTCGCTCGCAAGTGGGAGGGTCCGCCGGAACGATCGCGGCGGCCTTTGCCAGCGGAGATCGGGGAGCCATTGCGGAAGCAGATGAAGACGCGATGCGCGATGCGGGGCTGACGCACCTCCTGGCTATCAGCGGCCTGCACGTAAGCGCGGTGATCGCAGCGGCGTATCTTGTCACGCTCAAACTGCTCGCATTGTTCCCTGCGATCGCATTGCGGGTAAAGCTGCCCATCGTCGCTGCTGCTGTCGGAGCGCTTGCGGGCATAGGATACACCCTGCTCACCGGTGCACAGGTGCCGACCGTGCGCAGTTGTGTTGCGGCAATGCTGGTATTGATCGCGCTCGCGATGGGGCGCGACGCCCTGTCGCTGCGGATGGTCGCTGTCGCGGCTTTTTTTGTGCTGCTACTGTGGCCCGAAAGCGTGATTGGGCCTAGTTTTCAGATGAGCTTTTCCGCTGTGCTGGCAATCGTCGCGCTCCATTCAAGCGGTCCGGTGAAGACATTCCTTGCCCCACGTGAGGAGAGTTGGTTCGCGCATACCGGGCGCCGCGTGTTAATGCTGTTCGTCACCGGATTGGTGATCGAAATCGCGCTGATGCCGATTGTCCTGTTCCACTTTCACCGTGCAGGCGTCTACGGAGCTTTCGCCAATGTGATCGCCATCCCGCTGGTGACATTCATCTCCATGCCGCTGATCGCGCTTGCCCTCGTGCTTGATCTGTTCGGGATCGGAAAGCCGGTCTGGTGGCTGGTGGAGACATCGCTCGAAATGCTGCTTGGGATTGCACATTTCACTTCTGCGCAGCCTGGCGCTGTGAAGCTGATGCCGCAGATGGGCGGCGCTACGATAGCATTGTTCGTGATCGGAGGGCTTTGGCTCGCCTTGTGGAACGGGCGGGCGCGATTGCTGGGTTTTGTTCCGGCAGCGGTCGCTACAGCCATGTTGCTCGCAACGCCGATCCCCGACATCCTGGTTGGCCGTGAAGGACGGCATGTCGGGATCACCATCGAGGATGAAAGCGGCGGTAAGCGACTGCTCTCCCTGCGTGATACGCGGTCATCTTACGCGCGCGATAATCTGTTGGAGCTGGCCAGCGTTACCAGCGAGCCGATCCCGATTGCTGAATGGCCCGGCGCAAATTGTTCGTCGGAGTTCTGCCTAGCGAACATCGAGCGAGGCGGGCGCAATTGGACGCTGCTTCTGGCACGAAACCGCGATCTGGTGGAGGAGCGCGCATTGGCTGCGGCGTGCGAGCGATCCGATATCGTCGTTGCGGACCGCTATCTACCGCGTTCGTGCAAACCGACCTGGCTCAAAGCGGATCGCAGACTGCTTGATCAGACTGGCGGTCTGGCCATCAGCCTTGAGCAAGAGGAGATCACTACCGTCGCGAACGGGCAGGGCACCCATGGCTGGTGGCGCGGGGCGAGCGAATGAAGCTGCCCCGCGCGAGCCCAATCAGTGATAGCGGCGCAACAGGCCTGCGAGCTTGCCCTGAACCTGCACTTCGCCCGGCCGATAGACCTGCGGATCGTGGGCGGCGTTGGCGGGATCGAGCCGAACCATCCCATCATCCTTGTGAAGGTATTTGAGCGTTGCCTCCTCGCCCCGAACCAGAGCAACGACGATCTCCCCATCGCGGGCGCTGTCAGTGCGGCGCACGAGAGCAAAATCGCCGTCGAAAATGCCAGCTTCAACCATGGAATCGCCCGAGACTTCCAGTGCGTAATGCTCACCAGGACCAAGCAGCGCTGCGGGAACTGGAAGTGAGCTTTGCCCTTCGAGAGCTTCGATAGGCGCACCAGCCGCAATTCGCCCATGCAGGGGAATTTCGATCACATCATTGGCAGGTTCAGGAGCCTGTTTCATGACCGTAGAGGCCGACGCCACTGCATCATTTGCGGCAAGCGTTGCGCGCGGTGTCGGGGTCGCATCCTCTGGCTGCTTGATGACTTCCAGCGCGCGCGCGCGGTTCGGAAGGCGGCGGATGAATCCCCGTTCCTCAAGCGCGGAGATCAGGCGATGAACACCCGATTTGCTCTTGAGATCGAGCGCATCTTTCATTTCTTCGAAACTGGGCGAGATGCCGGTTTCTTCCAGCCGCTGCTGGATGAACTGGATCAATTCGTGCTGCTTTGCGGTCAGCATGGGGTAAACTCCCTAGAACGCACCATCTCGCGAAAGCAGAGTTCGCGCAGTGCCGATTGTCCACGCTCCTAGAGGCACCGCAAAGTGGTACATTAAGAACGCTGCCCGCTCACCGATAAGGTGAACGAATAAAGAACAAGTAGGCAACCTGATTCGGCGAGTCAAGCCGCGCATGGTGGGAAAAGCCCACAATTCAGCCGTTTTGGATGGTAAACACTCTGACGGGGTCTCCTGCACGGACCGGTTCGGCATGGGGCAAGCGGTCTATCAGGCAATTGGCCGATGCTAGCGCAAGCAATGCGCTGGAATCCTGCGACGCGGCGAGCCGGACGCTGTCGCCATCGCTGACCCCGCGCAGAAATTCCCGGCGTTTCCCGACCGCTGGAAGGGCCTCGGCCGACGCGATCCGAGTAGTTGCCGGCAAAGCCTCGCGGGCACCCATGGCCGCGCGGACGAGCGGCAGGACGAACAGAAAGCAGGTGACAAAGCTCGAGACCGGATTGCCTGGAAGACCGACTATCACTTGGCTGCCACGGGTCGCCACCATCAACGGCTTTCCGGGTTTGATCGCGACTTTCCAGAAGGCAAGGTCGGCTCCCCAGCGCCGCAAAGCTTCCTGGATCAGATCGTGATCGCCGACCGAAGCTCCTCCGGACGTGACCAGCAAATCGGCGCTTTCCGCCTCGGCGAGCGCGCCGGCCAAAGCATCGTGATCGTCGGGCACCGGGCCGAGCCGTATGGTTTCGCATCCTTGCTGGCGAAGCATGACAGCGATCATCGCGGCGTTGCTGGCGGGGATTTGATCTGGACCGCAGAGCGCCGGGTCGCGGACGAGTTCGTCACCGCTGTCGAGGATCGCAACTTTAGGGGGGCGGATCGTGTCGACGCTGCCGTGGCCTGCGGAAATCGCCAGTGCGAGCTGAGCCGCGCCGATCCGTGTCCCTGTGCTCAGGATCAGATCACCCTCGGCGAAATCGAACCCGAGCTTTCGCACATGCTTACCGCTGACTGCCGGTTCAGTTGCAGTGATGCAATCTCCATCGACCTCGGCATTCTCTTGAATGAGCACGCGGTCGGCCCCGCTCGGCATATGCGCGCCGGTCGAGATGCGAGTGCATTGGCCCGGCTCAAGCGTACCTTCAAACGATGCGCCCGCGCGGCTTTCGCCCACGCGTTGCCACGGTCCCTCTCCAGCGATGGCATACCCATCCATTGCAGAAAGATCAGCGGGAGGCTGGGTCCGTCGCGCAATCAGATCGCTGGAGAGGTAGCGCCCGACGACCTGCTCTATCGGCAGAGTTTCGACGGGTAATTGTGGAGCGAGTGCGAGCAATTTCTGCTGCGCTTCTTCCAATGCGAGCAACTCGCTCACAGATCGGCCGCTTTCCAGTCGCCTGATTTTCCACCGCGCTTTTCGATCAATCGGACTTCACCGATGACCATGCCTTTGTCGATCGCCTTGGCCATGTCGTAGATCGTGAGCAACGCGGTCGAGACCGCGACCATCGCTTCCATTTCGACCCCGGTCTTGCCGGTCAAGGACGCGGTCGCGGTGGCGCGGATCGAGCTTTCCTCGAAAGCAAAGTCCACGGAAACCGCTTCCAGTCCAAGCGGGTGACATAGGGGAATCAATTCGCCCGTTCGTTTTGCGGCGATGATCCCGGCGATACGGGCAGTGCCCAGCACATCGCCTTTGGGAGCATCACCGGCCTTGATCGCTGACAGTGCCCGGCCCGACATGCTGATCCGTCCCGAAGCAATCGCCACTCTTTCGGTCGCCATTTTGCCGCCCACGTCGACCATGTGAGCAGAGCCGTCTTCGGAGAGGTGCGTCAGGTCATTCATTGCGCTGCCGAATGTGCTCCGAGCAACTGACGTGTGGCAAGCGCAATATCATTAGCGCGCATGAGGCTTTCTCCGACAAGGAAAGTGCGAACGCCTGAACGCGCGAGCCGCTGACAGTCTTCGTGGGTCGCGATCCCGCTCTCGCCCACAAGCAATGTGCCTTCAGGTGCGAGCGGGGCTAGGCGTTCTGTGGTGGCGAGTGAGGTTGTGAATGTCTTCAAATCGCGATTGTTAACGCCGATGAGGCGCGACCGCAGCACGCTCGCAGCGCGTTCCAGTTCAGCCTCGTCATGCACTTCGACCAGCACATCCATCGCGTGTTCGCGAGCGGCGGCTTCGATTTCGGCCATGGCGATGTCTTCGAGCGCTGCAACGATGATCAGAATCGCGTCGGCCCCGATTGCGCGTGCCTCCAAGCATTGCCACGGGTCGACCATGAAATCCTTGCGCAGCACCGGTAAAGAGCACGCGGCACGGGCCTGGATCAGGAAATCTTCATGCCCCTGAAAATACGGAGCGTCGGTAAGGACGGAAAGGCATGTCGCTCCGCCGGCCTCGTAATCGGCGGCGTGATCCGCAGGGTGAAAATCGCTACGGATCAGACCTTTGGATGGACTTGCCCGCTTGATCTCTGCGATCAGGCCAAAACCGCTTGCCGAAGCGCTGCGCAAGGTTGCTTCGAACCCGCGCGGTGCGGATTGCTCGTGCGCCGCAGCTTGCAAGTCGGAGATGCTTGTCGCAGCCTTTCTTGCGGCGACTTCCTCGCGCTTGGCGGCGCAGATTTCCTCGAGCTTGTTCATCCGATCAGACCGCCATCTCAATCCAGCGTTCGAGCAGCGCCATCGCTCGGCCAGAATCGATCGCCTCGCGCGCCATGTCGGCACGTTCAGTCCAGCTTTCACCCTTGTTCGCCACCATCAACGCTCCCGCCGCGTTGAACAACACGGCATCGCGGTAAGGACCAGGCGCGCCCATCAGCAAGGCTTTGAGAGCGGCTGCATTGTGCGTGGCGTCATCGCCGCGAATGGCTTCGATCAGGGCGAGCGGCAGTTCGAGAGCATCGGGATGGAGGCGCTGCATTTCGAATGCGTTGCCCGTCACGACGGCGACCTCGTTGCCGCCTGCGAGGCTTAGTTCATCGAGGCCTTCGTCGCCTGATACGATCAAGGATCGCCCGGTGCCAAGCTTCGCCATGGCACCTGCATAGATCGGGACATAGGCGGGGCGGGCGATACCGATCAGCTGGCTCGAAACCCCGGCAGGGTTGGACAACGGACCCATCAGGTTAAAGATCGTGCGTTTGCCGATTTTGACGCGAATGGGCTGAATTCGGGCCATCGCCGGATGGTGATTCTTGGCGAACAGGAAACAGATGCCAAGCTCCGCCAGCGTTTTTTCCGCCGTGCGGCCAGCTGCGTCCATATCCAGCCCGAGCGCTTCGAGCGTATCGGCAGCGCCTGCCTTGGAGGACGCCGCACGGTTGCCATGCTTCGCGACCGGCACTCCGCTGGCGGCGACCACTAGGCTGACGGCGGTCGAGACGTTCAAGGTGTGGTGCCCGTCGCCGCCGGTGCCACAAACATCTATCGCGTTGTCCGGCGCGTCGATCGGCAAGAGGCGCGCGCGCAACGCTCGGGCTGCTCCCGCGATTTCGTTGGAGGTCTCGCCGCGTTCGGACAGTCCGACCAGAAAGCGCTCGATTTCTTCCTCGCTGGTCTTTCCATCCAGCAGCGCGCCAAAGGCGGTTTCAGCGTCGATCTCGCTCAGCGGGGCATCGGTATCCGGAAGAATGGTCATGCAGAGGCGCTTTCGGGCAAGTGCGCTTCGATGCCGCACAGTTTCAGGAAGTTCGCAAGCAGGGCGTGGCCATGTTCTGTCGCAATGCTTTCCGGGTGGAACTGTACACCATGGATCGGCAGGCTCTCATGTCGGAAACCCATGACGCTCGATGCATCGACACCCGGTGTTTGAGCATGCGCATTGGCGATGAGACTGTCGGGAGCATCGACCACTTCGAGGCTGTGATAGCGCGTGGCGGTGAAGGGCGAGGGGAGGCCTGCGAACATCCCGGTCCCGTCATGCGTCACCGGCGATGTCTTGCCGTGCATCAATCCGCCGCGAACCACTTGGCCGCCAAAGTGCTGACCGATGGATTGGTGGCCAAGGCATACGCCGAGCAAGGGTTTCTCCGCGTCGGCGCACGCGGCGACGAGATCGAGGCTGATGCCGGCTTCATTGGGTGTGCAAGGGCCGGGGGAGATGAGGAAACCTGCCGCATTGGTGGCAATCGCTTCGCTCGCGGTCAGCGCATCGTTGCGCTCCACGCGAATATCCGCGCCCAGCTCCATCAGGTAATGGACCAGGTTGAAGGTGAAGCTGTCGTAATTGTCGATGACGAGTATCACTGGCTCGCACTCTCACGTTTTGTCACAACAACGAGCGGCCCGAGTATGCCACGATCCAGACGGTCGCGTGCGGGATCCCAGAGTGCAGATACGTTGCCGTCGAGGAATAGCGCATTCTCAACCTTCAGCTCGTCGCGATAAAACCGTGCCAGCTGGCCGAAGCTCAATGGGCTGTCGGAAATGACGAAATGCGCCTTGCCGTCGCTATCGACTCCCACGCCGTTGCGGACGGCGCGCGATGGGCCGTTTTCAGCGATTTCAGGATGCAGTTCGCCGTTGATGACCAACATCGGACCGGACTGCGTGCCAAATTGCGGGCGGTCGCGCACTGACGAATAGAACTCATCCGTCGCCAGCACGCGCCATGTGCCACCAGTGCCGAAAAAAACGCCGTTCGGCTTCAGATGAAAATTGCCGGGGCCATCGGACCGGTTCAGCTCCTTCAAGCGGTCGCGATCTTCAACATAGTATCCGATCGGCTGAGCATCGTCGTCATACATCCCGGCATTCATCGCAAAGGCGATGGTGCGTTTGTCGACTGTCTCGGCAAAGGCCGTGAGCGAGCGGAACGGGCCGACGCCGGGTTGGCCGAGACGGGTGGTGATCCGGTGTTCTGCGGGATCTGCGATGCAGTGGGTGAGCCTGACGCCTTCGAAGGTCGCAGCGCTGCAGGTAGACGCGATTTGGGGCTCTACCGGTGACGCTTCAGATTCAACCGTTTCCGCCACTTCGTCGGCTCCGGAACTGCCAAGCTGGGTCCGAACCACCGGCTCGCCCGCTGGTTGTTCGTTGCAAGCAGCGAGCAGCGCGGTTGCGCCGATCAGGATTGCAAACCGCATCATTGGCCAAACCCCGGCTCGCTGGCGACCCGCACCGCCTCGCGCGCTGCGGCGATCAATGCGCCAGCTTTCGCACGGCATTCGGCCAGTTCGTAGTCCGGATCGCTATCAGCGACTATTCCAGCACCTGCTTGCACATGCATGGTGCCGTCCTTGACCACCGCGGTGCGCAGGACGATGCACGAATCGACCGATCCGTCAGGGGCGAAATAGCCGACACCGCCCGCGTAAGCCCCGCGTGTCTCAGGCTCCAGCTCGGCGATGATTTCACAGGCGCGAATCTTGGGCGCGCCCGACACTGTTCCGGCGGGAAAGCCTGCGAACAGCGCATCAAGCGCGTCGTTTCCCTCGGCCAGTTTGCCCACCACATTGCTCACGATATGCATCACATGGCTGTAGCGTTCGATGGTGAAGCTGTCAGTCACTTCAACACTGCCGCGCGCAGCCACTCGCCCAACATCGTTGCGCCCGAGATCAAGCAGCATGAGATGCTCTGCGCGTTCTTTCGGATCGGCGAGCAGGCTCGCTTCGTTGGCGCGGTCTTCCACCGGCGTCGTGCCGCGCGGGCGTGTTCCGGCGATCGGCCGAATGGTCACCTCGCCATCGCGCACCCGCACCAGAATCTCCGGGCTCGATCCGACAATCGCAAAGCCGGGCAGATCGAGGAAATACAGGAATGGCGAAGGATTCACGCGGCGCAGCGCTCGATAAAGTGCCAACGGTGGCAACTCGAACGGGCAGGTGAAGCGCTGGGCCAGCACGACCTGAAAGATGTCACCGGCGACAATATAGTCCTTCGCCCGTGCCACCAGCCCTTTGTAATCATCGCCAGCCATCACCGGTGTGAGTTCAGGCTCTGCGGTCATTCCTGAAAGCGTCGGTTCTGGTGGTCGGCGCTGCGCCAGTTCACGCAGTGTCTCGTCGATCCGCTCTCCTGCACGCTCAATGGCTGCGTCCGGATTGTCCGCTTCCCAGATGGGAGCGATGCAGAACAGCTCATCGCCGAGACTGTCGAACACCAGAATGATCGTCGGACGAACGAACAGCAGGTCCGGCAGATTGAGTTCGCTCGGCTCGGCGCGCGGCAGCGTTTCGACCAAGCCTATTGTCTCGTATCCGAAATATCCGACCAGACAGGCAAGGGCGGGCGGGAGCGCGTCAGGCACATCGATTCGGCAAGCATCGGCGAGCGCACGCAGCTCAACCAGTGCGTCTCCGTCGCAAGGCTCGAAAGCCGAGCTGTCGTAACGCCATTTGCGGTTGATCTCCGCGTGGCCCTCGCTGCCGCGAAACACCAGATCGGGATCGAGGCCGAGCAGGCTGTAGCGCCCGCGAACTTCGCCGCCTTCGACCGATTCCAGCAGGAAATCGCCGCGTCCCGGCTCGATCAGGCGCCGCGCTGCACCCACCGGGGTATCGCTGTCGGCAATCGCTCGGCGCCATACAAGCGCGGGAGCACCTTTAGCCAAAGCGGCGCTCGCCGCAGGCGCGTTCTCAGGCAGTGCCGAGAGGCTTTCGGAAACGGTCACGCGGGCCCCGCGCCTTTCTTCTGATCAGGTTTCACCGGCCAGCTGTTTGCGCACCGCTTCGATAGCGGCCTCATTGCGCTCGATCCCGATATCGTCGCGGATCGCATTGGTCAGCTGGTCTGTGTATTCGTTGATGAGCGCCGGAGCGAGTTGCTGCCGCGTTTGCGCCAGTAACGGACTGTCATCCGGAAGAGGATCGGCTTCGATCGCGTCGAGATCGACGATGTACCAGCCCAGATCGTTCGGCGCTTCAAGCAATTTGGTCGAACCCTCCGCCATGCTGAACAGCAGCACCAGCGGCGGCGGAATGTTGCGGTTTTGCTGCGCCATCAATTGACGGCGTTCGAGATCGATATCGTCGATGCCGGGGAAGGGGCGGTCCTCTCCGTCGAGAGCCTCGCGAAGGCTCGTCTCTCCGCGCACTTCGCTGAGCACCCGGTCGGCGCTTTCACGTGCGAGTTTTGACCCTTCGAATCGACGCCAGCCAGCGACGATTTCGTCACGCACCTCGGCGAGCGGAGGCGCGGCGGATTCGGTTACCTGCTCGACATCGTAAATCACGAACAATGTGCCGGGCACGATCTCGTCGAGCTGCGGTTCGCTTTCCTCAAGCTGGAACGCGGTATCCAGTATCTGACCAAGCTGAGGGCTGGGTCGCGAAGTCGGATCGTTGAATACGCGGCCATCGGCCAAAAGCTGCGGCGTGGTGGTAACATCAAGGCCATAGGCGTCTGCGACCTCCACCAATGCCGTGCCGCTGTCGACCTCTTCTTCGATCCGCGCGCTCAGATCGGCGAGGGCTGCGGCGCGCTTCTCCGTTTCGATCTGCTGCGTCAGCTCTGCTGTTGCTTCGGCCAGTGACCGGGCCGGGATCCGCGTGATAGCGTCGACGCGCGCGATGGTGAAGCCAAGCGCCGTCCGCGCAGGGTCGGCGACGTCGCCGCGCTCGGCGTTAAAAACTGCCTCCGCCACCGCTGGACTGGCTGACGCGGCAAGCGATTCGCGGGTCACAGCCTGAGAGTTCGATACACTAAAGCCTGCCTCCTGCGCCGCTGCTTCGAGCGATGTTCCGCCGCGAATGCGGGCAATCAGCGCGTTGGCGGCATCCTGTGTCGGGACAAGGAACGACGAAACGTCGCGTGTCTCGCTGGCGGCAAACCGCTCAGGCTCCGCTGCATAACGAGCGGCAATCTCTGCCTGTGTGGGCGCAAGATCATCGGTGATATTTTCTGCACCAAAGGTCGCAAAACGCAGCACTCGACGCTCCGGCAGAACGTAGCGGGCGCGATTTTCAGAATAAAACGTCTGCAATTGCTCGTCGGTCGGCTCGCCTTCGGGAGCGAACGCCTCGCTGGGGATAAGGGCGATCTGCCCGCGACGACGCTCCAGCACCAGCGCCGCATATTGCTGTGCCACTTTCGAAGGCATCTGCGGAGCGGCAAACGACGGAATCAGCAATTGCTGGGCCAGCAGACCATCGGCAAGGTCGCGGCGCAGGATCGCATCGGTGATACCCTGGCGGCGAAGGGCCGCATCATATGTGGCCTGATCGAACTCGCCGGAAAGGCCCCGAAACGCGCCGATCTGCAGAATTTCGCTATTGATCAGATTGTCGCCGGCACGCAGGCCGTATTTCTCCGCATAGCCACCGATCGCATAACGATTGAGCAATTGGTCGAGCACCTCTTCAAACCCACCTTGCTCGATAAAGGCTGGCATGGTGATGGTCGGGTTTTCGCCGCGAACTTGTTCCAACGCAGAGTTAGCCGTGCTGGTCAGTTCGGACGTGTTGATCCGCTCATCCCCGACCAGTGCCACCCGGTCGCCGCCCGAGACGCCGCCAAACGTGCTGCCGGTAATGTCGCTGGCAGCAAAGGCCAGTGCGATCAGCGCGATAAATACGAAAGTGATCGCCAGACCGATCTTCGATTGGAAGAAATTGCGAAAAAACGAAATCATTGTTTGTGCCTAGTCTCGCCGGGAAGTTGGCCAATATGTCTTCGCTCGCGACCCCGCATGTGCGCGGTATATCGAGCGGAAAGGCGCTGTATCGGCCATGCGACCTCGCGGCAACAGGTGAGGTTGTGTTTTGACTGGAATAGCTTCCTCGGCTAGCCGACGCCGCCCCCCATCCCTACATGGGCGTTCAGATTCGCATTCTCTCAGGAAATTTACATGCCCCAGCGGCCCTATATCGTTGGAAACTGGAAGATGCATGGCACCCGCGCCATGCTGTCGGAGGCGCGCGCCATCGATCGCGCTGCGCAAAGGCACATGAAGGTGGAGGTGGCGATTGCGCCGCCTTCGACCCTGATCCACCCTGTTCATCGCGAAGCCGAACAGATCGTCGTCGGCGCGCAAGACTGCCATCACGAAGCCGAAGGTGCATTTACCGGGGATATCTCGGCATCGATGCTGGCCGATGCAGGCGCGAAGTTCGTGATCCTTGGTCATTCGGAGCGCAGGCAAGGTCATGGCGAAAGCGATGAGCTGGTCCGCGCCAAGGCAGAGGCTGCCATCGCTGCGGGTCTGCGGGTCATCATGTGTTGCGGCGAGAGCGAAGAGACACGCGATGCCGGGAACGCCATTTCGTTCGTCACCAGCCAGCTCAAGGCTTCGCTCCCGGCACCTGGCGAAGAGCTGGGCGATGCAGGGGAGAAAGTTACCGTTGCCTACGAACCGATATGGGCGATCGGCACCGGCAAGACTGCGACGACCAGCGACATCGCCGAAATGCACGCCGCGATCCGCACCCTTTTGATCGACGTTTATGGCGAAGAGGAGGGAGCCGAAATCCGCGTCCTTTATGGCGGATCGGTAAAGCCGGAGAATGCCGGAGAGGTGCTTGGCACGCCTGAGGTCGGGGGTGCTCTTGTTGGAGGCGCCAGTCTGACAGCAGACAGTTTCATGAATATCGCGCTCGCCGCCGGAGAGACCGAAGACAGCTAAGTCGCTGATCTTCATAGAGCTACCGAACCCGACAAACACTGCGCCTTGCCGCGCAACATCCAGCGCATTACATGGCGCACAGCAAACTGATCCGAGAAACCACACATGTCGTTGTTCCTGTTCCTTACCGTCATTCAAACCATCGTGGCAGCCGCGCTTGTCGGCGTTGTGCTGATGCAGCGCTCTGAAGGCGGCGGCCTGGGGATCGGCGGCAGCCCCGGCGGTGCTCTGGGTGCGCGCGGTGCGGCGGACTTTTTGACCCGCTCGACCAAATGGCTTGCCGTGGCGTTCGTTGGATTGTCGATCGCGCTGGCTGCGGTTGCCGTGGACACGACCAGCAGCGACGAGATCACTTCGACGATGAACCGCGACATCCCCAATCTCAGCAATGACGATCTGTTGGCGGATCCGGTTCCGGCACCTGGAGCTGATCCGCTCGCTCCGGCTGCACCTGCGGGCGAACCGGCGCCTGCTGGAGAAGAAGATCCGCTGGCGCAATAAGCGCCGAAATACCTCGTTAATTCGAACGGGCCTGTGGATGGGCGCATGAGCGTGCCCCAATTCGCTTGCCACGAATCCGAAAGCAAGCTTAAGGCTCGGCTCCCATGGCGCGGTATATTTTCATCACCGGCGGCGTGGTTTCCTCGCTCGGTAAAGGTTTGATGGCGGCGAGCCTTGCAGCACTCCTGCAGGCGCGCGGTTATAAGGTTCGGATTCGCAAGTTCGATCCGTACCTCAATGTCGATCCGGGCACGATGAGCCCCTATCAGCATGGCGAAGTCTACGTCACCGATGACGGGGCAGAGACCGACCTTGACCTTGGGCACTACGAGCGCTTCACCGGCGTCTCTGCGCGGCAGAGCGACAACATCACTTCTGGCCGCGTCTATCGCGACATTATCGCGCGCGAACGGCGTGGCGATTACCTTGGCGCGACGGTGCAGGTGATCCCGCATGTGACCGACGCAATCAAGGAATTCGCGCTCGACGATCAGGGCGAGCACGATTTCATTCTGTGCGAGATCGGCGGGACGGTCGGCGACATCGAATCGCTGCCATTCATGGAAGCGATCCGGCAACTTAGGAATGAGCTCGAACCGCTCCAGACACTCAGCGTGCACGTGACGCTGGTGCCGTATATCGCGGCGGCGGGAGAGTTGAAGACCAAGCCTACCCAGCACTCGGTGCGCGAACTGGCGAGCCTTGGGATTAAACCTGACGTGCTGTTGTGCCGCGCCGAGCATCCGATTCCGGACAACGAACGCCAGAAGATCGCGAACTTCTGCAATGTGCGCAAACAGGCGGTTATTCCGGCACTCGACGCGCCGTCGATCTATTCTGTCCCTCTGCAATACCATCAGGAGGGCCTTGATGAAGAGGTTCTGCGCGGGTTCGGCATTACCGACGCGCCGCCTCCTGACCTTTCGGCCTGGGACGATGTCACCGACCGCTATTTCAATCCCGAAGGCGAAGTCACGATCGGAGTGGTCGGCAAATATGTGGGTCTGCCAGACGCCTATAAAAGCCTCAACGAGGCACTGGTACATGGCGGCATGGCCAACCGGGTCAAGGTCAAGATCAAGTGGATCGATGCCGAGCTGTTCGAAGGCGATGATGACGAGATCATCGCTGCACTGGAACCTTTGCACGGTATCCTCGTGCCTGGCGGGTTCGGCGCGCGCGGCAGCGAAGGCAAGATTTCCAGCGTCCGCTTCGCCCGCGAACGCAAAGTGCCGTTCTTCGGCATTTGTCTTGGCATGCAGATGGCCTGCATCGACGGGGCTCGCAATGCTGGCGTCGCAAATGCTTCATCGACCGAGTTCGGCCCAACCGACCAACCAGTCGTCGGCATTATCACCGAATGGATGACCGAAGACGGCATCCAGCAACGCGAAGCGGGCGGCGATCTGGGCGGCACCATGCGGCTCGGCGCTTATGAGGCGAAGCTCGCTGGCAACAGTCACGTGTCGCGCATCTATGGCGGTGCGGAGAGCATCTCCGAACGGCACCGCCACCGATACGAAGTCAACAGCGCGTATATCACGCCATTGGAACAGCAAGGTCTCGTGTTCTCCGGCATGTCACCGGATGGGCTGCTACCAGAGATTGTCGAGCGGCCAGATCATCCCTGGTTTGTCGGGGTGCAATTCCATCCCGAGCTGAAATCGAAGCCATTCGACCCGCATCCGCTGTTCGCGGGCTTCATTGCTGCGGCGGTCGAACACTCCCGACTCGTTTAAAGTCCGTAGCTTCCGCGGCACACTGCACACGCTTTGTTGACGAAAATCGCGCATTTGCTCGGCGTAAATGTGTGTTTTGTCGAATAGTGTGTCGCATCCGTACAAGCGGTCAAGATTAACCTTGCGCAACAACGCCCATTCGCATTACGCGCTAAGCAACCCTACAGGTTTTCATAAGGGGGTGGGCATTCCGCGCACCTATTGGAGCCAAAGGCGAGGCAAATGGGGACGGGCGATCAGCCCACTCGCTTATCCAGCTCGACCCGGAGTTGACCGTCTTCTGCGACCCGGACGGTCAAACCCGGTAGAGGCGGCTCTATAGCCGCGGGGGCAGATCCTCAGGTTCTGCCCCCACTACTTTTCAGATTGGTAAGACTAACGGAAGCCGCGTTTTGTTATGCCGCGTCCGCGTCTTTTTCAGAGTTGGTATCGGGAACAGCGGTCAAGGTTGGCGCGCCATTCACTGCGATCTTCTTCGGCTTCATCGCTTCGGGGACTTCGCGCACAAGGTCGATCGCGAGCAATCCATCTGCGAGATCGGCGCTTTCGACACGAACGAAATCCGCCAATTCGAAGCGACGCTCAAATCCGCGGTTCGCAATTCCGATATGCAACAATTCGCCGCCATCATCGGTCTCTTCGCGCTTCTTGCCCTGAACGACCAGCAGGTTTTGCTGGGCGGTAATGTCGATATCTTCCGGGCGGAAACCGGCCACGGCCAGTGTGATGCGGTAATTGTCTTCGCCGCTACGCGCGATGTTGAAGGGCGGGTAGTTGTCGCCCGAATTCGTGCGAGCCTGGCTTTCGAGCAGGTCGAACAAACGGTCAAAACCGACAGTGCTGCGACGGTAAGGGGTAAAATCAAGTCGTGACATAGTTGCAAATCCTCTTGCTTGAGCAATTTGATCGATTGAGCAGGCCTGCCTCATACAGCACCTGCACATTGCCGCTTTATGCGTTCCCCAAGGCTGGCGGAATGCTGCGACACATACTATTTGGGGCGATACGAACGGCTTTCAAGAGTGCGACGAGAGTGCATTTTGCAGCTCTCGACCACCTTTTTTGGGATGAACGAATGACCACGCCAACAATCGACATTTACACCAAATTCGCCTGCCCGTTCTGCGTTCGCGCGACGCGTCTGCTCCAGTCCAAGGGCGCTGAATATAGCGAGCACGACATAACAATGGGTGGGCCAAAGCGCGACGAAATGCTCAGCCGTGCTCCCGGCGCCAGAACGGTGCCGCAGATATTCATCGGCGACACTCATGTTGGCGGATCAGATGAATTGGTCGCGCTTGAGCAAGCGGGCAAGCTCGACGCAATACTGGCCGGATAGAGCCGACACTTGCCCAGAATAGCCGTCCTCCAGATGACTTCGGGCATCAACCCGGATGTCAATTACGCGGCCATCGAACAGGCGGCTGAAGACGCGGCTGCAAACGGGGCGAGCATGCTGTTCACCCCCGAAATGTCGATCCTCGTTGATCGGGACCGGGATCGTGCCTCGAACTGGATCGAAAGTGATGATCCGGCGCAGACTGCCAAGCGATTGTCCGACATCTCCGTGAAGCTGGGGATCGACATCGCGCTGGGATCGATGCCTGTTCGTCGCGAGGGCGGGCGCTGGGCCAATCGGGCGATGTATTTCGATCGAAAAGGTGATCGTGCCACACCGCCGATCACCTACGACAAGATTCATATGTTCGATGTGGAGCTTTCGACCGGCGAAACCTGGCGCGAAAGCTCGGCCTATGAACCGGGCAGCGAGGTTGTGACCGTCGATGGCACTCCGCTCGGACGGCTTGGCCTGACTATCTGTTACGATCTGCGCTTTCCTGCGCTGTTTCAAGAGCTCGGCGACCGCCGCTGCGACGCCATCGCCATCCCCGCCGCATTTACGGTTCCGACTGGCAAGGCGCATTGGCACGTGATGCTGCGGGCGAGAGCGATCGAGGCGAGCGCCTTCGTGATCGCGGCGGCGCAGGTCGGCAAGCATGAGGACGGGCGGGCAACTTACGGCCACAGTCTGGTGATCGATCCGTGGGGTGAAGTGCTGCTCGATATGGGCGGCGAGAAACCCGGGTTGGCTTTTTGCGACATTGACCTCGATCGGATCGGCGAAGTGCGTGCGCAGCTTCCCAGCCTTGCTAACCGGCGCGAAATGCCCAAATGACAATCATATGATTGTTTTCGATTTGCATTGCGAAGCAGGTCACCGGTTCGAGGGATGGTTCGGATCCTCTTCGGACTTCGAGGATCAATGCGCCCGCGGCCTCGTCGCATGCCCTGAATGCGGCGCTGCGAAAGTGTCGAAGGCACCGATGGCTCCGGCTGTTCCGGCGAAAGGCAATACCGTTTCCGATCTCGCGCCAATTGACAGCGAACAGGGTGTTGAACCCCAGGAAGGGGCGCGACCTGTTTCAAACGCGCCGCTGCCCGCTGAAGTTAAGGAAGCGCTTGTCGCGCTCGGCAAGGCGCAGGAAAAGGCGCTGAAAAGCAGCACCTATGTGGGCAAGGATTTCGCCGAGCAATCGCGCGAGATGCATTATGGCGAGCGCGCCGAAGCGCCAATCCACGGGCAGGCCAGTCTGGAGGAGGCGAAGTCCTTGGTCGAAGAGGGCGTGCCAGTCGCGCCTTTGCCTTTTCCAGTCGCGCCACCTGACAAGCTGAATTGATTGATTAGCAATTCACCGATGCTATTGGGAGGCGACGTCTTGATGGCGATGTCCCCGTAGCTCAGGTGGATAGAGCGTCGGATTCCTAATCCGAAGGCCACAGGTTCGAATCCTGTCGGGGACACCATGCGCGTATTTAGCGGATTATCGGCAGTGTCGCGGCCTCAGAGAGCTGCTTTTTGCCAGCTCCGCTGAGCATGGAGCGACAGCAAGGTGACCGTTGCAGAGATTGCCAGCAACATCGCACAGGTGCCGAGCCAACCGCTCCAGTCATAGACGGCGGTGCCAAGGATGCTACCGACCGCTCCGCCGAGAAACATGATGACGATATAGGTCGTGGTCAGTCGCGTCCGGATTTCCGGCTCCAGCGCGAGGAAGGTCATGCGACCGGTCACATCGATGGTCGGTCCGACCATGTTGACGACGACCAGCGGCACAATCAGCGCCCACGCTGAAAATCCGAAAGGATACATCAGCGCGATGCCGCCCGCTTGAACGATGGCTGAAACCAGTCGCGCGCGGCGCGGGCCTATACGATCAGCCCATCGGCCTAATCGCGGGGTGGCAACGATACTGACCGCAGCGATACCCGCAAGATAGCCAACTGTGTCTACACCATATCCAAGCTCCGGGCTGGTCAGATGCAAGGCGAGCGCCAGCCATGTGGCTGTGAAGGTCGCAAAGTTCAGCCCCTGGATCACCGCCGAAATCAGCATGTCGCGATTTTGTGCTGCGAGCGTGAACACCGACACGAGCAGAGCAGTGTAGTTGCCTTGCGGGCGCTTCGCCGCGGCCGGTTCGCTGCGCATGGTGAGCGGCAGGAACATCGTGGTCACCGCCATGATTCCAAAAGCGCACCAATAGACGGTACGCCACCCCAGTTCCTCCGCGACAATCCCTGCGCCCACTCGGGCGACGAGTATGCCGAAGATTACGCCTGCAGTAAGCAGTGCCGTGACTTGCCCGAGCCGTTCCGGCGCGACGCGCTTCGATGCGAAGGCGGGGATGAGGTAGGGAGAGATCGTGACGAAGCCGAGAAGCGTCGAGGCGAGGGTAAAAAGCGCGAACCCCTGGGCCAGTGCCATGCCAAGCATGAAGAGACTTTGGAGCGCCACGAAGCCGAGGCACAGCGCTTTGTTGGAATAGCGGTCGCCAAGCGGCAACAGCAGCAGAATCCCCACCGCCAGCGCCAGTTGGTTCAGCGCCGGGACAATGCCGATGCGCGCCTCGCTAACGCCGAAATCGCGCGCGACCTCACCGATGATCGGGTGGATGTAATACGCGTTGGCGGTGACAGCCGCGACCGTCACTGCCAGCGCGTATTCCTGAGCTCGGCTGAGATAGCCGCTGGCTGTGGTCAAGCGAGGAAGCCTGCCGCTTTCGCCATGTCGATAACGCCTTGCGCGAGCTCTTTGGGCCGATCTTCCTGACTGAAATGCCCGCAGGTCGAGAGCATTTCGTGCGGCTGACCTTCGGCGCCCTTGATCTTGGCGGATAACACTTTGCCCGCACCACCAAGCACCGGATCGTCTTCACCGAACAACGTGAGAAATGGTTTGTCGTAAGCGGCAAGACCGACCCAGGCCGCCTTGTTTTCCTCGACGCCCGGCTTGCCGTCTTCGATCGGCACAAGCTGCGGAAAGGCGCGCGCGCCAGCCTTGCTCGGCTCGTCGGGGAAAGGCGCGTTGTAAGCCGCGACTTCCGCTTCGCTTCTTTCCGTCGCTGTTGCTCGTTGGAGCAACTCTCCGATGTTGAATTCCGGCGAGTTCTTCGCGAATTCCCGCCACGCGGCGAATGCAGGGTTGGGCTTCCCGCCGACGGGCAGAAATGTGTTGCTCGTCACGACGCATGCGAAGCGCTCCGGCTCCATGCCGACCATGCGCAGACCCAACAAGCCGCCCCAATCCTGGCAAAACAGCGCGGCAGGCTGAGGGCATACGGCGTTGCGCCACTGCTGAAGCCAATCCACGTGCCGGTCATAGGTGTAAAAGCCGATATCGTCCGGCTTGTCGCTTTTACCAAAGCCGATCAGGTCGGGGGCGAGGCAGCGAAAACCCGCATTGACCAGGATGGGTATCATCTTGCGGTAAAGGAAGCTCCAGCTCGGCTCTCCGTGGAACAGCAGCACCGGCGGCGCGTCCTTCGGGCCCTCGTCGAGATAATGCATCCGGCCCTGATAGCCCTCGCCAAGATCGACTGTGATCCAGTGCTCGGCAAAGGGATAGTCAGGGAGGTCGGTGAAGCGGGCGGGGTCGCTGGTCAGAACTTTCATGGCTGGCTGGTCTCCTTCATCTCGCGAAGACCAGTAGCATGAAAAAACCTATTGCAAAGCGCCCACTCTCATTCAGCCGCCGGTGCTTGGCTCGCCCGGGTTCTCTCCCATCGGTACGCGCTCTTTGAACGTGTGCGTGACGTAGGGGAATGGAATTTCGATTCCCGCATCGTCAAGACCGCGCTTGATCGCACGCACAACCTGATCCTTGCTTTCCCAGCCCGCGCGCGGGGTCGAGCCTGACCACCAGCGCACGAGAAAGTCGACCGACGACGAGTTGAATTCCTGAGCGAAGATATCGAGCCCTTTGTTGGTGTCGACATCTTCGACCGCCGAAACCGCTTTACGAATAACGTCCGCAGCTTGATCGAGATCGGTGTCGTACGAAACGCCAATGACGACGTCATGGCGGCGCTGATCTTTATCCGTGAGGATTTCCACCGGGTTCTTGAACAAAACGGAATTGGGCACCACCGTCAATTCGCCCGACAAAGAGCGAATGTGGGTCTCACGCAAAGTTATATGCTCGACCTTGCCGATGATGCTCTCGCATTCGATCACGTCGCCGATCCGCATCTTCTCGCGCACCATGATGAGCACGCCGGCGAGGAAGTTTTCGAAAATGTCTTGAAACGCGAAGCCGATTGCAACTGCGCCGATGCCGAGGCCTGCGATCAGGCTACCTGGTGTCAAATCGGGAAAGACCACGATCGCTGCGATCATCAGGCCGAGGATCCAGGTGCCGAGCTTGACCAGCGTCTCTATTAGCTGACGCAGGGATGGCCGCAGGTCTGTCTTGCCGATTAGCATATCGGCGATCTTGACGGTGAATCGCGCTGCGATCGCTGTTATAACAACTATGACGAGTGCAATCGCGATAAGCGGCAGCATCGCAACGAAATCGGTCAGCATCGAATTGACGGTATCGGTTAGCGTGTTGAGCATATTGATCGCTCTTTCCTCCTGTTTCGTGACTAACGGCACAATGGGCTCGATAGTTCCGAGCCGCGCGTTGGTTGGACGTATTGTGCGGGGAGGGCGCTTTGGTCATGGCCTTCTGAAATGCGAAATCGGGGGCGACTACGCGTGCATCCCGAACGCATTTCTGCGACCGAGCGACGATTTGTCCTTGAACCCGTCAGTTAACTATGATTCTGTGTGTTTGGGGCAAGTCAGGGATATTATGCGCAATCCGGTTAGAGATCAGCTGAAGCAGGGAGCGGCGCTTATGGCGTTGTTGATCCTGACTGGTCTGGCGATCGCCGGTCCCACAGGCTTGCTCTCATGGAGTGAGAATGCGCAGCTGCTCGAACAGCGCCAGGCGCAGATCACGATGCTCACTGAAAAGCGTGACGCTCTCAAGAATCGTGTCGAGTTGCTCGATCCCGATGCGGCCGATCCCGATCTGATCGGCGAATTGCTTCGCCACCAGAACGTCGTGCATCAGGACGAAGTCGTCATTACCCTCGAAGACGAATAGCTCGCACCAACGCGCGATCGGCATTTCACGAACAGGTCCGGCGAAATTCATTCTTCGTTGAGCGCTTTACGTTGCGTAATCGAAATTTGCGCGCCAATAGGGTTCGTCGCATCTCCTCCCCCGGCGCGCTCTTAATTGCGCTAGAGAACAAAGGACATCTGCCTTGGCCAAACAGCCCAGCAAGGCGAAGACCGCCACGAAAAAACCCGCACCCAAGAAAGCGGAGCGCATCGCGCCATCCGACGATCCCGACTTCATCCTGCACTCCTTGCAGGAAGAGTTCGAAGCGCAGAAACGCTTCGATGCGTCGCCTGAGCAGATGCTCGAATTTTACGAGCAGATGCTCCTGATCCGACGGTTTGAAGAGAAAGCCGGGCAACTCTACGGACTCGGTCTGATCGGCGGTTTTTGCCATCTCTATATCGGTCAGGAAGCGGTTGCGATCGGCCTGCAATCCGCGCTGGATGGCGACAAAGACAGCGTCATCACCGGCTACCGCGATCATGGTCACATGCTCGCCTATGGTATCGATCCCAAGGTTATCATGGCCGAACTGACGGGGCGCGAAGCGGGCATATCAAAGGGCAAGGGCGGCTCGATGCATATGTTCAGCACCGAGCATAAATTCTATGGCGGTCACGGTATCGTCGGCGCGCAGGTAGCGCTGGGCGGAGGTCTGGCGCTCGCGCATCAATACAACGACGATGGCGGGTTGTGCCTTGCCTATTTCGGTGACGGTGCCGCGAACCAGGGGCAGGTCTACGAGACGTTCAACATGGCTGCGTTGTGGAATCTCCCGATCGTATTCGTGGTCGAGGATAATCAATACGCCATGGGTACCGCTTCGAAGCGCAGTTCCGCCGAAACACGCTTTTACCGTCGTGGCACCGCGTTCCGCATCCCCGGCATGGAAGTGAACGGAATGGATGTGCTCGAAGTGCGTGCTGCCGCCGAAGTTGCGTTTAAACACGTGCGCGACGGCAAGGGACCGGTGCTGATGGAGCTCAACACGTATCGCTATCGCGGGCACTCGATGTCTGATCCCGCGAAGTATCGGACGCGCGAGGAAGTGCAGGACCAGCGCGATCACCACGATCCGATCGAACGGCTTAAGAAGACGCTGATGGATAGTGGCAAGACCGAAGAGGACTTGAAGGCAATCGACAAAGCGATCCGCGCACGTGTCGCCGAGTCCGCCGACTTTGCCGAGAGTTCGCCCGAGCCGGAGCCAGGCGAACTCTATACCGATGTTCTGGTCGAGGAGTACTGAGCGATGGGGATCGAACTCAAAATGCCCGCGCTTTCTCCGACAATGGAGGAAGGCACGCTCGCCAAATGGCTCGTCAAGGAAGGTGACGAAATCGCTCCCGGCGACATTCTCGCCGAAATTGAGACCGACAAGGCCACGATGGAATTCGAAGCCATCGATGAGGGGACTGTTGGTAAGATCCTCGTCGATGAAGGTACGGAAAACGTGGCCGTCGGCACCGTCATCGCAATGCTGGAAGGCGAGGGCGAGGACGGGGGCGAGGAAAGCTCGGCACCTGCGCCCACGCGTGTCGACGATGTTCCCGGCGAGGGCAAGGATGAAGGGCGCGACGAGCCCGGCGGTGTGAGCGCTCCGGAAAAACCGGCATTCGAACCCAAATCCGATCCTGATATTCCTGAGGGCACCAGTTTCACCGCCGTTTCCGTACGCGAAGCGCTGCGCGATGCGATGGCCGAGGAAATGCGCCGCGACCCGCGCGTATTCGTGATGGGCGAAGAAGTTGCGGAGTATCAAGGCGCTTACAAGGTCACGCAGGGTCTGCTTGACGAATTTGGCCCCAAGCGCGTGATCGACACGCCTATTACCGAGTATGGATTCGCCGGTGTCGGCACCGGTGCGGCAATGGGCGGCCTTCGACCGATCGTTGAATTCATGACGTTCAACTTCGCCATGCAGGCTATCGATCACATCGTGAACTCGGCCGCCAAAACAAACTACATGAGCGGCGGACAGATGCGCTGCCCCGTTGTGTTCCGCGGTCCTAATGGAGCGGCTTCACGCGTGGGCGCACAGCACAGCCAGAATTACGGCCCTTGGTACGCTAGTACGCCCGGCTTGATTGTTATTGCACCATATGACAGCGCCGACGCCAAAGGTCTGATGAAAGCCGCGATCCGGTGCGAAGACCCTGTCGTCTTCCTGGAGAACGAGCTGGTCTATGGCCGCAGCTTCGATGTGCCGGATCTTGACGATCATGTTTTGCCAATCGGCAAGGCGCGGATCATGCGCGAAGGCAGCGACGTGACCATCGTCAGCTATTCGATCGGGGTTGGCTTTGCGCTTGAAGCAGCAGAAACGCTAAGCGATGAGGGTATCAGTGCCGAAGTCATCGACTTGCGCACCCTGCGTCCGCTGGACAAGCAGACGATCCTGGAGAGCCTCGCAAAGACAAACAGGCTTGTGATCGCCGAAGAAGGCTGGCCGACATGTTCGATCGCCAGCGAAGTGCAGGCAATCTGCATGGAAGAAGGGTTCGACGACCTCGACGCCCCGGTCCTTCGCGTTTGTAACGAGGACGTGCCTCTGCCTTACGCAGCCAACCTCGAAAAGCTCGCGCTCATCGATGCGGACCGCATTGTCGAAGCGGCCAAGCGCGTTTGTTACGCTTAAGGCGAAGGAAGGGCTGCGATCTGCGGCCCTTTCGCGTCACGGACGGTCGGAGGAAAACGTATCGCAGTCAGCGGAGTTTTGACCCGTACTTGACGGAAACAATTGCTCAAGATTGCGCACGTCGCGGACGCTGAATGCCGCAGTGTAACGGATCTCACGCCCTTCGAGGAAATTGAAAGGTGTGAGCGACTGATAATCGTAGCTAACCTCTGCAAACATTACCGCGTTGCTGTCTGGCGCCGTTATAAGCTGCCCCGTTTCTCCCATGCCCTTAAAAGCATTTCCGGTCTCACCATCCCCTTCGACGCCATAGCTGGACGTAAAGTTCTTGGCACCGCGACACCGCTGCCAATGAATCCACTGTCCGCCTTCTTCGTTTTGCTCCAGGCTCGACAGGATCACGCGTCCGTTCTCGAAAATCCCTATGCGATCGCCGAGGTTCTCGGCGCCGACAAGCACATCGTTGACATCGTCCTCGGTCACACGACGATCAACCAGTACATCGTGTTCACCAACTCGCGAACCACTGTCGGCAACCTGCATGGCGATCTGGCTCACATTCATGTGAGTGATGGTGTAATTGGCCGTCTCGCCGCCGAGCATGCCTAGCGATAGCAAAATTGGCAATGTGAAGGCGAATTCGACAAACGCAACGCCAGATGTGTTGTCGCGGAACAAACGTAGGCGGTAAGCCTTGCGGGTGAAAGTGGTGAATTTGCGCTGAATCTTGGAGATCATGGGCAATTTCCTACGAGGGTCTCACGGCTCTGTTGACCGTATGGTTGATTGCGAAGCACGGTCGATGCTTCGAGCTTTTGGATGCGGTCCATGCCCACCAGCCCGGCGATCGGGAACAGGCGCGGATATTCGACGACAGCCGTGTAAAGCACTGCGTCACGCGCGCCGCCAATTCCGCTCTGGCCGCGATTGGCGTCCCACTGCCCATTCTCGTTCGCATCCTCGAAAGGCTCGCCATCGTTGCAGATGCCGTCATCATTATCGTCGGTGAAGTTTTCCGCCTCACCGATATCGGTGAAGTCGAAATGCGACAATTTTTCGAGAGTGATGGTCGCGCTTCCAGGCACCACGGTTTTCACCCGACCTATGACGACGTTATCGATGCTGGTCTGCTGGCTGCCAGCAGATTCCAACGTTAGATCGCGCCCGGCTTTTTGCATCGCGCCAGCGATCTGAGCCGACGTGTATTGCGCGTGCGCCATGTCGAACAGCCCCATCAGCAGAATAATGAGAACCGGCCCGACGAAGGCGAACTCGACCAGAGTGACGCCCTTGTCGTCCTGGCATAGACGTTTGAACAGCTTGGTTCCGATCATGATGTCAGCCTCAGTGCGGAGATTTTCTCGGCAATGTCCTTAAAGGTGTCGCGCAATTCGGTTGCGTTGCTGGCTTCGAAGGCGCGACCGGGTGTTGCGCAATCTTCCAGATTGTCGCTCAGGTCCGTGCCGAAAGCCACGACCCAGACGGAGATGTTCTTGTTGCGTGCTGCGCGGCAGACTGCCTGAAAACGGGCAGCGTGATTATCACGCATCTGTGATCGTGAACCGTCATTTGTGATATTACGGTCCCACCACTCGATACCATATAGACCATTGACGGTCTGGTTGGTTGCCTGAGTACCGTCTGTCATGAAAATGATATGACGAGCAATCGCGTCGCCGTTTGGCGCCGTTGCGTTAGCAGAGCTAAAAATCCCGGTGGGCGAAACAAATCGCCCACCCCAAATCATGCCGAAGTCGTGATAGGTATTTCCGCGAGCACGAAGCGAGTTGACGTATGTAGTCAGCGTAGATTCAGTCCACGTATCACTCAGTCGTTGCGCGGCGACCGGACAGACATATGAAGCCGTGCTCCAGTTTGACTCTGTCCTGACCGTGTCGCGAGTCCAGTTGCCGTCGTCATCGAAGCGGCGATAGGTGGCTCCCGGCAGGGCCGGTTTCCAGCGTTCATCGCGCGCTGTTGGGACAAGGTCGATATCGAGGTCGTAAGCGTCGCTAGGGACTGGGTCAAAGACCGAACCATTGTTGGTTTCAGCTTCGTGAATGCACCCATCCCAAATATGACTCACAGTCGCGCCATTTGACCCAGTTTGTGTGAAGACGGGATCACCATAGGCGGTACCTTCCTGGAAGGCCGAAACATCGAATGTCTGCTCGTGATAGATCCATTCCGATACATCGGTCGTTGCACCTGCAGCAACATCGCCATCGTTGGCCTTGCGCAACTTCGTGATATCGCCCACGCATGCCGCACGCCATCTCGTGGTTGCGCCAGTTCCCGCCCATTGATTGAGGCGATATTCCGAACTTGTAATCTGCCAGAGCTCGTTGCCGACATTGTAGCTGTTGCCCGCCAAGTTATGGCACTTACTGCGGGACGAGTTGTGGGCTATGAGAGGATCGTTCCTGTTGTTCTGCCATTGATAACTGGAAAGCCATGAGCCGCCATTGAGTTCGCTCGTTTTACGCGGTAGAAATTCGGTTGTTCGCTCGTCCAGTATCCAGTCGCCGACTTCGGCAGGGCGAGTTCCTTCGAACCATTCACGCGATTGGTAGGCCGCCTCATCGGCCAACCACGGCTTGATCGACAAGCCGACATTCACGGTCTGCGAATAGGGTACGAAGCCATAGCGTACCTGAGCTGAAGCAGACGTCGTCTCCTCAACCACGTCATAGAAATCGACGACAGCTTCGCGCAACGCCTGGATGCGCGAGGCGTTCTCACCGCCTGACGTGTATTCGGTATTGCCGTTGTTTGAGCAACCATCGTCAACGCCCTTCGCGGCCGGGCAGTTCATAGAGCCGGTCACGTCCAGCACGAACATCACATCCGTGTTGGCAATGTTGATATCAGCCGAGCATGAGACCGAGACGTTGAACTCGTCATACCCGAAAATGTACATGAGGCTTGTCGGCAGAGTGCCTGAAGCAGTCCCTGTTACAACGCCTTCATCATCGGCTGTATATTCGCGTGTGCGATCGCCGATATTGAAGAGGCCATCTTCAAAGTTCTGATCGAAGAAGTTCAGTCCCACTTGCTTGGGTGAGGTTGAGCCCTCTCCGCCCGCGTTAAAATCACCGGGTTTGTCCATCGCACGCCGAGCCGCCAGCGCCCCGGCGTCGCACGCGGCCTGAAGACGAGTGGTTGTCATGTAATAGCGGCTGGCGTCGACAGCGCCACCGACCATACCGATCAGCGGGATCAGAGCAGCAGCTGAGATCGCGATCACGTTTGCAGTCGGATCGGCCGCCACTGTGCGGAAGAATGTCGTCTTACCCATATTCACGAGTCCCCAGTTGGATTCGTCCGCGAAAAACACGCGAAAAAACAGTTATGTGCGTCTGACTTAGCGAAGTCTGGTAAGCGGACCTTGAAGGTGAATGGTTAATCAAAACCTAATTGCCACATTTCGGGCCTGTTCGTGCAGGCCTGTGCCACATTCGGACATCCGGCTTGACATTTCCTAGCGTGTGAAGGCTACGACCGGACGATCGTGGACAGCCCAGCATCAGAGACCTTTCCGCCGCAAATCGAACTCGTTCTTGCGCATACACCGCAAGCCTTGCGACTTCGTTTCGCTGCCTATTTCGCTTTGGATCAGCGGCTCGCGCGCATTGTATCGAACACCACAGAGCCAATGCTGGGACAGATGAGGCTTGCCTGGTGGCGAGATATGCTGCGCACCGACCTGAACTCCCGCCCGAGTGGCGATGCGGTGCTCGACGCGATCGGTGAGCATTGGCAGGGCGATGATGAAATCCTCGTCGAGCTCGTCGATGGCTGGGAGATACTGGTCGCCGAGGAGAGCATCTCTCGCAAAGAGATCAGCGATTTCGCCAACAAGCGCGCGGGTCCGTTGGCTGGACTTTTAGCCGATCTGGAAGAACAGGTGGCGGCACGGGTTATGTCCGCTGGAATGCGTTGGGTCATGGCCGATACGGCTTGCAAAGTTTCCGACGAGGCTGAGCGGCAGCAGCTCATCGACATAGGGCTTGGTCTGAAATCGAACGCGGCGTCTTTACCCGGCGCGCTCCGTGGCCTGGCAATTCTCGAAGCGCTTAGCCTTCGCGCGCTGAAACGGGGAGGGCGCCCCTTAATGGAAGGGCGCGGTGCTGCACTAATTACAATGCGAGCTTCTATCTTCGGACGCTAAAAGCGGTTATCCTGCAGTTATATACGGGGCGGGAGCATAAAAGTGCGACAGACAATCTTGGGCGTTTTTCTAGGCTTGATATTCGCAGGCGTCGGCGTGTTCTGGTGGCAGGGCCGTGCGCAAGTCGAAGCAAACGCCCCGCCGCCGCCCGAGCCAGAGGACGTTGCGCTAGCTCCCGAAGAATTGCCGCAGACTGACCCAGGCGACATGGAGGGGCCAACCCCGCCCGAAGCGAGCGAGCTCACCAAGGAACAAAAGCGCTTCTTCCGCTATGACCGCAATCGCGATTGGAAAATCTCGCGCAACGAAATGCTCTCCACCCGCTCGGACGGATTTCGCAAGCTCGATGTCGACGGCAACAACCTGCTGACTTTCGAGGAATGGGCGGTGACCACCGCGACCCGCTTCGATGGGGCCGATGCAGACGGCAACGCGGAACTGACGCCAGCGGAGTTTGCAACCACCGCACCCAAGCCAAAGCCGAAGAAGCCCGCCTGCCGGTGCTAGAGCTACGCGGGGATCGCTTCCCGCGTCTCGCGGAGCCATGCCTGCAAGTCAGCCTTGGCCCTGGAAGTGTAAGCCTCCTTGCGCTGCTTTTTCTTCACTTCGTGCAGCGGCGGAAACAGCCCGAAATTGACGTTCATTGGTTGGAACGTCTCCGCCTCTGCATCGCCAGTAATATGACTTAGCAACGCGCCGAGCGCGGTCGAAGGGGGCAGGGGACACCATTCGCGCCCGGCCAGCTCGTTCGCCGCCATGATTCCGGCAACGAGGCCAATAGCCGCGCTTTCGACGTAGCCCTCGCAGCCCGTCACTTGGCCCGCAAACCGCACGTGCGGGGCGGCTTTCAGTCGTAACTGCCGGTCGAGCACCTGCGGCGAGTTGAGAAAAGTGTTGCGGTGTAGTCCGCCGAGCCTTGCGAATTCAGCGTTTTCCAGGCCCGGAATGGTGCGGAACAGCTCGACCTGTGCGCCGTATTTCAGCTTGGTCTGGAACCCGACCATGTTCCATAGCGTGCCCAGCTTGTTGT
This sequence comes from Pseudomonadota bacterium, assembly GCA_039033835.1. GTDB lineage: Bacteria > Pseudomonadota > Alphaproteobacteria > Sphingomonadales > Sphingomonadaceae > Erythrobacter. The sequence continues at coordinate 234,800 of JBCCBW010000001.1, forward strand.
CCTGCCGCAGTTGAACCACCGCATAAGGCCAGCAGCCTTGAGGAAATTCTTCGGTCACATCGCGCGGATTATCGAGGCCGACCGGTTTCATCGGGCCGAACCGCAACGTCTCGACGCCGCGTGCCGCCATCACTTCGATCGGCATGCATCCGTCGAAATAGGGCGTGTCCTTTTCCCATTCCTTGAATTCGGTCTTCTCGCCGTCAATCAGGCCCTGATGAAAGGCGTAGTATTGCTCTTTCGTCATCGGGCAGTTGATGTAGTCACCGTCTTCATTCGACGCTTCGGTGCGCTTGTTCCAGCGCGACTGAATCCATGCGATGTCCATGTCGATGCTGTCGCGATGGACGATCGGTGCGATCGCATCGAAGAAGGCCAATCGCTCTTCGCCCGTCGCGCCTACAATGCTTTGCGCAAGCGATTGAGCGGTGAGAGGGCCGGTTGCGACTATGGTCGGACCGCTCTCGGGGAGCTTGTCCACCCGCTCTCGCACCACGGTCACGTTGGGATGGTCATTCAGTGCTTTCTCTACCTCGGCAGAGAAGACATCCCGGTCCACCGCCATTGCGCTGCCAGCTGGAACTTGGGCGACGGCGCCTGCACGCATGACAATGCTATCGAGCTCACGCATCTCATGGTGGAGCAGCCCGACCGCATTCTTGGTGTCATCATCGGAGCGGAAACTGTTCGAGCAGACCAGCTCAGCCAATCCATCAGTCTGGTGTGCCGGCGTCATGTCACCTGACCCGCGCATTTCGGAAAGGCGCACCTTCACCCCGCGTTGCGCAAGCTGCCAGGCCGCCTCGCTGCCGGCAAGCCCGCCGCCGATTACGTGAACATCGTGGGTAGTGGATGGTTGTGTCATGGAGCGCGAAGTAATTGCGTGGTAGCGCGCCTGCAAGGAAAAGAGGGCGAACCGGGACAATGTCCAAGCATGCACTGATCGAACATCGTCCGTGGCTGCTCGCGAGTGTGATCGCGGCGGTCGCCTATTACTTTCTCTGGAATAACCCGATTGGTGGCCTGTGGCTGATCCTGTTGAAGGGGGCAGGCGTTGGGTTGCTTGCTATCTATGCGATGCGTCGTGCCCCCGGGTTTGATGGAGCGATATTGGTCGTGGTGCTGGCGCTATCGGCAGCGGCTGACATGGCGCTGGAGCTAAGTTTTGAAGCTGGGGGAGGGCTGTTTTTCGCCTCGCATCTGATCGCGATCGCCCTCTACCTGCGCAATCGGCGCGAAAGGACGAGTCCCAGCCAGAACCTTCTCGCACTCGCACTGTTCATCGCCACTCCCGGAGTAGCGTATCTGTTGAGCGAGCGGGCCGACATCGCGTTCTATGCCAGCGGACTGGGTGGAATGGCGGCGCTGGCTTGGCTAAGCCGCTTTCCGCGTTACCGCGTCGGCATTGGCGCGGTGCTGTTCGTCGTGAGCGATTGGCTGATCTTTAGCCGCATGGGGGCGCTCGATCTGGAACCGTTGCCCGACATCCTGATTTGGCCGCTCTACTACGCAGGCCAGTTGATGATAGCGACCGGAGTGGTGCAGACGTTGAGGGGCGAGCGCCCGGCCAAGTAGCCAGACGCTCAATTTATTCCTCAGCCTCGCCCTCGATATTCTTGTCCGAATGCACTGTGGTGTCAGGCTTGGTTTCATCACCGCCGCCGCGTCGTTCGACCATTTCCTCGACCACCGCTTCCTCGACGTCGTTTTCAGGCTCTTCGGTCTCATCGATCTTCACCGCGCTGACGACGGTTTCGCCCTTCGCCACGTCGAACAGCCGCACACCGGCGGAATTGCGTCCGATAACGCGCAGGCTCTCCAGCCCAATGCGGATAAGCTTCGCCTGATCGGTAACGAGCATCAATTGATCGCCCGTTGCGACCGGGAAGCTGGCGACGACTGGGCCGTTGCGAGCTATGTTGTCGATATTGATGAGACCCTGACCACCGCGCCCGATCTGGCGATATTCATAGGCGGAGGACACCTTGCCATAGCCGTTCGCACACACAGTGAGGATGAACTGCTCCTTGTCCTTCAGCGCCTCGAAGCGATCGGTTTCAAGATCGGGTTCGCCTTCCTTTTCAGCCTTCCATGGCGCAAACTTGAGATATTGCTCGCGCTCTTCGGGAGTGGTGCCGGTTGCTCCCAGGATCGAAAGCGAGACTACTTCGTCTCCATCGGCAAGTTTCATTCCGCGAACGCCGGTCGATGTGCGTGACGTGAACTCGCGGACGTCAACCGCAGCGAACCGGATCGCCTTGCCCTGGCGGGAGGCCAGCAGCACATCGTCGGTCGCGTTGAGCACTACGACACCGATCAGTTTGTCATCGCTTTCCGCATCGAACTTCATAGCAAATTTGCCGTTGGACGGGATGTTGGTGAAGGCGTCCATGCTGTTACGACGGACATTGCCTTTGGCCGTTGCGAAAACGACCGAAAGCGCGCCCCATTCTTCCTCGTCTTCGGGAAGTGGAAGGACGGTGCGGATGGTTTCCCCATCATCAAGCGACGGCAACAGGTTCACGATAGGTCGCCCGCGCGTCGCCGGCCCGCCTTCCGGCAGTTTCCAGACCTTTAGGCGGTAAACCTTACCCGCCGTCGAGAAGAACAGGACCGGATTGTGGGTCGAGGTAACGAACAATTCGGCAATCGCGTCCTCGTCCTTGGTCGACATTCCCGCACGGCCTTTACCGCCGCGGTTCTGCGCGCGGAAGGTCGAGAGCGGGGTGCGTTTGATATATCCGTCATGCGTAACGGTCACGACCATATCGTCGCGCTCGATCAAGTCTTCGTCGTCGAGGCCGTCCCACGCAGGCGCTATCTCGGAGACGCGCGGCGTCGCATAGGTCGCGCGCACTTCTTCCAGTTCCTCGCGCATCACACCGTAGAGCTTCACCCTGTCGGCCAGGATCGAGAGCAGCTCCTCGATCTGGTCGGCCAGAACTTTCAGTTCATCGCCGATCTCATCGCGACCGAGCGCGGTCAATCGGTGGAGGCGCAGCTCGAGGATCGCTTTTACCTGCCGTTCGGACAGCGTGTAAGTACCGCCTTCCTGATCGGCGGTCGGCTCGATTGCTTCGACCAGCTCGATATATTGCGCGATATCGCCAATCGGCCATTGCTTGGCGAGCAGCTTACCACGCGCCTCGGCGGGGTTCGACGATCCCCGGATCATGGCGACCACTTCATCAAGGTTCGACACCGCGACCACCAGACCGAGCAACAGGTGCGCCCGCTCACGTGCCTTGTTCAGCTCGAACTTGGTCCGCCGGGTGATGACCTCTTCGCGGAAACCGATGAAGCTCTTGATAATGTCGCGCAGAGTCAACGTTTCCGGGCGTCCGCCTCTGATCGCCAGCATATTTGCTGGGAAGGAGGATTGCGCCGGAGTGTAGCGCCAGATTTGATTGAGCACGACTTCGGGCGATGCGTCGCGCTTCAGATCGACGACCACCCGAACACCTTCACGCGAGCTCTCGTCGCGAATATCGGAAATGCCCTCGATCCGCTTGTCCTTCGCGGCTTCGGCAATCTTTTCCACGAGGCCGGACTTGCCGACCTGAAACGGGATCGACGTAAGGACGATCGACTGCCGATCCCCGCGCTTTTCCTCGATCTCGTGGCGGCAGCGCATCAGGATTGAACCGCGACCGGTCGTGTACGCCGCCTTCGCGCCGCTTGATCCCAGAATCAGCGGAGCAGTGGGGAAATCGGGGCCGGGGATGTACTCGATCAGCTCTTCTGCGGTGATCGCGGGGTTGTCCATGAAGGCGAAGCAGCCGTCGATGACTTCGCCGAGATTATGCGGCGGCACATTGGTCGCCATACCGACAGCAATCCCGCCAGCGCCGTTGACCAGCAGATTGGGAAAGCGCGCCGGGAGCACCTGAGGCTCTTGCCGTGAACCGTCGTAGTTCTCCGCGAAATCGACTGTGTCCTTGTCGAGATCGTCGAGCAGTGTGTTCGCAACCCGCGCCAACCGTGCTTCGGTGTATCGCATGGAGGCCGGGGGATCGGGGTCCATCGAGCCGAAATTGCCCTGACCATCGATCAGCGGCACGCGCAGCGACCAATCCTGCGTCATCCGGGCAAGCGCATCGTAAATTGCGCTGTCGCCGTGCGGGTGATAATTGCCCATCACGTCGCCGACGATCTTGGCGCTTTTCCGGTAAGGACGGCCCGCGACGAAGCCGCCTTCCTGGCTCGCAAACAGAATGCGGCGGTGGACCGGTTTCAAGCCATCGCGCACGTCGGGAAGCGCGCGGCTAACGATCACACTCATCGCGTAATCGAGGTAGCTCGTCTTCATTTCGTCGACGATATCGACGCGTTCAAAATCGCCCATCGGTGAAGGTACGGTCGGTTCGAGAGTTTCGCTGTCGTCGCTCAAAATTCAGGCCAATTCTAGTTGTGTTCTTTGTGGTAGGTCAGAAGGGTCTGAAGTAAGGTTTTGTAGCCGACATTGCCACTCATGAGGGGCATAAAGAGGAGCCAGGCAGCGTCTTTTCCACATTTCACCCGAGCAAGTCGCAAGTGTTCGCCAAACTGACGCGATGTTGCGCCTGAACGCAACGATTTCGCTCCATTCAAAGACCGTTCAGCCCGGTTCAGCTAGGAAGAATTGCAAATCTGTCGCAGTGCGTTCAAATGCAAAGGCAGAGATGAATTAAGCGGCGAAAACCACCCGATGCCGCACCAACCCCTATCCTGGAGGAATTCGATGAAAGGTCTTAACCTGCGCAAGCGCTCATCCGGAATGGCGCTTGCGATCGCTCTCGCGACCGGAGCCGTCGTCGCAACCGGCTCGTTCGGTTTTGCCGAGCCAGCCCACGCACAGAAGAAAAAGAAGAAAAAGGAAAAGGAAGAGAAAGCTTCCTATTCTGAGGAGTTCATTGCTGCCTACACTCCGCTCAACGATGCGCTTAACGCAGAAGGTACCGACCTTGCACCGCTAAAGCCGCAATTGACAGCGCTTGCCTCGCTTTCCACCTCCCCTGACGAGCAGATCGCCAGCGGCGGCTTGATCTACAATGCTGGTGCCAAGCTCAGCGATCGTGCGCTGCAATTGGAGGGTCTCCAGCTGATGCTGGCAAGCGGTAAAGCGCCCGCCGATCAGATTGGTCGCTACAACTACATTGCGTATACGCTGGCTGGCAACATGGAGCAGTGGGAGCAAGCGCGCGGATTTCTGCAATCAGCGATCGATGCGAACTTCACGACCGAAGGGGTGACTGCGGCAGACTTGCAAATTTCGCTCGCCGAAAGCTATTTCTCCGAAGAACGTTACAAAGAAGGCTTGGCCTACCTCAGCCAAGCGATCGAGGCACGTGAGCAAGCCGGGCAGCCGGTTGACGAGCGCTGGTATCGCCGCGGTCTGACTGTTGCATACACCAACGAAATCGTCCCAGAAGTTTACGATTTCACGTACGGTTGGGTCGCGGATTATCCGTCGGCTGAGAATTGGCGCGATGCGATCAACATCACCCGCAATCTCAACGCCTATGAAGATCAGGAGATTCTCGATCTGCTGCGTTTCAGCAAGAAGGTTGATGCGCTGACGGACAAGCAGGATTACATCATCTACGTTGATGCGGCAGATGCACGGCGCTTGCCTCAGGAGGTCAAGTCTTTGATCGAACAGGCTTATGCATCCGGCACGATCGGCCAGGAAGATACGTTCATTGCAGAATCGCTTTCTACTGCCAGTGGGCGGCTTGCAGGTGACCGGCGCGACTTGCCATCGCTCGAAGCTGACGCCTCTGCGTCCGGTGCCGCGCTGCGGACGGTCGTGGCTGCTGGTGATGCATTCTACAGCTATGGCGAATATGAAAAAGCGGCTGGCTTTTATGAAAGGAGCCTGACGATGCCGGGCGTCGATACCGCGCGTGTTCTGACCCGGCTGGGTATGTCGCAGATCCAGATGGGCCAGTATGACACGGCCAAGGCTACGCTGGCGAAAGTCTCGGGCGCACGGATGCCGATCGCTCGCCTCTGGAGCACCTATGCCGATCAGCAAACCAGCGGTGCAGCCAGCGCGGCAACTGTGGCGGAAACGACCGTCGGCGGCTGATTTTCCGCGATTGTTTGAAGAGTATGAAAGGGGCGCCGGGAGCAATTCCGACGCCCCTTTCGCATGTCAGCGCAGGCGCTTTACGTAAACCTGATTGTCGGAGCGCCGATCCAGCGCGAAATTGTCCAGCGTTCCAAACAGTTCGCTCAGACTTTTAAAGCCATAATTGCGCACGTCGAAGCTAGAGCGGTTCCCTGCGATCTGGCCGACCTGCTGGAGTTTGGCAAAGCCCTGTTCATCGCGTTTGGCTTCGGAATAGGCGGCCGTAATCAGTTCGAGCAGGTCTTCGTCAAGGTCGCCTCCAGCTTCCGGTTTACTCGATTTACCGTCACCCGACTTTTTCGCACCCGGCTTATCGGCGGCATAGTTCGCGATCAGCTGTTTGATATCGATGAAGCGGGTGCATACGGACTTGAAGGCTTGCGGTGTCTTCGCTTCGCCAAACCCGTAGACGAGGATTCCATCCTGCCGCAGCCGCGTTACCAGCGGGGTAAAATCGCTATCTGACGTCATGATGCCAAATCCGTCGACCTTGCCTTGGTAAAGCAGGTCGATAGCATCGATTGTCATCGCCATGTCGGTAGCATTCTTGCCTTTCGACACGTCGAATTGCTGTTGTGGGCGGATGCCGAATTTGTTGGTGATCGTGTCCCAGCGCGACAGATTGTCCTTGGCAAAGTTGCCATAGGCGCGGCGGATGTTGACCTGTCCCAGCTCGGCCATGACGGTCAGGACAGGATCGATACCATCGGGCGTGGTGTTGTCCGCATCGATCAGCAGAGCGATATTTTTGAGTTCTGTATCAGACATGGCGCGCTACATGGTTGCGGCACTGAAGGAGGGCAAGCGTTTAATCCTCTGGCAGGAACTCGCCGGTGTCTTCGTCAAGGGAGTAGAGAACACCCTCCAGAATTGAGAAATGGGCACCGCGCAGCTTGAGCGTACCTGCAAGTTCCTTTTCCGCGAGCCACGGGAAGGTACGCAGGTTTGCGAGGCTTAGTCGTATTGCAGCAAACTCCATGGCCATTTCAGCTTTGCGGCCAGTGGTTCCGTGCTTTGCTGCGACGGGCTGGCGCGCTTCGCTTAACAGATTGATCCAATTGGCAACGAATGCACCTTCGCCATGCGCGGCCGAAGCGTAGTCCTGAGTCAAAGCAGCCTTGCAACCGCCGCATCGTCCATGCCCCATGACCACGATCTGCTTAACTTCAAGCATCTGCACCGCGAATTCGACTGCCGCTGAAACGCCGTGCAGTCCCGGCGTTGTCTCGAATGGCGGCACCAGAGCAGCTACGTTGCGAACCACGAAGATATCACCGGGATCGACGTCGAAGATCATCGCCGGGTCGACCCGACTGTCCGAACAGCCGATGATCATCAGCTTGGGATGCTGCCCTTCCATTGCCGTTTCTTCAAAACGGGCGCGTTGACGCGGATAGGTTTCGTCACGGAAACGGCGATAGCCTTTCAGCAACTCGGCGAACTCTGGCACGATGATCCTCCCTTCGTTCATCGCTAAACATGCAATGCAGCATGTGGGCAAGTCCGTTGGCCCATTCATTCGCAAGCATTTGCATCTCAGGCACCAGCGTTTGCAGGAAATCACGCGGCGCTAGCGAAAACGAGCTGGGCGCGTGCTTGCGGCAAGCGTTTGAGAAGCCTAAATGACCGGGCATGAACGATCTCGCCAACACTCCGTCGCCTCTGTCCGGTAAAGGTGATCCGGAAGCGCGCCCGCCACGCCAGCGCAAACCAGATTGGATTCGCGTCCGCGCTCCGGTGAGCGAGGGTTATCACGAGACCCGTCGATTGATGCGCGATCTCAACCTCAATACTGTGTGCGAAGAGGCGGCGTGCCCCAATATCGGTGAGTGCTGGACGAAGAAGCACGCGACGGTGATGATCCTGGGCGATGTGTGCACCCGCGCCTGTGCGTTCTGCAACGTCAAGACAGGGATGCCGCGCGCGGTCGATCCGCTCGAGCCTGAGAATACTGCGATTGCTGCCGCGAAGATGGGTCTTCAACACATCGTCATCACTAGCGTCGACCGCGATGATCTGTCCGATGGTGGGGCAGGGCAGTTCGTGAAGGTGATCGAGGCCTTGCGGCGCAATACTCCCGACACGACAATCGAAATTCTGACGCCCGATTTTCGCGGAAAGATGCGCGCCGCTGTCGAGGCGATTTGCGAGGCTGGGCCTGACGTATACAACCACAATCTGGAAACCGTGCCGCGCCTTTACCCGACCATCCGACCGGGCGCTCGGTACTATGCCTCACTCCGGCTGCTGGAAGAGGTGAAGGCGCACAACCCGCTGATCTTTACGAAATCCGGCATCATGCTCGGACTGGGCGAGCAGCGCCTCGAAGTGCATCAGGTGATGGATGACATGCGTAGCGCCGAGGTCGATTTCATCACCATGGGTCAGTATCTTCAGCCGACGCCCAAACATGCGACGGTCGAGAAGTTCGTCACGCCCAAGGCTTTCGACGCCTATGGTGCGATCGCGCGTGCAAAGGGCTTCCTGCAAGTTGCATCCAGCCCGTTGACACGCTCCAGCTACCACGCTGGCGATGATTTCGCCGTGATGAAGACTGCGCGCGAGGAGAAGCTGCGCAAGAGGGATCGCCTGGACGTCTGATGGTCGGAATTCGCGAAACCCGAAGGCTTCCCTACAGCGCGGAGCAGATGTTCGATCTGGTCGCGGATGTGAAGCGATATGGAGAATTTCTGCCGTGGGTGATTGCGACCCGCGTGCGTTCGAACAACGACACCGAAATGGTTGCCGACATGGTCGTGGGGTTCAAGAGCCTGCGCGAAACTTTTGCTTCTCGCGTTAAGAAGGATCGGCCGAGCAAGCTGGCGGTGCACTATATAGACGGCCCGCTATCGGACCTCGACAATGTCTGGACCTTTAGGGCAATCGATGAAAACAGCTGCGAGATCGATTTCTGCGTCGATTTTGAATTCAAGAATCGCGTGTTTCAGGCGCTCGCTGGTCAGTATTTCGATCGCGCTTTCCGCAAGATGGTCGAGGCATTCGAGCGGCGCGCCGACGAGCTTTACGGCAACAACAAATCGAGCGCGCAGATCGTCGCCTGATGGCGAATGGACGATCGGGTTCCGTCGCCGAACTGCTTCATTTCGCCCTCGGGTTCTCCATCGCCATTTCGGACGCAGCGGGCGAATACGACTGTCCCCACGGGCTTAAGAGTGGTTCCGCCGCCCGGTCCGGCAATGCCGCTGATCGCAACAGATACATCGGCGTTCGAGCGTTCGAGTGCGCCCTGTGCCATCGCCCATACACAGGCGATCGAGACCGCACCGAATGTCTCAATGATGTCGAGCGGTACGCCGAGCATGTCCATTTTGGCTTCGTTGGAATAGGTCACGAATCCACGGTCGAGTACGGCAGAAGAACCTGCGACCTCGGTAATAGCCCCTGCCACCAGCCCGCCCGTGCAACTTTCAGCAAGAACGATCTTCCGCCCGTCCGCAGCATTCTCTTCGACCACGCGCTGGGCGAGTTCATAGATATCGGGCGGAAGCAGTGTTTCGGTCATGGTCAATGGCGATCTAGTTCGCCGAGCGCGAATTTGTAGTGGCGCAGAGCTTGGGGTTCTTGACGTCTGTCTGTTCGGCAATGAAGGTGACGAGTCCGGAGACGTTTTCGACCGGTAGTGGAGCCAATAGCTCCAGCGCCTCTTCGATTTTGCCGCAGGTGTCAGGTTTGATCTTGGGTATGATCATCTGAGTGATAATCCCGTCGATAAATGGTCGCAGGCTCTCTTCGGGCAGACTGCTGATCAATCCGCCAATTTCGGGGGCGGTTGTGTCACTGCCCTTTGTATTCATGAAGACCTTGAGCAGACGAAAGGCTCCGGGCCAGGCATCGTCCTGTTTCAGGCGGAACCCATCGATAAAAGCCTCACCATCGGTGGATATGAACCCGTCCGGCAAAAACTCGCTATCACAAGCAGTCTGCGCCGCGTCATAGGCAAGCGGCATTGCGTAGATGACAGTATCGTTCAGGTCTGCAGGCGCAACACACGCTTCCTGAGCCTGCGCGACCTGCGCTTGCGTTAGCGCGGTCATGCCGATGAGCATGGCAGATAGGCGTTTCATCAATTTGGTCCCCTTTTCGAAAGTCCTACGACCGCCTGCGCGCCGATCCCTTCACCACGTCCGGTAAAGCCAAGCCGCTCGGTAGTGGTTGCCTTTATGCTGACGGCATCTTCGGAAAGACCGGCGAGGCGCGACACCTCCGCACGCATAGCAGGACGATGAGGGCCGATTTTTGGAGCCTCGCATATGATCGTCAGATCGATATTGCCTATGGCGTAACCAGCTTCCCTCGCGAGTTTTACGGCATGCTCAAGAAACTGCCCCGAACGTGCGCCTTCCCATTTCGGATCGCTTGGTGGAAAATGCGTTCCGATATCACCATCGCCGATCGCGCCGAGCAGAGCATCCGTGATCGCATGAAGCGCTACGTCAGCGTCGGAGTGGCCAGCAAGGCCTTTGTCGTGGTCAAGCTTGATACCGCATAGCCACAATTCCTCGCCTTCGACGAGGCGATGAACATCAAAGCCTTGTCCGATGCGGAATGACGATGCGGTTGCGATGTCCACGAAATCCTCTGCAAATGTGATCTTCTTCAGCCGTCCGTCACCATCGACCAAGGCGACTGAATACGAGCTGTCCGTGTTGTCCGCCAACAGGACCTGCGCGTCGTCACCGGCGCTGGACGTGCCTGCCCAATTTTTGTGCGCCTTAAGGATATCTGCGTAGCGGAAGGCCTGCGGTGTCTGGACTCTTTTGAGCTGTTCGCGGTCAGCTGAGCCCGCCATCGTGCCGTTTTCTTGGGCAAGGGCGATGCTATCGACCACTGGCAAGACCGGAATGGCGCCAGAATGCGCAGCCAGCGCGCCGAGCAGGCGTTCTATCACCGCGCGCGGCAGATCGGGGCGCGCAGCATCGTGAATAAGCACTTTCTCGGGCGCCGCTGCGGCCAATGCCTCGAGCCCATTGCGTACAGAATCTTGCCGCGTGGCTCCGCCAGTCACGATTTCGAACCCGGTGATGCCTTTCAAGGCATCGGCGGCAAATTCTTGCCCCTCTGCCGAAATAACGATCACCATCGGTGCGGCGCCCGCCTTCAGCAGCGTTTCGACGGAATGCCGCAGGACCGGTTTACCCTTGAATTCTCGGAATTGCTTGGGCGTATCGCCGCCAACTCGCAGACCTTTGCCTGCGGCGACGACGATTGCTGCAAAGTCGGGGAGGGGAGGTGCGCTCGCCATTACGGGCCTGCGCTTAGGGACTGGACGGATTTTCCGCAATCCACTATGCGCTGCCCAATATTTAGGCATTTCCTGACATGATGACACTCCCCCCTCCTCCGGCGATGAAGCCGATCCGCATCGGTCCCGTAGAGATCGCGCAGCCCGTACTGCTCGCGCCGATGACCGGCGTTACCGACATGCCGTTCCGTACGCTTGTTCGCCGATATGGCTCCGGACTCAATGTGACCGAGATGGTCGCCAGCGAGGCTGCGATCCGTGAAACACGCCAGTCGATCCAGAAGACCGCGTGGGATCCGATCGAAGAACCGGTTTCCATGCAGCTCGTTGGCTGCGATCCGGATAGCATGAGCGAGGCTGCCAAACTTCAGGAAGGCAACGGCGCGGCGATCATCGACATCAATTTTGGTTGCCCCGTGCGCAAAGTTGTGGGCCAGTATGCTGGCAGTGCCCTGATGCGCGAGGTGCCACTGGCCACCAAATTGATGGAAGCGACCGTCAAAGCGGTCGACGTGCCGGTGACGGTGAAGATGCGGATGGGGTGGGACCATGCGAGCCTCAATGCTCCGGAGATGGCGCGTATTGCGGAGGATCTCGGCGTCAAGATGATCACGGTCCACGGACGCACCCGCAACCAGATGTACAAGGGCAGCGCGGACTGGTCCTTCGTCCGCAAGGTTAAGGATGCGGTGTCGATCCCGGTTATCGTGAATGGCGACATTTGCGGTATCGACGATGCTTCCAAAGCTCTTGAGCAATCGGGCGCGGATGGCCTGATGATCGGTCGTGGTGCCTATGGCAAGCCTTGGCTGCTCGGCCAGATCATGCATTGGTGGCGGACTGGCGAATCCATCGCATCGCCCAGTTTTGACGAGCAGTATTCCGTGCTGGTCGAACATTACGAGCGAATGCTTGACCACTATGGCCGCGACGTCGGGGCCAAGATCGCGCGTAAGCACATCGGTTGGTACACCAAGGGCATGCACGGTTCCGCCGAGTTCCGGCACAAGGCCAACTTCATCGACGATCCCGACCAGGTGCGTGGCGAGATCGAGCGTTTCTATGAGCCGTTCCTCCATCGTCGGGCCGCCTGATATTGGCCATGAGCGGAATGGTTGAGGCGGCGGGAGCGGAACCGGCCGGAAATGAGCAATTGGTGAGCGATAAACCTGATGCCGCAGCGCAGATCGGCGGACTGATCTTCGCGATGCTGCTGATCGATCCGCAAGGGGGCATCGCCGAAGCGAATCATGCAGCGGAAAATCTGCTTGGAACCAGCGTCAAGCGGCTGTGCGGAAGACCAGTGGCGGAGGCCATCGGACAATTGGGCGCGCGGGTCGAAGAGCGGCTTGCAGATAATGAAGCGGCCTTGGTTGCCAGAGACCTCGTGGTGGGCGTCAACGGGATGGAGACGCGGGTCAATTTCACCGTCTCTCCGCTGGCAGGCTATCCGGGGTGGCGCGTAGTCACTTTGTCGGAAATTGGACACGAGGAGAATGTCCACGATGAGACCGCAGGAAGCTCGCTCGGTGCGCCGTCCATCCTCGCGCACGAAATCAAGAACCCGCTCTCGGCAATCCGCGGGGCCGGTCAATTGGTCGCGCGCAAACTGCCACATAAGGACAAGAAGCTTGCACGGATGATAACCGATGAGGTGGATCGGATTGCCCGTCTGATCGATCGGATGCAGCAATTGGGCAGCACCCACACCGAACCTGTCGCGCCATGCAACCCGCACGAGGCGATCCGATCTGCTATAGCCACGGTTCGCGCGGCCGTCCCGAACACTGTAGAAATCCGCGAAGAGTTCGATCCGTCCTTGCCGCCTGTGCTCGCCAATCGCGATGCGCTCGAACAGATACTCATCAACCTCATCTCCAACGCTAGAGAAGCTGCGCGCAATAGCGAACACCCGGAGATCGTGGTTCAAACACGCTTTGTCAGCGGTCTTGTATTCAACGCGATCCGCGTTGGCCGTTCAGTGCGGTTGCCGATCGAGATTACCGTCAGTGACAACGGTCCCGGAGTTGACCACGCGATGCGGGATCATGTCTTCGAGCCGTTCGTATCTTCGAAACAATCAGGGCAGGGGCTGGGACTCGCACTGGTGCGCAAGCTGGTGCGCGACATGAACGGCACGGTCAGTCACGAGCGGGATCGGCGAACCGAGCGGACGCATTTTCGTCTCCACCTCCCGCAGGCCCCCTATCGGAAGGGCGACAGCGCATGACGCTCTCCGAAACAGCGACCGTGCTTTTGGTCGAAGATGACAACGCCATCGCAACTGTCATTGTCGCAGCGCTGGAGGACGAAGGTTTCGCCATAAAGCACTGCACGAGCGTTGCTGAACGCGACACATTGCTCGCCGGGCGCAGCTTCGATGTGATGTTGACTGACGTTATGCTGGCAGATGGCGATGGCCTCGCCACTCTCGATGCGGTGCGCAATGCAGCACCGGATATGCCGATCATCGTCCTGTCGGCACAAAACACGCTCGATACAGCGGTGCGCGCAAGCGACAGCGATGCGTTCGAGTATTTCCCCAAGCCATTCGATCTCGATGAGCTGGTACATGCGGTAAAGCAGGCCTCCGGTAGCCGAAGCGAGGTTATCGATCCCGAGGCCGATACGACCGAGGCAGAGGCCGATGGGATGCCATTGGTCGGTCGTAGCCAGGCCATGCAGGGCGTCTACCGGATGATCACCCGTGTTCTTCGCAATGATCTGACCGTCCTGGTCACCGGCGAAAGCGGCACCGGCAAGGAATTGGTAGCCGAAGCCATTCATCAGCTTGGCAACCGTCGCGGCGGACCGTTTATCGCGGTCAACACCGCAGCCATCCCCGCAGATCTGATAGAGAGCGAGCTGTTCGGCCACGAGAAGGGCGCGTTCACCGGAGCGATCGCACAGGCGATCGGCAAGTTTGAACAAGCCAACGGAGGGACGCTGTTTCTTGACGAAATCGGCGACATGCCTGCCGAGGCTCAAACGCGGCTGCTGCGTGCGTTGCAATCGGGGCGGATCCGCCGCGTTGGCGGGCGTCAGGAGATTGCGGTTGATGTCCGCATCATTGCCGCGACCAACCGCGATCTTGGACCGATGATTGCTGCTGGGACGTTTCGCGAGGACCTCTATTACCGTCTCAATGTCGTCCCGATCCAGTTGCCGCCGCTGCGGGACAGACGCGAGGATATCGAAGTCCTTTCGCAGCATTTCCTTGTCGAGGCTGCAGAAGACGGATTGCCACGCCGCCATCTGAGCGCCGAAGCTATTCAGAGGCTGGAGGCTAGAGCGTGGCGCGGAAACGTTCGTGAATTACGCAACGTTATCTATCGCTTGGCGCTGATAGCTCGAGAAGACCTTATCGACGGGGCGAGTCTCGACGACATTATCGGCGAGGAAGAATTGCCGGGCGGCGAGGGCATGCCCGAGGACGATATCGGCACAGCGCTCAGCCAATGGCTGTCGGTCGAGAACCCGCCGCACGGATCGGTCTATCACCGCGCAATCGCCGCGTTTGAAAAGCCGTTGATCGAACATGCTCTGGGTCAGACCGGAGGCAATCAGCTTCGCGCTGCCCAATTGCTCGGCATCAACCGCAACACTTTGCGAAAGCGGATCGGGGAGCTTTCGATCGAACCTGATCGCTTCGCAAAACCGGTCTGACGCGATTTAATCGAAGAAGTTCCGTTTTCGGCTTGTATACTTGCAACACAATTGTTGTAATATCGCAACGATGGACGCGACCGCAGTCAAGACACCTCGACAATCTCCACGCTGGTGGCGTCGGTTTGTCGTCACGTCTCGCCGAGCCAACATCTTTATCTGGCTGGAGCTTTTGGCGGTCGTCGCTTTGGTGGCCGCTGTATCTGCGACTTATCTGACATATTCGCGCGAACCCTCCGGCACCGATCTGCTTCCGACGATGCAGGTGTCGTTCCTGCTGATGGCAACGCTTGTCCCGGCGATGGCGCTGCTCGTGCTGGTCGGCAGGCGACTGGCGCTACGCCGCGCCGCAGGCAGCACCGCCCGTCTTCACGTCCGACTCGTCTTCTTTTTCTCGATGGTTGCTGCTATTCCGACACTGCTCGTGGCTGGCTTTGCCGCGTTTCTTTTCCAGACCGGGGTCGATTTCTGGTTCTCCGACGATTCTCGCGGATTGATGGAGAATGCCAACGAACTCGCGCAGAGCTACTACGACGCGAACCAGCGCGATGTCGAAGAAGAAACGATCACGATGGCAAGCGACATGCGCGTCATCCTCGAACGGGTGCCGTTGGGCGATGAGGATTTCGCCGATTTCTACGTCTATCAGGCGCAGTCGCGGGAAATATCTGAAAGCTTGATCCTCCAGCGGCTCGACGATGGATCCTTGCGCACTGCGGCGATTATGAACCTGATGGAGGACAATCGCCCGCTGGAATTCAGCGAAGACGCCCTGCCGCAACTGGATCAAGGCGCGTTTATCGTGGTCGAGGGAAGTCCCGAGCGGATTTCCGCATTGGCACCGATCGACGCGGAAAGCGGCATCTACCTGTACAACGCCCGCAACACCGAAGAGACCATCTTCAATTCGTGGTCACGCGCGCAGGCAATCGCGACCGCTTATGACACACTAACAAGCAGCGCCCGAACGCTCCAGTTGCGCTTTAATATCGCGCTTGTGATCGTGAGCCTGCTCTTGGTTGGGATCGCGATCTGGTTTGCGCTGCGGTTCGCCGATCGACAGGTCGAGCCGCTCACGGACTTGGTCGGAGCCGCGCGCAAAGTGGGGCAGGGCAACTTCTCGCTTCGGGTCGAAGGGCGGACCGGAGCTGACGAGATCGGATTGCTCAACCGCGCCTTTAACAGAATGACCGCCCAGCTGGAAAAGCAGACCGACGATCTGGTCTCGGCCAACCGGCAACTGGATGATCGCCGCGCTTTTACCGAAGCGGTGCTGGAATCGGTCACTGCTGGTGTCATTTCGGTCGACAAGGAGAGCCGGGTTGCGCTGATGAACAGCTCAGCACAGGCGCTTCTGGCCGAGCACGATGACGGCGATCTGGTCGGCCGGTCACTGAGCGAGATATCGCCGGAAATCTGCCAGATGGTGCGAGAGGGCAAGGAGCGTCTGATCGTCACTCATGCCAAGGGCAACGAACTGCTGACACTCGCCGTCAAGGTCGCCCCCGGAAGCAGCGGTCACGTCATCACCTTCGAAGACATTACCCGCCAACTGCTCAACCAGCGTCAGGCCGCCTGGTCCGATGTCGCTCGCCGGATCGCGCACGAGATCAAGAACCCGCTTACGCCCATCCAGTTGGCCACGGAACGTCTGAAGCGTCGGTATCGCAAGCAGATCGATGACGAGGGCGGAGAACTGTTCGATGAGCTGACCAGCACGATCGTGCGCCAAGTCGGCGATTTGCGCAAAATGGTCGATGAGTTTTCGTCTTTCGCGCGCCTGCCAAAGCCGGTGTTCCGCAATGAAGATGCTGTCGATCTGGTCCGGCAGGCTGTGTTCCTTCAGGAGGTTGCGCATTCTGGTGTAGAGTTCAAGGTTTCAACCGAAGGGCTGGATGATCGCACGATCAGTTGCGACCGCCATCAACTTGGCCAGGCGATGACGAATGTTCTCAAGAACGCAGTCGAAGCGGTCGAAGCACGCGCTGCCGAGGCAATCGGCGATTATGCGGGATCGATCACCACGACGATGGAGCCTGATGGCGAGTTCTTCATGATCACGGTCGAGGATAATGGCGTCGGCCTCCCGCTAGATCGCGAACGCCTGACCGAGCCTTATGTGACGACCCGCGAGAAAGGCACTGGATTGGGCCTCGCGATCGTAAACAAGATTGTCGAAGAGCACGGCGGCGACATGAGCTTCGCCACCAGCGACAATGGTGGGACCAAAGTGATCCTGCGCTTTGCCCGCGAACCCCAACTGGTCGAAAGCGAACCGGCCTGATGCATCATTTTCCCGAAACGATAGTACCCCCTCAAGGAGCTGCGCATGGCGCTTGAAATCCTGGTTGTCGATGACGAACGCGATATCCGTGAACTGGTCTCCGGAGTGCTTGGCGACGAAGGCTATGAATGCCGAACCGCTGCGGACAGCACCGGCGCCTTGGCCGCGATCGACGAACGCCGGCCAAGCCTCGTGTTGCTCGACGTATGGCTGCATGGCAGCGAGATGGACGGGCTGGAACTGCTTGACGAGATCAAGGTGCGCGAGCCCGATCTGCCCGTCATCATCTTCTCCGGCCATGGCAATATCGATACCGCCGTCGCTGCAGTTGGGCGCGGAGCGATGGACTTCATCGAGAAGCCCTTCGAGGCCGAGCGGTTGCTGCTGCTGGTCGAACGGGCAACCGAAACCGAGCGCTTGCGCCGTGAAAATACCCAGCTGCGAGAGGGGAGTTGGGGTAGCACGGATTTCACCGGCAATTCTTCGCCGATCAACACTGTGCGGGCAACGTTAAAGCGGGTTGCCAACACCGGAAGTCGTGTGCTGATTTCCGGTCCAGCGGGCGCGGGCAAGGAGGTGGCAGCGCGAATGCTCCATGCGTGGAGCACACGCGCCGACAACGCCTTTGTCCTGGTCAATTCCGCCCGTATTACGCCTGAACGGTTCGAACAGGAGTTGTTCGGCGAGGAGGCTGATGGAAAACAGGTTCGCCCCGGCCTCTTGGAGCTTGCCGATGGCGGCACGCTGTACCTCGATGAAATTGCCGATATGCCATTATCAACGCAGGCCCGCATTCTGCGGGTGCTGACCGAGCAGAGCTTTGTCCGGGTCGGAGGTACGCGCCAGATCGGCGTCGATGTCCGGGTGGTATCTTCGACCTCACGCGACCTGACGCAAGAGATGGAGGAAAAGCGTTTCCGTGAAGACCTGTTCTATCGTCTGAATGTGGTGCCGGTGACGATCCCTTCGCTCGCCGATCGCCGTGACGATATCCCAGCGCTCGCGGAGCATTTCTTCACACGCTATTCGACCGATCAGGGCATTGCACCGCCGGAAATTTCCGAAGAGGCAATGGCCGCGCTTCAATCCTACGATTGGCCGGGCAATGTTCGTCAGCTGCGAAATGTCGTCGAGCGAACGATCATCATGACCCCGCGTGAACGGATCGAGAAAGTCGAACCCGACATGCTCCCGGCGGAGATTACCGGTGGTCGCTTGGCGGCGTCGGGGCAGGGCATGACAGCGATGATGGGCGTTCCCCTGCGCGAGGCGCGCGAGAGTTTCGAACGCGAATACCTGACCATCCAGATCCGCCGTTTCTCAGGCAATATCTCGAAAACGGCGACGTTCATCGGGATGGAGCGCTCAGCGCTTCACCGCAAACTCAAGCTGCTGGGAATGGCTGAGCGGCGCGAGAATGCGCGCAAGGAATAGCTCGCACCTGCTTCGGGTTCGCGCAAATTGCAAGACTCGGAAAAACGCTACGAAAATCTGCCATTGCCGAAGGGGCGCTCTATCGTCATGATGGAGCCATCGATGCCGACGGCGGGTGGGCTGCCTCCAGCATCAGATATGCGGACCGTAACGGCGGCCGCCAAAAACAAGGAGCATAACACATGTCCAATGGGCGAACCCTCTCTCCGCGCCCGTCTTCAAGCCTTCCCGCCGAGGAAATTTCCGGCGGTGGTGGCGGTGGTCGACAGACCAGCCAGCAAGGCAACCTTCAAGACGCGTTTCTGAACCTGCTGCGCAAGAACAAGACCCCGGTAACGATGTTCTTGGTCAAGGGCGTGAAGCTGCAAGGTATAGTCACGTGGTTCGATAACTTCTCGATCCTGTTGCGCCGTGATGGTCAGTCTCAGCTGGTCTACAAGCATGCCATTTCCACTATCATGCCGGGCCAGCATATCGATGCCAGCCAGTTTCAGAACCGTTCCGGCAGCAAAAAACAACGTCTGCTACAGGACGTGTTTCTCAGCCGTGTCAGCGATGCTCATGTCCAGGTGACGATGTTCCTGGTGAACGGGGTAATGCTGCAAGGCCGCATTGCGTCGTATGATCTGTTCTGCATGTTGTTGGAGCGCGATGGTGCGGTTCAACTCGCATACAAGCACGCTGTTTCGACCATTCAGCCCGCCAGCCCTGTCGATCTCACCGGAGATGATGCCGACGATGATGCGGGTGAAGCCTGGTCCGACGATGGCGATTTTGACGGGGCAGACGACTGAGTTTCGATGACGATCTGATGGACGAGGTGACCCGCGGTGCGCGGGCCGTTGTCCTGTGCCCGGACATTCGAACCTTCACCTATGATCTGGATGCTGCCGAGCGTCTGGAGGAGGCCGAGGGACTCGCGCTCGCTATCGGTGTGGTGATTGCGCATTCCACCGTCCTGCCTGTTCGCCAGATGCAACCGAATACACTGTTCGGCTCCGGTCAGGTCGAAAATATAGCGACCTGGTGCGAGCAATACGAGGCGGAACTGGTGATCGTCGATGGCGCATTGTCGCCGATCCAACAGCGCAATCTTGAAGACAAACTCAAGCGCAAGGTCATCGACCGCACCGGGCTGATCCTGGAAATTTTCGGCGAACGCGCAGCCACGGCCGAAGGTCGCTTGCAGGTAGAGCTGGCGCACCTCGATTATCAGCAGAGCCGCCTCGTACGCAGCTGGACCCACCTTGAGCGGCAACGCGGGGGCTTTGGCTTTCTAGGCGGGCCCGGAGAAACGCAGATCGAGGCCGACAGGCGGATGATCCGTCAACGCATGGGGCGATTGCGGCGTGAGCTTGAACAGGTGCGCAAGACCCGTGCTTTGCATCGGGAAAGGCGGGGCAGGGCGCCTTGGCCAGTGATCGCACTGGTCGGTTATACGAACGCCGGTAAATCGACCCTGTTCAACCGTTTGACCGGCGCGGAGGTCATGGCGGAGGATCTGCTGTTCGCGACGCTTGATCCGACGATGCGCGCAATCAGTCTCCCGGGCGTTGAAAAAGCCATCCTGTCCGACACGGTGGGCTTCATTTCGGACCTTCCGACACAGCTCGTCGCCGCGTTTCGTGCGACTCTCGAAGAGGTCACAGGCGCCGATATCATCTGCCACGTGCGCGACATGTCTAATCCGGCCCATGCCGCGCAGAAAAAACAGGTGATGGACGTACTCGCCGATCTGGAAGTGGTCGATCGCGAAACGGGGTTGGGGGATATCCCGATCCTAGAAGTCTGGAACAAGGCCGACTTGCTCGATGCGGATCGCGAAGCCGAATTGCGAGAGGCCGCCAAGGGGCAAAACGCGGTCCTGATATCCGCAGTTTCAGGCGCTGGCGTTGATACCTTTGCTGAGACAATCGCGACGATGCTGACCGCAAAGGCCAGCGAAGTAACGGTAACGGTGCCGGTCAAGGATGGCCGGCGGATAGCATGGCTGCATCAGCACGGGGATGTTTTGGACGATGAGGATGGAGGCGACGGGGAAGATGGCCCTCAGCGACGGCTGACCGTGCGGTTGAACCCGAAGGAATTGGGGCAGTATTCCAGCCTATAGAGCTGAACTTCAGTCTTTTTCCTGCCGCTTGACCTGCTGCCAGAGCGCTTCTTGCTCGTCCAAAGAGAGATCGGGAAACGCGCCATTTCCAAGCTCTTCCATCGTACGAAATCGTTTTTCGAATTTGCTGTTTGCGGCGCGTAAGGCGTCCTCCGCGCTCACGCCGTGGGCTCGGACATAGTTGACTGCGGCGAACAGCAGGTCGCCCGCCTCCTCGATCTTGTGCTGATCTGAGGTTGCTGCCTTAAGCTCCGCAATCTCCTCGCCAATTTTTGCTTCCGAACCGCTTGGATCAGGC
Source organism: Pseudomonadota bacterium (assembly GCA_039033835.1). Lineage (GTDB taxonomy): Bacteria > Pseudomonadota > Alphaproteobacteria > Sphingomonadales > Sphingomonadaceae > Erythrobacter. Next base: position 255,967 of record JBCCBW010000001.1, read on the forward strand.
CAGTCGAAACCCGTTCTTGCGGCGCGTTTCTGAAGCTTTTGCGCGCGCATCAAGGCTGGCAGAGCGAGTGCAACGCCGTCCAAAGCGCTGGATGCACCTTTCTGAGCGCGCTCGACCTCTTTGAGGTTCTCCCACCGTGTTTCGCCCATCGTCCCGTCCTCGCCGCCGAAGATGTGCGGATGACGGTTTTCCATCTTGTCGCTGATCGACGTGGCCACAGCATCAAAATCAAACAGTTCAGCTTCTTCAGCCATTCGAGCATGGAATACGACTTGCAGCAGCAAATCGCCGAGCTCGTCCTTAAGCTCTGCCATGTCCGAACGCTCTATCGTGTCGGCAACTTCGTATGCTTCTTCAATGGTGTACGGCGCGATGCTGGCAAAGTCCTGCGCCAGATCCCACTCGCATCCGCCGTCTGGATCGCGCAGCCGCGCCATGATCGTGAGCAGGCGGTCAATCGGTGCCTTCGACTGTTTGCTATGCATTCTTCACCTGAATCGTCGACGTCGAAATCGTCTGGAGAAGTCGGCGATAACAGTCGCGCATGGTGAAGGCGACCGGCGCAATCCACTGGACACAGAAAGGGCCAGGATTTCCACATCCTGGCCCTTCATTATCTGGAGTGCATTCCGCTAGAACGCGTACCGAGCGCTCAGCATCCCGGTATGGCTGTCATATTCGTCGGCGAATTCGCCCTGATATTCTAGGACGAAACTGATGCCCCCCTCGGTTGCAAAGTTGATCCCGCCGGTGAATTCGCCGCGCGATTCCGGGCGTGCTCCGGTGAATACGCTGAAGCTCGGAGCGCCTGCGAAGGTGATATCGGCGACATCGGGACCGTTGTCGAAATCGTAGACATAGGTCGCCCTGCCATGAAAGCCGAACCCGGTTTCTTTGCGGGTGGCAAGCTGCACCCCAACTCGACCTTCGAAGAAATCGATATCCTCGGCATCGACTTCGAGGTTGAGCAATCCGGCCTCAGTGTAGGTGTCGGTCGACAGCTTGGCATAGCGCAGCCCGACAAACGGAGCGAACTCGACGCGATCTCCGCCGAAATCATATCCCGCAACGGCTTGCGCGCGGATGCCATCCAGATCGAATTCGCCGACGGCGTCACCGAACGACGTCGCACGGACGCTGTCCGCGTCGCTGAAGCTGTAGCCGATCGATGCGTTCGCGAATATCTTGTCGGCCTTGTAGCCGAGGTATCCGGTGAACGAGAAGCTGTCGATTTCGGTCTCGTCGAACGGTGCCAGGTCTTCTTCGACCTCGATTGAGGCATAGGAGAATGCGAGGCCGACCAGCAGCGTTTCGCTGATTGCTAGATCGCCGCCAACAGTGAAGCCGATTGCCTCCCCATCATAGGCCGTATCGCTCAGGCTGGTGGCATCGCGGTTGGAACCACGGACAAAGAACTGACCCCAGATGCCCGGCCCTTCCGGTGCGCTGGTGCGGAACGCGATCAGATCATCTGTAATGTTCTGCGTTTCGTAAATCTCACGTGCGACACCGCCGTTCAAGCTTGGGAGAAGTGACGGAGCGACTTCGTCGATATTGCCTGAATTGCCTACTGCGTTGATCTGGCTGGCGAGTGTCGGATTGATCGCTCCCGCACCGGCAGCTCTCGTCAGAGCGTTCCCGAACGCAGTGAAGCTCGCATTGTTGGTCTCAGACGTCAGCGTGGCTGCGATAGGCGTGACCGTCACTGAGCCCAACTCCACGATGTAGTCCAGCAGGAAGTCGTCATCGACCACGTTGATCGTGGTGCCGCCATCAGCAAATGTCCCGGTTTCGCTCAATACAGTGATCGGACCTGCCTGAATGAGATCAAGGCTGTCGTCACTGGTCAGCACCGTGACTACCGAGCCTTCCGCAAGCGTAAGGTCGCCATCCACCGCGAGACTGTCTGCGCCCAGATCGAAGGTTGCGTTACCGATCACCGTGGCTGCGCCAGTCACATTGCGCTCGCCGACGAAGCGAGTGTCTCCAATTTCGATCGCTTCGAAATCGCTGAGGATGTCGGCATCGAACATCCCGGATAGCTGCGCGGTGTCGCTGCCCGCACCGCCTGAGACACCGTCAGAAAGACTGGATGCGGTCCCGAGCAAGCTGAAGATGTCATCGCCTTCACCCAGGTCGACCGCGCCATTGACGAGCCCGCCGTCCTGCTGCTCGAACAGGTCATCGCCGTTTCCGAGCAACACGGCGTCTCCTATCCTGCCGGTGATCGTACCAGCATTGAAGACCTGCTGCGCACCGTCATTCGTGTCAGGGCTGTCCAGATTGCCGGGTGAGGCAACGATGCCGATATCACCCTCGATCAGGCCACCTGCAAGGTTGGTGATGATCCCATCCTCGTTGCCATCAGTGCCCGCGTCAAAGTCGATCGCGGCGTCCAGTTCGGGCATCATGGTCACGGGGTCTATCGCCCCCTCGGGATCGCTGGAGACTGAGAGGATCGTCCCGCTATTCTCGATTGTTCCGCTGTTCAGCTCGATCGCGTCGTTCTCGCCGCCCTGGATCAGGCCGGTGTTGATGATTGTGACGTCATCGTCGCCGTCCACAGCGTCGTCGAGCGGAGAGATGATATCGCCGCTGTTCGTCAGGGTGAGGCCTGCACCGTCCGCCTCGATCGCTTCGGAAGTAAGCGAAGTGATCGTACCTGTGTTGGTAACGGTCAGGTTTATGTTGGCTTCGATCCCTTTGTCACCTTTCTCCCCGGCGAAGATCAGGCCGTTATTGATGACAGTGACGTCGTCCGCATCGGAGGCTTCGACCGCTTCGTCACCGTTGGAGACGATCGTCCCGTCATTGGTGAGTGTTGAACCCGAGCCGAAGCGGATACCGTCATCGTTTTCACTCTCGATGAAGCCCGCATTGTTCACGGTCGCATTTTCACCGAGATCGATGGCACGATCATCAAGAACGGAGATCGTCGCATCTGGTGCGATGTTGACCGTGTTATCATCTCCATCGAGATCGAGCGTCCCTTCAAGGAAAGCGCCGTTCAACAGATCTGCGGTAAGGCCATCCGTGCCATCGGAGAATCCGTCGCCGTCTATTCCGCGCTCACACGTGACGGTCGCGTCCATCTGCCCGCACTCTGAGAAGACACCGATGAAGTTGAGCGCCTGTCCATTGATATTTCCGGTGACGTTGCCATCGGCATCGCTGGTGAAGATTTGTGCGAAAGATCCAAGAAATTCGCCGTTTTCGATGTCGAACTTGAAGATGCTTCCGTTGCCAGTCGAAGAGGCGAACAGCGTCCCGTCCGGCGCGAAGCCCAGACCGCGAGGCGCGAGAATTACGGGGCTTCCATCATCGTTGGCTGGACTCAGCGTCTGCAGGACTTCACCCGTTTCAAGATCGAAGACGAAGATCGAGCCCGGACCGGCGGCCGCCAATGAACCGCCGGTGAAAGGAGATTCACTGGAAACAACAAGCTTGGTTCCATCGGGTGAGAGGATCACATCGAGCGGCGAGAAGTCCTCTGGCGCGCTGAAAACGGTCAGCTCGCGTGTGACCGGGTCGACCAGCAGGATCGAGTTCTGACCTTCGCCCGTCACCGGATTTGCGCCATTGCCGATATAGAGATTGTCTTCGGCGTCGAATACGAAGCCACGCGGGAAATCGATGTCTGCGGGATCGAAGTAACCACCGCCGTCAACGAAGGTGGTCGGGACGAAAGCTCCCGTTTCACCATCATATTGAAACACCGTGCCTTCTGTGCGCGAGCCGACAAAGAAATCGCCTCCCGGCCCGAAGACCGCACCGCCGGGGTCGACGAAACTGCCCGAGTCTCCAAGCGAGGCGAAAGTCCCGATGAAATTGCCCTCAATGTCGAAGGCCAGGGTCTGATCATTGCCATCCATCGGCGGCACGAAGCCGGTGTTGATCAGGACTTGAGTGGAGCGGTCAAATGGGCTGCCGGTCAGCACTACGTCGCGGGGATCGTTAAGCTGTGAGATGCCAGTCATGCCGGGTATATCCGGCACCGAGCCGGGAATCACGAAGGGATCGAGTTGTTCGCCGGTGTCCCCGTTGAATCGCAGGATATCGTTCAAACCGCCATTAAAGTCTCCGCTCGACACGATCACATCGAACGGTCTGGTTGGCGTATCAGGGCGCGCCGGTGGCAGTTGCGCACTCTCAGCGACGCTCGCATCAGGGGAGGGGGCAGCGCCTTGCCCCGCAACCGGGCTGCTAGCCAGTGCCAGGGCAACGAAGCCCGTGGTAGACAGCGATGTCGCACGCATCAGGTCCGCTTGGATGGATGAACGCTGACAAGCAGTTTTTCTCATGATCGTAATCCCTGTTTCCAGTTAGCGGTGGAAGCAGGCTAAGATCGTTCTGCTATAGAAAAAAGACGACCATCAAGGATTGACGCATGATCGCAACAATTGCGTCAGGTAATGAAAATTACGCGTGTTGGGAGCGGTTCTGAAGATTGGATGATCGGCGTTTGGAAGGTATGTGAAGTTGTCCAAAAGCCTATTTCTGATATTCGGGCAGTGGTGCTAACCGGATGTAGGCTGAGATATCGAGAACGATTACCTGACGTTAACGCAACACCGTTATTGTTATGTCAGGAGGATCGAGAACGATGTTAGCATCAGCTCGCGACATTTGGGCATCTTCGATCCCCGCCGCGCGGACTCTTGGTCTGCCTTATCTCGAACAGCTGGGCTGCGACCTCGACGACAGATCTGTTCGTTTCAACCTATCCTGTCACCCCGTCGGGGCGGCACGGGGACGCACAGCGCCGGCTGTGATTTTCGCCTTTCGCGCCGGTGACAGAATAGTCGGTGTGGAGCGCCACTTTATTGATCCGGATCTTGGCAGTCTGGTGTCGAGAGACTTCGTAGGGGTGACATCCCAAGGATGCTGGCTGACAGGATCTCTTCGCATCAATGCGACAGATCGGTCGTTTGGAATGGTATGCATCACTCAGGGTATTGAACGGGCTTTGGACATCGCGTCGAATACGGGGATGGTCTGTGCTGCCCTGCAAGACTTGTCAGCGGCCAAAAACATCGTGTTCCCCGACTATGTCTACATGGTTTGCATTGATGGCCAGGGCCTCGAACACGAGATCCATGAAGTGATAAGCTACAAGCTTCGCACCAAAGCGTATATCGTGGAAAGCCTCGAAGGCTATCTCTCAGGCGGCAAAAAACCGACATCCAAGCTAACGCAAGAAGAGCTCATTAACCACTAATTAGCGCACTCCTGCCATGGTTAAAGCCGAAGAAATTGGGGTGCGTCCTGTTGGCTCGTTTTTGGAAATTCAGTCGTGCGAGATCGAGGCGTGCCAGATACGCGCTTGCCGGTCTTGTTTTGGCGTTTCTGATCTCGTGGCCCAACCTTCTGAGCCCTGTGGATCGGCTCATCTGGACAATTCAGGCGAAGGTTGGGGATAGTTCGCCTTCCGGTGAAATCGTCTTTGTCGAGGTACCCGACGATGCTTTGGAAAGCGATGCAGACCGGGAAAATATCAAATCGGCTTTGGTTAAGCTGAACAGGCATGGCGCTGATCAAATCTTCCTTGATTTGGCACAACCTGAGCTGGGCGATGAGGTAAGCACACAGCAACTGCGTGAAACGGTTGAAGCGGCTGATAATGTTTTCGTTGTCGGTCGCTTGTTCAACGATCGATCGAGAACCCGGCTCATTTTTCCTCCGATCGATCTCGTCGGTTCATCCAATCGCGTGATAGCAGATCATCGCCCTGATTTTCTGGGCTTTGTCTGGCGTGTCCGGGCCCAATTCGAAGTCGAAGGATCACGCTATCAGTCCTTTGGCGCGGCCCTTTCCAAAAGAGATGTCGCCGATCAGTCGGAGATCGAGATCGATTACCGTCTCGATTCCGGATCGCTCCCGTCTGTTCCGCTTGAACAGGTTGTTTCAGGCGAGCTCTCGCCCGCTGTCATTCACGGTAAGTCATTTGTCTTTGGCTACGGTAACGCAGGTACAGGTTCGGCTGCAAACCTTCCCGGATCAGGTGCGGCGGGCGCTGCACCTCAAACATACATCGCGATTTATGCTGCGGAGACCGTTAGGGCTGGCGGGATGTATCGTCTGGGCGCTGACCTGTTTGACTACATACCGTTCCTTCTAACTTGCGTTCTGCTCGTCTCTATCGGCATTTTGGCCAGTGATCGCAGTCGGAAGATCGCCTATTCCGGTGTTGGCTTTGCTTTAGCGGCGGTCTTGGTCGTCCCGGTCTTCGTTCCCATTCGCACGGGGGCCTCAGGCGGTCTTGTTTTTCTGAGCGTATATGTGGTGCTCAGCCTGTTTCATCGCTGGCGCTCGCACATCAATCTGGAATCTGCCGAAACCGGCTTGCCAACTTTACAGCGCCTTGAACGAGATCTTGAGGCCGCAAACGCGTCGAATCCGAAGGCGCTGATCGCCGTGAAAATTCACAATTTCAGTGACGTGATGGCCATGCTTCCCGCAGACCAGAAGGTCGAATATTTCCATGGAATCGTGAAGCGTCTCAGGATCGGTGACACCGGATTAGTGGTCTATTCGAATTCGAGCGATCGCCTTCTTTGGCTCCAGGATTTCGAGAATGCGGACACGCTCAAATCCCACCTTGTCGCTCTGCTTGCGATCTTCAAAAGCCCCCTGAGAATTGGTGTCCGTCCAGTGGACGTGTCCATCACATTCGGGGTGGACATGAACTTTGCCGGCGAAGCCCATAAAAGGATAAGCGCCGCAGAGGCGTTGACTGATAAGACGTCGCTGTCTGCACAACCGATCATCATCGGCGATCAGTCCGCTCAAGCAGACGATGAGTGGCGCATATCACTTCAGGCCAAGATTGATGCCGCACTTGAAGCGGGTGAGATTTTTCCGGTGTTTCAGCCCCAAGTCGATATCGCCACAGGTGAAGTCGTTGGTTTCGAGGGCTTGGTCCGTTGGAATGACAGCGAGCGTGGCTTCATCAGCCCCTCGTATTTCGTGGAACAATGCGAACACGCCGGCCGCATGGAGAAACTTCAGCAGTTCATGCTGCGCGAGTGTATCGAGAAGTTTCGTGCATCGCCCGCGATGTCCACCAACGCCTGGCTCTCCGTGAACGTATCGGCCACTCTGCTGTCGGACACATGGTTGACCGAGCTCGTCGCAGACACGGTTGAATCCACCGGTTTTCCAGCTTCCAGGCTGGTTCTAGAGATCACCGAGACTGCACGGATCCACGATCATCATACTGCTACAGCTATTTTGAGAACGCTGGCAGACCTTGGTCTTCATCTGTCACTTGATGATTTCGGCACCGGCCTCGCTGGTTTTGAAACCTTCTTCCGTCTGCCGTTCTCTGAGATCAAGGTAGATCGCCTGTTTACAGAAGCTTTGACCCGGGATGAGAAGGCAAGGGCGATCGTAAACAATGCTCTTTCTTTGGGCAGAGAGCTTGATGTTCGCGTCATAGTGGAAGGCGTCGAAGATTCGGAAACATTGGAAGTATTAACGGGTATGGGCTGCCGATATGCACAGGGTTATCTGTTCGGAAAGCCGCATTTCGACCTCAACGCCTTCAATTCTAAGGAGACTCAATGGTTAACGTCTCCGTAAGAAAAATCCTTTACAAAGTGTAAAGACCATGCAAAAACCTTCTGGCAACAATAACAGGAGGTCCACATGGATTTTTGGAACTGGCTTTTCGGCACCCAAGGCTAAGCTTTGAGCTGAAGCAAAAACAAGAAAGGGGGCTTTTCAGCCCCCTTCATTTTGTCTGGGTGAGGGGCTTACTGTCAGGTTTTGGGAAGCTGCCGTCGCGCTCTCTGGCGAGACATGGTCGCCGTGCAGTGCCTGATGTTATAAGTTGGGCGACACGCCGCTTCGGTATCGGTCGGTTAGTTCAACGCTTCGGTTGCGGACCATTTGACTGACTTATGGGACGGAGAGAAGCGATCTACATCGCAGAGACACCTCTGTCCCGCCGCGATGTAAGAGTGATAATATATATTATGTAAAATATTCGAGTTATTGTCCCGAGCCCCTCGCGTCCCCGGATCAACTCTACGGCGCCGCTCAGGCTTGAATCACCAGCCCATCGTAACCGACCACCACGTGATCCGGGGTTTCAGCAACCAGAGTTTGATAGTCCATCGATTTGTCCAGATGGCTCAACACTACCTGACCTGCGCCAGAGCGCTCTGCGAGCTCGATCGCCATTTCCAGATTTGCGTGCGTCGGATGCGGTTTGCGCCTCAGGCAATCGCTTACCAGGATATCGACACCACTAAACAGATCGACCATTTCATCGGAAATCGCACTGAAATCAGTGGCATAAGCTATTGAACTGCCATCAGCTTCGAACCGGTACCCTGTCGTTTCTCCGGGACCGTGCTCCATCTGGCACCACTCGACGCCAAAGCCTGCAATCATGCGGAGGCGATCGAGGGTGTCGATCGAGGCGATCGTCGGATATCCTTCCTGTCCCGCAAAGACGTATCCGAACCTTTGTCTAAGCCGTCGCACCGTTTCAGTCGAAGCGTAGCCCGGTATCGGACCACCGCGACCGTATCGCAGCACCCGCAGATCATCGATGCCGTGGCAATGATCGGCATGATCATGCGTCCAGAATACGGCGTCGACAGAATTGATTTTGTTCGCGAGCAGCTGAGCGCGGCAATCACTGGATGTATCTATAAGCAGCCGCGAACCGGCATCGCTTTCGACCATGATCGAAACCCGTGTGCGGCGGTTGCGTGGCTCTTCAGGATCGCAATCACCCCAGTCGCCAGTTCCATCTTCGCCGCCAATCCGGGGGACTCCGGTGGACGTGCCGGACCCCAGCATTATGAGCTTCACAGCATCGCCTTGCTGAATAGCCGTGTGAAATTCGCGGTGGTCTGTCCGGCCAGAAGCTCCGGTTCGACCTCTCGTAAACCCGCCACGAACCGCGCAGTATCGGCAACATAGGCCGGTTCACACGGGCGGCCTCGATGCGGCACCGGAGCCAGAAACGGACTGTCGGTTTCTACCAACAGACGATCATGCGGGACGTCTTTAGCGGTCTCCTGCAAGTCCTTGGCATTCTTGAAAGTCACAATCCCGGAAAGCGAGATTGTCAGGCCCAGATCAAGCACCTTCCGCCCAAATTCGGCCGAAGCCGTAAAGCAATGGATTAAGGCAGGAAAAGCGCCCTTCTCCAGCTCCTCTTCCAGAATTTGAACCGTATCATCTTCGGCATCGCGCGTGTGGATGATGACCGGTAGTCCGGTCTCACGCGCTACATCGATATGCATGCGGAACAGCTTCGCCTGCGTGTCTCGGTCGGAATGCTCGTAGTAGTAATCGAGGCCGGTTTCGCCTATCCCGATCACGCGCGGGTTCTCTGTAGCGTTGAGCAACACGCCTCGCCCCAAATCCTCGTGGCCATCCGCTTCGTGAGGGTGGATGCCGACGCTAGCGAATACATCGACCTCGCGCGTAGCGGTTCCCACGACCTGTTCCCATTCGCTCTGTTTGGTCGAGATATTGAGAAAAGCGCCCACCCCGGCTTCGCGAGCGCGCTTCAAGACGCCGGGTTGATCCTCGACCAGCCCCTTATATTCGAGATGGCAGTGGCTATCGACCAGCATTACGCTTGTTCCGTTTCTTCGGGCGGTTCGAGACGTGGGAAAATCGGGGTCGGCTTGGCCACCACAAAGCCGCTTTCGACGAGACGTGCGAACCAATCACGGTCTTTCAGTGCAGCAAAGCTGCGTTCGTCATCGGGAATTCCAAGCTGATCCAGCAATGACGCAGCCCTCTCCGGAACAACGGGCTGGATCGCGATGGCAAGATCGCGCAACGCCACGAACAGCGTCTGAAGCACCACCTTCATCCGCTCAAGATCGGTTTTCTTGAGCGTCCACGGAGCCTGCTCGTCCACGTATTGGTTGCAGGCATACACTGCCTTGATCCATGTCTCGATGCCGACAGAGAACGCGAGTTTCTCGAACTCGCGAGGAAGCTCTACGGCGCATGCCGAACGAACCTTCGAAAGCAATTCCATGTCCGGCTCGGCCTGCTCAAACGCCTCAATCACTCCATCCAGATTTTTGGCGATCATCGAGAGCGTGCGCTGCGCCAGATTGCCAAATGAGTTCGCGAGCTCTGCGTTTGCCCGTGTCACAATTGCCTCGGGCGAATAACTTCCGTCCTGCCCGAATGCAACTTCGCGCATCAGGAAGTAACGCAAAGCATCCACGCCAAAGGCTTCTGCCAACTCGAGCGGATCTGTAACATTGCCGAGCGATTTCGACTCTTTCTGGCCGCGATTAAGCAGGAAGCCGTGACCAAACACCTGCTTGGGCGTCGGAAGGTCAGCGCTCATCAGAAATGCCGGCCAATAGATCGTGTGAAAGCGAACTATATCCTTGCCGATCAGGTGGAGATCGGCAGGCCAGAAATCGCGCATATGTTCTGTATCTTCCGGGAAACCTAGCCCGGTGAGATAGTTCGTAAGCGCGTCGACCCAAACATACATCACGTGGTTATCGGAACCGGGAACCTTCACTCCCCAATCGAAGCTGGTGCGGCTGACCGAAAGGTCGCGCAGGCCTTGCTCGACAAATGCGATCATTTCGTTGCGGCGGCTTGCGGGTTCCAGAAAGCCGGGGGTCCGCAACAATTCGAGCAAACGATCCTGGTAGTTCGAAAGGCGGAAAAACCAGCTTTCCTCGACCGTCCATTCGACCGGTGTGTGCTGGGGTGAGAGCTTCGCGCCCCCTTCCCCTTCGACCAGTTCGCTTTCATCGTAATAGGCTTCGTCGCGGACCGAATACCAGCCCTCGTAGCGATCCAGATAGAGGTCACCCGCTGCTTCCATCCGCTTCCAGATCGCCTGACTTGCGGCGTGATGCTCTGGTTCGACCGTCCGGATAAACCGATCATAGCTGACATTCAGAGCATCGCACATCTCACGGAAATAGCCGGACATTTCATCGGCGAGATCGCGGGCGGTGCGCCCCTGCTCTTCGGCTTTGCGAGCCATTTTTAGACCGTGCTCATCCGTCCCGGTCTGGAACCGAACGTTGCGCCCATTAAGGCGCTGAAAGCGTGCCATCACATCGGCTGCAATCGCCTCATAGGCGTGGCCGATATGGGGCCGCCCGTTGGGGTAACTGATCGCGGTGGTGATATAGTAGGGGTCAGCCATTGGCCTGCTCGCTAGCGGGCGCTGCAGTGACAAGCAAGGTGCCGATATTCATCGTGAGCAGGCCGGTATCGAAATTGTAGCTGGGCGCTTGTCCGGCGAGCGCGACCAGCTCGCCATGCGCCTCAATGAGTTTGGCTCGATGTGTGGATGATCTCGCAGACTTTGCCGCGTCGGCGACCAGCGATTGAGCGAGGTCCAGCACCGCCTGCAACCTTTCGCGATCAGCCCGCGGGCCGATCAGTTTCGACAGTTCGCCCCGGACTGCAAAGCCGGGATCACCATCCCGCAAGAGGCTTTCGATCAATTCGGCGATCGGTCCGAGATCCTGATCGATAAAGTTCAGCGCCGCGCCAAACGATCCGCTGGCCGCGCGTACTGTAGCGTCGCGATCAGAGCCGTTGTGTGAGGTGCCTGAGGCAGAGAGCATTTCCCCCAGATGCTCATCGCTGAGCGTCGGAAAGCGGAGCACTCGGCACCGGGAGCGAATGGTTGGCAACAACCGCGCCGGACGATGTGCGACCAACAGGAAGAACGTGCCCTGCGGCGGTTCTTCAAGGCTCTTGAGCAAGGCATTTGATGCGCTGGTTTCCATGTCGTCAGCGGGATCGACAATGATCGCCCTGCGCGAACCCAAGGTAGGTCGCGTGATCAAGCGGCGCTGCATGGCTCTGATCTGGGCTACGGAAATATTCCGCTTTGCCTGGTATGGCTTGCCTTCGTCGCGCTTCTTTTCCTCCTTTTCGTCCTTCGGCAAATGGGTGAGGATCAGAATGTCCGGGTGATCGCCAGCTGGCTGCGGAATGCCTTCCTCGGCCACCAGCTCTCGTGCTGCCGCCAGAGCGAATTCGCGCTTACCAAGGCCGCCCTTCCCCGCGAGCAGCCAGGCGTGGTGCATGCGAGTGCCGGACAAGGCTTCGCGCCATTCTCGCCAAGGTTCGATGTGGTTAGGCCAATCCATCACTGGCCCCCGCTTGGCAGAAAAGGCGCAAGCGCGACCAGAATACGGCGATGCACATCGTCGGGCGAACCGTTGCCGTCGATGGTCGCGAATTGATCCGGGGCGGCATCAGCGAGCCTTCGGAAAGACGCAGCGACCGCGCGATGATATTCCGCGCTTCGGCCTCCAATGGCATCGCTGGCGCCGCCATCGCGTTCGGTCACGCGTTCACGCAGTCGACCCTCGTCCGCTTCGAGTAGGATAGTGAGGTCTGGACGCAGCCCATCGCTGCCAAAATCGTGCAGCGCGGTGATAGCTCTATCGCCCAGCCCACCTGCACCACCCTGGTAGGCGCGGCTAGAATCAACGAAGCGGTCGCAAAGCACCCAGCCACCATTTTCAAGACCGGGACGGATACGGCGCGCGACATGGTCCGCTCTGGCCGCAGCGAAGAGCAATGCTTCAGCCTGCGAGCCCCACCCCTCGCCCGGAGGATCAAGGAGCAATGTGCGGATCGCCTCCGCGCCGGGGGTGCCACCCGGTTCGCGCGTAACATCGGTGTTGATACCACGCGCATTGAGCGCATCTGCCAACAGGCGCACCTGCGTCGACTTGCCCGCGCCTTCCCCTCCTTCAAAGGCGATAAACTTTCCTTGCTTGGCGGCTCCAGTCATGAAAACCAACCTGCGAGACCATTAAATATCCGAGAAAAGAGCCCTGCTTGTTCAATCGATCGATCGGCGAAGAGCGGAATGCGTGCAGGGTCCATGCCCGGCACGATCACTTCCAGCACAGCAACCTGGTCGCCTTGAGCAATAGGCGCGCGCAGTGGACCATCATAGCGGATGGTAGCTTTGAGCTCGCCCTCTCGTCCCCTGGGCACATTCACCCGAACGATCCGATCGGTCACCAAACCCAATTGGCGAGCAGAACCACCCTGTACTCTGGCGGTGCTCACCTGTTGACCTTTGGAAAACAACTGCTCGCGATCGAATGCCGTGAAGCCCCACTCGATATATTCGCGTGCCAAGCGATCGCGCGTTCCTGACCGATCGGCACCGCCGATCACCATGACCAGACGCTGACCATTGCGTTTTGCCGTGCCGAGAAATCCGAAGCCCGCTTCGTTGGTGTAGCCGGTCTTGATCCCGTCTGCCCCGCGCACGCGGCCGGTGATCGGGTCGTGGTTGAACTGTGAGATACCGTTCCAGACAAACTCACGTCGCCCGACATAATGCGCAAACTTTTCAGGATGCTGCCTGGTCATGGCTTCGGCCAGTTTCACCAGGTCATTTGCCGTGGTGAAAGTGCGCCCTTCATCGGGCCAGCCATTGGGCGTTCCGAAATGGCTGCCTGTCATGCCCAGCGCACGAGCTTTCTCATTCATCAAACCGGTCCAGGCTGCGACGGACCCCCGCGCACCTTCCGCCAGCACAACGGAGGCATCATTGGCTGACACGGTCGCAATTCCGATCAAGAGATCCTCGACCCGCACGGGATTATCCGCCGCAAGCCACATGGTCGAGCCCTTGCCATTCCATTCACGCCAGGTCTCCGGCCGGATTGTCATGGTTTGTGATGGAGTGAGCGCGCCTTCCTGCATCAGCTCAAACGCTACGAATGTCGTCATCGCCTTGGTGATCGAGGCCGGGACGAAGCGGCGATCGGCATTCCGGCTGTGCAGCACCTGGCCGCTGGAAATGTCGACGAGTATTGCGATTGGCGCATCGGCTTCCGGTGGTAATCTCGGTTCGACCTGATCTCTCGCGATCGCGGGCAGCGCCAGAGAAATAGCCGCGGCCAGAGCGCCGATCGATCCGACCAATCTTGGAATAATGCTAGTCACCCGCAGGACATACCCCCACCCCCGCGAATTGGCGAGCCGCGCGGTGCGCTCAGTTCACGATTTCATCGGCTAACAAGCCAACACTCATCGCATAATAGTTCGAACAATTGTATTCGAGGATGACGCGGTAATTCGTGGTCAGCAGCCAAGCGGGTTTTCCAGGTCCGTCAGGCTGGAACAAAGATGCCATCGTGTCTGCAGGCATGGGGCGTTGTGGCTGCACGCCAAGCTCGCGCCATTCCTGCACGCTTTTCCATTGGCTGTGACGTTCATGGACGCGGGGGCAGACCGGGGCGACCAGTTCGGTCTTATAGGCATCTACGCTGAAACCGCTGGGGACATATGCGCGCACGCCCCAAGGTTGACCGGTCCGCCATCCAGCATCGCGGAAATAGTTTGCGATCGAGGCAAAGGTATCGGCGCGGTTGCTGAAGATGTTCGCGCGACCATCTCCGTCACCATCCGATGCCAGCCGGAGATACACCGATGGCAGGAATTGGGGATTGCCGAACGCCCCTGCGTAACTCCCCACCAATTGCTGACGCGAGTAGCCTTTGTCGGCGACCTTGAGCAGCGCGATGAACTCACCGGCAAACAGATCGCGTCGTCTGCCTTCCCAGGCCAGTGTTGCAAGGCTCCGCGCAAGGTCGAAATTGCCACGGATCCGGCCATAGCTCGTTTCATGCCCGAAAATCGCGACGATCACTTGCGGCGGAACGCCATAGTCGGCCTCGATCGCGCGAAGCTGCGAGCGGTGCTGACGATAGACATCGCGCCCACCGGCGATGCGTGTTGGGTTAACGTGTTTGGCGATGTACGGTGCGAGGTCAGGGTAGCCTCGCCGCGTAGGTCGACCAGGTTGACCCCGGTCCAGCCTGATCACTCGGTCATTGGGCGTGAGGCCCGCCGTCATTCGTTGAATGGTTGCCTCACTCACCCCCTCTGCCCGCGCCCTTGCCTTGAGCAGCTCAAGATAAGCATCGAACGACAGCTGTTCGCTCTGCGCCTGGGCTGGCTGAGTCAGGGGGACGCTTGCCGAAGCGACGACAAGCGACAGGGCGAATATGGCAAGAGTTCTAAGCATCATCGCCACCTCCATCACACAGCGAAGCTGAATTGCCAATTATCGACCGCGGCGAATCAACAAGGATTTGCGGCATCTTTGAAACGCTCGCTAGATCGCGAGTCTATGGGGGCGTTCCCATTGATCCGTTCAGTTGTGAGGGTCGGGCGCGATGCTGCGGGTTCCGTGAGCCATGTTTCGCATCTACACCGCTTAATGCGGGTGACAAGCGACGGGAGCGGCGCTAACGAATCGCTCGAACGGACAGGTGGCAGAGCGGTTGAATGCACTGGTCTTGAAAACCAGCAAGGGTGCAAGCCCTTCGTGGGTTCGAATCCCACCCTGTCCGCCAATCCACCTTCATAGATCGACAAGCCACAGTTGAGATCGTCAGCGGCTCAGGCAGCTTTTTGTGATGACGATGAGCCGTCGGTTTCTTCGCTACCATCGACGTCTGCTGTTGGGCGCCCGAAATGGTAGCCCTGGAAGCATGAGCAGCCGAGTTTCTGCATCGCGTCGACCTGCTCTTCATACTCAATGCCTTCGGCAGTCACATCGATATCGAGCGATTTCGCCAGTGACACGATCGCTGTGACCACAGCCTGGCTGCGAAGTGATCCAGCGGCTGCGGCCTGCACGAACTCGCGGTCGATCTTGATCATCGAGAAATGCATCTTCTCGATGTAATTCAGCGAGGAGTAACCGCGACCAAAATCATCTAGGGCGAAGGAGACACCCAGGCTCTTCAAGCTTTCGAGTAACCTTTCGAGCTCGGAATCCATTTCCAGGATAAGCGATTCGGTCAGTTCAAGGATGAGCCGGTCGGGCGACAGGCCACTTGTGGCCAAGGCCTCGATTACGGTGCTTAGAAACGCGTTGTTTGAAAGCTGCAAGGTTGAGACATTGACCGTCAGCTTGATGTCTTCCGGCCAATTCGTGGCTTCCGTGCACGCAGATCGCAACATCCAGGCACCTAATTGCTCGATAAGCATGGCTTCTTCGGCGACCGGGATGAAAACGCTTGGAGGAACCACGCCACGCTCCGGGTGCGTCCAGCGCATTAGCGCCTCGTGCCCCATTACATGCCTGTCTGCTCCGGTAATGATCGGCTGATAATTAATCGACAGCTGACCGTTCTCAAGAGCCGCAGCCAAATCGTTCTCAAGGCTCGAGCGATCCTCCAGCTTGTCACGCATGGCCTGCTCATAAGATACACATACGCCGCGACCGCGATGCTTTGCTTCATAGAGCGCCAGGTCGGCGTTGGTCATGTGCACGCTTGTCGACGTGTCATCTGCAATCTGGGTAAGGCCGATTGACGCTCCAACCGTGAGTTCGAACCCATCGATCTGGTAGATTTCGCTGACACGAGCTATGATCTTCGATGCAACACGCACCGCATCGCCGTGCTCGGTTCCGGGCGGCAAGAGCAGTCCGAACTCGTCCCCACCGAGGCGTCCAATAACGGCTTGGTCGCCCGCTGCACTGCGGAAGCGGTCGCCAATCTCAGCCAACAATTTGTCGCCTACCGCGTGCCCGTAAATGTCATTGACCTGCTTGAACCGATCGAGATCGATAAACATCAGCATCGCTTGCTTGCCGGTCTTCGCACAGGTTTTGGCAACCTCTTCCAGCAATGTGCGGAAGTGGTCGCGTGAGTACAACCCCGTCAGTCCGTCATGCTGAGTCACATAAGTCAGTTTCTCGTTCGCGGCACTGATAGCTGCGCGACTGCGACTTACAGTTCTCAGAACCAGCAGTGCGATCGC
Organism: Pseudomonadota bacterium; assembly: GCA_039033835.1. Lineage (GTDB taxonomy): Bacteria > Pseudomonadota > Alphaproteobacteria > Sphingomonadales > Sphingomonadaceae > Erythrobacter. The sequence continues at coordinate 272,740 of JBCCBW010000001.1, forward strand.
GAATGCACCGATGACAAGCGCGATCAGCGAAGTCAGCAAAATCACCTGGTTCTGAGCGCTGCTTAGGCGGGCTTCGTTAGCAGCCTTTTCAGCCGAAAGCTTCGATATGCGCAGTTCGCGATTGGCTGCGTCGAAACGGGCACCGAGCAGGGCATTGTTGGCGGTCGCCGAAAGCTCGCGCGCCTGACCATCAATCCGGTGAAATGCGGCGAGATGCTCAGCCGCTAGCTTGTGCTCGCTGCGCCCGGAATACACTTTGTGGGCAGTGTCGTGGAAATCCCGGAAGAACGGTGATGTCTCCGCGAGGTTTTCGCCGTCGAATGTTCGGGCGATGTACATCTCTGCCCGGCCGAGATTGCCACGCGCAAGCTCGATCTGGGCCCGGACCCCATAGAGAAACGGCCCCCATTCTGGCGCATCGCCATAGGCGATCTTCAGGCCGCGCAACACCGTGTCTTCAGCAGCGGAATATTCGCCGTTGAGATATTGGGTCGAGGCAATGTTGGTCAAGATCCGCGCTTCAAGCAACGGGCTTTCCATTTTTCCCGCAACCGCCAAAGCCGATCGAAATTCCTCTTCGGCTTCATCGAGCCGTTTCAGTTCCTTGAGCGCGTTACCCGTGTTGTTGTGCGCGGACAGGGCGAGCGCGTTATCCTCGGGATAAGCATCATTCGCCTGGCGGTAATAGCGCAGCACCCGTTCGTAATCGCGCGCATCGGAATACAGAGATCCGATATTCTGCAAGACAATCGCTCGGCTGCGATCCTCTCCCAGCGCCTTGTAACGCCTATGGGCAGAAAGAAACGCATTCAGTGCTTCGCCATATTCCCCAGCCCCAGCTTTAAATGAGGCTTGCGAGCGCAGCAGGTCGGCGTGAAGTTTGTCTTCGGGAAACTCTGCCGCTGCGGTCTTCAGCGCTGTTTCGATGATTGCGCCCGCTTCATCGGAGCGGTTGAGGCGCATCAGCGCTTCACCTTCGAGCCATTGAGCCGTCACGCGTGATTTCTGGGCCGCGACCGAATCGTCGGTAACAAGTGCTTCTGCCTCGCGAGCAAGCTCAAGCGCCGCGGCCGAATCCGCCATCATCAACGATTTCGCTTCGGCGATGGTTTCTTCGAACTCGGCCGATTGGGGATGGCTGTCTGCGTATGCAGGAGAAGCAGCCGCAATCGAAAGAGACACGGTCAGCAACGATAGTCGCTTATATACCCCTTTCAGCATATCACTCCCCCTGTGTTCGCTGCCGGTGAGCACAGACTATACTCACAAGTGTATGTAGAAACCCTTAGAAACGGAGGCTGAAGTTGCCGCCCACGACGTAATTCTGTTCATCGCCGGCGTCTCCGGCGCTGACATACCTACCAAACACTCCAAACTCGGAAGAAGTGGTTAACGGCATTGCATAAACTGCCTCACCAGTGACGCGACGCCGTGTGCCGATGCCGAAAGTTTGGGTTACCGCAGCAGTCTCACCGGTCGCCCGATCGATAATCTGGTCGCTGCGCAGTTGAAGCTGGCCCTGTTCGACCTGAAGCGGTTGAGCGACCGATATACGCAGCATGTCGTTGCCGGAGAAAAGTCCTCGCTTCGTGGCAGTGAACTGACCGGCTGAACTCCAGATGCTGCCAGCATTGGTCAGCAGTTGACCGTCAGCGGTCTCGGTGCGGGCGCCGGTTGCCGAGAGATCGAAGGTAAGCCCGCCGCCGACTTCGACAGTTGCCGATACTGTCATCGCTTCGGTGCTGGAACCTGCGCCCAGCAAGGCAATGGCGGAGGTCTGTGTTCCCAACAGGGCGTTGTCTTCGCGCAGCTGCGTGTACTGCGCATTGACCGACACCGCGTCGCTGACCTTCTGTTCGAAGTCGATCGTCATTGCGGTTGCCGGGCGAGCGCCGAGCTCACGGCGGGTGAGAAGCTGTTCAGCGGTCACTCCGCCAACTTCATTCCACTGTTCACGGTTCTCGCTATAGCCAACCCGCAGGGATGTGCCGGGCATGACTTCGTAGCTCGCCGCAGCGAATACCTCGCCCGAGGCGAACCCTAAAACCGGGTTTACGCCCCCAGTGAACGGATCATGATCGCTCATGACGCCGAAGCGGTAACCGGTCAGCGCCATCGCGCCCTGCCCATGGCCCATGGTGAACGACATGTTGCCTTTGGGATTAGTCAGGGTCGCGGCCCCGTGGGTAGGACGCCAGGTTCCTTCCTGCGAAACACCCGGCATGATCGCGTCATAACGAAGCGACCATTCGCCGTTCAGCTTTCCGCCGTTGGAACGCACTTCGGTAAAGCCTGGCAGGCCATCGCCGTTGGAGTCGCTGCCATTGCTGTTGATCCAGCGAGCGAAGCGTTGGTTGACGAAATCCTGCAAGCGCTCAAACCCGCGACCAAGAGCGTTTGTGCTCTTGCCAAAAGTGAACTCCGACACCGGGACGATGAAGTCGCGTTCGGTGTTGCCGATCTGCTCGAACATCGTGAAGAACACGTCTTCAGTTTCCCACCATTCAGGGATGCCTGCACCGAGCAGTTCGGTAACCGAGACGCGGCTCGGCTTCCAGAAACCACCAACGCGCTGGTAAGAGCGATAGGTGAGTTCATTGAAGTTGAGTGGCGACTGCGAAGCAACGACGTCGAGCAGTCCATGACCATATACTTCGTCAACCCCAGGCGCACCGAGATCGCGAGCAGAACGCAGAATAATGTCAGCGGTTTCCTCGGGATGCTTCGCCAGCCATTCCCAGCGATCATGCAACAGCGAGATCGCGCCTGATACGAGCGGAGCCGCGAAAGATGTGCCAGAACGACGGACGACACCTCCTTGGCCATCGGACACCAGGATCAATTCTCCTGGAGCCACGATGAAGCGATCTTTCAGCATGTTTCCGCTGGCGCACGCGCCATTCGCAGTCAGACATGCATCGCCCGGCCGGTTGGAAAACGAGGAGATTTCGCCGAGCGGATTGATCGAGCCGACAAAAATCGCGGCAACGTCGTTAGCGTTGGCGAACTCAACGTCCACAGTCTGTGTCACGCCATCATTACCGGCGGCGATCACGAACACCGTGTCCTTATGGAACTGGTCCACATCGCTGCGAGCAAGGGTTTGGGCCAGACCATCGGAGAACACCCATCCGCTCTCGCCTAGCGAGAGGTTGATGATGCTGGCGTTTGCAAGACCACCATTTGCGTATTGGTTGACCCCCTTCAAAGCGACGATCGCGTCTCCCACGGCATCCCAGCTGGACGTTCCGTCGGAATCGAAGGGGTTATAGGTCGCAATCTTGACCTCTGGCGCGATACCCATCACGCCTTCGCCATCGTGCGCTCCCGCAATCAGGCTGGCTACGCCCGCGCCGTGGCCGTGCAGTTCATTGGCGTGGCCTCCCGACCAGATGATATTGTTGCCGAGATCGGCATCGGCGGAGAAGCTGCCATCGACGATGCCGATGATCGTGTCCTTGCCCTCGCCCTGAATGTGCGTCACCGACGGCGTCCAGTTGATCGCAGCCATCCAGTGATCGACCGCGTCAACGCCCGAATACTGGTTCAGGCTGTCGTGCCAGTCGAGATAAAGCGCGGCGCGCTCTGAGGCAGTCTTGTTCTCAAGCGTGTATTTGTTGGTTGGATCGATCCCGTGGCGGCCAAAGACTTCGCTGACGAAGGCATCGAAGGACTTGCCCGTCTTCGCGGTATAGGCCGCGCCGAACTGGGCTTCGCCTTGATCGATCAGCACGCCAAGCGCTGCAACGACATTGTTTGGTGTTCCGTCCCGGATAATTACGCCATTGGCGTCGCGTTGAATCTTGTTGAACAGCCCCTCGACCGTTTCAACCTGTGCGCCAGATGTCTGCCAGAAATCGCCTAACGCGCTCAAATGCGCCGCATCGAAGGCGCTGATGTCGCCATAGAACGCGTCGATGTCGCCCCAGAATGCGTTGATATCGCCATAGAACGGACTGATGTTTCCGTAGAACGGATTGATGTTGCCCCAGAACGCGTTGATGTCGCCATAGAAGGGATTGATGTTGCCCCAGAATGCGTTGATATCACCGTAGAGCGGATTGATATTCCCGTAGAATGGATTGATGTTTCCATAGAATGGGTCAATCGATTTCGGTGTGACGACACCAGTGGAGTCCAAAGCCATAGGCACGACCGGCGCGGCAACTTGCGTGAGCTGCGCATCAAGATCGGCGGCCAATAGGTCTGTCGGGTACATCGACAGATCCATCGCGGTCTCGGGTACGGATTGTGATGCGAATGCGCTAGTCACGACGTTATCGACCGCGGTCGGCGCCCCCTGCGCCTCCGCAACGTTCTGTGCCTGAGCTGTTCCCACGAGCGACATGGCGATTGCGATGCCAGCCGCTCCGATTGAGAAACTCTTCGTCATTGGTCTCACCTAACTTCTGTTTGAACGCTGATTTACGTTCGTCAGTGAGCCCCAATTAGCCGGGACGGATTTGTAGGCAGTTCATCGGAATGGTTAAATTCTTAACAAGTTCGCCGCCCTCCCGAATGCCCCGAGAAACTAGGGGTAATGATGTAAATGCGCGGATGCTCGCGTTTACATGAGTTAACTCCAGGTAAACGAGCCAGAACTCGTGGCATCCGATAAATCTTTCAAAATTCCCGCAGTTAACGAGTGCAAGTGCGATCTTGCTGTCGTTCAGCAGACGATTTTGACGTCAGGTGATTCGGGCACGAAAGTGACGTCACTTTTGGCCTGAGCCCGCCGCTCAATTCACGGGGTTAGTTGATACCAGACCTGTGCCACCAGAATTGGTGACCCTGGAAAAGTGCCGCCGTTTCAATCCACTTCTCAGCAATAACGAACGGCAGCGTTGACCATGCAGGCGATCGATGGGCCGCCGGGTTAAGTCAACTTAGCGAACGGATTTAGTCCGTTGTTTTGCAATGGCTTTGCCCAAATGGTAAGGTGATTTATCAGCGGTGGGGGATTGTCTTGTGAACAGGTTGATCGCGATTGTCGCACTCTTTGGTCTCGGCGGCTGCGCGGGCCTGGTCGAGAATTTCATCACACAAGAGGCGCCCCCAGAAGTTCCGCAAGGTGCGTTTTGCGATATCAAACGGTTCTCTCTCGATGTCGAGCTGCCGGACACATCTCCTGCTGTGGACACTGCGTCACAAAATCCGATTGCGGATGGATCTTATGGCCGGTCGGTTGCAACCGCGCTGGGCACCGGCGCTGGCGATCTGCTGTTTCTCTCAGGCGGAAGCCAGGATGGGGCGTTTGGTGCAGGTTTCCTCGACGAATGGCAGAAGCGTGCCGGCGGTTCCCTACCCGACTTCAGCGTTGTAACCGGAATCAGCACAGGCGCGCTACAAAGCACGTTTGCCTTCATCGACCGCCCGGCTGGTATGGTGCAAGGCTATGCAATCGAGCAAGAATCCGACCTCCTCGAAACCGAGTTTAACGGCGCGGACATCCGCGATGGGCTGTCGACCAAAGTGATCCTCGCGGCCCTAGGTGACGGGGCATTCTCCGATCTCGTGCCTCTGCGGGGACGCATCGATACATTACTGACGCCTGACGTGCTGGCAGAGGTTGCTGCCCGCTACGTTAAAGGTCGGCGCCTTTACGTGGGTGCTACGGATGTCGATGCCGGACGCGCGATCGCTTTCGATATGAGCGAGCTTGCACACCGCATCACCCAAACGAGCGATGTCGAGGAAAGCAGACGGCTTAAGGATTGCTATATCGAGGCGCTGGTGGCTTCATCGGCGGTCCCAGGAGCCGCCCAACCCGTCTTCATCGACAATCGCATGTATATCGACGGAGGCGCTAAATTCGCAGTCTTTGCCGAGGATGTGAGCAATGAGTTAGATCAAAATGGTAATATAATCAGTGCCACACCTCTTGAACTTCCCAATGTTTATGTCTTGATCAATGGAGAGGCCGAGTTCAGTTCTGTCTGTGGAAAGGATGATGCGGCGGAGTGCGTGGGCGATGGTCCTTTTCTCGCGCTTAAGGGGAAGCACATCGATTGGAACTTTCTGTTCCTGGCAGAGCGCAGTGTCGCGATTCTTACCGAACAGGTCACGAGATTGTCGATTGACCGAGCGCGGATACTCGACCGGCCAGGAGCAAATCCCGCGCGCGTTATCAGATTGAACCGCGCCGCAGCCGATGCGCATGTCAGCGATCTTGATGGAGCATTTGGTGGCGGCGCGAAGACATGCGATGCCTGGCGCGATGAGGATATCGCCAATGGCGACCCGATCGAGTTCCAGCCACGCTACATGCGCTGCTTGATTAGTTTCGGACGTGAGTTTGCGGCCCAGACCGACTGGATAAACCCACAAAATCCGTGAGATCACCTTTTTTGAAGCTTCAGCTAGGCAGTCGAGCGTTCGCAAATTGGCGAAAATGAGCTTTCTATTCAAGCATTTCTAATGCGTGGGCATTGATGTCGTATGCCGCGTATCAGCTCTGACCTGACGCGCATCGGCGTGAGCACCAGCCATTTGTCCGATCGCTACACCGACCTCGCCAGCGTTGAGAGCGCGATCCCATTCGGCGGGGGTGGCGTTCTGCCAGTCCGATGCAGTCGCAATCAAGACGCCCATGGTGGTGAGGGCGCCGAACGTATCGCGCATTACGCCGCTTCCACGGTTGAAACGGTCCCTGAACTGGATTGTGGGTACCATCCAACGGGACACTTGGCGACCGCCACTTATCATATCGGGCTGAAGCATTTCCTGGACTTGCGCGGGTGTGGGTGGAGAAGTGTTGCTCCGCTGGAAGTGGGACCACACAGCCTGCGTCGGCGTCTGTCCGCGGCTCAGATCATTACGCATCGCTTGTGCGTGACGGTTCCACCCCACCCGAGCCGCTGTCCAGCGATCCTGCGTGCGGCGTTGGAGGCCTAACACACTGTTATGATCCACCCTTACACGCTCGGCATCATCACCTGCCAGTTTGAAAACGCCGCCCATTCGCCGCAACAAATTGGGGTGAAAGTCAGACTTGGCTGCCTCGAAATAGACTTGGCCCACTCTGCGAAGATACGTCTCAAATCTCATCTTACCCTCCTCAATGGCAGGCATTTGATGGATCTGTCTCCTAACGGACTGCGCGGAGCTCTCTGCTATCAATAGCCAGCTAAGATGCGATGATAACTCTGTGCGGCCGCGCTGGATTGTCCATTTGCGACATATCGCGCGCGCCGATCAGAAATGGATCGCACGCCCATACGCGTCGAGCACGCTTTCATGCATCATTTCCGACAGCGTCGGGTGCGGGAATACGGTTTGCATCAGTTCCGCTTCGGTGGTCTCAAGCACTTTGCCCACGGTGTAGCCCTGGATCAGTTCGGTCACCTCTGCACCAACCATATGCGCGCCGAGCAGCTCGCCGGTCGCGGCGTCGAACACCGTCTTGATCATCCCCTCGGCCTCGCCCAATGCGATGGCCTTGCCGTTGCCGATGAAGGGGAAACTGCCGACCTTGATTTCCTTGCCGGCCTCCTTGGCCGCCGCCTCCGTCATACCGACGCTCGCGACCTGCGGGTGGCAATAGGTGCAGCCGGGGATCGCATTGCGATCGAGCGGATGCGGGTGGACCTCTGCGTTCCCCATCTCCTGAGCGATAGCTTCGGCACAGGTCACACCCTCGTGACTGGCCTTATGCGCGAGCCACGGGCCGGGAGTACAGTCGCCAATCGCCCATAGACCCTTGGTCTTGGTGCGGCCGTAGGGGTCTATCTGGATAAAGCCGCGATCCATTTCGGCCAGTTTGTCTATGCCGATGCTCTCCGTGTTGGGCTGGATACCGATGGCGACGATGGCATGGCTGAATTCGGTGGTGGCCGATTTGCCTGCCTTGTCCTTGATTGTTGCCGTTACGCCTTTCGCCCCGACCTTCAAATCTTCGACGCCCGCACCGGTCATCACATTGATGCCCTGCTTCTTGAGCGATTTTTCGAGGAATGCGGAGATGTCGTGATCCTCTACGGGAACGACCCGGTCGAGCATTTCAACGACTGTAACATCGACACCCATATCATTGTAAAAGCTAGCAAACTCGATCCCGATGGCGCCAGAGCCGATCACCAGCAGTTTGCTCGGCATTTCCGGCGGAACCATCGCGTGGCGATAGGTCCATACGCGCTTTCCATCGGCAGGGGCGAACGGGAGATCGCGGGCACGCGCGCCGGTGGCAACGATGATATGCTTGGCAGTGAGCTGCTCTTCGCCCTCTTCACCCTTGACGGTCAGCGATGTCGCGCCGGTCAGCGTGCCCTCACCCATATGCACCGTAATCTTGTTCTTTTTCATCAGGTGACTGATGCCCTGGCTCAGCTGCTTTGCGACCCCGCGGCTACGCTTAACAATCGCATCAAGGTCGGCCTCTATGCCCTTGGCAACAAGACCATAATCCTTGGCATTTTGCATGTAATGATAGATCTCTGCCGACCGCAGCATTGCCTTTGTGGGTATGCAGCCCCAGTTGAGACAGATGCCACCAAGGTTCTCGCGCTCGACGATCGCCGTTTTCAGCCCGAGTTGTGCGCAACGGATCGCGGCAACATAGCCGCCCGGTCCCGAGCCGAGCACGATTACGTCGTAGTTGGCTGACATAGCTAGCTAACCCTTCCTGATACTGGTTGTGTTGGAGACACATGAGACACTGTCATGAGGCGAAAGTTCTGTGCCCCATCAACATCCCGCATTTGCGAGCTGATTGAATGAAAAGACGGCAGCAAACCATCAGGAGACGATCGCGGATGTGCTGCGTGTAGGACAGTATTAAGCCCATCATGGGGACAGTATCTAAGCACTCTCAGCGTTCCGCATTGGCCGGATGACAAAGAACCAGCCCAGGACCGCAAACGTGTTCGCGGCGAAGAAGCTCGGCATGCCGAGAAACAGCACACCAATCTCTCCGGCCACGAAGAAACTGGTGACGATCAGAACCAGCCCCGAAGTAAGCCCGATAAGAAATATCGTCGAGGGCATTGCCGCGAGGCTCCGGCCAGCCAGCGCATAGATCATGAGCGCGACCGGAAGTCCGATAGCAAAGCTGCCTAACAAGGCGATCTGGAAGAGTTTGAGTCCGTAAGGAGCCTTGAGAGCCCATTCGGTATCGATCGTAAGCAGAGCAGCCATCGGCAGCCAGGCGGCGACCGCCGCAGCGAACGCGATGAGAAGAGCTTTGCCGATAAGCGTTAGGTTCAAACCACCAGCCCCATCGGGTTCTCGATCAGCGAGCGGAACTGGTCGAGCAGTTTCGCACCGTCCACTCCATCGATCGCACGGTGATCGAAACTGCCTGTTGCGCTCATCACAGTGGCGATTTGCAGAGCGCCATCGACCACATGCGGTCGTTGCTCGCCTGCACCGACCGCCAGGATCATCGCCTGCGGCGGATTGATGACGGCGTCGAACTGCTTCGTGCCGAACATTCCGAGATTGGACAGCGAAGCGGTGCCGCCCTGATACTCATGCGGCTGCAACTTGCCATCACGCGCCTTGCCCGCGAGTTCTTTCATCTCGGTGGATATCTCCGCGAGCCCCTTGCGTCCAGCATCGCGGATGATCGGCGTAATCAGGCCCGAAGGCGCTGCGACCGCGACTGAGATATCCTGCCGCGAATATTGATGCATCACGTCGCCCTGGAAGCTGACATTGCATTGCGGCTCTCGCTGGAGTGCGCGGGCGAGCGCTTTGATAATCAGGTCGTTGACCGAAAGCTTCACCCCATCCGCTTCGAGCGACGCGTTGACCTCCTTACGCAGTTTCAAAAGCGCATCAAGCCGCACATCGACCGTGAGGTAAATGTGGGGAACGGTCTGCTTCGCTTCGGTCAGGCGGCGCGCAATGACCTTGCGCACATTGTTGAGCTTGATCTCCTCGAACGGAGCGCCGCCGTCCTCGACTGCCATCGAAGGGGTAGGCGCCGGAGCAGGTGCTGGTGTCGAGGTGGAAGGCGCAGGCGCGGCTAACGACGGCTCGAAGCCTTCAACATCAGCCTTCACGATCCGTCCATTGGGGCCGCTCCCTGTAACGGCGGCGAGATCCACACCCTTTTGTTCTGCGATGCGTTTGGCGAGCGGTGATGCGATGATGCGGTCACCCGACGATGCCGCGCTCGGAGCAGGAGCCGACGAGGCAGCCGGTGCGGGTTCCTGCCCGGAAGCGGTTTTGTTGTCGCCGATCGCGGCCTCGACATCGTCTTTGGTGATTTTGCCTTTCGGACCGCTGCCATCAACGGTGTTCAGATCGACACCATTCGCCTCGGCAAGCTTGCGTGCTGTCGGAGTTGCCGCGGGGCCTTCCTTCGCCGCGGCTGCGGGGGACGGAGTGGGGGCCGTGTCCTTGTCCGGTGCGCCGACATCGCCGACCTCTTCGCCATCCTCCGCGAGCACCGCGATCACTTCACCCACGGCTACATTCTCTGTGCCCTCGTCCACCAGAACGACGGCGATCGTGCCTTCGTCCACGGCTTCGAATTCCATGGTTGCCTTGTCAGTCTCGATCTCGGCCATGATATCCCCGGAGCGGACTTCATCGCCGACTTTCACCAGCCATTTCGCGAGCGTGCCCTCCTCCATTGTCGGAGACAGCGCCGGCATCTTGATTTCAATGGGCATGGTTCGATGAGACTCCGTTCAGATCACTGAGATGTTGATGTGGCGAATTCGCCTTGGCGGGGCAAGGCTTTGCTTTGATCGATTTCGACAGGGCGATTTGACACAGGCTGCGTAAGTCGCGAGATGGGCGAATGCGCACCTTTCTGGTCGTCATGGATGAAACCGAAGAAGCACGCGCTGCGCTGAGATATGCGGCGCGCAGGGCGGTCGCGGTCGATGGCGCGGTTCATATTCTTGCGCTCGTTCCACAGCAGAACGTCAGCGCATTTGGCGCGGTACAGGCGACCATCGAACAGGAAGCGCATGATCGGGCGGAAATGCTCGCGCATGGAGTCGCGGGCAATCTTCTGGCGGAGAGCGGGCTGATGCCGACCATCTCGGTCAAGATCGGCAACAGCCAGAAAATCGTGACCGAGTTTCTGGGCGAGCACGACGAGGTCGCCGCGCTGATCCTTGGAGCGGCGAAGGGCAACAACCCCGGCCCGCTGGTCACCCATTTCTCCGCTGCTGCGGGCAATCTGCCTTGCCCGCTTTACATCGTCCCATCCGACTATGATGAGAAAGCCAGCGATCACGGCGCTTAGCTGCGTGGCCGCTTAGGTCAGAGTGCCGCGTGTCGGATAATCGTTGGCGATCACGTAATCCATGCCTTGGAGGAGCTGATCGAGTGGTGGGCGCGTGAACGGGGCATTCTGTACACTGCCGAAGTAGAGCGAACCATCGGGTCGGACCAGAAACAGGCCCGGTTCGGAAAAGATATCAGGCTCATCGGTATCGGCACGTTTCTCAGAGATGTAGAGCCCCCAGGCCCGCGCTGTTTCTTCGGTCATCCCGTACGCCAGCGGGACATCGCCGGTGTCCCATTTCTCGTGCACGATTTGAGCGCGTTCCTTGCTGTCCATGGAAGCCGCCACGGCATTGATGCCGCGCTCGCTGAACTCTTCGAGCTTGTCGGCCAGTTCCTTCAGATAGCCACGGCAGATCGGGCAGTGCTTGCCGCGATAGAACATGACCAGTGTGAAATTCTTCGGGTGCTGCTTCGTCAGGTCGTATCGAGCGCCAATGGTCAGCGGCAAATTCAGGGCGGGTACGGGTTGGCCGGGAATGATCATATTGTCCTCCTATGACGAACTACCGTTCGTTTGCCGTACCCGTTTGGTTACATCATTTTCGGCTACTCTGGTGGCGGATATTGCCCGGTCTTCCGCGTCTGCCAGTCGCATATTTCCCCTTTTTCGGCCCGCCCTGACCTTTCCGCCGAGGCGCAGGGCGCTGCCCGCGAGGTTCGATCGCATTGCCATCGGCATCGACCGGAACGAATTTCAGCGCCCCGGTCAGCGCGTTGGCCTCGGCAAGCTTGAGTTTCAATCTGTCCCCGGGCGAATAGGTCGCCCCGCTATCCACCCCGATCAGCGATTGCGAAGCTTCGTCGTGGCGGAATTGTTCGTCACCCAGCGTCGACACTGGAACCAACCCATCGCCGCCAAGCCCCACGATTGTCGCGAAGAAGCCGAAGGCCTGAACGCCCGTAATCCGCGTATCGAAAGTCTCGCCCACGCGCCCGGAGAGCCAGGCCGCGACATAACGATCGATGGTGTCGCGCTCCGCCTGCATCGCCCGCCGCTCTGTCTGGCTGATCGCATCGGTGATCTGCTGCAAGCTGTCACGATCTCGGTCCGACAGGCCGCTTGTGGGGGGCATCGAACCCGGCGGCTTGGGCTGTTCCAGACGGTAGGCATCAACGAGCGCCCGGTGTACCAGCAGATCGGCATAACGACGGATCGGCGATGTAAAATGCGCATACGATCCGAGCGCGAGGCCAAAGTGCCCAGCATTCGCCGGTCCATAATAGGCCTGCGTCTGACTGCGCAGCACCGCCTCCATCACCTGCGCTTTCTCGGATTCGTCGGTCACATCCTTGAGCATGCGGTTGAACAGGCTGGGCGTGATCACCTGGCCCATCGCCAGCTTCTTCCCCATCGTCGCCATGTAATCACGCAGTGCGATCAGCTTTTCGCGCGCGGGCGGTTCATGGACCCGGTAGACCACCGGAGCTGTCTTGGCCTCGAGCGCCTTGGCTGCTGCGACATTAGCGGCGATCATGAAGTCTTCCACAACGCGATGCGCATCAAGCCGCTCGCGCACGGCGATCTCGGCAATCTGGCCTTGGTCATCCAGCTTTACGCGGCGTTCCGGCAAGTCGAGGTCGAGCGGATCACGCTTCTCCCGCGCATCGGCGAGCAAACGCCATGCGGCCCACAAGTTCTCAAGATATTCCGGCGGATCACCCTTATCGACGGCTGCCTGAGCATCTTCATAAGCGATGTTATGATGGATGCGAACGATTGCGCGGGTGAAGCGGAAGTTAGAAACCTTACCCGTCCCATCGATGTGCAAGTGGCACGCCATCGCGGCTCGGTCTTCGTTTTCGCGGAGCGAGCATACATCTGCTGAAAGCACTTCAGGCAGCATCGGAACGACGCGGTCGGGAAAGTAGACCGAATTGCCGCGTTTGCGCGCCTCGCGATCAAGCGCCGATCCGGGGCGGACGTAAAAGCTGACATCGGCGATCGCGACGAGCGCGTTGAAGCCGCCCTTCCCGTCCGGCTCCGCCCAGATCGCGTCGTCGTGATCGCGCGCGTCGGCGGGGTCGATCGCGACGATGGGAAGGTGGCGCAGGTCTTCGCGCTTGTCTTCGCTGAGCTTGAGGTTGGCCGCTCGGCGCGCGTCCTCGATCACCTCCTCTGGAAAGACTTGCGGAATGCCGTATTTGGCGATGGCAATCAGGCTGAAACTCTTGGGCGCTAGCGGGTCGCCATAGATCTCGGTCACGCGAACGCCTGCGCGTTCAGAGCGCCCTACACGCTCGGCAAGGACCAACTGGCCCTCTTCCGCCTCACCCAGATCGGCGATCTTCGCTGATTGACGGATGCGCTTATCTACCGGCGCAAGCCAGGCCTTGCCCGCGCCGTCCATCTCGACAACACCGAGCAATCCTTCGGTCCGGGCGGGAAGCTTCTTCATCGGGTGCGCTACCCATCCGCTCTCGCGCTCCTCGGTACGCGCAAGAACGCGATCGCCACGCTTCAAAGCCGGTGCGCGCCTGCCGCCTTTTCCCTTTAGTTCCTTGACTGTAAGGCGCGGAGGCTTGCCGGGCGCGTCGTCGGACCAGTTATCCGGGATCGCGATCGGTTCGCCGTCCTCGACCTCGACCACGCGGAGAACCGTGACCTTGGGCACGCCACCCATGCGATGATAGGCGCTCTTCTTGCCATCGATCAAACCTTCTTCGGCCATGTCCTTGAGCAGACGTTTAAGCGCGATCTTTTCCTGCCCTTTCAGGCCAAAGGCCTTGGCGATCTCCCGCTTGCCCGCCGGGGTGTCGCTGGACTGGATGAACTCGATGATTTGCTCGCGGGAGGGCATGCCTTCCGGGCGCTTGGTTGGTCTCTTTGTCATTATTCGCGCCTATGGACGCGATGCTATTCGCTGTCACCTTCGGGCTGCGCGATGGGCTCGAATGCCCCGCCGGGGACCGCGCTTGATACTGGCGAGCAAACCCAGTCCGCGTTGCATGAGGCAACGCCAAACAGCCAATCATCTCCGCGCACACGCCCGAGTTTAGATTTGAAGTGACCATCTTCAAAACGAGATACGATCTCATCGAAGATAGCACCGTTGTTGACGCGATAGGTATCGGTCCCGATCCTGCCGCCGCGAAGTTCGTCGCTTACCAACACCATTGCGTTATCGGACCATGCTCCTGCATTCGTGGGGCGAAAAAACACCTGGTAGTGCGCGGCACCGGGCACCGGTTTCCAAGAAAGCTCGGTGTAAGTCTTGACCGCTGCATCGGCAGTCACCTTTGGTGGCATGGGGACATTGGCCAAAGCATCAAGCGCACGAACATTCAGCTTTGCAGCGCGTGTCAGATACTCGAAATCCAGCTCGTCGACCGTGTCGCCATATGTCGTCCCGTTTTCAGTGCGCAGGTCCTGATGCTGGTGCTCGTAATCCTCGACCGAAACGGTGATGCGCACGGCCGGATAGCCCTTGTCCAGAAAGGGGATTTGGTCACCGCCCCGCCCCATCCGATCGGTTCGCCAGATCTGCCGCACCTGCATGCCGTCCGGGTCGCTGGTCGCCAGATCGTCGAGCCAGCGCGACAGATTGCGCCCTGGACTGTCATTCTCTCCGCCGAACCGGCGCTGGCGCGCTCGCAAGTCCGCCGTGGAATCGGCACGCAGCCCTTCGGAGAACACGCGGACATATGACGGTTCGCAATAGCCGTCCGACCCGCAGGCGCTGCCAATCATGTCGTTATTGAGTACGCCCTTTACGGTCATGCCCTGCTCCTCGACCCAGTCTGCGAGGATGCGCGCGCCATAGAGGCCCTGCTCTTCGCCGGTCAGCAAAGCGTAGATGATGGTGGAAGGATATTCCCGCTGCGAAAGAATGCGCGCCGCCTCAAGGATCATCACGCTGCCCGAACCATCATCATTGGCACCCGGCGCATCGTCAGTCCCGTTTAGCGGGTCGGTGACGCGGCTGTCGTAATGCCCCTGGACGATGATGACCTCATCAGGGCGTTCGGAGCCGCGCTGGATCGCCACCGCGTTGCGGATCAGCGTGGGTTCCGGGATACGCCTGCCGTCGGGTTCGATCACACGCTCGACCGATTGCACGTCGAGGCAATCATCGCAGCGCGAACCAATCCGGCGAAATTCATCAAGTGCCCAGTTTACCGCCGCGCCGATGCCGCGTTCCGGGTCCGTCTGCGAAGACAAAGTGTGGCGGGTGCCGAAGCTGACGATTTTATCCATGTCCGCGCGCAGGCGCTCTTCGGACACTTCATCAGCGGGTTGGTCTTGTGCGGCGAGCGGGCTCGCCACGAACGCAGCGAGCAGCATGAGGCGTTTGATCATGCACGCGTTAGTGCCGCGCGCATCGACCAAGATCAATAGGCGCGCGCGACCAGAATGCGTTCAACCGCGTGCTCACCTGTGAAGATGCACGCACCGTTTGCCGGTTCGCTGTCGCGCGGGACATTGCGGATCGTGAGCTTGTGAGCCTTCAGCTGTTCGACCACCTTTTCCAGCGCCGCGCCGGTCGGCTTCGACCATTCGACCTCGACCCAGCCGGGATATTTGCCGCCCTTTTCGAAATGCTCGGCGACCTGCGACCACTCCGTGACGCCGCGCGTGATATTCGCATCGCGCCGTTCGGCGGCTTCTGAGAAGAGGTTGCTCTGGATTTCTTCGAGCAGTGCGCTTGCCTGATCGGTGAAATCCTCCCGCGTGATATATTCGAATGCGGGCTTGCCGTTCTCGGGATTCCAAAGAGCGTCGCGGCGCAGCTTGGCAACCTTGCCCTCGGCCATGTCACGCGGGCCAACTTCGAGAATGACCGGTGCACCCTTGCGCACCCAGTCCCAGCGCTTGGCTGCGGCTTTGCCGGGACTCTTGTCGAGGAAAACCCGAACCGTTTCGCCCATGGTGGAAAGGTCCATGAGCTTCACACGCAGTTCTTCGCAATAGGCCAGCAATTCCTCGTCCTCGGGCTTCTCACGCAGCATCGGAAGGATGATAATCTGGTGCGGTGCTATGCGCGGCGGTACGCGAAGGCCATCGTCGTCACCGTGGGTCATGATCACGCCGCCGACCATCCGCGTTGACACCCCCCAACTGGTCGTATGACAATACTGCTGTACACCCTCGCGATCCTGATAGGTGATCCCGGCGGCCTGTGAGAAATTGGTGCCGAGATAATGCGAGGTCCCCGCCTGAAGCGCTTTGCCATCCTGCATTATCGCTTCGATCGACCAGGTCTCTACCGCACCGGGGAATCGCTCATTCTCCGGCTTCTCACCTGCGATAACGGGCAGCGCCATGTCTTCCTCAGCGCAGGCGCGATACATTTCGAGCGCGCGGTGAGTTTCCGCTTTCGCTTCGGTCTCATTGGCGTGAGCGGTATGGCCTTCCTGCCATAGGAATTCGCTCGTGCGCAGGAACATCCGTGTGCGCATTTCCCAGCGCACCACATTGCCCCACTGATTGAGCATCAAAGGCAGGTCGCGCCAGCTCTGGACCCAGCGCGCCATCGCATCGCCGATAATCGTTTCCGATGTGGGGCGTACGACCAACGGCTCTTCGAGTTTTGCCTCGGGATCGGGGATCAGCCCGCCGTCCCCGTCGGCGATCAGGCGGTGATGGGTGACAACCGCCATCTCCTTGGCAAAACCCTCGACATGGCTCGCCTCACGCTCGAAATTGGCGAGCGGAATGAAGATCGGGAAATAGGTGTTCTGAACACCGGCGGCCTTGATCCGGTCGTCCATCAGGCGCTGGATCCGTTCCCAGATGCCATAGCCCCAAGGCTTGATCACCATGCATCCACGCACGCCCGATTCCTCGGCCATGTCAGCGGCGGCGATTACTTCCTGATACCATTTGGCGAAGTCGTCTTCGCGCTTCACATTGAGCGCGTGGCGAATGTTGGACACTTTGTTTTCCCGTTCGGTCGAGCAGCTTGCTTACGCCCTGCCCACTCGCGCTATTTGCTAAGATCGTCCAGCTTCTTTTGCATCGCAGCCATTTGTTCGCGCATGGCGGCGAGCTCATCGGATGAAGCACCGGCCGTCGAGGTGCTGCTATCGTCGCGCTTGGATGCCGATTTACCGGAGGAGCCAGGAATGAAAGCCGTCGCTGCAGCGCGCATCATCGCCATGTTCGTCTCATGCAGCGCAGCCAACGGTCCGCCGGAGACGCCCTTCTCAAAAGCTTCGCGGATCTTCGACTGGTTCTCGCGGAAATTGGCCATGCTGGCTTCGAGATAGGACGGCATCATTGACTGCATCGAATTGCCATACATACCGATCAACTGACGCAGAAAACTGACCGGGAGCATCTGCTGCCCGCCGCTCGATTCCTCGTCCATGATGATCTGGGTCAGGATCGAATGTGTGATGTCATCGCCAGACTTGGCATCGAGCACCTGAAATTCGACATTGTCGCGCACCATCTTCGCAAGGTCATCGAGCGTGATGTAGCTTGATGAGCTGGTGTTGTAGAGACGCCGGTTGGCGTACTTCTTGATGATGATCGCATCGTCCGGATTATCGCCGTGCGACGCTTTTGATTTTCTCGCCATGATTACTCTACCCCAAGTGCTGGCGATAGCTTAGCACTTGCACAATGTGCAGTGCAACAACGCCGATCGAGCTACTTAAGGCGCTGGCCGAGAACAGTCAGCAATTCATATTGAGTTAGAGCGCTTTGCTGCGCAGCAACCGGCAAATCATACGGCACATCCAGCCAATCGCCTTCGCGCAGATCGGGTGCTTTAGCGAGATCCACGACGATCATATCCATCGAGACTCGGCCCAGCAGCGGCAGGCGCTCACCCTCAAAGCTGAGAGCCCCCTTGCCAGCCCATGAACGCAGAAACCCATCGGCATAGCCTAGCGAAACGGTCGCAACCCGCATCGGCCCGCGTGCCGTAAACGTCGCATTGTAGCCGACCTTATCTCCGGCCTTGAGTGTGCGGCACTGGATGATCGCCGCCTCGATATGGGCAACCTGTCGAACGCTCTGCGCCATCCCCGCACGCGGCACTCCGCCGTAAAGGGCCAGGCCAGGGCGGGTGAGATCGAAGGCGTAGTCTTTGCCCAAGGCAATCCCGGCGCTGTTAGCCAGGCTGAGCTTTCGATGCCTGACAGATTGCGCAGCCTCGAGAAACTCCGTCAGCTGGCTTTCGTTCATCGCGCTGTTTTCGTCAGCACAGGCGAGATGCGACATCAGGACATCTACATCGAGCGCTTGAACCCTTGGGTTCGAAAGCTCTGAACGCGCGAGGCCAAGCCGGTTAATCCCGGTATCGACCATGACATGACATGGCCCGCCACCGGTCGACGTCCAAAGCTCCGCCTGCTTCACTGAATTGATCACCGGGATCGCTCCCGACGCACGTGCGTAGTCGGCCTCAGACCTGTTCAGCGCACCATGCAGCACCGCGATCTGTTCCGCCGGGACGTGGCGTGCAGCGGCCGAAACCTCACCCCAATGCGCAACGAAGAACTGCGCCGCTCCGGCATCGCGAAGCACCGGAAGGCATGTGTCGATCCCAAGACCGTAACAATCCGCCTTGATCGCCGCGCCTGCCTCAGCCGCTCCGGATAGCTTATCCAGAGCGCGCCAATTGTGCGCCAGTGCGTCAGTATCGACCGTCAGACGAAGCGTTGGCGGCGGTGCTTCAGGCAGCATCGTCTGCAAAGTCTCGCGGTGGGCCATCGGGAATGCCCCACCATGCGACCGCAATCCCGAATGCAACCACGACCCAGGTGTACCAGAGACCCGAATAGATATTGCCGGTACTCGCCACGATCACGCCCGCGATCAGCGGCAGGAACCCGCCCAAATAGCCAGCGCCGATGTGATACGGGATCGACATCGATGAATAGCGGATTTTGGGCGGGAACATCTCTGAAAGGAGCGCCGCGACTGAGCCATAGGTGAGCGCGGACAGCATCCCCAAGCCCAGCAGGATCGCAATGATGCCGATAATGTTGGCGGTGGAAGGCTGCTGCTTGGAAAAATCGTAGCCATAGGTGGAGAGCGCTGAACGGATGCCGTTCGTCCTAGCTGCACCGCTGGCGAACCATTCAGGATTGATCGCGATATCGTCACCGCCCGCAGTGAGCTGAAGATCTCCGCCTTCGGTGAGCGTATAAGGCACGCCGGAAGCCGTGAGCGTTTCCAATATCTTGCCGCAATCGGTTTGCTCCCGATCGAACAAATCAGCGAAAGGATCGGTTACACATTCCGGTCCGGCCACAGTGATCGGCGTCTCGCGAGCGGCCTCTTCAAGTCCCGGGTTGGCGAGGCTGCCAAGGCCCCAGAATGCCGGGAACAGCAGAAACAGCGTCGCGACCGCTCCAACGATAATGGGTTTCTTGCGCCCGACCTTGTCCGACCATTTGCCGACAATCAGGTAGAACGTCATCGAGATCGACCCGGCGATCAGCAGGATGATCTCCACGGTCAGATCCTCGACATGCATCGGCCCGCGCAGAAAGCTCATCCCGGAAAAGAACGCGGTGTACCAGATTGTCGTCAGGATGCCGGTAATGCCGAACAGCGCGACGAAGATGCGCTTCTTATTGCCGGGATAGGTGAAGCTTTCGACGAATGGGTTTTTCGCCGTTTCACCCGCTTCCTTCATTGCCTGAAACACCGGGCTCTCCGAAAGCATCAACCGCATCCAGAGCGAGATTATCAGAAGGATAATCGACAGCAGAAACGGAATGCGCCAGCCCCATGCCACAAAGTCATCTTCGGGGATGAGGAAGCGGCAGGAGAGCACCACTATGATCGACAACACAAAGCCCCCGGCCACACTCGCCTGGATGAAGCTGGTATAAAATCCGCGCTTTTCCGGCGGAGCATGCTCCGCGACATAGATGGCTGCACCGCCATACTCCCCGCCCAGCGCCAGGCCCTGTATCACCCGTAGCAAGATCACGATGATCGGCGCGGCGATCCCGATAGTCTCCACCGTGGGGATAAAGCCGACCCCGGCGGTGGCGATGCCCATCAGAGTGACTGTGACAAGGAAGGTGTATTTCCGCCCTAATTGATCGCCAAGGAATCCGAACAGGATCGCGCCAATCGGCCGAAATGCAAAGCCGACCGCGAATGTTGACCACACCAGCAACAGGCCGAGAGTATCGTTATCGACGTCGTAAAACGCGTCCTTCAGAATGTAGGCCAGCGTTCCGTAGATGAAGAAATCGTACCATTCGAAGATGGTGCCCGCGCTGCTCGCGCCGATCACAAGACGAATTTCCTTGTCGCTGGGTTCGCGCGCCGCGAGCGCTGATGAATCCGCCGTTGCTTCTGCCATCTGCCCCTGTTTCCTCGCTGCGCACCCGCAGTCTCTGCTTTAGGCCAAGTCTGCGTCCTAGCCGGAGGGCGACTGTGATGAAAGCGCCTGCATCGCAGCCTTCCACGGCAACAGCAGTGCGCCGTGTCGACCGGGGTGCGACCGTGCCGCTGCCAGCGCATCGAATTCAGGCCATTCGGGCATGTCGCCACTACCTTTCAACCACGCATTTATCGCCTCGACGGTGCCGTTTAGAGCTGCTTCGTCCACGCCATCTATGCCGCGTGCCAGGATCGCTGCCGAACTCTGCCCAACGGCACAGGCTGCAACCTGCATTCCGATCCGGCTCACAGCGCCCCGATTATCGATCGCAATGCCCAGCGTTATGGTGCTGCCACATGTGCGTGAGCGAGCTTCGCTGACCAGTGGCAGCGTTTCGTCGAACGGGAAATTCGCAAGTTCGGCAGACAGCGCGAGCAATCGTGGGGAGTAGAGTTTCGGCGTGGATGGAGCGGTATCAGCGCTCATTCGGTATCGGCGTTTGCGGCGTCTGCAGCCTCGGCTTCACCGCGCAACTCGGCGCGTCTTTCGGCAATGAGACCAACCAACTGCCGCGAGAACGCGTCCGCTGCCGGATATGTGCGCGCGGTTGTAATCCAGGTCGGGCGGCCCTTGTAGCCCCAGACCGTATCGAACCCGAGCGCTAGAACCGAGAACGCGAAAATCACAATCAGCGATCCCTTGACCGCGCCGAAACCAAATCCGAGAATCCTGTCAATCGGCCCCAGAATCGAATTGCGCGATGCTTCGCCCGCATTGTTGGCGATCACCTTCATCGCGGCATAGGGGATCAGCAGCAGCAACACGAATGCGAAAAGCGCCGTGGTGACCTCTCCACTGTAAAAATCTCCGAGTGCCTCGGTGAGCGGTGAGTGCAGATAACAGATCGCGAAGGCTGCAAGGATCCACGCTGCCAGCGACAATACCTCCTGCACGAGACCCCGCATGAATCCCCCGATCGCGGCCACCCCCACGATGATGAGAACGATAATGTCGAACCCTGTCATGGCCGCGTCAGTTATTCGCTCCCCATCACGTGGTCAACGAGGTTCGTGAGTTGTCCTAATCCGCGATAATCGAGCTTCGACGAATTGGTCTTTGTATCGGACGGACCGTAGCCGCGAATAAAGCCTAGTTTGCCCGACTCGCGCACCCTCAGGTCGGAATGAGCCACCGGGCGAATCTCTCCTGCGAGCGACACTTCGCCGAAAAACACCGATTTGTCGGGCAGCGGACGATCGGCCAGCGCCGACATGAGCGCCGCCGCGACCGCCAGATCGGCGGCGGGATCGCTCAGCCGATAGCCACCGGCAATGTTGAGATACACCTCGGCCGAGCTGAAATTCAGGCCGCACCGCGACTCGAGCACTGCCAGAAGCATGGCAAGCCTGCCATTATCCCACCCGACAACAGCGCGGCGCGGCGTCGCGCCCGATTGCAACCGCACGATCAGCGCCTGGATTTCCACGAGGACGGGCCGCGTGCCTTCCAATGCGGGGAAGACGGCGCTTCCGGCCAGTGGTTGATCGCGTCCCGACAGAAACAGCATCGAAGGGTTCGCCACCTCTTCCAGCCCCTCGGTCTCCATCGAGAATACGCCGATCTCGTCCACTGCGCCGAACCTGTTCTTGAGCGCGCGCAGAATGCGATATTGATGGCTGCGTTCGCCTTCGAAACTCATGACCACATCGACCATGTGTTCCAGCACACGCGGCCCGGCGATATTGCCGTCCTTGGTGACGTGACCGACCAGGAACAGCGCGGTCCCGTGCTCCTTTGCGTAGCGGATCAGTTCGAGTGCGCAGCCGCGCACCTGACTGACCGTGCCGGGCGCCCCTTCGATCGTGTCCGAATGCATGGTCTGGATCGAATCGATCACGAGCAGAGCAGGCGGATCGCCTTTGCCCAGCGTCGTCAGAATATCACGAACCGATGTCTCGGAAGCCAGGCGGATCGGCGCATCGACAATGCCGAGCCGTGATGCGCGCAAGCGGACCTGTCCGGCAGCCTCTTCCCCGCTGACATAGACCACATCGTTGCCACCGCGAGCAATCGTCGCTGCAGTCTGGAGCAACAGGGTCGACTTTCCAATACCCGGATCGCCGCCCATCAGCACTGCCGAACCGGGGACAAGCCCTCCCCCCAGCGCGCGATCGAATTCCGCAAGCCCGGTGGACTTTCGCACTGGCAGCTCGGTCGGCTGATTGAGCGGCACGAACTCCATCGCACGTCCTCCGCTCGAAAGATCGTGCTTTTGCGAGAACACGGTGGCGGGCGCGTCTTCGACAATCGTATTCCATTCGGCGCAATCGGCGCATTGCCCCTGCCACCGGGTCGAGATACCGCCGCATGCCTGACACACATATCTTTTCTTTGGTTTTGCCATATCCTGCGCGATAAGCGGAACATTTGCGGAACGCAATTGCGTTTGCGCAATATCGACGCCATCAGTCTCCCATGCGGCAAAAAGAATTGCGTCTCGCGCTCGTATGTTACGGAGGGGTCAGCCTCGCGGTGTACATGCACGGTGTCACCAAAGAGATCTGGCACCTCGCCCGCGCGAGCAGGGCTTATCACTCGCAGGATGCAAAACCGCTGAAAGGCGTTGCCCGCGTTTACGAGGCGCTGATTGCCGGTATCGAGGAGGATCATCAGCTCCGGCTGCGTGTGCTGCCAGACATCCTGACCGGTGCGAGCGCGGGCGGGATCAATGCGGTGTTTCTCGCGCAGGCGATCCATTCAGGGCATTCGCTGGAGCCGCTGACCGATTTGTGGCTCGAAAACGCAGACGTCAGTAAACTGACCGATCCCGACGCTCAGCCGGTGTGGCGCTATGCCAAAATCTGGGCGCAACCCATCGCCGAATGGTTTCTAAGCCGACCGGGCAACGCGGTGAGCGAAACCGTATCGCCGGAGACCCGCGAGGAAGTTCGGCGCAAGGTCTCGAATCTGGTGCGTGGGCGCTGGTTCAGCCCGCCATTTTCAGGCGATCGCTTTTCCGAGATGCTCTACGAAGCGCTGATCACCATGAGCGCCGAACCCGGTGGCAAACCTTTGCTGCCGGAGGGTCATCCGGTCGATCTGTTCGTCACCGCAACCGATTTTCGTGGTCATATTGAAATGCTCAGGCTCAATTCGCCATCGATCGTGCATGAAACAGAGCATCGGATGCCGATCTGCTTTCGTGACCATGTCGGCCCGATGGGTTCAGGAAAACTGGCCGACCCGCTCGAACTGGTGCTGGCAGCGCGGGCGACCGCCAGTTTTCCGGGCGCATTCCCGCCATTGCTTCTGAACGAGATAGATCGGCTTGCAGCATCCGAAGGGCATCACTGGGCTTCGCGCGGAGCATTTCTTTCCCGGATCATGCCGGTGCATGTGCGCGACGGAACTTTGGACAATGTCGCCCTGATCGACGGCGCAGTTCTGGTCAATGCACCCTTCGGAGCGGCGCTTTCTGCGCTTTCCGGACGCCCCTCGCAGCGCGAAGTCGATCGGCGGTTCGTGTATATCGACCCTCGCCCGGACCGTATCAGCGCGGTCGAGGAAGGTGCCGACAAGTCGGTCGGATTCTTCGGCGCGATTTTCGGTTCGCTGTCCACGATCCCGCGCGAACAGCCGATCCGCGACAATCTGGAACGGATCGAAGAGCAATCACGGCACGCGGAACGACTGCGCCAGATCGTGATGGGCATGCGTCCCGAGATCGATCGGGCCGTAGAAAAGCTGTTCGGCCTCACGTTCTTCCTCGACAGCCCAACCCCCAAACGGCTGAACAATTGGCGGGCCAAGGCTCAGCAGGCCGCAGCCGAGAGTGCCGGGTATGCATTTCACGCCTATGCACAGGCAAAATTCAACGGGATTATCGAACGGCTTTCTGCCGTCTGCCACGCTGCCGCGCCCGAGCTGGCGCTGGCCGATGCGAGCCTCATCGCTCACGCGCTGCGCCGGGAGCTTTCGCGCCGCGGTCTCGAAGCGCTTTCCGATGAAAGCGGCGGGGCAAACGAGCGGGCGGTCGCTTTCTTCCGCGCGCACGATATTGGATTTCGTATCCGTCGCCTGCAATTGTTGGCTCGACGTCTGTCGCGAGATTGGGAAAGCGATCCGGACATCCCGGATACGTGTCTCGATCTTGCTCGTCAGAAGATCTATGACATTCAGGCGCTCTACCTAGCCGCTGATGACGTAGCCACGCTGGGCGAGGAGTTTCATGACCTCGCGCGCAACGTGCTCAAGGAGCCGGGCGAAGCGCTCGACTATCTCGAAGACAAGCGCCTGTTGCGGGAAACCGATATTCGGTGCGAGGAAATGCTGGCCGAAGCGCTTGAGGAGATGCCCAAGAACCTGAAGCGCCGCATGTTGCTGACATATCTCGGCTTTCCATTTTACGATGTCGCGACGTTGCCATTGCTTCAGCGTGACGGGCTTGATGAATACAACCCGGTGAAGGTTGACCGCATTTCGCCCGAAGATGCGCGGTCGATCCGCGAAGGCGGGACGCGCGAAACCCTGCGCGGGATCGAATTCTACAATTTCGGCGCGTTTTTCAGCCGCGCCTACCGCGAAAACGACTATCTCTGGGGGCGCCTGCACGGTGCCGAACGCATGGTCGATCTGGTTGCTTCAACCGTCGATGGAGGTCTTGCGCAAGCAGAAGTGCGCGAGGCCAAGCGGGCAGCCTTTCTCGCGATCCTCGATGAGGAAGTGGCAGCCGGCAGATGCCAGCAAGGCTTGCTCGATCAAATAAGAGCAGAGGTGCACGAGCGCTTTTATTGAAGCGCTCGTGTCATGGCGCATCACGTTTCCTCGCTGTTCCAGACAGCAGTGATGAAAGCATCAGCGCTGATGAAGCCGCCCTCCCCGCGATCGATATCGGCAAGCGGCTTCGCAGCGATCGCCTCCTCCAGCGACTTGCCCTCATCCTTGAGCTTCTCAATGCGACCGACCGCGAGACCGATTACCGTACGATAGGCGACCAACTCTTTCAGGTTCGACATCGGGCCGTGACCGGGAATGACTTTCGTGTCTTCGTTGATCATTGTTGCGACCGCATCAAGCGACCCAAGCAGGCTGTAGACGCTGCCACCCGAGTTCACGTCGACGAATGGATAACCCGGAATGTTGAAGTAGAGGTCGCCCATATGGACGACATTCTTTTCTTCCCACATCACCACGCTGTCGCCATCGGTGTGGCCGCCGCCCAGAAACATCACGTTGATCGTGTCGTCGTTGAGATGGAATCGCAGCCCTTGGCCATAGGTCACAACAGGCAGCGCCACATCCGGGGCCGGCGGAGTGTTGTTCCCGCCCGCAGTTCCACCGGCAGCCATTCGCACACGAACATTGTCATGAGCGAAGATCGTCGCTCCGGTTTTTCCGAAGTGCTCGTTGCCCCCGGTATGGTCAAAATGCCAATGCGTGTTGACGACGTATTTGACCGGCGTCGCGCCAAGTTCCGCCACTGCAGTTTCGATCCTCCCGCTAAGTGGCGCAAACTGGTCGTCGATCATGATGGTTGCATCATCGCCATGGCTGACTGCGATATTGCCACCCGCTCCGAAGAGAACCGCTACGCCGGGCGCGACCTCTTCGGTCTTGATTTCGACCTGACTCAGATCGCGCTGGGCATGAGCGGGCGCAACCAGCGACGTTGTGGCGATAGCAAGTGAAATGGTGGCAAGACGGTTCATCGATGAGTCTCCCTTTGTTGAGGAAGACCTACGACCGGTCGTCCGGCCTGTCGAGCGCCTTTACCTGTCGGCCATTAGGAACCAAGCACGTCTTTCAGCTTCGAAAAGAAGCCCTTGCTCTCAGGGCATTCATCGCCGGTCTCCGTCTCGCGGAATTGCTCCAGGATTTCCTTTTGCTTGCGAGACAGCTTGGTCGGCGTTTCGACCTTGATTTCGACCACCAGATCGCCGCGCCCTCGCCCTTGCAGTACCGGCATGCCCGCTCCGCGCACACGCAGCTGCTTGCCCGACTGGATACCGGCAGGAATATCGACGGTGTTGGTGCCGCCATCGAGATCGGGAATATCGACGCTGCCACCCAAAGCCGCCGCCGTAAAGCTGACCGGCACGCGCGTGGCCAAAGTCGTTCCTTCGCGTTCAAACAGGCTGTGCGGTGTCACGTGGATGAAGATGTAAAGGTCGCCCGCTGGCGCACCACGTGCACCGGCTTCGCCCTTGCCTTGCAAACGGATACGGGTGCCGGTGTCGACGCCGGGCGGAATATCCACGCTGAGTGTCTGTGCACGATCTTCGCGTCCTTCACCACGGCAGTTTCCGCATGGATCTTCGAGAACAACGCCGCGACCCGAGCAGGTCGGGCATGGTCGTTCCACCACGAACAGGCCCTGCTTGGCCCGGACTGCGCCGTGCCCATGACACAGGTTGCATTGCCGCTCGCCCGTGCCGGGGGTCGCGCCTGACCCATCACAGGTCTCGCATTGCTGTGAAACTTCGATCTCGATCTCGGTCGATTTGCCATCGAAGGCTTCTTCGAGGCTGACCTGCATGTCATAGCGCAAATCCGCGCCGCGCCGGTTGGGCTGACGCGCAGCCCCGCCACCGCCAAATGCGCTGCCGAAGATCGTTTCGAAGATATCGCCGATATCGCCGAAGTCGCCTTGCGGACCACGGCCGCCACCAAATCCGCCGCCATTCATCCCCTGCGTGAAGGCTTCGTGGCCGAACCGGTCATAGGCGGCGCGTTTTTGAGGGTCTTTGAGGCATTCATAGGCCTCGTTGCAGGCCTTGAATTTCGCCTCGGCCTCGGTGTCGCCCGGATTACGGTCCGGATGAAACTTCATCGCGAGTTTGCGATATGCACTCTTGAGCGTCGAGCCATCGGCATCGCGCGACACTCCGAGCGTCTCGTAATAATCGATCTGAGTTGCAGGCATCGTGACCTAGTCCCCAAAACCAATCGCTGCCGGAGGCCTCGCGCCATGCGCCCAGCCCCCAGACAGCGGAATGGTGTGCATCAGGGGTTTAGCCCTTGTTGTCGTCGTCGACCTCGGAAAATTCCGCGTCGACCACTTCCTCGTCCGTGTCAGTTTCTTCAGAGGCGCTCTCACCAGCGGTTTCGCCACCTTCGGGAGCATTGGCTTGCTCCTGTTCGTAGATCTGCTGGCCCATCTTCATGGCGGCTTCGGTCAGAGCCTGCGCCTTGGCGCTGATCTCTTCGCCGTCGTCGCCTTCGAGCGCGGTCTTGGTCGCGGCCAGCGCTTCTTCGACGGCGGACTTGGTTGACGCGTCAACCTTGTCACCATGCTCTTCAAGCTGCTTTTCGGTCGCGTGGACAAGGCTGTCGGCCTGATTGCGTGCCTCCGCTGCTGCCCGGCGCTTTTTGTCTTCTTCGGCGAACTTCTCGGCGTCCTGCACCATCTGATCGATGTCGTTATCCGACAGACCGCCCGATGCCTGAATCTTGATCGTCTGTTCCTTGCCGGTGCCCTTGTCCTTGGCAGCGACGCTGACGATGCCGTTGGCGTCGATGTCGAAAGTGACTTCGATCTGCGGCACGCCGCGCGGTGCGGGCGGGATACCGACAAGATCGAAATTGCCGAGCAGTTTGTTGTCGGCGGCCATTTCGCGCTCGCCCTGGAAGACCTTGATCGTCACCGCGTTCTGGTTGTCCTCGGCGGTCGAATAGGTCTGGGTCTTCTTGGTCGGGATCGTCGTGTTGCGGTCGATCATGCGGGTGAAGACGCCGCCCAGTGTTTCGATGCCCAGCGAAAGCGGGGTCACGTCAAGCAGCAGTACGTCCTTCACGTCGCCCTGAAGAACGCCCGCCTGAATGGCGGCACCCATGGCGACGACTTCGTCGGGGTTCACGCCCGTATGCGGCTTGGCTTCGAAGAATTTCTCAACGACTTCGCGCACCCGTGGCATGCGGGTCATGCCGCCAACCAGGATAACTTCGTCGATTTCGTCCTTGGATACGCCCGCATCGGCCAGCGCCTTTTTGCAAGGCTCCAGCGTGCGGTCGATCAGCTTACCGACCAGCTTTTCGAGATCGGACCGGCTGATCGTTTCGACCAGGTGCAGCGGAGTGGAGCTACCACCTTCCATGCGTGCGGTGATGAAGGGAAGGTTCACTTCGGTCGTCGCGGAGCTGGAAAGCTCAATCTTGGCTTTTTCGGCGGCTTCCTTGAGGCGCTGAAGAGCGAGCTTGTCGGCCTTCAGGTCCATGTTTTCCTTCTTCTGGAACTGCTCGGCAAGATATTCGACAATCGCATTATCGAAGTCTTCACCGCCGAGGAACGTGTCGCCGTTGGTCGACTTAACCTCGAAAACGCCGTCGCCGATTTCGAGGATCGACACGTCGAATGTCCCGCCGCCAAGATCGTAAACGGCGATTGTCTTGCCGTCTTCCTTGTCCATGCCATAGGCGAGCGCGGCTGCGGTCGGCTCGTTGATGATGCGCAGCACTTCAAGCCCGGCAATCTGGCCAGCATCCTTGGTCGCCTGACGCTGGGCATCGTTGAAGTACGCCGGAACGGTGATGACTGCCTGCGTGACGGTCTCGCCGAGATAACCCTCAGCGGTCTCCTTCATCTTTTGCAGAATGAAAGCGGAAATCTGGCTGGGGGAGTATTCCTCACCGCCTGCCTCTACCCACGCATCGCCGTTCTTGCCCTTGACGATGTCGTAAGGGACAATTTCCATGTCTTTCTTGGTCAGCGGGTCTTCGAACCGGCGACCGATCAGACGCTTGATCGCGAAAAGAGTGTTGTCGGGATTGGTAACTGCCTGGCGCTTGGCCGGCTGTCCGATCAACCGCTCGCCATCCTTGGTGAAGGCGACGATCGAAGGCGTTGTACGCGCGCCTTCGGAATTCTCGATAACCTTGGGCTTGCCGCCATCCATAACCGCAACGCAGCTGTTGGTGGTGCCGAGGTCGATACCGATAACTTTACCCATTATTTCCCCATTCATTCAAGGTCGTTGGACACCGCCTTCGTGTGCTTCCCGGAACTGGCGAAGCGCCTCGGCGGCTCGAATATGAGGCGGATATAGGTGCGGTTTTGCTTGGCACAAGAGATCGAAGCCCCTAGTTTTTGCAACATTCAAAGAGGGGACAACAGCGTGAATGTAACGAAAACAACGGGTGCAAAAATGAAGATGTGGTTGATGGCAGGAGCGCTCGCGAGCGCTGCCGCACTAAGCGGATGTGGCGCAGAGGCGGAAGCTCCGGCTCAAGTAGCCGTCGAGGGACAAATTCCCGGGATGACCGTCGAAAACGCGAGGATGGTGCTGGGTGCGGTCGAGGGAAACCCGGCAGCTGTGTATTTCGACCTCAAATATGAAGGGGATCGCGGCCTCACCATCCGCAAGGCGGAAGTGGCGCAAGCGGGTAGCGCGCTGCTGCACGATTACGGAGAATACGACTTCAAGGTGCAGATGATGGAAGCGCTTCCCATTGCGATCCAGAACGGCAGCGAAGTCGAATTCAAACCCGGCGCGCTGCATGTCATGGCGCTGGAGCCGTCAGCTGAATTGCAACCGGGCGGCAAGGCAGAAGTTACATTGACCGTGTCGGGCGGAGGCACTCATACCTTTGAAGCCGATATCTATGCTGCGGGCGATGAGAGCGCGCATGGCGACTCTGGGGAAGACAGCTGAGCGAAGCCGCTTTCCCGACCAAAAATTTGCCGCTGCCGCCCGCCTGTCCGGTGGGCGGTGAGCGGCATTTGACGCCGGGCGAAGTCGCCATCGCCCGCACCGTTTTTGGCGACGCAATCGATTACAGCCAGGTGCAGCTGCGACGCCGCAAATGGTTTCCGTTTCAACCGCGCAAGATCACGATGGCTCCGCGCGGGCATCTCCATTTTCATCCTGACGGCACGGCCTATTGTGATGACTTCTCTCAAGAAAGCCTGCTGCGGCAAGGCCTGCTGATTCATGAACTGACCCACGTCTGGCAAACCCAAACGCGTGGCGGATGGTATCTGCTGCTCAACCGTCACCCATTTTGCCGCTACAGCTACAGTTTGAAACCCGGCCAGCCCTTCACCGCCTATGGTATCGAACAGCAGGCCGAGATCGTGAAACACGCGTTCTGGCTGAGGCACGGGGTCAAAATGGCCGGCGTTGCCGACAAGGCGGCCTATGATGTGCTAGTGCGGTTTCCGGGAGCAACACATGGCAGCGCTTGATTGGCACATCAGAGAATTCGCATCCGCCGACGCACCCGCCTTCACCGCGCTCAACCGGCAGTGGATCGAAGAGATGTTCGGGATGGAAGAGAAAGACCGCCGCCAGCTCGATCAACCGCAACAGACCATCATCGCGCGGGGTGGTTATATTGCTGTGGCAGATGCGAAAGGCTGGGTGGTCGGGACTGGCGCGATCATTCCCGTCAGCGCTCCGCCCACCGACGGTGAGCAATGGATGGAGATCGTCAAGATGGCGACCGAACCATCCGCGCAAGGCCAGGGTATTGGCGCAGCTGTGCTCGAACGACTGATCGAGGTCGCACGCGATCGAAAAGCCACGCGCATCTGGCTTGAAACCAACGACAAGCTCGAAGCCGCAACCGTACTCTACGAACGCACCGGCTTTACGCCGCTTGCGCCCGAGGACGCGTGGCAAACGCCCTACACGCGCTGCAACCTGCAAATGACGCTCGTGCTGTAAGCTTGCCCTATTGGCAGACGGTTTGAAGCGCCACCGTTTGGACTGCTCTGATCAATCCGGTTTCTTCGCAACACCCACCATCGCCGGACGTAGCAGGCGGTCCTTGATCATCCAGCCTGCCTGCATCTCTTGAACGATAGTGCCTGGCTCGTGGTCAGCCGTGGGCACTTCCATCATTGCCTGATGCTGGTTCGGATCGAGCGGCAGGCCTTTTGCGGCGATGCGTTCGATGCCGTGCTGTTTGAAGACTTTCTCCAGCTCGCGTTGGGTCGCTTCGATGCCGGTCACCAGACCTTTCATCTTGTCGTCTTCGCGCAGACTGTCTGGGATCGCTTCGATTGCGCGCGACAGATTGTCGGCCACGCTAAGAATATCGCGAGCAAAGCCCGTCGACGCATAGTTGCGCGCATCGGCGATATCCTTTTCCATCCGGCGGCGAACATTCTGCGTCTCCGCCTGAGCGTAAAGCACTTCCTGCTTGGCCGTTTCGAGGTCGCCGCGCAAATTCTCAAGCGCTTCGGCAACGCTATTGGTGGTTTCGTCCTGATCGTCCTCGTCGAGGAACTCTTCAGGCACGCCTTTCAATTCTTCAGCCACCGCTTCGTCTTGCGGTTTGTCGTTGTCAATCATGTGTTTGGTTCCAGCTCGGGTGGTCAGTTCAAGCGATGAGCTTGCCCAATGAACGGGCGGTCAAATCAACCATGGGGACAACCCGCGCGTAATTCAACCGCGTCGGGCCAATCACGCCAAGGACACCCACAACTCTGCCTTCGCGGTCGCGATAGGGCGAGGCGATGACGGACGAGCCCGACAGCCCGAACAACCGATTTTCGCTGCCGATGAAGATCCGCGTTGCGTCTGCCTCGCGGGCACTTTCGAGAAGGGCACTGACGGATTGCTTGTCTTCGAGGTCGTCCAGCAGGGATCGCACCCGCTCAATATCATTCAGCGCAGTCTCATCCAGCAGATTGGCAGCACCGCGCACGATCAGGACCGGGCGCTCGTTCACGTCCTCGCTCCACACCGCAAGGCCGCGTTCAACGAGGTCGCGACTGGCATCATCCAGCTGCGATCGGCCCGTGCTGATCTCCTCATGCATCGCCTGAGCAGCCTCTGCAAGCGTGCGCCCGGAGAGGCGTGCGGTGATGAAGTTGCTTGCCCGGTCGAGAGAACTCGAAGTTGCTTGCCCACCAAGCTCGATCACCCGGTTTTCAACGCCGCCGTCTTCGCCGACAAGCACGGCAAGTGCCCTGCCCTGCCCCAGATCGACCAGATTGAACTGCGCGAGCCGCTGTTCCCGAGTCGGCACCATGACCATCCCAGCCGCGCCCGACAGGTCCGACAGCAGCGAGCTTGCTTTTTGCAACGCCTGTTCGACCGGTCCGGAGCCAGCAAGTCTGGCCTCGATCTGGGCGCGTTCGTCATCGGTCGGTTCTGCGACCCGCATCATACCATCGACGAAAATCCGCAGTCCCGCATCGGTCGGCATCCGGCCTGCGCTGGTATGCGGCGCAGCGAGCAACCCAAGCGATTCAAGCTCCGCCAGCACCGAACGGATCGACGCGGATGAAAGGTTGAGCGCCGCGTCCGACGCCAGCGTCTTCGACCCAACCGGCTGCCCGCTGGCGATGTACTCATCCACCACGCGACGGAAGATCTCGCGCGCTCGCTCAGTGAGTTCATGGATGGGAGGTGAAGACATGGATCCTATCTAGCGCCCCGTTCGCATTCGCCAAGCCCGCACACGACGTCTTACAGGCCAACTCTTGCAGGCAGGTCACTTCCCCGCCACACCGCGCTTCAACACAGACGAATCACAACAGACAGGATCACACTATGCGCCCATCAGGACGCGCGCCCGACGAGATGCGCGCTATCACCATCGAGACCGGCTTCACCAAACATGCGGAGGGCTCATGTCTGATCAGTTTCGGTGATACGCGTGTTCTTTGCACCGCCAGTGTCGAAGAACGCATCCCGCCCTGGCTTCGTGGCAAGGGCGAAGGTTGGGTTACCGGCGAATATTCGATGCTGCCACGGGCGACACACACACGTGGCAGCCGTGAGGCGGCGCGTGGCAAACAATCGGGTCGCACGCAGGAAATCCAGCGGCTCATCGGGCGCAGCTTGCGAGCGGTGGTTGATCTCAAGAAGCTTGGCGAACGCCAGATCACGCTCGATTGCGACGTGATCCAGGCCGATGGCGGAACGCGTACAGCATCGATTTCCGGCGCATGGGTGGCTTTGCGGCTCGCGGTGAACAGCCTTATTGCTGCGGGCGAGATCAAGGAGGATCCGATCTCATCCCAAGTCGCCGCGATCTCCTGCGGAATATACAAGGGTACACCGGTTCTCGATCTCGATTATCCCGAGGATAGCGATGCTGATGCCGACGCCAATTTCGTGCTGCTCACCGGCGGCCAAATCGCTGAAGTGCAAGCGACGGCGGAGGGCGCGACCTATGACGAGGAAGGCCTGTTGCGCTTGTTGCGCCTCGCGCGGATCGGCTGTGACGGTATCTTCGCGGCGCAACTGGATGCGACGAAATAATTTAGCGACCAGGAGATGGACCCCGTTTGGTACAGGATATCGGAGCAGCTCGGCGGCGTACATATCGACTCCGCGCGCAATCGCCTGGTCGCGACAGGACTGGTCAAGAAGGGTAAGCGAAGAGAATGAAACGCCTAGGCGCAGGTTCACTGGTCATCGCGACGCACAACCCAGGTAAGCTCAAGGAAATCTCGGCGCTGCTCGAACCGCATGGGGTCAAATGTCTGTCGGCGGGCTCTTTGGGCCTGCCCGAACCCGCCGAAACCGGCACCACCTTTGTCGAGAACGCATTGATCAAGGCACGCGCGGCGGCGGAGGCTTCCGGGCTTGCCGCGCTCGCCGACGATAGCGGTCTGGGCGTCGATGCATTGGACGGACGACCCGGCGTGTACACTGCCGATTGGGCGGAGCGGCAATGGTTCGAAGGGGAGCCGGGCCGCGATTGGTATATGGCGATGGGCAAGGTCGAAGGGATGCTGCAACAGCTCGGCCCAGAGACCGACCGCACCGGCGCTTTCCATTGCGTGCTCGCCATTGCCTGGCCGGATGGAGAACATGCGGTTTATGAAGGCAAATGCCCAGGATCGCTAACGTGGCCACCACGCGGGACGCTTGGTTTCGGCTACGATCCGGTTTTTGTCCCAACAGGCCGCGAACAGACATTTGCCGAAATCGACCCAACAGAAAAACATGCGATCAGCCACCGTGCGGATGCCTTTGCCAAACTCGTCGCCGATCAATTTGGGACAGACTAACGGCGCGACAACTGCCTTTGTGGAGCGATCGGCGTGCCTATCACGTTCCCGGCGGGCCAATATCTGCATACCAGCACATCCCAATGCCGCCCTTGCGATATAGCGCAGCCAACTTCACGCGTGTCGCGCCATACGATCTGGGTGTAGTGGCCGACATCGGCCCAGTTTCCGGTGCTTGATACCTGCGGAAAGGTGCCTGCGCGAAAATATTGTTTTTCCGACACAAAGCTGTCGATCATCTGGTGAGGAGCAAAGTGGCCGCGCGTCCCCATCCAGAGATTTTCGCCGCGTCCCTCGCGCGCATCGATAGGGGCATGCCGCATCCGCCCTTCGCGGGCCAACCGATCCGCCCATCCCTGAGCTTCGTCGGCAAGCTCACTATTCCACTCAAGCGCCGGAGCGCCGAACTGGGCGCGCTCTGCATTATGCGCCTGAAGCCAGACGGTTTCGGGGGATGGATCGCGGTCCTGTGCAAGCCCCGTGGAGGCGGCAAAAACCGCTCCAGCCGCAGCGACACTCAGGAATTTGGCGCGATAATCCATGCCATAGACTTGACTTCGAGCGTTTAAGAAAGGCTGAAAAGGGCTATCGTGGCACGAGCACTCTACATTCATTGGCCCTTCTGCGCGAAGAAATGCCCCTATTGCGATTTCAATTCGCATGTCCGCGATCAGGTGGACGTTGTTGCTTGGGAAGCCTCTCTGCTCGCTGATATGCGCGCTGAGGCCCAAGTCGCTGGCGGTGAGACGCTGACATCGATCTTTTTCGGCGGCGGCACGCCCTCCTTGATGCCGCCCACGCTGGTTGGCACGCTTTTAGAGGAAGCCGAGCGTCTTTGGGGTTTTGCGCCTGATATCGAGATCACTTTGGAGGCGAATCCCTCCTCGGTCGAAACGGGCAAATTCGCTGACTTGGTGCGGGGCGGGATCAACCGTGTTTCGCTCGGTGTGCAGTCGCTGGACGATCCGACGTTGCGGTGGCTCGGACGGTTGCATGGGGCGGATGAAGCACTCGCCGCAGTTGAGACCGCGCAGGCACATTTCGGCCGCGTCAGCTTCGACCTGATCTACGCCCTGCCCGATCAATCGCCTGAGGAATGGGAGGCACAGCTTGTCCGCGCGCTCGGCTTCGGCACTTCGCACCTGTCGCTCTACCAACTGACGATCGAGCCGGGCACGCGCTTTGCTACGGATGTGCGGCGTGGTGTTTTTAACCCGCTCGATGATGACGCAGCAGCAGAGCTTTTCGCGCTGACGCAGCACATAACCAATGATGCTGGCATACCCGCTTACGAGACCAGCAACCATGCGCGAGCGGGAGAGGAGGGCCGTCACAACCTTACCTATTGGCGGTATCAGGACTATGCCGGGATCGGCCCCGGCGCGCATGGTCGCCGCGGCGGCTTCGCGACCGTGCGGCATAAAAAGCCAGAAAATTTTCTTAAAGCGGTGGCACAGAATGGCCATGGAATTCACGAAGCGCGCTCGCTTTCCCTGTCGGAACAAGCCGCAGAGGCGCTGTTGATGGGTTTGCGCCTGCGCGAAGGAATCGACCTTGCGGTATTCGAAACGCGCTTTGGCTTACCGCGTGATGCCCTGATCAATGCGTCGAAAGTCGCTCAATATACCGACCTCGGCCTGGTCTGGCAGAATGGCACTTCTATCGGTGTAACCGAGCAGGGTCGCCCATTGCTCAATGCCCTTCTGAGCGAGTTGGTGGCCGATGAATTGGTGGTGGCATGAGCGCAGCCGACCTTATCGGCACTTGGCGCGCGCACCTTACCGATGGGCGCCGCAGATCACCCCACACCGTTCGTGCGTACGTATCTGCCGCACAGCGTCTGGTCATCGCCAACGATCTTTCGGCTTGGGAAGACGTCGCCACAGTAGAGGCGCATGATCTGCGCCGCCATCTCGCTACGCGCCGGGCCGAGGGTCTTGCCAATTCCAGCGCCGCACGAGAACTTTCGGCATTGAAATCCTTCATCGCCTTCGCCCGCGCAGAAAGTGGCGATCCGGATCCAGCCGCACCACGCGTCCGAGGGCCGCGTCTCAAGAAGGGCCTGCCCCGCCCCGTCACGCCAGATGAAGCCGTGAATCTCGCCGATCTTGTCGAAGGAACGGCAGGGGAAGACTGGATCGGCGCAAGAGATCGGGCGGTCCTGCTGCTCATGTACGGATCGGGCCTGCGAATTGCCGAGGCATTGTCGCTGACCGGACGGGATGCGACTTTAGGCGAGACTTTGCAGGTCACTGGCAAGGGCGGCAAGCAGCGCGTGGTCCCGATCCTCCCGGTAACGCGCGATGCTGTCGCGGCCTATGTGCAAGATTGCCCATGGCCCGTGGGGCCGGACGAATTGCTGTTTCGCGGAGCCAAAGGCGGGCCGCTTTCGCAGAGCATGGTGCAGAAAGCGATGGCGAAGGCCCGCCGCGCTTTGGGGTTGCCCGATACCGCCACCCCGCATGCCTTGCGCCATTCCTTCGCAACGCACCTGCTGAGCGCGGGCGCGGATCTGAGGAGCCTGCAAGAACTGTTGGGCCACGTATCTTTGGGTTCGACGCAGATCTACACAAGGGTTGATGCCGCGAGCATGCTGGAGAGCTATCGTGATGCGCATCCTAGAGCTAAAAGATAGCCGCTGCCTCACTAAAGCACGCCGCCCCGCAAAAAACACCTTTCGCGCTATTGTTGATCGATCTCCAACCGAAGGATGTCGCCGTGCTTGTGACAGATACGGACCTGCAGCCCCTCGCGTATCGGCCCTCCATGCGAAGCCGTATTGTTGAAGCCCGCCGACAGTACATAATCGGAATACTGGAACCGTGTGCCATCGACCACAAAGCTCTCTTTGGAGTGGCCCTCCTTTGGCATCGGGTTGAAATTCTGGACTTTTCCCTCGACGATCTCACAGTCACCGTCTTCGAGAGCCGATAGAGCGCCAGACGCCCGCGCAGCGATCACGACAGTGGCTGTGACAGTCCAGAAAATCGCGAACAGGAAGAAGAACCATCGAAAGATCACAGAGAACCATCGCGAGAATGGACGGTCACTAATGCGAAAACCCGGAATTCTCTCGACCAACGATGGACGAAAAACCATCACTGCCCCAACCACTGAAAAAGCCAATCCTGGAAGAACAAACCAGAGATCTCGCCATGGAGCAGCAGATGCTTCGAAGACCGTTACGTAGTCCGAACTCACCCCAACCGCCCCTCAATCGCATCCCAGATCATGCCCGCCGTATCGGTTCCGTTGAACTCGTCGATCGCGACAATGCCGGTGGGCGAGGTCACGTTGATCTCGGTCAGCCATTTTCCGCCGATGACATCAATGCCCACAAAGGTCAGGCCCAGCCTCTTTAACTCCGGCCCCATCGCTTCGCAGATTTCGCGCTCGCGCTCCGTCAGTTCGGTCGCTTCTGCGCTGCCGCCCATCGCGAGGTTCGAGCGGAACTCGCCCTCGCCCGGTATGCGATTGATCGCGCCTGCTACCTCGCCATCGACCAGCACGATGCGTTTGTCCCCCTCGGTCACCTCGGGAAGGAACGGTTGGACCATGTGCGGCTCTGGCCAGGTCTGATTGAACACTTCGAACAACGCTGTGAGATTCTCTCCGCTATCGGGAATGCGAAAGATCGCCTTGCCACCATTGCCATGGATCGGCTTCACCACCACCGCACCATGTTCGGCCATGAAACGCTTCACCTCGTGCGGCGAGCGGGTCACGAGTGTTGGCGGCATGAACCGGCGGTAGTCGAGCACCATCACCTTTTCAGGCGAGTTGCGGACATTGGCTGGGTCGTTGACCACAAGTGTCTCGTGCTGGATACGCTCAAGCAGGTGGGTGGCGGTGATGTAGCCCATATGGAACGGTGGATCCTGACGCATCAGGATGACATCGATATCCTTGCCCAGATCGAGCCGCTGCGTTTCCCCCTTCGACACATGGTCACCCTCGACACGCTGGAGCTTCACCGGATAGCCCTCGGCAAACAGACGATCATCAGCGTCGAGCGTGAGGCTTTCGACATGGTATTCGAACAGTTGATAACCGCGCTCCTGCGCGGTCAGCATGAGGGCGAAGGACGAGTCCCCGGCGATGCTAATATTTTCGATGGGGTCCATCTGGACCGCGATGCGCAGCGACATGCTTTGGCATTCCTTCAGGGTTGAAAGGCGTTGGTGATGTGGCGTGGACTTTGGCCGGGTGCAAGGAGGACGACGTCGATACGCAGGTCTTCGCCGTCCTTGGCGTATTCATGAGCGACGATTTCTGCAGCGGCCGCGACCCGGATGAGGCGGCGCTCATCGATTGCATCGGCAAGGTCGGATGCGTGCTTGCGCCATTTCACTTCGATAAAAGCCACCAGTCCGCCTTTGGACGCGATCAGATCGATTTCGCCGAGCGGTGTTTTCACCCGCTCCGCCAGAATGCGCCAACCCTGGCTGGCGAGCAACTGTGCGGCCTGCGCTTCACCTTCGCGCCCCTTGCGCTCGGCGGTCTGGCGTTTGGCGGTCATTGGGCCTTCAACTCCACCGCTCGGGCATACAGCGTTTGTCGATCCAGCCCTGTGACTTTCGCCACTTTAGACGCAGCTTTGCTGGGGCTCGCTTCGCGCAACGCTTCGCGGAGCAGCTCATCGGGATCAGCTACGCCTGCGGTCTCACCGGGAGGCCCGACCAGCAAAACGATCTCGCCCTTTGGTGGACGAGCAGTGTAGTGCTTGGTCAGATCGGCGGCCGTGCCAGTCCGGCATTCTTCGTGAAGTTTGGTCAGCTCCCGTGCGACAGCAACTTCACGATCAGGCCACAGCGACGCAATCGCATTCAAACTGCGTTCCAGCCTTGGCCCCGTTTCGTAGAAGATGAGCGTCGCAGGAATGCCCGCAAGCTGCTCCAGCACGTCCTTTCGAGCCTTGTCCTTCACTGGAAGGAAACCCGCGAACATAAATCGATCATTGGGCAGTCCCGCGAGCGTAAGCCCCGCAATGGCCGCACATGCTCCAGGGATGGTAAAGACCTCGACCCCGGCCTCCCTTGCATCGCGCACCAGACGGTAGCCCGGATCGGAGATCAAAGGTGTTCCCGCATCGCTCACCAATGCAACGGCATCACCGCGAGCCATTTCGACCAACCGGCCCCGTTGTTGATCGGAAGCGTGGTCGTCATACCGCTGCATCCGCGTTTCGACGCCCAAATGCTTGAGCAGTCGCCCGGTGACCCGCGTATCCTCACAGGCAACAACGCTACACCGCCGTAGAACCTCGATTGCCCGCAGGGTGATATCGCCCAGATTGCCAATCGGCGTGGCCACGATATAGAGGCCGGGTACAAGATGTTCAGTCTGTGCTGTTTCGGATCGGTCAGTGTTCACAATATCCGTCTTTGAAGCAGCCATCGGGGGTCGGCAAGAATGAAGCTTTTGGGTGCGGCGCTTTTCGGTAAGTCGCTGGTGGGGAAATCGAAGCAGGCGATCAATCGCCGCACACTGACGATCGCCGGTGCGGCGGCGCTGCTCGGCGGGTGTCAGCTCATCCCGGATTCGCAACCGACGACGTCTATTCCGGACGCGACCCCTACGCCTGAGCCAAGCGCAACTGCGCTGCCATCCGATGCCACACGTCATCGTGTTGCATTGCTGGTGCCCATGTCGGGAAATACCGCCGCAGTCGGCCAATCGCTCGCCAATGCAACGACCATGGCGTTGATCGACACCAACGCCAGCAATCTGCGCATAACCACCTACGACACGTCTCAGGGCGCTGCCGATGCCGCGCGGCAGGCGATTGCCGATGGCAACAAGCTGATTCTCGGCCCGCTCCTCGCCGCGAATGTGCCCGCTGTTCAGGCTGCTGCTCGCCCTGCTGGTGTTCCGGCGATTGCCTATTCCAACGATACGACGGTCGCCAACGACAATGTGTTCGTGATGGGCCATATCCCCGAACAGTCCATCCGCCGCAGCGTACGCTATGCCCGACGGAATGGGTCAAACACGTTTGGCGCACTGCTTCCGCAGGGTGACTATGGCCAGCGCTCGATGAGCGCGCTTGCCAATGCGCTGCGCGAATATGGCGGTACTCTTGCCAGCAGCGAAACCTACGCACGCGGGAACACATCGATCGTCGGTGCGGCCCAGCGGCTACGCACAACTGGCGGCTACGACACAGTCCTGATTGCCGATGGCGCGCGTCTAGCCGTGCAGGCGGCCAGTGAGCTTCGCAGCGATGGCGCGGAAGGCACTCGCCTGATCGGGACGGAGTTGTGGAGCGGCGAGTCTGCCCTCGCCCGCTCCGCATCGGTCAATGGCGCGCTGTTCGCGGCGGTGTCCGATGGTCGGTACAAGCGTTTTGCCGACAGCTATGAAACCCGCTTCGGTGGAAAGCCATATCGCATCGCCACGCTCGGATACGATTCGGTTTTGCTAACCTTGCGCGTGGCACGCGATTGGCGTGTTGGCAGTCGTTTCCCCAAATCGATGCTGTATGACCGCGGAGGCTTTCTTGGCGTCGATGGTCCCTTCCGCTTCGGCCGAGACGGCGTGGTTGAACGCGCGCTTGAGGTTCGCGAAGTTCGTTCAGGCGAAGTCGTCGCGGTTGACCCTGCCCCGACCACCTTTGGCAGCTGATATACCCGGCTATTGCGCAAAACGGTGCGGCTCGCGCTTGTGAGCCATGGGGCGCGGTGCCTATATCCGGTGTATGTCTGACGACCTGTTTGAAAACACGCCGACATCCAGTGGCGATTACGATTCTTCATCCATCGAAGTTCTCGAAGGGTTGGAGCCGGTTCGCCGTCGCCCCGGCATGTATATCGGTGGCACCGACGATCGCGCGCTGCATCACCTCGCCGCCGAAGTGCTCGACAATTCGATGGACGAAGCGGTGGCAGGCCATGCCAACCGGATCGAGGTCCGCCTTGAAGAAGGCAACCGGCTGAGCATTTCGGACAATGGCCGCGGTATCCCTGTCGATGAGCATCCGAAGTTTCCCGGCAAATCCACGCTCGAAGTGATCCTTTCGACGCTCCATTCGGGCGGCAAGTTCTCTGGCAAGGCTTACGCGACCAGCGGCGGTTTGCATGGTGTCGGGGTAAGCGTGGTCAACGCGCTATCCTCTGCAACCAGGGTCGAAGTGGCTCGCGATAAAAAGCTCTACGCTCAGGAGTTTTCCAAGGGACAAACGCTTGGCAAGATACAGGAATTGGGAGCAGCGCCCAATCGGCGCGGCACCACGGTCAGCTTCACGCCCGACACCGAGATTTTCGGAGACCGTCAGTTCAAACCGCACCGGATCTTCAAGCTTGCACGGTCGAAAGCCTATCTGTTTGCCGGGGTCGAGATCCGCTGGAAATGCGCAGAAAGCCTGACCAGTGACGATGTCCCTGCGGAAGCAACCTTCAAGTTCCCCGGCGGGCTGGCCGATCATCTGGCAGAGCAGGTTGGCGGACGCGAATGTGTCACCGCGCAGCCGTTCACCGGCAATCAGGATTTTCCCGAGAACGATGATGGCCAGTCGCAGGGCAAGGTCGAATGGGCAATCGCCTGGCCGCTCTATTCTGATAGATCGACCAGCTGGTACTGTAACACCGTGCCAACGCCCGATGGAGGCACGCACGAACAAGGGCTGCGTGCCGCGCTGACCAAAGGGCTGCGCGCATTCGGTGAACTGACCAACACGAAAAAGGCGAAGGATATCTCCGCCGATGACGTGATGACCGGAGCGGAAGTGATGCTCAGCGTCTTCATCCGCGACCCGCAATTCCAGTCGCAAACGAAGGACCGGCTGACCTCGCCCGAAGCCGCTCGGCTCGTCGAAAACGCCGTGCGCGATCATTTCGACCATTTTCTCACCGACAATATGGAGCGCGGAAAGGCGCTGCTGGGCGAGGTGATGGAGCGCATGGATGAGCGCCTGCGCCGCAAGCAGGAACGCGAGATCAAGCGCAAGACCGCGACCAATGCGAAAAAGCTGCG
Organism: Pseudomonadota bacterium; assembly: GCA_039033835.1. Taxonomy (GTDB): domain Bacteria; phylum Pseudomonadota; class Alphaproteobacteria; order Sphingomonadales; family Sphingomonadaceae; genus Erythrobacter. Next base: position 315,214 of record JBCCBW010000001.1, read on the forward strand.
CCTGCCGGGCAAGCTTACCGATTGTTCGGGCGAAGGCGATCGCGAGACTGAACTCTTCATCGTCGAAGGGGACTCGGCGGGCGGGAGCGCTAAGCAGGCGCGCGACCGCAAGACGCAGGCGATCCTCCCGATCCGTGGGAAGATCCTCAACGTCGCATCCGCCACCGCAGAGAAAATTCGAGCGAACGTCGAAATCGCTGACCTTGCGCTGGCGCTAGGCTGTGGCACGCGCAAGGAATGCGATGCGGAGAACCTGCGTTACGACCGCGTGATCATCATGACCGATGCCGATGTGGACGGCGCGCACATCGCGACGCTGCTGATGACATTCTTCTTTCAGGAGATGCCCGACATCGTGCGCAAGGGGCACCTGTTCCTCGCAAAGCCACCGCTCTACCGCCTGACCGCGGGAAAAGAGAGCCGCTACGCTGGTGACGATGCCGACCGCGCCAGGCTCGAAGAGACCGTCTTCAAAGGCAAAAAGGTCGAAGTTGGTCGGTTCAAAGGCCTTGGCGAGATGAACCCGAAGCAGCTGCGTGAAACGACGATGGACCCTGACACGCGCTCGTTGATCCGCATCACTCTACCGCAGGAATTCGAAGATCGCGCCGGTATCGCGCGCGTCGTAGACGAGCTGATGGGCCGAAACCCGGAACACAGGTTCAATTTCATCCAGAACCACGCGACAGATATCGACCGCGATATGATCGATGCATAGAGGGTTTCTAAGTCTTCGATCTGCGAGCGGCTTGGTCGGGGCGTTGGGTGTGGCAGTGGCACTGATCCAGGCGAGCCTTATGTCTGAGGCTCCTGAGCCGCCGCCACCTGATACAGTCAGTCTCGAGCGCATGATCGACGGATTGTTTGTCGCTTATGACACCGATGACGAGCCAGGTTATGCAATCGGAGTAGTGAGCGGTGGTGATCTAGTGTTCGCTGAGGGGTACGGCGTTGCGGATACGGCCTCTCAAACTCCTATCCGGTCCAATACGGCATTCAATATCGCATCGCTTTCCAAACAGTTCACAGCAGCCGCTATCGCGCGCGAGATTTTAGCGGGGGAGATTGCACTGGACGATAAGCTGGCATCCCATTGGGACGGTCTTCCCGACGCATTTGCACAGATTGAGATTGGCCACCTGGTCTACATGACGAGTGGTCTGCCCGAGTATTACTCGCTGGCGTCACCAAAAGGCGGTTGGGCGTCGCAAGACCGCTTTACGGTAGAGGACGCGATTGCAACGGTCTTCGATGAGAACAGGCTTGAATACCAACCTGGCAGCCACTGGACGTATTCCAACATTAACTATCAGCTGCTCGCGGAGTTGACCGCTCGCAAGAATTCACGCCCGTTTGCTCAGCATATGCAGCAATCGTTTTTCGCCCCGATCGGCTTGGAGAACACATGGGTCGATGCACCGATCGATATGGAGCGCGCAACACGCGCGACAAGTTACGTCTGGGACGATGAAGCGGGCGATTGGATCGAGGCTCCAAGGCTTTCGCCACATTACGGTGGAAGTGGCATGTTCTCGACGCTCGAAGATTTGGCAAAATGGGATGTCGCGCTTCACCGAGACAAAACATTTGGATCGGGCTTTTCCGATCAGATGTTGGCTACGAAACAGTATGCGCACGATAAAACGAACGATGCGTTTGGATTGGTTCTGGGATCCTATCGCGGGCTAAAGACGATTTGGTATGAGGGCGGTGACTACGGCGCGTCGGCCTATATGGTGCGTCTGCCAGAACGCGATCAAACGATCATATGCCTCTCGAACATCGGCAATGGCGGCTGCTATCAAAAAGCCCAAAGTGTGATTGATGTGCTGCTCACATATGATCAAGACGCGGATTTCAGGGCCGACTGATGCCCGATAAGAGACCCAGAGGCGACGTGCCAAACCCGCGCGAGGAAGATATCATGGCGGGTGATCGGCGTATTTCGCGCCCTGACAGTTCGCTGCCCGATTGGGAAATGCCTGATACGGCCTACCGTCCGATCCCGATCGTCTGGTTTACGGGTGCCTTTGTCATACAGATGGTAGTTCTTTTCGGGCTGTTTGTTCTGCTGCTCAGGCTGCATGGTGCCATCACAATCGCACTCTCGGCATTGGTGAGCGGGGTGATCGTCGCATGGTCGTGGGATCGCGGCCTGAAAGACGCAGCGCGAGGCTGGCAGATTGCGACGATCATTGTGATGGTCGTTCAATTCCTGGTCATTTGTGCCGGCGCAAGCGATCGCCTGTAGTCCGACTTGCGACGAGGTGCCGTTTCATTCGAAAAGGTGCTTGATCAGTGCTTTGCTTCGCTTCAGACTGTCGATTGCTACCGCCCCGAACAGGATTGCAATGCAACGCTTGACCACCCGACTTTCGTGCGTGTTGACGCTTTCGTTGCTGCTGACGGCTTGTGGGGTGCCATCCCCAAACCCATCCATTCTGGTGGCACCTTGCCCCGCGCCCCAAGCGGCTCCGACGGTCGATGCAGCGGAAGCGTTCTTCGTTATGTCCGATACGCTGCGCGATTGTCGCAAACCGCTGATCCGGTTTGCGGGATATCGCGGCGGACAGCAGAATTTCGGGATGACACTCCTTCCCAAAGGCGATGAGCCAGCTCTAGACGCCGCTGTAACGACCTTTGTCGAAAAAGCTGCGTGGTCTGGCGCCCTTCGGGATCAGATCGACAGGCCCGAGAATAAAGGTCGGTTGCTGGTCTTCATCCATGGCTACAACAATTCCTATGAGGAAGCTCTGGAGCGCGCGGCAATTTTGCGCGACTTGTACGACGTGGATGTGCCGACCCTCATAATTCACTGGCCGTCGAGGGGGCGGCTTGAAGGATACATCAACGACACGGCATCGCTGGCCGCTTCTCAACGCTATATCGATGTGTCGATGGGCGAGCTGGTCGACATGGCTGATGATATCACCCTGGTCACTCACAGCTTGGGTGGGCGAGCGGGTATCGCTGCGATCCAGAAACTGAATTTCGTCAAGCCGGATAAAGCGGGCCACGTTCGCCGATTCATCATGGCGGCACCTGATGTCGATCGGTACCGGGTTCTGCGCGACGGTGGGGAAATCGAAGACCTTGTCCGAGATAGCCGCCAGGTTACGATCTATGCCTCGCAACGCGACGAGGCCATTCGCGCATCGGCGTTCCTCCACGGATATTCACGGTTAGGCAGCTCCAATTGCAGTTACGATGTCGATTACGCGCGAAGAGGCGTAGGAAAGTTCGGTAACTGCCATCGCAGCCCACCGCGCGATGGACTTGCATTGGTCGAAACATCCGAAGTCAAAAGCGACGGTCGACCATATCACTCGGATGTTTTTGACAGCTGCATTGGCCGGAAGGATCTCAAGGCGGCGTTGGCTGGCGACGATGCGCAAGCCTGGCGTCGCGATGTATCAGAAGACGGCTTGAGCGGATTTGTCCTGTCAGTGGCAGATTATGAAGCTGAGTACGGCCCCTGCACTGACGATTAATCCGCAGCCTCGGTATGAATATGCAAGTGCCCTTCGAGCGTTCTGTGAACGGGGCACTTGTCGGCAATCTCAATGATCTTGTCACGCTGCTCGTCGGTTAGATCATCGCCCAACACCTCGATCGCGCGGTGCAGGGCCTGTACCTCCATGCCCTCTTCTTCATAAGCGATGTGCCCGCAATCCTCTCCGTGACTGCGCTCATGCGTTACGTGAATGTTGGTGCCTGTCATCGGCCATTCCTTCCGATCTGCATACATCTTCATCGTCATCGCAGTGCAGGTGCCGAGAGCCGCCAACAGCAGATCGTACGGTGTCGGCCCGGTGTCATCGCCGCCGTATGATCGTGGCTCATCGGCGACGAAGCGGTGCGAGGTTGTGTGCACTTCGGTGCCGAACTTGCCGTGTCCCGTTTTCACCACCACGCCTTCTTCAGGCATTGGCCAGTCCTCGCGCAGAGGAAGGTAACGATTTGCCCAGTTTGCGATGATGCTTGCGGCAAAATCTGCATCTGCGGTCTTCGTCAACAGATGATCGGCACCCGCCAGACTGACGAAGCTCTTGGGGTGGAACGCCGCGGCGAACAGAGCGCTGGCATGCTCGATACCGACAATCGTGTCGGTCGGAGAATGCAGCGCAAGATAAGGCAGGCGAAGCTCTTTTACCAGATCAAGCAGGTCGACCGCTTCGGTCCGCTCCAGAAATTCGCGACTGATGGAAAAGCTTTGCCCGCCAATCGTTACCGGCCCTTCGCCATCGCGTTTGATCGCGTCGTGATCGCCTTTTATTATGTGGAGCACATGCGGGACGTCGGATGGCGCACCGATGGTCGCAACCGCTGCCACCCTCTCACCGCCGAGTTCATGAGCCGCCGCGAGCACTGCCGCTCCGCCCAGGCTATGGCCGACCAACAGCAACTTGCCGCTAAACCGCTCGTACAAGTGCTCGGCGACAGCGACGAGGTCAGCGATGTCAGCGGCAAAGCCCGCCCGGCCAAAATCGCCCTCGCTGCCTCCCAACCCTGTAAAGTCGAACCGCAGACACGCTATCCCTTGCCGCGCCAGTGCTCGCGATACGCTGATCGCCGCCTTGCTCTGCTTGGTGCAGGTAAAGCAATGCGCGAAGATAGCCGCACCGCGCACCAACCCGGTCGGCATCTCCAGCGCACCTTCAAGAGCATGCCCACTGGGCGTCGGGATAGAGAGCGTTTGCATCGGCATGGTCGAACCTTCCACCTATCTTGTGTGCGCCATGTCATGCACACTAGTTGTGCAATGTGACACATCTTTCAAAGCCTGAAGAGCGGTGAAATGGTATCATCGTTTCAGCTGCTCTATCTGCTTTGTTGTACGGGAGGTAATTCGGTGAAGTTACATGCTCTTTTGGTGGCGAGTGTGATGGGCCTCTTCGTCCTGACAGCGCCTCTATCTGCACAAGACGCCGAACAGGATGCCGCTCAAGAGCAGTCGGCGCTGGAAATGCGCGCCGATCAGGTCGTCGCGCTGGTCAACGGGGAGCTTGAAGCGCCATTGGCAGAAGTCTTCACCGCCGACTTTCTGACTGCCGTCCCTGAGGCACAGCTTGCAACTCTGTCACAGCAGCTTGTCGGCCAGTTCGGACGAGCCTTGGCAGTCGAGCGGCTCGATCCCCCGGTTGGCACGCGCGCAGAGCTGGCAGTGCGGATGGAGCGGACCATCGCCAAAGGCGGGATCGTGATCGCCCCCGCCGATGGAGATCGCATTGCGGGACTGAACTTCACCTCGTTCGAACCGGTAGATGACAGCGCAGAGAAAATCGCCGCCGAATTGTCCGTCCTCTCCGGTGAAGTGAGCGCCTATTTCGGCCCGCTTGATGGCGGCGAAGCGGTGATCAGCATTCAACCGGATGCGCAGTTTGCGGTCGGGTCGACGTTCAAGCTCTATGTACTCGCAGCACTCGCGCAGGACGTCGCTTTGGGCAGACTTGCTTGGGACGATCAGATAGCGCTGACCGTCAAAAGCTACCCAAGCGGTATGATGCAGGACTGGCCAAAAGGTGCGCCGGTCACGCTGCAGACGCTCGCAAGCCTGATGATCGCGATCAGCGACAACACCGCAACCGATCAGCTTATCGCGCTGTTGGGCCGCGACCGCGTGGCGAAAGTGATGGCTGATAGCGGACACAACACCCCTGACACGAACAGACCTTTCCTAACAACGCGTGAGTTGTTCCTTCTGAAGGCGGGCAATGACGATCGTCTCGCCGCCTTCAAAGCAGCCGATGCGCAGGTACGGGCGCAAATACTGGATGGCATGCGCGGCGAAACGCTACCACTCGAACAGGTCAATCAGGCATTCGCGTCAGGCCCCGTCGCCATCGATATCGAATGGTTTGCGAGCGCACGTGATCTTTCGAGCCTTTTCAGGTTCATGCGCGAGACCGCTGATCCGCGCACCTTCGATCTGATGACAATCAACCCGAATGTGCCAGCGTACCTGAAAGATGACTGGAGCTTTATCGGCTTCAAAGGCGGCTCGGAACCGGGTGTCCTCAACTACACGTATCTGCTGACCGACACGAACGGACGCGATTATGTATTGTCGCTGAGCTGGAACAATCCCGATGCGAACGTCGAGCACAAAGCGTTCGACGATCTGGTGACGCGCATCCTGTCGCTCGATCGCTGATGTCGCCTCGCAAATCCGATAGCCCTACCCCTCGCCCCTTGCGCGGGTGAGCACTGCCCCCTATCGCGTGCGTCGAAATTCAGTTGCCAAACGCAATCAACTCACAGGAACCCGAATGACCGATCAGCAGCGCTTTGAAGGCACCAGCAACTACATCGCAACCGAAGACCTGAAGGTTGCCGTGAACGCGGCGGTGACATTGCGCCGCCCGCTGCTCGTCAAGGGCGAACCAGGCACCGGCAAAACGGTGCTGGCGCACGAAATTTCAAAAGCCATCGGTGCGCCGCTGATCGAATGGAACGTCAAATCGACCACGAAAGCCCAGCAAGGTCTCTATGAATATGATGCGGTTGCGCGCCTGCGTGACGGTCAGCTCGGCGAAGAACGCGTCCACGACATCCGCAACTACATTAAGAAGGGTAAACTGTGGGAGGCCTTCACCAGCCCGGAACTGCCCGTTCTGCTGATCGACGAGATCGACAAGGCGGACATCGAATTCCCGAACGACCTGCTTCAGGAACTCGATCGGATGAGCTTCGATGTGTATGAAACGCAGGAGCGGATTGAGGCCAAGGAACGCCCGATCGTGGTCATCACGTCGAACAACGAGAAGGAACTGCCGGACGCATTCCTGCGCCGCTGTTTCTTCCACTACATCAAGTTCCCCGACCGCGATGTTATGCAGTCCATCATCGACGTACACTTCCCCGATATTCAGAAAACGCTCGTCAAGAAGGCGATGGATATCTTCTATGAACTCCGCGAAGTCCCCGGCTTGAAAAAGAAGCCATCGACCAGCGAGCTGCTCGATTGGCTCAAGCTGCTGCTGAGCGAGGACATGCCGCTGGACGTTCTGCAGGACAGCAACCCCAACAGCGCGATCCCCCCGCTGCATGGCGCGTTGCTGAAGAACGAGCAGGATGTGATGCTGTTCGAACGGCTTGCGTTCATGGCACGTCGCAACCCCAGTTAGGCGAGCGGCGATGTCCATCAGCGGAGGCTGCTTTTGTGGCGCGGTGCGATTTGAAATCACCGCCGAGCCGCAAGGTGCCCGGTATTGCTGGTGTCGCGATTGCCAACGCATTGCATCGGGCATGGCGACGGTGAATGTGCTCTTCCCGGCTGAAGCGGTGAGCTATTCGGGAAAGATGACGACGCTTGAGCGTGTCGCCGATAGCGGCAACACCGTTGAACGCGGCTTTTGCAAAATCTGCGGATCGCAGATGTACAGCAAGACAATCGTGGGTCCGGAACAACCGATGCGCGTGCGCGCCGGCACGCTCGACGACCCCGAAATCTGTCCGCCCACGCTCATTATCTGGGGACCGCGAGCTCCGAACTGGGCACCCTTCCCATCTGGAATGAAAGTTCTGGAGGCAGGGCCTAACTCACCGGAATGGCAACGGCCCGACCAGACCTAGTCGAAGCTGTAAGCCACCTCCAGGTGGCCCCATTGTCGCCCCTTGATCCTCAGCGGGACATAGACATTGCGCACGACAACATATTGTTGCCCGTCGCCTTCCTGACGGTAGACAGCCATCATGTAGGGTGCGGTGCTTTCCTTGGCTTTCTTGTCGACCGGCCCAAGGATAACTCTGCCGTTGCGGCAATACTTGGTGTCATAAGCCAGATCACCGGTGGGCTCCCGGGAAAACTCGCTAATCTGTGTTGGCACAAAGCCTTTCATGTCGGTGCAGGCCGAAGCGATAACCCGATCATCGCGCCGTCCCGTCTCCTCGAATATGGGGCGCCAGTTGCGATCTGCCCAATCGCATAGGCCGGTGCGGAACAGAGGCGGATTGCTGCCGGCGACCGGCACGTAATCCTGGTCGAAAATGGCGGCCTGAGTGATCTCATCGTTTTCAATCGCAGCTTCGGTAAGAGTCGCGATCTGGTCCGCGACATCCTGTGCGTGTTCGACCATGGCGCTGTCTTCCGGGCTTAGTCCCGCCTGCACGATCCGGTCGAACATCTCGCTGGCGGTCAGTTCCAGCTCTTCCATGCGCTGGTGTGCGCCTTGGAGCTGATCTTCGTTCTTCCGCGCGGCAAGATCGAAGCTCGTGACCACCTTCTGCACCGCATCGACATGGCCGCTGATCGTGCCCGTCGAGCGCGCGATCACATCGTTTTGTTTGTCGACCTCCTCGACCAGTTCACCAACGCTCATGATGGTGTTTTCGATGCGCGCCACAGAAGCTTTCGCCTCTCCACTGGCACGCGAGCCATCCTCGATCCGCCCGATGACTACGCTGGCTTCATCGCCCAGCGCATCGACGGTCTTCGTGATCTCTTCGGTTGCTTTGCGCGTGTCGTTCGCGAGGCTCTTCACCTCGCTGGCAACGACTGCGAAGGTCCGCCCGGCATCGCCCGCACGCATGGCTTCGATGGTCGCGTTGAGCGCGAGAATGTTCGTGGTTTCCGCGATATCGTCGATATCCTGCGCGCTGCGTCGGACCTGTTCTATCGCGGCGGAGAAGCTGGTCACGTGCTGCCCTAATGCGTCAACTAGGGAGAGCAGCGAATTGATCTGTCCGAGCGATGATTGGATCAGCGAAGTGCCCTCGCCCAGACGTTCAATCGCGCGCTCTGAAAGCAAACGCGCTTCGTCGCTGGCTTCCGAAACCTTGATCTGGTCGGCTTCCAGCGCGCTCACCGTGCCGCGCAATGCTTCGTGTTCGGCGCGCAGTGTCTCCGATGAGCGGATAACGGCTTCGACAACGCCTGCGACATCGGTGCAGCCGACGGTCACAGCGCCACAGCTCTCCGGTATCTTGTCAAGCGCTGTCGCGCTGGCTGTGTCGATTGCGACTGGCTTCATTCGTGCGACCCCTATCTGCTGCTTAGCGCAGTAGAAAGTGATGGTTAGTAATGACTTAATGTCGGTCGAATTTTGCAGGGTATCAACAGAAGGCTTTGGGCTGGAAACCAGCTCCGCTCGCAGCTAGGGTCCGCCGATGTTTTTCAATTTCACCGACGAATTGCGCGAAGCCGGTATCGGCGCGAGCTTCAAAGAACACCTCACCTTACTTGAGGCGCTCGATAAAGACGTGATCGAGCAGGCGCCTGAGGCGTTCTATTATCTATCGCGCGCAACCTTCGTAAAAGACGAAGGGATGCTCGATCGGTTCGATCAGGTGTTCCACAAGGTCTTCAAGGGCATCATGTCCGACTATGGGCAAAACCCGGTCGATATTCCCGAGGACTGGCTGAAAGCGGTCGCCGAGAAATTCCTCTCCGAAGAGGAAATGGCGGAGATCGAGAAGCTCGGCGATTGGGAAAAGATCATGGAGACGCTGAAAGAGCGGCTCGCCGAACAGGAAAAGCGCCACGAAGGTGGTAACAAATGGATCGGCACCGGCGGCACCTCCCCTTTCGGCAACTCGGGCTACAATCCCGAAGGCGTGCGGATCGGCGGTGAGAGCAAGCACAAACGCGCGATCAAAGTGTGGGAAAAGCGCGAGTTCAAGAATCTCGACAACACCAAGGAACTGGGCACCCGCAACATCAAAATGGCCCTGCGCCGCCTGCGCCGTTTTGCGCGTGAAGGCGCGGCAGATGAGCTTGATATCGATGCAACGATCGAGGGTACGGCAAAACAGGGTTGGCTTGATATCCACATGCGGCCCGAGCGGCACAATTCGGTGAAACTGCTGCTTTTTCTGGACGTGGGCGGCTCGATGGACCCATTCATTAAATTGGTCGAAGAACTGTTCAGCGCCGCGACGGCCGAGTTCAAGAACCTCGAATTCTTCTACTTCCACAACTGCCTGTACGAAGGCGTGTGGAAGGACAACAAACGCCGCTGGCAGGAGCGGACTAAGACCTGGGATATCCTTCACAAATACGGCCATGATTACAAAGTGATCTTTGTCGGCGACGCGGCGATGAGTCCCTATGAAATCACTCATGCGGGCGGCAGCGTCGAGCACATGAATGAAGAGGCCGGCGTCACCTGGATGCAGCGGGTCAGCAACACCTATCCTGCCACCGTCTGGCTCAATCCCGTGCCGGAGAAGCAATGGGGATACTCGCAGTCGACCAAGATGATGAAAGAACTGGTCGGCGATCGCATGTATCCGCTGACGCTGGATGGCCTGGACGATGCGATGCGTGAGCTATCCCGCAAGCAGGGGCATTAACTCCATCGGCGGCTTGCCACCTGGTCTTGCACTTCGCGACCCTCGGCCAATAGCGGCCGAGGTGCCCTACACTTTCGAAATGCCCAATGAATCGGAACTCGCTGCCTTAAGACCTGGCGACAGCATCAAAGCGATCTTTTATCAGACTTAGGGCGAAACCAAATATGATGCTGAGCGCATGTGGGTGTTGATCAAACGGATCGACGACAGTGCCGTGTATGGCACCGTGGAGAACGAACCTCACGATATGCCGCTCATCGAATTGGGAATGCCCGTAACAATCCCGCTCACTCATGTGATCTCTACCGACTTTCACAAGGACCATATCCGGCCTGAGGTGGCCGCTCGCAGAGAATATCTGGATCGCTGTTTTGTTGACGTATGCGTGATCGAAGGTCGTAGCCACGTGGACTACGTATACCGGGAACCTCCGGACATGACTCGCGATGGCGATACTTATCCTGACAGTGGATGGAGAATGCGTGGGACAGATCGGGAAATCGAGGCTGACGCAGAGCGTGACGACCCATTTTCATTACATCTCTCTGGGCAAGTTACTTAACAAGGATGACCGCTGGCTGCACCTTATCGATGCGGAGCCGGGTGTCGCATTTCAGTGGGACGAAGATACTCAGGATTATATCCGGTTCGAGCGCCCCGATTTGCTAGTTCAGTCTCAGGATTAGACCTGTCTCAAAGTTCGGTGTTAAACTGCGCCGCGCGCCAACGCCTTGCGTATTGGGATCTATTCACCGACAATCGCCGCCGGGCCGGCTCATCGTATGTTCTTTTGATTGAGCGAACATTGGCGTTCGCTTTTATGAAGGACCAAACGGTCGAGAGTTAGATCATGCCTGAGGGGGAAGGCGCAGTCATGATGCAAGACAAACGTGATCCGACGCGTTCCCGCTCCGGCCTTGAACCCGGCACCATTCTCAACAACAATTTCCGCATCGAGAAACAGCTTGGCGAAGGCGGCATGGGTGCGGTCTACCTCGCCTGCAACACCTTTCTCGAAGAGGACTGCGTTGCGATCAAGGTCATTCGCAGCGAACAGGCGCATGACGAGCTGGTGCGCGAAATGTTCGCCAAGGAAGTGCGCGCGATGGTGCGGCTGCAAAATCCGCGCCTCGTTTCGTATCGCACCTTTGCGCACGATGCCGATCTGGACCTGAACTTCATCGTCACCGAGTTTATCGACGGCCCCAGCCTGGAAGCTCTGCTGAAACAGGGACGGCGGTTTTCGACCGATGAATTGCTCACTCTGATTACCGAAATCTGCATTGGACTGCGCGCGGCGCACAAGGCTGGGGTGGTGCACCGCGATCTTGCGCCGGATAATATCCTGCTTGAGGACGGCGATCTTGAACGCCCGAAAATCATCGATTTCGGCATCGTGAAAGACGCGCGGCAGGGCGCGACGATCATCGGCACCGGCTTTGCGGGTAAACTCAACTTTGTCGCGCCAGAACAGCTGGGTGAGCCGGAATACGAAATCGGGCCATGGACCGATATTTACAGCCTTGCACTGGTGATCCTTGGCATGGCGCGCGGCAAGGAGGTCGACATGGGCTCCACCCCCGGCGCGGCCATCCGTAACCGGCTTGAGCCGATCGACCTGTCAGCTCTGGCACCGGAGTTGAGGTTGTTGCTCGCAGCGATGCTGGCCGTGCATCCCGACCAACGCCTTCGCTCCACCGAGGAGGTGATGGTGCGGGTCGAAGCGATCCAGCGTGGCGATGTGCCGGGCAACGTGGTGCCTGAAACGGCGGACAAGACCATCTGGATGCCTGAAGGTGCTGCCCCCGCGCAGATCAATGCGCTCTCAAAGCCGCTTCCGGTCGAAGAGGATGAGCCCGTTGAAGAGCTCGACGACGAGGTTGCGGACGACAACGAGGAATGGGACGATGACGAAGAATACGAAGAATACCATGACGAAGAACAATCCGATGGCGGCGGATTGTGGGTTCTGCTTGTCATCATGCTCCTGACTGCATTGGCCGTGATCGCGGGCGTGTATTTCGGCGAATTTGCCTCAGTCCCCGAAGACGTCCTCGCCGAAATGGAATAGCCGCACAGCCTGCCATCAATATAACAGATGTTCGCGCACATTGGCGATCCACGCGGCCTCGTCAGCCGACGCCAGTCCATCGAGATCGTCTGCCGTCGCCGCGCTGTCATCCACCCATTCGCGCAGTGACGGCCCGCCATTGATGACGTCGATCGCAAGGCGATCCAGTTCATATTCGTAAGGGAAATCGCGCCACAGATCGTAGCTTGGATAAAGCCTGCGGATCGCCTTGAACGCCAGCGCCTGCACGCGCCATGGCTTGAACGCATCGTGATCGTAGTGCGGACCTTCAGCGTGTAACATCAAGGCATTGCAGAGCTTTCCTGAATGTTTGTGAAAAGTCGGCTCGAACCAGCATTCCCTAACGACAACACCCGCCAGCCAGTCCGGAGCGAATGCGCGCATCTCGGCCAGCACGGCCTTCGCATCAATGTCTGGCGCGCCGAACAGAACCTCCAGCGGTCGCGTGGTCCCCCGCCCTTCCGACACGGTGGCGCCCTCGATCATTACCGTGCCCGCATAGCAGCGCGCCATGTTCACGCTGGCCGCATTGGGGCTGGGATTGATCCAAACCCGCGATGTCGGCCAGCCAAAGCCCTCGCCGCCAGGCTGCCACCCTTCCATCGCCACCACCCGGTAATCGACGTCGAGACCGAAGTGAACTTTGAACCAATGCCCCATTTCGCCCAAGGTCAGCCCATGCCGCATCGGCATCGGGGCGGCGCCGACAAAGCTTTCCTGCCCCGGCACCAACATCGTGCCTTCGACCGGTCGGCCAGCGGGATTGGGGCGGTCGAGCACCCACACCTGTTTGTCGTGCTTGGCCGCCTCTTCGAGCAGATAAAGCAGCGTCGTAACGAAGGTGTAGATGCGGCAGCCCAGGTCTTGCAGGTCGAACAGGAAGACATCCGCGCTCGACATCATTTGCCCGGTCGGGCGGCGGACCTCTCCGTAAAGCGAAAAGACGGGGATATTATAGGTCGGATCAAGCTCGTCGCCGGTCTCGACCATATTGTCCTGCTTGTCGCCCTTCAGCCCGTGCTGCGGGCCGAAGGCGCTGGTGACGTTCACTCCCGCACCAATCAGCGCATCCAGGCTGTGCGTCAGGTCTTCGGTGACACTGGCGGGGTGCGCGACAAGCGCCACACGTTTGCCTTTGAGTTCACCCAGCAGCTCCGGGTCGGCGAGCAGACGATCTATTCCGAACTTCATATCAGGCGGGTTGGAACAGCCGCCCGGCAAACGCAATGGCCTTTGCACGCGCCTGCGCCTATATCGCGCACATGGATTGGACCATTGCACTTATCGCCGCCGCCTGGGCTATCGTTCTCGGCGGTGCCGGCGGCCTGTTGACCGAGATCGGCGAATGGTATCGCGATTTGAAAAAGCCGAACTGGCAGCCACCCGATTGGGCGTTCGGCCCCGCTTGGACGATAATTCTCGGCCTGTCTGGCTGGAGTTTCTATCTTGCTTACATAGCTGCGCCCTACACGTTCGATCGCACGCTGATTGCCGGGCTGTTCGCAGTTAACTTTGTGCTGCATCTGCTCTGGTCGCCCCTGTTCTTCAAAGCGAAGCGGCCGGATTGGGCGCTGTTTGAAAACATGTTTCTGTGGCTGTCGGTTGCTTCGCTGGTCTTCATTCTGCCGCGATATTCCGAATTGGCGGGCTGGCTTAACGCACCGTATCTCGCATGGGTCAGCTTCGCTTTCGCACTCAACTGGAAGATTGTGAAACTCAATGCGCCGTTCGGCGATCAGCCCAAGGAAGCCTGAACGGTGCGGCGAAGTTGACACATTTGACACTGTGTCAACCGAGGCTTTCGCGTTTATCCAATTGATATAATGCACATTTATGCGATTTTGCGAAGTTGACACTTTGCCAACGAAAATCGCTTCATGGCGCGATTTCGGCATCGCCGCGCAGTCATAGATAGGATCGTGAAAAGCCATGCCAGCATCGTAGTAAGGCGATGCTCAGTAGGAAAATCGAGACCGACTCTACCCTCGTTCGACGATCATCTGTCGGCACGCTTCAGAATGAAACTCCGGCTTGCCCGGTCCGAAGGCCAGCGCCCAGAACTGCATTCCGCCATCCGCGTGCTCGACGATACCGTTGAGCGCGACTTGCGCGGATGCAGGCAGATCGGCAGCGATGCTGGCCTTTAGGACAAGCTCCTTATCGCTGTGCGAGCACGAGACCGCAATCGCATCGACGGGCGCGTCGCGCATTCCTTCGCGGAAGCTATCAAAGTCGTACGCGGCCCAGCGGCCCGAGGGCGAAAGGTTGAATTCGCGGTAATAGGTTCCGCCGATTGGCTGCCAGAATATTTCGAAGCAGCTGGTCTTCCATAGATCGTCGGTCCGAATAGACGGCCCAGCCTGCGGCAATTTGATCGCGCCGATGTTTCCATCAAAGCGGAATTCGGCGTTGCAGCCGCTGGATGTGGCCGTGATCGAAGCGGTTACGGCGCGGATCGGGCCGAGATCGCAGGTCTGGTGAAGCATGAGTGGTTGCATGGGCGCGCTATTGCCGACAGCCTTTTGCCGCGCAAGTGACTTCCCCCCTTCCTCGCCCGCTGTTAAGCGCCTCGACCATGTCTGAAGCATACGAATCCGATCTGTTGCGCCTGTTGGAAGAGCGCGGCCACCTGCACCAGATAACCGACGCGGGCGCGCTGGATGCGCTCGCCCAAAAGCAGGTGGTGACAGGCTATGTCGGCTTCGATCCGACCGCTCCGTCCCTGCATATCGGCAATCTCGCTTCGATTATGCTGCTAAAGCGGCTGCAACAGGCTGGCCATCGCCCGATCGTCATCATGGGTGGCGGCACGGCCAAGGTCGGCGATCCGTCGGGTAAGGACGAAACAAGGCAATTGCTGACCGAAGAGAAGCTCACGAGCAATATCGCCTCGATCAAGGGCAGCTTTGAGCGGATCTTGCGCTTCGATGACAGCCCGACCGGTGCACTGCTGATCAACAATGACGATTGGCTGAGCAAGCTCGGTTATGTCGAGATGCTCCGCGATGTCGGCCCGCATTTCACCATCAACCGCATGCTGACTTTCGACTCGGTCAAACTACGGCTCGATCGCGAACAGCCGCTGAGCTTTCTCGAATTCAACTACATGATCATGCAGGCCTACGATTATCTGGTGCTGGCGCGCGAGTATGATTGCCGCTTGCAACTGGGCGGTAGCGATCAGTGGGGCAATATCGTCAACGGGATC
Organism: Pseudomonadota bacterium; assembly: GCA_039033835.1. GTDB lineage: Bacteria > Pseudomonadota > Alphaproteobacteria > Sphingomonadales > Sphingomonadaceae > Erythrobacter. The sequence goes on from JBCCBW010000001.1 coordinate 330,807, forward strand.
GAGCTGAACCGGCGGATCGACGGGCGCGAGGTCTATGGCTTTACCGCGCCGCTGATCACGCGGGCTGACGGAGCGAAGATGGGCAAGTCGGTCGATGGCGCGGTGTGGCTAAACGAAGACGCCCTGCCCGCCTATGATTTCTGGCAATACTGGCGCAACACCGATGATCGCGATGTCGGGCGGTTCCTTAAACTTTTCACCGATCTCCCACTGGATGAGATTGCGCAGCTCGAAGCTCTCGAAGGCGCTGACATCAATGAGGCGAAGATCGTGCTCGCCAACGAAGTCACCCGGATGGTGCGCGGGGACACTGCCGCAACGGCCGCTGAAGCGACCGCACGCGATACGTTTGCGGGCGGCGGTGCGGGTGAGGATTTGCCGACGCTGGCAGTTGGCGCGGACGGGATGCGGATCGGCGCGGTTCTGACCGAACTCGGCTTCACCGCATCGAACGGCGAAGCCAAGCGCAAGCTGGGCGAAGGTGCGGTGAAGCTGGACGGAGAGACGATCTCCGATCCCGGATTTGTCGTGACCGCAGACAATGGTGAGAGCCTCAAACTCAGCCTTGGCAAGAAAAAGCACGGTATCATCACGCGTTAGCCAAGTGAGCTGTCAGGGGTTCGTCGCGCCCCGGGCACAGCTCTCCTGCCGCACCGCCTGCACAGAACCACTGGTCGCACGAGCCTGCCGATGTGTCCCACGCGCTTTACCAAATGTCAGCCTTTATCCGACATTAGGGACAAAGGTCGGTCATAAAAGGAGGGTCGCGAACCGTGTCTGCCGGAGCAAATCTTAGTGTAACTGACATGCGCCGCGCAGCGCGTCATCCCGTCGATTTCCCGGTTATTGCCGAGCATTTCGTTCATGGTGACCTCAATCTGCACGTGTCGAACCTGTCCGCTCATGGCTTTATGGTCGACGACGCAGATAACCTGAACCGCGGCGAGCGCGTGATCATCCGCCTTCCGGTTGTGGGCCGGATCGAAGCCTATGTCATCTGGGTGCGCGACAACCGCGCCGGTTTCCAGTTCGAACGCATCATCCGCATCGATGACTTTGTCGCGATGATCGACACGCTCCAGCCCAACCCACGCCTGCGCCGCAATCGCTGATCGAAAGCCGATCTTGCCGACCGCAAGACCACGCTGACTTGGCAGAGCAGTAAGCGCCTGCCATGGGCGCAGGGTGACCGACCCCGCTGCCATTCCCACTCACCCGTTCAGGGTTCACAATTTCCGAGCCTACTGGACCGCGCGACTGGCGATGACGCTGGCGCAGGATGCGATGCTGCTGGTGATCCAGTGGCAAGCATACAACCTGGCACGCGACAGTGGGATGAATGTTGCCGAGGGCGCTGGCCAGCTTGCCATTATCGGCCTGCTGCAATTCCTGCCGCTGTTCGTCCTTACTCCGTTCTCAGGCCTCGCAGCCGATCGGTTCGATCGCCGGTTGCTCGGACAACTGACCATCCTGCTACAGCTGATCTGTGCCGCGGTCTTGCTGTGGTTCACGTGGATGGATGGAATATCGCTGCCGGTCCTGTTCGCGGTGGCGATTGCGCTGGGGGTCGCGCGCGGGTTTTCCGGGCCAGCCCTGTCTGCACTCGCACCCAACCTCGTTCCGAAAGACCTGTTGCCGACCGCCATCGCGCTGTCTTCGATATCTTGGCAGGTCGGCAGGCTCGTCGGCCCTGCCATCGGCGCGGTGCTGTACGCAATTGAAGCGGCCCTTCCCTACGCCGTCGCGACCGGGCTGTTCGCCATGGCCGTCACATCCCTTTCGCTCGTCGGGAAAGTCCCTCAGCCGGTCATGCGCAAGGACCAGAGACCCATCGGCGCGATCGTCGACGGGTTGCGTTATGTCGGGCGCAACAAGATGGTGCTCGGCGCGATCACTCTCGATCTGTTTGCGGTATTTCTCGCCGGAGCCAACGCGCTGATCCCCGTATTCGCGCGCGATATCCTCCAGACCGACGAGACGGGATTGGCGATGCTCGCTTCCGCCACCCCAGCAGGCGCGATCGTGGCCGGACTGTGGTTTTCTTTCCGCCCCTTGCGCACTCAGGTCGGCCCGAAGATGCTCTGGGCGGTAGCTGTGTTCGGTTTCGCAACCATTATTTTCGGCCTCTCGACCAGCCTGCCACTCAGCCTCGCGATGCTCTTCATAATCGGCGCGTCCGATATGTTCAGCGTGTATGTGCGTCAATCGTTGATCCAGTTGCACACGCCTGATGACAAGCGGGGGCGAGTCTCATCGGTCAGCATGATGACGATCAGCGCCTCCAACGAAGGCGGCGATGCATTTTCCGGTGGTTTGGCGTATCTCATGGGACCGGTCGCCGCGATTGTCGCAGGCGGTGTCGGAGCGCTTGTAACCGTGCTCGCGTGGAGTCGAATATTCCCTGTCCTGCGGACCACTAAGACCTTCGATCCGCCCGAAGACCTGCTAGAAGAATCGACAAACTCCCAAAGCCAAAATCCCCAGGAGGCATGACATGAAAGCTGCAAACATCCTCGAAACGATCGGCAACACCCCGCATATCCGCCTGTCGCGGCTGTTTCCCGATCATGAGGTCTGGCTCAAATCGGAGCGCTCCAACCCCGGCGGGTCGATCAAGGATCGCATTGCGCTTGCCATGGTCGAGGATGCCGAGGCGTCGGGCAAGCTGAAGCCCGGCGGCACCGTTGTCGAGCCGACCAGCGGCAACACCGGTATTGGTCTGGCAATGGTCGCGGCGGTCAAGGGCTACAAGCTGGTCCTCGTCATGCCCGAATCGATGTCGGTCGAGCGCCGCCGACTGATGCTCGCCTATGGCGCGACATTCGATCTCACGCCCAAGGAAAAAGGCATGAAAGGTGCGATTGAACGCGCGACAGAGATCGTCGGAACGACCGAAGGCGCATGGATGCCGAGCCAGTTCGAAAACCCCGCCAATGTCGCAGTTCATGCGCGCACGACGGCGAAAGAGATCCTGACCGATTTTGCCGACACGCCAATCGATGTGATGATCACCGGGGTCGGAACCGGCGGGCACCTTACCGGGTGCGCCGAAGAGCTGAAAAAGAGCTGGACCGGTTTTAAAGCTTACGGGGTCGAGCCTGAGCTTTCGCCGGTCATCAATGGCGGTCAGCCCGGCCCTCACCCGATCCAGGGTATTGGCGCTGGCTTCATCCCGGAAAACCTCCACACCGATGCAATTGACGGCGCAATCCAAGTCGACGCAGGCGCGGCAAAGAAGATGGCGCGCCGTGCGGCTGCCGAAGAAGGCATGCTGATCGGCATATCATCCGGCGCAACGCTGGCGGCGATCGCCAAGAAACTGCCCGAACTCGACGCGGGCACCCGAGTGCTCGGCTTCAACTACGATACGGGCGAGCGGTATCTCTCGGTTCCTGAATTCCTGCCGGTCGAATAAGGACAGACACCGTTTATCGCTTGCCAAAGTCCTTCGTCGAGAATGATGAGCGGGCTGTCGCGTGGCCCGCGATCGGTCGCGTTTCGACAAGTAACCTATTCAATTCTGTACTAGGCGGCGTGGACAAGTTCCGTGCGGATCACGGCAAGTCGAGAAAGCCCCATTTCGAGAAGTGAGGACGAAGGACATGCAGGGCATATTCAAGGACGAACGACGTGGAAATGGGGCTTTCTCGACTTGTCCCGATGGGATTGGGCCAAAATCCGCCCTCACGGCGTTGCGAACGCTTGAAAGTGCGCTGCACTTCCTGCGCGTCCGCGCCGTGTGAGTTGCGGATTTTGGCTCCAACCGTGATCCGCACGGAACTTGTCCACGCCGCCTAACGTGACTTCGCTCGGGTCGCGATCGGATAGAGGAGAACGCGATGGGCTGGTCGAATGCTTTCGGCCTGATCGCCAAAGACACGACGAAGCCGCTGCACTATCGTCTGGCGAAGAAACAGCGGCACAAGGCGAACGCGATTATCGCGTCGAGCTCGCTGATCTCCAATGATCCCGTGCTCGATCCATCGACCTTCGATTGGACCGCGAAGCTGCGCAAGAACTGGCAGGTGATCCGCGACGAGGCTGTCGCGATCTATAGACATCGGCAAGCGATCCCTCCGCTGCGTGAAATCTCCCCGGATCACCGCCGCATCATGAAGGACGATTCCTGGCGAAGCTTCTTTCTGGTAGGCTACGGTCATCATCAGGAAGAGAACATCGCGCGTGCGCCGCGCACAGCCGAGCTGGTGGCTGGCATTCCGGGGCTCAATTCCGCTTTCTTTTCCATCCTCACTCCGGGCGCGGTGATCGCCCCTCATCGCGGCGTGACAAAGGCTTTCATCACCGCACATCTCGGCATCAAAGTTCCAAGAGACAGGGAAGCGTGCTGGATGCGCGTCGCAGATCAGCGGGTTCACTGGAGCGAGGGCGAATGGACGATGTTCGACGACACGTATGAACACGAGGTCCGCAACGACACCGATGAGACTCGGATTGTCCTGCTATGCCAGGTGGCGCGCCCGTTGCGGGCGCCGGGCTCTTGGCTCGCCTCCGCGACACTCGGTTACGTCCGGCGCAGCTCCTTCGTTCAAGAGGCTAAGGACAATCTGGCCGATTGGGAGACTGTCTACGCCAGAGCAGAGAGCGAGGAGTTCTAAATTCAACCGCTCATCTAGAACTCCGGGTCTAGCAGGAAGTTCGTCGGCTCGCTTTTTACCGCAAAGCCGATCGCATCGAAATGTGTCGTGAGTTCGTGTGGCAGGAATTCTCCAAACAGTTGCGGGCGGGAGCCGATATAGCGAAAGCCGCGAGGTTCCAGAATTGGATGATCAGCAGGGAGGTCGGCCAGAGCGAACAGGCCCTCCTTCAACCCGCTTGCGGCCAGCACATGCTCATGCGTTCCATCATAGGCGGGTTCCGCGGGATAATGGCGGTCAGCGCCGTAAGCAGAATAGCCTCCGCTGACGAACGTAAACCCAACCGCGCCGTAATCGTCGCCCCAGTGATGGGAAAGGTAAGACCCCATCGCGCCTGTCGCGCGCGTGACATGAGTGTTGTCCGCCCACAACAGGACTTGGTCGCTCGCATCTTCAATCAACCGCGACGCTTCCTGAGCCATATGAAATCCGCGTGATCGCCCCCCTAAATCGACGTTGTCCATGCGCAATCCAGCTTCGAAGAGGCGGATGTAGCGCCTCTCGCCGTCTGTCAGGTTCTCCAGAGCGCGCAACGGGGCGGTTAGTTCTAGCAGCGCGGAAGGCTCACTCTGCTGATCGAACGCGGCGCGCAATGGATTTAGAAGTTCGGAATCGTGGCTCCAGACCTGACCCAGTCTTGTCAGAGCGATACCCGGTTGCTGCACGTCGAAACCTGCGAAACGCACGGGACGTTCAGCAGTTTCATTGAATGCGCGCAGCCAGTCGATCAGCGCCATGAATTCGCTGGTCTGCCAGGCTGGATAGACGAGCGCGCGGATTGCCCGATCGCGATCGTCCATTGTGCCGGCGACGTATTCGGCGACTATGTCTCCGGCTGATGCCGGCATCTCAAGAGCGAAAACCTCCAGAGTCCCGCGTTGGGCGAGCGTCTTCACAATCTTGGCTTTGAGCGCAAACAGGCTTGCAGCGCCGTGGCTGGTTTCGCCTAATCCAACGATTCGCCTGCCGGTAATCTCGCCCAGCGTATCGGTTGTACGGGACAGGTCGGCGGGAGAACTCACCGAAGCGAGGGCCTCGACATCCTGCGTACTCGGCGTGCTCAACACAGAGCTTTCGACAACGACACCGTCGTGAGCGAACCTGACATTGTCCATGATCGCCGATCCGAAGACCAGAAAGCCTGCATAAAGAGGGCGAACGGCGCAATCGCCGGGTAAGGCAAGCGCGAATGCGAGCCGTCCTGGCTCAGCTCCTACTGGCGTCGGTTTGCCGATAGCCGGAGCGCCTGATGGCAATCCAAAAATAACCGGCGCAATCTGCGTCTCACCTTCGGACCGCGCATGGACAGACATCGAAAGCTCTGCACCGCAAGCTGCATCTCTGGGTAAAAGGGTGTAGAGCGCCAATGGCCCGTCCCCTGAATTCCGAACGCTCAGCTCCTTGCCATGCCCATCCGGATCGGGCTGCAAGTTCATTAACGCGGTCGCGGCGTCCCCTTCTGCATACCAACCCGCCGGACCCCCGCGCGGTGTAGCGTGATCGAACGATAGATGTGAGGGCGATCCTACACCACGATCCTCAGCCGACAGGCCTGCGCCGCTGAGCGCAAGCGCTGCAATGAAGAGAGTTGCGCAACGCTTCATTTGTGTCCCACATTGTGAATTGGTGATGCAATACACTAACTCACAAGCAACGTACGTCAAGCTGGCGCTGTACTGACCATTCGGCAGTGCGACGAAAACGCAGAATTCGCGACCAAACCCGAAGAGCATCTGAATTATCCAGAAAGTTAAGGTGATCTTGACTCAACCTGCCGAGAACAAGGCGTATCGGGAGAAAAGCGTATGAAGTTCGTGCTTCTTGAATCGCGTGGCGGCAATTATCTGGTCGTTGCGCAGAATATTGCGTGGCTGCGTACCGGGGAAAATGGCCAGACCAATGTCGGCATGGTCGGGGGCAGTCCGCTGCTTGTGACCGGTTCGATCGAAGAGGTGTCCGAAAAAATCCTCGCAGCGTAATCGCGCCGCATGAGAAAAGAGGCCCGATCCCCCCGGACCGAGCCTCTTAACCGTGACGATTTCGTTGTAAGTTAAGCTGCGGTGGCAAATGCCTCTTCGGGCAGCGCCATCATGTTTTCGCTGCCCGCTTCGAGCTTGCGACGCAGAGCGCCAGCGTCGGGCAGGAAGCGTTCGGCATAATATGCAGCCGAGGTCATCTTCGCTTCGTAAAAGGCCTTGTCTTCCGGATCGCCGGCCAGCTTCTCGTTCGCTACCTTGGCCATTTTCAGCCAGAAGAAACCGAGCGTCACGATGCCCATGATGTGCATGTAGTGATGCGCGCCTGCGCCGAGGTGGTTGGGGTTCGCCATGGCGTTCTGCATGAACCACATGGTCGCCGCCTTCTGCTCGCCAAGCGCCTTTTCAAGCCGTTCGGCGATATCCTTGAGCGCTTCGTTTTCCTTGGCCGCAGCAATTTCCTCATCGATGACGGCGAAGAACTTCTGGATGGCCGCGCCGCCCTTGTGAGCGAGCTTGCGACCGCACAGGTCCATCGCCTGCACGCCGTTGGTGCCTTCGTAGATCATGGCGATACGGCTATCGCGCACGAACTGCTCCATGCCCCATTCCTTGACGTAGCCATGTCCGCCATAAACCTGCTGCATGTTGTTGGCCATGTCATAGCCCTTGTCGGTGCCGTAACCTTTGATCACCGGGGTCATGAGACCGATGAGCATATCGGCTTGCTCGCGCTCCTCCTCGGTCTGCGCCTTGTGCGTCAGATCGACTTGCAGAGCGCCCCACAGGCACAGTGCGCGCATGCCTTCGTTGAACACCTTGGCATCCATCAGCATGCGGCGGACATCGGGATGGACGAAGATCGGATCGGCCTTCGCGTCGGTGTCTTTCGGGCCAGTCAGCGCGCGGCCCTGACGACGATCGAGCGCGTAGGTGACGGCGTTCTGATAAGCGACCTCGGACTGCGCGAGACCCTGCATACCGACACCGAGGCGTGCCGCGTTCATCATCACGAACATGGCGGCGAGGCCCTTGTTCTCTTCGCCGACCATCCAGCCCTTCGCGCCGTCATAGTTCAGGACGCAGGTGGCGTTGCCGTGGATACCCATCTTCTTCTCGATCGATCCGCACGAAACGCCATTGCGGTCACCCGGCTCGCCATTTTCGTCGAGCACGAATTTCGGCACGATGAAGAGCGAGATGCCTTTCGAGCTGTCCGGCGCGCCCGGCGTCTTGGCCAGCACGAGGTGGATGATGTTGCTCGTAAGGTCGTGCTCACCGGCCGAGATGAAAATCTTGGTGCCGGTGATCGAATATGACCCATCGCCGTTCGGCTCTGCCTTGGTGCGGATCATGCCGAGATCGGTGCCGCAATGCGGCTCTGTCAGGTTCATCGTGCCCGACCACTCGCCCGAGATCATCTTGGGCAGGTACATCTCTTTCTGTTCCTGGCTGCCAGCAGCTTCGATAGCCGCAGCTGCGCCGTTGGTCAGGCCCGGATACATTGCGAACGCCTGGTTCGCGGTGCCGGTGAATTCCTCGACCACGAAGCCGAGCACATGCGGCAGACCCTGTCCGCCGAACTCTTCGGGTTTGGCCAGCGTGCCCCACCCGCTTTCAACATAGGCGTCGTAAGCGTCTTTGAAACCATCCGGCGTGGTCACGGTGCCATCGTCATGCCGCGTGCAGCCCTGCTCATCGCCAATCTGGTTGAGCGGCGCGAGAACTTCCGAGCAGAACTTGCCCGCTTCGTTCACAACCGTATCGATCATGTCCGGCGTGGCGTTCTCGAAACCCGGCAGATTGCCGTAGCTGGCAAGATCCAGCATCTCGTTGACGATGAAGCGCGTGTCGCGGGTAGGAGCGGTATATGTCGGCATCACTAGATCCCTTCTGTGAGCTTGAACGAAAAATTGTCTGGTCTGACTAAAACGTAAGGCTAGCGGTCAGCCAAGGTCGAGCTTCTCGATATCGGAGACAAACTCGGTGAGCTCCTTAATCGATGAATCTATATCAGATCGCTGCGCCTTCAGCTTTGCAATATGTGCTCTACATTTTTCAATTGTGACCCGGCGCTGTTCGACGCGGCCATCGTCCAGATCGTAGAGATCGATCATCTCGCGGATTTCGGTGAGGCTGAAACCGACATTCTTCGCACGCATGATCCAGGCAAGCCGGGCACGGTCGCGCTTCGAGTAGACACGGGTAAGGCCGACGCGGGCCGGACTGATCAAACCTTCGTCTTCGTAGAAGCGCAGTGCGCGCGCGGTGCATTCGAATTCCGAGGTCAGATCGGAGATCGAGAATTGCTCGCGCTCATGCTTGTCAGGCCGATCGAGATGCGCGCCATTGCGACGCTGTTCGTTCGCGGCCGGTTTCGAATCAGGTTTGTGAGCAGGTGCTGTAGCCATGAAGAGTCACCTACCTTACCTTTACGTGAGCGTCAAGTCTTGACCTTTACGAGAGACGGCACCCGGTCGTCCATCGTTTCGAGCCGCCGATAAAAGCAGCTCTTCGCTCCGGTATGACAAGTCGGACCGGCCGGTTTCGCGCGAATCACCAACGCATCCTGATCGCAGTCGACAAGGGTTTCTGTGACCTCGAGCACGTTTCCCGACGTCTCACCTTTCATCCATAGCTTTGCACGAGAGCGAGACCAGAAGTGCACCCGACCTGTCAGTCGGGTCTGCTTCAGCGCCTCTCGATTCATGAAAGCGACCACCAGAACCTCATGCGTTTCGGCGTCGACAACCACCGCCGTCAACAGCCCTTGCGCATCAAATTTCGGAGCAAAGCGAGTGCCTTGCTCGCGCTCGTCCGTGGTTAAGGCATCACTCAAAGGATCGAACTCCCGGTATGGTTAACAATTCGTATCGTCATTCGACGAATGGGTCATCAGATGCGACCGTTTGTTGCAGGATAACCACAGATGCGGTTCAAAATCCAATGACACTTATGTTTCATCTGGCCCTTGGGCAGTGTGTTTGGAAGAAACGTTTTCACGAGCTTTCGCGAGTTCGTCCATGAACAACGGCGCAGCATAGTGTCAGGTTCAGGGGGTGACCGTTTCAAGCCAACAGCGGGGTGTTGGTAGTTGCGGTTGAACGATGAGGGATTGGATCCTGGTGGCGAAGTTAGGGGGTCGCTGCCTGAGCTCTTCAAGAGCGGGTCCGCATCATTTCGTCACGTGGCGCCCGGGGCTGTAATGGCCTCGGGCGTTTCGTTTTGTGGCGCGTTTTTCGCGTTCCCTCATTCCTTTCGATGCGTGCTGTGGCCGTCCAGCACTCGGGCGAAGCATGCAATCGTCACCGACTTCGCGCCGTTGCCAAGTAGCGCTTGCACACAGGCATCGCTGGTAGCGCCGCTGGTCAACACATCATCGACCAGAACCACATCACGACCTTTGATCGCGCCAGCTCGCGTGGCGCGAACCGCGATGGCGCCGCTAAGCGCCTGTTCGCGCGCTTCCCGGCCCAAACCGCCGAGGCTGGGTGTCCGCTTTCGCCGGACCAGTCCATCGACCAGCAACGTCCCTTTCCCGCTACGCTCCAGCTCTCTCGCCAACAGCGCCGCCTGATTGAACCCGCGCTGCCACAGGCGCCAGCGATGCAGCGGCACCGGGATGAGAAGGGGTGGCGCATCGAACGTGGGTTCAGGCAAACGCGCCGCCATCAACCGGCCCAGCAACGGAGCGAGCGCGATCTTGCCGCCGTGCTTGTAGGTCAGGATCAGCTTGCGCGAGGTATCGTTATAGATCGTCGCGGCCGCTATCCCCGAATGGCGCGGCGGATCGAGCTGGCATGGAGTGCATTGCCCCGGCTGCGATCCACTATCCGTACCGAGCGGCCGCGAACACGTTGTGCAGGCGGGCTCTCCGGGCACTTCCAGCTCGCCCCAGCACTCGATACACAGGCCACCTTGGTCGGCGATCGCATCGCCGCACATCGGGCAACGCGGCGGGTAGACCAGATCGACGACCGGCCTCAAACCATCGCTAAGCCCTTTGGCAAGATGCGACCCCCACCCCATTTGTGCGGTGTCGCACGGGTTGCACTGTGGAGGCAAGCGCGGCAGGGACCGGGCGATGACGCAGCCTCAAGTGCCCCGTATTTTCAGCGCTGACCGCCGGATGATGCGGATACGCCGCGCTCAGGCTCACCAGCGGCGAGAGGGTGCGGCGACCTTCATCTGGGACGAGATCGCCGAGGATATGATCGACAGGCTGTCCTTCGTGCGCCATCAGCCGGAGCGTTCGCTCGTGATCGGCCCCTCGCCCCAACCGCTTCTGGTCCACCTTGGCACAGGCAGTGTCGAGCAAACCAACAAGATCGATATCGAAGCGCCTTTCCCATCTTCGGGCCATACACTGATTGCAGTGCTGGGCATGCTGGACGCGGTGAACGATTTGCCGGGTGCGCTCATCCACATGCGCAATGCGCTCGCGCCCGACGGTATGGCCATCGCGAGCTTCGTTGGCGGTGGTAGCTTGCCGCGCCTGCGCGCCGCTCTGTTTGCTGCCGAGCCGGATCGTCCCGCTGCCCGCATCCATCCGCTCGTCGATCCGCGCGCCGCGCCAGGCCTGCTGCAACGCGCCGGTTGGAAAGATCCCGTGGTCGACTCGCATCCGCTGAAGGTCCGCTATTCCTCGCTCGATCGGCTCGTCCAGGATTTGCGCGATCATGGCCTTGGCAGCGCGCTCGCCGATGTGCCGCCACCATTGAGCAGGAAATCGCTCGATATGGCCCGCGCCGCCTTTCTCAACCACGCCGAAAGTGACGGCAAAGTCACCGAGACCATCGAGATCCTTACCCTTACGGGGCGTAGATCACTCGCCGGAACGTAGCGCCGCCTGAGCCGCCGCCAACCGCGCAATCGGCACGCGATATGGCGAGGCGCTGACGTAATCGAGCCCGACTTTCTCGCAGAACGCGATGCTCGCCGGATCGCCGCCATGTTCGCCGCAGATGCCCAGCTTTATGTCGGGCCGTGTCGCCCTGCCCCGCTCTGCCGCCAGCTCGACCAGTTGGCCGACACCGTCGATATCGAGACTGACGAACGGATCGCGGGCGAAGATGCCTTTATCGACATAGGGCGCGAGGAACTTTGCCGAATCATCCCGACTCACGCCAAGCGTCGTCTGCGTCAGATCGTTAGTGCCGAAGCTGAAAAAAGCGCCTTCTTCCGCGATTTCGCCCGCCATCAAGGCTGCACGTGGCAGCTCGATCATGGTCCCGACGAGATATTCCACGCGTGAACCTTGCTCGGCGAAGACCTCTTCCGCCACGCGGTCGACGAGCGCACGCAGGATTGCCAGCTCGCGCTGGGTCGCGACCAAGGGGATCATGATCTCGGGTAGTGGAGCCTCACCGCTTGCAGCCTGAACCGCGCACACGGCTTCGAAAATAGCGCGCGCCTGCATTTCGTAGATTTCGGGGAAGGTGATTCCCAGGCGGCAGCCCCGGTGGCCCAGCATGGGGTTGAATTCGTGCAGCTCTCCGGCGCGCCGCTTCAGATGATCGATCCCCAGCCCCGTTGCGTCCGACAACTCGGCGAACTCGGCATCGCTATGCGGCAGAAATTCATGAAGCGGCGGGTCGAGCAGCCTGATCGTGCATGGCAGCCCCCGCATCACCTCGAAAATCGCGGTGAAGTCGGCCCGCTGTTCGGGCAGCAGCATTTCGAGCGCTTTGCGCCGACCGCCCTCGTCCTCGGCGAGGATCATCTGGCGTACCGCGCTGATCCGACCTGCGTCGAAGAACATATGCTCGGTCCGGCACAATCCGATGCCTTCCGCGCCGAATTGCCGCGCCATCTTGCAGTCTGCGGGCGTTTCCGCATTGGTGCGCACCCGCATCCGGCGCAGATCGTCCGCCCAGACCATCAGCGTACCGAAATCGCCGACAAGTTCGGGTTCGATTGTCGGGACGATGCCCAGCATCACCTGACCGTTGGCGCCGTCCAGCGTGATCTCATCGCCTTCTTTCAGATCGTGAGAGCCGACCTTGAGCGTGCGGCTTTCGCGATCGATCGAGACCGCGCTCGCTCCCGAAACGCAGGGGCGACCCATCCCTCGCGCGACCACCGCCGCATGTGACGTCATGCCGCCGCGCGCTGTCAGAATGCCTTGCGCGGCGTGCATGCCGTGAATGTCTTCCGGGCTGGTTTCGACCCGGACCAGGATCACCTTGTCGCCGCGGTTCGACCATTGCTCGGCCGTGTCTGCGTCGAGCACGATCTTGCCCGCCGCCGCGCCCGGCGATGCAGGCAGACCCAAAGTCAGCACATTGCGCTCCGCCTCGGGATCGAGGGTCGGGTGCAGCAGCTGATCGAGCGCCATCGGATCGATCCGGCGCACCGCTTCGCGCTGGTCGATCAACCCCTCGCCGACCATCTCCACCGCCATCTTGAGCGCCGCCTTGGCCGTGCGCTTGCCCGAACGGGTTTGCAGCATCCACAGCTTGCCGCGCTCGACGGTGAACTCGATGTCCTGCATGTCCTTGTAATGCGCCTCGAGCAGGTCGAACACGCGGGCCAGCTCGCCGTAGGCGTCAGGCATCGCCTCTTCCATGCTGAGCGGTTTCGCCCCAGCCGCCTCTCGCGCAGCCTTGGTCAGATATTGCGGCGTACGAATACCCGCGACAACGTCTTCGCCCTGCGCGTTGATCAGATATTCGCCGTAATACGCCCGTTCGCCCGTCGCCGGATCGCGGGTGAAGGCCACCCCGGTCGCGCTCGTTTCGCCCATATTGCCGAACACCATCGCCTGCACATTGACGGCAGTGCCCCAATCGGCCGGGATGTCGTTCAGGCGGCGATAGACCTTCGCCCGGTCGCTGTCCCAGCTGTCGAACACGGCGGCGATTGCGCCCCATAGCTGTTCGGTGACGTCTTGCGGGAATGGCTGGCCCAGTTCCGTTTCGGCGATGCCCTTGTACTCGGCGACGATCGCTTTCCAGTCTTCGGCCGAAAGCTCGGTATCCGCATAAAAGCCGTTGTCTTCCTTGCAGATCTCCAGCGCTTCTTCAAACAGGCCGTGATCGATCCCCAGCACCACATCCGAATACATCTGGATAAAGCGGCGGTAGCTGTCCCACGCAAACCGCTCATCGCCGGAAGTGGTCGCAAGTCCCTCAACCGTCGCGTCGTTGAGGCCCAGGTTGAGCACCGTATCCATCATGCCTGGCATCGAAACGCGTGCACCCGAGCGCACGGAAACGAGCAGCGGATCAGCCGCATCGCCGAATGTCTTCCCGACGGCCTGCTCGATATGCGTCAGCGCCTTGGCCACTTCGGCGCGCAGTTCCTCGGAGAAATCCGCGCCGTCCTGCAGATAGCGCACGCTTTCCTCGGTCGTGATGGTGAAGCCGGGAGGGACCGGCAACCCGATGCTCGCCATCTCGGCAAGGTTCGCACCTTTGCCGCCGGTGACGGTCTTGTCCTTTTGACGGGCATCGTCGTGCGGCGCGTTTCCGCCGAATGGGTAGACCGTTTGTAGCGACATCATATTTCCTACGAAGTTGACACAAGTGACACGGTGTCACCCGGCTTTAAACAGAATTTCCCGTGCGACATCCGAGACTTAAAGGCCACTGGCGAAGTTGACACATAGGCGCGCAAAATCACCCTTCTATCCGGCTGAAATCGGCGACCCGATGAACCGCATCGCGGAACCGCGCGAGCAGGCCGAGCCGAGCTTCACGCACAGCGGCGTCGTCGGCGTTGACAATCACATCTTCAAAGAACCGGTCGATCGGCGCGCGCAGGCTCGCAAGCGCTGCCATGGCCGCCTCGAAGTCTTCCGCTTCAAGCGCAGCGGCGGCTTTCGGCTCGGCAACATCGAGCGCGTCGATCAAGTCCTTTTCCGCCGGTTCGGGCGTGTAGGAAAGGTCTTTACCAGACGGGTCTTCCTCGCCTAGGCCGTCGATCGCGTCACCATCACTCGTCATGCCAGCGGAAGCTGGCATCTCGGGCATCTGCGCGGTGCCACCTGAGACCCCAGCTTTCGCTGGGGTGACGGGATAGTTTTCCTTCTTCAGGATGTTCGCCGCGCGTTTGTATCCGGCGAGCAGATTGGTGCCGCTGTCGGTTTCGACGAAGCTCTGGAGCGCTCTAGCTTTGGCGGTCCAAGTGGACAAACTCATCTGACCATGAGCCAGCGCATTCCTTACATCGTAAGCTATGCCGAGGTCGGAGAGAACAACCTCAAACCGGTCCCTCAGGAAGAATTCAAGATCATGTCGTATGGTGTCTTCACCGATCATGTGAAGCTTAAGGTCTTGCCCGAAGTCTTTTTTTACCAGCGCAATTTGGGCGTCATCCAGACCCTCGCAAACTTCGGCGATATGAGCTTCCTGAGGGATCGACATTTCGGCTCTATACAGGTGCCAGTACAGCTCGTTTTGTGCTTCGCTGGAGTACTGACTCGTCAAAAAGGCCTCATTACGATGTCTTTTGAGCCAATACTCAGCCGCTTTGAGCAAGAGTGAGATCAGACTTCTTGGAAGCGAAACCTCCAGATCAAGTCGGACGGACCCGATCATTGCACGTCGAAGTGCAAATGGATCCTTGGAACCGGTTGGCTTCTCTTGGAACGCAAAAAATGAGGCGATTGTATCCAACTTATCCGCCAACGACACCGCCACCGTCACCGGCGCGGTTGGCACTTCGTCGCCCTGCCCGACCGGCTTGTAGTGATCGCGGATCGCGTCGGAGACTTCGCGCGGCAGGCCTTCCTTCTCGGCGTAATACCCGCCCATCAGACCCTGAAGCTCGGGAAACTCGCCGACCATTTCGGTGACGAGATCGGCCTTGCACAAACGAGCGGCCTGCTCGGCCAGGTCGGCTAGCTCACTCACCGCTCGGGCTGAGCTTGTCGAAGCCCTGTTCTTGTCTTTTGGCGCATCTCCAGAAGTGAAGGACAGCCCTTCGACAGGCTCAGGGCCAGCGGAATGGGGTTTAACTATCCCCTCCTCGCACAACCACCGCGCCAGCTTCGCCACGCGCTCCACCTTGTCGGCAACCGTGCCGAGCTTCTCGTGGAACGTAATCCGCTCCAGCTTCTTCGCATGCTCTTCCAGCGACGTTTTCTGATCCAGCTCCCAGAAGAACCTCGCATCGGAAAGTCGTGCGGCGAGCACCTTGCGGTTGCCGTCGACCACCACCGCCGGATCGGCGGCGGCAATATTGGCAGTACAGATGAAGGCGTTGGCGAGCTTCGTCCTGCCATCGGGCTCGCGCTGTTCGCACACGAAATACTTCTGGTTCACCCGCGCGGTCAGCTGGATCACTTCGGGCGGGACGTCGAGGAAGCTCTCATCGAAGCGCCCGAGCAACGGCACCGGCCATTCGGTCAGCCCCGCATTCTCGACCACCAGACCTTCGTCTTCCAACACTGTCAGACCGGCAGCCCGGGCGGCCTTGCGTGCGCCTTCGCGGATGATCCCGGCACGCTCTTCATGGTCGACGATCACGGAGGCTGCGCGTAGCTTGTCGGCGTAGTCATCCGCGCTGTCGATCGTCAGCACGCCGCCGGAATGGAAGCGGTGGCCAATGGTTTCGCGGCCGCTGGCCAGTCCGTCTGTCAGGCAAGGCACGACCTCGCCATCCAGCAGCGCGACGATGCCGGAGAGTGGTCGCACCCATTTCAAGCTTTCCGAACTGATCGAAGCCTCACCCCAACGCATCGACTTTGGCCAGGAGAAATCGCGGATCATCGCAGGGATCGCGGCGGCGAGCAGATCGCTGACCGCCTGTCCCGGCTTCTCGATCACCGCGAACCATGTCGCGCGGCCCTTCACCTCGCGCTCTTCGAGCTGATCGCGCGTCACGCCGTTCTTGCGGCAGAACCCATCGACAGCCTGATCCGGAGCGCCAACAGGCGGACCTTTGGCCTCCTCGGACACGGCATCGGTCTCGATCGGCAGCCCCTTTGCGATCAGAGCAAGCCTGCGCGGGGTGGACCACACGGTAACCTCACCCATGTGAACGCCCGCCTCGGACATCTCGCGCCGGAACAGCTTCTCCAGCTCACCGCGCGCGCCCTGTTGCATGCGCGCAGGGATTTCTTCGGAGCGGAGTTCGAGCAGAAAATCAGCCATCAGGAATTCCGCTCGTGCTGAGCTTGTCGAAGCTCCGTATTTCTATTCAGGGAGGCCTTAGAAGTGAAGGACAGCCCTTCGGAGTCGAAGACGGCGCTAAGCGCCACCGGCTCAGGGCGAGCGGTGTTTGGAAAATCAGCCATCACACCAAGCTCCAGCCCGGATATTTCTCAGCCCATTCAGGCTCCATCTGCTTGGCATAGGTCTCACAGGATGAGCGTGCGAGATCGCGGACCCGGCCCATATAGCTCGCGCGTTCCTGCACGCTGATCACGCCGCGCGCCTGCAGCAGGTTGAAGATGTGGCTGGCTTCGATCGCCTGCTCATACGCCGCGATAGGGACGCTGGCGGCGAGCGCGTTCTGGCATTCGGCCTCGGCCTTGTTGAACAGGTCGAACAGGGCATCGGTATCGGCGACTTCGAAGTTCCATTTCGACATCTGCTTCTCGTTTTCGAGAAACACCTCGCCGTAGCTCACGTAGTTTTTCTGGCCTGCCGCTTCGCCACTGGAGGTCGGCATTCGGTTGAAAGCCAGATCATATACGCTGTCGACGCCCTGGATGTACATGGCGAGCCGCTCGAGCCCATATGTCAATTCGCCAGCGACCGGCTTGCAGTCAAATCCGCCCATTTGCTGAAAATAGGTGAACTGGGTGACTTCCATCCCGTCGCACCAGACTTCCCAGCCCAGCCCCCACGCGCCCAGTGTGGGCGACTCCCAGTCATCCTCGACGAAGCGAATGTCGTGCTTGAGCGGGTCGATGCCGATCGCCTTGAGGCTATCGAGATACAGCTCCTGAATGTCGGAGGGCGATGGCTTCAGGATCACCTGATATTGATAATAATGCTGCAGTCGGTTGGGGTTCTCGCCATAGCGACCATCGGTCGGGCGGCGGCAGGGCTGCACGAAAGCCGCGTTCCACGGCTCCGGCCCGAGCGCGCGGAGGGTCGTCGCGGTGTGGAACGTTCCCGCCCCCATGCGCATGTCATAAGGTTGGAGGATCACGCAGCCATTCGCGCTCCAGAAATCGTGGAGCGTCAGGATCATATCCTGAAAGGACTTCGTGGGATCGCGCGCGGGAAGCCCGGACGCTTGCAACTCTAACGTCATGGGCGTGGGCCATGGCGGAAGCCCCCATCAGCGTCAATGCCGCACCGCAGCATAGCCAGAGCTTAAGCGGCGAAGGTCAGCAAAGTGCGACACAAAGTAAGGTTCTCTTGACATAGTCAGCAAATCACGACATATAGTCATGCATACCTGACATATGGTCAAGGTTTAGCGATAGGGAATAACCATGTTTATACCAACCCGTTATCATGAGCGCATCGCTCAAACGCTGGCCACCGCCACCTTTTTCCTTGCTGGCTATGCCGTTGGGAATATCGCTTCCAAACTCGCTGACCTGATGGTGGTTTGATCATGATCGACACTTTTCTCAACCCGGATCAGGAAACACGCCGCGACCTCGGCGTCGGCGTATTCTTCTCTCTCGTGTGGCTCGCCTGCACATTCCTGTGGTGATCAGCATGAAGAACCGCCTGAAAGTTTTGCGTGCCGAACGCGACTGGAGCCAAGCCGAACTGGCTGGTCGGCTCGACGTGTCGCGCCAGGCCGTAAACGCGGTCGAAACCGGCAAGCACGATCCATCGCTTCCACTGGCATTCCGCATTGCACGATTGTTCGAGCTGCCAATCGAGGAGATTTTCGATGACCAATTCTGAAACCTCCGTGACTGGCGAAGAGCGCCTGAAGACACGTCGGCGTTCATTTTGGCGTTATCTCGTGCTCGCGATAGTCGGCTTCATGATCGCCGGACTTGTGAGCGGACTCTCAAGCAGTTTGTTCGTCGTTGGCGTATTTCCCATCTGGATTCCGCTGGTGGTCGGCGTCTTGGTTCTGGTTGCCATGATCTATTTCACCTGGGACTATTTCCGCCGGGTCGACGAACTCGATCTGCTCGACAATCTTTGGGCACATCTGGTGGGCTCCTACACGGCGGCCTTTGTCTTTATGGGCTGGTATTTCCTCGGTGAGCTCGGCCTGTCGGGTTATCCCACGGCATTCGGTGTCATCTGCGCTCTGCTGGCTGGCACATTCATCGCCTACGGCGTCAGGAAACTGGGCCTGCGCTAACTGTGTCGGTTCATTGAACGATAATCATCAATACGCTTTTCCCAACCTCACCTTCTCAAAGGATTATATGATATGAAACATCTTTCTCTATTCACCTCGTCGGCGGCCGTAATTGCATTGTTCGCCGCCAACCCGGCATTTGCAGACAGTCAGGATACTGCCGTCGCTCCCGCCCCGACAGCGGTAACAACTGCAGCCGCATCTGACGGCCCGGCGCTGTGGAAGGTCGCGGACGAGGACACGACGATCTATCTGTTCGGCACAATCCACGCGCTGCCGAAGGAAATTGAATGGTATGACGCCGAAATCGCCGCAGCGCTGACGTCATCGGATGCGATCGTCACCGAGATCAAGATGGACGCAGAGAGCGAGGCTGCGATGCAGAAATTGTCGATGACCAAGGGCATGCTGCCGGCCGGTTCGACCCTGCCATCGCTGCTCGACGAAGAACAGACCACGAAATACGAAGCCGCGCTTGGCTCGATCGGTGCCCCGGCGGCAGCGTTCGACCAGTTCAAACCGTGGCTGGCAGGTCTGACGCTGACCGTGGTGCCACTGATGCAGCAGGGATATGATCTGGAAGCGGGCGTTGACAAAGTGCTGATCGGGAAGGCTGGCGACAAGGAACAGCAGGCGCTTGAAACCGCCGAGTTCCAGCTGAATATCTTCGACAGTCTTCCTCAGGAATCACAGGTAGAATTCCTGATGGCGGCGGTCGACGGGATGGACGAGGTAAAGACCTATCTCGATCGTATGGTTGCTGAATGGATCGAGGGTGATGCAGACGAGCTAGCCGCGATCATGAATGAAAGCCTGGAAGATCCAAAGATCGCCGAAAAGCTGCTCTATGAGCGCAACAACAACTGGGCGGAGTGGATTGACACCCGGCTCGAAACTCCGGGTACGATCTTTATCGCAGTGGGTGCGGGCCACCTTGCAGGCGAG
This sequence comes from Pseudomonadota bacterium, assembly GCA_039033835.1. GTDB lineage: Bacteria > Pseudomonadota > Alphaproteobacteria > Sphingomonadales > Sphingomonadaceae > Erythrobacter. The sequence continues at coordinate 350,614 of JBCCBW010000001.1, forward strand.
AAGAGTGTGCAGGACTATCTCGCCGATCGCGGTATCGAAACCACCCGCGTTCAGTAAGGACACCTGAACCGAATGAAACGCGCATGCGCCAGCATTCTGGACCGGCTCCATCGGGGCGGCAAAGGGGTGCTGGCGCCTGCTATTTTGGGCGCGCTCGCTTTAGCGGGATGTGCCCAAGAGGCTGTGCAGGAACAGCCCGCCCCCAGCCCCTTGCTGTACGAAATCACCGGTCCGCAAGGCGATGTCGAGGGATGGATGCTCGGCACAATCCACGCTCTGCCCGATGGCGTCGATTGGCGTACCGATGCAATCGACCGGGTGATTGATGATGCCGACCTGCTCGTGGTCGAGATCGCCGAGCTCGATGACCGTGAAAAAATCGCCGCAATCTTCGTGGAACTCGCCCTCTCGCCCGGTCTGCCCGCGCTGGAGCAACGGGTCTCCCCGAGCGAGCGCCCCGCCCTTCTCGATCTCGTCAGACGTGCAGGCCGCTCTGCAGACGAATTCACTGCGACCGAGACATGGGCGGCGGCCTTCATGCTCGCTCAGGTCGGTGCGCAAGGCGATCCCGAAAATGGCGTGGACCGGATCGTGATCCGCGAATTTGCAAACCGCGACGTGCGCGAGTTCGAGGGCGCCGTCGATCAGCTCACGATCTTCGACACGCTGCCGGAGGAAGACCAGCGCGAAATGCTGTCCGGCGTGGTCGAGGAATCGACGTCGCTGAAGGATGATCCGGGCCGCCTGCGCCGCGCCTGGCTAACCGGCAATATCGAAGCGCTCGAACTCGCCACGACCACCGGTGTGATGGAAGATGCGGAGCTGCGGGCTGCGATCCTGATAAACCGCAACCGCAACTGGATACGTAAACTATCCGCCATGCTGCGAGCGCCGGAAAAGCCGCTGGTGGCCGTGGGCGCGGCTCATCTGGTGGGCGAGGACGGACTGCCCGAACTGCTCGAAGAGCGCGGCTATACTGTCCGCTCCTTGCATTAGCGCCCTGCCAGCTGTCCAAATCCCTTGCCAATCGCGCCCGTCCGCTCTAGAGGGCCGCGCTTCGACGCTATGGTCATCCCTGGAGGCGTGGCGTGCGAAAACTAAGTTTAACATACGTATTCGAAAGGTAGCATTATGAGCGACGCTCTTACTCTGCCGGCTGAAACGCGCGAACGGGCAGGCAAGGGAGCCTCCCGAGCACTTCGCCGCGAAGGTCGGACCCCCGCAGTCATTTATGGCGGCAAGGAAGAACCCACTTCGATCCACCTCGAGGAAAAGGAACTGGTCCGTCAGCTGATGCTGGGTCACTTCATGAACTCGATCGTGAACATCGAAGTTGACGGCAAGAGCGTGCGCACGCTGCCAAAAGACGTTGCGCTGCACCCGGTAACCGATCGTCCGATCCACGTCGATTTCCTGCGCCTGTCGAAGGACGCGAAGATCGAAGTTCAGGTTCCGGTGGTCTTCACCAACGAAGAAGAATCGCCCGGTCTCAAGAAGGGCGGCGTTCTCAACGTGGTCCGTCACGAGCTGGATCTCGTTTGCCGTTCGGATGCCATTCCCGATCAGATCGAAATCGACGTCACCGGCAAGGAAGTCGGCGATTCGATTCACATCAGCGAAGTCACGCTGCCTGACGGTAGCGAAAGCGCGATCACCGATCGTGACTACACCATCGCCACCCTCGTCGCTCCGTCCGCTCTCAAGAAAAGCGAGACCGAGGAAGAAGCCGAAGGCGAAGACGTTGCAGCTGACGAAGTGGAAGCAACCGCTCAGAAGAGCGATGAAGAAGGTAGCGACGGCGAGTAAGCTGCGCGATCCTTTCAACCCAATCACCAAGGCGCCGGGCTGGGAGACCAGCTCGGCGTTCTTGTTTGTGCTTTTTATTTGCGCAAGCCCATCCGTGCTCGCGATTTCCCCGCTCATGCGATCAAAGATCGCGTCGCTGCGGGCGGTCGGTCGGCCTTGCGGTCGCTACGCAACCGTGCTCCGCCACCAAGCCTTTGAGGTAGCGCTGGTTCGGCGCCGCAGGCGTCGCAACGCCGACCGCCCGTCGCGCCGTATGGCGCGGACGCCAAGCAACGCGGATGCGTTGCGCCCGGCGCTTGAGGGGCAGGCGAAGCCTGCTAAGGGACAGCAATGCAAATTTGGGTAGGCCTTGGAAATCCCGGTCCGCAATACGCGCTGCACCGGCACAATGTCGGGTTCATGACGCTGGACCTGATTGCCGAGATGCATGGTTTCGGACCGGTGCAGAAGAAATTTCAGGGCTGGGTTCAGGAGGGGCGGATCGGCGGCGAGAAAATCCTGCTGCTCAAACCCGCGACCTTCATGAACGAAAGCGGCCGGAGCGTCGGTGAGGCGATGCGGTTCTACAAGGTCGATATGTCGGCGCTGACTGTCTTTCATGACGAGCTCGACCTTGCTCCGTTCAAGGTAAAGGTAAAGCAAGGCGGGGGCACTGCTGGCCACAATGGGCTGCGGTCGATCGACAAGCATCTAGGCTCCGATTTCCGCCGTGTACGCATCGGGATCGGACACCCTGGGCACAAGGAGCGCGTGACCGGCCATGTCCTTGGCAACTATGCCAAGGCCGAGCAGGACGATCTGGTGGCGATGCTCGGCGCGATCGGCGCTGAGGCGGAATGGCTCGCCGAAGGCAACAACCCGCGCTTCATGAGCGAGATTGCCATGCGGATGCAGGATTGATTGCGTGCCGCGCATCCGCGTGCGGGGCGCTGGTTAAGTCTGCACTTATGATCTGATCCAATTCGAAACACGCCGGCCCGGGCGCAGGACAGATCCACAACGGATCATTAGTTTGCGTTCAACACATCATCCCGGTTTCGAGAAGGACTTCGACATATGCGCCGTATCAATATGCTCCCGGCTCTACTCGCAATGACCGTGTTCGGCGCGTCAATCGCCGCTCCCGCACAGGCATTGAAGCCGCCGCCAAAGGACACGCCAACCGGCAGTTCGTCTGGCGGAACGCCCGTTCCCGAACCTTCGAGCATGATCCTGTTTGGCGCAGGCGCTGCAGCCTTTATGCTGACCAAGCGTCGCAAGCAAAGACGCGACTGATTACGAAACTACCCGTGCGCCGTCCTTAGCGGTGTGCAAGGGCGCGTCTCCTTCTGGTAGGAGGCGCGCCCTTTCCGTTTGTATTGGCGTTGGAAGTGGCGCTTCGCAGTGGTAAGGCGAACAGATGACACACATCAATCGTCGCTCGCTTCTCGCCGGGGCTGCTGCCACCGGCGCCCTCGCCGCCACCGCCACGCTGGCTCAGGAAGACAAGATTGCGGCCAAGCCCGATCTTGCTGGCAAGAGCATCCTGATCACCGGCTGTTCGACTGGGTTCGGACGCTTGGCTGCCGAACATTACGCGCGCGGGGGTGCGAAGGTGTTCGCGACGATGCGTAATTTGCCCCGAACCGAAGCCGACGAATTGCGCACACTTGCAAGCGATGAAGGCCTCGATCTGCATGTGATCGAAATCGACGTAACCTCTGATGAGCAGGTGGAAGCAGGGGTAGCCGAAGCCATGCGCATCAATGGCGGTGCAATCGATGTGCTGATCAACAATGCCGGTATCTCATACGGCGGTCCGATCGAAATTCAGGACATGAAAGCGACGAAGCACACATTTGATACGAATGTGTTCGGCCCGCAGCGCATGATGCGCGCGGTTCTGCCCGCGATGCGTGAGGCGAAGTCTGGTCTTATCATCAATATCAGTTCGCAGTTAGGCCGCGTCATTGCGCCATCCTATGGCCAGTATTCACCGACCAAATTCGCACTTGAAGCCATGAGCGAAGGCCTCGCCTACGAACTGGTCCCGCACGGCATCGACGTGACCGTGATCGAACCGGGCGGCTATCCGACGATGATCTGGTCGAACGCCAACACCAACAGCATGGCATTGCTGGAACGCGCCGATGAAAAGCACACTTCGGGCTATCCGGCTTTGATCGAGCCTCTGGGCAAGCGAACCGGTGGCGGATCGACCGATCCGATGGACGTGCCACGCGCCATGGCCGAAGTGATCGCCATGCCCGCAGGCACTCGCCCGCTGCGTCGTGCGGTCCATCCCGGCGGTAAGCCGCAGTTGCCCATTAACGAACTGACTGCAAAAGTTCAGGTCGGCTGGCTTGGCGCATCGCCATATGGACCGTGGATCAAGGCTGTTCACAACGCGTAATCCGCGCCGACAGGCTGGCTTTCGAACGCGCTGCCCGCTAAGGCGCGCGACCTGACCAATATCCGGAGTTTTCGATGGGTTTCCGTTGCGGGATCGTCGGCTTGCCCAATGTCGGCAAGTCCACCCTTTTCAATGCGCTGACAGAGACGCAGGCCGCGCAGGCTGCGAACTATCCGTTCTGCACGATCGAGCCCAATGTCGGGCAGGTCGCGGTTCCGGACGAGCGGCTGGACAAGATCGCCGCGATTGCGAAAAGCGCGAAGGTCGTCGCGACGCAGCTGAGTTTTGTCGACATTGCTGGCCTTGTGAAAGGCGCAAGCGCGGGCGAAGGTCTGGGCAACCAGTTCCTCGGCAATATCCGCGAAGTCGACGCCATTGTGCACGTGCTGCGGTGTTTCGAGGATGACGACATTCAGCACGTCTCCAACAAAGTCGATCCGATTACCGACGCCGAAGTGGTCGAAACCGAGTTGATGCTGGCCGACCTCGAAAGCCTCGAAAAACGCGTTCCCAATGCGCAAAAGCGCGGCAATGCCGGGGACAAGGAAGCGAAGGCGCTCGCAAGCGTGTTGGGCCAGGCGCTCGACCTGCTGAAGGACGGCAAGCCCGCTCGCCTGACCGAGCCGAAGGATGACGAGGAAGAACGGCTGTTTGCGCAGGCGCAGCTGCTGACCGCGAAGCCGGTCCTATACGTCTGCAACGTCGCCGAGGAAGACGCGGCGAAGGGCAACGCCTTGTCCGATCAGGTCTTTGCAAAGGCCGAAACGGAAGGTGCGCAGGCGGTAGTCGTATCGGCCGCCATCGAGGCCGAGCTGGTCGAAATGCCGATGGAAGACCGCGCCGAATATCTCGCAGAGCTAGGCCTGGAAGAAAGCGGCCTCGCCCGCGTGATCCGGGCTGGATACACGCTGCTGGGGCTGAACACCTTCTTCACCGCAGGCCCCAAAGAATCGCGCGCATGGACCTTCCCGAAAGGCGCCAAGGCTCCGCAGGCCGCAGGCGAAATTCACACCGATTTCGAAAAAGGCTTCATCCGCGCGGAGACGATTGCCTACGAAGACTATATCGCCCTGAATGGCGAAGCGGGCGCAAAGGAAGCGGGGAAGATGCGGCAGGAAGGCAAGGATTACGACGTGCAGGACGGCGACGTGATGCTGTTCAAGTTTAATGTTTGAGTCTGCTAGTCTTTGATCTCACAAGGCAGCGATCCTGTTTTCGATCGCATTCAAAAAATCTACGACGCGGTCCCTGTCTAGGGACGCAGCATTGTGTTCGTGGCGTATGGATAGCGCGCCTGACACTAGATGCTCAGGCCCGTATCGCCCGAGCCACCAATCGGCTCCATCGGATTTGGACAATATCACTCCTGTTTCGGCGGCATGAACTGATCGAGCCGCGTTAAGAACCGAATTGGCCAACAGCCGCGGTTCGTCAGATCGCTGCAATTCGTTGAGATGCCAACGCAGTTCTTCGCACAATGATTTGCGCAAAAGAGCTATGGGAATAGCTTCGAAGACATCCTTTGGTTCTGGGCCAAAAAGGGCATGGCCGGATTGTCGGCAAAGCGTGAAATCAACCAGAGTGTCGCTCGCGAGACCTGACGCTTCCCAGTCTGTTCCCCAGTCAGCCCCTGTCGACAGCGCGAATTCAAAGCGACAGTCGATGGTAGGAAACTCAGCTGCCTGTTTGGTACAGAGAATATATTCGAGACCTAGCGCCGGAACCGGACAATGTTCGTGAGATAGAACGCAAGCCAAGTCGGCTCGTTGCTGATCAGCAATCGGACCTGCCACCAAACCAATCACGTCGATATCGCTCGTACTGGCAAGCCAATTCGACTGGACGGCTGAGCCATGCAGATAGAGACCAACAAGATTGTCTTTGAGGACATCCCGCGTAAGTCTCACGACACGCGCCAGATAGGGCTGCACGCGGTCGTTCTGCTCAATGCCGTCCAAACAGCTTCTCGACATCGTCCATGCCCAACTTTACCCATGTCGGTCGCCCGTGATTGCACTGGCCTGACCTTGGTGTCGCTTCCATTTCGCGCAGCAGCGCGTTCATCTCCGCAACGCTGAGCACCCGCCCTGCCCTGACCGAACCGTGGCAGGCCATGGTTGCAAGCACATATTCGAGGCGTTCTGCGAGCAGCAGCGATCCGCTGTCTTCCTGCGGGCCGTGTTTGGCAATGTCATCGGCGAGGTCTTGCAGCAGCTTTCCGCTGTCCGCCCTCGCGATAGCCGCAGGGACGGCGCGCACCAGCATGGCTCCGGGACCGAAGCGTTCCACCGTGAGACCGAAGCGGGCGAGACCCTCAGCCGCCGCCTCCAACCGATCACAATCCGCCTCGTCCAGCTCGACGACGTCCGGCACGAGCAGCGCCTGCGAGCGTGATACTGCTTCACCAGCCCCTGCTGCGCGCAGCCGTTCCAGCACAAGCCGTTCATGGGCCGCGTGCTGGTCGACCAGTACCAATCCGTCCGCGCTTTCCGCGACGATATAGGTGTTCGCAACCTGCCCGCGCGCAATGCCCAACGGATAGTCCCGCGCTTCCTCCGGGATAGGCACAGCCTCTTCGGCGCGGCCGGTCGGGAGCGCTTCATCGCGCGGCGGCGTCCAAGCGGGGCGCGGTTCGTTGACGCTGGTACTCGGTGCGGACCAGTCCCGCCCCTCGAATATGGATCGCAGCGCCGGAGCTGGTTCGGGTTGCGCTGGCTCCTGTTGCCATCGCTCCATGGCCGCGCGGTCCGGACCTTGCGCGCTGCGCCTATCGCCGGTCGCGAGCGCCTGTCGCAGACCTGAAACGATAAAGCCACGCACACCGCTCGCATCGCGGAACCGCACTTCCGTCTTCGCCGGGTGGACATTCACATCGACGTCCTGCGGAGGGATATCGAGGAACAACGCCAGCACCGCATGCCGATCTCTCGCCAGCATGTCAGAATAGGCGCCGCGCACCGCGCCGACTAGCAGGCGATCCTTCACAGGGCGACCATTGACGAACAGATATTGGTGATCGGCGACACCGCGATTGTAGGTTGGCAGGCCCGCAAGCCCCGTCAGCCGCATCGCCCCATGCTCACCATCGCGCGTCAGGTCGATCGCAACCGCATTGTCCTTAAGCTCGCGCGCGACGATCTGCGAAACCCGCGTCGCCAGCTCCTCCCCGCTTTGGGTCGATAGAACTTTGCGCGATTTGCCGTCCGAGCCGTTCTCCAACGTGAAGGCAATGTCGGGCCGCGCCATGGCAAGGCGGCGCACGATATCCAGGCTCGCAATATACTCGCTGCGCGGCGTGCGCAGGAACTTGCGCCGTGCGGGGATCTTGGCGAAAAGCTGTTCGACCCGGACCCGTGTTCCCGGTGGCAGGGCCGCCGGCCCCTCCTCGACGACCTGGCCATGGTCGATGGTTTGTCGCCACCCGTCATCGGAACCGCGCACCCGGCTCTCGATGGTCAGTCGCGCAACACTCGCGATCGAAGGCAACGCCTCGCCGCGAAAACCTAGCGTAGCAACCATCTCGATCGCATCATCGGGCAGTTTGGAGGTCGCATGCCGCTCCAGCGCGAGCGCGATGTCGTCTCGCGTCATCCCGCAGCCGTCATCGGTCACTTCAAGCCGGGTCAGCCCGCCATCGGTCAGCTTCACATCGATTCGCGTGGAACCGGCATCGATGGCGTTTTCGACCAGCTCTTTCAGCGCTGCAGCAGGCCGTTCGACCACTTCTCCGGCCGCGATACGGTTCACAAGATCGGATGGAAGGCGGCGAATTTGTGGCATTTGTCGCAAGCTAGCGCTCACGCATCGCAAATTCGAGGGTATCGGAGCATAATTACCAAGTCTGTCGACAAATATTTTGGCCTTTTCACGACGGATTGGCTAGGCGCGTTGGGTCATGTCATTTTCGGGATGAACAGTTCGCAGGGGGTCTGCGAATGTCACACCGGCATCCATGGAAAAATTGTAAATGAGCTTTCTTGCCAATCTCTTCAAATTCGGTTCGCAGAACATGGCGATCGACCTCGGCACGGCCAACACGCTGGTTTACGTGCAGGACCAGGGAATCATCCTCAACGAACCTTCCGTGGTTGCCATCGAAACCATCAACGGGATCAAGCGCGTCAAGGCCGTTGGCGATGATGCAAAGATGATGATGGGCAAGACGCCCGACACGATCGAAGCGATCCGCCCGCTGCGCGATGGCGTGATCGCCGACATCGAAATCGCCGAGGAAATGATCAAGCACTTCATCCGCAAGGTGCACGGCAAGCGAAATCTGTTCCGCTACCCCGAGATCGTGATCTGCGTGCCCTCGGGTTCGACTTCGGTTGAAAAACGCGCGATCCGCGATGCGGCGTCGAATGCGGGCGCATCGGAAGTTCATCTGATCCTTGAGCCGATGGCGGCAGCTATCGGTGCCGATATGCCGGTGACCGAGCCGGTTGGTTCCATGGTCGTCGATATCGGTGGCGGCACAACCGAAGTCGCGGTTCTTTCGCTGCGCGGTCTTGCCTACACCACATCGGTTCGCACCGGGGGCGACAAGATGGACGAGGCGATCGTCTCCTATGTCCGCCGACACCACAACTTGCTGATCGGCGATTCCACCGCCGAGCGGATCAAGAAGGATTATGGTATCGCGGTCACACCTGAGGATGGTGTCGGCGAAACCATCACTCTGAAGGGCCGTGATCTGGTCAACGGGGTTCCGAAAGAGATCACGATCAATCAGGCGCATGTCGCCGAGGCTCTGAACGAGCCGATCGGCGCCATCGTCGAAGGTGTACGGATCGCGCTCGAAAACACCGCGCCGGAACTGGCCGCCGACATCGTCGATCAGGGCATCGTGCTGACGGGTGGCGGGGCCTTGATCCGGCGGCTGGACGAGCATCTGCGCGAAGAGACCGGCCTGCCTGTCTCGATCGCCGAAGACCCGTTGACCTGCGTTGCGATCGGCACGGGGCGGGCGATGGAAGACCCGATCTATCGCGGCGTGCTCATGTCCGCATAATTGCGGACGCTATGAGGAGTTAGCAGAAGGGAAACGTCGGCCATGGCGCCGCCATCATCGCGTCGATCGAGCTATTCAAAAAAGGCGCAATATTCGGTCTTCACCGGGTACTTGCTGGCCGGGCTCGGCGCGCTTCTGGGCCTTGCGCTAATTGCGCTGTCGATCTGGCAACCGGGTTCCTTTGCACCACTGCGCGGGGCGGCCAGCGACGCGGTTGCGCCAGCGGGCGAGGCGACTGCGGCGGTACGCAGCGGGTCCAACGGGTTCTTCGACAACATTTCAGGGTATCTGAGCGCGGGAAGCCAGAACGTGGCCTTGCGCAAAGAGGTCGAACTCGCTCGCATCCGTCTCGCCGAAGCGGAAGACATCAAGCAGGAAAACGCCCGGTTGAAAGCGTTGCTGGACCTGGCCGAGGAAGAGGTTGAGCCGGTGGCTGTCGCACGGCTCGTTGGATCGAGCGCCTCCAGCAGCCGACGCTTCGCTTATCTTGGTGTAGGACGGGTCGATGGCATCGAAACCGGCATGCCAGTTCATTCCCCGCGCGGGGTAATCGGGCGGGTGCTCGAGGTCGCGCGCGGCTCCTCACGTATCCTGCTGCTCACCGACAGCGAGAGCGTGCTGCCGGTCCGGCGCGCATCCGATAGCACTGCCGCATTCGCCGAAGGACGCGGTGACGGGTTCTTGCGCATCCGCCTCATCAATCTCGGCCTGAACCCGCTTGAAGAAGGCGACTTGTTCGTCACCAGTGGTGCAGGCGGGTATTATCGGCCCGGCGTCGCGGTCGCTATTGTCAGTGAAGTCACGACTGATGGGGCGATTGCGCGGCTGATCGCCGATCCTTCCGCAACCGACTTCGTTTCGGTCGAACCGCTATTTGAGGCAGAGACGGTCGAAGCCTCGGAGACGCGGATCGAAGACGAACTGGCCGACGACTGATGGAACGGCTGAACCCCTCTGCCCGATCCGATCGCTATGGCAGCCGGATCAACCGCGCCAGCTCGCCATGGCGTGCGCTGACGGTCCCCTATGCCACCATCATGCTCGGATCGCTTTTTCCGGTGCTGTTCATTGCCGACGTGATGCCGATAGCTCCGCCGCTCGGTTTTCTGTTTCTTATCGGATGGAGGATCATGCGTCCCGGCCTGCTGCCTTTGTGGGTCGGCGTCCCGCTCGGCGCGTTTGACGACCTGTTCAGTGGGCAGCTCTTCGGCAGCGCCGTTCTGCTATGGTCGCTCACCATGATCGCGCTCGAACTGCTTGAAGCGCGCTTTCCCTGGCGCGGCTTCTTTCAGGACTGGTTCACCGCCAGTCTAGCCATCATCCTGTATATCCTCGCCGCAATGGTGGTTTCCGGCGCATCTCTCACTCCGTTTCAGCTTGTCGCAGCGGTGCCGCAAATCTTGCTCTCCGTGCTGCTCTATCCAATATTCGCTCGCATGGTTGCCTGGCTCGACAGATTCAGACTTGCTCGCTCGCGGAGGATCGGATGACCCGCATCCTCGGCCTGGGTGGCGGGTCAAGGCGGAAAAGACCCAAAACCAAGCGACAGGGCCCCGTCGTCAACGCCTCCACGCTCAAGAACACGTTCGACCGTCGCAGCATCGTGATCGGCGGAATCCAAGGCGGCATTGGCGTACTGTTGGCGGTGCGCATGGGCTATATCGCGATTGCCGAGAACGAAAAATACCGGCTCGAATCCGAAAGCAACCGCGTCAATCTGACGCTCATACCGCCGCGTCGTGGGTGGATACTCGACCGCAACGGCGCCCCCCTTGCCTCGAACCGGGCGGATTTCCGCGTCGATATCATTCCCGAGCGGGTCGAGGATGCGGACGCCACGGTCGACCAGCTCGGCGCGCTGCTTGAGCTAGATCCAACGCGCATTGCCGACATCAAGGCGGAGATCGCAACCAGCAGCGGATACCAACCGGTCGAAGTCGCGAGCGGTCTGGACTATGAGGAGTTCGCAGCACTCAGCGTGCGTCTGCCCGATTTGCAGGGCGTGGTTCCCCAGCGCGGGTTTTCGCGCTTCTATCCCACCGGTCCTTCGGTCGGGCACCTGATCGGCTATGTCGGCCCCGCCAATGCCGAGGAATATGACGAGGAAGAGCGCAACCCGCTGCTGATCACCCCCGGCTACAAGATCGGTAAGGATGGCCTTGAAAAACAGTTCGAGCTGGACGTGCGCGGAGTGCCTGGTGCCCGCCGGGTCGAGGTCACCGCTTCGGGCCGCATCCTGCGCGATCTGGAAACGCGCGAAGACATTCAGGGCGATCCGGTTCGCCTGACGATTGACGGACCCCTGCAAGACTATGCCGCGCGCCGCATCGGGCTGGAAAGCGGATCGGTCGTCGTCATGGATTGTGCGACGGGCGACCTGCTCTGCATGGCGTCAATGCCGAGCTTCGATCCCAACAGCTTCTCCGATGGCATTGGCAGCGTCGAATACGCGATGCTCCGCGAAGATGAGCGGGTTCCCCTGCGTAACAAGGTGCTGAAGGGCCTCTATCCACCGGGTTCCACCGTCAAACCGATGCACTGCATGTCGTTCCTGAAAGAAGGCATCAGTCCGGATCAGACCATTGTGTGCGGCGGTGGACGGCGGATCGGCAACCGCTTCTTCAATTGCTGGAGCAATCACGGCGTCGTCGACATGGCGAAGGCGATCTACCAGAGCTGCGACAGCTATTTCTATCACTTCGCGCAGGAAGTGGGCTTCGACAAAGTCGCTGCCTTTGCCAAGGATCTGGGCCTCGGGCAGGAGTTCCCGCTGCCTGTCACCAGCCAGTTTTACGGCACGGTCCCGAACTCGGACTGGAAGATGCGCAAGTTCGAGCGCGAGTGGCAGCCTTACGACACGGTCAACGCGTCGATTGGGCAGGGATACTATCTGACCAGTCCGCTTCAGCTTGCGGTCATGAGCGCGCGCCTTGCTACGGGACGTAAACTGAACCCGCGACTGGTGCTTGATGGCTCCGATGTTAATCCGCTCGGCTACAACTTTCAGGACGACGAAATAAACTACATCCGCCAGGCGATGAGCGATGTGGTCAACGGGCCTGGCACCGCTGGTCGAGGGCGTTTGCCGTTCGACGATATCAAGATGGCGGGGAAGACCGGCACGGCGCAGGTCGTCTCGCTGAGCGTGTCCGATGGCCGAAGCGGCCCGTGGAAATATCGCGATCACGGTCTCTTCACCTTCTTCGCCCCGCTCGACAACCCGCGCTATGCAGGCGCGGTGGTGATCGAGCACGGCGGCGGTTCGGGCGCAGCATATCCCATCGCCCGCGATGTGATGACCTTCATGTTCGACCCCGCGAAGGGGCTGGAGGCGCTCAACGCTCTCGAAAAGCAATGGGGAGGCACCGCGCAACAGCGGCTCGATGCGCGCTATGCGGCTTATGCAGCAGAGCGTGGGGAGAGCGTGGTCGCCCCGCCCCGCCGCGACGAGGATATCTTCGATCAGGTGGAGGCTGAGGCGCGCATGGCGGCGAGCCAGTCGGAAGCGATCGCAACCGACGCAATCGCGCCCCGCCCCAACCCCACAGCGTCAGGTGCGCCCACACCCAGCGGCACGGACACGGGGCAATGAATACCATCGTCCCCGATCCAATCGCGCGCCAGCCATGGGGGATGCTCATTCCGCTGTTCATGCTGGTCGCGTTCGGTGCCGCCGTGCTCTATTCGGCAGCGGGTGGCTCGATGCAGCCCTTCGCGTACTCTCACCTCGTGCGCTTCAGCGTCTTTCTGGTGATGGCGGCGGTGATCGCCTCGCTCCCGCGTGAGCTGGTCAAGTTTCTGACCTACCCCGCTTACATCGTCGTGCTGCTGCTGTTGGTTGCGGTGGAGATTATCGGTCAGGTCGGCGGCGGCAGCCAGCGCTGGCTCGACCTTGGCTTCATGGTGTTGCAGCCTTCGGAGCTGATGAAGCCCGTCATCGTGGTGACGCTGGCGCAATTCTATTCCACCTTGCCGGTCGGCCTGATCGGATCGTGGCGCGCATTGCTTGTACCAGCAGCGCTTATTGGCCTGCCGGTCGCTTTCGTGCTGTTGCAGCCGGACCTTGGGACATCCCTAGCCATCGCATTCGGCGGCGCAGTGGTGATGCTGCTCGCGGGACTGCCGCTGCACTGGTTCGTGTTTGGCGGGATAGGCGCAGCCGTCATCGCCCCGCTGGCTTTCTTCTTCGGGCTCCAGGAATATCAGCAGCGCCGCGTGCTGACGATGTTCGATCCGGAGGCCGATCCGCTTGGCGCGGGCTACCACATCACCCAATCGAAGATCGCGATCGGATCGGGCGGATTGTTCGGCAAGGGGTTCAACAACGGCTCCCAAAGCCACCTGCAATACCTGCCCGAACCACACACCGATTTCGTCTTCGCCACCATGGCGGAGGAATGGGGGCTTGTCGGAGGCCTGTTCGTGATTGGCGTCTTCACCATCATCCTGCGCTGGGGGCTGAGAGTGGCGCGCGAATCCCGCGATCGGTTCTCAAACCTGCTGGCGGCCGGCATGTGCGCGACGATTTTTTTCTACATCGCAGTCAATCTGATGATGGTGATGGGCATGGCGCCGGTGGTGGGCATCCCCCTGCCCTTCATGAGCCACGGTGGATCATCCATGCTGACCAACATGATCTGCATCGGTGCGTTGATGATGGTGAACAGCTGGAACCGCAAAGCACCGCGCGGCGGGCTCTCAGGCTGATCATCACACCTTCACAAGACCCAGTTTAAGCGCCTTCACAGTGGCCCCAACCCGGTCGGACGCATCAAGTTTGGCATAGATCCGCTTGGTGTAAGTCTTCACCGTGTCAGGCGACAAGGCGAGAATCGTTGCGATCGAACTGAGCGACTTGCCCCGCACCACCCATGCCATCACCTCGGCTTCGCGTTCTGACAGCTCGGGCAGCTGCCGCATCGTATCGAGCAGCACGCAGACCCGCTGATGCGCGGCCTGCGGGACGCTGCGCACCATACCCAATTGCGCGGGCGCGACCTCGCTCAGCGGTTTTCCGAAATCGAATGAAGCATAGGCATTGCGACCACGCGGACCATACAAGGGCAGGCCAAAGCCATGAACCAGGCCGTGCAGTTGCATTGCCTTGAAATAGGCGAGGTTCGCCGGTGTGTTGGGAGCACTCTCAATAGCGTCCTGCCACGTCAGCAACGTACCATGCGCCATTGTCCGTTCGGGGATGGGATCACTGAGGCGAAAATCTGATTCTTCGTAAAGAGACAGCCAATCGTCACTGTACCCTTCCGCGATCACCACGGTCCGTTTGGAGTTCGCCGCGTCAAATACGGGCGTAAAATGATAGCTGTACCGCACAACGCCCTGATCGGCGCAGACATCGGCAGCGTATCGAAGGACGTCTCCGATATCGTCGAGCGTTTCGATACGGCCGAAATGTCGCTGCATAGTTGAACCAGCATACCACAGGTCACCCAATTGGGCGACTGCTAACGGCTCTGCCTCGATGGTAGAGCGACGGCTTGTCAGGCAATAAGGGAGGTGGACCATGCGCGGACCGCGCAACTCGATGTGCGTGCAGATTGCAAAATGGCGCAGGCAGCGTCGCGACGCTATCCGCAAGGCCACTTCGGCACCGATCGCCGACACATTGATCATCGCCAGCGTCATCTATGAGCGCGAGTTCGAAGGTAGCGCAACGACATTGCGCGAGTTGCACAAACTGTCTGACCTGTCTCAGCCTCAGGCGCTGAACGCCATTGCCCAGCTCGATCTGGAAGGGATGGTCGTGATCGAACACGACACCCAGGATGAGCTCGCGTCCGAAGTCACACTGACCAACGCGATGCGCGCCCAGGCGGCGAGAATCTCGCGGCGCAAAGCGGCTTGACCCTTGCCAACAGCGAAACCGTCGCTAAATGCGGCGCTCCTACGAAGGAATACGCGAATCACATTGGCGTCATAGACTCCATACCTCGCGCACCGATGCAACGATCGGTAAGGACGCATAGCTCAGTTGGTAGAGCAGCTGACTCTTAATCAGCGGGTCCTAGGTTCGAACCCTAGTGCGTCCACCATTTTTTCTCCGCATAGACAGCCGCTTATGCAGAGATGCCGTCTGTCTGAAATTACGAGAAGGTCGTCGCGTAAGCCAATCGTAAGCGCATTTCCCAAACTTCCTTCGCGTTCGCCCTAGGACTCGCTGGATCTCAGTGCTAGCAGGGATCAAAGCAAGAACGCTGTGGATTGGACCGTGAAGAACTTGGACTTTTTCAACGATGATGAAACAGACAGCGCACCCGCTCAATGTGTCGAGCATTCAGTTGCGCTGCCGCCCTTCGACATAGAGCAGTTCGTTGAGGGCGACGCGCGGCCTTTCTTTCAGACTAGCTACGGCGCGCTTTTTGATGGCGATTGCACGGAGTTCTTACGCGCAGTCAAATCGGACACAATCGACACGGTTTTTGCTGACCCGCCCTTCAATCTGAAAAAACAATACGGGGCGAAGTCCAACGACAATCTACCTGACGATGAATACGTGGCGTGGTGCAAAGCGTGGCTCGACGAGTGCATTCGGGTTCTAAAGCCTGGAGGTTCGCTCTACGTTTACAACCTCCCTCGCTGGAACATCATTCTCGGCGCTTACCTGATTGAGAAGGGACTAACCTTCCGCCACGACATCACTGTGGAAATCAAGTCGAGCCTGCCCATCCAAGGCCGCCTGTACCCTGCCCACTATTCGCTGCTCTACTTGACCAAGGGCAAACCTAAGACCTTCCGCAAGATCCGAACGCCTATCGAAGTATGCAGGCATTGCGGGGGCGAGGTGAAGGACTACGGCGGCCATCGGAAGGCAATGAATCCGCTGGGGGTGAACCTGAAAGACGTATGGACTGACATTCCGCCAGTCCGCCACCGCAAGTTCAAATCCAAAGACCGGCCCGCGAATGCCCTGTCAACGAAGCTACTGGACCGAGTAGTGGAGATGAGCACGGTAGAAGGGGAGATCGTACTCGACCCGTTTGGGGGCTCGGGCACGACTTTCGCTGTCTGCGAGAAGAAGGATCGCTACTGGCTTGGTAGTGAGCTGGACTTTGCGCCGCAGATCAAAGAGCGTCTGCTGAATAAGAACATAGCGCACCATACCAATACGGATCACGTGGAGGGTTAGCGGTTCGCCTTCGCTGCGAGTGCAGCAAGCATCCCTTCTTTGGCTCGACCGTCTTTGCCTTTCGGTATGCGTGGGACAGAGGTGCTTTCGTCATCCTGTTCAATGACCACAATTTCTAGCACGCCTTCGGCCACACTCAAGTTCTCGTAGAGTGGGAAGTACGGTCGAAGCTCCTCAATATTGCCGATCCTATCGGTTAGGTATTGAGCAAGCTGCATGTTTGGCACGACGAGAATGCCAGCCACACATTCGCCTTTCACCAACCCCAGCGCCATCTTGTTGATCGCACGGTGTGACGAACTGACGTTGCCCGTTTCCCATTCCACAACAACCAAGCCGTCATCGAACAGCTTGGCCGCGTCAATATCGCCAGCTTGAGTACCCTTCTTGCGCTTGCCAGCAGGTACTGTCTTCTTTGCAACGTCCCACTTGTATTCAAGTATCCAGCCATCCTCTTCAAGCGCCTTCATAGGCTTCGCCTTGATCGGGACAACTCCGTTGCCTTCTCCAGCTTTCTTGCCGCTTTCGGGATAGATCGTGAATGTACCTGAACCTATGGGCCAGTCTGCTTGCACAATCGCAGAATGCACTTTGTCGCGAATTGCAGCCCACTCAGGTGAATTACCAAACTCGCCCCGCCGCAACAAAACAACGGTCTCGACAATCTTCATGAACGTGCCCTTTCAGCACGTTCGTATCTTGCTCACGGACTTGTGAGAAGCCTTGTTGCAAAACTTATCTAGGGCTTATGGGATTGCGTTGGATTGGAGAATTCGCGCCAATTGACAGTTACATCACTTGAGTATGCGCCTAACTAGACCTTTGAAGCTAGGTTCGCGACCACCACAAGACATATTGAAAGCCGCTGGCAATCGCACCAGATCATAGCTGTAGATTGGCTCAATGAATGGAGGTTGCGTTGCCACTGAAAGTAGAATTTCCAGACGGTAGCATTCGCGAAGTCCCGAGCCATAAGCGTGAGATCAAAAGCAAGCGCATCGGTGGTGGTCCGTCAATCTTCGTGGACGAACCAGACTTCGATCCGGACTGGCGCTTTGAGTCCGCTCTCGGCGGTAAATGGTGGGCCAATCCTCGATAAATCGGAGCTACCTCTTGCCCATTTCCCACACCCGATCACGTCGCCAAAGGCCGTAGAGGCCCTCGCGCTCCCAGCGTGCGAGGCATTCGAGGACTATCGGAAAGTCGCTTGGGTCGAGCTTACCCGAATCAATGTCGCGGTCACACTGCTCTGCCAGAGCCTCAAACGAGCCGTACTCTCTGACGAACGGTGACGGCGCGGGTGTACGCTGGCGCTCTAACCGCTGCACCCGCGACAACAGCCCGCGTGCGCTCACGGGTCAACGAGGCCCATGTCAGCGAGCACGCCATGCGCGTCGGCCCGCACATCGGGGTCTTGGCAGTCCCGCATCACCTCGGCCAGCCTGTTGACCACGAAGCGGCGCAACTCGCCCCGCTCCTGATCGTCTAGGCCAGCGACGAAGGACCGCAACTCATCGCTCTTCACATAGTCCACGCCGCTGCGAGGTACGACATGAAGCGGGAAGCGCATCTGGTCCGCCATGCTGACCGCCCACTCGACTGTCTGCTCGTACTGCTCGATTGGCCAATACGGCCCGTGGAACGCCTTGAGGTAGCGCTCGCCATCCTCGCCGGGACCGTGCCAGACCACCTTGACGAACTTGTCGTCCGGGCCGGGTTCGTACGCGACCACCTGATTGCTCTGCGTGGTTATCACCGGCATCAGACCGCCTCCTTCACTTCGAGCGCCAAGATGCGCTGTTCGAGTTCTTCCACCGCACGAGCGTTCGACAGAGTGCCAATCGCGTCAATGATCTGCCGACCCACGTCGGCTGCGACCGTCCCGGCAGCTATCGCCGACAGCACCGCTTCGATCTGCTCGGTGACTGGCGCGCTCGCATCGAAGGCAAACTCCACCTTCTCGGTCTGACCACGCAGGGCGGGCAGCACTCGCGAGAGCACAAGCGAAGCTGCGCCTGTGTCGCCCTCAAGCGCCTTTTCTGTCATCACCGCGACGATACCGTCTGCGTCATCGAGCATCTTCTTGGCGATGCGCACCCGCTTGTCAGTGATGCCCTTCGGTCGTCCGGCAGGGTTCGGACTTTTCATGCCGGGGTACCAGTTTGGATTGCCGCCCTTCTGCTTCGACTCGTCAGGCTTCCAGTTCTTGAGCCAGTCTGGTTTCGTTGCCTCGGTCACGTCTGCCTCGTTTGATCGGTTCACGGGTGGATCAATTTGCGTCGCGGAAGACCATTGCCTTCTCCGCCGCCGTGTGCGCCTTGCGGAGCTTGTCCACTTTGTGCGGGGGACAGCCGACCGCCTTGGCCATCTGGTCAAAGACCAGCGGCGCGTTGGTCTGGATCAATTCCAACCCGGCTTTCATCGCTTTGAGCCGCTTGGACAGCTCGGGCTGCCGCGTTTCGTGGTATAGGCGCGTGAAGATGCCGAGCTGCTCGTTGTTCAGCCCGGACAGGAAAGCCGGACCACCGAGGATCGCGGAAGCAGACAGTTCATCACCCTCGTTGATGAGGCTGCGGACGAAGTTCATGCGGTCGGAGCCACTGCTCAGGCCCTTGCAGTGCGCGCGGATTTCAGCGGCAATCTGAAGAGTTGCCTTCGTCGTCACCGGCGAGGACAGCTCCCCTTCGATGAGGGCGATGCCGCGCTTTAGATCACCATGCACCTTGTCGAAGCGGCGGGTGATCTGTTGCTCCTGTTTCCGAGCGAGGTTGTCGGTGTTGATGATCTGGGCCGCCTCGGTCCAAGCACCGTTGGCGCGAGCAAGTTCGCGTGCGTCGTGCACCTTGCGCAGGCCGTTGTATGCCGCGAAGAACGCTTCCTCGGTCGCAGCGAGGATTGGCGCAGTTTCTTCGTCGTAGCCATCCACCTTCTTTACCACGCCGGGGTGGAGCGAGGGCGTGACGCGGGTATCGATTTCGTCGGACATTGGAGCCTCCAAGTGCTTGTTTGGGCTTGATAGGCTTACGCTGCGATTCTTCAGCGAAGGTCCGCAAGCTGTTTTTGCATTGCTAACAAATGCTTAGGTCCTCTGTCGGTGGCTGAGAGCAGCAAATGCTTGGTATGAAGGTCGGCTTTCCAGCGGCCACCTCCGCTGCTACGCTTTTGGCTATGGCGGATACGGCAACAGTCTGGTGGATTGAGCGTGACACAGGTGAACTGTGCAGTCAGTCGTTTGGCACTCACGACATTGCTGGTAGCGGAACCTTCGAAAACGAGGTCGTCATCAAGTACGCGAGCGATCCGATTGAGATGACCACGATCTATCACAGCCGCGCGGGAAACGCTTGGGAACAAGCGGCAATGGAGCGTCTGCGCAATCTGTCAGCGGGAATGCGCCAGTCGCTTCCCGCAGCGGACGAGTAACAGTTAGCGGAATTAGCGTTAGCCTACCCGCCCACCCCACCTCGGCACGAAGCGGCGAGAGATAGGAGGAACGGGGGAGAGTAGGCTTGTAGGCTAATTGTGTGTGTCTATCCTGCGTAACTCTCTCTTTCCATTCTGTTTTTGATTTAGCCTTGGCAACACTAAGACTGGCTTGTTTAGCGGCCGGTCTGGTCTGACGAAGGCTATGTCAGCTAGATTCGCTAAGCTCGACTATTGCGGATCAAGATCGATCAGTCCGTACATTTGGCCGCGAGGAGACAAACCGCGCCTCTCTAGGTCGCCCAAGGTGAGGCGATGCAGCCGACCGTTCTCAATGGCCGTGGTTATCGCTGACTTGAGTGCGAAGCTGTGCCCACGAGCATGCTTTTCGAAGGCAGCACGACGTTGCGTTTTGTTCGAGAGGTAACTGTGTGGGACCACACCGACCCTTCTGGCATCGTCGTACTTGCGCGCCCAATTCGGCACCTCATGATCTTGAAGCAGAAGATACTCCCGGCAGATATCGACCAATTGGCGCTCACGGCCTCCGTCCGAACCTTCACCGACATCTCCTTCGCGTACACGCTTGCTGAATACCGCAATATCCCGGCGGACCAATCCGATGGCCCATTCTGCGTGTTCGCTGCTCACGACCGGCTTTAAGTAATTGTCACCAACCGCGAGCAGTGCAGCAATCCTCAGAGCCTTCAATTCTGCTCGGTTCCACATCTGACGGACTGCTTCATCGTCGGGAGCCTCACGAATGCTGTGGTCACATTGATGCCCAAACTGCTCGAACATTGCCTCCGCGACGGACGAAAAACTCACGTCCTGAAAGAGCTGGCGCGCTTCGAGGTCGTGAGCCTGCTGCATGAGGGTGACGAGGTGGGACACGACTGCGGGGTCAGGTTCGATGAATGGGTCTGGATTTTTGCTTGGCCGGTCTCCGGTGTACTCGACAACGCTAAAGCGCGACATGAAACCGTCTTCCATCATCCCGCGTGTGATCGATTCGAAGAAGGTGCCCGGTGTCGTTTCACCTATGAGGCTGTACGCTGCCCCTTCGATGCTCGCGACGTTGTTCTCCTGACTACTGTAAGCGATGCCCCCGGCAACATTGCCGCGACCCGACTTGGAATAGAGATTTGTAAGCACGCGCCGCAAAGACCTCATAGCGCTCTCTTTGTCGCTAGCCATCGCGGAGAACTTGTGGCCCAGCTCGCCCGCCACATTCACCGATCTTGGCGCGGAGATCAGGTACTTTGTAAGCGCTGGACCGGACGCGAAGTCCTCGTAGCAGACAAACTCGCCTGCTCTGAGGTATTTGACGCAGGCTGCATCAATCAGGCTTGAAATACCAGAGTGCATAGCTTCCTTGCCGATGCCGGAGCGGGCGACCAGCACGACGTAAATATTCAGGCCGGAACCGGGGATGCACCACTCTCGACCGCAAACACCCGCGAGCAACCCCAAGGCTCCTACGATCGCCACTTCACGCACGGGACGAGGCGCTCGACCAAAGATGAAGCGCGCGATCTCCCCTGCAAAGCCGGGAGGCCATTCCAGTTGCGATGGCGCGCAGTTTGGTTCGATGGTGCTAGCGGTTGCTGTGGTCGTGCTTGTCGTCGCTAGAAGCCGCTGCCGTCGCTTCAGGGCAGCGGGTATCTCAATTGCGGCTTCATTCGGATCGGCTCCTACGTCGAGCGCGCGCTGCATGATGTACCAAATCTGCTCGTCGCCATCGAACTCGTCAACACCGAGGATTCCAGCGGCTTGCGGACTTATCGGTTGGTTTAGTAAGTTTTTCATTGCTTGATAGGCTCCTGATGGCGGTGGGACTGGTTTCCAAGACTGCTCCCGCCGCTAATTGTGATGGGTCTTACGGTTGGCTTGCCGCGCAGCATGCGCAGGCGGAAACGCACGCAAGGTCAGATGCTTGCGTGGTTGGGCCGCAAATTGTGGGGTTTGGCGTTCCTTAGCGCCGCATCGCTGTAGCCGCTGGTGCTCGCGAACGACTGCTCGCGCAGCCACTTATCAATGGCAGAGCGCTGGTATCGGATCCGGGATTGCTTAGCCCTCCCCATCTTCACGAACGCGGGACCACGTCCCTTCGTCCGCCATATCTCCAGGGTATTGGGCTTGATGCCTAGCAATGCGGCAGTCTGCTCGTTGTCGAGCAATTCAGTTCTGTCGATGGTGTCGGCCATTGGCGGGACTCCAGCTTGTGCCCTGCTCAGGCAGGGTGTTCGGTCAAGCTGTGGTCACCAGCACCGGAGGAACCCCCTCCGGCAGAGTGTCCGGTGTCCTGGGGGAAAATATATCCCTTACTCCACTGGCTCACGTCACAGGACTTATTTGGACGGCGCTCTGTGCAGCCCCGCATTTCTCTGCGCGCAGCTTTACGCTATCGTGCGTAAGTCCTGCAAGCGGCAATTATTTGCCTGCGTTAGGCCGCTGCTTGACCATCGCAGAAACAGCGTGGTCAACGCATTGAAAGTCGAGGTCTTCCCGTATCCAGCTTGGTGCCTCAACCTGCTTGAAACCGTCAGTGAGTCCATCCACCGACGTGGCCTTGTTTCCTCGCATATAGTTGTAGCCGTCTTCCTCCGACAAGTGAGCAACACCCTCACGGCCACATTCAGGGCAGCGAAGCTCGGCCTTAAATCTATCTCTCTTTGCCATGCCGGACTCAATGCCACGAACGCGAGCGGCGCGCTAGGTACATGCCGTCTAGGCTCGGAGAGCGACGACGTTCTCGCCCTTCGCAACAGCAGCCTGCTCTTCAATCCAGTTGCCAATCGATTGGACCTCCGCGTGGAGCCAGTCCAGCTTGTCCAGATCGAGATATGCGCGGGCGGTCACGTCGTCGCTGTTCGGCTTGTGGCCCGTCAAGAGATCAGTCTCGAATTTGCCAATCCGGCACTCGCGCATCGCATAGTTCGAGAAAGAGCGGCGGCAGTCGTGGAGCGACAAGTGCTTGCCCGCAACACGGCTGACAAGCTCCATCGGCGCGCGCGCATCGGCAATGTGCCCTGTACGACCCCAAGAGGGGAAAACCCACGGGCTGACTACACCGTCCGCAAGCTCGCGACGCGGGCGACTCTTCAACAAGGTGACCGCTTGCGAGGACAATGGCAGAGTCAGCGGGTCGCCTCGCTTGCGCTCGTCTAGGTGCCACCAACAATTCGCCGGTTCGTCCTCGTCGATGTTGACGCGATCCCAAGTGAGCGTGGTCATCTCATCACGGCGCGCGCCCGTCAGCAGAGCAAAGATAGTAAGGTCGATGGCGGACAGATGGTCGCGGTTGCGGGGCGCAAGCCGTGCCTCTTGTAAGGCGTTCCAGACCTCACCGATCTTCCGCCTGTCGATGTATCGATCCGTTCGCGATCCGAGTTTCGCCCAGTGGTCCTTCAAGACAGCGACCGGGTTGCGCTGGATAAGCGGCGAACCGTCCGCGCGGCGATACTGCCGCCCGGCATAGTTGCAAAGGATGCGCAGCGTGACCATTGCCGAATTGGCGCTGGCAGGTGCTCCTCGTTTCCCCTCAAGACCGTGCTCGACAATCTCACGGTGGCGCTTTCGAACATCGTCCTCGGTGATTGCCACGATGGGCTTGTCCTTCCAAGCCGCGAACACCTTGTCCACCTGCCGCTGGTACTCGTCGGCAGTGCTCTCCTTAAGCTGACCGGGCCGGGAAACGTACGACTGGCAAACTTCGCCGAGCGTCACCGCCATAGCCTCGTCCTGCCGCTTGAGGTCGCGAGGGTCGGTCCCCATGCGCATCGTGCGCAGGTGCTCGCGGGCGACGTCCCGCGCCTGATCGACGGTGAACACACCATACGGCCCGATTGTGATGCGGGCTTCCTTTCCGGTCCCCTCGACGCGCCCCTGCACGATGAATGTGGTCTTTCCCGTTGGCGTGACCCGTAGGCCGAATCCTCGAACCTCGGTGTCCCAGTGGAATTCGTCTTTGGCACCGGCGCGCACCCTGTCCACGTAGCTCTTGGTGAGCTTGGCGCGGTTCGTCTTGCCTGTCATATGAACCTCCATAAGCAATTCGTAAGCCGCAGCGGTAAAGCTGCGGAAACTTGCCTACGGCTTATCATTCCAGCCAAGCAACTGATTTCGCACGGTTATATGGCTACTTCAAGCTGGGTAAAGTTGCGCAAAGTTCGTCCGGGCGAAACTCTTAATCAGCGGGTCCTAGGTTCGAACCCTAGTGCGTCCACCAAACTCATTCTGTCAGACAGCCATGAACGCCCCTTTCATCGGGCTGCTGATTCTTTATCACCGCTGCCCGCCCGTGACTTGGGGTGAATGAGAGGCAAAAACGCATCGAACGACGCGCGTTGGGCGAGCAGGCGATT
This sequence comes from Pseudomonadota bacterium, assembly GCA_039033835.1. Taxonomy (GTDB): domain Bacteria; phylum Pseudomonadota; class Alphaproteobacteria; order Sphingomonadales; family Sphingomonadaceae; genus Erythrobacter. The sequence goes on from JBCCBW010000001.1 coordinate 374,757, forward strand.
GCCCATTTCGAACCCGATCCGGCGATAGCTTTCCCACTGTGCTTCATCGAAGAACTGGTTTGCGGTCGTCTGCTGGGGAAAGTCGGGATTTTGATCCGCGTAGGCCGCCAAATCGGCGGGCAGGTCAGCAAAGCAATTCGGCTTTAGCCAGATGATCCAGGATGTGCTGTTGCTGCGGCTTCTCCATTGGCCATCATTCCATTCCGGGATGTCGAGAGCGCGCAGTAACAAAGCAAACCCGGTATGGTCTTTCGCCCGGGCGTTTTCGCGCCAATTGAGGTCTTTGCCGTTGAGGAAATGATCGCGAAGCGGATCGAATTCCTTGGGAAACTTGGCCGGATCGACGACCTCCACTTCCATGCCGATGTCTGTGCGTGCGGACCGGACCAGGATCTCCAGGTCGCCGAATGTGAAATCCGGATCCTGGCCATTGTCCGCGGCGACGATGAACTGGCATCCGCGCTCCAGCAACGTGAGGACCCCAGTGTTTTCCGAATGTCCGCCGTCGCTCAGGAACCAGTAATTGCGTGTGCCAAACCTGCCCGTCAGTTCCTTTAACAGGCATGCGAGACCGGGAAGCACGCGCGAAAAAATCGTGCCGAAAGATGGCTTGCGCTCGCGCTCGGCATCCTCCGCGCTTTTCTGTTCTGGCCACCAATGCCCAAGGCGCAGATTTGCAAGGGTGAATGCCATCGATTTTCCCAGCGACGACAGCCGCCCCATCCCCGACCCGACCGCAGCGCCCGATATTGCGCACAAATGCCCCAGCGTCGGGGGCTCCTTGATCTCGGGCCAAGCGACGAAGCGCCCACCCACTCTCATGCCAAAGGGTCCAAAGACCATGCGATCACCCTGCCGATCGTGCAGCGTCAGCCCGCTTTCATAGCTTGCCAATCGCCCCAAGGGATGGCGGTCGGACCTCAGGGCCAGCGGGTCGTCGTGATCTTCATCGATCGGCGCTCCACCGTGCAGTTCGCCAATCGTGCGGTTGCGCGTGACATTGATCAGATGCAGCGGTGCGCCGTTCCTGCTCTCCATGTAATCCTGGATCGCAATGTCGTCCTCATTCTGTCCTCGCGTCACAGAACTTCGGTGCTCCGCGAGCAGTCGGCGCGCATTGCTCCCGCCAAGGAAAGTTCTTGTGAGCCGCGAGCCGTACAAGGGTGTCAACGCAAGCAAGTTGGTGAAATTGCGTGACGTTGCCAGCAGGACGGTGATCAAGGCGACCATAAGCATGGCACCGGAGAACAAGGTCATGTCGGTTGTGCTCTCGGCTCCCCATGCGGGACCGTTCCACAACAGCTTGATCGCGAGAGTGTCCGCCAACAACGCGATCGCGAGCAATATCAGTGCCGACGCGATCAAAGCGAACTTTTCTGCATGCTGCCGAAAAAGATTGGCGAGCCAGTTCTGTTTGCCCTGCACCAGATCAGGGAGTTTCGCTATCAGGAAGGACAGGACCGAGGCAATTGTCGCGGATAACGTCCCGGTGGCTAGCATGTCCGCCTCCCCCACTTCGGCAAAACCGGAGCTGATGATCGGGGCCAGCCATAACGCCGCGCTGTCGATTACAGCCAGTGCTGCGATCACAGCCAGCATTATGCTTGCCAAGCCAAGGACACGCGTCTGATCGCGCCGGTAATCGACATGGTTTGCATCATCGGCGCTGCGGCCGTTGATGATCACCTCGATCAACGCGCTGAGCAACGCACTGCCCAGAGCAATGAGGGCAAAAGCCGTCAACGTTTTTGCGACTGGGTCGTCACCAACCCATCCATTCATCACGGCCAATGCCAACCAGACGAACGCAGCAACGACGATCATTACGCCCATATATCTGCTCAACCATCGGGCAATGCCAACGCGTGTCGGTGCCAATCGAAAATACGGCCAACCGACGCTGAACCAGTAAGCGATGCCGATGCCGACAAGGACACTGAGACCAGGTGCCAGCAAGACCATGAGTGGGCTCAGCTTTGCGACCTCGACCTGCCTCGCAAACCACGGGAGGTCAGTCTGTTGGACCACGCGTTCGACAATGACCATCGCCGCTTGAAGTCCTCCGAAAACGAGGACGAAAACGCTGGTCAGAAACAGCATCAGGGTTAACCAGTTGCGCACCACATACGCGAGCGCAGACGCATAATCGGCGCCCCCTCCCGGAGCGAGATAGCGTCCGTTCTCTCTCAGCCACCAAAGCGGATTCTTGATGATCTTGCCCGCCTGTACGAACGCCGACCGGCCGGGCTTGCCCCGGAAGTACTGCTGATCGGGGAGCGACGCCATCGTCGCGTCGGCGAACGCTCGTCGGTCGGCGATGGCCTCCTCGTGCGCGGAGCCATTGCGCTTGAAATGCAGCGATCGCAGGAAGCTTCCGAAATAACCGCCGCCTGATACCGTCGACAGCATATCGAACCCGTAGAGCCGACCGCGTGTGGCCAGTGCTTCGCATAGCCCGAGCGATATGGTCGCGCTGCGGATGCCTCCGCCCGACAATGCAAGGCCGACGCGCTTGTCGAGCTTTTCGTAGTGTCTTCGCGCTTCCGGGTTCGCGAAGGACTGCCATTTCTTGCCGATCACAATCCCGCTGCGGTCTTCGTCGATCTGCTCAAGCGCATGTTCACGTCGCTCGCTCAGCAGTTGCTTGGCCTCATCTATTCTGGCGCTTTTGTCTTCGGACTTGTCCTGCTCGCTGGTCGACATTGGCTCTCCCTTCGTCGCCACGATCACGGCGGATGATCGGCATCCGCATAACATATGGGAAGCGAGCGAGAGTCCAGAGCGGCCTCGACCAGTTCGAGAAGATATGTGCAGGCTGCGCCGCGTTCACGCTTCGTCGACAATCAAGCAGGATCAGAAGGGCGCGCGCAAGAATTCGAAAGAATTGTCCTGTTCGATCGGTTCTGTGTGCATTATCTAGTCATTCCGTAGCGTCCGCTCTTTTCAGATTTTTCAAAAGTTGCGCCGGACTAGCCAGCTCATTCGGGTAGAAAAATGATCGAACCAAAGTCAGTAGCGAAGGAAAACAAAGTGTTGGCTCAACGCTCACTGGCTCTCGCATCATCGCAGCGCTCCGCAATTGTCAGAACGACTCGCAACGCGGGCTCATCAATCAACCGGAATATATTATGACGGACATGTCGGCTCCGCCAAGGATTCCGTTTCTCGGGCTGGATATCTTTCCGGACGCTGGTCTTACACATGTCGAGCATGCTGATGCCGCAACCATGGAGTCAATAAAGCCGTCCGGATCGGAGATTGCCGCGTCGCGGTTCACGATCGGAAATCACGGATCCGAGATTGCGCCGTCGGATAAGGCCACGCTGATCCTGTCGAACGAGTCAGACGGTCACCTGCATGCGAAGTTTTCGGGAAGCCGAATGGAGGGCCATGTTCGTCCGGGCACGCTAACGTTCGTACCGGCCGACGTCAGTCAGCAATATGAATTCAGGGGAAAGACCACGAACATCGCGCTTGCGATCGATCAGGGCTTGCTGGAGCGGGTTGCCAACACCGATCCGCTGCTAGGGTCTGTCGACGGGCTTGAGCCGCGCGGGTTTTTCATCCGTCCTTCGCTTCAGAAACTCGTCGAAGATCAATATCAGATCATGGCTTCGGGGGAGGCTGGATGGCGGGTTCTGTCCGAATCGACCGGTCTTCGCATTGCCTACGAACTGCTCACCATGTTTAACGGAGCGAAGCGGACGAGGACCGGCACTGCCCCCCTTTCCCAGCGCGAATTGGAGGAGTTGCTCGATTTCATCGACGGAGAGATGGAAAGCAATTTCGGTCTCAACGAAATGGCCGCAACGCTCGATCGCGATCCGTTCGGCTTCTCTCGTGCCTTCAAGGCGGCGACGGGTGAAAGCCCTCACCAATTTGTGATCCATCGGCGCCTTGCCAGAGTGAAGGACATGCTTTCCCGGTCGAGGATGCCGCTCGCCGAAATTTCATACGCAACCGGTTTCGCCAGCCAATCGCACATGACCGCGACATTTTCGAAGCATTTCGGCCTTCCGCCCGGGCAATATCGACGCTTGGCGAACCGATAAGACTTACCAGAACGCCGCCCAAACGAGGAGAACGGCAATCACCAAACCCAGTAGTTCTGCCGTTTTCTCTCAAGTTTTTGACGCGTTCGAGGCTACAACCAAGAAAAACGACCCGGCCGATTTCTTCTTCTGGGCGATGGACGCCAGCTCTCTACCGGTCACCATCCTCGCCCGCCCGGATCACACGGACGATCTGCACTTCTTCCATATCAACACGGCATTCGAAGAGCTCAGCGGGTATAGCAAAGAAGAAATCGTCGGCATGGACTGCACCATGCTGGAAGGCGAAGAGACCGATCCGGCTGCGGTAAAATTGTTCTGGGACGATATGAGGCGCGTCCGCAATGCGCTGACCACCATAGTGAATTATCGCAAGGACGGCAGCGCTTACGAGACATTTGTCATCGGAGCTCAACTGCAAATGGAGACGCCGTCAAAGGATGTCGTCGCTCTATATCTATGCGGCTATTTCCCGGTTGAGGAACTCACCATGCTGCCACCCAAATGGCCGAGCGGCCTGCCGGGCACTTTCCACTGATCGACACTTGCAACAGGCGAAGCGCGAAATCGTGAAATTTCGGGCAGGACTTCGAAAGATCGCCTCACCGTCCACTGCAATGTTTGCATTCCAATCCAGGAGGCACGCAATGCTCGAAATGAAGATTCTCGCACCGCAGACCGAACTGCACATGGTTTCTTCAACCGACGTGCCGCCAGAACCGGTTTCAAAGCCAACGTTCCCGCTTTTGTTGCAGGAGGAACATCGCGCGGAATTGATCGAAGGATTGCTGCAAACGCAAAAGCGGATATCGGGCAAATACCTTAATGACGAGGTCGGCTCCGAGATATTCAGCGCTATAGCAAACCTGCCGGAATACTACCCTGCCCACACGGAATCTGCGTTGCTGCGCCACGCAGCACCGATGATTGCCGAACGGATGCCATGCGACAGTCGGTTGATCGAATTCGGCTGCGGCGCCTTCGGCAGTGCGAAGCTGTTGATCGAAGCGATCCCGCATATCTCAAGCTACGTGCCGATCGACCTGTGCCCGACGAAACTTCAAAGCGTGGTGACCGATCTCACGTTCGAATATCCGGGGCTATCCATTCAACCGATCCAAAGCGATCTCGATCGCGACCGCATCTCCGGCCACGGCGTCAATGGCTACGGCGCCATAGGCTATGCTTCAGGCGCTTCGCTCGCCCGGCATGCTTCGGAGAACGTTTCGAAGTTGCTGAAATGGTGGCGCAGCTGGCTTGGCACCGGCAGCCGTTTGGTGGTCGGGATCGATCTCGCCAAAGATACGCCAACGCTGGTGCGGGCGCGAGAGGACTGGGCCGGGCTGACTGCGGCCTATAACCTCAATCTGCTCGCCCGCTTGAACCGCGAACTCAATGCGAATTTTGATCTCGGAATGTTCTCCCATCGGGCGATCTGGAACTCCAGCGAGAGCCGGGTCGAGATGCATCTCGTCAGCGAGGTCGAGCAAAAAGTCGAGGTTGCAGGCGTCAATCTGCGCTTTGCCGCTGGTGAAACGATCAACACGGACAATTCCTATGTCCGCGATTTTGACGAATTCCAGGCACTCGCAGCCGATGCAGGCTGGAAGTCGATGCTCGGATGGGTTTCTGGAAAACCGTCATACGCGTTGCTGATGTTCGAGGCGACTTGACACCAGCCATCCTCGCTTGGTCTTAAGAGCCAAAGGCACAGTGGGATGACACAAATGCTAGCTTGTTATCACATCTAAATGTGATATGAGGCTGGCATGAGCACATCCATTATCACACGCGTTCGCGATCTGGTCACATCGGGCGACATGACAAAGGCCGGGCTGGCCCGAGCCGCTGGCCTTCACGCCAACACTTTGCGCGATGCAACCGAGCCGGACTGGAACCCCACCGCCGAAACGCTCGCCAAACTCGAGGACTTCCTTGATGCCAACGACGATTCCCCCGTCCTCGTCAGCGCCGAAGAAATCATCGACGAGGCCCGCAATGGCCGGATGTACATCCTGGTCGATGACGAGGACCGTGAAAATGAAGGCGACCTCATTATTCCGGCACAGATGGCGACTCCCGCGGCCATAAACTTCATGGCGACTCACGGACGCGGCTTGATCTGCCTCGCGCTCGACAAGGCGCGGGTCGACAAACTTGGGCTCGAACCGATGAGCCGCAACAACAAGGAAAGCATGCAGACCGCCTTCACGATCTCGATCGAGGCGAAAGAAGGCGTCACCACCGGCATTTCCGCAGCAGACCGCGCCCGCACCATCTCGGTTGCGATCGACAGCACCAAAGGGGCAGACGACATCGTCACCCCCGGGCATGTGTTCCCGCTCACCGCCCGCAATGGCGGTACGCTGGTCCGCGCAGGCCACACCGAGGCAGCCGTGGACATTTCTCGCCTTGCCGGGCTCAATCCCAGCGGCGTGATCTGCGAGATCATGAATGAAGATGGCACGATGGCGCGCCTCGATGACCTCGTGACGTTCGCGCGTAAGCACAGCCTCAAGATCGGCACGATCCGTGACTTGATCGCGTACCGCATGCGCAACGATCATCTGGTCGAGCGCACCGGTGAACGAGCGTTCGAAAGCGATTATGGCGGCCAATGGCGCCTGATTACCTATCGCAACCGGGTGTCCGACAACGAAGCCTATGTTCTGCAAAAGGGTCATGTGACGCCGGATCACCCCACCCTCGCCCGCGTCCACCCGATTTCGGTGTTCGACGATGTGCTGGGCCAACCGGGAGCCCGCAAACGCACGCTACAGCGCGCGATGAGCGCCGTTGGCGAACACGGCTCTGGCGTCATCGTGATCCTCACCGGGCGCGTGGGGTCATCCGGTGAATGGACGCAGGACGAGGAAATCCGCAACATCGGGATCGGATCGCAGATCCTCGCCGACCTCGGCGTGCACGACATGATCCTGCTGTCCAATTCCCGCCCAGACCTTGTTGCGATCGAAGGCTTTGGCCTCAACATCGTCGACCACAAATCTATTCCGGAGTAACTGACGCATGGCCCGTATCCTGATTGTAGAAGCGCGCTTCTACGCACACCTCAACGACATGCTGATCGCCGGAGCGAAGGCCGCTATCGAAGCGGGCGGGCACGAGGCAGAAGTGTTGACTGTCCCCGGCGCGCTTGAAATTCCCGGAGCCATCGCGCTGGCTGCGGAAAGCGGCGAGTTCGACGGCTTTGTCGCCATCGGCGTGGTCATTCGCGGGGAAACCTACCACTTCGAAATCGTCGCGGGGGAAAGTGCGCGGGCGATCATGGCGCTGACGATGGATGGCATTGCAATCGGCAACGGCATTCTGACCACCGAAGACGAAACACAGGCACTTGTCCGCGCCGACCCCGCGCAAAAAGACAAGGGCGGCGAAGCGGCGAAGGCGGCACTGGCCATGATAGCGCTGGCGCAGCGGTTCGAGCGGTAAGAGTCTCTATCTGGGTCAGACCGTCCTGTAAGGCCCTCCAAAACTACGTAGTTTCCCTCTGTAGATTTTCGTAAGCCGTTAGGGTGTTATCCTCGGCAATGAAAAGGTCGTGATGAACCGCGCAACAGCGGACGGACGATGAAAAAACGAGTTGGGGAAATAGACATTGGAACCGCGCTTGAACGCGAGTTCGGACGTCGCCGACCACGGCGCGACCGAAATTGCATCGATCCTGGCTGTGCTTGAGCAGCAATTGACCGCCCTCGATCGGCTAAAGGCGCATATCGCCGCCGCTCATCTGGACGCTTCGATACAGCAATTGCGGATTTTTCAGTTGGACGGTTAGACCGAAGGCGCAAGCCAATCTCAGCAACCGTCAGGCATGCGCTGCATCGGCACAGCGCCTGCCTCACTGTGTCAAAAACTCCACATCCGTAGTCCCACGTAAAGCCAAACATCCACCCTAGCGTTATTACGCAGTTTGTGGGGCAACACACTGGCACGGCGCGTTTTTCGCCGGTCCGTTAGGTGCCTGTAAGACGCGGAGGCGGCATAACGGTGAGCATTTCTACAGGGGGCCGACATCGCTGGACACAATGCACGCATGGTAGTCGCCATGCTGGGCAGAATAGCGCGCAGCGACAGCCGCAACTGATCCATCGCGTTTCCTCAGCGAGCCAGGCACCCGCGCACACGCCGAACCGTGGGGCATGAGCATGGATGAAAATAACCGCCCTCACCTGCCCGCCGACGACACCGACGCCGAATACGGTTGCGCATCTCACGGAAATGCGGATTCGCCGCAAGACCTGAAGCCTTTTGCCGACCAGCTGATGGCTATCGCCAAGCAACTCCGTGAGGGCGAGTTTCAATCGATGCCTCCCATCGCGGTAAACGGCAAGGATGGAAATGCCTCGGCATCTGCACCCGGTGATTTAGCCCGATCCCGTAGCGAATATGCCGAAATCGCCCGGCGTACCTATGCGATCCGACGCCAGCGCGGCGCAATTTTCGGCAATGCCGAGCTATTTGGCGAACCCGCTTGGGACATCCTGCTCGACCTCTATGTTGCTTACACCGATGGCAACCCGGTTTCCGTATCGAGCGCCTGCATCGGCTCTGCCGCACCACCGACAACCGGCCTTCGCTGGCTTGGCGTGCTGGCCGAGCACGATCTCGTCGTGCGCGAGCAAGACCCCGACGATCAGCGCCGTGTGCTGGTGCGGCTGACCGATCGCGGGGTTGAAGCCATGGACCGATATTTCGCCAGCGCCGTCCCTCAGCAAAATAACGGGCGCGCTGTCAGCGCCTGAGCACGTCCTTTCGACCCCCTGTTTACAGGACGTGCTCAGGCGCACCCTCGGCTAAACCGATCAGGCCGAAAGCGATCCAAAGCAATCGCGCCCAGCATAAACCGCGCTGGTGCCCAGCTCTTCTTCGATCCGGATCAACTGATTGTACTTGGCAAGCCGGTCTGAGCGAGCGAGCGAGCCGGTCTTGATCTGTCCGCAATTGGTCGCAACCGCGAGGTCGGCGATGGTCGCATCCTCGGTTTCGCCCGACCGATGGCTCATTACCGACGTGTAGCGAGCACGGTGCGCCATATCGACAGCGGCCAGTGTCTCTGTAAGCGTGCCGATCTGATTGACCTTTACGAGCAGCGAATTGGCCAGCCCCTTGGCGATGCCATCTTCAAGCCGCGCTGGATTGGTCACGAACAGATCGTCGCCAACCAGTTGAACAGTGTCGCCAATCGCGCTGGTGACTGCGGCCCAGCCTTCGAAATCGTCTTCGTCCATGCCGTCTTCGATCGAGCGGATCGGGTAATCTGCGCACAGCTTTGCCAGATAATCCGCCATGCCTGCGCCATCGAGGCTCAGGCCCTCGCCCGAAATCTCATACTTGCCGTCGCGATAGAACTCGGTCGCGGCGCAATCGAGCGCCAACACGATGTCCTCACCCGGCTTGAATCCTGCCTGCTCGATCGATGCCATAATGAAATCCAGCGCGGCGCGGGTGCTGGCGAGATCGGGCGCGAACCCGCCTTCGTCACCAACGGACGTTGCAAGCCCCTTGTCCGCAAGACCCTTTTTCAAAGTGTGAAACACTTCCGAGCCCCAGCGGACCGCTTCGGCGAGACTGTCCGCCCCGACCGGCATGATCATGAATTCCTGAATGTCGATCGGGTTGTCGGCATGCTCGCCGCCATTGATGATGTTCATCATCGGCGTCGGCAACACATGGGCCGAGACACCGCCAAGATAGGAATATAGCGGCAGCCCGCGGGCATTGGCCGCAGCCTTCGCGACGGCAAGGCTGGTGCCCAGAATGGCGTTCGCACCAAGCCGTCCTTTGTTCGGCGTGTCGTCGAGAGCGATCATGCCGAGGTCGATATCGCGCTGATCCTCGGCATCGAACGCCCCGATCAGAAAGTCGCGGATCTCGCCGTTTACGGCGCCGACGGCCTTGAGCACGCCTTTGCCCTTGTACCGGGCCGCATCGCCATCGCGCAGTTCGACCGCCTCATGGGCGCCGGTCGAAGCGCCTGACGGCACTGCAGCGCGTCCGAAACTGCCATCATCGAGCAGAACATCGACCTCGACCGTCGGATTCCCGCGGCTATCAAGAATTTCGCGGCCGTGGAGGTCGATAATCGCAGTCATGTTTGGCTCCGTAGCGAATGTGTTGTATGGAGATAAGACACCTAGATGAGTGCCGATTCCCGAGACCGGCAACGCGCGATCCCTATGCGTCGGAACATCTAGGCGCAAGCGAGCGTATCATATGCAGAAACATGAAAGTGCCGACCGTGCACTTTCCTGCTGGAAAACAACTCTATCGGAGGGCTAAGAGATCAATCATGGCTGATACCAAGACGACCAAATCGACCAAAACCCCGGCAACGCCTGCAAAAGGCGGCGCGACGAAGCGAACCACTTCGCGCAAAGCCGCCCCGAAGAAAACCGCTGCCACCAGCAAGAAGACTGAGGAACCCGCGATGGAAGGTGAATTCACAGAAGCCAAGAGCCGTTTCAACACCGCACTCGAAGAAGCCAAGGCTGGCGCTGCCGCTCTGCGTTCAGAAGCAGGCGACAAGGTCGGCGATTATCGCGACCAGGCGAAGAGCAAAGGTGACGATCTTGTGGGCGAAGCCAAGGTCTATGGCGAAAAAGCGAAAGTGCGCGCTGGCGAACTGGCTACCGAGGCAAAATCTGCATCAAGCGATGCGATCGCTTCGCTTGGTAAGGTTGTGGGCGACACCGCCGAACAAATCGATGATCGCTTTGGCGAGCAATATGGCGACTATGCCCGCAAGGCATCACGCAGCCTGGCTGAAACCTCGGCAAAGCTCGAATCCAAAAGTGTTGATGAGCTCGGCGAAGACGCGCGCGAATTCGTGCGCAAGAGCCCTGGCGTGGCCGTCGGCATTGCGGCGGTTGCCGGATTTCTGATCGCGCGGATGTTCCGCGGTTCACGCGACTAGGTTGCCTGGCTCAGGGGCTCTGATTCGTGCTTGAAGGCAAACAAAGCGGCGGTTCGCAGCTTGATGCTGCGGACCCGGTTGTGCCTGTGGGCGAGGCAGCGCTCCCTGACAATACATCGGACGATGGCGAACAAACGCCTGACGAACCTGTCTTCGATGAATCGCTGACCGACGAAATTGCCGCACTGATTGATGGCGGTCGCACCTATGCCACGGCTGAGATCGAATTCCAGAAAACCCGAGCGGCACTGGCAGGACGCAGTGTCGGCTTCGCGGCGGGTTTCGTCGTTCTCGCGCTTATCCTGCTGCACATCGCGCTTCTTGCGCTCGCCGTAGGACTTGTGATGGCGCTGGAACCGTTGGTGACCATTTGGGGCGCTATTGCCATTGTGGTCGGTGTGCTGTTGCTTGGCGTCGGTCTGCTGGTCCATCGCGCCGCCGCGCATGGCAAGCTGCTCGGCAAGCTGTTCTCGGACACCGAAGCTGATCGGAGCGACAGCGCATGACCCGACTGCCCGACCAATTTCTGGAAGACCGCGCCTTGCGCAATGCAGCGCGCGATGTGTTCATGGCCGATATAGCCCACGCCCGAGCCAGCTTCTCTGGCAAGGGGATTGCAGCGCGTATCGGCAGCCAGATCGGTGATGGAGCGAAGGATGTGATCGAGGTCGCGAGATCCAACGCGGATGACAATCGCGGCGTTCTCGCTGCGCTGATCGGGGCGATTTTGGTGTTTTTTGCCCGCGAACCGATACTTGAAGTGCTTGGCTTGGTCGAAGCCGAAAGCGATCAGGATATGCATGAGACTACCGAACAGACCGTGGGCCTCGGTCCTTCGGATGATCCGATCCCCGAGTATACCGATTTAACACCTTACGTTGCTCCCCAGTCGGAAGCAGCCGGAGACAATGATGAGCGATAATACCCCTTCGAAATCCGTCGAGAAACGCGATGAGCTACGCGCCAAGATCGAAGCAAGCGAGCGCCGCATTGCAGAGCGCACTATGGCTGATCAGGCGAAAGAAGCCGCGGGTGCAGCGACCGCCTATGTGAAAGAGAATCCGTTTAAGGTTCTGGGTGGAGCCATCGCGGTCGGATTGGTCATCGGCGCTCTGTCGAAACCCGGTCGCCGCGCGGCCAGAAGCGCTGCGACGGGCACGGCAAGCGCGGTTGGCGGGGCAGCTTCGGGCGCTGCTAAAAGCGTCGGCAACGCAGCCAAGTCGCGCGGAACGGCATTCGGCACATTGCTGGCCGACGCACTGGTTGCCTATGGCATGAAGATTATCGACGATGCGCTCGACACGGCTCGCGCTGGACGTGAGCAGTTGGAGGATTTGGGCGATGATGCGTCGGCGAAAGCGCGTGAATTGAAACGCGACGCCGGATACATCGCCGGTTCTACAGCCGACAAAACACGCGCAGTCACACGTCGCACCCGTCGCAGGGCCGGGCGTGCCGTCCGCGACATGAAGGATCGCATCAGCAATTGAGCACTTCGCAACGGCGCAAGCCTTGCCAGCGGGATGCGATCCGCTAAACGCGCCGGACCATAGTTCCGCAGGGGTACATTCAATGGAAGAAACCACATCCGATCAGCGGCTCCATCTCGTTATGGGTGGCCGCGTCAAAGATCCGCGCGGTCTTGAATTTCAAGACCCGGAAAGCCTTCACGTCGTCGGCGTGTTCAGCTCGCACGAGGCGGCAGTGGACGCCTGGCGCGCTCAGGCCCAGCGCACAGTCGACGATGCTGAAATGAAGTATGTGGTCGTCCACATCCATCGCTTGCTCACTCCAGACGCATAAGCTCTCGATGGAAGATGCGCGGTGACCTACACCATTCGCCTTTTCCGGGAAGACGACGCACAGGCGTTGGCGGATCTGACGCTGGCGGCCATTCGGTCGGTCGGCGCGGTGTCCTATACCCCCGCTCAAGTGGAGGCGTGGGCCGCTCGCCATCCAGGCCCAGCGCGCTTTCTGGAACGTGCTAGGAATGGCGCGTGGATCGCAGTCGCAGTGGATGAAGCAGACGAGGCCGCAGCCTATGCCCTGATCGATATCGAACCAGAGCATATTGGACATCTCGACATGCTTTATTGCCACCCCGACCACACGCGGCGGGGACTGGCGGACAGATTGCTAACGGCAGCCGAAGACCATGCACGCGCTTCGGACTTGTCGCGGCTCTACACCGAAGCGAGCGAGCTCGCCCGTCCGGCATTTGAGCGCGCAGGTTATCTCGTCCAACACAGGCGCGACTTCGAAATCGAGCACGACGGTGTTGCCGTGCCGATCCACAATTACGCGATGGAAAAGCCCCTCACCTAAGGTGCTTCCCGCGTAGACCTCAGATGAATTCGATCTTGCTCACGAGGTAGAACTTGTCGCCCGATGGGACCGTCACCTCAATCTCGTCATCGACCTGCTTACCGATCATGGCACGCGCCAGAGGCGAACTGAAAGAGATGCGACCCGCAGCAGCATCCGCCTCGGTCTCGCCCACGATCTGATATTTGATCGGCTTGTCGTCATCATCAAGCAACGTGACGGTCGAGCCGAACACGATCTTGTCGCCGGTAAGCGTCGATGGATCGATGATTTGCGCGCGGCTGATCTTGCTTTCGATATCGCCGATCATGGCCTCAACCTGGCCCTGGCGCTCCTTCGCAGCGTGGTATTCAGCGTTTTCCGACAAATCGCCATGCGCGCGGGCTTCCTCGATCGCATCTACAATCTGCGGGCGTTCCTCGCGCAGTGCCTTGAGGTCGGACGTCAGACGTTCGTATCCCTCGGCCAGCATCGGAACTTTTTCCATCGTCGCCATCCGTTTCTTTCCTCCTGCGCCCCTCCTGATCATGCGTCATTTCGAGTGCGACCGCTCCAAAAGAGGCGGTCAGAATGCACCAAAATGTCGGGAAGGACGGCGTGTTTGCTTAGCTATAATAGTCTTGCAACGATCTGACTTCAAGCTGCTCCGGCGTAATCGCGGCAATTGTCGCCGCAGCGGCGGCTGATGCGGTGGCGGTCGTATAATACGGAACCTTCTTTTCCAGAGCAGTCGCGCGGATCGATTTTGAATCGAGCAAAGACTGCCAGCCCTCCGTCGTGTTGAAGATCAGCGCGACCTCACCATCGATTATCTTGTCAACAATATGCGGCTGGCCCTCGGCAACCTTGTTGATGTGCTCAACGGCAAGCCCCTGTTCGGCAAGGAAGCTCTGCGTGCCGCCGGTGGCGATGATGCGGAAGCCTTGGTCAATGAGGTTCCTGATCGCGGGCACGAGCACCGGCTTGTCGGTGTTCTTGACCGATACGAACACGGTGCCTTCGCGAGGCAGCGTCATCCCTGCACCCAATTGTGATTTGAGGAACGCTGCGTCGAAAGTTTTGTCGATGCCCATCACTTCACCGGTCGATTTCATTTCCGGGGTCAGGATAGGGTCTGCACCAGGGAACCGGTTGAACGGGAACACCGCTTCCTTGATCGCCATATAAGGCAGATCGCGTTTGAACGGCTCGAAATCGGCAAGCTTTTCGCCAGCCATGACCCGGCTGGCGATCTTGGCAACGGGTTGCCCGATGGCCTTGGCGACGAACGGCACCGTGCGACTGGCGCGCGGGTTCACCTCGATCAGGTAAATCTCGTCGTCCTTTACCGCGAATTGCACATTCATCAGCCCGCGAACGCCCAGCGCGGTCGCGAGGGCAACGGCCTGACGCTCCATCTCCTCGACGATCTCGGCAGAGAGCGAATATGGCGGCAACGTGCAGGCGCTGTCGCCCGAGTGAACGCCTGCTTCCTCGATATGCTGCATGACGCCGGCAATGCGAACCTCATCGCCATCGCAAAGCGCATCGACATCGCATTCGATCGCATCGCGCAGATACTGGTCTACGAGCACGGGGCTGTCGCCGGACACGTTGACCGCCGTTTTGATGTAATCATCGAGCTGCGCTTCGGAATCGACAATCTCCATCGCGCGGCCACCCAGAACATAGGACGGGCGCAACAGCACCGGATAGCCGATCCGTGCGGCCACGGCTGCGGCTTCGTCGCGGCTGTAGGCAATGCCGTTGTCGGGCTGTTTAAGGTTTAGCTTGTTCACCAGCTTGGCGAAGCGTTCGCGGTCCTCCGCCAGATCGATCGCATCGGGCGAAGTGCCGAGGATAGGAATGCCCTCATCTTCCAGCGCCTGCGCGAGCTTCAGCGGTGTCTGCCCGCCAAACTGCACGATCACACCAACAAGCTCGCCCGATTGTTGCTCCACTCGCAGGATTTCCAGCACATCTTCGGCGGTCAGCGGCTCGAAATAGAGCCGGTCGGACGTGTCATAATCGGTCGACACCGTTTCCGGAGTGAAATTGACCATGATGGTTTCGAAACCCTGCTCCGCCAGCGCGAAACAAGCATGGACGCAGCAATAATCGAACTCGATCCCCTGCCCGATTCGGTTCGGACCGCCGCCAAGAATGACAATCTTTTTGCGGTCGGACGGATCAGCTTCGCATTCCGGCTCGCCGAAGGTCGGAGCTTCGTAGGTCGAGTACATATAGGGGGTGATCGCCTCGAATTCGGCGGCGCAGCTATCGATCCGCTTGAACACCGGAAACACACCGAGTTTCTGGCGGAGGGCGCGCACTTCGCTTTCGCTGGTCGCCCCCGCCATCGCTTGCAATGCGTCGTGTAGCAGGCCTGAACGCTTTGCCTGAGTTTCGGCCATGCCACCTGCGACCCCGACAGACCGAACCGCGAGCGTCGCGAGCCGCTTGTCGGAGAAACCCATCGCCTTCAACCGTCGCAATCCTGCTGCATCGGTTGGCAATCCGTCGGTTTGCACTTCCCGCTCGACATCGATGATCGCTTCGATCTGGCGCAGGAACCAAGGGTCGTACCCTGTGATCGGCTGAATTTCTTCTACCGTCAGCCCTTCGCGCATTGCCTGCGCGACCTTCAGCAACCTGTCGGGCGTGCGGCGAGAGAGCGCTGCGGTGATCACGTCCTTGGCCACGCCTTCCAGCTCGGTCACGCGGTTGAATCCGTCGAGACCGGTTTCCAGCCCGCGCAGCGCCTTCTGCATCGATTCCTGGAAATTCCGCCCGATTGCCATGACTTCACCGACCGACTTCATCGCGGTCGAAAGCAGCGGTTCGGTGCCCTTGAACTTCTCGAAGGCGAAGCGCGGAATCTTGGTCACGACGTAATCGATGGTCGGTTCAAAACTCGCAGGGGTCGCGCCGGTGATTTCGTTGGTGATTTCGTCGAGCGTGTATCCAACCGCCAGCTTCGCCGCGACGCGCGCGATCGGAAAGCCGGTTGCTTTGGACGCCAGAGCCGACGAGCGCGAGACGCGCGGGTTCATCTCGATCACGATCAGGCGCCCATCCTTGGGATTGACCGCGAACTGCACGTTGGAACCGCCCGTCTCCACCCCAATCTCGCGCAAGACCTCAAGCGAGGCGGTGCGCATGATCTGGTATTCCTTGTCAGTCAGCGTCAGCGCGGGAGCGACGGTGATGGAGTCCCCGGTATGCACACCCATCGGATCGACGTTTTCGATCGAGCAGATGATGATGCAATTGTCCGCCTTGTCGCGGACGACCTCCATCTCGTATTCTTTCCAACCGAGCAGCGATTCCTCGATCAGCACTTCGGTGGTTGGTGACGCGTCGAGCCCTTCGGAGGCAATCTTGTCGAACTCCGCCTTGTTGTAAGCGATCCCGCCGCCTGTGCCACCAAGGGTAAAGCTGGGGCGGATGATCGCGGGCAGACCGGTGTGTTCGATAATCGCGCGCGCTTCTTCCAGCGTGTTCGCAACACCGCTGCGCGCGCTTTCGAGGCCGATCGAATCCATCGCATCGCGGAACCGCTGGCGGTTTTCGGCCTTGTCGATCGCGTCGGCCTTTGCGCCGATCATCTCGACGCCGTGTTCCGCCAGTACGCCCATCTCGTCCAGCTTCAGCGCGCAATTGAGCGCGGTCTGTCCGCCCATGGTGGGGAGCAAAGCATCGGGCTTTTCCTTGGCGATGATCTTCGCGACGATCTCCGGCGTGATCGGCTCGATATAGGTCGCATCGGCAAATTCCGGATCAGTCATGATCGTCGCCGGATTGCTGTTCACCAGGATGACGCGATAGCCCTCCTCCTTGAGCGCCTTGATCGCCTGCGTGCCCGAATAATCGAACTCGCATGCCTGACCGATGATAATCGGCCCCGCGCCAATGACGAGGATGGAAGAGATGTCAGTGCGTTTGGGCATTGCTTGCTGTTCTCGTTTTCATGTGTGGCGTTGGTGGCATGGGGCGTTGGTTCAGCCGCCGCGCGTAAAGGATATATCGATCAGCCGCATCCCGGCCTTCTGCCGTTCGCAACCGGCGGACAGCACCTCGTCGCCGGGGCGTGGCTCGCCGCGCACGCGGTATAGCGCCGGGTCGCGGCCCATGAAGAATGATCCCTTTTCGTCAACCGCTTCTGCCATAAAGTTATCGACCGCTGTGGAGGTCACATTGGTCGCCGCCATATTGCGTTGCCCCGCCAGCTCATCACTGCCCGTGACGATCAGTTCCTGAACGTCCTCCAGCTCCATCTTGGTGATGTCGTACGTGTAGGTCGGCACGAACGATGAGGCGGCACTTAGTTCGTCTTCGGCTTCCTTTTGCCATTTCGACAGCCGCTTCTCGCAGGCCGCCACGGACTCCTTGCCCTCCCGCTTGTCCGTGTCGTCGAACAGCGAACAGGCGGGCAGCAGCATAAGGCTCGCAAGCGAGGCGGAAAGAGTGATCGCGCGGTGCATTAGCCTTCTCCCAAAGGACGGCGGCCATCGTTCGGTTCGAAGGCGTAGGTGAGCTTGGTGTAGCGATAGATATAGGGCAGCGCATCGATGCGGCTGATCCCGTTCCCATGAACGAAGGTGCAATTGCGCCGGATATCGATCAACCGCTCTCCATCGCGCACCATAATGTAGCTGAGAACATAGTGCTGATGCGGCGCATTGCGGCGACCGACGACGTCGAGCTGCTTTGTGTGTTCGCCGTTGTCGCGGAGCACGTCCTCGTCGATAAAGCCCTGCCGCTCGCGCGTTTCGGTGACGCTGGCATGCATCGCGTCGGGATCGAAGGTGGCTTGCGTGAAAGGCCCATCGGAAGCGACAACGCGGCAATCCATCCGTCCGGCGATAGGCTTGCGCGAGTTCTCGTTGAACAGGATCGGCCGCCAGAAAGCGAGCACCGGCAAGCCGCCCGTTCCGGCTTCGAGCGTGACCGAGCCGTCGCCCTGAAACGCAACACCCTCGACGATTTCAGCGCCGGGCCAAGCATCGGACGGAGCAGGCGTCATCGCCGGGTTTTGGGCGACGAGTGGGGTGGCGACACAAGTAAGGACTGCTCTAATGACTGCGTTTTTCAATTCACCCACCATGCGCTGGAGGTGGGATGAAGGGGTTCACTTCATCGTTAAACCAGTTCCAAATGCCTTGCGGCAACGATCCTGTCGTGAGCCCTGAATCCGTGTAAAGCAGCAAGTACATATTGCCGCCAAAAAATTGTGCGAATTGAGCATTGAGCTGGTCCAAGCTCTTCGGACTCTTGATAATATATGTTCCCATGAAGGGCATATACCAAGACTCTATGTCACGGTTCTGAGACACAAAGATTTGGATTTGGCTCGAGTTTGGAGAGAACGAGGACGGACTGAACGATAGAAGATACTTATTCAATTTCATCTGAGGCTCCAGGGTTCGCATCAGACTTAGGGTTCGAAGTCAAAACTTGCTGCTCGACTTGGATGACCTCGGGTTCTTTTCCGTCCTTGTTTTTCCCGAGAAGGGAGATTGCCGCCATGTTCTCGGTGTGCTCCTCGGTGGGTTCAGTCTTTCCGGTTACTGCTCTGAAAAACCACAGGCCGAAGGTTCCTAGGCCTACGATCGTAATTAGTGACAGAAGCCAAACTGCCATCCATCCGTCTACCTTGAAAAGAGGTGCAGCGCAGATCGCTAGGATGATCCCGCAAAGCTTTTGACCGTCCGAAAGCGAGGTCGTGCGCCGTGTAAATGTCTGACGGAAGACCGTTGGCAAGTCGTCCTTCACCCCAGCCCCCCGACGAACTTCTCGAACAGGTAGAAGCTGTCCTGCGGACCCGGACTTGCCTCCGGGTGATACTGCACCCCGAACGCGCGTTTACCCTTCACCGCAATCCCGCAGTTCGAGCCGTCGAACAGGCTCACATGGGTCTGCTCTACGCTCTCGGGCAAAGTGTCCGCATCGACCGCGAAGCCGTGGTTCATGCTGGTGATTTCGACCAGACCGCTGGTCTCGCCCCACCCTTCCCCGACGCGTTGCACTGGGTGGTTCGCGCCGCGGTGGCCCTGGTGCATCTTCACCGTCTTCGCCCCCGCTGCGAGCGCGAGCATCTGGTGGCCGAGGCAGATGCCGAACAGCGGCACGTCGGCGTCCAGCAGCGCCTCGATCACCGGCACCGCATATTCGCCTGTCGCCGCCGGGTCTCCAGGGCCGTTGGATAGGAACACGCCATCGGGTTCGAGCGCGAGAATATCGTCCAAAGACGTCCTGGCCGGAACCACCGTCACCTTCGCACCCGCCTTCACGAGGTTGCGAAAGATGTTGTCCTTCGCGCCGTAATCCACCGCGACCACGTGCGGCGTCGCATCGTGCGCCGCCCGGCCATAGCCATGGCCAAGCCTCCAGTATCCACCTTCCCAGCTTTCCTGCGCCTCACGCGAAACGCGCTTGGCGAGGTCCATCCCTTCGAGCCCGGCCCATTCCTGCGCGCGGGCGATCAACGCGTCGAGGTCGAACTGGCCCGAAGGTTCATGCGCGATCACCGCGTTGGGCGCTCCGGTCATACGTATGCGGCGTGTCAGCGCGCGGGTGTCGATACCTGACAGACCGATCTTGCCGTGGCGCTCCATCCAGGCGGTAAATCCTTCCAGACTGCGGAAGTTCGATGGTTCGGTCACATTCTCACGCACCACGCAGCCGACCGCGCTTTCGACCGCGCTCTCCACATCCTCGGCATTCGCGCCGACATTGCCGATATGCGGGAAGGTGAAGGTGACAATCTGTGCGGCGTAGGATGGATCGGTCATCACCTCCTGATACCCGGTCATCGCGGTGTTGAAGCACACTTCGCCGACCGCGCTGCCGCTCGCACCGAACCCGCGCCCCCACATCACTGTGCCATCGGCCAGAACTAGGACTCCCGTCGCCCCATTGGGTTGCGCAGGACGTTGGGCAGCAGAAGCCATTCGGGGCTCTCCGAGTCAGATGTTTCCAGCAATGTCGCTAAGTCTCATCGGCTAGGCTTGCGCGGGGCACTCGTCAACCTAGGCGTGGGCTCTTCGATACGTTAGAGCGCGCCGAACCACTCATCCATCCACAGCAAAGAACCCCAAACCCATGATCCGTGACGACATCAAAGCCGCAACCATCACCGCAATGAAGGCTGGAGAGAAAGAACGCACCGCGACGCTTCGCCAGATTTCGGCGAAGATCAAGGATCGCGATATCGAGCAGCGGACCAGCGGCAAAGACATCCCCGATGACGATCTGGTTACCGCCGTTCTCCAAAAAATGGGGAAGCAGCGGCGCGAATCGATTGAGATGTATGAAACCGGCGGCCGGACCGAACTCGCCGCGAAAGAGCAGGCCGAGCTTGCCGTGATCGACGAATTCCTGCCTCAGATGATGTCCGAAGAAGATACGAAGGCCGCGATTGATGAGATCAAGGCAGAGACCGGCGCGTCGTCGATGAAGGACATGGGCACGGTGATGGGCGAACTGAAAAAGCGCCACGGCGCGGTGCTGGACGGCAAGCTGGCAAGCGGTCTGGTGAAGGCTGCTTTGAGCTAACCACAGAAACGTCCACAGAGCGCGCTTGAACCAGCGAGCTTTCGAGCGCACTTTCAAACCATGACGATCACCCCGCAATGGAAGGATGAGCTGCGCGCGCGCGTGACCCTGTCGACGGTCATCATGCGCACGGACAAGCTCCAGAAAGCGGGGCGGGAATGGAAGGCTTGCTGTCCGTTCCATGATGAGAAGACGCCAAGCTTCACCGTCAACGATCAAAAGGGTTTCTACCACTGCTTCGGCTGCGGCGCGCACGGCGATGTCATTAGCTGGATGACGGAGCAGCGCGGGCTGTCTTTCATGGATGCGATCAAGGAGCTGGCCGCTGAAGCCGGGATGGAAGTGCCAGCGCCCGATCCGGTTGCGGCCAAGCGGGCGGAAAAACGCGCGGAGCTGGTTGATGTGACCGAAGCGGCGCAGGGATGGTTCGTCCATAATCTGCGCTCCGACGCCGGGCGCGAGGCGCTGGAATATCTCAAGAATCGCGGCCTTACGCCGGAAACGCTGCGCGAATTCGGCTTTGGCTATGCGCCCGAGAGCAAACAGGCGCTCCCCACAGCGATCCCAAGCTTCGACGAGGAGATGCTGGTCGAAAGCGGTATGCGGATCGCAACCGATGATGGCACGAAGTACGATCGCTTCCGAGGCCGCGTCATGCTGCCGATCCAGGATGCGCGCGGACGGGTGATCGCCTTTGGCGGGCGCATTCTGGGCAAGCGCGAAGGTGTTGCAAAGTATCTGAACTCGCCCGACACGCCGCTCTTCGACAAAGGCCGCACACTCTATAATCTCCACCGCGCTGCACCTGCCTCGCGGCAATCGGGCCGCGTGATCGTGGTCGAAGGCTACATGGATGTCGTCGCGCTCGCGCAGGCCGGTTTCGAGGATGCGGTAGCGCCGCTGGGCACCGCTCTCACCGAAATGCAGCTCGAGATGCTGTGGCGTATGGTCGAGGTGCCGATCCTCTGTTTCGATGGCGATACCGCCGGACAGCGCGCGGCAATGCGAGCTGTGAGCCGCGCGCTCCCCATGCTTGCCCCGATGCGCTCGCTTTCGATAGTGCGACTTCCCGCAGGGCTCGATCCCGACGACCTTATCAACCAGCAGGGTGTCGGCGCGATGGAAAAGCTTCTGGCCGAGCCCAAATCGCTGCTCGACACTTTGTGGAATTTCGAACGCGACGCGCAGCCGCTCAAGAGTCCTGAATCCAAAGCTGGCCTTAAAGCGCGGCTGATGGAGCATGTCGATACCATTCAAGACAGCGATATCCGTGCGCTTTACCGCCGCGAATTGCTCGAACGGTTCTCAGCATTCGCCTACCCTCCCCGCGCACCGCGACAACAGACCAAAAGCGGCCCCTGGCGCAGCGGCCCGGCGGCACCGGCAGGACTTTCAAACGACGCCCGCGCCACGCTCCAACGCGCCATGTCAGGCGGTCAGCGATCCAGCTTGATGAGCGCAGTGATGGCCGGTCTGGTCCGTCATCCAGACCAGATCGCACGCCATTCAGAGGCTCTCACCCGGCTCGCCAAACTCAACCCGAATGCCTCACCTGCAATTGAATCGCTGATAGAGTTGTCCGAAACGCTTGATTCGCACGGTGGAAAGGCCATATCGGTTGCGCAAGGCTATCCTGCCCCACCGGAAGATATCCGATATGCTTTCCTCAGAGAAAGCACACCAACCGGTGAAGCGCGCGAGGAACTGGCCGAAGCTGTATCGTTGCTGGTTGAAAAACCGGCACTCGAGGCTGCTATGGGGGCCACGATTGCCAGGTTTGACGACGACCCTGAAGGATCGATCGCTGAACAGACCAGGCTGCGATTACAGCTCACGACAGTTGACGAGCGCTTGAAAGCTTTTGGGCGCAAAAAGGCCGCTCCGGTGGCAAATGAAGACAACGCTGCTTTGGCGGCGCAAACAGAATTAACCTCAGCGTCTCCGGGTGAGCCCGCAGACGACCTGACAATGGATTGATAGCGATACATGGCCTCGACCGCTAAGACCCAAGACAAAGATGATGCTCCACTGATCGACCTGAACGAAGCGTCGGTTAAGAAGCTGATGACCAAGGCGAAAAAGAAGGGCTACATCACATACGATGAGCTCAACGAAGCTTTGCCTTCGGGTGAGATGAGCCCGGATCAGATCGAGGACATCCAGACCGCACTTTCCGAAATGGGCGTGCAGATCGTCGAGAATGACGAAGAAGCGGAGGCCGAAGCCGAAGCGGAAGTCGAAGAGATTCAGGTCGGCGATCCCAAGAAAGAAACCAAGAAAGACGCGAAGGCTCCGGCAGCCAAAAAGACCGGCACAGGCGAGCGCACCGATGATCCGGTGCGGATGTATCTGCGCGAAATGGGCGCGGTCGAACTGCTCAGCCGCGAAGGCGAAATCGCCATTGCGAAGCGGATCGAATCCGGTCGCGATATGATGATCATGGGTCTTTGCCAAAGCCCGATCACGTTCCACGCCATCATCCAGTGGTCCGAAGCTCTGAACGCAGAAGACATGCAGCTGCGCGAGATCCTCGATCTTGACGCGATGCTTTCCAAGGAACCTCCGCCAGACAAGATGGAGGAGGAGAACGAAGACGACGACGGCGAAATCTCGGAAGAAACCGCCGGCCCGACCATTCGCGACGACGATGACGACGACAGCGACAGCGACGACGAAAACGCTGAGGGTGAAGACGGCGAAGAAGGCAGCTCCAAGAGCGACGAAGAGGAAGAGGAGGACAACACCCTCTCACTCGCGCAGATGGAAGCCGCACTGAAGCCCGACGCAATCGAGCGGTTCGCGCGCATCACCAAGCTGTTCAAGACCTTCGAGAAACTTCAGGCCGAACGGGTCGACACCATTGCTGCTGGCGGTGAATTCCCGAAGGCGAAAGAGAACAAGTACGAAAAGCTCGGCGACGAATTGACCGCCGAAGTTGAAAGCATGCAGTTCCACGCGACCAAGATCGAGTTTCTGGTCGACAACCTCTATGCTTTCAATCGCCGTCTGACCGCACTGGGCGGCCAGATGCTGCGCCTTGCCGAACGGCACAAGGTGAAGCGCATCGACTTCCTCAATTCCTATGTCGGCAATGAGCTTGACGACAGCTGGATCAAGGCGAACGCGAAGAAGGACAAGAAGTGGGCTTCTTTCGCCGATAAGGAAGCCGCCGCGATCGAGCGTATCCGGACCGAGATCACCGATATCGCCGCAAACACCGGCATGGCGCTGCCCGAATTCCGCCGCATCGTGAACATGGTGCAAAAAGGCGAGCGTGAGGCGCGTATCGCCAAGAAAGAAATGGTCGAGGCGAATCTGCGTCTCGTGATTTCCATCGCCAAGAAATACACCAATCGCGGCCTGCAATTCCTTGATCTCATTCAGGAAGGCAATATCGGCCTGATGAAGGCGGTCGACAAGTTCGAGTACCGCCGCGGCTACAAGTTTTCGACCTACGCGACGTGGTGGATCCGTCAGGCGATCACCCGCTCGATCGCCGATCAGGCGCGCACGATCCGCATCCCGGTCCACATGATCGAGACAATCAACAAGCTGGTGCGTACCTCACGCCAATTCCTGCACGAGGAAGGCCGCGAGCCGACGCCGGAGGAAATGGCTGCGCGTCTCTCGATGCCGCTCGAAAAGGTTCGCAAGGTGATGAAGATCGCCAAGGAACCGATCAGCCTCGAAACGCCGATCGGTGACGAGGAAGATTCGCATCTGGGCGACTTCATCGAGGATAAGAACGCGGTGATTCCGGTCGACGCCGCGATCCAGGCAAACCTCAAGGAAACGGTCACCCGCGTCCTAGCCTCGCTGACCCCGCGCGAAGAACGCGTGCTGCGCATGCGCTTCGGCATCGGGATGAACACCGACCACACGCTTGAAGAGGTTGGTCAGCAGTTCAGCGTGACCCGTGAACGCATCCGCCAGATCGAGGCGAAAGCGCTCCGCAAACTGAAACATCCGTCGCGGTCACGGAAGATGCGGTCGTTCCTGGATCAGTGATGCGTATGCTTGGAAAGGCTGCGGTGGCGGCCACTATCGCTTTCATGTCGCCGGTCATAGCTCAAGCCCAGGCCACGGAGTCAGTGTCTCCGGACATCGAAAACGTGAAACTCGCACTCGCGCGCCAAATTGTTGATTTCGGTTTCCCCGAAGAGACGAGAGAGGAGATTTTCTTCGCAACCAACGACCAGATGGAAGCGCAGGTCCGCGAAGCGGTGCTGAAATCCATGCCCGAACAGGATGACGGCGCAATCGCAATTCTTGACGAATGGCTGGGCGAGGTGAACGCAAAGGGCAAAGTCATTCTGCGCCGCCATATTCCTACCCTCATGGACGGTCTGACCAAAAGTTACGCTGTGATGTTCACGGAAACTGAGCTCGAAGATATTCTCGCGTTTGTATCCACACCCAGCGGTCAGCGCTTCTTCGAATTATCCGCAGCCGTGCTCGGGGAACCAAACTTCGCAGCAGCCAATCAGGCATATATGGACGAGGCATTCGCCGAACTTCCAGCATCCCAAAACGAGCTGACTGAACGACTCCTCGAATATTTTGCTGCCAAATATGAAGGTGGTACGGTCGAGGATGAAGTTAGCTGATCTAAGCCTAGCCGAACAAAGGGACTTCGATGATGGATCAGGCTCGCAAAGTTATAGCCATCGTCAGCCAGAAAGGCGGCTCCGGTAAGACTACTTTGGCCGTCCATATCGGCACTCGCGCCGCGCAGGCGGGGCACCAAAGCTGCATCATCGACACCGATCCACAGGCCACCTCGGCTGCGTGGTCCGATTGGCGGGGCGATTATCTGCCGGTGGTCGTTACCAGCCCCCCTGCCCGCCTCGCCCGCACGATCGAAAGCGCGGCGAAAACGGGCATGAACTTCATGGTCATCGACACACCGCCGCATGCCGATGCTGCCGCGCGTGAGGCGATCAAGCAGGCCGATCTGGTGCTCATCCCGACCAAGCCGCGCGCATTCGACCTGCACGCGTTGGAGCCGATCGCCGATCTCGTCGCCTTTGCCAGTAAGCCCGGATACGTGGTGCTCAACTCGGTGCCTTCTGGCGCAACCGTGCTGTCGAAAGATGCACGCAAGGCCGCGAAGGCCATGGGCCTCAAGGTGTGCCCCGTCGAACTGGGCGATCGCGCCGCATTTCACCGCTCCTCTGCCAAGGGCGAGACTGCCGCTGAGATTGATCCTTCGGGCAAGGCGGCGAAGGAGATCGACAAGCTCTGGAAATGGCTGGCGAAGAAGCTCGACTGAACCGATTTGAGGTGGTGCGAGCCCTCGGCCCGCGCCATCGCAACATCGCGCTCACACCGACCGTAGAAAAGCAGGTTTCACAGGGTGGAGAGAATCGCTTTGCGCCACTATGTAAAGCGCCATGCGTATTGCCATTGCCTCAGATCACGCCGCAACCGACATGAAGGCCGCCCTTGCCGAATGGCTGATGGATGTGGGCCACGAAGTTGCTGACCTTGGCCCTGACGAGGGCGAAAGCGTCGATTACCCCGATTACGGCTACAAACTGGCCGAAGTCATCGCCGACGGAACTGCCGAGATCGGCGTGGCCCTGTGCGGATCGGGCATCGGAATATCGATCAGCGTCAACCGCCACCCCGCCGTTCGATGCGCGCTGGTGTCAGAGCCATTGTCCGCGGCGCTCGCGCGTGAACACAACAATGCGAACGCAATTGCACTGGGCGCTCGTCTGACGGGCATCGAAATGGCCAAGTCTTGCGTAGCTACCTTTATCGACACCGACTTTGCCGATGCCGGCGATCCTCAAGGGCGTCACCAACGCCGGGTCGCGAAGCTTGGCAACCCGCCTATCCAGCCCGATCATATCGAGACCCATCAATGAGCACCGCACCCTCCGACGTAATCGCACCGATGCACGGTTTCTGGAACGACGATCTCGCCACCGCCGATCCCGATATCGCAGCAGCCATCTCCAACGAGCTTGGCCGCCAGCGCGACAAGATCGAGCTGATAGCGAGTGAGAATATTGCAAGCCGCGCTGTGCTCGAAGCGACCGGCAGCGTCTTCACCAACAAATACGCCGAAGGGTATCCGGGCAAGCGCTATTATGGCGGTTGCGACTATGCAGATGTGGTCGAAACGCTGGCAATTGACCGCGCCAAGCAGTTGTTTGGGTGCAATTTCGCCAACGTGCAGCCGAATAGCGGTTCCCAAATGAATCAGGCTGTATTCCTTGCTCTGCTGGAGCCGGGCGATACGTTCATGGGTCTCGATCTCAACTCGGGCGGTCACCTCACGCATGGCTCGCCGGTCAATATGTCGGGCAAGTGGTTCAACCCGGTGAGCTACGGCGTGACCGAGGGCGATGAGCTGATCGATATGGAAGCGGTCGCTGCGACCGCGCGCGAACACAAACCGAAACTGATCATCTGCGGCGGTACCGCCTATTCACGGATCTGGGATTTTGCCGGTTTCCGCGCAATCGCGGACGAAGTGGGCGCGATCCTGCTCTGCGATATGAGCCATATTTCCGGCCTCGTCGCGGGCGGCGCGCACCCCTCGCCCTTCCCGCATTGCGACATCGTGACGTCGACCACGCATAAGAGCCTCCGCGGACCGCGTTCGGGCATCATGCTGTGGAATGATGAGAAGTATACCAAGCCGCTCAACATGGCGGTCTTCCCTGGCTTGCAGGGTGGCCCGCTGATGCATGTCATCGCAGCCAAGGCCGTGGCGTTTCGTGAAGCGCTCGCTCCCGAATTCAAAACCTACGCGCACCGCATCGCCGAGAACGCTCGCGCGCTTGCCGCCAGCCTTGAAGAGAACGGCTTGCGGATCGTATCTGGCGGGACGGACAACCACTCGATGCTGGTCGATCTCACCGCGAAGGATGTGACCGGCAAAGCGGCGGAAGCTGGCCTCGATCGCGCATGGCTCACCTGCAACAAGAACGGCATTCCATTCGACACACGCTCACCCTTCGTGACCAGCGGCATCCGCCTCGGCACACCGGCAGGGACGACGCGCGGATTTGGCCCGGTCGAGTTCCGCCAGGTTGGCGCGCTGATCGCCGAGGTGGTGGAGGGTCTATCGAAGAACGGCCCCGAAGGTGATGCACAGATCGAAGAAGGTGTGCGCTCGCGTGTTGCGGATCTTTGTGCAGCTTTCCCCGTCTATCCGGGAATGTGATCACTCTCGGCACACCTGCGAAGGTAATTACCTGAATGCGTTGCCCATTTTGTGCCCATGACGACAGTCAGGTCAAAGACAGTCGCCCCACTGAGGATGCCACGTCGATCCGTCGACGAAGGCAGTGCAACTCGTGCGGCGCGCGGTTTACGACATTCGAACGCGTGCAGTTGCGCGAAGTCGTGATCGTGAAGGCTGGAACTGATGGGTCCGAGGCCCGGCGCGAGGCATTCGATCGGTCGAAGCTTGAGCGCTCCGTCACCCTAGCCTGCCGCAAGCGCGGCGTTACGCAGGAACAGATCGACCGCCTCGTATCCGGCATTCAACGGCAAGTCGAAACCGCCGGTGAGGGCGAGGTTCCCTCCGCCCGGATCGGCGAAATGGTTATGGATGGGCTCAAACAGGTCGACAGCGTTGCCTACATCCGCTTCGCCAGCGTCTATCGCGACTTTTCCGAAGCGCGTGACTTCGAGGAATTCGCCCATACCGTCGCCGAAGCGGCGAAGGACTGAGGCGGGGCATGTCCGCCGCTAACAAACCGATCATCGTACTGGTCCGCCCGCAGCTGGGCGAGAATATCGGCAAAGCGGCGCGCGCGATGCTCAATTTTGGGCTGACCGAGATGCGGCTGGTAAACCCACGCGACGGTTGGCCCAATCCATCGGCAGGCCCGTCGGCAGCAGGCGCAGACACCGTGCTCGACGAAGCAAAGGTCTATGCCAGCACGGCAGAAGCGGTCGCGGATTGCGCGCAGGTTTATGCCACGACGGTCCGCAAACGAGGTGTAACCAAGCCGGTGGTCGGGCCAGACGGAGCCGCCGCGCAAATCCATGCCGAACCAGGGCGAAGCGCAATCCTGTTTGGACGGGAGGCGTCCGGGCTGGAGACCGAGGATGTGGCCCTAGCGCGGTATATTCTGACTGTCCCGATCAATCCCGAATTCGGGTCGCTCAACCTCGCCCAGGCAGTGATCCTGTGCGCCTATGAGTGGTCACGGATCGGGCGCGAGCTTGAGGGGGAAGGCGAGACGCTGGTGCAACCGACTGCGGACGAGGAACTGCTTCCGCCCGCCCCGCAGGATGAGTTGGAAGGGCTGGTGACGCATCTCGAACGCATGCTCGAACCCAAAGGCTATTTCCTGCCCGAAAGCCGCAGCGAAGCCACTCGTCGCACCTTGCGGACGGTTTTGACGAAGCCGGGCTGGAATCACCTTGAAGTCCGTACCTTGCGCGGCGTCCTGTCGTCACTCCAGCGTGCTGACCGCGAAATCTAGCCGAAAGCCTTCAACTTTCGGTTGATTTTCGCTCACACATCGCTAATTGCGCGCCTCACGCAAAATTGGCCCCGCATCCCGGTGAAGCGGCGGCCGCACAGGACGAACTCGGTCCTGTGGTGCGATGCCGGGTTTAATGGCCGTCGCTGGGATGGCTCTGCAAATTTGAAGGAAAGACTTATGTCGAAGCGCAAGAGCGCCAAGTACAAACTCGACCGCCGGATGGGTGAAAACATCTGGGGTCGCCCGAACTCCCCGGTCAACAAGCGTTCCTATGGCCCCGGCCAGCACGGTCAGCGCCGCAAGAGCAAGATGAGCGACTTCGGCCTGCAACTGCGCGCCAAGCAAAAGCTCAAGGGTTATTACGGCGACGTGACCGAGAAGCAGTTCCGCTCAACCTACAAGGATGCGACGCGCCTTAAAGGCGACACCGGCCAGAACCTGATCGGTCTGCTTGAGCGTCGTCTCGACATGATCGTCTACCGCGCCAAGTTCGCGCCGACGATCTTCGCAGCCCGTCAGATCGTTAACCACGGCCACATCTATGTGGACGGCGTGAAGTGCAACATCCCGAGCCGCCGTATCAATGTGGGCGAAGTCATCAGCCTCGGCAACAAGGCCAAGGAAATGGCTCTCGTGATCGAAGCGCAGAGTCTGCCTGAGCGTGAAATTCCCGACTATGTCGCGCCGGACGGCAACGACAAGGTGCAGTTCACGCGCGTGCCGAAGCTCGATGAGGTGCCATACCCGGTAACGATGGAACCAAACCTCGTGGTCGAGTTCTACTCGCGCTAATATCCGCGAGATAAGAAAATCAGAAAGGGCGGTCCTGCGGGGCCGCCTTTTTCGTTTGTCGCTTCCCATTTCGTCCAGGCGATGCGAACAGAGCGAACGCAGGTTGGGGATGGTTGAATGAATGTTCTGCTGATTGACGGGCACCCTGATGAAGGGCGTTATGCCTCTCACCTTCTGGAAGTGTACGAAGGGGCGTTGCCAACAAACTCACAGGTGACGCGGGTAGCGCTGCGCGATCTCTCCTTCTCACCCCATCTGCGACATGGCTATCGCGCGCGTTCCGAGTGGGAGCCAGACTTACAGCGCTTGGCACGCAAGCTCGACGAATGTGATCACATCGCGTTCTCTTTTCCGATGTGGTGGGGTGCTGAGCCGGCTGAACTCAAGGGCTTGCTCGACCGGTTGTTCTTGCCTGGTTTCACTTTTGCCTATCACGACGATGACACATGGTGGGACCGCAATATGGTTGGCCGTTCAGCCGACGTGATCATCACCATGGACACTCCGCCGTTTTTCCTTCGCCTAGCCTATGGCAATTCGATCATAAAACGATGGAAGGGTCAGATACTTGGCTTTGTCGGATTCAAGCCGGTGCGCATTTTGCCTGTCGGACAAGTTAAATTCGGCGGCACGGAAAAGCACGGACTCAAGTGGGAAAAGTGGATCGAACGAATGGCCAGCACAGCCGGACCAAGAGAACCGCAAAGGAAGGAACTGCGGCTCGAACGCTTTCTAAACCGCAAAAAGACTTAGTCCCTGATCCGGTCCCACTCTATGAATTCGTAGGCGATGGAGCCTTCGACCAGGCGTTCCCACATATCGGCGATCACATCACCGGGTAGCCCGCGCGCTTCTGCTTCCGCGACAGCTGCATTGATAACGCTGGCTTTGCGCACTTCGTCACGGACCGTATCCCGCATCGGTTTGATCCGCGCAGCAGCCCGCATGTAGCCAAAGCGTCGCTCAAGCAGTTCGACAAGCTCCCGATCAGTCGCATCGACCGCTTCGCGAACTTCGGCCATGTCTCGGCAGTCTTCAGGGCTTTTGGGCATCAATCACGGACTTCCAAGGTAGTCGCGCCGGAAATTGGCAGCGAATTCAGCGAAACGCGCAGCCCCAATGGCACTGCGCATCGCCCGCATCAAGGCTTGGTAAAAGCTGAGGTTGTGTTCGGTGACGAGCATGGCGCCGAGTATCTCACCGGACTTCTGCAGATGATGGAGATAGGCGCGCGAATAGTTGGCGCAGGTCGGACATTCGCAGCGCTCGTCAAGCGGGCCGGTATCCTCGGCGAAACGCGCATTGCGCAGATTGATCGGGCCGGCCCATGTAAATGCCTGCCCGTTGCGGCCCGAGCGGGTTGGCAGTACGCAATCGAACATGTCGATGCCCCGCTCGACCGCGCCGACCAGATCGTCGGGCTTGCCAACACCCATCAAATAGCGCGGGCGATCCGGTGGCAATTGCTCCGGCGCATAATCAAGCACCCCGAACATCGCCTCCTGCCCCTCACCCACAGCAAGTCCGCCAACGGCGTAACCATCGAAACCGATATCGATCAGCTTATCCGCGCTGACCTTGCGCAAATCCTCATCGAGCGCGCCCTGCTGAATGCCGAAAAGGGCCGAACGCGCGGCATGTTCCTCGCCGCTATCAAAGCCATCACGGCTACGTTTGGCCCAGCGCATCGACAACTCCATGCTCGCCGCAATCTCATCACGAGGACGGTCGGCGCGCGGGCATTCATCGAATGCCATCACGATGTCCGAGCCAAGCAGGCGCTGGATCTCCATCGAACGCTCAGGCGTCAGCATGTGCTTGGAACCGTCGAGATGGCTGCGAAATTCAACGCCCTTCTCGGTCAGTTTGCGCAGATCGGAAAGGCTCATCACCTGATAGCCGCCGGAATCGGTCAGTATCGGGCGATCCCAGTTCATGAAATTGTGCAGCCCGCCCAGCTTTGCCACTCGCTCGGCACCGGGGCGCAGCATCAGATGATAGGTGTTGCCCAGAATGATATCAGCACCGGTTGCGCGGACGTTTTCAGGCTTCATCGCCTTGACGGTGGCGGCGGTCCCGACCGGCATGAAAGCGGGCGTCTGGATATCGCCACGCAGCATCTCGATCCGGCCCGTGCGGGCACGGCCGTCGGTTGCGTCGAGAGTGAAGGAGAAACGCTCAGGCATAAGCTTGCCGCGCCTAGCGCCGTCAGTCGCAGATGTCACCATATCCACGCCCCAAAAAGAGAAAGGCGCGAGCAGCCAATGCCGCCCGCGCCCTTCAAAGGCCTCAGGGGGAAAGGCCTAAAATGCGAACAATACGCCGCCGGTTACGCGGGTGGAATCGAACGCAATTGTGTCGATGCCTGCGCGCAGCTTGATCGGACCGTCGCCGATACCAAACTCGGCACCAGCACCGACCAGGTAATCACCTTCGGTCGTGTCAAATCCGGCGGGCAAAGCAACCGGAGCAAACTGACTGAAGTCGAAATCGACTTCCTGATAGCCGCCACGGACGAACAACTTGGCTCCCCGACCAACTCTTACGCCAGCACGAGCGGCAATGCCGTATTCGTTGTCGATAATCCCGTCACCGAAATGGAAGTTGCCTTCCGCACCGACGAAGAATGTTTCGCCAACCGGTACATCCACGCCTGCGACGACGCCGTAAATGCCGCCGTCATCGTCGGGAAGATCCGTACCGATATCGTGATAGCCGACCGAAACCCCAACATAGGGTTCGACTTCGCCATCCTGCGCCTGCGCGACGCTGGGCATTGCGATACCTGCGGCAGCGACCGCTGCGAGGGCCACAAGTTTCTGATTAGTCATTACATTCCTCCAGTGTTCGTTCTCATGAGAACACCGGGGAAATGGGAACATCAGCCTGTCAGTTCAATGAACGGCTCGTTGGGAAGCGAGCCGTTCGACGAACGGTTGTCTGACACCGATCAAGACCAATCGCAGCGCGGCAGAAGCCCGCGTAGCTACTCCCGCAATCGCCATCCGGTCTTGAAGATATAGGCGATTACCGCCGTACACACGGCGAGGAAACCGAGCGTCAGGCCGAGTGAAACATAGATCGAGACGTCGGACGTTCCGTAAAACGTCCAGCGTAACCCGCTCACAAGAAACGCGATGGGGTTGACCAGCGCGAACTTGTCCCATGGCTCTGGCAGCTCGCTGATGGAATAGAATGTCCCGCCGAGGAAGGTGAGCGGGGTAAGGATCAGAAGCGGGATGATGCCGAGTTTTTCGAAGCTGTCTGCCCATATTCCCAGGATAAAACCGAACAGCGAAAAACTCGCCGCCACCAGCATGATGTATCCGACCGCAAACAGCGGATATTTGATCTCGTAATCGACGAAGAAGGTCGCGGTGCCCAGAATGATTGCAGCGAGAAGCAACCCCTTGGTTGCTGCCGCTCCGACGAATCCGATCAGCGTTTCAGCGACGCCCACAGGCGCGGATAGCAGCTCGTAGATCGTCCCGGTGAAGCGCGGCATGTATATCCCGAAGCTAGAATTGCTGGTCGTTTCGCCGAGCAAGGTGAGCATCAGCAGGCCGGGAATTATGAACGCGCCATAGGGCACGCCACCAATCGGCTCCATCCGCGCGCCGATCACCGTGCCGAAGACGATGAAATAGAGCGAAGTTGTGAGCACAGGTGACAGGATCGATTGGAAGGCCGTGCGCAAGGCCCGCATCAGCTCGCGCTGATAGATCGACCACGCTCCGCGGGCATTGAAGCTCATAACGCGCCCTCCTGTTCGGAGACCAATCCGACGAAGATGTCCTCGAGCGAGCTGTCATGGATGTCGATGCCGCGATAATCGATCCCGGCGCGGATCAACGCCTTGGTCACATCGGCGACTTCTTCGCGGCCCTTCCCCGAACCGTCTCCACCGCGATAGCAGATTTCCATGCCGTCCGCTCGGAGTTCAACCGGAAATGCAACGATTTCAGGCGGCAGTTCGGTCAGCGATTCTGTCAGCTGGATCACCGCTTCGGTACGACCCAGGCGCTGCATCATGGCGGACTTTTCATCGACCATCAGGATTTTTCCGCTCCGGATGATCCCGACCCGGTCAGCCATCTCTTCGGCCTCTTCGATATAATGCGTGGTGAGGATAATCGTGGTGCCCCGCTCGCGCAGCGCGGATATCTGCGCCCACATATCTTTGCGCAACTCGACATCGACGCCTGCCGTCGGCTCATCGAGAAAGAGCAATTCCGGCTCATGCGCCAGAGCCTTTGCGATCAACACCCGCCGTTTCATCCCGCCTGACAACTCGCGAATCTGGCTGTCGCGCTTTTCCCAAAGGGTCAGGCTTTTGAGGATTTCCTCGATCCGGCCCTTGTCGGGCGGATGACCAAACAGGCCGCGCGAATAAGACACCGCGCGATAGACCGTTTCGAACATGTCGGTGCTGAGTTCCTGCGGAACAAGACCAATCCGCGCCCTCGCCGCCCGCCAGTCGCGTGCCAGATCATACCCGAACGCGGTGATCGTCCCGCCGCTTGGCCGCACCAACCCGCACACCGCACCGATGAGCGTGGTCTTGCCCGCGCCGTTCGGCCCCAACAGGGCGAATATCTCACCCTTGCTGATGTCGAGATCGACATTGTCGAGCGCCTTTACGCCGCCAGCATAAACCTTCGACAGGCCTTGGATATTCAGGATGGGTTCGCTCACGCCCACCATGTGGCACACGCGCGACCGATTGAAAATGCGGCTCACGGCAACAGCAGCGAAGAATCCCCATAGGAGTAGAAACGATAATTGTTCACGATCGCGTGTTCGTAGGCGGCGAGCATGCATTCGCGACCCATCAATGCGCTGACCAGCATCACCAATGTCGACTTGGGCAGGTGGAAGTTGGTCATCAACCCATCGACGCCGCAAAATTCATATCCCGGCGTAATGAAAATATCGGTATCGCCTTCGAATGGAGCGATCATGCGATCAGGCCGGGCAGCGCTTTCCAGCAATCTCAACGAAGTGGTCCCGACCGCGATGATCCGTCCGCCTGCTTCGCGGGCTGCGTTCAAACGCGCTGCGGTGTCGCGAGAGATGCGCCCGAACTCTGAGTGCATATCGTGGTCGTCGGTGTCATCGGCCTTCACCGGTAGGAATGTGCCCGCTCCGACATGTAGTGTGAGCATCTCGCGTCCGATCCCGCGCGCGTCGAGCGCTTCGACAAGTGCGTCGGTGAAATGCAGCGAGGCGGTGGGAGCAGCGACCGCACCGTCCTCTTTCGCGAACATCGTCTGATAATCTTCAAGATCGCGTGCATCGACGGCCCGCTTTCCTGCGATGTAGGGCGGCAAAGGCATCCGCCCGGCCCGCTCCAGCAGCACCTCGACCAGCTCTTCGCCTTCGAACATCAGCGTGATGCTGCCATCCGCATGCCGAGCCTCGGCTTTGGCAGTAACTCCACCGCCGAACACCAGTGTATCGCCTTCCTTCACTCGCTTGGCGTTGCGCACGAAGGCCTGCCACCGGCGCAGGTCGACCCGCTTGTGCAGTGTAGCGCCAATCTTGGCCTCGCCATTTGCCCGGCGACCTTCGAGTTGCGCCGGAATCACGCGGGTATCGTTGAACACCAGCACGTCACCGGGTTCGAGCAGATCGGGCAAATCGCGCACGCCGCGATCCTCGAAAGGAGCGTTCTGGCGGACGACCAGCATGCGCGCCGCATCGCGCGGACGCACGGGACGCAGCGCAATGCGCTCTTGCGGAAGCTCGAAATCGAACAGGTCTACACGCATCGCAACGCGCGTAGCGACTGCATCCGCCTTGCGAAAGCCCTATTGCTGCGCGATCGGTGCGCTCAGCAGATCGGCGGTGATGTCCGGCTCCGGTGCAGGAGCAACTGGCGCGGGCGGAGGGCGATTGTCGCTGGCGAGCGAGGCCTGCAAGATGCGTGTCGGGTTCTCGGGCGGCTCGCCGCGATTGATCGCATCGACCGCTGCCATATTGTCGATAACGCGGCCAAAATTGGTGTAGCGCTTGTCAAGGCTGAAACGCGGATAGAACACGATGAAGAACTGGCTGTTAGCGCTATCTTCATCCGTCGCGCGGGCCATCGACACCGTGCCGCGAACATGCGGCATCGGATTGAATTCGGCTTCGAGATCGGGCAGCTCGGAGCCGCCCTGCCCGGTGCCGGTCGGATCACCGCCCTGCGCCATGAAGCCGTCGATCACCCGGTGAAAGATGACGCCGTCGTAAAAGCCCTGACGGGTCAATGTCTTGACCCGCTCGATATGCTCAGGTGCCCATTGCTCCATCAGGCGGATTTTCACCCGCTCACCGTTCGAAAGGTCCAACACCCAGACGTTTTCCGGATCAACGGTCTCGTCGTATAC
The DNA here is from genome assembly GCA_039033835.1 of Pseudomonadota bacterium. Lineage (GTDB taxonomy): Bacteria > Pseudomonadota > Alphaproteobacteria > Sphingomonadales > Sphingomonadaceae > Erythrobacter. Next base: position 411,223 of record JBCCBW010000001.1, read on the forward strand.
GATTGGATCATAAAGGCGCGGTGCGACTGGCGCTTCGGGCTCATCCGCCGATTCAGCAGTTTCCGAAGTGTCCGCGGCCTCAGCCTCCTCGTCCTGCGCAAACGATAATGTCGGAGCGGCAAGCAACGAGAGCGCCGCAATACCGGTGAGAGTTTTCTGGATCATGTTCACAATCATTGTTGTTCGATTGCGCGCGGTTTAGCCGGGCGTGCCTGACACTTCAATGAATGAAGGCCCGTCAATCGACAGCTGCATACGCCCTGCCCGAGCCTAGAACCCCAAAGAATCAATAGTCACCCTTGCGACCGATTGTCTCCACCCGGTCCATGACATCGCTGCGCACTGCCGGGCTGACGAACCGCGAAATGTCTCCGCCATAGAGCGCGATTTCCTTCACCAGCTTGGAGGCGATCGGCTGGAGCGAGACATCGGCCATCAGAAAGACGGTTTCGACATGATCGTTGAGCTGCTGGTTCATACCAGCCATCTGATATTCGTATTCGAAATCGGCGACCGCCCGCAGGCCGCGAACGATAACCGTCGCCCCCTGTTTCTCGGCGAACTTTACCAGCAGCGCGTTGAACCCGATCACCTCGACATTGCTGAGGCCGAGATTGGCGACTTCGCGCTCGACCATCGCGAAGCGCTCTTCGGTTGAAAACATCGGGTTCTTCGATGGGTTGGTGGTGACGCCGATGATCAGCTTGTCGACCAGTTTCGCACCGCGCCGGATGATATCCGCATGGCCCAGCGTGATCGGATCGAATGTTCCGGGATATATCCCGATGCGCTCGCTCATTCCCCAAAACTCATTGCTGTGTCCTCTCCCATTCGACCACGCTCCCGTCCTCGGAAATCTGAAGGCCGAAAATAAGGGTCTCGCGATAGCCACCTTCGCGCGTAAGGACAAATTCACCTTTGTCGTTCTCTCGCAAGCCGCGCTTTCGTGACACTTCGCGCAGTTCGGCGGCGCAGGTCGCGTCGACCCCAAAAGCCGTGCGATGCGCGTAGGTAGCCTCCGCCTCGTTCTCACGGAACATCGATCCGAGCACGGCGGCACTATCGCATCGTTCGAGTTGGAAGGCTTGTATGAGGCAAGCGGTTTGCCCGTCGGCATCACGCTCGCATGCTCCGGCTTCATTTGCCTGTCGAAAGCGCTCTGGATTGCCGGTCTTTTCCGGTAGCGATACAGCCGCGGCTTCGGGTGCATCGGAAGCAGGCTCGGTCACCGCATCGCCGCAGGCCGCAACACTCAGCGCCGATGCCAGCGCCACCGCAACACCCGTTCTCACCGATCCCGCCCGACAATGAAGCGCGCAAGAGCACGAAGCATGTTCGCCTCTTCGCCATAGGAATTAAGCCGCGTAATCGCCTGATCGACCAGAGCGCGCGCCTGTTCGCGAGCCGGTTCGACGCCCATCAGCGTAACGAACGTCTGTTTGCCTTGGCTTTCATCTTTGCGCAGCGCCTTGCCGGCTTTCGCCTGATCGCCGGTTACATCAAGCAGATCGTCGGCAATCTGGAAAGCGAGGCCGATGTCGCGCGAATAGGCGCGTAAATGCGCACGGCCTTCAGGTGGAACCTTTCCCAGTATCGCGCCCATTTCGACACTCGCGGCCAGAAGGGCGCCAGTTTTCAATTGTTGCAATCGCGTGATCGCATGCAAGTCGTATTCTACGTCCTCTTCATCGGCGACCATGTCCATGATCTGACCGCCCGCCATACCGTTCATACCGCTCGCTTCACCCAGGGTCGCGATGAGTTCGGAGCGGGTGAACGGGTCGGCGCTGGTTTCCTGATCGGCGAGTATCTCGAACGCAAGCGCATGCAATGCATCACCGGCCAGCACGGCGGTCGCTTCGTCGAATGTCCTGTGCAGGGTCGGCTTGCCATGGCGCAGATCGTCATCGTCCATGCAGGGCAGATCGTCGTGGATCAGCGAATAGACATGGATCGCCTCGACAGCCGCGCCTGCACGCAATGCAGCTGTGCGATCGACGCCGAACAACTCCGCCGTGCTGACAAGCAGCAGCGGGCGAACGCGCTTGCCTCCTCCGATAGCAGCATAACGCATCGCTTCGACCAGTCGCGCGCGGGTGTCATCAGGCACCGGCAGAAACGCATCGAAGACGGAGTCAATTTCGCGCTGAACGCGCTTCAATCCCTCGACCAGCAAGTCCGCGCCCAGCTCCACCACCGACATTCTAGCGCTCCGCATCAAGCGGAACGGTGCCGCTCGGCTTGCCATCGGCACCGGTTACTATCTTTTCGATCCGTGCCTGCGCCGCATCGAGCCGTTTCTGACAGGCGGCGCGCAGCTTCTCACCGCGTTCATATAAATCGATGGAATCGTCGAGTGGCACGTCGCCACGCTCCAGTTTCGTCACGATCTCCTCAAGCGCCTTCAGCGCCTGTTCGAAGCTCATGTCAGCGATGTCTGATTGTTCCGTACTGGAACTGTTTCCCTCGTCCATGCGTCGGAGCATTGACCGCGCCAGACTGCCCGGTCAAGGCTGCGGATGAACAGGGAATCGCAAAAATGTTGAAGTGGATCATTGCTTACGGATCGGCCGCGGTCGTGTTCGGTGTGTTGGATGCCATGTGGCTGCGCTGGGCCGGTCCCAATCTTTATCGTCCGGTGATCGGCGAAATCATGGCCAAGGATTTCAACATGGGCGCCGCCGGGGCGTTCTATTTCCTCTATCTGGCCGGGATGATGTGGTTCGCGGTCAAACCCGGCCTCGATAGCGAGAGCGTCGCCACCGCGTTGTTGAATGGCGTCCTGCTAGGTGCGCTGTGCTACGCGACATTCGACCTTACCAGTCAGGCCGTGTTCAAGGTCTGGGCAACGAAGATCAGCGTCATGGATATCATGTGGGGCGCGTTGGCGACCGGCACCACCGCTGCCGCGGCGACCTTCATCACTTTGCGCTTCACGAACTGACAGGACGGGAGGGGGCGCTTTCATGTTTATCGGTCATTTCGCACCAGCATTCGCCGCAGCGGCAGTCAGCCCTCAGGCGCCCCGACTGGGGACTATGTTCATCGCTGCCCAGCTGGTGGATTGGGGTTTCTTCGCATTCGCGATGCTGGAGATAGAGAAGATGCGGGTCGATCCCGATGCGACCGTTATGGTGCCGCTGGACCTTTACCATATGCCCTATACCCACAGCCTCGCTGGCGCTGCCGCATGGGCCATCGCCTTCGCTTTGGTCGTCATCGTCTGGCAGCGCAACGCGCTCGGCGGATTGCTGGCAGGCTTCGTGGTGTTATCGCACTGGGTGCTCGATTGGCTTACCCACGCGCCCGATCTTACCATAGCAGGCGGTCCGGAAACCTATGGCCTTGGCCTGTGGAACTATCCCTTGATCGCGATGCCTCTGGAGCTTGGCCTGACGATCGGCGCGTTCATTTTCTATGTGCGCCGCACGCGGGGGCCGATTGGTCCACCACTGATCCTGATCGGGGTCCTGCTGGCATTTCAAGCGCTCAACTGGTTTGGCCCAGAACCCGAGCGGGCTAGCACGATTCTCTATGTACAAGCCCTTCTCGCCTTTGGAATCGCGACAGGGTTTGCTGTGTGGGTCGGGGAGAATCGCTATTTCCTGAGACGCGGTGGCTTGGCGGCTCCGAGCGAGTGAATTAGGGGTTTCGCCCATGACCCAGAACACGCGCGAAATCACCCCGGACGTTATCGAACAACATGGCCTCTCACCCGAGGAATATGAGCGCGTGCTCGCAGGGCTTGGGCGGGAGCCCAACCTTGTCGAGTTGGGGATCTTCTCGGTCATGTGGTCCGAGCATTGCAGCTACAAATCATCGCGCCTTCATCTGAAAAAGCTCCCGACTGAGGCGCCCTGGGTGATCTGCGGGCCGGGTGAGAATGCCGGCGTGATCGACATTGGTGACGGTCAGGCGGCGATCTTCAAGATGGAGAGCCACAACCACCCGTCCTACATTGAACCTTATCAGGGCGCGGCGACGGGCGTTGGCGGCATCCTGCGCGACGTCTTCACCATGGGCGCGCGTCCCGTGGCGAACATGAATGCGCTGCGTTTTGGCCGTCCTGACCATCCGAAGATGAAGCATCTGGTGCAAGGCGTGGTCGCCGGGATCGGCGGATACGGCAATTGCGTCGGCGTGCCGACAGTCGGCGGAGAGACTAATTTCGATCCTGCCTATGACGGCAACATCTTGGTCAACGCGATGACTGTCGGCGTCGCGGATGCGGACAAGATATTCTATTCCGCCGCAACCGGAGTCGGAAACCCGATCGTCTATGTCGGGTCGAAGACTGGGCGCGATGGCATCCACGGCGCGACTATGGCGAGCGCCGACTTCGAGGAAGACGCTGAAGCCAAGCGCCCAACCGTGCAGGTCGGCGATCCGTTCACCGAAAAGCTGCTGATCGAAGCTTGCCTCGAATTGATGGCGACTGACGCCATCGTGGCGATCCAGGATATGGGCGCAGCGGGTCTCACGTCCTCCAGCGTTGAAATGGCGACTAACGGCAAGGCGGGTATCCGCCTAGACATGAACAAGGTGCCGTGCCGCGAAGAGGGCATGACACCTTACGAAATGATGCTTAGCGAGAGCCAGGAGCGGATGCTCATGGTGCTGAAGCCCGGTAAGGAAGCGATGGCGCAGGCTATTTTCGAGAAGTGGGAGCTCGATTTCGCGATCATCGGCGAAGTGACCGACACACGCCATATGGTGCTGGAATTCGATGGCGAGGTAGTGTGCGACATACCGCTTGGCCCGCTCGCTGCGGACGCGCCGGAGTATGACCGTCCCTACTTGTCGAAAGACGAGTACACCGAATGGGCCAAGATCACGCCGATGCAGGACGCGCCCGACACCGATGATCCGGGTGACGACCTGCTGAAGCTGCTCGCCTCCCCCAACCTCGCCTCGCGTCGGTGGATCGCCGAGCAGTATGACAGTCAGGTGATGGGCGACACGCTTCAAACCGGCGGAGACGCGGCGGTAGTGCGCGTTCACGGGACGGAAAAAGCGCTGGCGATCAGCACCGATTGCACGCCTCGTTATGTCTATGCGGACCCTTACGAAGGCGGAAAACAGGCCATCGCTGAGGCTTATCGCAACCTGTGCGCAGTCGGCGCGCGTCCGCTGGCCGTGACCAATTGTCTCAATTTCGCAAACCCCCAGCGGCCGGAAATCATGAGCCAGTTTGTCCACGCGCTCGAAGGCATGGGCGATGCCTGCCGCACGCTGGACTTCCCGATCGTGAGCGGCAACGTCTCGCTCTATAACGAAAGCAAGGCCACGGGTGGCGGCTCTGCGATCCTGCCGACCCCAGCCATCGGCGGGGTCGGCATTCTCGAAGACGCCTCCAAAATGGTAACTTCAGCGTTCAAGAATGAAGGTGATGCAATTTACCTGATTGCGCCCGAATTCTGGGCCAAGCCCGACCCGACGCGCTCGCATCTCGGCAAATCGCTCTGGCTGAAGACTGTCAAAGGCCGCGACGAAGGCCGCGCCCCGCCTGTCAATCTAGCCGCCGAGTTCGGGGCGGGCCAGATTGTCCGCAGGCTTGTCGGCGAAGGCCTTTTGTCGGCTGTCCACGATCTGTCCGATGGCGGGCTTGCCATCGCGGTTGCGGAAATGGCGATGTCTGGCAAGATCGGAGCCGAACTTGTCGATGGCTACGAAGGCTACACCGCCGCGCAATGGTGGTTCGGAGAGGATCAGGCGCGCTATGTTATTACAGTTTCGCCTGAGCACGCCGATGCCTTCAATCGCATCGTCGCCGAAGGCCCGGACATTGCCGAGGCTGAAATGGTCGGCTTTCACCGGATCGGGACGGTCGGCGGTGATAGTCTGCTAGGCGTGTCGCTCGATGAGATGCGTGAGGCCCACGCCAGCTTCTTCCGAGACTGGATGGAGGGGTGACGCATACGCTCTCCGGGAGTTGCCATTGCGGCGCGATCGGCGTGGCTCTGACTACGCAGATTGCTCCGGACGAAATGGCTCCCCGGATGTGCGGATGCACTTTCTGCCGGAAGCATCCCGCAATGTGGTTCGCCGATCCGGCAGGTAAGCTCGAATTGCGCCTGAGCAACAACGTCAATCGTTACCAGTTCGGATCGAAGACCGCCGATTTCGTGCTCTGCGGAACGTGCGGAACCGTTCTAGCCGCGACCTGCACCATTGAAGGCGCTGACTACGGAATACTCAACCTCAACTGCATCGACCTGTCTAGAGACTGGCCTCTGCCATCGGCGAAAAGCGATTTCGACGGTGAAGGCGTCGGCGACAGGCTCGCGCGCCGGGCCAGGAACTGGATGGCATTGGAGACCAGCTCCGCTCAATGATTGAGGCATTGGTAGTCCTCCAGCCCATACTGCACTATAGCAGTCATTGGCTTGTGCCGTTCCTGATCGGTTGGCTAGTGTGGCGCGAACGCTGGTGGAAAGCCGGTCTGGTCTTGGCAACGGCCAACCTGATCGACCTCGACCACCTGCTCGCCGATCCGATCTTCGACCCGAACCGATGCAGCATCGGGTTTCACCTGCTCCACAGCTGGCAGGCCGCCCTCGTCTATCTCGCCATGCTCGCGATACCGCGCTGGTGGGCCCGCGCTTTCGGTATAGGAGCGGTTTGGCATTTGGCCGTCGACTATGGCGACTGCTTGATGCAGGCTCTGTGACATGACCGCTGGCTATTCCGGAACCCCGCTCGCCAAGAAGCTCAACCTGCGTGACGGGCAGACGTGCTGGTTCGACGGCATGCCGGACAGCATCATCGACGAGATCGACGAATATGCTTTGGAACTGCGGTTCGTCGCCGAGCCCGCAGCTGGGCTGGACGCCGCACATATCTTCGTGACCGAGGAGAGGGATCTGTCCGCCAAACTCGCCCAGCTGCGCCAGCTGATCGCCAAGAACGGTCAGGTATGGGTGAGCTGGCCCAAGAAGGGATCGGGCCATGAAACCGCGCTCGACCAAAGCGCGGTTCAGCGCGTCGGGCTTGCCGCCGGTTTCGTCGACACGAAGAAATGCGCCGTCGATGAGACCTGGTCCGGCCTCAAATTCGTGATTCCCAAGGTGGATCGATGACCGCGCAGAAGCACACACCAACGCTGTTCTTCGTCGCCTTGATCGTGTTTATCGACATGGTCGGCATCGGGCTAATCGTGCCCGTTCTTCCCGGCCTACTGGAGGAAATCACCGGAGAGAGCCTTGATCGCACGGCTGAAATCGGCGGATGGCTGCTGTTCGCCTACGCGCTGATGCAGTTTATCTTTGCACCGATAATCGGCGGTCTGTCCGACAGGTTCGGCCGCAGGCCTGTGCTGCTGGTGACGCTGTTCATGCTCGGGATCGACTATGCGATCATGGCATGGGCACCGACCCTGTTCTGGCTTTTCGTAGGCCGTGTCCTGTCTGGCATCATGGGAGCGAGTTGGGCTGCGGCCAACTCCTGTATCGCTGACGTGGCCGGTCCGGGTGAACGTGGGAAATACTTCGGCATCCTTGGCGCGGCAGGGGCCAGCGGGTTCGTGATTGGTCCCGCGATTGGCGGTGTCCTGGGTGAATTTGGAGTGCGGCTCCCCTTCGTCGCGGCGGCGGTGCTGGGGATAGGCGGCGCAGTTTTAGGCTATTTCTTCCTGCGAGAGACGCTACCGGCGGACCGTCGTCGCACCTTCACGATGGCTCGGGCCAATCCGCTCGGCACGTTGATGCAGATGAGCCGAAACCCGGTCGTCCTCGGCTTCATCATGGTGATTTTCTTCATGCAGCTGGCAGGACAGGCACAAATGTCCGTGTGGTCTTATCACACACAATTGGTCTTTGACTGGAGCGAACTCGATATCGGTCTGAGCGTAACGCTGTTCGGTGTCATCGTTGCCTTGGTCCAGGGCGGACTGACCGGCGCAGTCATCGCGAAGATCGGGCCTGAACGCACGGCGCTTCTGGGGTTCCTGCTCGCGATGCCAGCCTATTATCTGTTCGCCTTTGCGCAGTCCGGCTGGTTCATGATCGTGGGTATCGTGTTCGGCGGTCTCGGCGGCCTGACGTTTCCGGCCCTCCAGCAAATGATGAGCGAACGGGTCGCCGAAGACGCGCAGGGTGAGTTGCAGGGCGCCATCGCCAGCGCGATGAGCATCACGAGCATCATCGGCCCGCTTATCATGACCGCGACATTCGGCGCCTATGCCGATAACGCGGGGCTGTTTTTCCCCGGTGCGCCTTACCTGCTGGCGGCTGTGATCTCGCTGATCGGCTTCCTGCTGGCTGCAAGGAACATTCATCGAATGATGCCGAAATCGGAACCAGTGGAGAGCTGAGGTTTAGGCCGCCTGCGCGTCGTCGAACCCCAAACCCTCCCGGAATCCCGAATGCGGATTGATCACAACGCCCCAAGTGATCAGGGCATGGTATCATCCAGCGTCGGCTCCAGGCCCTGTTCACGCCACCCGGCGAATTCTACTTCAGCTTTTGCCGCCAACCGATCCAGTGCGCCTTCCATGAACGGTTTCATATCGTTGTCGAGGAAGCCTTGAACGAAGGGCCTTTTGATGATGCTGTTAGGACGCAACCTATAGGTCCACTTGTATTCGGACCTGCCATCTTCAAGCACGCGCCAATCCTGCTGGCCCTGCGCATAGATGATATGGTTGCTCGCACTGCTCGTGATACCCCAGACCTGATACTTGAAGTGATAGGGCAGCTCATTCACCAGCACACGTTCATAGGTATAGTGGCCATCGCTGAATTTCAGCCAGCGAACGGAACCGGGTTCGGGCCAAGTGCCTTTGACCACTCGCAGCTCAATCGGTTTCTTGATCTCATCTGTCTCTTCCATCGCGCCGACGATTTCCTTGCCCTCGTCAATCCATTGCGCAAGCGGCACCAGAGGCGCGTCGATCACCTTGGTGGTTTCATAAACCGCGTGCCAACCCTCTTCGAGAGGCGGCGCTGACGTCAGAGGCGGCGGACCATCCGGCGGTGAAGGGTTGCCTCCGCATGCCGCAACCGACATCACGACAGGGACCATAAGAACGAAAGAGAGAGACTTGGGCATGAGCGAGACTCCGTTTTTATTTACGAGATTCGTATATATGAATATACGTGTTTCGTAAATGAAAAATCCGACGAACTTCGATGTGCGCCTGGCTGATGCAGAACGGCTGCTCTCCAGTATCGGCACACTTCTCGATAACCTGCTGCTACAAGAGCCGAGCGATGCGGGGCGTCCGCTGCGCTACAACCCGCTCGATTATGCGATTCTTCGCCGTGTCGAAGCCATGGATGGATGCAGTGGATCGGACCTTGCCCGCGAACTGAAGGCCGCGCGAACAAGCATCCAGTCGGCGCTCGATCGGCTAGAACGACAGGATCTGATTGAGAAGCGGCCATCGAAAAATGGCGGTCGTATCCGCACTTTGCACCTTACTCAGACGGGCAAGGATATACGCGCACGCATCCACGCGCATGATCTTATCAACATGAAGGCCCTGCTCGCCCCGCTTTCAGCTGAGGAAAGAACTCAGATATTGCCGCTGCTGGAACGCGTTGCGGGCAGCCTGAAAGACGGTTCAGGGGATCAAGCCGCCTGAGGGTCCGACAGTCCCAGATCAGAAGCCATCTTGCCCTCACTTTCGAGAATGCGAAGACAATCGCGATAAATCACTGGTTCTCCGATATTCAGCTGCGCACGCGCTTGATCGATATCTTCACGCATCACCGCCTCCACATCCATATGCGCCAGCTTTGCAGCCGCCTTGCCCAACGCGCGCGCCTCTTTGATGGCCGAATAGAGAGGGGCGGAGGTGCGGGTCACCTTCTTGATTTGCCTCGCTCCCGCATAGGCGATGAACTTCACACCAAGATTGTGGTTTTGCTCATAGGAAAAGCCCAGCAGCGCCGCTTCGCCCAGCGCATCGCGCCCGTAGCTGGTGAGGACATGGAACAGGTCATGGGTGTCACGCAGGCGATTGAGATACCATTCGAGCTGATCGACGGGCCGCTCTTCGCGCGGACGCCAGCTATAGCTTTCTTCGACCAAGCCATTCGCCGTGAGGCCCTCGTGTTTCATGAACCGGATGTAGTTCTGCGCAACGGTGTTCGGCCCGCAATCTGCCCAGCGATCATGATCATCCAGCATATCCGCAATCGCGATCTCCTCCTCGCGGCGGATGAGATCCTTGGCAATTTTGGTGCGGAGAAACTCTTCGGCCTGCTTTTGGACTTTGCGCCCTTTCAAAGCTTCGATGATGAAGAAAACCTCTTTTGTGTCTTCCTTGTCAGCGATCAGGTTGCGAAAATGATGCAAAGCCTTGAACGGCTTGAAACCGGTGAGGTCGCGATCTTCGGCGACAATCGGGAGATCAATCACAGCCATCACACACTCCTCGGAAGACTCACTGCCTGAAGCAAACATCGTATTTCGTCGCTACTTACATCGATGTCAGTTAAAAGTCCACTTCACTTGGCGTGTGAGAAATAGGATAGGGATGACCATGCGTGACCACCAAACCGTACCCTACTCCCTCGAAGCCCTGCCCGATGATGAAGCTGTCGCCCGTGCGCGTTCGATGCGCGATCGGCTAAAGCAGCGTCGGACCTGCCGCTACTTCTCTGACGAGGCTGTCCCGCGCGAAGTAATCGAGGCGGCAATCGAGGCCGCCGGGACTGCTCCCAACGGCGCAAATCATCAGCCGTGGCATTTCGCAGTGGTTGAATCGGTGGAGAAAAAGCGCGCCATTCGCGAAGCGGCCGAAGCTGAGGAGCGACGGTTCTACGGCGAAGATGGCGATGATCCCAAAGCCAGCGAAGAATGGCTTGGCGCACTAAAGGATCTGGGCACCGATGCGGACAAACCGTTTCTGGAGACCGCGCCCTTTCTCATCGTCGTCTTTGCTCAGCGCAAGGGCGGCATCGAGGAAGATGGGAAAACGCAGAATTACTACGTCAATGAAAGCGTCGGCATCGCCTGCGGCATGTTGATCGCGACCTTGCACGAGGCCGGTCTAGCGACATTGACGCACACGCCATCGCCCATGGGCTTTCTGCGTGAGTCTTGCGAACGCCCGGAATGGGAAAAACCGGTTATGATTGTGGTGGTTGGTCGCCCAACCACCGACGCGACCGTACCGGCTCACGCGCTGGAGAAAAAGCCGCTGACCCAGATTTCAAGCTGGCTATAACGGCTGGTTCTTCGCCGCTTAAGCCGAAGCCAGACCTTCCGGCGTGTTCTCGCTGGCGAGCAGATCGTAAGGGTCAATCCCCTCTTCCGCCCAGATGCGATGGCATTCGCGGTACTTCGTCGGTTCGGGGATGTTGAGCTTGGCTCGCACATCGTCGAACGGCATGGCCAGCAGCTCGCGGATCGGTTGTTCGATCATGCGCTGAGCGCCCTTGCCCGTACGTCGGGCCTGATTGACCGCCCCCATAATCGGCGCCTTGCTGCCCCAGGCCATCTTCTTGATATTCGCCGCCCCGGCATAACCGATCAGTAAGTGGCCGTGGCTTGGGCTCTGGCCGTGAGTGAAGAGCAACACGCATTGTTCGCCAAGAGCATCGCGACCATATCCGGTCAGCACGTGGAACAGATCGTGCGTATCTCGCGAACGCTCAGCAAACCACTGCACCAGATCGTCATACTTCGGACGGCCCAGACTCTCCGCTTCGGCAACAAGACCGGCGGCGCTCAGACCTTCGGCTTCCATGAAATCGCAATAAGCGTGCGCAAGACTGCCCTTAGGCGTCTTACGCAAGGTCGCGTGGTCATCGAGAATTTCGGGAAGCGCCGGTTCGCTGGCACGCAATGCTTCGCCCCGCTCCGAAAGAGCAAGATTGCGGACGCGTGGCATGAAGCTTTTGGATGGCAGCGATTCGAAAATCTTGAAGACGAGACTGGTGTCTTCCTTGTCCTTCATCAGCAGACTGAAATTCTTAAGCGCGCGCGGCAATGAGTAGCGCGGCTGTGGACGGTCTGGGTGGCGCAAAACGGTGCCATCGGCAGCAAACTGATCACTGTATGCGGGAGAGGTAGTCATCGAAGTCGGGCCTTGTCGGTATAGTGGTAGGGGGTACCTACCAATGCTTACTTACATTGATGTTAATAGCATGCTTCCATCCCAAATCAAAACCCTTTTTTCGAACGCCTCGCCCCGTCCGGCATGGCTGGTTCACGCCGCCGCTCGATCCTCCACCGCCGCCGACTCGTGTTCGCCGAACATCGCCTCGAACGTCATGCTCGGATGCGGATAGTGGAACTGGTTGGCATGCAGCGGCAGCACCATCCCCTCGGCAATTCCGGGCAGGAAATAATTGCCCTGATACCGGTTCGGCGCGGTTCGATCGTCGTTCGCGTCGTAGACCTTGCCGATCGGCATATAGTTCAGATCTGGCCCGAAAACCGCGTTCAGCGCGAGATCGACGAAGTTCATATTCTCCAGCGTCCCGCGCAGATGCGTGTCCTGCGCGATGATCGCGTGGATGCTCTCGCGTGCGAAGGACAGCGCCGAAAGGTCGGTAACCACCTGATTGAAATCATGCGCGCCGTCATGATGAAGCAAAGAGCGGCGCGCACGCTCCTTCAGCATGACCTCCCGCACGTAGGCTGGCACGTCGCCATGAAACAGGCGAACGCGGCCGACTGCTTCCGGAAATGCGCGACGGATACGTTCATAGGAAAAGCGGAGGTTGTTCGCGCGGATATCGACGAGATCGAGATCGAAATCGAACCGCTCTGCACATCCGGCAATGACCGACGATGCACCGCCCATATAGACGCCGACTTCGACGACGCGCTCATATTCGCCATTCAGATCGCGCAGGACGCGGACCAGATCGAAGTAATAATCTATGGAGCACTGATCTTCGTAAGGCATGTCGATCTGCGCCAGACGCCCGGCGATGCTATCGAAAATCCGGCTATGACCACGAAACTGCGCGGCCTCTTTGATCGCCTGGTAGCCCGAGTGGATCGGTATATCGATCTGTTCATGCGGCGCATCGCTGCTTTCCAGCAATGGGTCGGGATTGATAAACTGTCCTGCCACGCACCGTTCTCCTCTCGGGCACCAATGATGGACCGAAAGCTAGTATCGTATGGTTGCGGGCGGCAGAACACCTGCCTTCGAAGAAATGCTTACGTCACCCAGTCGCTTTGCGGGATACCGAGCAATAAGAGAACTGCGGTCAGGTCACCGCGATCGATCCGGCCATTGGCAGCGGCGCGTGCCTTCGGCTTGGCGCGGTACGCGAAACCATAGGTCGCCGCTTCGATCATCGGAATGTCATTTGCCCCATCTCCGGTTGCAAGGCTGTGCGCTGCGGAGCCAAGCGCGCCAAGCTCTTCGCGTAGCACAGCTGCTTTCGTCGAAGAGTCGGTAATCGCGCCGACCAAGCCTCCGGTCAGCTTTTGATCGGCGACTTCCAGCTGATTGCCGACGACGCGATCGAAGCCCAGATCATCACCCACCCGATCCGCGAAATGATGGAACCCGCCGGTCACCAGCACGCAGCGCGCGCCTTGCACATGCAATGTCTTCGTCAATATCTTCGCGCCGGGGCTCGCCCCGATGCGCTCTGCCAAGCAACGATCTACGGCGCTTTCTTCAAGCCCTTTGAGCAGCGTCACCCGCTCACGCAGCGCGCTTTCGAAATCAAGCTCGCCCTGCATCGCGCGTTCGGTGATCGCGGCAATTTGCGGCTTGATCCCGGCAAAGTCGGCCAGCTCATCGATGCATTCCTGCCCGATCATGGTTGAATCCATGTCGGAAACGAACAGGCGCGGCGGTGTGATTTCCTGATCGCTCACCAGCATGTCCGCTGCTTCGAAATGCTGGTCGATAGCTGCCAGCACCAGCATCGGATCGGCTTCGGCAAAGCTGAGTTGCAAGACATCGCCGCACGCCTCCAGCATCACCGCAGACGCGATCCTAATGTCTTGTGCGTTCAGCGTCTCCCCAACCGCATCAAGACGTGTTTCAAGATCAGCTGTGTCTGCTATCAGCCGCGCAATGAGCACCAATTCATCTCCAAATCCAAATTCCGTCGCGCTCATTGCAGGGCCGACCGCCAGCGGCAAGAGCGCCGTTGCGGTGGCATTGGCAAGGGCGCTGAAAAAGCAGGGCAAGCGCGCGGTCATCATCAATGCCGACAGCGCGCAGGTCTATGCCGATCTTACCGTGGTGTCGGCGCGTCCGACCGAAGCCGAGATGGGCGGGATCGAGCACCGTCTGTTCGGCGAGTGGGACGGCGCGAATGCTTGCTCAGCAGCAGACTGGGCCGCACGTGCCAAGGAAGAGATCGCTGCGCTTCATAACGACGGCGCTGTCCCCATCCTGGTCGGCGGGACGGGCATGTATATGAAAGTGCTGCTCGAAGGCATCGCCCCAATCCCGGAGATCGACCCGGAAGTGCGGGCGGTGGTGCGCGCCCTCCCCACCGAGGCCGCCTACGCCTCGCTCATGATAGAAGATCCGGAGCGTGCGACCGAGCTCGAACCGGGCGACAGTCAGCGGATTGCCCGCGCGCTGGAAGTGAAACGCTCGACGGGGACGACTTTGGGCGACTGGCAGAAAGCGAAAACGGGCGGGATCGAAGGCGAGATTACCCTCCATGCCTTTGTCCTGCTGCCTGATCGCGAGTGGCTGTACGAGCGCTGCGACCGGCGGTTCGAGACGATGTTGCACAATGGCGCAATCGCGGAAGTGGAAACCCTGCTGGAACGCGGATTGTCGCACGATCTGCCGGTGATGCGAGCTATCGGGGTGCCGGAAATTGCGGGCTACCTCGCCGACGAACTCTCGCGCGACGAGATGATCGCCGCAGGTACGCAGGCAACGCGAAACTATGCGAAACGGCAATATACCTGGTTCCGGCGGCAGTGCCCGGACCACTGGACACGGATTGGCGACCAGCCTGAGTTTATAAATTCTGATATCAGTGCCTATTTTGCATCATTATTACGTGATTAGATGTTGACACGTTAGATAATGTCGAATAGCGCGTCATGTGATGGCCCGACGCATTGCCCCTGCGCCGGGCCTCCTTTGTTGTTAGAATAGCATTGGTTGTGGCCTCGTCGGCCCGAGACAAGCGGAAGGAATGCCAAGTGTCGGAATCGCCCAGCCCGGATAAACGGTCCGGCGCAGCTATCCTGACTCAATGTCTGGTCGATCAGGGGGTCGAATTCGTGTTCGGCTATCCCGGCGGCGCTGTGCTGCCAATCTATGACGAACTGTTTGGCGACGAGCGACTAAGGCATATTTTGGTCCGCGCAGAGGCAGGCGCGGCGCACGCGGCAGAGGGCTATGCCCGCGCGACTGGCAAGCCCGGCGTGGTCCTCGTCACCTCCGGCCCCGGCGCAACCAATGCGGTCACCGGTATCGCCGACGCGTTCATGGACTCGATCCCGATGGTCGTCATCACCGGTCAGGTTCCAACGGCGCTGATCGGGACGGACGCGTTCCAGGAAGCCGATACGATCGGCATCACGCGCCACTGTACGAAGCACAATTATCTCGTGAACGATCCGGCCGATCTGGCCGCCACGGTCGAGGAAGCGTTTCGCATCGCCACTACCGGACGCCCCGGCCCAGTGCTGATCGACATCCCCAAGGATGTGCAGATCGCGGTGCCCTCCAAAAGCCGCGCATCGAAGCTCACCGCCTCGCACCGCTATGCCCCGCAAATGGCGGCTTCGGCAGAGCAGGTGATCGAAGCGGTCGAGATGATCGCGAATGCCGAACGTCCGATCCTTTACACTGGTGGCGGCGTGATCAATTCAGGGCCTGAGGCAAGCGCGCTTCTGCGTCAACTTCAGGATGTTACCAACGCCCCCGTCACTTCGACGTTGATGGGTCTTGGAGCATTCCCCAGTACGCATCCCGACTGGCTCGGTATGCTGGGAATGCACGGCACTTACGAAGCGAACATGGCGATGAACCGCGCGGATGTGATGGTCTGCATCGGCGCGCGGTTCGACGACCGTGTCACCGGGCGGCTCGATGCATTCTCGCCCGACAGCAAGAAGATCCACATCGACATCGACCGCAGCTCGATCAACAAGAACGTCCCGGTGGAATTGGGTATTGTCGGCGACTGCGCGACCGTGCTGGGCCAATTGATCGAGACCTGGGGTGAGCGCGAAGCGCGCAATCTGGGAGAATGGAAAGCCCGGATCGCGGGTTGGCGCGCCCGTGAGAGCCTCGCCTATCCCGAGCGGTCCAAAAAGAACCCCGGCATGATCATGCCGCAACACGCGGTCGAGCGGCTGCACGCCCTCACCCACAAGCGCGATCCGATCATCTCCACCGAGGTCGGCCAGCACCAGATGTGGGCAGCGCAGTATTTCGGTTTTGAGAACCCGAATAAGTGGCTGACCTCCGGCGGGCTCGGGACCATGGGGTACGGCCTGCCTGCCGCCATCGGCGCTCAGTTGGGCGATCCCGATGCGCTGGTGATCGACATCGCGGGTGAGGCCTCGATCCAGATGAACATTCAAGAGCTTGGCACGGCCTCGCAGTACCGCTTGCCGGTGAAGGTGTTCATCCTCAACAACGAATATATGGGCATGGTTCGCCAGTGGCAGGAACTGACCTATGAAAGCCGCTATTCGAACAGCTATTCCGACAGCCTTCCCGATTTCGTGAAACTGGCAGAGGCGTATGGCTGGAAAGGCATCCGCATCCACGACGAGACCGAGCTTGAGGCCGGGATCGTTCAGATGCTCGATCACGATGGGCCGGTGATGGTCGATTGTCTCGTAGCGCAGGATGCCAATTGCCTGCCGATGATACCGTCAGGCGCGGCGCATACCGACATGCTGCTCTATGGTGACCGGGTCGATGGCACTATGGACGACGAAGCAAAAGCGCTGGTTTAGGGACGCCGATAACATGAAAATCAAAAGTGCCGAGTCCGAGCGCCACGTCCTGACTGTAACGGTCGACAACGAGCCCGGCATTCTCGCCAAGATCACGGGCCTGTTCACCGCGCGCGGTTATAACATCGATAGCCTCACCGTGGCCGATATTTCGGACGATCACGCCGTCAGTCGCATCACCATCGTCACCAACGGTCCGCCGCAAGTTATCGACCAGATCGAAGCTCAGCTGGAACGGCTCGTACCCGTTCACGGCGTCAGCGATCTCACCACCGCCGGTCCGCATGTCGAGCGCGAGCTTGCTCTGATCAAGGTCAGCGGTAAAGGCGAAGCGCGGGTCGAGGCCTTGCGCGTGGCAGAGATTTTCCGCGCGAGCGTGGTCGACACCACCACCGAAAGCTTCGTTTTCGAATTGACCGGCGCGCCGGACAAGATTGACAGTTTCATAGTGCTGATGCGCGAGCTTGGCCTGGTCGAAGTCGGCCGGTCTGGCGTCGTGGGAATGATACGCGGCGCGGACGGCGCCTGAACAAGGGAAAAGTGATGAAAGTTTATTACGACGCCGATGCCGACTTGGGCCTCATCAAGTCGAAAAAGATCGCCGTGCTCGGCTATGGTTCGCAAGGGCATGCCCATGCGCAGAACCTGCGTGACAGCGGCGTTGCCGAAGTCGCTATTGCTCTGCGCGAAGGGTCTTCCAGCGCGAAGAAGGCGGAGGACGCAGGCTTCAAGGTATTGTCGAACACCGCAGCCGCCGAATGGGCGGATATCCTCATGATCCTGGCCCCCGATGAACATCAGGCCAGCATCTGGGAAAACGATCTGGCCGGGCATATGAAACCGGGCAGCGCCCTCGCTTTCGCGCACGGTCTCAACGTCCATTTCGGCCTGATCGAGCCGCCCGCGGATATTGACGTCATCATGATCGCGCCCAAAGGTCCGGGCCATACCGTCCGATCCGAGTATCAGCGCGGCGGTGGTGTCCCTTGCCTGATCGCCATCCACCAAGACGCCAGCGGCAGCGCGCATGACGTCGCCCTCGCCTACGCATCAGGCGTCGGCGGTGGCCGCTCGGGTATTATCGAGACGAACTTCAAGGAAGAGTGCGAAACCGACCTGTTTGGCGAGCAGGCAGTGCTATGCGGCGGAATTACGCACCTGATCCAGGCCGGTTTTGAAACCCTCACCGAAGCGGGATACGCGCCCGAAATGGCCTATTTCGAGTGTCTCCACGAAACCAAGCTGATCGTCGATCTGCTGTATGAAGGCGGCATCGCCAATATGCGCTATTCGATCAGCAACACCGCCGAATATGGCGACATCACCACCGGCCCTCGGATCATCACCGAAGAAACCAAAGCCGAGATGAAGCGGGTGCTTGCCGACATTCAGGCCGGGCGCTTCGTGAAAGACTTCGTGCTCGATAACCGCGCGGGCCAGCCCGAACTGAAAGCCGCTCGCAAGGCCGCTGAAGCACATCCGATTGAGAAGACGGGCGCAGAACTGCGCGCCATGATGCCATGGATTGGTGCGAACAAATTGGTCGATAAGGCGAAGAACTGAGGCGAAGAACTAACGCTTGGCGCGATGCGCCAGCGGTTTAAGGAGCGGAGATGGTCGATTTCCGCTCCAATCGCTTTATCCTCACCGTTTGCGCGATCCTGTGGGTGGTCATTGCGCTGCGCGTGATGACCCGCAACGCCGATATCGAGCGTGAATATATACCGCCCGTCGCTTCGCAGGATGCCATCCAGAGCTTTGCGAAGATGCAACTCGACAGACTGCAAACGCGCTCGTTCAGCGAAGGCGTGGAATATTGCGGGTTCATCTGGGAAGATGAGGAAGGCAACCTCGACACCTCGGACGTGTTTCGCGGCAACGAAGCCAGATGCGGCTATGAATTTCAATGGCCGCTGGGCGTCAAACCCGTGGCGGGCTATCACACGCATGGCACTTACGATCCGCGCTTCGACGATGAAGTTCCGTCGATAACCGATCTGCAAAGCGATATCGAAAGCCGCATCGATGGTTACGTCTCCACACCTGGCGGCCGACTATGGCGGATCGATTGGGATGAAGAGGTCGCATTTCAGATCTGCGGTGAGCAATGCGTGACCCAGGATCCGACCTATCAGCCTTGTGAAGGTTATCTGCCTCAGCAGAGCTACACGCTTTCCTCCTTGCAGGATCGGATTGAGAACGATCCGGGACGCTGCTGAAACTGCTCCGATAGCAGGTCTTAAAACGAGGACCGCCCGCGAGGTTCGACTCCCGCGGGCGGTTTTTGTGAGCCCTCGAGTGCGACCCGTGGGGCTCAGATCACCCGCGCCAAATTGCTGTTGGTGGGCGCAGGGAAAGACAAAAAGATGTGACCGAGAGAACTAGGAGGACAATTCCCTCGGCCACACCCTAAACGCGCGCCGTCAGGCTTTCGGCGCGCAAGCACTTGCGTCGCATGCAGCGGCGCAGGGGTTCGCATCACAGGCTGCTGCACAGGCGCTGGCTGCACATGCACTGGCCGAGCAAGCGCTGGCAGAGCATGCCGAAGCGGCGCAGGCGCTGGCGGAACATGCAGCGGCCGAGCAGGCCGAGGCAGCGCATCCACTTGCCGCGCAGGCATTGGCGGCGCAGGCATTTGCAGAACAACCATGGGCGGCACAGGCACTGGCGGAGCAGGCACTAGGGCCACACTGCGCAGCGGCAGGCGAAATCGAAGCGGCAGACGCGATGGCAAGACCACCAGCAACCATGAGCATCTTGGCGAGACTTTGTGACTTAGACATGAGAGTATTCCTTTCGAGAATTCGATAAATTCGAGTTGTATTGATCGTAGTTTGAGTAGGGCGGGAAAGGCGGGCTAAGGGGGTCCCGCCTTTCCCATTGGCTTAATCACCGAAGCGTTTTCCTTCGGGAATCTTGGGCCAAGCTGCATTCGCTTTGGCGATGAAGCCCGGAATGTCCTTCAGCCACATGCTCTGAACCTGCTTGTTCACGTTCAGATAGACCTTGCCGTCGACGAGTTTGTAGACGGTGGGGTCACCCGGTGCGAGCGAGCCGCGGCTCATTGCCCAGGCGCAGTGACCGCCATATTGAGGGGCGTAGGCTGCCGGGTTCTGTTTGAACTTGTCAGCGTTGGCCTGGCTTGAGAATTGCCAGTCGGCTCCCTTGTATTTGACAGTGTAGCGGGCATCGCCTTTGACCGGGACGCCGTTGCCTTGGAAGTAGCTGACGGTGTCGTATCCACCCAAGGCGGTGTTGCCCTGATTTACGCCGACAAAGATACCGCCATCGGCCTGCACCGGGGCTGTGAGCGCAACTGGCGCGGCAAACGCGGCAGCGGCAATCATGAGATATTTGAGTTTCATTGCGAGGTTCTCCTAAAAACTAACATGCGCCGGCCACCAGGCGGTCTCTCGGGCATTTCGTCAGGGGGCTGCCAGCGAGGGGTAGCTGGCTTGGTACCCTTGAGAACTGCCTAGTGGCCGTGCACATCATGGAGTTCGCGGGGTTCGCCGATTTGGTGACACCTGATGAGAAAAAATTGCGCAGATTGCGAAAAATCAGCGTAGAAGGTGCGGCATGGCTCAGGATCTCGCTATTTCATGCAAATGCGGTGAAGTGCGCGGAATGCTTCACGATGTCGGCCCCGATGAAGGCGGGCGGTACGTTTGCTATTGCAGTGACTGCCGGGATTTTATTCGCGTGCTCGGTCGTGGCGGCGACGTGCTCGACGCGAATGGCGGCACTTCGGTTTATCAAACCCGGGTCGGCAAGCTCGAATTGACGGTAGGGAAAGATCGGCTCGCGACCCTCCACATGACCGAAAAGCCAACGACCCGCTGGTATTCGACCTGCTGCAACACACCATTCTTCAATACCACCAATAAGGCCAAGCCCGCGTTTCTGAGCGTTATCACCGCTTGCTGCGATGAAGATCGACGTGACGCCGTGCTAGGTCCATCGCGGGGGGACATACTTGCCAAAGAGGCGGAGCCACCGCTGGATCAGCCAAACACGGTTTCTACGCTGAAATTGGTGCGCAGTTTCCTTCCACGTCTCTTGAAAGACACTTTCGGCAAAGGCTGGAAACAGTCGCCACTGTTCGATCCGGAGACACGCGAACCGATTGCGAAGCCGCGCCGGGTCAGTCAGGAAGAGCGCGCGCTCCTCGACAGCGTCTGACTTTATGCGCCTTTCCGACTGCCACAATATCGACGATTTTCGCGTCCTGGCAAAGGCGCGCCTGCCCTTCCCCGTGTTCGACTATATCGATGGCGCTGCCGATGACGAACTGACCAAGGCACGCAACACCGCAGCCTACGACGCCTGCGATCTCGTCCCCGATGTGCTCGCCGGGGTCGAAGCGATTGATACGAGCTGCGATATCCTGGGCCGCCGGTCGGCTCTTCCCCTCGTGTTATCGCCGACAGCCGTGCAGCGGGCATTCCATTGGCAGGGTGAAACTGCTGTGGCGAAAGCGGCAGAGAAGTTCGGGCTGTGGTTCGGGATTTCGAGCCTTGCGACGCGCTCGATCGAAGACATCGCTGCGCTGACGAGCGGGCCGAAACTGTTTCAGCTCTATGTTCACAAGGACAAGGGTCTGAACACGCATATGATTGAGCGGTGCCAGGCATCCGGCTTTGACGCGCTGGCTTTGACCGTCGACACCATCGTATCGGGCAAACGCGAGCGATGCCTGCGCTCCGGCTTCACCACCCCGCCCCGGTTCACGCCAGCAAGCATCTGGAGCTACGCCACCCGTCCGCGCTGGACGCTCGATTATCTGCTTCGCGACAAATTCACGCTGCCCAATCTCGACACGCATGTGAGCGAAGGGTCGAGCAAAGCGGTCAGCATCGCGGATTATTTCAACACCATGCTCGATACGTCGATGGACTGGTCGACCGCAGCTGCCATCCGCGAGCAATGGGGCGGCAAGTTTGTGTTGAAAGGTGTGATGAGCGCCCATGATGCGCGCCGTGCGGTCGATATCGGCGCTGATGCGATCATGCTGTCCAATCACGGTGGACGGCAGCTTGATGGGTCACGCAGCCCGTTCGATCAGCTCCCCGAAATCGTCGACGCGGTCGGCGGCGAGATTGAGATCATTTGCGACGGCGGCGTGCGGCGCGGTACGCATGTGCTCAAATCCCTGTGCACCGGTGCAACGGCGGCTTCGGGCGGGCGGCTGTATCTCTATGCCCTCGCCGCCGCCGGACAGGACGGTGTCGAACGGGCAATCGGTATTTTAAAAGACGAAATCGAGCGCGGGATGCGCCTGATGGGTGTGACCAACCTCGACCAATTGACCGATGAACGCTTGCGCTGGAGATAATTGTCATAAGCTCGTAATGCAGGCAGGGCCATTGGCGTCAAAATTGTCCATCGAACAGGGCTCATGATGACCAGAATATCTGCAACATTAGCTGCGATCTCTCTGCTGGCGCTCGCAGCTTGCGGAGATCAGGTCGACGAAGCGCCTTCCAATAGCGCCGAAGACTTCGCCGCGCGCATTAACGGCGGCGAGGCGAATGGCGCACAGGGTGCAGCCAACCCCACACCTGCCGCACCGTTCCCGGTTTCAGTATCGGGGCCTGGCACTCATACGGATCCCGACGCCGCGTGCGGAGCGGCCCGGCTCGCATCATATGTCGGACGAGAAGCTGACAAGGCGACGCGCGATGAAATCATGGAGATCGTGCCCGACCCGAGCCAGGTCCGCTTCGTATTGCCGCGGGGCATCGCTGGCGTCCCCGATCCGGCAAATCCTCGGCTGAATGTGACGCTCGGCGATGGTGATATCATTCGCGATGCACGCTGCGGTTAGCGGCTTGTTCAATCGGGCCCTTACCCAACGCGAACAAAAAAGCCCCCGTCACTCATCCCATTGTGCCTCTTATGGGATAGGTGCCGGGGGCTTTTCTTAAACCCGATCTTTCGGGAACTTAGTCCTGGAAATGCTCATCAGGAGAGTGGGTCGGGTAATTGGTGTCACCCGATGCGATAAAGCCAGGAATGTCTTCCTGCCAGCGGCCTTGAACATCTTCACTGAAGTTCAGATAGAGCGTTCCGTCGACGATTTCGTAAACATTAGGGTCGCCCGGTGCGAGCGCGTCGTTGGCACCGATCGCCCATGCGCAATAGCCGCCATAGGCGGGCGCATATTTGGCAGGTTCGGCAACGAAAGCGTCAGCATTGTCCTGATTGGCAAAGCGATAGTCGAAGCCCTGGTAACTTACGGTCAGGTCTTCAGACCCTTCGACAGGAACGCCGTCGCCTGTGAAATAGCTCACCACGTCGAAGCCGCGCACGGCCAGCGTATCGCCTTTGGATTGGGTGTAGATCGGACCCTGGGGATCGCCGCCAAGCTCGGCGTAATACTCGCTTCCTGCTTCGGCACCGGCGTCGGTTGCGACCATCGAGTCGCCTTCAGCGGCGTTTTCTGCGGGCGCACCGCACGCGGCGGCAGTGGCAAGCAAGGCAATTGCAAACAGTGACTTTTTCATTGTGATATCCTCCTAAAGATAACTGTGCGGGCCGATCTCACCTGTCGATCGGCAACACTCGCCATTTCGGGTTCCCGAAGCGTTTGGTTACAGCGCGTCGCAAAAAGCGGCAAAAAAATGTTCGTGCCCTTGCAGTGCGCGTGCGGCGACGGCTTGCGCATCGGCTCGTTATGGGCAAGAACGCTGCCATGACTTCGACGGCTCAGCTGCTGCTACGACTTACGCGCCCTTGGGCGTGACCGGCTGCGTGCGAGTAGGAACGCGGCCAATCTCCCAAGGGTAAAGCCGCAACCACTTCCACGAACTTTCACGACGAGCCTTCTTTCATGACCATGCTCAAACAGCCTTCCCGCAAGTACCAACCTTTCCCGCAGATCGATTTGCCCGATCGGCAATGGCCCTCTCGCACCATCACCGCCCCGCCCCGCTGGCTCTCGACCGACCTGCGCGATGGCAACCAGTCGATCATCGACCCGATGGACGGCGTCAAAAAGCGGCGGTTCTTTGATCTGCTCGTCGAAGTGGGTGTGAAAGAGATCGAAGTCGGCTTCCCGAGTGCAGGCGCGACTGAGTTCGACTTCATCTCAGGCTTGGTGAGATCAGGGGCGATCCCCGATGACGTGATCGTACAGGTCCTGACGCAAAGTCGCGAAGACCTGATCCGTACATCGTTCGAAAGTCTTGCCGGGGCACGCGCAGCGATCGTCCATCTCTACAATGCCGTGTCGCCTGCATGGCGGGATATCGTGTTCCGCATGTCCAAAGACGAAGTGCGCGAAATCGCGATCGCCGGGGCCAAGGTGATGCGCGATGAAGCAGCGAAGCGCCCGAATACCGAGTGGTATTTTCAATACTCGCCCGAGACATTCTCAACCGCAGAAATCGATTTCAGCATAGAGGTTTGCGCGGCGGTGATGGAGGTGCTGGCGCCTACTCCGGATAGGCCGATCATCCTGAACCTGCCCGCGACGGTCGAGGCGGCGACGCCCAATATCTACGCCGACCAGATCGAGTATTTCTGCCGCAATCTGCCAAACCGCGAAAGCGCCGTGATCTCGCTCCACACGCACAATGATCGCGGCACAGGGGTTGCAGCGGCAGAGCTTGGCCTGATGGCGGGCGCAGACCGGGTCGAAGGCTGCCTGTTCGGCAATGGCGAGCGCACGGGCAATTGCTGCCTCGTGACCATGGCGCTTAACATGTACACGCAGGGGATCGATCCGGGCCTGGACTTCTCCGACATCGATCGCGTGATCGAGACGGTCGAATATTGCAACGACCTGCCCGTGCATCAGCGCCATCCTTACGGAGGCGAACTGGTCTTCACCGCATTCTCCGGCTCGCATCAGGATGCGATCAAGAAAGGCTTCGAGGCACGGGAGGCGCAAAATGACGAAGGCTGGCGCGTTCCCTATCTGCCCATCGACCCGGCGGATCTCGGACGCGATTACGAAGCCGTCATCCGCGTCAATTCGCAGAGCGGCAAAGGCGGCTTCGCCTGGGTTCTGGAGCAGGATCAGGGCCTTAAGCTGCCCAAGAAGATGCAGGCCGATTTCTCCAAGGCTGTGCAACACCTTGCTGACGAATTGGGCCGAGAATTGAACGCCGCCGACATCTGGGCCGAATTTCAGCGGACCTATCACGTCCAGACGACCGACAAGCATTTCCAGCTGGTCGATTACGAAGAAAGCCGCGCTGCCGATGGCACGCGTATATTCGCAGGCAAGATCGCAGTCGACGGCGGTGAACAAAGCGTGTCTGGGCGCGGCAATGGCCTCATCTCCAGCGTTGTCACCACCCTCGAAGATGCGTTCGATATCGAAATCAAGGTCCGCGATTATACCGAGCACGCGCTTGGGTCTGGCCGCGACGCGCGCGCCGCTGCCTATCTCGAATGCGAAAGCAACGGGCGGATCATCTGGGGCTGCGGCATCGACGAAGACGTCGCGACAGCCAGCGTCCGCGCCGTGCTGAGCGCAGCCAACAGCGCGGTCGGCTGACCGCTATGGCAGCGCTTAAAGAAAGCACTCCGGAAGGGGCGATTGCAGTCCTGCATTTCTGGTTTCTTGAGTTGATGCCGGAACAGTGGTTTTCGTCGTCGGATGAACTCGATCAGGGGATCGCAGAACGGTTCGGCGGACTGCTTGAGCAAGCCAAGCGCGGCGAGTTGGATCACTGGGCGGAAACACCTCGCGGTCTTCTGGCGCTGGTCATCGTGCTCGACCAGTTCTCACGCAATATTCATCGCGGCGACGGAAAGGCTTTCGCCCAGGACAAGAAAGCACAGAAGTTGACGCTGCGGGCGATCGAGACCGAGATGGATGAGCGCCTCGGAATGGATGAGCGCCAGTTCCTCTACATGCCGCTGATGCATGCGGAGGATCGGGAACTGCAAGTGTTAGGGGTGACCAAGCTTGAGGCACTCGCCAACAGCGCGGCCAGCGTCACCGAATTTGCTCGCAAGCATCAGGACATCGTCGATCGCTTCGGCCGTTTTCCCTATCGCAACCCGATGATCGGACGAGCGTCCACACCGGACGAGCAGGCGTTCATTGACGAAGCAGGCAACCCGTTTTCCTGATCGCAGGTGCCTTTCCGTGACTGCCAACACCGCGATGTCAGACCCTTGATGCAAAACAAGGACACGCGCACAATGGCGTTTCACAATGATGGGCCTTGGGAGAGAGGGAGCCGATCATGGATACACCCACCGTTTCGGGCGAACGAGCGATGCCCGACCGACCGACAATCGCAGATGATCTGACATTTGCAGATTTGCGCGGGGCGCTGGCCGATGGCTGGCGCGATTTCGCAGCCGTTCCGAAGTACGGCCTCTTCTTTGGGGGAGTTTACGTGGCGGTCGGGTTCGTGATCGGTTATCTCGCGCTTGTCGGAGGCTACACCAGCCTGCTGATCCCGGCGACCGCCGGATTTCCACTGATTGCCCCCTTCGTCGCTGTCGGACTTTACGAAGCCAGCCGCCGCCGCGAACTGCGGGAGCCCCTTTCATGGGGTAACGTTCTCGGCGCGCTTAAGGGGCGCGGAGATGACCAGATCCTCAGCATGGGTGTAATCGTGTTCGTCGCTTTCTCGTTCTGGATGATCGTGGCCCATGCGATTTTCGCGATCTTCATGGCTGAGTCCGGGCTTGGTGGAGAATCGCTTGAAGTGTTCACCACATCAGCGGGTATCGCGATGCTGACGGTTGGCAGCGCGGTCGGTGCAGTGATGGCGTTTGCTTTTTACTCGATGACCGTCATCAGCCTGCCGATGCTCGTCGATCGCACGGTCAGCTTTCCAACGGCGATCATCACCAGTTTCGCCGTGATCCGCGCAAATTTGTCCGTGATGCTTGGATGGGCTGCGCTGATTACGGTGCTGTTGTTCATCGCGCTGATCCCGGCTTTCTTCGGCCTTCTTGTTGCTCTGCCCGTTCTCGGCCATTCAACTTGGCATCTATACCGCCGGGCCATTAGCTAGCCTGATCTGAAAGAAAGACCGAACTTATGAGCGAAGCGATCCTCGAGCCCGATCTGCCGATCATCGATCCCCATCATCACTTGTGGGATTTGCGACCGATGATGCCGATGTTCCCAGAGCCTCGCCATCACTTCATCGCCGGGCTGGTGGACAACGCCTATTACACCTTCGATGAACTCCACGCACACCTGACCGGTGGTCACAACATCGTGGGGACCGTCTTCATGGAATGCGGGGCGTTCTACAACGCGGCCTATGGCGAAGCGAAGAAGGTCGTGGGAGAGGTAGAGTTCGTCAACGGCGTCGCGGCCCAATCGGCCAGTGGATTGTACGGCGGCCTTCGGGCATGCGCAGGGATTGTCGGCCACGCCGACTTGCTCGCGGGAAGCGCGGTGGGTGAGGTTCTCGATGCGCTCAAGGCAGCTGCACCGGACAGGTTCAAGGGTATCCGCCATCAAGGCGCATGGGATGCCGATCCGGATGTCCTCGGCCCTCCTTTCCACGCCCCGGAGGGCCTCTATCGCGATGCGACTTTCCGCGAAGGGTTTGGCGAGCTTGGCAAGAGAGGTATGACTTTCGATGCGTGGGTCTTGGAACCGCAACTGGCCGATGTCATCGATCTGGCCCGCGCATTCCCCGATCAGCCAATCTGCCTTGACCACTGCGGAACCCCGCTCGGCGTCGCTTCCTATAAGGGCAAGCTGCACGAACGGTTTGATACCTGGCGGCATAGCATCAAGGAACTGGCCGCTTGCGAGAACGTGCAGATCAAGCTCGGCGGGTTGGCGATGGCGTTTTGCGCTCTGCCAGAAGAAGGTTCGGCAGCCGGTTCGTCATCTGAGCATCTCGCAGGCCTGTGGCGCCCCTATATTGAAACCTGCATCGAAGCCTTCGGCGCGAACCGCGCGATGTTCGAAAGCAATTATCCGGTCGATTATTGGGGCGCGGATTACACGGTGCTGTGGAACGCCTTCAAACATCTGACCGTGGGGGCAAACCCGGATGAAAAAGCCGCGCTCTTTGCTGGAAACGCAGCGCGGTTCTATGGCCTCGAAGACATCCTCGCCTGATCGCCCTCGCACCGCTTTTCAATACCCCTGCCAATAGTGCGCTCGACACGAGTGGAACCGAAGCTATGGCACGCGGGTTGATTGCGAAACGCAACCTAGGAGACCTCAATGCCGCTTCCCGCCCCGTTCGATCGTCTGCGCCTCCCGCTGATCGGCTCGCCGCTGTTCATCGTATCAGGGCCGGAATTGGTGATCGCGCAATGCAAAGCGGGCATCATCGGCAGCTTTCCAGCGCTCAATGCGCGTCCTCAGACGCTGCTCGACGAATGGCTGCACCAGATCACCGAGGAACTGGCGAAGCACAATCGCGAAAATCCGGATCGCCCGGCAGCTCCCTTCGCGGTCAACCAGATCATCCATAAGACCAATGACCGGGTCGAGGCCGACATGGTAACCTGCGAGAAGTGGCAAGTGCCGATGATCATCACATCTCTCGGCGCGCGCGAAGAGATTTTCCAGGCAGTGCGCAATTGGGGCGGGATCACGATGCACGATGTGATCAACAACCGCTTTGCACAAAAGGCCATATCGAAAGGCGCCGATGGGCTGATCCCGGTCGCTGCGGGCGCTGGCGGGCATGCGGGCGCGCTGTCGCCCTTTGCATTGATGCAGGAAATCCGCGAATGGTTCGACGGATTGGTCGCTCTGTCGGGCGCGATTGCGCATGGCTCGTCGATCCTCGCCGCACAGTCACTGCGCGCGGACTTCGGCTATTCGGGCAGCGCCTTCATCGCGACCGAGGAGGCCAATGCCGATCAGGCTTACAAGCAGGGTATTGTCGAGGGGGACGCGAGCGGCATCGTCTATACCAACCTATTCACCGGAGTGCATGGCAACTATCTGCGCTCTTCGATCGAACAGGCCGGACTTGATCCCGATGATCTTCCAGTCAGCGACCCGTCAAAGATGAATTTCGGCAGCGGCGGAAATACCAAGGCGAAGGCGTGGAAAGATATCTGGGGTTCAGGCCAAGGGGTTGGCGCGATCAAGTCGGTCGGAACGGTCGAGGATCTGGTCGCGCGAATGGAGCGTGAATACCACGCAGCCAAAGCCCGAATGCTGGAAAACTCGAATTACACTGCATGGCAAGCGATGGCCGAAGCGGCCGAATAGCGGACGACTAGGTAGCCTTCCACAGCTCTTCTGCCATCGCATCCAGCTCGGTAAAGTCGAACCCGGTGCCAAGCGGATCATTGCGATTCAGGATCACTCTGCGCCGACCCGAAAGCAAGCGGCGGCGCAGGGCAGATTGCAACAACTCAAGCCGAAGCAGCGCCTCCATCAAGGCATATTCTGCGTCAGAGTTGCGCTGTCGTGACCAGCTCTCCTCGATCTTGCCGACGCGTTCGATCACCATCTCGTTATAATGTCGATGCGGGCCACGATGGAGCGGCATCCCTGTTCTGACAGTCGCATCATCCGTTGCTGGAAGCAGCAGTCCATTCTTGCGAAAGTCATCGAAGCCGACCTGCGTGCGACCGATCTGAGCGAACATCGTTCCGAAATAGCGAGTGCCAAGCAGTTGGCGCGGGAGCAGATGATGGCGCTGGAGACCGGCGTCGTGATTGGGCGCACCACGCCGATTTACGTCGCGAAACGGAATAGAAATACGCTTTGCCTCCCGCGCAGACTTAACTGGCACGGTGGCTCCGCAGTCCTTGCTGCGCCCCCTGTTCATCAATTACTCGCGCCAGACCCTTACAAATTTGCCGTTGCGTGACGGGCGCATCACAAGCCTGGTACCGTCAGGCGCGATGATCCGTTCACTCTCGTCCAACCCACCGATCAGGATGAGCTGGTTAATCAGCCGCACACCGAGCCTCGTCGCCGCGACCTTATCCAATGCAATGGGCTGTTCGATCCTTAGTTCCTGACCAATCCAGTATTCCAGACCGACACTTTGCAGCGCGCCATCGATCGTCTCTCGAAAAGCAGTCAGTCCAAGAGCCGGAAAGGCCCCACCGTCCAGCCACGCTGTTGAAACGGATTCGAAAAATCTGCGCCCGATTGCGCTTTTGGATGGCGGCCAAACGATTGCGATGAGATCATCGAAGTGATGCGTCAGATCGCGGGCGAGCGCGACCATGCATTTGACCACCGGAATACTGGCCTCGCCTCCCGCAAGATGCTGCCCCGGCACCAACCGCATCGCTTCAAGACGGAATGCACCGGGCGCGCGTTCCAGATCGAAACGATGCTCGAATTCGGGGAACTCGCAGAAGTCTCCAGGAGCGAGTCCGTGCAGGTCGAACGTCAGCCCGTCGCGCAAAAGCTCGACCCAGACCTTGTCGGTTGCCGCAGAGCGAAGGTCGGCTTCCGGACTGACGTCCTCCCCGTCAGCCGCCACCAATTGCAAGGGAGCGCCATCGGAAGGGTCGAGCGAGATCGACACCGACCTTTGGCTTTCCGCAAAATCCTTGATGGCAGCGCGCGTGGGCCGTTTGCCCGCCGCAAACAGCAAATGCAGCCCTCTGGCATCGGCATGATGCGCTTGATCGATGGTCTACGACCCCTTCACGTCCCGATTAACTCGTATGCGACCCTCGGTACGGGACATTGGCGTCATTTGATCGCAGCGTCGAGTCCCGATTCATGGCCTTGTTCACATCTAAAACCGATATTTCAAAAAATACCCAACTTCAGTCCTTCGGCGAAACCGACGCCCATTTCCCGGCATCGTTTCAGTGTTTTATCGCTGACAGTCTTCTTGGCGAGAATGGCTTCGGGCGTCTGTGCGGCGAAGTTTACGATCATCGGATCACACACCCGCTTGAGCCGCCAACCGGTCGCAATTCGATCGAGCTGGCACTGCGCGCCTTCGCCGTCTGAACCGGCGGCGATGATCGATGCATAAGGCCGCCCTTCGATCCGGCCGAGAACTGGATAGTAGGTTGAATCGAACATTTCCTTCATCGCACCGCTCATGCTCGCGAGGTTTTCCGGACATACGAAGAGGTAGCCCGCGGCTGCCAGCAGCATTTCCGGTGACACGTTACGCGCGGGTACGAGCATGGCATTGTCACTCGCGGCGGCAGCCTCGGCCATCGCCTCGCTAGCGCCAGTGCGGCTGTGCCAGATGACCAGCAATGTCTTGTCGGATGGTAAGCTGTCCATACGGGGCAAGAAGGAGAGCCGCCTGTCGATTGTCAATGCCGCAGACCTGTCCCCTTAGTTGGGTTTGCGCTAGACCAAGGCCATGGCCACGCAATCGCTGTCGCATGTTCTTGGAGTTTCACAGTCGCTGACGGGCCGCGCATGGCACTGGCGTGGCGGAAACATGGATCTCGGCGACAACCCGCGTAATTCCGTACAATCGCTTGACCACGATATCCTTACGCAGCTGCTGATGACGCGCGGTGTGGCACGAGACGATATCGCCCGGCATACCAAGCCGACGATGCGCGAGTTCCTGCCCGACCCATCGGAATTCCGCGATATGGATCAGGCGGCCGAACGCATCGCGCAAGCTGTGCTCGCGAAAGAACAGGTGACGATCTACGGCGACTACGATGTCGATGGCGCGACCAGTGCTGCTCTGCTGGTCGACGTACTTCGCGAACTTGGTAACGACGCGGGCTATTATATCCCGGACCGTTTGTTGGAGGGCTACGGCCCCAGCGGAGAGGCGCTGGTCAAGCTCGCCGAAAGCGGATCGAGCCTGATCGTAACCGTCGATTGCGGCGCGATGGCGCATGAAGCGCTGACCATGGCCCGCGATGCCGGGGTCGATGTGATCGTGGTGGATCACCATAAATGCTCGGCAGAACTCCCGCCGACCGCTGCGCTGGTGAACCCGAACCGTTTGGATGAAAGCGACCTTGCAGCGGCCCACGGGCACCTTGCAGCGGTTGGCGTTGCGTTTCTGCTCGCGATTGCGCTGGTTCGCAGGCTGCGCGCACAGGGCTTTTTCGAAGGCCGCAAGGAACCCGATCTGATGGCGTTGCTCGATCTTGTGGCACTCGGTACGGTCGCAGACGTCGCGGCGCTGCATGGACTTAACCGGGCATTTGTGGCGCAAGGCCTCAAGGTGCTGGCCCGGCGTGAGCGGATCGGGATGGCGGCGCTGATAGACGCGAGCCGGTTGAAGCGCAGTCCGCAGGCAAGCGACCTTGGCTTTGCCTTAGGCCCGCGGATCAATGCTGGCGGCCGGATCGGGGAGTCGACGCTTGGCGTGCGGTTGCTCACCACCAGCGACCCCGAAGAAGCGCGTGCCATCTCCGAACAGCTCTCCGCCCTCAACGAAGAGCGCCGCGCGATCGAGGCCGAGGTACAGGAGGCCGCCGAGGCTCAGTTGGCCGGGCAGCACAACATGGCCGTGCAAGTCCTGTCCGGATCGGGTTGGCATCCGGGCGTCATCGGGATCGTCGCCGGGCGTATCAAGGAAAAGACCGGAAAGCCGTCGATCGTGATCGCGCAGGACGAGGCAGACGGCACCGGCAAGGGATCGGGTCGATCGATCAGCGGGGTCGATCTCGGTGCCGCGATTATCGCCGCGCGCGAAGCAGGGTTGCTGATTGCAGGCGGAGGGCACGCGATGGCGGCGGGCCTCACCATCCCGACTGACAATCTCGCTGCTTTCACCGAGTTCCTCGATGAACGCCTTGCCCGCGATGTAGAGCACGCGCGCGCCGGTCAGAACATGACGCTCGATCTCGCGCTGGCACCGGGCGGATTAACTCCCGATCTGGTGACAACTCTGGACGCTGCCGGTCCTTATGGCGTGGGCTGGCCCGCTCCGCGCGTGGCCGTGGGGCCGGTGCGGATCGTGAAGGCCGATATTGTCGGAAAAGATCACTTGCGCATTATCGCCAGCGGCGGCGATGGCAAGTCGTTCAAGGGAATCGCTTTTCGCGCTGCCGAGACCGAGATGGCGCAAACCCTGCTTCATCGAAGCAAAGGGCGTCAGTTTCATCTGGCAGGGCGTGTGAAGCTGGACGATTGGGGAAACAGACCAGCGGCGGAATTGCACCTCGAAGACGCCGCGTTCGCCGATTGAGCGCGCCGTTCGCGATATTTCGCAATACGGGCTTGACCGCTCACCTTCGCCCCCCTAGATGCGCGCTCTCGCAAATGAGCGTGGCCCCTTCGTCTAGCGGTTAGGACGCGGCCCTTTCACGGCTGAAACACGGGTTCGATTCCCGTAGGGGTCACCACCTCCCTTTCATCAGACCAGTTCTGTGCTGCGCATCTCTCGTGCGCGGTCCCTTCCCTCGCGGCATGCTTGGCGGTAAGGGCTGATCGCATGAGGCAGACGATCCCCCTTGCCGGCATCTTGCTGGCCTTGGTGACATTTGTCGCACAGCTGTTGCTGGGAATCGATGCGATCATCGCGACATCCGTGCTGGTGGTTTGGGTAGGCTCACTCTTGCTAGCCGCAGGCCGTCCACCCGAACCGCCGAGCGTCGTGGTCGAAAAGCCGATCAGCCGGGATTCGATGCGCAGATTGATTGAAAACTCCTCAACGCCGCTGTTGGTAACCGATCGCAACACTATCGAGATCGCCAACACGGCCGCTCGCCGGATGATGGGTCAGCATATTGTCGGCCAGGATGCGCGGGTCGCTTTCAGGCAGCCGGAAGCTATCTCGCTGATTAATCGCAACCGTACTGGCAAGGCGATCATCCGCGGCCTCGTTCGGCGCCAGGACATCTGGCAGATGAACCGCCAGTCGATCGATAAAGAGCTCGCGGTGATCGAGCTGATCAACCAGACGGCAGAGGCCGATATCAGCCGCGCGCATACGGACTTCGTCGCCAACGCCAGCCACGAGCTGCGCACGCCGCTGGCCGCGATCCTCGGCTATGTCGAAACGCTCAGCGAAAGCGGCGACAGTCTCGATTCGCCCACTTCACAGAAGTTTCTCGGCATTATCGAGCGCGAGGGGCAGCGTCTGCAAAGCCTGATAAGCGATCTCATGAGCCTTTCGCGGGTAGAAGCGGAAAAACATGATCTGCCTGAAAACCGGCACGATCTCGGCCCGCTTGTGGAGCGCGCGGCGCGCGATGCGGCAGGCTCCAACCGGATCGACCGCATCGATATTCAGCTGCTCAAGTCGGCCAGCGTGCGCGGCGATTTGCAGCAGCTTGAGCAGGTGGTTCGCAATCTGGTCGACAACGCACTCAAATACGGTTTAGCGGATGGCGTGGTGACGATCGTGCTGGACCATGCTCGCGACGGGCAGGCGCGAATTTCGGTTGAAGATCAAGGCGAAGGGATTGCCGCTGAAAACATCCCGCATCTAACCAGACGCTTTTACCGCACCGATCCGGGGCGGAGCCGCGCTTCGGGTGGAACCGGCCTTGGCCTCGCAATTGTGAAGCATATTGTGGAGCGTCATCGCGGACGCCTCGACATTGAAAGCGAACTTGGCAAAGGCACCAAGGTGATAGTCAGGATCCCGCAGGCCGAACCTGAAAATGCAGAGCCGGATGCGGTGAGTGACATCGATCGCGAACCAGAAACTCAAGGCTTGTCTTAACGGTGTCTTATTTTTTGAACATCGGCACGGCAAAGGGGCTTGATCATCATAGCGCGGATGGTTGCCATCCGCACTCCGATCGACATTCCGAATGAACTTTATGCAGGGGGCGCAGCAGAGCTGATGGCACATCTCGTTTTGCTTTGTGAAGCGCGCCCTGCTCCGGGGAACCACGCTTAACCCATGTCGCCGATTACGCTCATCCTGATTGCCATCGGGCTTGGCCTTGCGGGCTGGCTGGCTGGCCGGGCCAAGGCCTGGAGCTTCCAGAAGGCTGATCCCGACCTGCGTCCGGCTGCGCGTCCCACCTATCACGCGTGGTACGTTGCGATCTGGATCGTCATTCCGGTGCTGGCTTTCGTCACCCTGTGGTCGTTTATCTCGCCGCAATTGGTCACACAGAGCGTTTTGGCATCTCCCGGAGCGCAAGACCTCCCGACTTTCGGTTTCGAGCGCGAGGCATGGCTGTCGGAGGCACGCGCGGTCGCCAGTGGCAGTGCACCCGGTGTCTTCAATGACGGTGCACAACCACTGATCGAACCGTTTCAAGAGGCGATGGGCCGCTACAATCTGATCGGCATCGCGATAACGTTGTTCATCGCATTTGGCGGCGGAGCCTTCGCATTCCTGCGAGTGCGCCCAGATTTCCGTGCCCGCACAAGGGTCGAGCGCACCGTGATGGTGGTCCTGTTGCTCGCATCGCTCGTCGCGATCCTGACGACATTCGGGATTTTCGCCAGTCTTGTGTTTGAAACAATTCGTTTCTTTCAGCTGGTGTCGCCGTTCGATTTCCTGCTCGGGACATATTGGGGCCCGGACCCGATGAGCAATCCGGACAATCCCGATGGCTCACGCTATGGCGCGATTCCGCTATTCTGGGGCACCATCTTTATCGGCGCGATTATCGCAATGATCGTCGCGATCCCGCTGGGTCTGATGAGCGCGATCTACCTGACCCAATATGCCAATCCAAAGCTGCGCGCTTGGGTTAAGCCCGCGCTCGAGATCCTCGCCGGTGTACCGACGGTGGTCTACGGCTATTTCGCCGCGCTCACTATCGCGCCAGCGATCCGGGATGCGGCATTCGCACTGGGTATGACCAACGCCTCCACTGAAAGCGCCCTGGCCGCAGGCGTCGTGATGGGCGTCATGATCATCCCGTTCGTGTCTTCAATGGCGGACGATTCCATCGCGGCGGTCCCGAGTGCAATGCGCGACGGAAGTCTGGCGATGGGCGCGACCCAATCCGAAACTATCCGCCGCGTGCTGTTTCCGGCCGCCCTGCCCGGCATTGTCGCCGGGATCATGCTGGCCGTCAGCCGCGCCATCGGTGAGACTATGATCGTGGTCATGGCGGCTTCGACTGCCGCCAACCTTAGCGCCAACCCGCTGGATCGGATGACAACGGTCACTGTTCAGATCGTCAAGCTGCTCACCGGCGAACAGAGTACCGATCACCCGACCTATCTCAGCGCTTTCGCCTTGGGCTTTGCATTGTTCCTCGTAACACTCGTGCTCAACATCATCGCCCTGCGCGTCGTGAAACGCTTCCGTGAGGCTTATGAGTGATGAATAGCGCACCCCTTAACCCCACGAACGCAGTCGATCCGGCAGACCCGAACGCGCTCGGCCCTACCCGCACGCCAGCATTCGAGAAGCGCCTCGCCCAAAGGTATCGGTCGGAGCGCAACTTCAAGCTGATGGGCCAAGGCGCGATCGTATTCTCGGTCGCCGTCCTGATCTTCCTGCTCGGCAATATGCTGATGAACGGCATCGGCGGTTTCCAGCGCGCCGAACTCGCGGTCCCGATCGACTTTCCCGAAAGCGGCATCACCGGCGATGACATTTCGCTTAGAGCGCCCAGCGCGATCCAGGTGCTCGAAATGCAGGGCATCGATGGGGTTGTGGAGTTCTATGCCGAGGAAGCCCTGGGCGAAGAGGCAGCAGCCGAGGTAAGTCGCGATGCGTGGCGTGATGTGGCGGCGGCGCTTACCGAAGACCCGTCCCTGATCACCCGCTCCCAGACCTTCCAATTGCCAGCCTCGTCCGATCTTGCCGCCGGTCTCGCAGGCGAGGGTTCGCCCGAAATGCAGGCCCTCGCTCAGCGGCTCGCCGCCGAGGGCAAGCTTGCCGAGAACTGGGATGCCGGTTTCCTCGCGCGCTCGGATGCGACAAGCCCGCAAGCCGCCGGTATCTGGGGTGCACTCAAGGGGTCGATCCTGACGATGATCGTCACCTTCCTGCTGGCATTTCCCATCGGGGTGCTCGCCGCGCTGTATCTCGAAGAGTACGCGCCTAAGAACCGCTGGACCGATCTGATCGAGGTTTCGATCAACAACCTTGCGGCTGTCCCCTCGATCATTTTCGGCCTGCTTGGTCTCGCCGTGTTCCTCGCGCTGTTTCCCAATTTCCGCTCCGCGCCGCTGATCGGCGGTATGACCCTTGCGCTGATGACCATGCCGGTGATCGTCATCTCAGGCCGCAACGCGATCAAAGCGGTGCCGCCCTCGATCCGCGATGGTGCGCTCGCGGTCGGCGCATCGCCTGTGCAGGTCGTGTTTCACCATGTCCTGCCACTGGCCATGCCCGGCATGCTTACCGGTACTATCATAGGCATGGCCCGCGCGCTGGGCGAAACCGCGCCGTTGCTGCTGATCGGCATGCGCGCCTTCGTCGCAACGCCGCCGGACAGCTTCACGTCGCCCGCAACCGTTTTGCCGATGCAAATCTTCCTATGGTCGGACGAGATCGACCGCGGCTTTGTCGAACGCACCAGCGCCGCAATTATCGTGCTATTGCTGTTCCTCCTGTTGATGAACGGCCTCGCCATTTACCTCCGCAACAAATTCGAGAAGACCTGGTGACTGTCATTCACGAAAAACTGCAAGACACGAACGCCAAGATGAGGGCGCGCGATGTCACTGTGTATTACGGCGACAAAAAAGCGATCGACGAAGTGTCGATCGACATCTCGCCCGATTACGTCACGGCCTTCATCGGCCCGTCCGGTTGCGGCAAATCGACTTTCCTGCGCTGCTTCAACCGCATGAACGACACCATTCCGGTCGCCCGTGTCGAAGGTCTGATCGAGCTTGAGGGAGAGGACATTCACGGCGATGCGATGGACGTGGTTCAACTGCGCGCGCGCGTCGGCATGGTGTTCCAGAAGCCCAACCCGTTCCCCAAGACGATTTACGAGAACATTGCTTACGGTCCGAAGATTCACGGTCTGGCGGAGAAAAAGCCGGATCTCGACGCGATTGTCGAACGGTCGCTGACCCGCGCCGGTCTTTGGGACGAGGTAAAGGATCGGCTTGAGGACTCGGGCACCGCACTTTCCGGTGGTCAACAGCAGCGTCTGTGCATTGCGCGCGCCATTGCGGTCGATCCCGAAGTCATCCTGATGGATGAACCGGCCTCGGCGCTTGACCCGATTGCCACGGCCAAGATCGAGGAACTGATCGACGAACTGTCGGGTCGCTACGCCATCGTCATTGTTACCCACTCAATGCAGCAAGCTGCGCGCGTCAGCCAGCGCACTGCCTTTTTCCACCTCGGCAAAATGGTCGAATACGGACCGACCTCGGATATCTTCACCAACCCGATTGAAGAGCGGACCAAGGATTACATTACAGGACGTTACGGCTGATGCCCGAACATACAGTCAAAGCTTTTGACGAGGATATCACCCGGCTGCGCGGCCTGATCGCGGAGATGGGTGGGCTTGCCGAAGTCGCGATCCAGGAAGCGCTAGATGCGATGGTGCGCGGCGATGAGGAGTTGGGCGACAGCGTCGTCGCGCGCGACAAGAAAATCGATGCGCTCGAAACAGAAGTCGACAAGCTTTCCGTACGGATCATCGCCCTGCGCGCCCCAATGGCCGACGATCTGCGCGAAGTGATCGCCGCGCTCAAGATTGCAGGCGTGGTCGAGCGGATCGGCGACTATTCCAAGAACATCGCCAAACGCGTCGGCATGATCGAAGGGCGCGACCGGTTCGAACCGCTCACGCTGCTCCCTGCCATGGGTGAGTTGGCAAGCGAGATGGTGCACGATGTGCTGACCGCCTATGCCGCCCGTGATCCCGATCTGGCGCGCGAAGTGATCGCCACCGATGCCAAGGTGGACGCCTTTTACAACAGTATTTTTCGCAATCTGGTCAGTCACATGGTCGAGAATCCTGCAACCATTTCAAGCGCCGCTCAGCTGCTGTTCGTCGCGCGCAATCTTGAACGGATCGGCGACCACGCGACCAATGTGGCGGAAATGGTGCACTTTGCCGCGACCGGCTCCTACCCTCCCGAGGAAGATCGCTAGGGCAATATTTGGTGCGACTCGGTGTACGGATGTGGACGGCGTGTGGAAAACTAGCTCCGGGTCGTTTCATCAAACTGTAGCCGAAGTGAAACATACCCCGGCACATCGCTCCTCGCGGGGGTAAGGGAGACATCGACGTTATGTCAGCTGCCAAATTACTGCTGGTCGAAGACGACCCGGCGCTTTCCGAACTGCTCGAATACCGCTTTCAGAACGAGGGGTACAACGTCCGCTCCACCAGTGATGGCGATGACGCGCTGGTGCTCGCCAGCGAGGACGTGCCCGATCTCATCATCCTCGACTGGATGATCGAAGGCACCAGCGGGATCGAGGTTTGCCGCCGCCTGCGTCGTGATAAAGAGACCGCGCATGTGCCAATTATCATGCTCACCGCGCGCGAAGCCGAAGATGACCGGGTGCGGGGCCTCGAAACCGGTGCCGATGACTACCTGACCAAGCCTTTCAGCCCGCGCGAACTGCTCGCACGCGTAGCTGCCGTGATGCGGCGCATTCGCCCTGCCCTTGCCGGAGAGACGATCGAGGTCGGCGATATCAAGCTCGATCCGGTCGCACACAAGGTGCAACGACGCGGCCGCGCGCTCCAGCTCGGCCCGACCGAATACCGCTTGCTGAAGTTCTTTATGGAGAGCCCCGGTCGTGTATTCAGCCGCGGGCAGTTGCTCGATGGTGTCTGGGGCACCGGCTCCGATATCGAGCTTCGCACCGTCGACGTCCATATCCGCCGCCTGCGCAAAGCGGTTGGAATTGATGGGGCAAAAGACCCGATCCGCACTGTGCGCTCTGCCGGGTACGCGCTCGAAGCGACCTGACGTCTGTCAGCGACACACGCTCGACCAGCGGCTGTCCTGATCGAAGTGAAAGTGATCGGCATGCGCGGCGTTGTAATCTGGCGAGAGCACGGTCGCGAACGCCCCGCACGCCTCATCGCGTATCTCGCGCAAAAAGCGCGCTTCTGCGTCGGTCCCGTCCCAATCATTCAGCACGCTGATCCGCCGCCCATCCTCCAGCACGAAAGCGGCGATGTCGATGGCATTGGCGGTCGCGTGCTCGCTCCATGGACTATCATCGCGGCCATACATCCGGCGGCAGGAAAACGCGCCGAGATGCTCGATGCGGGCGAGATCGCTACCAAGATGCTCGCGCGCGGCGGGTTCAACGCTCTTGCTGCGCCATATTTCGAGCGCTGCTGCGACGGGACAGGTGACCGCCGGAGTGCCGGGTGCAAGCGGATAATCGCCGAGCTGCGTACGATCGGGACGCGCGCATGGCCCTTCGCCGGTCGCGGGTAACGCCGTAAAGGTGACGTCGCTCCGTTCCAACGTGGCCCGGCATTCGGGCACGTCGTCGCGCAAAGCCACAAGCTTGGTAGCGGTCGCCATTCCGATCGGATCGCGCAGATCGAGCGGTGCTGCCGGGTTGTGCTCGGGATGCGATTGCAGCCAGCTCCACCCAGCTATCACGACAGCAAATATCACGAGAAGCGCCAGAGCGCGGCGATCTCCTGTAAATTTACCGACCCTGCGATTGATGGAAAAAGCGTTCTGTTTTCGGCCCATATCAATGAAAGTCGCGAGACTTGGGAAGTATCCTGGGAATGATCCGATGATTGCGCGGATGGCCGGTGACGTTCGGCAATTCGTCGATCATGTCGCGTGGCTTGATGCCCTGCTTTTTCGAAGATGGTTTGCGACTGACTAGGGGTGAATTCACATGATCGGCGCGCGCGATAGGAGCGTTCAGCATGTCGTCCGACAGGCTATAAAGCTGGTCGCTCGCATCGGTCATGTGATGCGCGATCACGTGAATCACCTCATCATCATATTCGACCCGTCCGCGCACCTCCATCAGCCGCGCGCCCATCACGACCTTGCGCTGCTTCTCCTTGAGATCGGGCCAGATGACGAGGTTGACCACGCCGCTCTCGTCTTCGAGCGTGATGAAGCATACCCCTTTGGCCGAACCGGGACGCTGACGGATCAGCACCACGCCTGCGACATGCACAATGCTCCGGAACTTGCGGTCGCGCAGGTCGCAGGCGCGCACAAAGCCTCGTTCGGCCAGGCTCGGGCGAAGGAAATGCATCGGATGCGCTTTCAGGCTCAATCGCGTGGTTTGATAATCCGCCACGACCTCCTCGGATAAAGGCATCTGCGGCAGTGTGATGACGGCGCGCTCGCCCCCTTCATCACGCTCAGCCGCCGCCTTGAACAATGGCAGATCAGGGCCGCCAATCAGGCTGCGTGCATCCCACAGGGCCTGCCTGCGCGATAAGTGCATTGAGGTGAAGCAATCCGCACTGGCGAGCCGCTCGATTTGCGATGGAGCAAGGCCTGCACGCTCGCGCAATTCAGCAACATCGCGATACACCCCGCGCTCCTCGCGCTCGGCAATCAAGCGCGCGGCGACGTGCTCCGACATCCCATCCACCTGCCGCAAGCCGAGCCTGAGCGCGATATGTCGATCCAGGTGCCCTTCCCGCGTATCGCGCGCCTCACCGATCTCCTCCAAAGTGTTGTCCCACTGCGAGCAATTCACATCTGCTGGCAACACCTCAACCCCATGCTCGCGCGCATCGCGTACGATCTGTGCAGGCGCGTAAAAGCCCATCGGCTGAGAGTTGAGGAGTGCCGCAGCAAAGGCCGCCGGGAAATGGCACTTCAACCAACTGGAAACATAGACAAGATGCGCGAAGCTCGCTGCGTGACTCTCAGGGAAGCCATATTCGCCGAAGCCTTTGATCTGGTTGAAACAGCGCTGCGCAAATTCCGCATCATACCCCCGCTTCACCATCTTACCGACCATTAGATCTTCGAGTTCGTGCACCATGCCTCTGCTGCGAAACGTCGCCATCGCCTTGCGCAGCTGGTTGGCCTGGACCGAATCGAATTTGGCTGCATCCAAGGCAATCTTCATCGCCTGTTCCTGAAAAATCGGAACGCCAAGCGTGCGATCGAGTATATTGCTCAACTCGTCAGGCGGGCCATGTTGCGGCGATGGAGCGGGAATCCGCACCTGCTCCGCGCCACGACGGCGCTTGAGATAAGGGTGCACCATATCCCCCTGGATCGGACCGGGGCGGACAATCGCGACCTGAATCACAAGATCGTAGAATTCGCG
Source organism: Pseudomonadota bacterium (assembly GCA_039033835.1). GTDB lineage: Bacteria > Pseudomonadota > Alphaproteobacteria > Sphingomonadales > Sphingomonadaceae > Erythrobacter. The sequence continues at coordinate 453,078 of JBCCBW010000001.1, forward strand.
CGGACGCAGGCGCGGGAGCATGTTCATCTGCGCGCGGCTTTCGACTTGGAAGACGCCGAGTGAATCCCCCTTGCGCAGCATCGCGTAGGTCTCCTCGTCTTCGCGCGGGACGGTTGCCAGCGTCAGTGCACGGTCGTGATGCGCCTCCAGCAGATCAAGGCACTTCTTGATGCAGGTCAGCATGCCGAGTGCGAGCACATCGACTTTGAGGATGCCGAGCGCTTCGATGTCGTCCTTGTCCCATTCGACGAAACTGCGATCCGGCATCGCGCCATTGCCGATCGGCACTGTCTCGGTCAGCGCGCCTTCGGTCAGGATGAACCCGCCAACATGCTGCGAGAGATGCCGCGGCATTCCGATCATCTGTTCGGTTAACTTGAGTACGCGCTTCAAATGCGGATCGGTGATGTCGAGCCCGGTTTCAGCGACATTCGTTTCGCCGATCTCGCGCCCGTGACCACCCCATATGGTGCGCGCGAGCGCCGACGTGACATCCTCCGACAGTCCCATCACCTTGCCAACCTCGCGAATTGCCATACGCGGGCGGTAATGGATGACGGTTGCGGTCAGTCCGGCGCGGTGGCGACCGTATTTGCTATAGATATACTGGATGACCTCCTCGCGCCGCTCATGTTCAAAATCGACGTCAATATCCGGCGGTTCCGTGCGATCCTCCGAGATGAAGCGGTCGAACAGGAGCGCGTGCTTGGCCGGATCGACGCTGGTGATACCCAGACAATAACACACCGCAGAATTGGCCGCCGAACCTCGCCCTTGGCACAGGATCGGCGGTTCGACTTCATTGCGAGCGTAGTCGACGATGTCCTTGATGGTCAGGAAATAACGCGCCAGATCCATCTTTCCGATCAACGCCAGCTCGCTTTTCAAAGTCTCACGCACATAGTCCGGCACGCCATCCGGATAACGCCAGTCCGCGCCCTTCCAGGTCTCGCTTTCGAGATAGTCCTGCGGCCCCATACCGTCAGGATAAATCTCCTCCGGATACTCATAGCGCAGCTCGTCCAGGCTGAACTGGCACGCATCGGCCACTTCGCGAGCGGCATGGATCGCATGCGGCCAGCGCGCGAACAGGCGGATCATTTCTTCCGGAGATTTGAGGTGCCGCTCGGCATTGGCGTGAAGCAGATGCCCCGCTTCGGCGACAGTGGTCTTGTTCGCAATCGCCGTCATCACGTCCTGCAACGGACGGCGCTCGGGTGAATGGTAATGCACATCATTGGTAGCGAGGAGAGTGAGGCCGCTCTCGCGAGCAAGCGCGTCGAGCCTGTCGATCCGCGCGATATCGTCACCGCGATAGAGATAGGATGCGGCGAGGTGTCGCAGCGTCGGGAGTTGGCGGGTGAGATGTGGCAGGATGTCGGAGAATGGTGCAGTGAGTTCGCTAGGGCCGAAGTGATTGGCGATATCGCTCCCCTCCCGCTGGCGGGAGGGGCCGGGGGTGGGCCTGTCACAAGGCTCGCTTTGCTCGCTCCCACCCCTAACCTCTCCCGCAAGCGGGAGGGAGATAATGTTGCTCGGAATACAAATGTTGAACTCAGCTTCCAGATCCTCAGGCGGAAGCAGGATCAGCTGCACGCCATCGGCGTGCTCAGCGAGCATCGCGAGGTTGATCTCGCATACACCCTTTTCCTGCCACTCGCCCGTCAGAGTCTGCATTCGCCCTTGGCTGATCAGACGGCAGAGCCGACCATAAGCGGCCCGGTCTCGCGGATAAGCGAGGAAGTGCAACTCTTCGACCGTCTCGATCCGGGTGCCGATCACAGGGCGCAGTTTAAGCGTGTTCGCCTCGGTATGGATGCGCACCACGCCGGCAAAGCTGTTCGCATCGGCAATCCCGATCGCATCGTATCCAAGCATTCGCGCGGCCATCACCAGGTCGACGGCATCCGATGCTCCACGCAGGAAGCTGAAACAACTGACAAGACCCAACTCGACGAAAGGCGCACCCGGTGGGGCCTCGATCAGGTCGGGATCGACATCCAGCGTGCGTTTGTCGGGAGTGAGCGGCGCATCGGGCATATCACGCGTTCAATTCCGTTAGCCGCGCCTTCACCGCTGTAAGGTCATTCGAGAAAAGTTCGGCCTGTTCCTCGCGTGCCGCGCCGTCGAGCCGCAGCAGGTAGGACGGGTGCGCCGTGACCCATAACTCGCTGCCATCCTCGAGCGTAATCGGTGTCCCGCGCGCTTTCGAGATACTCACCGTCTTACCCAGCAACCCGCGCGCCGCCGATGCGCCTAGCGCCAGCACTACGCGCGGCTTTATGATGGCGCGTTCAGCTTCGAGCCACCAGCGGCAGGTGTCGATTTCCTTGGCTGCAGGGGATTGGTGGATGCGGCGCTTGCCCTTTTGCACGAACTTGAAATGCTTGACCGCGTTGGTGACATAGGCCGCCTTCCGGTCGATGCCGACCTGCGCCAGATAATCGTCCAGCAGCTGCCCTGCCGGGCCGACAAAGGGTCGTCTCTGCTGGTCCTCCTGATCGCCCGGTTGTTCTCCGACAATCATCAACGATGCACCCGGAGCGCCCTCGCCCATCACCGCCCGCGTGCCGCATTCGGCAATCGGACAATCACGACAGGCAGCAATCCCTTCTGCAATCGTGGCGAGGTTTTCAGGCCGCTCGCGTTCCTCGCGTTCGCCCGCCGCAACCATGCCTGCCTCGCGCGCCTGCGCTCCGGCGATAAGGTCCGGTATCAACTCCGCCTCTGGCATGTTCTTCCAGTATTTCTTGGGCATTTCAGCCAGCATCGCGCCAATCTTCAACCGCGCCGGATTGAAGATCGAGGAATAATACGACTTCCACAGCCCCTCGACCGGATCGCCCTGCGGCGCGTCCTTGCGCTGCGCCGGGCCGCTTTCGCGCATGGTCGAACCGTCCCAATGGATGCAGCCGCGCGGGGTCAGGATCGACCAGTTCATGTTGGCGAAACGGCGCATGAAGAAACCCGCATTGGCGCGAACGATGTGGTGGTCGGGCTCGAACCAGGCGACATAGTGCTCGGCTTCATCCTCGCCCCGAGCCTCGCGAAAGCGCACGAAGGCATGCATTTTGTGGTTGTCGCGGCGCACCGATTTGTCGAGTTCCTCGATGCGGCGGACGTCAGGGTCGGCCTTATCCTCCATCGCGCGTGGGTTCGACTGGAGCCGCCAGAGCATGCGGTAAAGCAGTCCGAACCGCTCGGGGTCGGAATGCAACGCGGCGTTGCGGGCAAGCTGCATGAAGCGTTTGGATGCGCGGACCGGGCGCGCGTCTTTCTCGGGGATCGGCAGGCGCTTTTCACCACAAGATGGCCCATCCTGCGCGAACAAATCGCCTGTCCCGCCCGGTTCTACCCAGCTCACCCGCTCGGGCGGCACATCGCATTGAATCAGCCTCCGCGCCCGCTCTCGCCAGAAAGCGAAGTCATCGGGCGCTGGCAGATGGACGGCATAGTGCGCGCCTAGCGAGACCTCCTGCATCGCTCTCATGATCGGCTCTCCGCGTGAACTCAAAAAGATCATCAGAACAGCTCCAGCTGCTCTTGCTTCGGTGCCAGCAGCGCGCGCAAATCCGCACGATCCGTCAGCGTCGTCGGCCGCCAGTCGAGCGCCACCAGGAACGGGCGCACCTTGGAGATCGATTGGGTGAGCCGCGCCACATCATCAAGCCGCAGGGTCCGGTGCCTGCGTGCAGCAAGGATTTTGCCCACTGCCGTCGTTCCCAGCCCCGGCACGCGTAGCAATTGTTCTTTAGGCGCACGGTTTACATCGACTGGAAACGTCGCACGAAACTTCAGCGCCCATGCGAGCTTAGGGTCGATATCGAGTGGAAGATTGCCGTCCGCCTCGGTCGCCTGCGCCACCTCACCCGGTGCAAAGCCATAGAACCGCATCAACCAATCCGACTGATATAGCCGGTGCTCACGCATCAGCGGCGGGCGCTTCAACGGCAGGACGGCGGACGCATCGGGGATCGGCGAGAACGCGCTGTAATAGACCCGGCGCAGGCCAAAGCTTCCATACAAGCGGCTCGCCTTGCCCACAATATCGGCGTCCGACGCACTGTCCGCGCCCACGATCATCTGCGTCGACTGGCCCGCCGGAGCAAAACGCGGGGCGTGTTTGAACCGCTTGCGTTCGTCCTTCGCCTCGATGATCCGCGCCTTGGTCTTTCCCATCGCGCCTTCGATCTGGCGTTCGTCTTTGTCGGGCGCGAGCCGGGTCAGGCCGCTGGCGGTGGGAAGTTCGACATTGATCGAGACCCGGTCGGCATACAGACCCGCCTGATGGATCAGTTCCGGGTCCGCCTCGGGTATCGTCTTCAAATGGATGTAGCCGCGAAAATCGTATTCCTCACGCAGGATACGCGCGCACTCGACCAATTGCTCCATCGTATAGTTCGAGCTTTTGATGATGCCCGATGAGAGAAACAGCCCTTCGATATAATTGCGCTTGTAAAAATTGATGGTGAGGTCGGCGACTTCCTGCGGGGTAAAGCGCGCACGCCGGACATTCGAGCTCTTGCGGTTGATACAGTAATGGCAGTCGAAAATTCAGTGATTGGTCAGAAGCACTTTGAGCAGCGAGATGCAGCGGCCGTCAGGTGCATAGGCGTGGCAAATGCCCATCCCCTCGGTCGAGCCGATGCCTTTACCGCCAAGCGAGTTTTTCTTGGCCGTCCCCGATGACGCGCAGGACGCATCGTATTTCGCCGCATCGGCGAGGATTTCAAGTTTCTGTCGGAGCGTTTGCTGATCCATGGAACACCTTTATGTTCCTTATATGTTCTGTAACATGAATCCGCCAAATGCAAAAGATGCAAGGCTATGGGAACGGAATTGAAAATGGTCCGTAAATAACCACGGACCGGGCCCCTCTGGCGAGCAATTCTGCTCGTGATGTCGGACGTAGCTGCGCACCATGCGCCGCTTGAGTTAGACGGGGGGCATAGCTCCCCTAAAGGGAGACAGACCATGATTTCACGTCGTTCCATTCTGGGCAGCGCTGGTGCCCTTGGTGCAACTGCTGTTGTAGGGGGCGGCGCCACCGCCGCTTATGCCGAACCGGGTGAAGCCCCACCCCCGCCTGCGCCGCCAGCCTCTGAGCTGAACCCGCAACAGGCGCTGGATTTGCTGATCCAAGGTAATAACGATTTCCTCGGTGGCCGACAGACGACCGTACTGACCGCCTCGGAACGCAGGCTCGAACTCGCGAAAGGCCAAAATCCGTTCGCGGCTTATGTCACCTGCTCGGACAGCCGCGTTCCGCCGGAACTGCTATTTGGTCGCGGACTGGGCGAACTGTTCATCATCCGAAATGCCGGAAATACCGTCGATACCGTGGCGCTCGGCTCGATCGAATATGCTGTCGCGGTGCTGCAAGTTCCGCTGGTGGTCGTGATGGGCCACGAAAGCTGCGGCGCGGTAAAAGCTGCGACCGATGTGGTCACAGATAACGCGACGTTCCCTGGTGCCATCGGCCCGATGATCGAACCGATCATTCCCGCTGTGCTTCAAGCGCGCGGTGAGGAAGGCGATTTGCTGGAAAACTCCGTCCGCTCAAACGTCCGCCGGGTGGTCAAGAATCTGCGCGAGCAGAGCGATCCGATCATGCTCAAACCGCAGGAAGAAGGGAAACTGCGCGTCGTCGGGGCCTATTATGACCTCGACCAGGGCAAGGTCGATTTCTTCGACGTACCCGATGATTTGACGGCGTGAGATTGGCAAAGCTGTGATCAGCGGGGTCGATGTACGATGCGTCGGCCCCGTTTTTCGTTTCAGCTTTGAGTGGAATCAGACCTGGCGACGACGCTCGCTCAAGTCGTAATCGCTCCGCGTGATGTGAGCGCCGCTGTTTTTGCACAGGTGATCAAGTACAGCAGGGTGCATCTCGCCTTCGAAAGCAACGCCAGCAAGACCATTGTCGACCCAGGCGATGATCCCCAGCGGAGCGTTAATTCCGCCAACCTTCATCACGACGCGGTCTCCGACATTGCCGAATCCCGGTCGCGCCCGGATTTTGCAACCACCTTCGGAAATGTCGATCAGATCGACGAACACGAGGCGCGATTGCACCCGGCTCTTTACCATCAGACCAAGCGGACGGCGCTTTGTAGCGCGTGGGATCGAGTGCATATTCATGGCGAGAGCGGGTCTAACGAAAAGTCGTAAACGAATGCTGACCTTCTGTAAGAATGTGAAAATTCCTCAGGCGCACAATCCATGCAGGTACCATTGTGGTGCCCCGCCGCGCCCATCATCGGCCAGGCCATGACGGTAAATCCAGTACCGCCGCCCGGTCTCATCCTCAATGCGGTAGTAATCGCGCAGGCGTGTGGTCGATCGTGCTCGCCACCATTCAGGGGCGATGCGTTCAGGCCCTTCGACCCTGGCCACCTCATGCACATCCCCACGCCAGCGAAACCGCCGGGGAAATCCATCGGGTGAAGCATAGAGAACCGCAATTTCCTCTGGCTTATCAAACAGCTTCAACGGTCTTTGCTGAAATTCCAGAACCCCTTGTGAGGCAGGTTCGAGTTCGAGCGGAGGTTGCCATCTCTGCGCACGCTCGGGCAGATGACTGGCATGCGGCACCGGGCGACGCACCGCCTTTTCGCCCAGTCTGACCGTAAGCCGATCGATGCAGGCATTCAGCGACGTTCCATGCCGTTCTGCCGCCGCATCGATATCGCCCTGCGCCAGCGCCAACGGCTCGGCCCAGCTGGCCCGCAGCCTGACGGTTTCAATACCAAATCCTGCATCGATATCGTCAAGTTTGGTGGTAAACAGTCGGGTAATATGTGCTGCCTCACGCGTGGCTGCGGCCAGTTCGAGTTTGCGAACCAGCACCTCGCCATCAACCCGCCACAGACCGATTTCGAGCCTGCGCGCACCCTCCCCGCGCCCTTCAAGCTCGCGCGCCATTTCTACCGCAAGGTCGCCGATCACGGTATCAAGCAAGGTGCGATGGCGGATCGGCTCCATTAACCGGCGCTGCACCAGCGGCGTTTCCTGTGGGACCACCGGCAGCAGCGGCTCAGGCACCTTGCCTAGCAATTGGTCAAGCCGGACCAGCGGGTTGGCTGCAGGCGATTTGCGATTACGAAAGCGACGGTGAAGAGCGTCACGGGCCGCAGCTTCGCTTCGATCCGCCAATCCGGTCACAACACCTGAAAGATTGCCCAGATGCTTGAGCCCGAGACGCCGCAATACCGTGATAACATCCTCATCAAGCCGCAAGGCCGCGACGGGCAGGCTAGACAGCCGCTGCAACGCATTGTCTTGCGGACACAGAATTGCCCGAAGTGGACCGAAATGAGCAAGCGCCCATGCCGCCCCGGCGGTCGGTGCGATTGCGGTGCGAACAGCGAGCTTGCGCCTGCCAAACGCCGCTTCCACATCGGCAAGCAACCGCGCTTCACCGCCAAACAGATGCGCTGCCGCAGAGATATCGACCAGCACACCATCAGGCGGATCGAGCGCGCTCCATGGTCCCCAGCGCTGCGACCACAAGGCAAGCTTCTCCAGAAATGCCAGATCACCTGCCGGGTCTGCGGGGGCGGTCTGGATCGCCGGACAAAGCGCGCGCGCATCGGCCAGCATCATGCCGGGCCGACCGCCGGCAGCCTGCCCTGCATCATTCACCGCATCGATCCGCGGCCCGTGCGCGGTTTCGGTAATCAGTGCAGTCGGTTGCGCATCTGCGCCTTCGCCTGCCTCAAGCGCGTGCGCTAGCCGCCAGCGATCGACCGAAAGTCGGGCGAACCAGATCGCCAGAATTCTGCGCGGCTGATCCCTGCGTGTTGGCGGCGGTAGAGGCGTGAGGGCGTCTTGCTTGCAAACGTCCGTTGTCATTGCTCAAAATCCATTCTCCGGGAGCATAGCTGCGGGCACGAAACAGCTCCGCTTTCCAAGAGGGCATGCCCGGCGCATCAGCATTCCAACGTGGGGTGGCAGAGGGCGCGGCCTCAACTCGCCACCGCATCCGAGCCGATGACAGGTCCGGCTGCGCCTCCAGCCGCACCAGCCACAGCGGCACGCCGTGCTGTTCTGCCGCAAGGCTCAGGCGACGAGATGCGGTGAAATCGAGCGTGCGCGGATTGCCCACGATCTCTCCGATCACGCAGGCAAGATCGCGGCAGCGCAGCCCCTCTTCCAGCGCGAACAGGGCGTCTTCCGGGGTCTTGGCTTCGACATGGATCAATCGGTGGCGCAGCTCAGGCGGCAAGCCATGGTAATAGACCCGCCCGCCGCGCCGGATCGCGCGGGCATCCTGCACCCAGAGTACCTGGAGGCGGTCTTCGGCTTCGGCGAGCGGATCGTGATGCTGCGCCGCCACTTTCAGCGCATCACGCGCCAGAGCCAAGGCCAGCCCTGCACCGCTCGCATTGCCTGTATCTGCGAAAACCTCGCTATGCAGCGGTTGGTCTGCAAGCTGTGGTCGCCAACGTGCCTCGCGGGTTTTGGACAGTGCCGCTAGTTCGGCAGCATCCAGTCGCACGGCACCGCCACCCTTAGGGCGCGATGGGCCTGGGAAGCCACTGAGCGCATCGACGCCCGCAGAGGAAACGAAATTCGGCATAGGAACAACTCATGAGAGACTCGCAAGAGCCTCATTTGTTCCTATTATGTTCCATATCGGCAGAACAATTGCAATGCTCTCGAAATCGTACGGAGGCTTTTGGTACGCAGCCCTCGTCGAAAACGCCTCAGCCAAACAATCCGAACAGCAGAATCACAGTAAGCGCCACCGGGCAAACGAAACGCACCAAAGCCCGCCATGTCTGATGCAACGCTCCATCCAAACCATTTTCATCGTCGATCAACCGCGCATCCGCGATCCAGCCGACAAAAATGCAGGTCAGGATAGCCCCGATGGGCATGAACAGCTTGGCCGTTACCCCGTCGAGCGTGTCGAAGAAGTTCGTTTCCGCAAATAGCGGGATGAAACCGAGCGGATAGAATTCAGCCATATCGTTGAACGACAGCGACGACAGGACGCCGAGTACAGCAGCCCCTGCCCCCACAATCAGCGTTGCGACCGGTCGTGAAAGCTTGAACTTCTCGAACACATAGGCGGTCGGCGCTTCGAGCAGCGAAACCGAGCTGGTCAGCGCGGCGAAGAACACCATGGTGAAGAACGCAAGACCGATCAGCGAGCCGAACGGCATCGCCTGAAACGCGATCGGCAGCGACTGAAACATCAAGCCCGGCCCCGCATTCGACGCAAGCCCTGCGGCAAACACGATCGGGAAGATCGCCAGACCGGCAAGCAAAGCCACACCTGTATCCGCAGCGGCGATGATCCCTGAGGTCTCGCCCAGATTGGTGTCCCGATTGGCATAGGCGCCATAGGTCATCATCCCGGCGACACCCAGCGACAGGGAAAAGAATGCCTGTCCGACCGCCGCCAGCATCACTTCACCAGTCAGCTTTGAGAAGTCGAAGGTGAAGAGATACGCCACCGCGTCGCCGAAATTCCCGGTGAAAGCACCGTAAATCGTGATGCAAAGAAACAGCACAAAGAAAAGCGGCATCAGGTACACCGCGACCCATTCGATCCCACTCGAAACCCCGCGCGCCACGAAAAACATCGTAACTGCCAGAAAGCCGAGATTGAGCCCGACCATAAGCGAGCCATTGCCGAACAATCCCGGCAACAGACCTTCGATATCCTCGGTCGGACGTCCGGCAAAAGCACCGCCTGAAAGCCCCGTCTGGATCAGGTCGCTGATAAAGACACCGATGTAGTAAACGACCCAGCCGCCCACGACGCAATAGAAGCTGAGGATCATGAACGCGGCGAACACGCCCATCGAGGCAAGGATACTCCATCCTTCAGAGGCGTTGGAATCCCGCGCAACCCGCCGTACGCTCTCCGGCGCGTTGGCCTGTCCATGACGCCCGATAAGCACTTCGGACAGCAGCACCGGCAGACCGATCAGCAGAACGCAGAAAATGTAGAACAGCACGAAAGCGCCGCCGCCATTCTCGCCTGCCTCCGCAGGAAAACGCCACATATTGCCAAGGCCGACCGCCGAGCCCACCGCCGCGAGAATGAACGCGGTGCGCGACGACCAGTTTTCGTGGCCCGAACCTGTTGCTGCCATGAAGTGAAATGTCCCTCTTGTCGCGCGAAGTGACCCCGCGCCGTCCCATATGTCACCTCTGTGCAATGATTCTGCGCGCTCGCCAAGGGGCCAAATCATTCCTCCGCCTTTGCCTTCTCACCGCGCGGGCGCTAAATGCGCTCCCCATGTCAACGACCTTCCAGCTCGACACGAGCACCAGCCGCGCCAATCCTACGCCAAAGCCGCGCAAGCGGCTTACGGTGCCGCGCATTCGTGACCACAAGAAAGACGGCCAGACCAAAGAGCCCCTCGTTATGCTGACCGCTTACACTGCACGTCAGGCGCAGCTGCTCGATACGCACTGCGATATGCTGCTGGTCGGGGATTCGCTCGGACAGGTAATTTACGGGCTCGATTCCACCCTGCCTGTTACTCCAGAGATGATGATTGCGCATGGTGCCGCTGTCGTGCGTGGCAGCTATCACAGCCTCGTCATCGTCGACATGCCGTTCGGATCTTATGAGGGATCGAAAGAGCAGGCGTTCGACACCGCAAGCCGGATCATGGCAGAAACTGGCTGCGCAGCGGTGAAGCTTGAAGGCGGCGAAGCGATGGCGGAAACCATCGCGTTTCTTACCAAGCGCGGCATTCCTGTGATGGCTCACGTCGGACTGACCCCGCAGGCGGTCAATGTCCTGGGCGGCTATGCCGCGCGCGGGCGCAGCCAGCAGGAACACGACAAGATCATCTCCGACGGGCAGGCCGTAGAAGCGGCTGGCGCATTTTCGGTCGTCGTCGAAGGCGTGATCGAGCCGATCGCGATCGCGCTTACCAAAACACTCGAAATTCCAGTCATCGGCATCGGCGCTTCGGCGCAATGCGATGGCCAGGTGCTCGTCACCGAAGATATGCTCGGCATGTTCGAACGTGTGCCCCGCTTTGTGAAGCGCTACGAAGACATAGCCAGCGTGATCGACAAGACAGTCGCGACCTATGCCGAAGAGGTTCGCGCGCGCAGCTTCCCCGGCGAAGAACAGACCTATCAGCCCAAAAGCTGATCCACCAAAGCAAGGCCTCATACTCTCATGCAAACGCTCCTGCGTTACTACACCTTCTCGCTCATCTTTACGGCGGTGTGCTTTGGCCTCGCTGCCTATTATGGCTGGGTCAGCTCAGGCACTATCGGCGGGATGCTTTCGGTGCTGTGGATCGTAATCGTGCTGTCGATCCTGGAAGTATCGCTCAGCTTCGACAACGCGGTCGTCAACGCGACAGTGCTGCGAGAGATGGACCCGGTTTGGCAGCAACGCTTCCTGACTATCGGCATCCTGATTGCGGTTTTCGGGATGCGGATCGTGTTTCCGATCGCGATTGTCTCCATCGCCGCTCAAATCGGTCCATGGGAAGCCATCCAGCTTTCCCTCGGCAACCCTGAGGAATACGAACGGATCGTATCGAGCGCGCATATCGGCATTGCCGGGTTCGGCGGAGCGTTTCTGGCGATGGTCGGCCTCACCTTCTTCTTCGATGAAGAAAAGGATGTGCATTGGATCCATTCGCTCGAACAGACGATCAACAAGTTCTCAAGCGTCCCTGCGGTCGAGATCGGGATGGTTCTGGCGCTGGTCTACGGCGTTTCGACCCTGCTGACGCCGGACGATGCCTTGACGTTCCTGACTGCGGCGCTGCTTGGTCTGGTGACCTTTATCGGCGTCCATGCGCTGGGCGCGATCATCGAACAGCGCGAGGCCCGCAAGAAAGCAGCCGGAGAGATCGTGCGCTCCGGTCTCGGTGGGTTCCTTTATCTCGAAGTGCTGGATGCGAGCTTCAGCTTTGATGGAGTGATCGGCGCGTTCGCGTTGTCGAACAACATGATCGTGATCGCCATCGGCCTGTCGGTGGGGGCGATGTTCGTCCGTTCCATGACAATCCACCTGGTGCGCACCGGTACGCTGGCGCAATATCGCTATCTGGAGCACGGCGCGTTTTGGGCGATCATTGTGCTCGGCATCATAATGCTGGTGTCGGCGCGTTATCATATCCCTGAAACGATCACCGGGCTGATCGGTGCGGTGCTGATCGGGCTGTCGCTGTGGTGGTCGATCCGCCACAATCGGGCGGAGCGTGCGGCTAATCCGGCTGCTGCCGAGCCAGGTGAGTAGCGAGCGGCGCGGCCCACACCAGCTGCAGCAGGTGGTAGAGCAGCAACGGCGCGATCACGAAGCCGGCAATGTCCGGCGGAAACAGGATCGCGGCAAGCGGCGCGCCAATGGCGACGCTCTTTTGCGCACCAGCAAACAGGAACGCGATCCGATCTTCGCGAGGGTAGCGCAGCAAGCCGCCCACCCCCCACGCGCCTCCGGTTCCGACAATCAGGAATGCCACGATCAGCGCCAGCAGCGCCGCCCAATCCGCGCCTGAGAACATCGTTGCAAGGCCCTGCTCGACTGCACCTGAAAACGCGACATAGACCGCGATGCCGATCACAATCCGGTCAAGCCACACGACTTGGGCTTTGCGCTCCCTAAGTGTGTCGATGGTCCAGCCCTGCAGCGCTTGACCGATCACGAAGGGGAGGATCAGGATCAAACCGATACGCGTAATCGTCTCGCTCCCGATTTCCGCTGCGCTGCCTCCGCCGAGCAAGGCGAATAGAGGCGCGGTCACGAACACGCCTGCAATGTTGATCAACGCGGCCCCGACCACCGACAACGCGATATTGCCGCCTGCGAGGCTGGTATAGGACGTCGCCGACTGGATCGTGGACGGCAGAGTGCCGAGATAGAGAAACCCAAGCGCCACCATTGGCGGCAGCGCTGTGCTCGCAAGCTGCGCAAAGCCGAGGCCTGCCAGCGACATTGCTCCGAAGACCCACAGGAATAGCGGCGCAAAGAACCGCCAATTGGCGAGCCCCTTGGCAATCTCACCGCGCGCAATTCGCATCCCGTTGACGAGGAAAAGCAGAAAAATTCCGACGCTGGAAACCGTCTGCGCGATCCCACGCGCTTCGCCCACCGCCGGCACGATCAACGCCAGCACCGTCGCTATCAGCAGCACCGCGATCATCGGATCGGCCAGAATGGAAAGGCGGGACAACATGGCGAGCGCCCCTGCCTGCCCCGCGCTCAAATGTCGAGCAACGCTGCTTAGCTCGTAACAAATCCGCTGGGGCGGATCGCGCGAGCATCGCGCTCTGTTGCCGCCGCTTCGTCGCTCCGGCCAAGCTCGCCCAAGGCGTTGGCGCGCAGTTCCAGCAGCTTCGGATCGTTCTCCGCTCCCAGAGCGATCGCGGCATCGAGCAGCACGAGAACGCGCAGCCAATCCTCCGCCAATGCCCGGCGCTCGGCGAGCATCAACAGAGCTTCCGCGTTGCGCGGTTCACCCTTGAGGTGTCGAACCAACAACGTATCGGCGGCTTTGTTGTCGCCATATTCGCGATAGGCAGCGATCACCTTTCGTGTGAGCGGCCACGGTCTGCGTACAGATGCAGCGACCCGGTAGCGCTCCAGCGCGCCTTCCGCATCGCCGCGTGCCAAACCCTCATCGCCTGCAAGCGCATGAATATCCGAAGAGCCAGCGAAGCGCTCAATCAGGTTGTTGGCAAGCTGGCGCGCCTCGCTATCACTTCCGTTATCCACCAGCTGACGCATCTCGAATGTCGGTTGCGGCAATCTGGACCTCAGATCAGGAGCGCTGCCTAGCACCGCCCACTGCACTTCGCGTTCCGCCAATGCTCTTTCGATCAACGGAGCAGCCGCCTCGCGATCACCTTGCCGCTCAAGCGCACGCCCGACTAGCATGGTCAGATACGGCGATGCAGCTGGCTCTCGCACGCGATCACCAAAACGCTCCAACAGCTCCTGATCACGGCCATTCAGCCACCATGCGCGGGCGAGTAATTCGGCCACGCGGATGTTGCCGGGCTGGCGCTCGACAAGCGTTTCGAGCGTGGTCGCTGCGCTGTCATAATTCGATTGCTGGATATGGATCAGCGCATCGAGCAACATCGCCGCTGGCACTTCGCGCTCAACCAGCCTGCTTCGTCGGAGCAGGCTGCGCGCAAGCACTGGCTCATCTGCGCGCGCTGCGAGGACCGCTTGAAGATAAAACACTTGAGGATGCCCATCCGCAACCTCATTCACACGCCGAACCGCCGCCAGCATGTCGCGATGACGCCCCAGATCACCAAGCGTCGCAGCATATTCGATCAACAGTTCGGTGTTCTCTGGGTTCACACCTAAAGCCGCCTCAAACCATGGGACTGCGTCGGCCATTCCGTACGCATCGCGGACCAATTGAGCTCTTAGCAGCAGGGCTGGCGCGTATTCCGGTCCAAGCTCAAGCGCGTAGTCGGCTGCTTCGATTGCGGGCAGATGTTCGCCGCCACGGAATCGCAATCTCGCGATATCGACCCACAGACCGGGATTTTCGGGCTCAAGCTCACGCGCCTGATCAAACAGTTCCCCTGCCTTGGCGAGATCGCCGCGATTAGCCTCGTACCGGGCGTCCTCCATAAGCAGCATGAAATCCGCGCCGCCATAGAGACCTTCGGCACCTCCCATCTGTTCACCCTCCCCGCAACTGGGTAGGCTCAAGGCAGCCGCCGCGCAGACCGTCAGATAAAGGCGCGCAGCGTTACGCATGCAGATCGTATTGCTTGAGCAGATCGTACAGCGTCGGTCGGCTGATCCCGAGCAGCTTGGCAGTGCTGGAGATATTTCCCTCGCTACGAGCCAGCGCATGGCGGATGACCCGGCGATCGGATTGCTCGCGCGCGGCCTTCAGGTTCAACACTTCGGCGGTTTCGTCCTCGTTCTCGTCCAGATCGAGATCGCCTGCGTGGATCAGCTTGCCATCGGCCATGATCACCGCGCGTTTTACCCGGTTTTCCAGCTCGCGGACATTGCCGGGCCAATCATGCGCATCGATCACCGTCAGCGCATCCGGGCCAAAGCCGGTGACGGTCGGGTTCATTTCGGCAGCAAAGCGTTTCAGGAACGCCTTGGCCAGCAGGACGGAATCTCCATGCCGTTCGACGAGCGCGGGGATGCGAATGACGATCTCCGCAAGACGATAGAATAGGTCTTCGCGGAACGTCCCCTCGCCGATCATCTTTTCAAGATCCTGGTGGGTCGCGCACACGATCCGCGTATTGACCGCGATCTGCTTGCGACCGCCGATACGCTCAATCGTGCGTTCCTGCAGAAAGCGCAGCAGCTTGACCTGCAAAGGCAGCGGAATGTCGCCAACCTCATCGAGAAAAAGCGTACCACCGTTGGCGCTTTCGATCTTACCCTCGGTTGTTTTGACCGCTCCCGTAAACGCGCCCTTTTCATGCCCGAACAGCTCGCTTTCGAGCAGGTTTTCCGGGATCGCCGCGCAGTTGATCGCGACGAATGGACCATCGGCGCGGTCGCTCGCATCGTGGAGGCCTTGAGCGAGCAATTCCTTGCCGGTTCCGCTTGCACCCAGCAGCATAACGGAAACGCTGGTGCTGGCGACCCGCTCGATAGTGCGCGCCACCTTGACCATTTCCGGCGCACCCGTAATCAGCCGACCGAGCACCGTCTTGTCCTCGCTCGCATTGGCAACCAGACGGCGGTTTTCATCCTCGATCGCATGGAGATTGAACGCCCGCCGCACGATCAGTCCCAATGCTTCGATATCGAGCGGCTTCTGGTAGAAATCATACGCACCGTGCTCGATCGCCTGCAACGCGCTTTCGCGGGCACCGTGACCGGAGGCGACGATGACCTTGGTGTCGGGCTTGAGCTCCATGATCGCGTCCAGCACGGCAAAGCCCTCAGTCGTGCCGTCGGGATCGGGTGGCAATCCGAGATCAAGCGTTACCACCGCAGGCATCTCGCTCCGCAAAGCCGCGATCGCGCTGTCGCGGTCACCGGCGATGACGACCTCGAAATCCTCATACGCCCATTTGAGTTGAGCCTGGAGACCCTCATCATCTTCGACCACGAGCAGAGTTGGTTTTTTGTCAGCCATCATGCGACCTCATTTGTTTCCGGGTTCGGCTGGAGAGTTGAAGAGTTGTCACCGGCGAGCATTCGCACGGCTTCGGGAGCGGGCAGGATTACACTGAAACGGGTGCCCACACCCTCGCGCGATTCCACCTCGACACGCCCGCCCATCGCCTTGATCATCTCGCGCGCTTCGAACGCGCCGATGCCGAAGCCACCCTGCTTGGAAGAGACGAACGGCTTGAACAGGCCGGTGCGCACGAATTCTGGCGACATCCCGCAACCCGCATCGACCACTTCGATCTGACCGTGAAGGCCATCGCTGGTCACCGCGAGAAAGACCGGGGCACCATCGTCGCTCGCATCAATCGCGTTCTGCACAAGGTGGATCAGCGCCTGCTCCAGACCCTCGATATCGGCCAGCACCCGCGCCGAATCTCGGCGAGTGCACGAGACAGGATGAACTCCTTTGAAGCGTTTGGTGAGGCTATCCGCGATAGAGGCGAGTTCGACCTCGCCAAGCGACTGGGCCTGGCCCGCCCCATATCGACCAAGCCGGGCGAGCAGCGCGTTGAGCTTTTCCGAAGAATTGCGCAGCGTCACCAGCATATCCGCACGGAATTCGGGATTGTCGGCGTGCTTTTGGGCGTTGGACGCGAGCAGCGAAAGCTGGCTGGCTAGGTTCTTGATATCGTGCATGACGAACGCCATCCGCCGGTTGAACTCATCGAAACGGCTGGCATCCATCAACGCCTGCTGGCCCGATTGCTCGGAAAGATAACTAGCGAGCTGCTGACCCACGACCCGAAGCAGATCGAAGTCTTCCCAATCGAGCCGCCGCTCAATCCGCGGGCGCGCAAGCACGATGGCACCAACAAGCCGCTCGAAATGGACCAACGGAACGATCGCCCACGCGTCTCCGGCCTCTTTCAGCCATTCGGGAAGGTGAGCGATCTCGCCGTGATGGTCTTTGCCGGCACGCACTTCGTCGAGATCGACGATGTAATTATGCTGCTCCAGCAGAGCGGCCAGTTCGTAATCGGCAGCGACACCGGGAACTTCGATGATCGGCCAGTTCCAGCGCGCGGTCAGCTCCAGCTGCGCCTCCTCATTGGGCACGAGCAACAAGCCCGCCGGACTCTCGGTAATGTCTGCCACCGCCTGCACCGCACGTTCGTGAAAACTAGGGCTGGTGCTCGACCCTCGCCCGATTGTGCGGGTGAAACGCAGCCATTCCTCGCGATAGTCATAGCGGTGTTGAAACAGATGCTTGGTCGCCGTGACACGAAACCAACCGCGCACCCGCTCGGACGGAAGCAACGCGATGGCCGCAACAATGGCAAACACCAGAAACACGATCTGGCTCGCCCGCGCGATATCGCCGCCAAGCACGTTCAGCGACCGGGTAATCAGCACCATAATGAGCAGATAGCTTCCGATCACTAGCAGCGAGAGCGTTTGAAATGTCATCGCCCGCGACGGGCTGAATTGCAGCCCTGCCGACGTGGAGTTTGCTCCAAAAGCAAGCAGCCCGATCGTCATCCCGGCAATCAGCCCTCGCAGTGCTATCAGCACCGCAGGGCTCTCGCCGCCGAGATAGGCAATCGTGTAGAGGTTAAGATCGTACGCAAACACACCCGCCAGGCCGAGAGCGCTCCAACGCAGGATTTGACGCGATGATGCGGCCGCCCCGGCATAAAGGTTGTGCAGCAACACCAACGCACCGATTGCCACCAGCATATGCAACAGCGCGGACACCTCGAAGGAAAGCTGCGCCAGTTCAGGAAAACCACCAAACCGCGCATTGAAGACAAGCAGCACCGGCTGGAACATCTCCACCAGAGCCAACGTCAGGATCACCGGACGGGTCGGCTTGAGGCTCTCATCGCGTCCATCGGCGGAAAACAGGTGAAATATCACCGCGATCAAGGCGAGGTTACGCCCCGTCTCAAGCAGCTTCACCGGAGGTTCGACCGGACCAAGCGCTGCGGCTAGCGCGCACCATAGCCCGGTCAATCCGCAAGCGATCAACGCTGCCATGCGATCCGGACGCTTTGGATCGCCATAACGCGCGATCCAGAGGCCAGCGCCAGCGCTCATCACCGCTCCGGCGAGATACGCGGCGAGGCCAGCATAGACAGCGAAGGTTTCAGGCAACTCCATCAGCGGGCACCCTCGGGCCACAGGATCACACGCACGGTTTGCAGCAGGATCACAAAGTCCAGAAACGGAGTGTAATTCTTGGCATAGTAGAGATCGTATTCGAGCTTCTTGCGGCTATCTTCGGTCGACGCTCCGTATGGATAATTGATCTGAGCCCAGCCGGTAATCCCCGGCTTGACCATATGCCGCTCGTGATAGAACGGGATCTCTTCCTGTAGGTCATCGACGAACTTGGGCACTTCGGGTCGCGGACCGACAAAGCTCATCTGGCCTTTCAGCACGCTCCAGGTCTGCGGCAACTCATCGATCCGAACTTTGCGAATGAAGCGCCCGACACGGGTTACGCGCGGATCGTTCGCTTCTGCCCACTTTGCACCGTCCTTCTCGGCATCGGTCGCCATGGAACGCAGTTTGATGAGGTGAAACGTCTCACCATACAGCCCGACGCGCTCTTGTTTGAAGAACGCCGGCCCCTTGCTGTCGAGCTTCACGATCAAGGCGAAAATCGCGATGATAGGGAAAGTGAGCAGCAACAGGACGAGGCTCGCAAGTATATCGAAAATGCGCTTCATCGCGCTCGAGAACATCCGTCCGCTTGAAAATCCGTCGGAGAAGATCAGCCAGCTCGGGTTCACCGTATCAAGATCAACTCGACCGGTCTCACGCTCCAGAAAGCTGGAGAAATCATTGACGTGCACGCCCTTCGTTTTCATCCGCAGCAGATCGTTGAGCGGCAGCGAATTGCGCCGTTCCTGAAGCGCGAGTACCACTTCGCTGACGCCGAGATTTTCGACGAACCGGCCAAGATCGTGGATCGCCTCGCGCGCGATGGCTTCTTCGACCACGCGTTCAGGTTCGCTCATCGCAATGTAGGATACGATCGCAAAGCCGCTTTCAGGCTTGTCACCCAGCTCACGCAGCCGCTGTGCGCGGTCGCCCGCGCCCAGCACCATGACCCGGCGACGAAACGCTGACGATCCAAGAAAACTGTTGAGCACCAACCGGTCCGCGACGAGCACAAGGATCGCAAACCCCATCGCGTAAAGCAGGGTGGAGCGCCAGAACGTCTGACCACCGATCAGGAAGTCGATAAAGGCGAGCGCGATAATACCGAGGCTGATCGCAACCAGCAGTCGCGCGCCTGCAAAACGTAGGCTTCTCAAAGCGTAAGGTCCGTAAACCCCCACCGCGATCATGGCGAGCCAGACGACCGCTGCCGATCCCAGCAACGGCAGATAACGGTCGGACAACGGTCCGGGGTCCATGCCGATTTGGGTCGCCCGCACTTGCCACGCAAGCTCCCCCGCAAGGGTCAGCAGGCCAAGATCAAGCAGCCCGAGCAACAGCACGGCATGCGGGATGTAGTGCTTGAATAGCCGGATCATCGCGTCAAAGCTTCGCCAAATGGTGGGACCATGCGAACGCTTTAGGCGTCAGAACTTAAGTGTCGGTAAACCTTACACCCGCTTTTCAAAGCCGCCGAACCGGCGGGTTTGCACGGTTAACGAGCTGTGAAGCAGGGGTTTGGCCTAAAGATCGAGCGAACGGGCCAATCGTGCAGGCGCAGGCGTGAGGCAGTCCGCCCTGCCGCAACGCGGACACCCTACCCCCAGCGGCACCGCATCGGCGGGGTCGAGCGAGATGCCGCGCGCCTGTGCCAATTCACCCGCGAACCGCGCCTCCAGACCCAGCACGATCGCGCGGCGGGCAGAGCATGCAACCCCGTCCACCTCGATCGTTCGGGCGATGGTCAGCCAGTGTTTGGGAGCCGCCTCTCCTTCGCCAAACGTCACCGCCTGCGTAAGCATGGTGCCCCGCGCTTCGAACGCAGCATAGGGCGCCCAGGCCGGCCAGCGCGCGCCGACCAACGGATAGACAGCGCCGCTAGCTCCGGCAGTGAAACCGACCATCCGCCCCGTGCGCCCGAAACGCGCGCTGAAGAACGGCAAGCCACGCTCCCCCACGCGCTGAAGCGTCGAGAGGCGCTGCGCGACCTGATCGAAGCTTGAGGCAAAGCGCCGTTGCAGCACTGCGAGATCATAACCGGTCTGCTCACACGCACGCAGGAAGCGCCGATAGGGCATCAACAATGCACTGGCGATGTAATCGGTCACATGCTCGCGAAAGATGCTGCGCGCTTCATTCGAAGGAAGGTTTGCGCCCTCGGCCACCAAATCGATGGCATCGCGCTGTTCCAGCGCCCCGACCTGCCGCGCGATCTGGAACCGCCGCGCAGCACCCGGCAGCATCTCGGAAACCTGCAGCTGTCGGGCATGCAGATCGAGCCGCGTGACCATTCCCGGCATGACCTCAGCGGGCAGAATTCGCACTGAAATCTGATGCCGCTCCCTCAGCCGTTCACGCAAGGCGGCGCTGATATCGCCGCGCGACAGTCTAAGCTCATCGGACACGCCCTCGGCCCAATGGTCGAGATCGGCAAAATGGTTCTGCCAGCGCTCGACGGCTTGCCGCGCTTCGGCTGCGGGATCTTCGCTTCGGGCGAAGTCAGAACCAGCATTGTCGTAAAGGCGCGCAAAGGCGGCGGCGGCTTGCGGGGCGGCGGCGAGGAATTCCTGCACCTCTTCGCGATCGATCCCGAGGTCGGCAAAGCGTTTATCGCTCATCCGCCGGACCAGTCCGTCAAGGCCGCCAATCGCCTCATCTTCACGCAAAGAGCGCGGGTCGAAGTCGAAGCGCTCGATCACCTGTACCAGCACGCGCGCGGAAAGCGGTCGCTGATTGCGCTCTATGAGGTTGAGGTAGCTGGGAGAAATCCCGAGCGACGCGGCCATGGCAGCCTGTGTGAGGCCCTCTCGCTTACGCAAACGGCGCAGCGAGGGACCAGCGAGAAGAGCGCTATCGGACATATCCTGCTCTGTAAATTACTTTACAGAGTGACACAAGTTTTACCGAAAACTGGCCCATACAGACAGGAATGTCTGTAAGTTTTCCTGTCATGCTGCACCGCAACAGCGCAGAAGGGTGCCACAAACCTCCCCACATGAAATTCCGGAGACATCTCATGACATATCAAACCGAAATCGCTCAAATGCGCGAACTCATCGATGGCAACGGCCCCAGCTGGGCTGCGATCGACGCGGAAAGCGCTGCGCGCATGGCCATCCAGAACCGGTTCAAGACCGGGCTCGATATCGCAAAGTATACCGCCAAGATTATGCGCGCCGATATGGATGCCTATGATGCTGACCCGGCAAACTACACCCAATCGCTCGGCTGCTGGCACGGTTTCATCGCCCAACAGAAAATGATCAGCATCAAGAAGCATTTCGGCACGACCAAGCAGCGTTACCTCTACCTCTCCGGCTGGATGGTCGCCGCGCTGCGCAGCGAGTTCGGCCCGCTGCCCGATCAGTCGATGCACGAAAAGACCAGCGTCCCGGCGCTGATCGAAGAACTCTACACCTTCCTGAAGCAAGCCGACGCTCGCGAGTTGGGCGGCATGTTCCGCGCGCTCGACGATGCCCGCGAAGCCGGTGACGAAGTGAAAGCGAAAGATCTGCAAAACCAGATCGACAATTACGAAACGCACGTCGTGCCGATCATTGCCGATATCGATGCGGGCTTTGGCAATGCCGAAGCGACGTACCTGCTCGCGAAGAAGATGATTGAGGCGGGTGCCTGCGCGCTCCAGATCGAAAATCAGGTTTCGGACGAAAAGCAGTGTGGCCACCAGGATGGTAAGGTCACCGTGCCGCATGAAGATTTCATCCAGAAAATCCGCGCCTGCCGCCACGCATTCCTCGAAATGGGAATAGAAGACGGCGTGATCGTCGCGCGCACCGACTCGCTCGGCGCTGGCCTGACCAAGCAGATTGCGGTTTCGAACGAGCCGGGCGATCTGGGCGACCAGTACAACAGCTTTATCGACGCAGACGAAGTTGATCCGGCCAACATCACCAACGGTCAGGTGTTCATCAGCCGCGATGGCAAGCTGCTTGCACCCAAGCGTCTGCCTTCAAACCTGTATCAGTTCCGCGCTGGCACCGGTGTCGATCGCGTCGTGCTCGATTGCATCACATCGCTCCAGAACGGCGCGGACCTGCTGTGGATCGAAACCGAGAAGCCGCATGTCGAACAGATCGCCAGCATGGTCGACAAGATTCGCGAGACGGTGCCGAATGCAAAGCTCGTTTACAACAACTCGCCAAGCTTCAACTGGACCCTGAACTTCCGCCAGCAAGTCTATGACACATGGGCAGAAGCAGGCAAGGACGTGTCGGCTTTCGATCGCGACAGGCTGATGAGTGTCGACTACGACGCGACCGAGCTCGCCGCCGAAGCCGATGAGAAGATCCGCACCTTCCAAAGCGATGCTGCAAAGCGCGCTGGCATCTTCCACCACCTCATCACGCTGCCGACCTATCACACGGCGGCGCTCAGCACCGACAACCTCGCCAAGGAGTATTTCGGCGACCAGGCGATGCTCGGCTACGTCAAGAACGTCCAGCGCGAAGAGATCCGTCAGGGTATCGCCTGCGTGAAGCACCAGAACATGGCTGGCAGTGACATTGGCGACGATCACAAGGAATACTTCGCCGGTGAAGCCGCGCTGAAAGCGGGCGGCAAGGACAACACCATGAACCAGTTCGAAGCTGCCTGAAGAGTTGGAGAGGGGTTCCTGCAAGCAACCGCGAATAAGCGGTCTTGCGGGAACCAACCAATCCTTCCATTAGCTCTATCACCATCCCCTCAAGGAGAGAGATACGATGAGCGATTCCGATACGCCGAAGACCGAACCATCACGCGCACGCGCGCTGCTGTCGACGGCCGATATGAAGCTGCTGCGCCGTGCGCTGGAAAGCCACGCCCGTAACACCGAAGATCGCGACGAGCTCGCCAAGATCAACGCTTTGCACCACCGGCTTGGCACCTACGTGCCGTCTGCCGACTAGGAATAATCCGGGTTTCACGGTTCTCCTGGGGAGGAGAAAACGGCCGTCGGAGCGCTGTCCGCAGCGTTTTGGCGGCCGTTATTGCATTCATTCGCTCTCGCCGTCCGCTAGCTTAAAGCCGACGACAGGTATCAACCGCCGTTGCGGGGCATCAAGTCGAGCGTTGCGGCTGTCATCGCTTCGGTCGCGGTCGCAATCACCGCTTCGGCATCGGGCGCCCAGAATGGTGAGTGCAGCGACGGAAGTTCGAGTTCGCCCGCTTCCGATTTCTGCCAATCTTCCATCGGCACACCGCCGACCCAAAAAATCAGCGATTCGATGTTCTCCGGATCGGCGAGGTAGAACTGGCCGAAATCCTCACCTCCCATAACCGGCGGTACTTCCCTGATCCGGCCTTCAAAACGCTCTTCCAGCCCTGCCATCACCTGCTCGGTGAATTCCGGCGTGTTGTAGGTCGAGGGCAGATATGGGTCCTGCACAGTGACCACGGGCAACTTGTCATCGGGCATTCCGGCGGCCATCGCCTCCGCCCGCGCCACGCGCTTGATCCCTTCGAGCAGCTGCTGGCGCGATTCTTCACCATAGGAACGCACGGTCAATTGCAGTTTTGCCTCGTCGGGGATGATATTGTGCTTGGCCCCCGCAAGGAAACTGCCGACGGTAATCACAGCCGGTTCAAGCGGATTCTTCTCACGGCTCACCAGCGTTTGCAGCCGCATTACAATGCTCGATGCAATGACGATCGGATCTTTGGTGGTGTGCGGATAGGCTCCATGACCGCCTATGCCCGGCACCGAGATATCGACGCTGTCGACATTGGCGAGCGCATAGCCCTTGGCATAGCCGATAAATCCTGCAGGCGCGCCTGCGGCATCGTGAAACCCGAGCACGTAGTCGGGCTTGGGAAAGCGTTCGAAAAGCCCGTCGTCGAGCATCGCCAGCGCACCCAGCCCCAGCTCTTCTGCCGGCTGCAAGATCATCACGAGCGTCCCGCTCCACTGATCCTTACGCTCGGCCAGCAGTTGCGCTGCCCCGATCCACGCCGTCATATGCGTGTCGTGTCCGCACGCATGCATGATGCCTGTCTCGATGCCCGATGCGGGAACGCCGGTGGCTTTGGACGCGAAGGGAAGCCCGGTCTGCTCGACCACCGGCAACCCGTCCATATCGGCGCGCAACATGACAGTCGGCCCCTCTCCGTTCTCCATCACCGCGACAACGCCGGTTTGCCCGACGCCTTCCGTGACCTCAAATCCGAGCGTCCGAGCACGAGCCGCGAGCTTTTTAGACGTCTCGAATTCCTGAAACGACAGTTCTGGATTGGCGTGAAGGTCCTGATACAGCTCGATCAGTCCCGGCATGTCCGCCATCACTTCATCATGCAGCTCGTCGGCCTGAGCTGGCGCGGCCAGCACGGCAGCAAGAGCGGCGCCCGTGGCGAAAATCGACCTGATCATTATCTACTCCCCAATTGCTGACCGTTCGCAGCAGCGCTCACACCGGTACTGCGGCGGTCACAAATCGTACCACATCGACAGCAGGATCGAGAGTGTGGTCACCATCAACAGCACCAGCGGCACCCCGCTGCGGACATAGTCCATGAACTCATAATTGCCTTCGGCCATGATCAGCATGTTGGTCTGATAGGCGATCGGCGTGGCATAACACAGGTTGCAGCCAAACAGCACGGCCAGCACCAGCGGCTCGGCCGGCAGGCCGAGCTGCGTGGCGATGCTGAAAGCGATCGGAGTGCCCACCGTTGCTGCGGTCGCGTTCGAGGCGAAATTGGTCAGTACGGTCACGAAAGCCATGATGGCTGCGAGAACCAGCGCAGGCGGCAGCAGGCCAAGGCCGAGAGACAATGCCTCTCCCAACCATGCAGCCGCCCCGCTTTCATCGATCACCCTGCCAATCGCGATACTGGCCGCGACAAGCACGATGACTTGCCCTGATAAGGCCCTGCCTACCCTGTCGAATTTCACACAGCCCGTCACGAACATCAGGATAGCGCCTGCAAGCGCCGAAATCGCGATCGGAAAAATACCGACCGCCGCAGTGATAACGGCGAACGCCATGATCGCCGCCGACAGCAACGCTTTGGACCGCCGCGGCAATTCGCGACCGCCTTCGAGCATCAGAAGGCTGTCACCACGGGAGAAGGCCTGTAAATCCTCTTCCAACCCCATCACCAGCAGCACATCGCCTTCGGCAATCCGCAGATCGCCGCCATCAGAGTATTGATCACGCTCTCCCAGCAGCCGTTCAGGCCGGTGGATGCCCAGCACTGCCACTCCATAGAGATCAGCAATCCCCGACGATGGAAGGGTTCGGGTGAGCAACCGCGAATCCGCGGTGACAGTCATCTCGACCACCATGATGTCCTGCCCCTGTGACGAAGCAAGACGGCGGATGCGATCGAGCACCCAGCTCGGCGCGAGTTCTCCCTTCAGTATGCGAACAGCATCTTCCAAAGCCTCGTGCGAGCCCGAGATATGCAATCGCTGCTGTGCTTGCAGCGGCCCCTTGGGCTCACCGTGAATGCGAATGCCATCGGGCATTTTCAGCCGAATTTCCGCCACATCCTTCCCGACCAGGTCGCTTCCGCTCGCGATCCGCAGGCGGGTATGAAACCGGCGGCCATTCTCGTCAGCTTCGACCCGATTGTCGCCGAGCAACCTCGGTGTCACCAACCAGATGAACGGCAACGCGATCAGCGATGCCGCAAGGACGATCGGAGTAAAATCGAACACGCCGATTTCGCGCATGCCCAGATCGACCGCGATCGAGACCACCAGAATGTTGGTCGATGTGCCAACCGTCGTCGCCATCCCGCCAAGGAGAGATGCCGAATTGAGCGGCATCAGCGTCTTGGAAGTCGGCATTGCACCGCGATGGGCCAGCGCCGCGAAGATCGGGATCATCAACACCAGCACAGGCGTGTTGTTGACGAACATCGACAGGAAAAATGCGATCAGCAGCGAAACGAGCAGGCCGATCTGTAGATTGATCTTGAAGACTTGTTCGAGAATGCGCGCAGCCGGTTCAAGAGCGCCTGTCACGACCAATCCCCGCCCCATCACCATCAACGCGCAAATCGTGATCAGGGCATAATGGCCGAACCCGCCAAAGGCGAGCGCCAACCCATCGATCGGGCGAGTGCCTTCCAGCGGAAAGAAGTAAAGTCCCACCGCAATCACCGCGATTGTAAGCAGCGACACGATCTCGATCGACATCCGCCCTCGGACAAAGCCGACGAACATGGCGATGGTAACGACCATTGCGGCTATCGCGTGATAGGATGGAAGTGTCAGCATAAGATCGTTGGGAGCGATCTTTCAAAGCTCAGCCGGAATGGCAAGCGGTTTCGACCAAGCAATCCCTTGCAGTGATGCGCAAGCCACGCGATGACGCCGATACTCAACAGGGGAAAAGGGACAACAGATGCAAGCATTGGTGTTCAACGGACCGCGCGATATCCGCTATGAAAGCTATCCCGATCCGGAATTGCGATCTGCCAACAGCGCCATTTTGAAGGTCGAAAGCTGCTCGATCTGCGGCAGCGACCTGCATATGTATCACGGCGCGCATATCGGAAATACGCAATACAGCGCGGATGCTCCGAAATTTTGTTGCGGGCACGAATTCATCGGCGAAGTGGTCGAGACGGGCAGCGACGTTCACGGCTTCAAGGTCGGCGACAAAGTCCTCGCGGCAGGCGGCACAGGCTGCGGTACTTGCCAAGCATGCCTTACGGGCAATGTCTGGTCGTGTCACAAGGCGACCGCATTCGGCATCGGACCAGGTTTGCAGGGCGGGCAGGCCGAATATGTCAACGTGCCCAATGCCGACGCGACACTCCATTCAACCGACGGATTGACCGATGAGCAATCGCTGCTGCTCACTGATGGCATGGCTACCGCCTATTTCGGACTCACCCGTTCCGACCCGCAACCGGGCGGGACGGTCGCAGTGGTTGGGCTGGGCCCGATCGGGATAATCGCGGTCGAATTGGCTTTCCTGCTGGGCGCGGCGGAAGTCTTCGCGATCGACCCGGTTGCCTCGCGCCGCGACATGGCGGCCAGGCTCGGTGCCACCGTGTTCGCACCCGGACCGGACATGATCGACCAGATCATGGAGGCGACGCAGGGAGCAGGCATACAATCAGTGTTCGAAGCGAGCGGCGCGAAAGGCGCGATCAATTCGGTGCTGCCGCTCGTCGCCCGGCGCGGGACGGCGAGCTTCATTGGCATTCCGGAACCTGATGATGCACTCCCTCTTCCCCTGATCATGTTCAAGAACGTGACAGTGCGCGGAGGCATTTGCGATGTGCAGAACATGTGGCCCCATCTCGTCCCTCTGATCCAGTCAGGCCGGATCAAGGCCGATGGACTGTTCAGCCACACTTTCAACCTCAGCGAGGGTGCGGAGGCATACCACCTGTTCGACAGCCGCGACGAAGGCGTCATCAAATTGCGGATCGATGTTGGGTAAGTGAAGAAAAGCAGTGGCTTAGCCGTGGAATACGGCTGCGCAGCAGCCGCAAGGGCGGAGCCGTAGTCGAAGACGCGGACGTGCGAAGCAAACCCGCAAGGCCGCTCGCAGCGCCGAAAGGCGCGAGGACGCCGAGCGCCCGGATGGGCGTGCGCAAACAAAAACCAAAATTCACAGAGTTTTGGTGCCCCTGGCCCGACTCGAACGGGCACTCCGTTAGGAACTCGATTTTGAGTCGAGCGCGTCTACCAATTCCACCACAGGGGCACTGAGCGGAGCGCGGCTGTTAGCCGGGCGATGCGCCCGCTTCAAGACCCGATTGGTATATGTCTGCCATGCATCAAGTTTTGGACAGTGCAGTTCGGTCTTGGGTGGAAACCCGCCAGCACGAGCAATTGCGACAGCTATTCGACTTGAGACAGCGACGCAGCCGTGTCATGAGCAAAACTCGAGGGTCGAGTAAAAGGGGCGTAAAAGTGGGCAAAGTTTGGGGATGGATGAAACACCATCCAATTGTCTCGGGCCTTGTTGCTGCCATTTTGCTATTGATCGTGGGCAGCACTGCTTTTGGTGGTGGGCGCGACTATGAATATGTGGCCGAAGACGTCTCCCGCGGTGAAGTCGTTCGCGTTGTCTCCGCCAGCGGTTCGTTGCGCGCGCTCAACACGATCAATGTTGGTTCAGAAGTCTCCGGGCAAGTCGTCGCAGTAAACGTCGATTTCAACTCGCCGGTCGAAAAAGGGCAATTGCTGGCTCTGATCGACCCGACCCGCCCGCGTGCAAGGGTTACGCAGGCCCGGGCTCAGGTCGATCTCGCTCGCGCCAGCCTGGCTCAGGCGCAGGCCGCAATAACCCGCGCACGCACCGACCTTGAGGTGCAAACCCGAGAGTTCGAACGGCGCAAGGAGCTATCGAAAAAGGGATTTGTATCAAAAGCCGGGCTGGATCAGTCGGAAAACCTGCTCGCATCAGCCCGAGCCTCGCTCAGCACCGCCGAAGCGCAAGCAGCAAGCGCCCGTGCGCAAATCGCACAAAGCAGCGCGGAGCTTCAATCTGCACAGTTGGACCTCTCACGCACCCGTATCATCGCGCCTGCCAGCGGGGTGGTGATCGACAAGCTCGTTGAACCGGGCACGACGGTCGCAGCAAACTTTCAGACCCCTGACCTGTTCGTAATCGCCGCCGACACGAGCCGTATGCAGGTCGAGGCGGCTGTCGATGAAGCAGACATCGGCCAGGTAATCGAGGGGCAGGATGTCCGGTTCACGGTCGATTCCTATCCCGATGACACATTCGCCGCGACCGTGCAGCAGATCCGCAAATCGGCCACCGAGGCGGCCAGCTCCGTGAGCTATCTCGTGATCCTTGACGTCGATAACTCCGATGGAAAGCTGCTCACCGGCATGACCGCCAATGTCGACATCATAACCGGTCGCAAGGACGATGTTCTGCGCGTTCCCGTTGCCGCAACGCGTTTCCGCCCGCGGGTCGAAGACCGGGAAGACAGTGACGATGAAGCCGAGCCCGCGATCGGGCCAAATGCCGCAATAGTATGGACGCCGGGTGAAGACCCTTTCCGCCCTGCCCGTCGCCCAATCAAAACCGGTTTGAAAGGGGAGGATTTCGTCGAAGTGACGGAGGGGCTGGAACCCGGCCAAAAGATCGTCGTTCGCTCGCAAACCCTGTCCGGTGAAACCACTCAGAACGGGCGCGCCCGGTGAGCGAAACAGCAAAGGCTGGAACTGACACTCCGCTGGTCGAGACCCGCGATCTGATCAAGACGTATCATCTCGGCGGCGAGACGATTCACGCGGTCCACGGAGTTTCGCTGTCGATCGCGCGCGGCGAATATGTCGCGATCATGGGCGCAAGCGGATCGGGCAAGTCGACTTTCATGAACATGATCGGCTGTCTCGACGTGCCGACCAGCGGGGAAGTGTTGATCGACGGTATTCCCACCTCGGAAATGACCAGCGATGAACTCGCAAAGCTGCGCAACCAGAAAATCGGGTTCGTCTTCCAGCAGTTCAATCTGCTCGCGCGGACTACCTCGATCGACAATGTTGCGGTGCCGCTGATCTATGCCGGGGTCGATACCGAGACCCGGCGCGAGCGCGCCACCGCCAAGTTGATCGACATGGGTCTGGGCGAGCGCCTGATGAACACCCCGGCCAAGCTTTCCGGCGGGCAGCAACAGCGCGTCGCAATTGCGCGGGCGCTGGTCACGGAGCCTTTGATCCTGCTCGCCGACGAACCGACCGGGGCGCTTGATTCAAAGACGTCCGAAGACATCATGATGGTGTTCCAGCAGCTCAACGAGGCTGGCATCACGGTGATCGTCGTCACGCACGAAAACGAGATCGCCGATCATGCCAAGCGGCGCATCGAATTTCGCGATGGTAATGTCATCGAGGACCGCCCGGTCACGAACCGGATAATCGCCAGAGAGCCGGAGCCTGCCGTCTGATGGCGCTCAACCCTGCCAAGATGATTTCAAGCTGGGCCGTTAATGTCCGGATCGCGCTGACCGCTTTGCGCACAAACCTGATGCGGTCGATGCTCACCATGCTCGGCGTGCTGATCGGCGTCTTTGCCGTCACGCTCGCGGTTGCCGTCGGCAATGGCGCGCAGGCTTCGATCATGGATTCGATCAACAATTTCGGGTCGAACATGGCGATCCTTATTCCCGAGCCAGACACTGAGCGCGGTGGTCCTGGCCGCGCCTTGGAACGTGGACGCCTGACCAGTCGCGATCTCAGCGCGGTGGAGCGCGAGGTGCCCGGTGTACGTGCGGTCGCGCCGCAGCTGCGTCAATCGCTCGATCTGACGGTAGCCGGGACAAGCACGACCACTACGGGAACAGGGACGACCGTGGGATACGGCATCATCACCAATCATCAAGCGACAATGGGACGTTACATCAACGATGGCGACGTTCGTACCGCCGCGCGTGTCGTGGTACTCGGACGGACCGTCTCCGAAGCGTTGTTCGGCGAGATCGATCCTGTCGGACAAAGCGTGCGGCTCGATGGCGTCCCGTTCAGCGTCGTCGGCGTGTTGGAGGAGAAGGGATCAACTTTCGGCGACGACAGCGACGACACGTTCATCATCCCTATCTCGACAATGCGGCAGCGCTTCGTTGGGGACACCCTGCCCGGCCCCGATGACTTGCAATTGGCGTTTGTCGGTTTCGAGGAGGGCTATTCGCTCCGTCAGGCCAAGCAGGACATCACTGCCGTTCTGAAAGATCGCTATCGCGTCCGCGACGGCGATCCCAACCCTTTCCGCATCCGCACCACAGAGGAATTCATCGAGGAAAGCCAGACCGTCACCGGCATCCTTCAGGCGGTGCTGGTGGCGATCGCGTCGATCTCGCTATTGGTGGGCGGGATCGGGATCATGAATATCATGCTGGTCAGCGTGACCGAGCGTACTCGAGAGATCGGCCTGCGCATGGCGTTGGGCGCACGCCGCAGCGATATCCGCAATCAGTTCCTCGTCGAAGCGGCAGTCCTATGCGTGCTCGGCGGCGCGGTCGGGTTGATCCTGGCGTGGGTTAGCGGTGCCGCGCTGACCGCGTTTGCAGATTTCCCTGTGCCCATCGGCCTCGGCACCGCCTTTGGTGCCATCGTGTTCTCTGCCCTTATCGGGCTCGCGTTCGGCGGATACCCGGCAATCCGGGCATCGAAACTGTCGCCGATCGAGGCACTGCGGACCGAGTAAACTCTCCTATTTCAGCGAATTCACTAGCATCTTGTGCAGCCGGGAATGCAGCTTGTCGTTTGCCGCGAGGATTTGCGCGGAATGGATCGGGTTCGACCGCCCGCGATAATCGCTGACGAAACCGCCTGCTTCACGCACGAGCAAGCATCCCGCAGCCGTGTCCCAATCATTGAGACCACTTTCCCAGAATCCGTCGAAGCGCCCCTGGGCAACATAAGCCAGATCGAGCGACGCCGCGCCAAAGCGGCGGATACCGGCAACCTCGGGGCCAATCGCGCCGAAGATCCGGCTCCATTCGGCAAAGTCGCCATGCCCCTGAAACGGGATGCCGGTGGCGATCAACGCATCGCTTGGTTGTGAGCGCGCGGATACGCGCAGGCGCGCGTCCATCAGCCACGCACCACGTGTCTTTTCCGCCCAATAGGTCTGGTCGTTGATCGGGTGATAGATCACCGCTGCGGTGACATCACCCCAACCTTTCCCATCGAGCCGCGGCTCCTGCGCGGCGATCGAAATCGCGAAGTGCGGGATGCCGTGAAGGAAGTTGCTGGTTCCATCGAGCGGATCGATAATCCAGCGCGGCTTATCCGGATCGCCCTCGATCACGCCCGCTTCTTCCAGCACAAAGCCCCAGCCGGGCCGCGCTGCCAGCAGCTCGTCATACAGCGTCCGCTCAGCGCGCATATCGGCCTTGCTGACGAAATCCGCAGGGCCTTTACGGCTGACTTGCAGGTGTTCAACCTCGCCAAAGTCACGCCGCAGGCGGTTGCCCGCCTTGCGCGCGGCGCGTTCCATCACGCGGATCAGGCCTGAAAACATCGACATATGCGGTCAGCTCGCCTTACCGACATAGGTCTGTTCGTACACGTCGACCACGATGCGAGTGCCGCTTTCGATATGCGGCGGGACCATGATCCGCACGCCATTGTCGAGCACGGCGGGCTTGTAGCTGGATGAAGCGGTCTGCCCCTTCACCACCGCGTCGGCTTCGACGATCTCAGCCTCGATCTGCTGCGGAAGCTGGACGCTGATCGGTTTCTCTTCCCAAAGTTCGAGTTGCACCTGCATCCCGTCTTGCAGGAACGGGCGAGCATCACCCAGCAGGTCGCTTGGCAAATTTATCTGCTCATAATTGGTCTGATCCATAAAGACGAGCATGTCGCCATCTTCGTAGAGGAACTGATAGTCGGACGTGTCGAGCCGCACCTTCTCCACCGTGTCGGCGCTGCGAAAACGGACATTGGTCTTGCGACCATCCTGCAGGTTCTTCATCTCGACCTGCATATAGGCGCCACCCTTGCCCGGCTGGGTGTGCTGGATCTTGGCGACTTTCCAGATGCCGCCTTCATATTCCAGGATATTGCCTGGGCGAATATCGACGCCGCTGATTTTCATGGGGCTGACTGCCTTTGTCTTGGAAAAGTGGAATGTGCATGCTGATCGGCGCACGCGCTTCAATGATGGGCGCCAATAGCGGAGCCAGTGAGGGTGAGCAAGCACGCCTGTAGCAGCGCCCCGCTGGAGCTTGCAGATAGTTAACGATCTGGCCTTCGCAACCGCACAATGGTATGTCGATGATAGATGGGATCACTACAATGAAAATGCGCTATGTCATTCTCCTGACGGCGTTCGCAGCCGCTCTTGCGGCGGGATCGCCTTTCGCCGCTGGAGCGCAATCAAGCGGTGATAACACCTCACGTCCCCCTGCGGGCGGGATGTTGCGGACCATGCCGCGCGGCACGTATCAATGCGCGCTGCCGGGCGACGCAGCAGGCAGCGCTTTCAATGTTGTGGAGGAAGAACAATTCCGCATCGGCAATGCGTCGAGCTATCGCACTGATGCGGGGCGTGGGACGTATCTTTTACGCGGGGATGAACTGACGTTCACTCGCGGGCCGAAGAAGGACCAGAAATTCCGCCGCATTGGCACCAATCAGCTGCGGAAACTCGACGGCGGCAAAATGACCAAGCTTGTCTGCACAAGGCTCGGCGGGACGGGCTGATCTAGTCGGCTGTCAGCACTTGGTACGGGTTGACGGCATTCGCAGGTTCCCACCATTCGGCATCTGCTGTGGTGCGCAGTATGGCGAAATGCAGGTGCGGCCTTTCGGGCGAGGCGTTCCCGGTACTACCAACCGTACCCAGCCTTTGACCACGCCGCACGCGTTGGCCTTCCTGCAAGCCTTCCGCATATTGGTCGAGATGCGCGTAGAAATGAATCGTCAGCTTGTCGGCTGACCGAACATAGATCGAATTGCCTCCGCTCGCCGACCGGTGAAGCTTGGCGATGGTGCCCGGCCCGGCTGCGACAACGCTGGTGCCTTTCGGTGCCATGATGTCGAGCGCTTCGTGCGGCCTGCCACCGTCATCGTCATTGTTGCGAAGAAAGGTGTCGGACAAATCGCTGGCCCGCACATTCATCACCGGAATGCGCAGTGCGATCTGCTCTTCTGCGGCCTCGACCGGCACGGGGTCGAGCGGCGGCGCAACAGTTGTCGTCGGCGTCGGCGCGGGTGTTTCGGATGGAGTGCCAGCCAGTGCAACCGGCGGCTCGGGCGAAGGAGCCGCATCGGAGGGCCGTAGCGATTCCTCACCCTGACGCTGACTCGCCAGCTCCATCAGACTGCCTCCGGCAACGATCCAGACAGCCGACGTGAGCGTCGCTGTGATGACGATGGTAAGCAGGCGATCGACGAAGTTCATGACGACATCTTTAGCCGCCATAGGGGATTGCGTCACGTCTAGATTGTTGCTGATCCAGTGAGAGAGTCTGTCGCAGAAACGTGCTCAGATCACTCGCTAGCGAACAACTCAAGGAACTTCGCCGCCAGCGGCGATTTTTCGATCTCGGCGACTTGCAAACGATTTTCCCAATGCAATCCGTCCGTGTTACCCAGTGCAACAAACGTCAGGCCGTCTTCGGGCACTTTCAGCAGCAACCCCGCATACGCATCGGGCCACCAGCCGCCGTGCCAGACCAATTGTTTGCCATTCCAGCGCTGGGTCCACCAACCGTAGGAATAATTCGCCTCGCTCCCATCGGCTTCAAGCGGTGGTGACCACATCTCGCTCAATAATGACGGGGCAAGAATACGCCCTTCATCGAGAGCAATCGAATATTCCGCGAGAGCGCGTGCGCTGGCGATGATGCCGCTGGAGCCGTTCATTTCAGGATTGGGCAAGGCCGAGGGATCAAGGTTATCGTCTTGCTCTGGCGCGTGGCGAAATGGCGGTGCAAGCAATCGCAACGCATCACCGCCGCCCGCATCACGCCAACCTGCGGCAATATTTTTCAACCCCGCCTTGTCGATCACATAGCGACGCACCCAGATATCGAACGGCTCGCCGGTTTGTTCCTCAACCCAGTTCGACAGGCGTCCGTACACGATCGGATTGTAGAGGAAATTGCTGCCCGGTTCGCCCAGCACCCGCATCTGGAGCACATTGCGCACACTCAGCGTAGCGGAACAGTCAAGCGCAGGCGGCGTATATCCGTCGTCAAGTTGCTGTCCGCCTCCCATTGGCAAACCGCTGGTTGAAAGCCATTCGCACCGCCCGTCCCAATCGCTCAGATCGGTGAAAGGCGCATCGAGGCTGATGATTCCATCGGCGTCCATCCCAATTAGCGTCGCAGCGGTGACGGTCTTCGTGATTGACGCCACGAGATAGCTGGTATCGGCGGTGGTCCGCTCCTCCGCGTCGTGATCCTGCCAGCCGATGCCTTCGGCAGCGATGATCTCACCATCTTTCACAATGGCGTAGGACATGCTCAGGACGCTATTCTCGACCCGATACTCGCGGGCGAAAGTGTCGAACTCCGCCAGTTTTTGCTGAAGAGACTGGGCTTCTTCGCTTTGCGCCAGAGAAGGAACCGAGTCAGCAAGGCCAGCGAAACCGATTAACAGAGCGGCTAGTACAAATCTCAAAAGGCGTCTCCCCAACAACGTCCGGAGTTAGCCTAAAGGGCCAGCCCCCAATGGCCAAGCAGCATCACGCGATCTAACTGCTGCGTGCGGCCTCAATCGCCTCTGCGAACGCCTTTACGGCTGCCACCTCATCGCCGTTCCATACCGCCCCGGATACAGCGAGGAAATCCGATCCTGCCTCGATCAGCGGAGCGCAGTTATCGGGTGTGATACCGCCGATCGCAACGCATGGAATCTCGAACAGCTTGCTCCACCATTCGATGATCTCGATATCGGGACGCTCGGCATCTCCCTTGTCCTTTGTCGTCGAGGGAAAGAAGGCTCCGAATGCGACATAGTCCGCTCCCGCTTCACCCGCTTCCATCGCGAGGTGTTTCGAGGCGTGGCATGTGACCCCGATTTGAGCTTCCCTGCCCAGCTCTTCGCGCGCCACCTTTGGATCACCATCGCCCTGCCCCAAGTGCACGCCATCTGCCTTCAAGCGCTTCGCGAGAGGCACGCTGTCATTGACGATAAATGCCACTTCATGCGCGGCACAGATCGCCTGCAGAGGTTCAGCCATCGCCGCCAGCTCATGCTGATCATCGACGCCCTTCACGCGAAACTGGAACGCGGTGACCAGCCCCTTCCCGGCATCAAGCGCACGCTCAAGACGTCGCGGAAAATCGCCACCGACTTGCGTGGGAGAAATAAGGTAAAGCTGGGTTGGGATATCACTCATGGCACGCCCCATAGCGCGCTCGGCAAAACAGGCCAATCGCGGCGAACGAATGGATACTGTCCCACCCTGAACCAGATCGACTGCGCGCTCTGATTTTCCGGCCTATTAGTATATCGTTTACCAAAAGGAGTACGCTGAATGGCCCGATTCCCCCGTATCGCCCTGATCGCGGCAACCGCGTGTTGCCTCGCCGCTCCCACAACCGCACAAGACGGCACCGACTTCGTCTATGACGTGGCGTTCTTTGAACGGGTAATCGTCGGAGAGGCGGATATCACGCCCTACGGCATTATCGAGGACACGCGCTGCGTCGATTATCGCATCTGCTTCAAGCGGGATGAGCTGGTGATTGCCGCCGTGCTGCATCAGGGCAACCGGGTGCGCGAAGTCCCGCTGCGACTAGGCGAACTGACGCCGGTTCCAGGCGGCGCGCTGCTGCTGACGAACAGTGGCGTTGCGCCCGTCAGGAACGGAGCCATCCCACTGCATCGTTACAGCCTCGATATCGAATTTATCCCAATGCGGCTCGATACTGGTAACTGATCCGCCGCCCAGTTCACGCAACCGTCACGCCCGCCTCCGTGAGCGCGGTGTCGAATTCGTCGGGGTGATCGAGCCGAATGAAGACGCGCCGCCGTCCCTTCTCGATTGGCTCGACCAGCTCGACGCAGCGATTGGGATAGGCGATACCGGCCAGGTTGATCGCATCTTTCGCATTCGTCGCGCCGCTTTCCCACCCGCGAGCGATACGGGCGATGTCCGCGACACCCACTCGTACTGATTTCAGATTGCCAAGTCTCAGCAGCAAGCCCTCATCGTCAAGACGGTGGGGAAGCTTCTGAAATGACCGGATCCAGACAACAAGCCATATGGCTGCTATCGCAGATATGATAGTGAGCGGCCAACCGATCCACGGCCATTTTAGCGCGACGAAGAAGTGGACGACCGCGAGTTCGACCAGCGACAGTGCAAAGAGCACCCACATCATCGGCGCGATGCCTCTATGGTAGGGGAATTCGTATTCTTGGCACACTGCCAGTGCCTAGCCCGCGACGCTTGCCTCTGCGATCTGACCGATCGCCTTGCTTAGCGTCCCGTCGAATTCCTCATCAGACTGCCCCTTGCGCAAGTCCTGAAGCAGGCCGCGGCTGAAGCTCGCGATCATGCCAGGGTTCAGCGCCAGTTGACTGCAGGCCTGATCGGTTGAGAAACCGCCAGACAACGCAACGACCCGCAGCACGTTGGGATGCTCGATCAATGGCGTGTAATGGCCTGGCTTCACCGGGATCGACAGCTTCAGCATTACCTGGCGACCTTCG
This sequence comes from Pseudomonadota bacterium, assembly GCA_039033835.1. Classification (GTDB taxonomy): domain Bacteria; phylum Pseudomonadota; class Alphaproteobacteria; order Sphingomonadales; family Sphingomonadaceae; genus Erythrobacter. The sequence goes on from JBCCBW010000001.1 coordinate 490,379, forward strand.
GGAAGAGCATCCAGCCCCTTCATGATCTCAGTCGAGAGGATCTCTTCACCTTCGGCGCGATCGCTCGCAGTGATGTCGTATTCCGGCTCAAGCATAGGCATCAAGCCGGCGTCGGCGATCTGATTGCCCACGGCGAATTGCTGTTCAACGACGGCAGCGATCCCGCTCGGGCTTGCCGACTTGATCACCGAGCGCATCTTGGTCCCGAACATGCCCTTGCCGACCGATTTTTCGAGCAGCGCTGGCAGCTTGTCTAGCGGCTTCATCAACTGGACGCCATCCGCTTGCTCGGCCAGGCCCTGATCGACCTTGATGAAGGGAACGATACCGCGAGCCTTCAACGCATCAGCGGTTGGAAGGCCTTCAACCTCACCGTCCATGGTCTTTTCAAACAGGATCGCGCCGATCACCTTGCCGCTGCCAAAGCATGGGCTGGTGATGACCCGGCTGCGCATTGCGTGAATCTGCGCGAACATCTCTTCATCGCCGGACCATTCGCCGTCCTCCACACCGTAGCCGCGGAGCGCCTTGGGAGTGGAGCCGCCCGACTGATCAAGCGCGGCGATAAAGCCCTGCCCGCCCGCAATCTTGGCAGTCATCTGTTCGGTGTTCATCAGGTGTCCCTCAACTGTTCAGCTCAATTCCGGCGCCCTATGCATACCTATGCACGGACATCATGAGGGGCGCTTTAAACGGCGCATACTCACCCTGCAACAGTATCGAAAGCGCCGCCAACAGGAACGGTCAGTACCGCCGGATCGCTCCGCGCCAAATCGTGGAGTTCCAAAGGCTCAGTCGCGCTTTTTAAAACGCCGGATGATGCCGGTAAAACTGAGCGCTGGCTCTCCATCGCCGGTGATCAGACCGCGCACGAAAATCGTCTTGCCGCCGCCGCGAGTCACTTCACCGCGTGCTTCGACCAGCGCCCCTTCCTGGACCGCACCCAGGAAATCGCCAGACAAGTTCATCGTGACCGCATTATCGCCGCCCAGATCATCGGTCGCGATCCCGAAAAGTGCGAAGTCGGCAAAAGTCAGCAAGCAGCCGCCATGCATGAACCCTGCGCCATTCATATGGCGCGCTTCGGCGCGAAACGCGCACAGATAACTGCCATCATCCTGACGCAGCATGAAGAACGGGCCGGACCGCGTCTCGTACGGGTCGTGATTCCAATTGTACCACCCGGCAAACTCACCCGTCTCACACCGCACCGCATTGCCATATCCGTATTCGGTCTCGGTCATCGTTCGGATCGCTTCACAAGAGCTCGCGTCAGTGCCACAACTGCAACCGATGAATTGCCTGTGACATGGCTTCGTCCTTTTCTGTTCGCGCAAGACTGCGCTCTGCCAGCTTCCACCCGCGTTTGAACGCAGTCTTGCGCCACAAATCAGTCAGCCAGAACTGGCCTGACCAGTCGCGCCCGCCAAGCTGCATTTCAAGATCGACACCGGCGGTGAACCATGCGCATTTGCCGTGCTTGCGCGCGACCACCTCGCGCAGCCGATAACCCGTGCAGGAAAATGGCTTGTCGCATGATTCGAGAAAGCTCGGCCGATCGAGAATCTCGGGCCGCGAAGACCCGAAGATCATGATGCAATCGCGCATCATGAGACTGCGCAACTCGCCTTTGTCCGCTTTCATCCATGCGCGCATAAAGCGGTGCTCAAGCGTCTCGATTATCGGAGCGATGTCGCTCATGATTGACGCGTAAGAGCCGCCACGCCCGGCAGCTCTTTACCTTCCATCCATTCGAGGAATGCGCCCCCGGCTGTTGAAATGTAAGAAAACTCATCCGCAACATCCGCTTGCGCCAACGCCGCGACGGTGTCGCCTCCGCCCGCCACGGATGTCAGTGAACCTTCCTGAGTGAGTGCAGCTGCCGTTTTCGCAAGTGAGACGGTTGCCGCGTCGAACGGCTCGGTCTCGAACGCGCCAAGCGGGCCGTTCCACACCACCGTCCGACACGTTTTCAGGACATCGGCGAGCGCCTCCACCGCACTCGGCCCGAGGTCGAGGATCATCTCGTCAGCCGCCACCTCGTGGACGTTCGACGTCCGCAAGCTCGGTGGATTGGCCGCAAACTCGCGGGCGACGACGACATCGTAGGGCAAGTGAACAGTGCAGCCTGCATGGTCTGCCTGATCCATGATCTTCGACGCGGTCTCGGCCAAGTCATGCTCGCACAGCGACTTGCCCACATCGACTCCGCGCGCGGCGAGAAAGGTGTTTGCCATCCCGCCACCGATGATGAGGTGCTGCACCCTGCCAACAAGGTTTTCAAGCACGGCCAATTTGGTCGACACCTTCGCCCCGCCAACCACTGCGGCAACGGGCTGCTCGGGCGAGCCCAGAGCCGCATCGAGCGCCTTCAACTCCGCCTCCATCGCACGACCAGCATAGGACGGCAGGAAGTTGGTCAGCCCCTCGGTCGTGGCGTGAGCACGGTGTGCTGCGCTGAACGCGTCGTTGACGTAGAAATCGCCATGCGCGGCGATCGCCTGTGCAAAGTCAGGATCATTGGCTTCCTCGCCCGGCCAGAAGCGGGTGTTGTCGAGCAAACCGATATCCCCGTTGCGCAGGATGCCGATTGACTGCTCCACAACCGGGCCAGCCACTTCGGGAACGAACATCAGCTCCTCGCCCAGCACACCTTCGACATCGCCGATCACCATGCTGGTCGATAGAACAGAGGACCGCTTGCCGCCCGGACGCCCGAAATGCGCAAGCAGCAGCACTTTCGCGCCCTTCTCGCTCAGTTCCAAGATGGTGGGCTTAACCGCTTCGACGCGGGTCACATCACTGGCAGACCCATCCTTCATCGGCAGGTTGAAATCGACCCGGACCAGCGCGACCTTGCCGGTCACGTCACCCAGATCATCGAGCGTTTTAAACGATGCCATCGTGCCTCGCCCCCTAGATCAGCTTTGCCATAACTCCGGCGGTGTCGATCATGCGGTTGGAGAAGCCCCATTCGTTGTCGTACCAGCTGACAACCCGCGCAAGCTTGCCTTCCATCACGCTGGTTTCGAGACTGTCGACGGTCGAACTGGCTGGGTGATGGTTGAAATCCGAGCTGACGAGCGGCTGATCGGTGTAATCGAGCACACCCTTCATCACGCCATCGGATGCGGCCTTTAGCGCGGCGTTCAGCTCATCGGCGCTGGTATCGCGGCCCGGATGGAACACGAGATCCACCAAAGAGACGTTGGGCGTAGGTACACGCACGGATGATCCATCGAGCTTGCCTGCCAGTTCGGGCAGCACCAGACCGACCGCGCGCGCCGCGCCGGTGGTCGTCGGGATCATATTCTGCGCACCGCCACGGGCACGACGCATGTCGCTGTGCATCTGATCGAGCATGCGCTGGTCGTTGGTGTAGGAGTGGATCGTCGTCATGAAACCGCGCTCGATCCCGACCGTATCGTTCAACACTTTCGCGACTGGCGACAGGCAATTGGTGGTGCAGCTCGCGTTGGAGACGATCACGTCGTCAGCAGTCAGCACGTCGTGGTTCACGCCGTAAACTATGGTCGCGGACACGTTCTTGGCAGGCGCGGAAATCAGCACCCGCTTTGCCCCAGCCTTGATGTGCGGCTCGGCGGCTTCGTGGCTCTGGAAGAAACCGGTGCATTCGAGCACGATATCGACGCCCTGTGCGGCGTGCGGGAGATCACCGGGATCGCGCTCGCTCGTCACCGCAATCGATTTGCCGTTGACGATGATAGCCCCATCCCCAACCTCGACTGTACCGGGGAAGCGTCCGTGGGTGGAATCGTACTGAAACAGCAGCGCGTTGGATTTGGTATCCGCCAGATCGTTGATCGAGACGAGCTCAAGATCGTGATCGCTGCGCTCCAGAATGGCGCGCGCGACCAGCCGACCGATGCGACCGAAACCGTTGATGGCAACCCGAGTTTTTTGGGGCGTGGCCATAAGAAAAGCTCCTGCTTAGTTGTTCAATTTGTTCTGGATTTGAGCGACAATCGCATCGCTCGTGAAGCCGAAGTGGGCGAACAGATCCCTTGCAGGAGCCGACGCGCCAAAGCTGTCGATACCTATGTTGAGGCCACCTGTGCCGGTGTAGCGCTGCCATCCGAATGTGCTGGCGGCCTCGACCGATACGATCAGCGCGTCATCCGGCAGCAAGTCGGCTCGATACGCGTCATCCTGTTCGTCGAACAGCTCCGTGCAGACCATTGAGACAACGTCAGTGCCGACGCCTGCGTCTTCGAGCGCTTCGGCCGTATCCATCGCGAGCCCAACTTCAGAGCCGGTCGCAAGAATTACGACCTTACGATCAGATCCTGCGCTCTTCACCCTGTAACCACCGCGCGCGGACATATTCTCGCTCGCCGCGTCGAGCCGCATTTGCGGCAGGCCCTGACGGCTAAGCGCCAGGATGGTCGGGCGGTCCTTTTGTTGAAGCGCCACTTCCCAGCATTCTGCGGTCTCGACTGCGTCTCCGGGGCGCATCACCAGCAAATTGGGCATCGCGCGCAGGGATGCGAGGTGTTCGACAGGCTGATGTGTCGGGCCGTCTTCGCCCAGACCGATGCTGTCATGGGTCATGACATAAATCGCCCGACACTGTTGCAGCGCGGACAGTCGGATCGCGCCGCGCGCATAGTCGGTAAAGACCAGGAACGTCCCTCCATAAGGGATCACGCCCCCATGCAGCGCCATGCCGTTCATCGCGGCGGCCATGCCGAATTCGCGGATTCCGTAATAGACGTATCGCCCGGAGCAATCGTCCGCCGTGAACGCGCCAATGCCGCCTGCTTTGGTGTTGTTGGAACCGGTCAGGTCCGCGCTGCCGCCGATGGTTTCGGGTATAGCGGGGTTGATAACCGCCAGCGCCATTTCGCTGGCCTTGCGGCTCGCGACGTTTTGTGGTTCGGCAATAAGCGAGGCGATATGCTGATGCAGCGCGTCGGTTTCGGGCAAGTCGCCCGCCATGCGCCGTTCAAACTCATCCTTGTTATCCGATGCTGACAGCCGGGTCTCCCAAGCACCATGCGCCTCGCGCCCGCGATCGCCCGTTGCGCGCCAATCAGCAAGGATATCGGCCGGAATATCGAACGGTTCCGCATTCCAGCCCAGCGCTTCGCGCGCACCGACGATCTCGTCCGGCCCCAAGGGAGCGCCATGGGTCGCGCTGGTGCCTTGCTTGGTCGGAGCGCCTTTGCCGATCACGGTCTTGCACGCGATCAGAGACGGGCGCTCATCGGCCTTCGCCTCTTCGATCGCCCGCTCGATATCGTCAAAGTCGTGCCCATCGCACGACGTGACATGCCAGCCCGTCGCCTCGTAGCGCGCTTTGATGTTCTCGCTGGTCGAAAGGTCGGTTGTACCGTCGATCGTGATGTTGTTGTCGTCCCACAAAACGATCATCCGGCCCAGATTAAGATGCCCGGCCAGTCCGATCGCTTCGTGATTGATGCCTTCCATCAAACATCCATCGCCCGCGATGACCCAAGTGCGGTGGTCGACCAGATCATCGCCAAAGCTGGCGTTCAAATGCCGCTCAGCCATCGCCATGCCGACGGCCATCGCAAGCCCCTGACCCAGCGGGCCGGTCGTGCATTCGACGCCTTCGAGCAGGAAGTTTTCCGGGTGACCCGCACAGGGGCTACCCAATTGGCGGAACTTGCGGATATCATCCATCGTCGGCGCGGCATAGCCGCTCAGATGCAACAGGCTGTAGATCAGCATCGATCCGTGCCCGGCGCTCAAAACAAACCGGTCGCGATCGGCCCAGTCCGGGCGCGCAGGATCGAATTTCAGATGGTTGGCGTAAAGCACGCTCGCCACATCGGCCATGCCCATTGGCATCCCCGGATGGCCGGAATTGGCAGCTTGAACAGCGTCCATGGAAAGGGCGCGGATGGCGTTAGCCATGTTCTGCAGACGGGCGGCGTCAATCGTCATGCGCGAAAGTAACTCCAACTGACAGCGTGGTGCTGTGAAATCCCGGCGCCAAGGCAGCCCGCGCGGGCGATTCGATCCCAAAACGGCTACGCGCAGTGCCATTGCCGAGCCACCCGATGAGGTCAAGCGGTGCTCCGGCACGCTCCCCAGCGCCCAATCCGAACGGTTCAGCGGGTCATCAGCCCGGCCTGACCCAGACCAGTTATCAACAGGGCCACCCAAGGCTTTGCGAATGCCCCATTATCTTGGTAAATCGCGGCCAATGGAAGAAAGCCGTATCGAGAAGGCGATGGCGCGCCTGGACACCGCATTGACGCGGATCGCTGACGCGCGTGAGACAGTCGCGGGAAAAACGGCTGAAGGAGCAGGCTCGGCAAAGGTCATGGCTCTGGTCAACAGCCACGAGAAACTGCGCGAGGAGGTCGCTGATACGCTGACCGAGCTGGATGCGTTGCTCGAAGAGCTCGAAGGGTAAATCGCCGACATGAGCAAGGTAACCTTCAAGGTCGGGCCAAAGTCCTACACCGTCGCAACGGCCCAAGGTGATGAAGAGCGTGTGGCTGCACTGGGCGCGATCATAAATGAGAAATACGCGCAGCTCGGCACTCAACGGGCGGTGCAGGAAACCGATAATCTCGTTTTCGCGGCTCTGTTTCTGGCCGATGAGCTGGACGAGCTGCGAAAGACTGTCGATGCGGCCAGGAAAGAAGCGGCGGACGCGCGTCAGAACGCCGACACGGTCAGCCGCCAGGCCTCCGAAACCGCCGAGCAGGAAAAGGCAAAGGCTGGCGGCAAGAAAGCCGAAATGCGCGCCGAGATCGAAACCCTGCGCAAGGCCGAAGAGCGCGCTCGCGAGGAAAACCGGCAATTGAAGGCCGAGATGGCCGATCTGCGCGAAGAGGCGCGGCATCAGCATGATCTGTTCGGGGAAGACGCCCTCGCCGCCAAGATCGAAGCGCTCGCTGATCGCGCCGAACAGACCGCCGCCGCATTCGAAAAATCGGCTTAAGCTGAACAATTGCGGATCAGGCTCGCTTGAAGGTCGAGGGCAAGCCGCCTAAGTCTGGATATGGCGGGGCTGCTCGGCACGAGCGTTTGAACATCCCTGAGGCTATAAGCAATCCATGGGAGCTGTCCCTGCCTGAGTTTATGGGCCACTGCATTCTTCGGAATGGAACCTGGGAGCTCGGGCATACGGCGCCCACCTGACGTTTTCGCGTCAGAGGATTTCTCCGGCAACGACCCATAGCGGTCCCGCCACTTGTCTTTGCGCACCCCATCCGGAGTGCGGCATCCTCGCTCATGCGATTTGTGGATCGCATCGCTGCGGGCGGGCGGTCGCCCTTGCGGCCCTCCGGGCCGACTATCACCATCAAGGGGTTTTCCGTTCGTGCTCACCAAAGCCCAACTTCGCAAATCACTGCGCCAAGTGCGCCGCGATCATGTCGCCGCGCAATCCGACAGTATCCGCGCATTATTATTCCATCGCCCTCCTGCGCCGCTTCTCGAACGGATCAGTGCAGACGCGAAAATCGGTCTGTATCACGCTGCCGAACACGAAGCGCCGACAGCGGCCTATGCGCGCTTCTTTCAGGAGCAAGGCCACACCGTCGCTCTGCCGCATTTTGCAGACGAAAATACGGCGATGGCGTTTCGCCAGCACACCGACCCGCATGGCTTCAGCGATCTGGAGAAAGGCCCATTCGGACTTCTCCAGCCCTCCGCCTACGCCGCGCCGGTCACGCCTGATTTGCTTTTCGTTCCGTTGATCGGATTTACCCCCAGCGGAGAGCGTCTGGGCCAGGGCGGCGGACATTATGATCGCTGGCTGGCGGAACATCCCGGGCGGCTGACCATTGGCCTCGCATGGGACGTTCAATTGTGTGACGAGCTCCCGGTCGAACCGCATGACATCGCGCTTGATGCGATTGTCACGCCAACTCGAATGTACGGACTGGATTGATGCGCGAGACCCCGACCTGGCGAATTCCTTTTGGCATTATCGGCCTGTTTATCGGGCTGATCATTTATGGCGTTGTCATCGCGCGATACGCACCCGGCATTATCGGCCATTGGTCCGGCGGAGCGCAGACCGTCGTATATCTGATCCTCGGCCTGATCTGGCTGCTGCCGCTGCGACGCTTCCTGATCTGGATGGAGACGGGCCGTTGGTCGCCTCCGCCCACTCGCCCCTCTGAAAAAACCGAGGGCTGAGCCGCCAACGGAACGCTCCCGGGCCTTACTCTGGCTGATCGGCAGCCCGTTCGAGCGAATGGCTCTCAGCCAGCGTGCTCAGCATGGCATCAAGATCACTGCGTCGGAGCAATCGGCCGCCAAAGATCACAGAGTCGATGTCGGTCGTGTGTCCGATGTCCGACAGCGGATTGGAGTTCAGCAGCACAAGATCGGCAATCTTGCCCTGCGCAACGCCGCCAAGATCCTCGGTCCGGTCAAGATATTGTGCAGGGATTGAGGTTGCCGCTCGCAGGATGTCCATCGGCTCCAACCCTGCCTCGGCGAACCGTCGCATCTCGTCGTGCACGCCGAAACCGGGGAACATCATCGTATCGTTGGCATCGGTACCGATCATGACCTGCACCCCGGCATCGAAGGCGAATTTTGTAATGGCGAGACCGTGACGATAGTAGGCTTCGTACTCCGGCAGCTTGTCCGCAGGGATTTGTGCGGTCCGATCGAGATCCTTTTGCCAGTCTCCCGCGACAAACGGATGCATGTATTTCAGGCGCGGATCGTTGCGGTATGTTTCCTCTCGTGCGCGGACGTCGAACTCACGGGTACCATGGGTCGGGACATAATAGGTCGAATTCGCGACCAGCACCGCCATGACCTGAGCGCATATCTCCGGATCGAATTGGGTAACGCTGAGCACACGCAGATCGTCCTGCTTCGGCCATGAGGCCCCCTCTTCGCCACGCAAGGTCGCCATATTGCCATCGCGGTAGACCGCGCCGAATTCACTGCAATCCGTCAGCAGGTCGCGAGCGTGCTCGATCGAGCGATGTCCGAGCCTCGCGGCCTCTGCGCTGCCTATGAAGATCGGCAGGTGACCGGAGACTTCCAGATCAAGCATCGAAGCCTCGGCCAGAATCGCACGATAGGCATCCGGGTGAAAGCGATCATACGTCTTGATCAGATCGACACCGCGCTGATTGAGCATTTGTGTTAGCGCCGTTCCCTGCTCAGCGGTAATCGGGGAATAAGCTGAGTCAGGATTTTCCGGCAATTGCCAGGTCGGCGCGCTCTGCACGATCGGGCTGGCCAGACGCAGCAAGCGCGGGCCGTGCAGCTCACCTGCTTCGATCCTGCGAGCATATTCGCGCATCTCATCGATACACAGAAAAATCTCGCCGCGCGGTTCCCAGCAATCGGCGCTCATATCGCGGATGCCGGTGACGCCATTGACGAGCATGAGGGTAAATGTTGCCTCGGCGACGGGTGCAACGGCGGAATGCGCATGCATGTCCATCAGGCCCGGGATTACGAATTTGCCCGTACCGTCCACCTGCGCCTGCGCGACGAACCGTTCTTCACCCACAGGAACAATCGCTCCGATACGGCCGTCGTTGATTAGAACTGTATGCTCGGTCAGCGATGTGCGCGTTTCCGGGTCGATCACCGTCGCGTTTGTGATTGCGAGATCATAGCTCGCCGGTTCGGGGACAGTTGTGCAGGCTCCAAGGAAAAAGGCCATTGTGGCAATCACTGCGCGCTTCACTGATTTTCTCCTCATGACGCCGGCAATCTGATGCACTGTATTAATTATGCAATACAGCTTGCGTGCAACTATGCAATGATCAATCCACTACCTGGAGAGCGGCGCGAACCCATTCAGGGTCCGCATAAGCGCCAATTCCAATGTGAAGAAAATGGCGCGAGTGACGAGACTTGAACTCGCGACCTCCGGCGTGACAGGCCGGCGCTCTAACCAACTGAGCTACACCCGCGTATAGCGGTTTGAACCGCTTAGGAGCAGGGCCATTAGGCCCCGCCGTTGGCGCTGTCAACGCCCTGCGCACCCCAAAATGCGCAATTTCTTCACGACCTATTCGCCAAGCAGCAAAACCGGCGTTTCGATCAGCTTCTTGACGTCCTGAATGAAGCTCGCCGCGTCATAACCATCGACCACGCGATGATCGCAGCTGATCGAGATATTCATCAGCTTGCGCTTCTCGATCCGCTCACCGCCCCCTGATCCATTGGGCCCGTCGGAAACGAACATCGGCCGTTCGATAATGCGATTAGGACCGATGATCGCCACCTCCGGACGATTGATTACCGGAGTGGTCGCCACGCCGCCAAGTGGCCCCAGTGAGGTAACAGTAAGGGTCGAACCCGAAAGCTCGTCGGATTTGGCGGAGCCATCGCGCGCGGCATTCGCAAGCCGTCCAATCTCGCTCGCCAACTGCCACAGATTGCGCGCCTGCGCGTCCTTGATGACCGGCACCATCAGGCCGTTATCGGTCTGAGTCGCCATGCCGAGGTGGATACTGCCATGACGCGTGACGACATTCGCCTCGTCGTCATAACGCGCGTTGATCATCGGATAGTCGGGGATCAGCTTGCAGAACGCGCTGATCAGAAGAGGCAGCATGGTAAGCTTAGGCTTCGACCCGCGTGCCTCGTTCAACTGCGCGCGCATCCGCTCAAGCTCGGTTACGTCGCATTCTTCGACATAGGTGAAGTGCGGGATGTGACGCTTCGCAGCCGACATGTTCTGCGCGATCCGCTTGCGCAGGCCGATAACCTTGATCGGCTTGTCTTCACGAGTCTTGCCCGCAGCGGCGAACCCTCCGCCAGCGTTGTAAGAAAGGAACGCGTCGAGATCGCCGTGGCGCACGCGGCCATCTTCGGCAGGTTTCACTTCGCCAAGATCGATACCGAGATCCTTGGCGCGCTTGCGAACGGCCGGGCTGGCGAGAACCTTCGCGTGCTGGGCAGGCTCCGGAGCGGGCGTCGGCGCAGGCAGTGGCTCCGGCTCAGGATCGGCGGCAAGCGCGTCATCCGCGTCGGAAGCATTGGGGGTTTCGACCTCGATCCGTTTCTCAACCTCCTCAGAAGTCGGAGCCGGCGCAGGCGCAGCCCCCTCCTCCGCCACTTCTTCCGAAACCTCTCCCTCAACCTCGACCACCAGCAGCATCGAACCGACCGCTATCGTGTCACCGATTTCGCCAGCAACTTCGATCACCTTGCCATCGACCGGGCTTTCGATGTCGATCGTTGCCTTGTCCGTCATGACGTCAACCAGATGCTGGTCTTCGGAGACGGTATCGCCGACCTTCACGTGCCATTCGACGATCTCCGCCTCGGCCACGCCTTCGCCCACATCGGGCATGTTGAATGTGAATTTCGCCATGGCTTCAATCAATCCTTGCGTGAGTTCGTCGTGCGAATATCGGCGCGCAAAGTTGACACATTTGACTCTGTGTCAAGCAGCGGAACCGCTATCAAAATCTTGTTATTCATATGCTTTCTCTCGAAAAGCGAAATTGACATCTATGGCGCGAAAATCCGGGTTTCACTGCTTTACCAACCATCATCCATGCATCCGAGCATGGTGGTAGGAAAGCCCGAAGTGCCCGCATCGCCGCCTACTCGCTCAGGATCTTGTCGATCGCCTCGCCAATGCGGACGGGGCCGGGGAAATACGCCCATTCGAGGCTGTGCGGATAGGGTGTGTCGAACCCGGTGACGCGTTCGACCGGGGCTTCGAGATGGTAAAAGCAGCGCTCGGTCACGAGTGCGGAAAGCTCCGCGCCAAAACCGCTGGTGCGGGTCGCTTCATGCACGATCAGACATTTGCCGGTCTTTTTCACCGACGCCTCGATCGCCTCGATATCAAGCGGGACAAGCGTGCGCAGATCGAGAATATCGGCCTCGACACCTTTCGCCTCGCACACCGCCTGCGCCACGTGCACCATCGTGCCATAGGTCAGAACGGTCAGCTCCTCGCCAGTGGTGACGTGACGCGCCTTGCCCAGCGGGATCTTGTAATACCCCTCGGGCACAACGCTGTCGGGATGCTTCTTCCACGGCTCGACCGGCTTGTCGTAAAACCCGGTGAATGGCCCGTTGTAAATCCGCTTCGGCTCGAAGAAGATCGTCGGATCATTGTCCTCGATGCAGGAGATCAGCAGACCTTTGGCATCATAGGGTGTTGCCGGGATCACCGTCTTCAGACCCGAGACGTGGGTGAAGATCGCCTCGGGGCTCTGCGAGTGCGTCTGCCCGCCAAAAATACCGCCGCCAAAAGGCGAACGGACCGTCATCGGAGAGATATAATCGGTTGCCGAGCGATAGCGCAGCCGCGCCGCTTCGCTGATCAACTGATCGAGGCCGGGATAGATGTAGTCGGCGAACTGAATTTCGGGGACCGGGCGCAGGCCATAGGCGCCCATGCCAACCGCGACACCGATGATCCCGCATTCGCTGATCGGCGTGTCGAACACGCGCGTCTTGCCGTGCTTTTCCTGAAGTCCGGCGGTGCAGCGGAACACGCCGCCAAAATAACCGATATCCTCGCCCATCACGATCACATCGGGATCGCGCCCAAGCATCACGTCGAGCGCTTCGTTGATCGCCTCGATCATGTTGATCCGGCGTTCTGTTCCGACCTCAGCTGGCGTAGCGGTTTTGGTATCAGCGCTCATTTACCGGCTCCGTCCTTGGGATGACTGTCGGGCCATTTGATCTGCCGCTCGCGCACCGCCTGCTCTGCCTGTTCGGTGAGATGCCAGGGCAGCTCTTCGAACACATCTTCGAACATGGTGCGGAATGGATGATGCAGACCGTGGCCGAGGATGCCGTTCTTCTCCGCTTCCTTGGTGACGCGCTTCACTTCTTCGGCGCATTCCTTGTCCATCGCGGCCTGCCGGTCTTCGTCCCATTCGCCGATTGCGATCAGATGGTCCTTCAGGCGCATGACCGGATCGCCGAGTGGCCATTCCTTTTGCTCCTGCGCCGACCGATATCCCGACGGATCGTCGGACGTGGAGTGCCCTTCCGCGCGATAGGTGAAGTACTCGATCAGCGTCGGTCCCTCGTTCGCCCGCGCCCGGTTCGCCGCCCATTGCTGCGCGGCATAGCAGGCGAGCGCATCGTTGCCATCGACTCGAAGACCCGCGAGGCCATAGCCCAGCGCACGCGCGGCGAACGTCGTCCGCTCTGCCCCGGCAAACCCGGAGAAGCTCGAAATCGCCCACTGATTGTTGATCACATTGAGGATCACCGGAGCGTTGTAGACGGTCGCGAACGTGCAGGCGGAGTGGAAATCGCCCTCTGCTGTGGAGCCCTCGCCCACCCAGGTCGCGGCAATCCGGCTGTCGCCCTTGATCGCGCTCGCCATCGCCCAGCCAACCGCTTGCGGCGTTTGGGTTGCGAGGTTGCCGGAGATCGAGAAGAAGCTGTGATCGCGGCTCGAATACATGATCGGCAGCTGGCGGCCTTTCAGCTTGTCGCCCTTGTTCGAATAGATCTGGTTGATCATCTCGATCAGCGGATATCCGCGCGCGATCAGGATGCCCTGCTGGCGATAGGACGGAAACACCATGTCGTCGCTCGCCAGCGCCATGGAAGCGGCCACCGAAGTCGCCTCTTCGCCGGTGCATTTCATGTAGAACGACGTCTTGCCCTGCCGCTGGCCCCGGAACATGCGTTCATCGAACGCGCGGACCATCGCCATATGACCCAGCATGGTGCGCAAGGTTTCCGGATCGAGCTTCGGATCCCACGGACCGTGCGCCTTGTTGTCCTCACCCAGCACGCGGACGAGGCTGTAGGCCAGGTCCTTCATGTCCTCAGGCTTGGCGCTTTCATCCGGGCGCGGCTGCGCGCCCGCCTCGCCAATATCGATGTCGCTGAAATCGGCTGTGTCGCCGGGACGAAACTTCGGCTCGGGCACATGCAGCGCAAGCGCAGGGCGGTTGTCGCCCGAGGGGTTCGGAATATCGGCCGGATCGGCCATAGAAGTGCTCTCCCAGCAACAGCGTGGTGGGAGCCGGTTATGTCAGGCTAAAAGCGCGGTCAAGCGGGGTGGATCACACCGCAACAGGGGCCTTGATCGGGGGTAGCGGCGCGTAATCATGCACCACGAAATCCTCGATTTGGTAGTCAAAAATTGTTTCTGGCTTTCGCGTGATTTCCAAAGTGGGATTGCCCTGAGGCTCCCGCGTAAGCTGTTCTTCGATCAGATGTGCGTGATTCAGGTAGAGGTGAACGTCCCCGCCCATCCATACGAGCTCACCCGGTTCAAGGTCCGTTTGCTGCGCGATCATCCGGGTCAGCAGCGCGGCCGACCAGAGGTTGAACGGCAGGCCCAGCGCGACGTCGCAGCTGCGCTGATAAAGCACGCAGTTCAAGCGATCGCCAGCGACGTGAAACTGATAGGTCTTGTGACACGGCGGCAAGGCCATCCGGTCCAGCTCGGCGACATTCCAGCCTTCGATGATGTGCCGACGGCTGCCGGGATTGGTCTTCAGGCTCTCGATCACCTGAGCGACCTGATTGATGCCCTCCCCCTTCTCATAGAGCCCGTCCTTGCGATAGCGGTAAGTCGGCCAGTCGACCCATTGCTTGCCATAGACCGGGCCAAGATCGCCCCATTGTTTCGCAAAAATTTCGTCATCGGCGATGCGCTCGACAAAGCTCTCAAGACTGATGTCGTCGCCCGTCTCCTTGACGTAGCGCGCATGCGGCCACTCGTTCCAGATCTTGACGCCTTGCAGCACCAGCGGACGGATGTTGGTTTCGCCGGTGAGGAACCACAGCATCTCGCGCGTTGCGGTCTTCCAGTATACCCGCTTGGTCGTCAGCAGCGGCATTGCGCCTTTCGCCAGATCAAACCGCAACTGCGCGCCGCAGATGGAGCGCGTTCCGATCCCGGTCCGATCGACCCGCTCGCTGCCGCCCTCCCAAATCTGCCGCATCAGATCGAGATATTGCCACTCGTAATGGCCCGGGCCGTGCAGCTCGGAAGGAATCGATGGAGCGGTTTCGAGGGTCGTCATGGCCCGAACATAGGCGGCAATTGCCCGCTTGCCACCCCGCCGATCGAGACTTATACGCGCCCGCCTACCGCATGGGGCCAGCTGCCCTGTGCCTGATGAGTCGGGAAGTAGCTCAGCCTGGTAGAGCACCGTCTTCGGGAGGCGGGGGCCGGAGGTTCGAATCCTCTCTTCCCGACCAGCAATCCGAGACGCAAATCCATCCGGGGGATAGATTTGGCCGGATTGCTCCCGACCGCAAGGGAGGGGTGCACGACTAAGCTCAATGATCCGGGGAATCATTTTGGGCGAAAACTCCCGAGCGTAAGCGAAGGGCTGCTCCGCTAAACAATCGCCTCGGCCACAAAGCCCAGCGTGATCGTCAGCAGACCAAGCCCCACCGACAACTGCACTCGCAGCCCAAAGAAATCGGGCGCCGCATATCCCAGCGCGCGGTCGACGAGCGGTGACAGCAGGATCAACGCGCCCAGATACAACAGCGCCGGTCCGGGCCAATCCCAGCCAAAGCTCCATGGCATGAACAACGCGACCGCCAACAGGCTGGGCATCACCGCCAGCAAATACGCACCGGCACCCGCCTTCCCCGACTGGATCGCCTGACCCCACCACACTCCGCCAAGAAAGCTGAATATCGCCGCCGCATAGGCAAAGCCGCAGGCCAGCGCGGTGTAGCCATATTCATGACCGCTTGCAGCGAGCGCTACGCAGATGATCTGCGGAAGCAATCCGGCATAGCCGAGCCAACGCGCCGCAGGTGTAAGAGAAGTCTGTCCGTCCATAAGGCCAAAAGCGCGTGGATACTGCGCAGGTTCCCGCATGCTTGCGAGCGCATCCCAAATGCGCCACTCAAACGCGATGAACCTGTTCGATCTATCGGGCCGCGTCGCGGTCATCACTGGCGGCAATGGCGGCCTTGGTCTCGGGATGGCGCGCGGGCTTGTGAAAGCCGGAGCCAATGTCGCGATCTGGGCGCGCAATGCGCAAAAGAACGCCGACGCGCTGTCCGAACTCGCCGAATATGGCGGCGGTGAGGCGATCGCCCTCGCCTGCGATGTCGCTCAGGAACATCAGATCGAGGCAGCGATGGAGGCGACACTAACAAGGTTCGGCCGGGTTGATGCCTGCTTTGCCAACGCCGGGATCGCGGGCGCAGGCGCATCTGTTCGAGACATGACAGTCGAAGGTTGGGACGCGACGATGGCGGTGAATGCGCGCGGTCCGGCCCTTACTTACAAACATGTCACCCGCCACATGATCGAGCGGGCGAAAAACGGCGATCCCGGCGGCAAGCTGATCGGCACCTCGTCCGGCCAATCGATCATGGGCGTCAACAAAAGCTCCGATTACGCTGCCTCCAAAGCTGCGCTGAACGGCCTGACGCGCGGCGCGGCGTTTGAGCTGGCGCGATACCAGATCACCGCGAACGCGCTGCTGTTCGGTTATTATGAAACCGACATCACTGCCGCAGCCAATCCGAAATTCGCCGAATGGATGGAAAAGCGCATCCCGCTGCGCCGACCGGGGGATCATGCCGGGCTTCAAGGTTTGGCCGTATTCTGGGCCTCACCGCACAGTGATTACATCACGGGGCAATGCCTGCCGGTCGATGGGGGGCTTTGCATAAGCTGATGCACGCGTCGCCCGCGATCAAGTTACCCAAATGCATAACCAAGCCTTTGGTTCCAAACATTTTCCTGGAACAATTTGTCAAGGCCCTCCGTTAATCTGGTATACACGACGCAACGAGGCGTCACCGGCGAAAGCCGACGATCGAACCAAATTCAGGAGCCGCAATCCATGATGGAACTTATTGCCCTTATCGCCACCATTCTTCTCCCGCCGCTGGGCGTCGCCTTGAAGAAGGGTCTTGGCACCGACTTTCTGATCAACCTTATTCTCACGTTGATCTTCTTCATCCCTGGCCTGATCCACGCGGTTTATGTGAACTACATCGCTGGCGGAACGCGCGCCATCGCGTAACCAACAACAACATTCTCTCGACTATCATCGAGCGGCTCGGGCCCGGGATACTTCCCGGGCCCTTGTCGTTTGGTATTGGAGACGCACATGATATCGAGAGAATATGGCCGATAACCCTTCTGACAAGTCACGCGAACGCGCCGTCCCCTCGGGCCGATTGGCGCGAATTGGCACCTTTGGCAGGCTTGTAGGAGGCGTTGCGGGAGGCATGGCCGCAGAAGGCGCGCGGCGGCTTACCAGCGGAGAGAGGATTTCGACCCGCGATCTCATCCTGACCCCCGGCAATGTCCAGCGCCTCACCGACAGGCTGTCGCATCTGCGCGGCGCGGCGATGAAAATGGGGCAGATGATCAGTCTGGATTCGGGCGATTTCCTGCCCAAAGAACTGTCGGACATCCTCGCCACCTTGCGCGATCAGGCGAATTTCATGCCCGCGCGGCAGCTGGATAGCGTCCTAAAAGAGCAATGGGGCAGTGACTGGCGCAAGCAATTCCGCTGGTTCAACCCGCGCCCGATTGCAGCCGCCTCTATCGGGCAGGTTCACAAGGCACTGACCCGCGATGGTCAGGAACTGGCGATTAAGGTGCAATATCCCGGCGTCGCGCAAAGCATCGACAGCGATGTCGACAATGTGATGACGCTGCTGAAGGTTGCCGGTTTCGCCCCGCCCGAGCTGGAGATCGACAAGCTACTCGCGGCCGCGAAACAGCAATTACACGAAGAGGCGGATTACAACCGCGAAGGCCGCCAGATGGCTCTCTATCGGGAAAAGCTGGCCGATACGCCGGGCTTTGTCATTCCTACCCTGCATGAAGGCCTTACGCGTGAACGCATTCTGGCAATGAGTTTCGAGGAAGGCGTCTCGATCGAACAGCTTGAAAACGAACCCGCCGAGCGGCGCGACGAAGTGTATGGTCGCCTGCTGCGATTGGTTGCGCGCGAGTTGTTCGATTTTGGCGTGATGCAGACCGACCCCAATTTTGCGAATTTCCAGTATCGACCATCGACCGGAGAGATCGTTCTGCTCGATTTCGGCGCGTGCCGCGATGTCGATCCCGATGTCTCCAACGGCTATCGCGAGATGCTGGCAGCGGGCCTCGAAGGCGACCGTGACGAAGTGCGCGAAGCAACGATCAAGGCCGGTTTCATGATGCCGATTGTGGCCGAAAAGCATCCCGAGCGGGTGAACAGGATGATCGACATCGTCATCAACGAAATGCGCGAGGATGCGCCGTTCGACTTTGGCGACCGGGCCTTTATCCCGCTGCTACGCGAGGAAGGTTATGCCATTGCGCAGGACAAGGACACGTGGGCCTTCCCGCCGGTCGAAACACTGTTTGTCCAGCGCAAGGTCAGTGGCACCGCCCTGCTCGGCGCGCGGCTCAAAGCCAAGGTCAATGTCCGCCGGATCACGGAAGACGTGCTGGCGAGCACCAAGCCGCTGCCTGCCAAAGCTGCTTAGTTCGCGGCCTGCTGGCTCGCGATCCAGCGGTCGACATGCGCTTCCAGCACGGAAAGCGGGATAGAGCCGTTTTCCAGCACTGTGTCGTGAAACGCGCGAAGATCGAACTCAGCGCCCAACGCGACCTCAGCCCGCTCGCGCAATTCGCGGATTTTCAACTCCCCGATCTTGTAAGCCAGCGCCTGACCCGGCCACGTCATGTACCGATTGACCTCGGCATCGACATTCGCCGCCGTCAGCGCAGTGTTGTCGAGCATGAAATCGACTGCGCGCTGTTTCGACCAACCTTTAGAATGCAGACCCGTATCGACGACAAGCCGGGTCGCGCGCCACATTTCGTAGCTTAGCCGACCCATCTCCTTGGCCGGGGTGTCGTACAGCCCCATCTCGATCCCGAGCCGTTCCGAATACAGCCCCCAGCCTTCGACGAAAGCGGTGAAGAACGTCCCGTTGGCGCGCAGCGGGTGGATGTCGAGTTCCTGTTGCAGCGCGATCTGGTGGTGGTGCCCCGGCACCGCTTCATGCACGCCGAGCGCAGGCAATTCCCATAACGGGCGCTGATCCAGCTCGGTCGTGTTGAGGCGATAGATGCCCGCAGCTCCGGTTTCCAGCGAACCCGGCTCATAATAGGCGGTCGTGTTGCCCGGCGCGTTGGCAGCCGGGATCGGTTGCACGGTATAAGGCTGACGCGGGAGCTTGCCGAACAGCTTCGGCATGAACCCGTCGATGTGCTTGGCCAGGGCCTGCGTATATTCGAGGTATTCTCCTGTATCGGTCATATAATATTGCGGATCGGTGCGCAGGTGCTCGATGAAAGCTTCGCGCGTTTCGAACCCCGCCTCGGTCGCGACATCGACCATTTCTGCGCGAATGCGGGCGACTTCGGAAAGGCCCAGATCGTGCACCTCATCCGGCGTCATGTCGGTCGTTGTGAAGCTTCTCACGCGGTAGGCGTAGTAGTCTTCGCCACCCGGTGTTGCGAGGATGCCGGGCGTGCCGGTGCGGCACTCGGGAGCGTATTCGTGGCGATAGAAAGCGAGGAACTCCTCATAGGCCGGGAAAACAGAATCCTGTAACGCAGCCTGTGCTCGCGTCTTCAGCGCCTCCCATTCGGTTTCCGAAATCGATCCCGGCTTCTCGCCTGCAAACGGCTGCCAGAAGGGCGAGGTCGTATAATCCTCGACAAGCTGCTGGGTGATGCGGTTTTCAAACCCCTCCATCGGCTCGCAGGGCTGCGTAAACCCGCGCGCGACAGCTTCGCGACTGCGCTCGATCCCATCGGCATTGTAGGCGCGAAACGCTTCGAGACGTCCGATGTAGCTCTCATAATCCGCCAGCGTGAACAGCGGTGAGCGGTAGGGCAGCGATGCGAGGCCGGAGAACCAGCCGCCGCGATTTGTGAACAGGATGTAGCGTGAATGCGCATGCTCTGCGGCAGCCAGCGCGTCGTCGAACCCGCTCTTCAGGATCGCGTAATCGACCTGCAAGTCGGTCGGCAAAGCATCGGCATCGATCGCTTCAAGCCGGGTGAGAAACGCGCGCGTTCGCTCGATGCTGCGGTCGTATTCAGCCTCCGAAAGGTCGCCGAGTTTGCCGTCACCACGCCGGTCGCCGACGCTGGTTGCCAGCTGCGGCGAGGTATCGAGCGTCGTCTGCCAGACCTCCTCACGCAGCGCTTCGTAATCCTCGACCGGGCCAGCCCAGACCGGATTTATCGCGGCCACGCTCAGCAACAAACCGGTAAACATATGACGCATTGAAATCACTCCGTCTTCGTAACGGCACATATTGCCTTGTCTGCATAACATCCTTTAAGCACACCTCGTGTCGGAAAGTCACACCCAGAAACTGGCCGTGCTGTTTGTCTGTCTCGGCAATATCTGCCGTTCGCCCATGGCTGAAGGCGCGCTGCGCGCTGTCGCGGCCAAATCAGGGCTGGATTGCAACGTCGATTCAGCCGGAACCGCCGATTATCACGTCGGCGATGCGCCCGATCCGCGAGCAATCGCGACCGCGCGGGCGGATGGTGTCGACATTTCCGGGTTGCAGGGCCGCCAGCTTGATCTGGAAGACTTTTACCGGTTCACCCACATCTTCGCGCTCGACAAGGCCAACCTCGAAGGGATCAGAGCCCGCGCGCCGCGCGATGCCACTGCCAAGGTTGCGCTGCTGATGGATGCGATAGAGGGCAAGAAAGGCGGATCGGTCAAAGATCCGTATTACGGCGACGACGACGATTTTCGCGCCGCATGGGAGGAGATCCTCATCGCGATCAGCGCAATGACCGATCGCTTCGAAGAGTCTGGTATCGACGCGCAGTTTTAGGCCGGCGCTCGCATCCTACCCCCCGCGCAGCAATTGCACGCCCCAGTCACGCTCGAACAGGTACAGCAATATCCGCGCCGCCTCGCCGCGTTCGCTGGTTAGGCCCCCGTCCCGATCGATCAATAGCCTTGCATCGGCATGGGCGGCGGGGAGCAGTTTTTGCACCTGTTCGAGATTGGCGATCCTGAATGCGGCCTCCCCCGACTGGCGAGTGCCGAGCAGTTCACCCCCGCCGCGCAGTTCCAGATCTTCCTCCGCGATGCGAAATCCGTCCTGCGTCTCGCGCATCAGGGCCAGCCGCTTCTTTCCCGTTTCGGACAGGGCATTGCCGCGCAGCAGCAGGCACACCGATTTCTCCGACCCGCGCCCCACCCGTCCGCGCAATTGGTGGAGCTGCGCCAAGCCGAACCGTTCGGCCTGCTCGATCACCATGAGCGTGGAGGACGGCACATCGACACCGACTTCGATGACGGTCGTCGCGACCAGCATTTTCGCCTCGCCGCGAACGAAGCGCTCCATATTGGCGTCCTTCACGTCCGATGCGAGCTGACCATGGACCAAGGTGACCGCGTCACCAAACCGTTCTTTCAATTCGGCGTAGCGCGCCTCCGCCGCCGCGATGTCGGCGATCTCGCTGTCACGCACCATCGGGCACACCCAATAGGCCTGCTGCCCGGTCGCCAGATGCCGCTCCACGCCCGCGACGATATCCTCGGTTCGATCCTGAGCGACCACACGCGTGTCGATCGCCTGCCTGCCCGGCGGAAGTTCGTCCAGGCGGCTTACATCCATCTCGCCATATTGCGCCAGCGTCAGCGACCGCGGGATCGGCGTCGCCGTCATCGCCAGCGTATGCGGCGCGCGCTTGCCCTTGGCCGCCAGCGCGAGGCGTTGCTGCACGCCAAAGCGATGCTGCTCATCGATCACGACCAGTCCCAGATCGCGGTAATTCACCGTGTCCTGAAAGATCGAATGCGTGCCCACGAGGATATCGATTGAGCCGTCGAGCAACCCCATCAGTATGCCCTCGCGCTCCCTACCCTTGGCGCGCCCGGTGAGGATCGCGACCTCTGCTCCGGTGGGTGCGGCCATCTTACGTAACGTTTCGAAATGCTGGCGCGCGAGTATCTCGGTCGGCGCGAGCATCGCCGCCTGCTTGCCAGCTTCAACCGCGATCAGCATCGCCGCCAAAGCGACAACGGTCTTGCCCGCGCCAACATCGCCCTGAAGCAGCCGCAGCATCGGCGCTTCCTGCTGCAAGTCCCCTTCGATTTCGGCAATCGAGCGCTTCTGCGCGCCGGTCATTTCGAATGGCAGATCGAGCTTCGCCCGCAGCGCCCCGTCGCCTGCCAGCGCCTGCCCCTTGCGCCTCCGCCCTTCGGCTTTGACCAAAAGCAGCGCGAGGGAATTCGCCAACAGCTCATCATAGGCCAACCGGTCGCGCGCGGCCGCATGTTCGCCCTTATGCGCCAGATGCATCGCATCGCGCCAAGCGGGCCAACCGGCCTGATCGAATTGCCCCCGCTCGATCCATTCGGGCAGGTCCGGCAGACGCTCCAGCGACTGCGCGATCATGCCCGCGACGCGCGGCTGGGTTAGTCCTTCCGACAAGGCATAAACCGGCTCATTCAAGCGCGATAGGTGCGCGGCTGAATCCTTCTCGACATGATCAGGGTGTACGATCTGGAGCATGTCGCCATAGCGATCCAATCGCCCCGCGACCCAGCGTTTCTCGCCCACGGGCAGCAGCTTCTTGGCCGAGTAAGACGCGCGCCCGAAATAGGTGAGCGCACAGATATTGCCCGCTTCATCCTGAGCCAGCACACGGTAAGGCCCGCGTCCGGGATTGTACGGCGCGCGATGCTCGGTCGGGGTCAGCGCGACGATCACCTGCTCGCCCTCCCCGCCCTCATCAAGGTTCGCAATGGTGCGCCGCGTCACGAACCGCTCGGGCAGGTGATATGCCAGATCGCGCACCCGCGTGAGGCCAAGCTTTTCGAGCGGCTTCATCAGCTTTGGACCAACGCCATCGAGCGTCTTGGTCTCAGCAAACAGCGGATTGAGAGCGTCTGGGCGCATAGCTAGCGCGCTACCATCCATTTTTCGTCATTGCGAGGAGCCGTAGGTAGATTCTATAAGGCCAAAGGCCGCCCGGCAATCCATCTTCCACGGTTTCGACAAACAGCAAGGTCTGAAGCTGGATTGCTTCGCTTCGCTCGCAATGACGAGTTGATGTGAAGGCGCGATCCAACTATCTCACCCGGCATGACGGATATGCCCACTTTCGAACAGCGCCTCGCCCGCGCCAAATTCCGCGCCTGGCATCGCGGCACGCGCGAAGCGGACTACATGATCGGCGGATTTTTCGATCGCTACCATGCGAATTGGGGCGAGAAGGAAATGAACTGGTTCGAGGATTTGCTGGCCGAAGATGACGTCGACATCATGGCATGGGCTCTCAAAACG
Source organism: Pseudomonadota bacterium (assembly GCA_039033835.1). Taxonomy (GTDB): domain Bacteria; phylum Pseudomonadota; class Alphaproteobacteria; order Sphingomonadales; family Sphingomonadaceae; genus Erythrobacter. Next base: position 513,563 of record JBCCBW010000001.1, read on the forward strand.
CAGGACGTGCCGGAAAAATTCGCCGGCCCGCAAATCGACGCCATGATGAAGCTCGATTACGTCGACATTCCGCGCTAACGGCGTTTTCAAATTTCATCTTTGCAAGCCTCGTGCGGGAACGTGCGGGGCCGATCCTATTTGAGTAATCACAGATGCCCGACCTCTCCCGCCTACTTTCGGCTGACACGCCACTGACGCTGTCATCGCTGCCACGCGGTGCAATGCCGCTGGTGATGAGCGATCTGGCGCGGGCAGCCAAACAGCGCGCGGTCTTCATCGCGCCCGACGACGCGGCGATGCGCGCGGTGGCAGATGCAGCGCGGTTCTTTGCACCCGAAGTCGAAGTGCTGGAATTCCCGGCATGGGATTGCCTGCCCTATGACCGGGCCAGCCCCGCCCTTTCCGTTAGCGCCGCTCGGCTGTCGGCCCTGTTCAAACTGCAACGCCCGGAAAGCGGATCGCAGCTGTTGGTCACCACGGTCAATGCGGTGCTGCAACGCGTGCTCACCCCTTTCCGCATTCGCGAGAGCGTGCGCGAGTTTAAACCGGGGGTCACGATCGGGCATGCCAGTCTGGCCGCGTTGCTTACCCGGCAGGGCTATACGCGCACGGATACGGTCATCGATCACGGCGAGTTCGCGGTGCGCGGTTCGATTGTCGATATCTTCCCATCCAGCCTCGATTCCGGTCTGCGGCTCGATTTCTTCGGCGACGAGCTGGAAAGCCTTCGCCTGTTCGATCCGAGCACGCAGCGATCGACCGGCACCCTGAAATCGCACCTGCTGCTGCCCGCTTCCGAGGCGTTGCTCGACGAAGACAGCATCAAACGGTTTCGGTCGCGCTATCGCGAGCAATTCGGTGCAGCCGCCACGCAAGACCCGCTTTATGAAGCGGTCAGCGATGGACGGCGGCTTGCTGGCATGGAGCATTGGCTGCCGCTGTTCGAGGAGAAGCTCGCGACCCTGTTCGATCACCTCGGCGAGGACGATCTGGTCGTCATCGATCAGGGAGCCATCGGCGCAGGTGAAGAGCGCGTCTCCGATATCTCAGACTATCACGATCAGCGCCAACGCATCGCGGGTGACAAATCGGGCAGCTACCGCCCGCTCGCCATCGATGCGCTCTATCTTGGTCAGGACGAATTCAACGCCGCGCTGGAACAGGCACCCGCGCATCGCAGCATCATCTTCGCCGCGCCTGACAGCACCAAGAACGTTGATTTCGGGTTCGCATCCGCGCGCGATTTCTCGCCCGAGCGCGCACGCGGCGACAATGTCTACGAGGCTGCGGCTAGCCACGTTGCAGCGATCAAAAACGGGGGCAAGAAACCTCTGTTCGCAGCCTATTCGACAGGCTCTCGCTCACGCATCGCCTCGATCCTTGAGGAGGCGGGAACCCCCGTCCGGCTAGCCGAGAGCTGGCAGGAAGCGCTGGGCCTTTCGGCAAAGGGCGATCTCGCCGCAATGGTGCTCCCGCTCAAGGCCGGGTTCGCCAGCGACGATCTGGAAATCCTTACCGAGCAGGACGTGCTTGGCGATCGGCTGGTACGACGCAAGAAGAAGCGCAAGGATTCCGACGCTTTCCTTGCCGAGCTTCAGGCTCTCGCACGCGGCGATCTGGTGGTCCATGTCGAGCATGGCATCGGCAAGTATCTCGGCCTCGAACCTGTCCCCGTGGGCAAGAGCCAGCACGACTGCGTACAGCTGGAATATAAGGGCGGCGACAAGCTGTTCATCCCCGTCGAGAATATCGACGTACTCAGCCGTTATGGCTCTTCCGAAGAGGCCGTCATGCTGGATCGGCTCGGCGGGGAAGCATGGCAAAAACGCCGCGCCAAGCTGAAAGAGCGCATCACCGCGATTGCCGGTGAGCTGATGAAAGTCGCCGCCGAACGCGCGCTCAAGAAAGCGCCGGTGTTCGAAGCCGAAGAAGCGAGCTTCAACCAGTTCGTCGACCGTTTCCCGTGGGAAGAGACCGACGATCAGGATGCGGCCATCGCCGATGTGCTGCGCGATCTGGAAAGCGGCAAGCCGATGGACCGGCTCGTCTGCGGCGACGTCGGCTTTGGCAAGACTGAAGTCGCACTGCGCGCCGCCTTCGTCGCGGCGATGAGCGGGCAGCAGGTCGCTGTCGTCGCGCCCACCACTCTTCTCGCGCGACAGCACTATCAGAACTTCGCCGAACGCTTCGCCGGGTTCCCGTTGAAGGTCGGGCGATTGTCGCGACTGGTTTCTTCCAAGGAGGCGAGCGAAACGCGCGAGGGACTGGCCGATGGCACGCTCGATGTGGTTGTCGGCACGCACGCAATCCTGTCGAAGTCGACCGAGTTCAAGAACCTTGGCCTTGTCGTGGTCGATGAAGAGCAGCGCTTTGGGGTGACTCATAAGGAAAAGCTCAAACAGCTGCGCTCCGACGTGCATATGCTGACGCTGACCGCCACGCCGATTCCGCGGACGCTGCAAATGGCAATGACGGGGCTGCGGGAGCTTTCCACGATTCAGACGCCGCCGGTCGATCGCCTTGCGGTGCGCACTTACGTGATGGAGTGGGATGACATGGTGATGCGCGAGGCTTTGCTGCGCGAACATCATCGCGGCGGGCAGAGCTTTATTGTTGTGCCGCGCATTTCCGACATGGCCGCAGTCGAAGAATGGCTTCACGAGAACGTGCCGGAAGTGAAAGCCATCTCCGCTCACGGCCAGATGGGTGCGGCCGAGATCGAAGAACGCATGAGCGCATTCTACGACGGCAAGTACGAAGTGCTGCTGTCGACAACGATCATCGAGAGCGGGCTGGATCTGCCCAGCGCAAACACAATCATCATTCACCGCGCCGACCGGTTCGGCCTCGCCCAGCTGTACCAGCTGCGCGGGCGCGTTGGCCGGGCGAAACTGCGCGCCTATGCGTACCTCACGTATGAGAAGGACGTACAACTGGCCGAAGTCGCAGAGAAGCGCCTCAAAGTGCTGAGCGATCTCGACTCGCTAGGCGCAGGCTTCCAGCTCGCCAGCCACGATCTCGACATTCGCGGCGCGGGCAATCTGCTGGGCGATGAACAATCTGGCCATATCCGCGAGGTTGGCTTCGAGCTTTACCAGTCGATGCTGGAGGACGCGATCCTTGCAGCGAAGGCGGGCGAAATGGGGCTGGAGGCTGCGAAGGACAAAGTCTCCCCGCAGATCACGGTCGATGCGCCGATCATGATCCCCGAGGAATACGTGCCCGATCTTGCGGTGCGAATGGCGCTCTATCGCCGCCTCAACCAGGCGCAGGACAAGGCCGAGATCGAAAGCCTCGCCGCCGAGATGATCGACCGGTTCGGCGACCTGCCCGATCCCACCAAGAACCTCGTCCGGCTGATCGAGATCAAGCATCAGGCAATCGAAGCCAACATCGCCAAGATCGACGTCGGCGCGCGCGGGACGCTGGTGACATTCCACAATGACGACTTCCCCGATGGGCCGGGCCTGATCGCCTATGTCGACAAGCTGAAAGGCACAGCCAAACTGCGCCCCGACATGAAGCTGGTGATCAACCGCGCTTGGGGCGACCCGCAAAGCCGCCTCAACGGGTTGTTCCAGCTGACCAAGGGGCTAAGTGGCATTGCACGCAGGGGAAACCGGGCGCGCGCTGCCTGACTTTACGCTTAATGCAAACTCTGCAAAGTGTATCGGATGGATAGCGCAATCGGTCGAGGTAAATGCCCATCATGCGGTTCACGCATCACGTTTTGGCAAGCCGGATTCTACGGAAGGAAAAAGCCCTTCGAGTGTAAAAGCTGCGGAACAACTATTCAAAAAGCAAAAGCTGAAACGTTCATCGTATTGGCTGCTATTGTTGGGTTCTGGGTCGTATACACTAAATCAGACAGTCTCTTGCTGATGGCTGCGGTGTTCGTAGCATTGTGCGTTGGCATAGTCTTGAAGTCGCGGGCTCGCGCAGAAATCGAACTCGCCGATGGGTAAAAGATGATCGTAATTCATTCAGGATCTGCAGCGCTTGACATGTTATCTATGTCCTACCCTCGCGTAGCCCGTGCAAGACCCAGCATTTCCTCACTCGGCATAGGCTCCGCGCGCAGAAAACCCTGCCAGTAATCGCACCCTTCACTGATAACCGCTGCACGCTGAATCTCGCTTTCGATCCCCTCGGCATAGACATCCAGCTCCAACGCCCGGCCCAGCGCGACGATCGCACGAAGAACGGCGAGCGATTTTGCGTCCTCCGGAACACCTTCGACCATGATCTTGTCGAGCTTCAGCGCATCGAGCGGCAATTCGCGCAAATACAGAAAGTTGCAAAACCCTGCCCCAAAATCATCAAGCGCGGTCCGAAAGCCGAGTTTGCGCAACGCTTTGAGAGCAGCGGCAGCCTGCGCCAGATTGCGCAGCAAAACATCTTCGGTAATCTCCAGCATCAAACGGCTGGGTGCCAGATCGCTTTGTCCGATCAATTCGGCAAAATCGGCGGCAAAGCGGGGATCGCCCAGCTCCTCCGGCGTGATATTGAGCGACAGGTTGAGCTCGGCAGGCCATGCCGCAGCGTCTTCCAGCGCCCGTGCCACGACATGCCGGGACAACGGAGCCACCAAGGCCGCCCGCTCGGCAATTGCGAACAGATCTCGCGCCCCGATCTCCCCCAGCGTCGGGTGCTGCCAGCGCGCCAGCGCCTCCGCACCCGCGACAGACCCGGTTTTTGCCGAGAATTGCGGTTGGAACAAAACCTCGATCTCGCGCCGATCGAGCGCGCGCAGCAAGTCCGCTTCTAGCGCGCCCGATTTTACGCCCGGAAACGACCCGCGCGGCCCTTTTCTCAATGATGTTCGACCCGATTCCATGGACTTCCCCTAGGCGCGCATTGAGGCGAAAAGGCACATCAATTGCAATCCGACCGAAATTGGAACATCAGGATAAGTCATTAGGGCAGGCACTTAAGTCAGCCTGCGGTGCGGAGGGTAAATTTGGCCACTGAAAGCGCATTCGAGCGTATAGCACTCCTCGCTTCCGACACGCATCGCGCGCAGCGTGCCTACCATGAGCTTAAGGATCAGCACGATTGGTCGTCGGTCGAGGACGCGGACGTGGCCGTCGTTCTGGGCGGTGACGGATTCATGCTTCAAACGCTGCATGCGATGATCGATTCCGGGCGGATCATCCCTGCCTATGGAATGAACCTGGGCACCGTCGGCTTCATGATGAACCGCTATCGCAGCGGCTCAAACGTCGTGCGCCGGGCCAACAAGGCACGACCGTTCAAGATTGCGCCGCTGCGCATGGAGGCGATCACCCAGAACGGCGACAAGCACACTTTTTTAGCCATCAACGAAGTCTCGCTGCTGCGCGAAATGCGTCAAACGGCAAAGATCGAAGTGAGCGTCAACAACCGGGTGCGAATCCCGCAGCTGGTGTGCGACGGTGTGCTGCTCTCCACGCCCGCCGGATCGACCGCTTACAACCTTTCGGCCAACGGACCGATCCTGCCGCTGGATTCCAAATTGCTGGCGCTGACCCCAATCAGCCCATTCCGCCCGCGCCGCTGGAACGGGGCCATCATCCCCGATCGCCTGCCGGTGAAGTTCCGCATTCTAGAAGCGCCCAAGCGCCCGGTTTCCGCCGTGGCCGATCAGCGCGAGTTGCGCGATATTGCCGAAGTCACGCTGACCATTGAACGCGACACGGAGCTGGCATTGCTGTTCGACCCCGGCCATTCGCTCGACGAGAGAATCGTCGCCGAACAGTTCGAGTGGGATTAAAAACGGATCGGCGAGCGACAAACGGGCGCGCAGCGACCGCAAGGGCGACCGCCCGCCCGCAGCGACGAGGCCGTCAGGTCGCGTGAGCGAGGAAGCCGCGCACCCGGACGGGTGTGCGGAAAACAAAGACTCAAACCCTCTTGCAATGCGGCGCGCGCAACCATATACGCGCGCCTCACCCCGGAGAGACAACCGGGTGCTGTTCCCCGATAGCTCAGCGGTAGAGTAGGTGACTGTTAATCACTTGGTCGTTGGTTCGAATCCAACTCGGGGAGCCATTCACTTCAACACTTTGTTAACTTTTTGCGGTTCCGCATTCCCTTTTCGGGACTGCAGACACTGAGCACTGTCGTTAACACGGATCGCTCGTCAGGGATTTGGCTCAGTCAACAGGAGCCAATCATGTCGAGTTATTCGTTTCGCGGAAGCGGTCCGGACCATTGGAGTAGCCCTCGCCCTTATCGTGACCCATCGCTGCGCCGCCATCACTACGGCAAAATCCAGCCGATGGAAGACGACCGTCCAGGTTTCTTCGCGAGGTTGGTGCGTGCGAGTTAAGGCACGCGTGTCCAAATTTGCGAACGGCACAGCAACCTGCCGACTACGCAGCTCTCAACCTCGATCGTGTTTTCATCGAGAATGGTCGCGTAGCCAGTAAATTGCCTATCGAGATCGGGCACGAAGGCCCTTCCCTTCCATCGTCCGTCCTCCTGCCTGCGGAAGTTTCGCAGGATCTGCGTCCCTATAAGCTGCGCCGTTCCGCCTTTCGCAGCATCGCTCTTAGCCTTGTCATTGGCCCAGACCACCGACGCGCACCGTGCATCGCCGCAGTCACGGATTTCGACGTGAACGCTTCCGGAAGGGTTTGACCAGATTCCATAGCTTTCGGCATTTGCCGACGCTGCCATGACAAATGCACCGCACACCGCGGGCAGAAGCTTTCGCATAAAACGAGCCATGCACTCCTCCGTGGTACGAGGCCAATCCACGGGGCTTATAAGCCGCTCAGCAAACGTGCACCAACAATGATAACCAGCGCTGCCGTCAGCCATCTGATCCAGCGCCTAGGCAGCACCCTCAGCGCCATCAGGCTGCCGATCTGCCCGCCGATTGCGACCGCGATCAGCAGCGGAAGCGCCGCGCCGACTGCGCCTCCGAATGCGCCCGGTCCTTGCTTCAGCAGCTGGCCTGCCAGCCCGAACAGCGAGTTGACCAGGATGAAGACACTCGCTGTCGCAGCGATGGCGCGCGCGTTGTTCCAGCGGGTCAGGTGAAGCAGGGGGGCGAGGAATATCCCGCCGCCGATTCCGACTAGCCCGGCGAGATAACCCAGGGGCGCAGCGAACAGAGGCATGAACCTGGCGATGGCGTTCGCCTCACCTGGCTCATGCTCGCTCACCGGAATCAGCATCGCTGCCCCGGTCAGGATGAGGCCCACCCCAAGGAGGAGCATGAAGGTCGCCTGATCGATCGGGGTAAGTCCGCCAATCAAAGCGGCGGGCGCGGCAAGCGCGGTCATCACTATTGCACCGCGCCATGGAGTGACGTTGGCGCGAGCGAAGCGAATGGTGCCGCCTGCCACGACCACGATATTGCAGGCCAGCGCGACCATCGGCAACAGCCGGTAATCGAGCCCCGACAGCGCCAGCAGCGCGGCATAGGTCGACCCGCCCCCGAACCCGACCGCCGCATACAGCAGCGCCGTCAGAAAAAAGGCGAACGCCAGCGCGAGCGGCACCGCTCCGATCATTCCGTGCCGCCCCTCATCCGCCTCATCAGCGGATCAGGCAGGCGTTTTGGCGCCAGCTGCTCCGTGGCAATGCTTGTACTTGTTGCCGCTACCGCATGGGCACGGCGCATTGCGGCTGACATCGAGGTTCGCATAGGGGTTGTCGGTGTTCGCACCGCCCGGCCCCGATGCGGCACGAGGGCTGCCAGCGAGCGAGCCGAACAACTCCGGTCGATCTGCCGAGCCATCACCGTCGTTCGAGTTTTCGAGGCCGGTGAGCGGGTCGATATGGCCGGTGAGGAAGTCCGGCAGGTCGGGCAGCGATTCCGTTTCCGGCTGAGCGAATTGCAACTCGGCGCGGAACAGGCGACCGGTCACATTCTCGCGCAAAGTATCGAGCATCGTCTCGAACAGGCCGAACGCTTCCTGCTTGTATTCGTTGATCGGCTGCTTCTGCGCGATCCCGCGCATCCAGATCACCTGACGCAGCGCATCGAGAGTCGCGAGGTGTTCTTTCCAGTGATAGTCGAGCCGCTCGAGCAGCACCTGCTTTTCGACCGAGCGCCAGATCGTCGCATCGTATTTTTCGACCTTGGCGTCCATCATCTCGTCGGTCTGCAACCGCAGCCGCTCTTCGATGATTTCGGGTTCGACCTGATCTTCTTCCAGCCACTCGTCCATCGCGGGCTCTATGCCGAACACTTCGGCGACCTTTTCCTTGAGGCCTGCAATGTCCCACTGCTCGGGATATGACCCCGGCGGGCAGGCGTTGGCGACGAGCGCGTTGATCGTGTCGTGGCGCATGTCGACCACCACATCGTCGACGGTTTCGGATTCCATGATCTCGCCGCGCTGTTCATAGATGACCTTGCGCTGGTCGTTCATCACGTCATCGTATTCGACGACCTGCTTACGCGCGTCGTAATTGCGGGATTCGACCTTTTTCTGCGCGGTCTCGATTGCCTTTGAAAGCCATTTCGACCCTATCGCCTCGCCATCTTCGAGGTTGGAGTTCATCATCTTCGAGAACAGCGTATCGGGGCCGAAGATGCGCAGCAGATCGTCTTCGAGGCACAGGTAAAAACGCGAAAGGCCGGGGTCGCCCTGACGGCCTGAACGGCCGCGCAGCTGATTGTCGATCCGGCGCGATTCGTGGCGTTCGGTGCCGAGCACGAACAATCCGCCTGCTTCCAGAACCTTGCGCTTTTCCTCGGCCACTTCCTCGGTCAGCTTGGCGATGGCTGCGTCCTTTTCAGGGCCGTCTTCCAGATCGCCCAGCTCATCACCGATGCGGAATTCGAGGTTACCGCCCAGCTGGATGTCGGTCCCGCGACCGGCCATGTTGGTGGCGATGGTAACCGCGCCCAGACGGCCCGCCTGCGCGACGATATGTGCCTCGCGTTCGTGCTGGCGCGCGTTCAGGACTTCGTGCTTGACGCCTTCCTTGTCGAGGAACTGGCTGAGCAATTCGGATTTTTCGATCGAGACCGTGCCGACAAGGATCGGCTGACCGATGTCGTACTTCTCCTTGATGGCCTTCGCGATGGCCTGGAACTTGTCCATCGTGTTCTTGTAGAATTCGTCTTCCTCGTCGATCCGCTGGACCGGCAGGTTGGTCGGGATTTCGACCACGTTGACCTTGTAGACGTCCCAGAATTCAGCCGCTTCGGTCGCCGCCGTACCGGTCATCCCGGCAAGCTTGGGATACATGCGGAAATAGTTCTGGAAGGTGATCGAGGCCATCGTCTGGTTCTCAGGCTCGATTTTGACGCCTTCCTTGGCTTCAACCGCCTGGTGCAGACCGTTCGACCAACGCCGCCCGTCCATCATGCGGCCGGTGAACTCGTCGATGATGACGACCTTGTCGTCCTTCACGATGTAATGATCGTCGCGGCGGAACATGTGCACCGCCTTCAATGCCTGATCGAGGTGGTGGACGACCTGCGTGTTCTCGACATCGTAGAGGTTCTCGGTTTCCAGCAGCCCTTTTTCGATCAGCAGCGCTTCGACCTGATCCAGCCCATCTTCGTTCAGCTGGATATTCTTGTTCTTTTCATCCTTGTCGTACCAGTCCTCCGGGATCTCCTTCGCCACCTCGTCCAGCTTCACATAGAGATCGGACTTGTCCTCGGTCGGACCGGAGATGATCAGCGGCGTGCGTGCCTCGTCGATCAGAATGGAATCGACCTCATCGACGATGGCGTAATTGAACGGGCGCTGCACCATCTGGCTGCGTTCATGCTTCATATTGTCGCGCAGATAATCGAAGCCGAATTCGTTGTTCGTGCCGTAGGTAATATCGGCGTTATAGGCGTCGCGCTTCGAATATTCGTCCATCTTGGGGATGATCACGCCGACCGTCAGGCCCATCCAGTTGTACAGCTGCCCCATCCATTCGGCATCGCGCGTGGCGAGGTAATCGTTGACGGTGATGACGTGGACGCCCTTGCCCTCGATCGCGTTGAGATAGACCGCCAGCGTCGCCATCAGGGTCTTACCCTCACCCGTACGCATTTCGGCGATCTCACCACGATGCAGCACGATCCCGCCGACCATCTGCACGTCGAAATGGCGCATGCCGAACACCCGTATCGAGGCTTCGCGAACGGTTGCGAAAGCTTCGGGCAGGATATCGTCGAGCTCCGCCCCGCCATCGAGCAGTCCGCGGAACTTGTCCGTCTGCGCCTTCAGTTCATCGTCCGACATCGCCTTGATCTGATCTTCAAGAGCGTTGATTTCATTGACGACCTTGCTGACCTTCTTGACGTAACGTTCGTTGGACGAACCGAAGATCGACTTGGCTAGGGTGTTGAGCATGGGTGGAGTCCTGAAATGGAGATGGCCCGCAAAGCGCGTGACAAAGGCCGAAACTGGATGAGATTACGCGCCGCGACGGCTGCGTGTTACGATAGGAATTCTTTAACGCGGCCTATTCGTAGGCGCGTTCAATCCCCATCGCCACAGGCACCTGCAACGATTGCGGCAGCGGATACCGTTTTGGTGTCTTGACCGTGTGGCAACGTGCCGGACGCTTTTTGGTCGCCTCTCGAACCTCAGCGGGCGTGCCTATCTTATCCGCGCTGGCCTCTGCCGAGACGCCGATATCGCAAGCGATTGCGTCGATCGTAGACGCATGCGCAGGGCTGCCGAGTGCAGCGAGACCCGATAAAAGGGCCAAGAGGGCGATAATACTACGCGTCACGCAATGTTAGATAAGGATTTTCGCCGCGCGCGTCCACTTCCAAAGCTGGCAAAATTGCACGCTATCGCACTTGGGCCAACATTACTCGACCAGATCCTCAACCTCGACGTTGAAGGTCACGGTCACTCGCTTCGCCACAGGATTGCCGTTTTCGTCGCGGTAGAGCCCAGGTGCAGGGCGAGCCATACCCGGACAAGGCTCGCGCTCAAGGCTCCGCCGCATACTGTCCGACATTGCCCCACTCATTTCGAGGATCTCGCAATTTTGCGTGAGACCGTTCTCATCCAGAATAAAGCGAACCGAGACCTGCAAGGTACCGGGAAACTCCGGCTCGCGTTTCACCCAGCGATGCATTTCCCTGAAGATGCCTTCGATGGCATTTCCGTCATTATCGAGTGCAGGTTCGAAATCTCCGCGCTCCATCACAATTTCGCATGTCTTTGCGTCGAGTGCAGCAGAGCCGGAACTTTCAAGCACCGTGCAATCAAACGGCTTGCCATCCGGCGATACTCGAACGGAATAGGAAACAACGCCTGCGTCCCCGGCAATCCACGCCTCGCCCGGATAGTCGGCAGGTTGCGGTACGATGCTCTGCCAATCCACCGGAGTCGGAGTGCGCGCATAGTCTGCCGGTGGTGCCGGAGCAGGAGGAGGGGGAAGCAGCAAAACTGGCGGCGCAGGCGGAGGGACGATGGGCGCTGGCGGTGACGCTGGGACGCCCAATCGAGACCCTTCGAATTCGCCATCATCCCCATTCGCATCTTGCGCTGAGATGGGTGTGGTGGTGGTGGCAAGCAATCCGATTGCCGGGACGAGCAAGATTCGATTTTTCATGACGCACCCTAACCCGGTGAAGCCGGACGCAAAAGAACCCAATCGCAGAAGAACCCATTTGCAAAAGACAATGGTGTTCGATTGCGACATACCGCTTTGCCGATTAGGGCGAATGGCATCATGGATATCGAAACATCTCCGTTAGCTTTGCCCTTCCCCGGCATGCAGGCAATCGCTGGTGTCACATTGCGCACAGTTCGTGCCGGGTACAAGGATTGGGACCGCGCTGACCTGACTCTGGTGGAGGTCGATGAAGGGACGTCCGTCGCAGGCGTCTTCACGCAGAGCGCCTGCGCCTCAAGCGAGGTCGAGATGGGGCGCGAACAGGTGAAATCCGGCAAAGCGCGCGCGCTGGTTGTCAATGCCGGGAACGCCAATGCCTTTACCGGCTATCGCGGGCGTGAAGCGGTTGAGGCAATCATGGCGCAGGTCGGTGAGAGTCTCGATTGCGCACCCGAACACGTGTTTGTCTCGTCCACCGGGGTAATTGGCGTACCTCTGCCCAAGGACACGGCGCAAGCTGGCGTGGCCGCCGCCCTTGCCGCCAAACCTTGCGGCTGGGAGGACGTTGCCAAGGCAATCGCCACGACCGACACGTTCGCCAAGGGCGCGCAAACCTCCGCCATGATCGGCGAGACGCGGGTCGAACTGGTCGGCATCATCAAGGGTTCAGGCATGATCGCGCCCGACATGGCGACGATGCTCGGCTATATCTTCACCGACGCGGATGTCGCGCCCGCCTTTCTGCAAGAACTGCTGACAAACGCCAATGGCGAGACCTTCAGCTGCATCACGGTGGACGGAGACACGTCGACCAGCGACACCGTGCTCACCTTTGCGACCGGCAAGGCAGAACATGCGCGGATAGAGAATTGGGATAGCCCCGGCTCCGATGCCTTTGCCGCTGCCCTAACCGATCTGTGCCGTCAGCTTGCTCATCTGGTGGTGCGCGATGGCGAAGGCGCGTCGAAGTTCATCACCGTGCGTGTGTCAGGAGCGGCGAGCGACGATAGCGCGCGGCGCATCGGGCTGGCAGTCGCGAACTCACCGCTAGTGAAGACCGCCATCGCAGGCGAAGACGCCAACTGGGGTCGCGTAGTGATGGCTGTGGGGAAAGCTGGTGAGCCCGCCGATCGTGACAGGCTCTCGATTGCTTTCGGAGGCGTTTGGGCGGCGCGCGATGGTCTGCCGATCGAGGATTATGACGAAACACCGGTGGCTGAACACCTCAAGGGACAGGACATCGACCTCGCCATCGAGCTGGGCCTGGGCGAAGGCCGCGCAACCGTTTGGACCTGCGATCTCACCCACGGATATATCTCGATCAACGCGGATTATCGCTCCTAGCCTAGTGCAGGCCCGAGGTCGTTATTCTCTTCGATGCGTAACATCCGAATATCGCGAACGGATGGCTGAAACCACGAATAAAGACGTTTAAGCTCTTGAGCAGCCAAAACACAGTCGACCGCAGTGATCTTTTCGTTCCCAAAGTATGTCGAACCTTGCTGCCATTCAAAGCCACGATCTTCAAGAACCGAACGAATGTCCTGGTACGCATTGCGCCAGCTTGCATTCGGGTACGTCTGCTCCAATGTCGCTGTATCTAGATCAAAGACGATGGCGTACATTCGCCCCCCTTGCGAATTTTTTGACCGATTATGACCGAAAGGTGCGTTCATGCTATCAACGCTAGCCCAATTTAGTGCAGATACCAATATCTTCCAATGAGCGCGCTCGATGACGAAATTCGCGACCTGCTGAAGTTCGCAGCCGAACGCTCGATGCTGCCGCGGTTCCGGGCGCTTGGCGATAACGATATCGAGATGAAGGGCGAGGATGACCCGGTCACCGTAGTCGATCGCGAAGTTGAGAGTTTCCTGACCGACGCTCTAACCAAGCTTGCGCCCGGTGTGGCTGTCGTCGGTGAAGAGGCGGTGCATGCCGACGAAAGTGTTCTGGAGCATCTCTCTGGCCAGTGCTGGATCATCGATCCGCTCGACGGCACCGCCAACTTCACCGAAGGCAAGGAGCCGTTCGGCATCATCGTAGCGTTGGCCGATGCGGGAAAAGCCGTGGCAGGATGGATCTACGACCCGAACAAGGATCGGTTCTGTCACGCAAAAGCGGGCGAAGGCGCGTTTGTGGACGGGCAGCGCGTCACAGCAAAGACGACCGGCAACGACACTCCTGTCGCTGCAATCTCGCGCATGTTTCTAACCGAAGACCAGCGCGCTCAGGTCGATGCCAAACTCGCCCCGCACTATTCGCTGGTCGACATACCCCGCTGCGCCGCCGAGCAATATCCGCGCCTAGCGCTCGGCGAAAACGACGTGTCGAGCTTCAAGCGCACCTATGCCTGGGATCACGCCGCAGGGGTGCTTTGGCTGAACGAAGCGGGCGGCAAGGCCGCGCGGCTCGACGGCAGCGAATACCGCGTCGACGAGTATGGAAAGCCCAGTGACTTTAAAGGCCTGGTGGGGGCATCAAGCCCGGCGATCTGGGATGAATTCGTGGGCCGGGTGATCGCACCCAGCCCATAGAATCAAGCGGAAAGTTCGCCTTCAAGCCATTCTTTAAGCTGGCCTTTCGGTGCTGCGCCAACCTTGCGCGCGACCGGCTCGCCATTCTTGAACAGCACCATCAGCGGAATCGACTGCACGCCCATATCGGCGGGAATGCCGGTGTTTTCCATGATGTCCATCTTGGCGATGGTGACACTTTCACCCAGCTCTTCGCTGATTTCCTCAAGCGCGGGAGCGATCATCTTGCACGGTCCGCACCATTCGGCCCAGAAATCGACCAGTACGGGCTTGTCGCTTTCCAGCACATCGGTTTTGAAATTGTCGTCGGTGACGTTGACGGTGGCCATGATGGCTTCTCCTGATTTTGTGTTGTCTATGACTTAGGGTGGCAGCGCCCCTCACTCAATATGCGTCAGCCTCTTGGGGGCCATAGGAATCCTGCGCATCGCCCAAACGATCCTTGTGTAACCGCAACTGCGCAGCGTCGATTTCGAACAGTTGCGGCGTCTGGGTGTAGAGCACAGCTGCGCGGATCGTGCGCCCCGGATAAATCGCTTCAAGCGCGGCGACATAGGCAGCCATTTGTTTTAGCGTCGCGGTGGAAATCGCATCGGCGCTGTGCGGCGGGCGGCGGCTTGTCTTGAAATCGACGACGGTGACGGTGTCGTCGGTAACGAGCAAACGGTCCGCGATACCGGACACGACCACTCCGCCGATCGTCGCGGCAAGGGGAACCTCCGCCAGCGCGGCGGCAGAGAAAATGTCGCGAAAATCCGGATGGTCGAGCACGCGGCAGGCGCTCTCAAGCATTTCGCGCCGCGTATCCTCGTCGATGTCCCGACCCTGACGCGCCAGCCATGCCGTGCCCTTTTCAAAGCGCTCTTCGACCGCCAGATCAGGCAGCCGTTCCAGCAAGCGATGGATCAGCACCCCGCGCCGCGCGGCGATCTTCGCGGCATCGGGAGACAGCGGTGGGTCTGCGCCCTGCTCTTCACCAGCAGCGCTCGGTGCGAGCGGACGTGGAGGGCGCGGTTCGGGGCCGATGAGCGTGGTGGCCCAAGCGGGAAGTTCAGCGACAGCTTGCTTCTCCGACGTGCGGTCAGACCCGACCAGCGGGTCGGCGCGATAACCCCATTCGCGCCGCGCACCCCAAAGCGCATCGTCGAGCGCTGGCATATCGAACACCGGCTCCAGTTTCGCATACCAGCTGTCTTCGGGCGGTCCGTTCTTCTCCCTCGGCCCAAGCGATCCGCCTATGAACAACGCTTCCTCTGCCCGCGTCATCGCGACATAGAGCAGCCGCCAGTGCTCCTGCATCTCGGCTATCGATGCCCGCTCATCGGCCTCCTGGACCGGCCCGACTTTCTCTGCATTCGCAAGGGCGGGGAGCGGCACTTGACGTGTCGCATCCTCGCCCAAAGGAGCATCGTCGAGCGTCAGATCGCCGCCCTGCCCCGGCCTGCCCGTGGCATCGGCGAGGATCACGATTGGCGCTTGCAGACCCTTTGAGCCATGCACGGTCATCACCCGCACTTGACCGCCTGCGTCATCGGGATCGCGTTTCAGCTCGCCCTCGCCTGCATCGAACCATTCGAGAAAGCCCGCGAGGCTGGGCACATGCGCCGCTTCGTAGGCAAAGGCGGCGTTCACTAGCTCATCGATCGGATCATTCGCCTCCCGCCCGAGCCGCGACACTAGCTTTGCACGCCCCTCAAACGGCCCGGTCAGCAGCCATGCGAGCAAGGCTTGCGGGGTTTCGAAATCGGCGCGCGCCAGCAGAGGCTTTAACTGTTCGCAGGTTTCCCGAACCAAGGGAGCCTCTGACGAGCGAAGATGCTCCCACAGTCGGATTTTAGCGCCACGAGGAACGTGTTCGAGCAGATCGTCCTGCGTCCAGCCAATCAAGGGCGAAGCGAGCAGGTTCGCCAGCGAAAGGTCGTCGAGCGGTTGCGCGGCGAAGCGCAGCGCCGCCATCAGATCTTTCACCACCAGCGGCGCGCCCAGCCGAAGCCGGTCGACACCCGCAACCGCGACCCCCTTGGCATGCAATTGCGCGACAATCTGCGCGGCGAGTTCGCGGCGCTTCCTCACCAGCACCATCACATCGCCAGCCCGTGCGTTGCGATGCAGATCGCCTTTGGCGAGTACGAACGGCTCCTCCTCGCTGACCCAGCGCCGCACTTGCTCTGCGATCCGATCCGCCAGCAGAGTGTCGTGCCGGGGCAGCCAATCGCGCTCTTCGTTTCTGGCGTCATCGTCGATATCAGCGTGATCGGCTGCGCCGCGAACAGGGTTCCATAACGTCACCAGTCCCGGTCGATCAGCTCCAGCATGCGGTTCCGGCGGCGTGTCGAGCCCGAACGCTTCATGCCCGAGTGCATCGATCGCCCGGTTGACGAATTGCAAAACGGGATTCGACGTGCGGAAGGACTGCCCGAGATCGAATGGCCGCCATGTCGGGATGATCCGCCTGTCGCGCATGCCCGCCGCGTTCTCGCTCGCGGCTTCGATCTGACGACGCACCTTCTCGCGAGCCTTGGCAAAGTTTTCCGGACTGGTGCCCTGGAACCCGAAGATCGCCTGCTTATAATCGCCCACGGTGAAAATCGTGCGCAGCTTGTCGCCCGCCGCGCCTTCGCCGGTGAAGAAGTCATCGATCAGCGCGAAGACGATGTCCCACTGCGCCTGGTTGGTGTCTTGCGCTTCGTCGATCAGGATGTGGTCGAAACGGCGATCGAGCTTGTAGCGGATCCAGTCGGCGGCGATGCTTCCCTTCAGCAGGTCGGCAGCCTTGCGAATGAGATCGTCGAAATCGAGCAGGCTTTCGCGCAGCTTGGCTTCCTGCCACCGCAAGGCAAATGCGCGCCCCAGTTCGAGCGCGGGGGTGAGCAGGTCGGCGAGGTCGAGCAGCGCGCGGCGCTCCGCCAGCAATTCGATAGCCTCAGCGATTTCCTGCTGGCGCTCGGGGAATTGCGGATCGACCTTGGCTGGGGTCGCCATACTGCGCGGCGTGCCCTTCTTGGTCAGCAGGGTGTTGTAAAAGCCATCGACCGCATCCATCCGGTCCGCCAGCTCCAATCCCAGCCAGCGTTCGATAAAGGCGCTGCTTTCGCGCCCACCCTTGGCGTTCCAGTCCTTGAGCGTTGGCAGCATCGTGCGCAGTTGATGATCGGGAAATGTGTCGGGGCTGAGAACCTCGGCGACCCAATTATCGCCTGCATCCGCCGGAATACCCAACAGGCGTAGCACGCGCGGTCGCATCGGGGGCTGCCAGCTTCCCGGCCCTTCCCACATCTCGGCATGGCTCGCACAGCGCATCAACCAACCGCGGAGCGCCGCCGGGTCTTTGCGCGTGGTGAACAGGCTCACGCCATCGAGCAGCGCAGTATCCCCGACCCGCTCAGCCTCGCTCAGCATATCGGCGAGCACATCGCGGGCCAGCAGTTCGCGCTCGCGATCTTCCATCGGGCGGGCACCGGGCGGCAAGTCGGCTTCGGTTGGGAAATTGGCCAACAGCCATTGCGAGAAGGCGTGGATCGTGTCGATGCGCAGCCCGCCTCCGGGGCAATCGAGCACGCTGGCAAACAATGTCCGCGCCCGCGCTTGGGTATCGGGATCGATATCCGCGCCGAGATGATCGAGCTCTTGCGCAAGTCTGCCTGGCTCCAGCCGGACCCATCTTGCGAGCACCGCATTGATGCGATTGGCCATCTCTGCTGCGCCTGCCTTGGTAAAAGTAAGGCAAAGGATCTGCGAGGGATCGACGTCCTTGCGCAGCAGCAACCGGAGGACGCGTGCAGAAAGCACCTGCGTTTTGCCTGTGCCAGCCGAGGCCGACAGCCACACATTGTCGCGCGGTTCAACCGCGCCGCGCTGATTGCCCGCGAGTGGGAAGACCTGCCCGCCCCCACCGCTCACGATGCGTCATCCTCAGCCGGAGCGCCAAGCCCAACGGCCCATTCCTCCAACCGCATCAGTTGATCGTAATCGGTATAGCCGGGGTAATCGGGGTTTTCTTTCGCTGTAAACGGCGCGCTGCCTTTGATGAAACGACGGATCGCTTCGGCGAGCTTGGCCTCATGGTGAGGAAGGAATTCGTCGGGCGACAGGCCGGAACGTTTGTTGCCAACCTTCATCGGCACATCGACATAGCCGAACTCACCCTGCTTCTTGGCCAAGGACCAATATTCGAACGCGGTCGCTGAGCCCGACAGCCCTTCGAAATCACCCCTTTCGGCGATCATGCCGAGCAGCCCCAATTGCAGCGCATAGCCAGCCTCGACCTGTGCAGCGCTGGGCGGGCCGCCGGTCTTGTAATCGACGATCGCGAGGGTGCCGTCAGGCAGGCGGTCGATCCGATCCACACGACCACGCACCCTTACCCCGTCGAAAATCATGCCGCCCTTGGCTTCGGTGGTCAGAACTTCGCGACCCTCGGCGCGCGCCTCGTCGACCCATTGCTCAAACCGCTCCAGCGCGACCATCATGCGCGGCCTCCACAAACCCCAGAGCAGCGGATGCGGATTGGCCTCGCGCAGCCGGGCTTCGGCGAACGGCACGATCGCGAGGTCCGGCTGGTCCAAGCGCGCCTTGTGCCAGGCATCCAGAATATCGTGCACCAATGTGCCTCGCAAGGCGGGATCGCTGAACGGATCGGCGGCAAGCGGATCGAGCGAGCGCAGCCCCAATATCTCCTGCGCGTAAAACTGGTACGGGTCACCCAGTAACCGGTCGAGCGCAGTCACCTTGATATCGACGCTGCGCTGCTGCGCGGACGGGCGCGGCGCGGGCCGTGGATACGGTTCTGCCGGAGGCGGCGCGCGATCAATCTGGGGGAGCATCGCGGGAATGGCGGTTTCGCGATAGTTTTTGGCCAGATCGCCGAGCAGTGCTTCGACTCGAAGCAGAAACCGTGAGGGAATCGTCGGCCCATCGGCGTCGCGCTGCGAGCGGCTCAGCACCACTTCAGGCGCGCCCATCGCTCCGGCAAGGTCATGCGCTGCAAGGCCGATCCGGAACTCGGAACCGGGCACACCCAGCGCCCGCAAAACGCCGGGCGCGAGCAAGGCATCGGGACCGGGCGATTGCGGCCAGCTGCCTTCATTCAGCCCACCACAGATGACTAGGTCCGCGCGGGCCATGCGGGATTCGAGCAGCCCGTAAATGGCGACGCGCGGATGTCCGCCATACGGAGGCCGCACGGCAACCTCATCCATCGCATCGCGCAGCACGCCTGCGAGATCGCCAGGCGCGATCTGGCTGCCAATCTCACGCGCGTGCAAGCGGATGTCCTCGACCAGATTTGCGAGCGCTCGACCATCTTCGCGGGACCACGCGGCTTCGCTAGACAAGGTCTCGGCAGCCACAACCAATCCGTCCAGCGCGTCGGCAAGCGCGACTTCTTCATCGGTCGCAAGCAGCGGCGCGAGCACCGCTTCGACCCCATCCCACCATTCTTCGACGCCCGCATCTTTCGCGACAATACGCAAAGGATCGAATCCGGGTGCCGGAGACGGCCCTCGCAAGGCGCGCTCGAACTTGCGCAGGTTGGAAAGCCACGCACGGCGGTCATCGCTATTATCGGACCGGATCAGTGGATGCGCGAGTGTTCCGATCAACGCGGGAGGGGCCAGCCCGTGCGATGCAATCTCGGCCAGCAGCGCCAGCAGCCGTCCTGCGGGCGTCAACGATAGCGGGCGACCGGCGGAATCGTCCGCTGCAATATTCCACCGCGCCAGATGCTGCACCACCCGCCGCGCGAGCGAGCGATCCGCGGTGATAACCGCGATGCGTTTGGCAGGTTCCTCAACGGCCTCCCGCACCAGCAACGCCATCGCCTGCGCTTCTTCCTCGGCAGTGGCGCTCGTCATCAGCCGAACACCGGATAGCCGACGCTTGTCCGGCTCAAGCCCGATCCACGACTTGCTCGCCTCGGGTGGCAGGAACAGCGAACTGATCGCTTGCGAGCGTGCTGGCTCCGCTGCCGAAAGCCCCTTTCGATGCCAGGGCCGGACTTCTTCGCGCGCGACGCCCATGCGCTGAAGCAGCAATTTGAGGTGATATTGCGGATGGGTGAACGCGTCGGATTGGCCGAAAGTCTGCCCACCCGGCTCGACAGCGGCGCCTGCCCGGCCCAATTCGTCCCAAGCGGCATCGCTCATGGCAAGATCAAGATCGGGCAAGATCACCGCGCCGTTCGGCGCATCGGAAATCGCGCGCAGCATCCGGGCGAGCGCGGGCGCGGCGCTGGTTACCCCTGCCGCCACGACCGGCGTTGACGGTGGCTCTTTGCGCCAGCGCTTTGCCGCACGGTCGAACAGCAGATTGCGCCGCGTCGCCGCGTCGATTTCCCCGCGCTCTTCCAGCCGGAAGCGCCAGCGCATCTGGACCCGCGCGAACAGCCGCACCGACTCCTGCCAATGCCCCGCTAGACTGGGCTCCAGATCGAGCACATCTTCGTCAAGCAGCGCCTCTGGCGGCACGTCTTCGACCAGCAGGCGGTCCATCGTACGGGCGAGATCGCGTGCCATGCGCAGCCTCGCCGCACCGGGCAGCGCAGCTTTGCCTTGCGCAGCCAATTCCTCGGCCAGCAATTCGGCAAGTTCCAGCCAGCGCCGCGTCGGCTCGACCGCCGGGGGAATATCGGTCGCGCCCAGCGGATCGAGCAGGTTGCCCAGCGCCTCGTCTAGATCCAGATCGCCCACCGTGACCATGCGCGGCATAAGCAGTCCGGCACTGCCGCTTTCGCCCGAATGCCGGATGAAAGCCTCGGAAATGGTGCGCGCGGCGCGAGTGCTCGGAACCAGCAGCGTAAGGCGTGCCAGACCAAGATCGCCATCGGCGTAGCGCGGCACCAGCCCCGCGACCAGCGCATCGGCAAAGCCGCGATGCGCGGCGATCGAATAGACGCTTGGCTCTTGCCGTTCACCCACGCTTGAGCGCGTCTTCGGTGGGCGCGATGGCCTGCGGCGTGCCGACTTCGAACCACTGACCGGTGAAGGAGAGGCCGAACAGGCGCTCTTCCTCGATCGCACGGTTCCAGAGGATATTGGTCGAGAACTTCCCCTCCGGCGCATCGCGCAGAAGTCGCTGCGAAATCAGCTGAATACCCGTGTAGATGAACGGGGCGATCCGGCCAGGTTTGCGTCGGCTTAGCTTGCCGCGCGGGTCCATGTAGAAATCACCCGGACCACCGAAATTGCTTGCGCGAGCATGCGGGACGACCAGCAGCAGCGCGTCCATCTCATCCGCGTTCCAGCGGACGGAAAGATCGTGAAACGCATCACGCGGCCCTTCGAGCCAGATATTGTCCGCATTCAGGCAGAAAAACGGATCGGGCAGATGCTCGCGGGCCTTGATCAGCCCGCCACCGGTTTCGAGCAGCGCGTCACGCTCGTCCGAGATGATGACTTGGGGGGCTTTGCGCTCCAACACATGCGCCTCAAGTGCGTCGGCGAGGTAGTGCACATTCACCACTGCCCGCGTGACACCCGCATCGGCCAGCCGGTCGAGCGCGTGATCGACCAGCGGCTTGCCAGCGACTCGCACCAACGGTTTGGGTTGCGAGGCGGTGAGCGGGCGCATCCGCTTGCCCAGCCCGGCCGCCATCACCATGGCAGTATCGCTGACCAGATGCGGCTTCGTTTCGCTCACGAAATCGTACCTCCGCCCGATTTGCGCAGTTCATCGGGGATGTTGGCCGCAAACCAGTCCGCGACCGGCTCCAAAGCGGGATGCGCGAGGTCGCGCTCCATCGCGGTCCAGACCCTTGGGATGAAATCGAGGTAGCGCGGTTTGCCATCGCGCTTGTACAGCCGCGTGAAGATACCGACGATCTTGGCATTCCGCTGCGCGCCCAGTCTCGCATAGTCCGCTGCGAAGTCTGCGTCGGCAGAGGCGCGCTCCTGATAACGGACCAGCATGGCCGCTTCGAGCTCTTCGGAAACATCGCGCCGCGCATCCTGCAACAGCGAGACAAGATCGTAGGCCGGATGGCCGACCAGCGCGTCCTGAAAATCTATGAGGCCCTGTGGTGCCCGCGTGGCCGGATCGCCGAGCAGCATGATGTTTTCCGCATGATAGTCGCGCAGCACCGTTACGCCGCGCTGCTGGCGAGGCATCATCGGGGCGAGCGCGGTCTCCCAGGCAGAGGCATACCCGGCGACATCCACATCCAGGCCATGCGCCGGACAGTACCACTCGATCAGCAAGCCCGCCTCCCGCTGATAGGTCGGCATGTCATACGCGTCGAAAGGCCCGGCCGGATGCTGATGCAAATCCACAAGAGCATCGATCGCCGCCTCGTAAGCGGCCTGTTCGCCATGCGGATTGAGATCGAGCCAATCGCGCATCCGATCATCGCCGAAATCTTCCAGCAGCACCCAGCCCTGCGCCGCATCCGCCGCCAAAATCTCCGGGGCACGCATCCGGTGGTCGCTTAGCCACTTGGCGACCTTCAGGAACGGTTCGGGATCTTCATGCGGCGGCGGGGCATGCATCAGCATCGCTCCCGACCCATCCGCACGGCGCAGACGGAAATAGCGCCGGAACGACGCATCGCCAGGGATCGCATGGATCGCGGCATCGTCCCACCCCGCGCTCGCGAGAAATTCATGCAGGCCTTCAGGCAAATCGCTCATGGCAACCGCCCTAGCCAATCCGCGCCCGGATCGACAATCGCAATCCGGCCTGCATCCTCATCTTTTGACGCTGCCTTTTGCGCCCTCTCCAGCATGATCGACAGGCACGCAGGCTCATGCGCGAAACCGCCCGCATGGTCAGGCCATTCAGCTATCAGTGCAGCCCCCTCGCGATAGTCATCCAGACCCAGCTCAGCCAGTTCGGACGGGTGCTCCAACCGATAGAAATCGGCGTGAACGATCGGCAGCGACAGTGGCGGTGCGTCATACGCCTCGATGATCGTGAATGTGGGCGATGGCACCTCGCCTGAATAGCCTAGCCCGGCGATGATCGCGCGGGCCAGCGTCGTCTTGCCCGCGCCGAGTCCGCCAGTGAGTGCAACCACGTCTCCGGCGCGCAATTTGCCTGCAATCGCCGCACCATAGTTCTCCATCGCAGCAAGATCGGGCAGTGCAATTGGGGTCACGGCAGGTAGATGATCGCGGCGGTGCCCACGCCTTCTTCACTGGTGAGTTCCAGTCTGCCGCCATGCGCTTCGACCAATTGCCGCGCGAGCGGGATGCCTAGGCCTTGCCGCCGTTCGAGCGCCCCGTCTTCATCGCGCCGCTCGCCACCGATCGCGCGCTCCAGCTCCTCGGCACTCATCCCGGCGCCATCGTCGGAGATGACGAAAGCGGCGCTCCATCCGCTGCCTTCTTCGGGTTTCAATATCTCGATCAATATCTTGCCGCCTTCGGGCGTGCCTGCAATCGCATTGTCGAGCAGGTTGCCCACCGCACGGCCCATCTGGCGCGGATCGGCCTGCGCCATCCGTTTTCGCCTGCCTTTTAGGTCGAGCCCCAGCCCTCCGGAGATGATCGCCTGTTCGCGCTCGCGCACCAGCTTGGTCAGGAAGCCGAGCAGGTCGATCTCTTCCTTCGTGATCGGCAGCAAACCGGCCTCGCTTTGCGACAGATCCAGCACGTTTTCGACCTGTTCGGTCAGGCGCTCCACCGATGACAGGATCGCATCGACATATTCATCGCCCTGCTCGCCCATCTCGCCTGCCGCGCCGCTCTTGAGCAGCTCGGCATAGCCGCCAATCGTCGTCAGCGGCGTGCGGAATTCATAGCTCATGTTCGCCAGGAACCGGGCCTTCACCGCATCCGCCTCTTCAAGCGCGGCGGCACGTTCGAGCAACGCTTTCTCCGCCTTTTGCGAGTCGGTGATATCGAGCACGGTCAGCAAGCCATTGCCGTCGGGCAGCGGGATGCCCGCGAATTGCAGCGTGCGACCATCCGACAGCTCTACCCGGCCGCCTTTTTCGGATCGATCGAGCGTCGCGGCGCGGACGACCGCACCGATCTCCTGCGCTTCCTTGGGGCGCCTAAGATTCTCACCAATCGCTTCGAGCAGGTCATCGGCGCTCGGATGCGTGTCGAGAAACTCGGACGACAGCCCCCATGTCCCGGCAAAGCTGCGGTTCCACAATTGCACCGACCCATCGGGCGCGAAGATCGCCAAAGCCTCGAACAGGCTGTCCAGCGTCGCCGTGCGAGTGCGCAGCAATGTGTCGCGCGTCGCCGAAAGCGCAAGCTGCTCGGTACGGTCCTCGGCAATCAGGACCAGTCCGCCATCGGGCATCGGCTGCGCGACAATGCGCAGATGCGTGCCGCCGGGCAGCGGCCATGCCTCTTCCTGCGTGTCGGGCTGGCCAAACCAGCCGATATGGTCGCGCCGCCATTCGGGGAAGTCGCGCACTTCGGGAGTCTTGCCGCGTTCGCGTGCATCGGCGAGAAAACGTTCGAACGGCAATTGTTGCTCGATCATTTCGCTGGTCACTTCGAACACCCGACGGAACGGGCGGTTGGCGAAGGCCAATTGCTCGTCGGCATCGAACAGCGCTACCCCGACCGATAATTGATCGAGCATCGCGCGCTGCGCATCGCGGAAGGCGCGGAATTCGCGCGCCTGTTGCTGCTGTTCTTCGATGTCGATGGCGTATCCGGCGACGCCCTCGCGTCCCAGCGGCAGGTCGCTCACCCGCAGGCTCCGGCGCGCACCATGAATGGTTGCCGCGACGGTGCGCTCGGTCTTGTTCTGGTTTTCGAGCGCTGCTCGTGCAATCTCAACCGGAGTGCGCCCGTCTTCGTCTTCCAGCAGCTCGATCTGTTCGCGCACGACCGCCTCGGCGCTCTCCGCTCCGACCGCATCGACATAGGCCTGATTGACCAGTTGCAGCCGCATGTCGCTCCCCCGGAACCACATCGGCACTGGCGCCGCTTCGATCAGCCCGACCAGAGCGGCAAAATCGCCCTCCGCCCGCGCGGCCTTGGAGCGCAGGCGCGACAGTTCGTCTTCGCTTTCGGAAAAGTCGAACACCCATACCAGCGCCGCTCCGCCGGGGGAAACCTGCGGGTCGGCGAGAGCGCCCTGCATCGACAGGCTGCGTCCGGACCCCGGCGGCGTCAGCGCCATCTGGAACGGCGCCGCGCTTTTCTGCGTCAGCCGGACCTTGTCCGACAAAGCCTCAAGCTGCTGAGCGGAGAGCCCTACCCCCTCCCCGCCATCGAGTTCGCTGAGATATGTCGGCATGTCTTCAAGCCCGAGCCATCGCGCAAGCCGCTCCGGCGCTTCGACCCGGCCATCGACCCGCACCAGCATCGGAATCGCCGGGGCGACATCGAGCATGGTCTGCATCCGCTTCAGCGAGGTTTGCAGCGCCTTCATCCGTCGCGCTTTCAGGTTCGCGCGCAACATCACCACGGCCGCCGCCACGGTCCAGGCCGCAAGGACCAGACCGATCAGGGCCAGCGCGATGGGTGAAAACTCCATGATCTACCAGCTATGACGCTGCCACCTTGCTTGCAACGTGCTGCAACGAAAAAGCCCCCGCAAATGCGAGGGCTTTCCCGTTTTTAGTCGCTCGAATGAGCGTGATCAGTAGCGATAATGATCCGGCTTGAACGGACCTTCCGCTGGCACACCGATATAATCGGCCTGCTTCTGGCTCAGTTTGCTCAGCTCGACGCCCAGCTTTTCGAGGTGAAGCGCAGCGACCTTTTCATCAAGGTGCTTCGGCAGAACGTAGACGTCGTTGTCGTACTCATCCGACTTCGTGAACAGCTCGATCTGGGCCAGCGTCTGGTTGGTGAAGCTCGCGCTCATGACGAAGCTCGGGTGGCCGGTGGCGCAGCCGAGGTTCACGAGGCGCCCCTTGGCCAGCACCAGGATCGACTTGCCATCGGGGAACGTGACCATGTCGGTGCCGTCCTTGATTTCCTTCCACTCGTAATTGTCGAGCGCGGAAATCTGGATCTCGCTGTCGAAGTGACCGATGTTCGACACAATCGCCATGTTCTTCATGTTCTTCATGTGCTCGCCGGTGATCACGTCTTCGTTACCGGTCGCGGTCACGAAGATGTCGGCGCGCTTGACAGCTTCGTCCATCGAGACGACTTCGTAGCCGTCCATGGCTGCTTGCAAAGCGCAGATCGGATCGATTTCGGTGACCATCACGCGGGCGCCACCGTCGCGCAGCGAGGCAGCCGAACCCTTGCCGACATCGCCATAACCGGCGACGCAGGCGACCTTACCGGCCAGCATCACGTCGGTGGCACGGCGGATCGCGTCGACCAGCGATTCTTTACAACCATAGAGGTTGTCGAACTTCGACTTGGTCACGCTGTCATTCACGTTGATCGCCGGGAAAGGCAGCTTGCCCTGCTTGGCGATCTGATACAGGCGCATTACGCCGGTGGTGGTCTCTTCCGACACGCCCTTGATGTTCTTCACAGAACGGGTGAGGTAACCGGGCTTCTCAGCAACATAGGCCTTGAGCGCGCGCTGGAATTCGATTTCCTCGGCATTGGCCGGAGCAGGCATTTCTTCGCCGGCTTCGATCCGTGCGCCCCACAGAGCGAACATGGTGGCGTCCCCGCCATCGTCGAGGATGATATTGGCGGTCTGGTCCGGATCGGCTTCGGTGGACCAGTCGAAGATGCGGCCAACATAGTCCCAGTAATCGCTGAGCGTTTCGCCCTTGATCGCGAACACCGGAATGCCCTGATCGGCGATCGCTGCTGCGGCGTGATCCTGTGTCGAGAAGATGTTGCAGGTCGCCCAGCGCACTTCCGCGCCCAGAGCCACGAGCGTTTCGATCAGAACGGCGGTCTGGATTGTCATGTGCAGCGATCCGGTGATCCGCGCGCCCTTCAATGGCTGCGACGCGCCATATTCTTCGCGCAGAGCCATCAGGCCCGGCATTTCCGTTTCGGCGATGTGGATCTCGTCGCGACCATATTGGGCAAGGCCGATATCCTTGATGATATATTCGTGTTCGAGTGCTGCGGTGGCCACGGGGTTGGTCTCCTGAATGGGATTGGACAGCGAGAAAAGGTCTCGTCGTCAGTGTCGCAGCCCATAGCGACCCGATCCCGCAGGTGCAAACAGAATATAAAGCAATCTTTATATGTCTCTCACAGAAGGTACGAAGGCTCATTCGAAATTGGCGAGAGATCCTCTGCCTCGATCGCGAAAATCATACGCGATCCGCGCGTCACCTGGTTTGAGTTTTGAGCTGGAACGCTCTGCCTGAACCAAAGTCGCAAGAACCGGCACGTCAGGGCTATCCGCAGCCATCTGCGGTATCGGCTCGGCCGACAGCAATCGGATCGCCGCTTCCGGCAGGCCCGAACTATCCGGCGCATCGCTCAGCTCACGCGCCACCTGTTTCAGCCCGGCGCAATCCAGCCAGGGGTGCCCACCGCCATAACTGTTGGCCATGGTCACGCCGAGCCGATCAAGCGCGCGGCGGCCGTCCACATGGCCATGCCGAGCGGCGAGCGAGCGGTGAAGCTGCCTGCTCGCGGCGTTCAATTCATCGAGATGCGTAGCGGCGAAACGATAATAGTCGGCCTGAAAATCATGCACACCTGCTCTGCATCGCAGACTTGTCACCATCAGCATGATGTCGAGCTTGCGGATCGCTTCCGCCTGCTCGAGCGCGATGCTGGTCTGCGCGGAGGCAGGTGTCGCGCTGCCAATCGAGACAGCGCCTAAGACAAATGCGGCGGCGATGGATTTTAGAAACTTCATGGACTGCGTCCCTCCACTTGGTGTGAGCGCGGCTGATCCACGTGGGATAGAATAAGCGCTGGCGTCAGCCGCCGGTTGAGCGGCCAAGTCAGGCGATCTTAACCAACACCTTTTTAAGTCTTTGCAGTGCCATCGGTACGGGAGGACCGCTGCCGCCTGGGAAAGGTATTGCTCAATGGACTTCGAAATGCTGCGACTTCGGCGTCGAGACTACATGGCAGCGAGGATGCCGGCCTCTGCGCTCGCACTTTTGGCGGGTTCACTCGGAGCTTCTGTCAGCGCACAGTCCTTCGGCGACTACCCTGACACCGAGATCCGGTATTACTGGGTCGACGGGACAAACGGCGAAGAACTGCGCGCACAGCTCGAACAACGTGGACCTGCGGGCGACGATGGATCGACGGTTGATGCAAGGGCATCGTATTATCTGGAGTGGCAGCTATCGTCCGCAGGCGCACGGCGCTGCGTTGCCGACATAACAATCACCACCTGGATTACCTTTCCACGTCATAGAAATCCCGATGTCCTGTCGCCAGAGACTAGGGCACGTTGGGATAGCAACATTGCCGCGCTCGAAGCGCACGAAGTGGGTCATATTGAGCTCGCCTATGCCGCTCTGCCGGATTTGCGTCGCGCGCTTGAAAACGGATCGTGCGAGGGCGCGAGCAGGCGGGCGGATGTCGTATTGTCTCGGCTGCGCAGGGAGCAAAAAGCCTATGACGCACAAACCGATCACGGTCGCCACACCGGCGCGCACTTTCCCTGACGGACCAGAACCCATTTTCGTCGATTGCGGATGCCCGGCGATCGCCTATATCGACACGCGAGTTCCAATGAACGCGTAAGGAGACACACGCCATGACGATTTCGGTGGGGGACAAGCTTCCCGATGTAACGCTGGTGAAGGCAACCGCAGAAGGCCCGCAGCAAGTGCAGGCAAGCGACTATTTCGCGGGCAAGAAGGTGGCGCTGTTTTCCGTACCCGGTGCGTTCACGCCGACCTGCTCGGCTAAGCACCTGCCGGGCTTTGTCGAAAAGGCCAGCGATCTCAAGGCAAAGGGTGTCGACGAGATTGTCGGCACCGCAGTGAACGACGCGTTCGTCATGGGTGCATGGAATCAGGCTGCGGGCAGCGATGACATCACCATGCTGGCGGACGGCAATGCCGATTTCGCCGAAGCGGTTGGACTGACCATGGACGGCTCCGGCTTCGGCATGGGCAAGCGCGGGCAGCGTTTCTCGATGGTCGTCAATGACGGCGTGGTCGAGCAGCTCAACGTCGAAGCACCGGGCGATTTCAAAGTTTCCAGCGCAGAGCATATGCTCGGCCAGCTCTGACCCAAACGATCAGTACAAATAAAAAGGGCGCCCGCTGATGCAGGCGCCCTTTTTGATTCAGTGAGGCAGAGACCTCACATCAGTTCAGGCCATGCGATCATCGGATCGACATGCTTCCCGTCACGGATCGTCTCGATATGAACATGCGGACCGGTGCTTCGACCGGTATTGCCGACCATCGCTATCTTCTGACCTTTGGCGACCGTCTGCCCCGGCGTGACCACGAAACCATCGAGGTGAGCAAAGAGGGTAACGAGACCGTCTTGCGAGCGGTGGACCACAACAATTCCATACGCCGGTTTTCCATCATAGAGGTTGGTTGCCTCCACAATCGTCCCGTCGGCAGGAGCATGGACCGGCGTGCCGGCGCGAGCTTTGATGTCGATGCCTTTATGGTTACGCGTCTGTCCGGCGCGGAGCGGATCGGGCACTTCGCCAAATCGTGCGGAAACCTCTCCTGCAACGACGCTCGCAGCCATAATTGTGGTCCCTGCGGCGCTGCCATTGCCGCCCGAACCAGCAGTCGCAGCAACCGATGCTCCGCCAACGCCGACAATGCCGATCGCGCCGACCGCGAGCAGCGCGCGCGGTATCACATGCTTGAAAGTCGCCGGAGTTCCAGCCATTACTTGGGTAATTCTCATCTTTTCGTTCCTTAAGCGTTGGGTTGAGAAGGAGGGGGCCGGGTATTGCCGTACCCGGCCCGCCATTATGTGAAGCGCCTTGAGCAGCATGGCTGCGTAGGCGTTCCGCATTCGGGGAGATCGGCCTGCCAGTGCGGCCTGATCACATTGGACCTCCGCACTGAGGCTCCAGCGCGAGAATAGAAAGTGAGACGCTGGGTTGAACCAACTCAGCGCGACAACAATCCTGAGCGCCAGGCCGACGAGATCGTCATGCCGATTGAGATGCTCTCGCTCGTGCGCGATGATCATTTCCAGCGCATCGCTGCACAGCGTTGCTACGAAGCGGGTCGGGATCACAATGCGACCTGCACCAGCTCCTGCAAGCGCGAAGGGTGCGGTCGCTTCATCCGATATCCAGTAAGTCGCACCGGCGCGGCTGGTCTGTCGCACCGACCTTGCCGCCACCATAGCCGCCCGAATTCGCCCGACCGCAAGCCGGATCAGCATCAGCGCTGCAACGACCAAGTAGATCGTCAAGATTGTGGCGTGGAGTGAGATACTGCCTCCACTATCGCCGCCACCTTCCGGACCCGCCGCGTAATGGCCCGGCAGCCAGAACGGCGGGCTCGAATATGCATGGAGCGGACCCGAGACAACGCCAAGCGTGGCAAAATGGTTTGAGAAATCAGGGGCAAACCACCCCAAGACCGGAACTGCAATACTGGCGGCAAGCGCGGTCGCCCAAAGTGCGGGCCAATGCCGCAATCGTCGGTCGAACATGCAAGCCAGCAATGCTGCGGCAGTCGCGACGCATCCCGCGAAAAGCTGCGCAATCAGGTAGAGACCGACGTCAGTCATTGCCAGTCTCCTCGCCACCCGATGCTTCGGATTGGTCGGACATTGTCTCGCCAAGAAGTTCTTCGAGCTCCGCGAGTTCCTTGTCGTCGAGAATCTTACTGTTCACCAGGCTCGATACCGGCAGCGGGCCATCAAGGCCGAGAACGTCAGCCGCGAACGACCGGATCATCGAAGCCAGCGTCGGCACTTTCTTGACCTTCGCCCGGTAGACTTTAACGCCATGCTGCTCGCCCATCGACAGCAGGCGTTTATCGACCATCCGTTCCACAGTCTTGCGGGTTGAAGAGCGCGACCATTCCAATTCGTCGGCCACAGCACGATGGATTTCACCAACGCTTTGGGTGCCTTGGCTCCATAGGTGCCGGAGAATGAGCAGTTCAGTCGAAGAAGGCTTCATGTCGCCATATGGTGACACATGTCACCATTGGTCAATATGAAAAGCCGAAATTACGCGGCGGCGCCCATCAACTCAGCCGATTTTAGTTTCGCTTCAACCATGGGTACGTCAAACCACCGCTCAATATCCCATCAGGCTCATCACTTCCTTGCGGCTGCGATGATCTTCGAGGAAGCACCCCAGCAGGCGCGATGTGACCATCTCCACACCATGGGTCTTCACCCCGCGGCCAGTCATGCAACCGTGCTGCGCTTCGATCACGACTGCGACGCCATGTGGTTCGAGATTATCCCAGATGCACTGGGCGACCTCAGCGGTCAGCCGTTCCTGGATCTGAAGGCGGTGCGCAAAGCCGTGCAAAACGCGCGCGAGCTTGGAGATGCCGACCACATGCTTGTTCGGCAAGTAAGCAATCGCAGCCTTGCCGGTGATCGGCGCCATATGGTGTTCGCAATGCGACTGAAACGGAATATCCTTGAGCAGGACGATCTCGTCATATCCGCCGACTTCCTCAAACACACGGCTGAGGTGAATGGCCGGATCTTCCTTGTACCCCTCGCAATATTCGAGCCACGCGCGACCAACGCGCTTGGGCGTATCGAGCAGACCTTCGCGACTGGGGTCGTCTCCTGCCCATTTCAACAACGTGCGGATCGCATCCTGCACATCTTCGGGCACATCGGGCTTTTTCAAAGGGTTCTCCGGATCAAATTCGTCGTGACCATGCACGTTCGGATAGTTCATAGCCACAATCTTTCTTAAGCAAAGCGGTGAGCATCGCGCGGTGCTCTTTCGCCTCTTCCACATGATCCCACTGGCAAAACCGGCGAATAACGATCGGGTTCCACTGATCGCGTCGCCCGAGCCCAGTGACCCGCTATACAAACAGAAACGCCCCCGAACGGATCGGGAGGCGCTGCTTGTCCCGGTTGGGATGGTGTCGCTATTCTTTCGCGTCCTCAGCCTTTTCCGGTGTCACTTCGGCAGCCTGCTTCTCTGCCTGCTTCCGCGCATCGAACACCTCGACCATCTCGTCGTCCTGCTGCTCGCTGATCTGTTCGGCGAAGTTAGGGAAGTGATCGTCTTCCTCTTCGCTGATGTGGTGGCGATAGCGATCTTCGAACTGCTTGAATTTTTGTAGCCAAGCGCCAGACGACATGTCGGTGGCGGCCAAATCGTTCAGCATCTCGTCAATTTCGTGGTGCTCTGCGACAGAGTGACGCGTTTCCTGGGTCACATCCGGCTCGGCCAGCATCTCGGAATAGACGGCCTGTTCTTCGGCTGCGGCGTGGCTCTTCAATTCCTTCGTCAGCTGCGCGAAAAGCTCCTCGCGCTTTTCACTGTCGCCGGTGGTTTCCAAAATCGCGTCGAGCAGCTCGCGCTGTTTGTCATGGTCTGTCCGAAGGCGTTCGAGAATAACGGTCTGATCGTTCATGCGGGTCTCCTGTATCTGTTACTGAATCAATAGGAGACACGACGCATTGTTCCGAAATCTTGTGAGCGATGCGTTGGCGACCCATATCAAGGAAATGGATCTCAGTTCGCCCAGCCCCGTCGACTTCGAACGCGCTGCGCGTGCGGTACTGGTGCGTTTGCCCGAAGAGTTTCGCGAAAAGCTTGGCGATGTCGTGCTCCGGATTGATGAGTTCGCCAGTGCGGACCAACTCGCTTCGGTGGGCATCGACAATCGCTGGAACCTGACCGGACTTTACGAAGGCACGCCTTTGCCCGATCAATCGGTATGGCAAACCGGCGGGATGCCGCCTGTCATCAGCCTGTTCCGTCAGCCCCTTTTGCTGGAGATGCGCAACACCGGCGTTCGATTCGAAGAGCTGGTTCGTCACGTGGTGATCCACGAGGCCGGGCACCATTTCGGATTTTCCGACGACGATATGCATGCGCTGGAAGATAGCGTGCGCGATTAGGGGCGGAAGGGTTCGATAATTAGAAGTCTACTGCTCGCGAGCCTGAAAGTTCGAACTTTCCTATGACCCAACCAAAAAAGGGACCGCCCGGTAGGCAGTCCCTTTTTTGGCGCGCCAGGAAGGATTCGAACCTCCGGCCGCCTGATTCGTAGTCAGGTACTCTATCCAGCTGAGCTACTGGCGCGCTTGAGGGGCGGCACATACGGGGGCGTGCACTGGTTGGCAACCTCTCTTTTAAGCTCACCACTGCACTTTGTCGGCATTGTTGAAAAGCCGCGCGATGAGCGCTTCGTCCAGCGGCGGTTTGGCTAGTTCACCGGCTTCTTCAGGGGTGAACCAACCGATTCGTCCACCTTCGAGCGCTTCTGGCACCCTCTCCCAACGCGATACTTTGTAAAGCAGGATGACAATCGGTTTTTTGCTCGGTTCGCTCGCTTCTTCGGCAAATGCGACCGGCGAACAATCCGTTGGTCGAATCGTAATCCCTAGCTCTTCGCGCAATTCGCGCAAAAGAGAATTTATGGGAATTTCAGAAGGTTCAACCTTCCCACCGGGGAATTCCCATAGTCCTCCATGATGCTTTTCCAAAGGTCGGCGATGCATAAGCCAACGCCCATCATCGCGTTGTAATGCGCCGGCGACCACCGGGATGAAGCCCTGCTGCATGTCGGTTTTTTTTCCATCCAGGCCGCTTGGATCAACCTTTTCTTAACGAGCAGCGGCGATTTGTGGGGTCATCAGGAACGTAACTACGGGGTGACCCCATGATTTTGACGACATTCCTAAAGCACATCGGGAACGACAAGTCAGGTGCCACTGCCATTGAGTACGGACTGATCGCTGCGTTGATCTGCCTTGCTGCCGTTGGTGGCTTCCAAGCACTTGGAAGCGAGAACTCCACCGGTTGGGGCGCGGTCGAAGAAAAAGTCAGCGAGGTGATGGACGATTAACGCTTTCGAAAGGCTCCGAATTAGGAATTTTTCAATAGCTGCACATTACCTTTCAAATTGTCCGTTGAATTTACCTCGACGGGCACGGGTACCGAAGACTGAACCAGGAGACTACTAATGAAGTTTTTCAACAAGCTTGCTCGTGACGAGCAGGGCGCCACCGCCATCGAATACGGTCTGATTGCTGCTCTTATCGCAGTTGCTGCGATCACCGCAATGCAGAGCCTCGGCAGCCAGCTGGGCGGCACTTTCAGCGGCGTCGCTGATTGTCTTGAAGACGAAGATACCTGCCCCGAGTAAGTCGGCCAGATATCTTCCGCCTCGCAAGGGGTGGAAAAAAGAGAGCGGCGGGGATTTCCCCGCCGCTTTTCTTTTGTCTGGCGCGGATTTCAGCGGCTGAAGCCGCATCGCTTTAGCGGCCGCGAACGACCAGCTTGACTTTCTGTCCAGCGATCAACCCGTCATTGGCACCCAACCCGTTGAGCACGCGGAACCGCAATTCCTGCGAATCGCTATAGGCCATCCTCCGGGCAAGCCCGCCGACAGTATCGCCTCGCTGCACGGTGACCACGTCAATCCGCCGAGGAATGACGGAACTGGCTTCCGAATCGGTGATTCGCCGCATCGACTGGAACATCGAATTGAACGTGCCAGCGCTGCCCGCCGGGGCGATCGCGGCAAAATGATACGCCCGATCGTTGGCAAACTCATACGCGAAGACCACCACATCGACCTGATTGTTACCGTTGTTAACCCGCGCTGTGCCGTAGGCCGCGTCGAGGCCGTTCACGCGCGTCCGTTCGATACTCGCTGGCGCCAATGTGCTGTTTTCGCCGCCAAGCGCGGTGAATTGCTGACGGATGTAGCTGCTGAGATCCCCAGCATAGGGCGCCAGGGTCAGCTGCGCCTTACCGCTCTGACCGTTGATACTCACCGCACGTGTGCCGTTGACCATGTAGAAACCCTGCGGCGCGGTGAAAGAAAGCCGCAGCTGCGGGTGGATGAACTGACTCCCTTCGATGACGCCCTGTTCGGGATCGTCGCCATAAAGCAATCCGTCGATCCGCGTCAGGAACGTGTCGCGACTCGTCGTGCCGACACCGAGGCCCTGCGCCTTGGCCAGCGCCGTTTGCACTCGGCTTGCCGGATCGGGGTGAGTCGAAGCCCATTCCGGGACCGTTGCATTGTTCCGCCCCTGCAATTGCGCGTCGAGAGAGTTCTGCGCTGCGAGGCTGGCGAGGACGGTGCTCATCGCGCGCGGATCGTAACCCGCACGGGTGAGATAGGTGATTCCTAGCTCGTCGGCCTCAAGCTCCTGACTGCGTGAGAAACGTAATGTAAGCAACTGTGAACCCTGTAAAAACCCGCGCGAAAGCGTGTTGCCGATCTGGCTGTCGCCGAGCAGAACGGCGCTGCCGATCGCGCCAAGAATGCCGAGCATCGAATTGCGCTGCGCGGCCTGTTGCCGCCGTTGAGAATGGCGCGCGGCAACGTGTCCGACCTCGTGACCGAGCACACCGGCAAGCTCCGCCTCATTGTTCATCAGGCTGACCAGCTGGCGCGTCGTGTAGATATAGCCGCCGGGGATCGCAAAGGCGTTGTTCACCGGGCTGTTCAACAGGCTGACCGTGAAGCTTTCACGCGCATTGCCCAAGCCCGAATGCACAGCGATATTCTTGCCCACCTGCTCGACATATTGCGCATGCGTACCCGTCATCGCTCCGCCGAATTCCTGCAGGAACTGGGGATGGTATTTCGCGCCCTGAGCGGCTTCGGCGTCGGTGATCGGGGTCGAAGCGGACGGCACCGAACCGCCCATCCCCATGCATCCTGACAGTGCGAGCACCAACCCGGACACGGCCGCAGTTTTGCCTAGAGCTTTC
Source organism: Pseudomonadota bacterium (assembly GCA_039033835.1). Lineage (GTDB taxonomy): Bacteria > Pseudomonadota > Alphaproteobacteria > Sphingomonadales > Sphingomonadaceae > Erythrobacter. Next base: position 549,295 of record JBCCBW010000001.1, read on the forward strand.
GCGAGTTTCATGGGCGTTCTCCTCCAAACTTTTGTGGTTATCAATTCGTTATCAAACCAATGAGCCGACCGGGGAGAGGTTCCAATCGCTGAATGTGCTATCCGCCGAGCTGAAGGAAACGCTCTTCCCGAGTCCGAACGAGCGTCTCGCTCGGCAGATCGGTTAGCGCGTCGACTTCTTCCGAAAGCGCCTTGCCAAGCTGGCTCGCCATCGCTGGAATGTCGCGATGCGCCCCTCCAACCGGCTCCTTCACGATGCGGTCGATCACTTTCAAGCGCTTGAGATGCTGCGCCGTGACTTTCATCGCCTGCGCCGCCTCGGGGGCCTTGTCCGCGGTCCGCCAGAGGATCGACGCGCAACCTTCAGGCGAAATCACCGAATAGACCGCATGTTCGAGCATCAGGACACGTTCCGCGCTCGCCAGGGCGACTGCCCCGCCCGATCCGCCTTCTCCGACGATCACCGACACCATCGGAACCGGCAGCGCGAGACACGCTTCGGTCGACCGGGCGATCGCTTCTGCCTGACCGCGTTCTTCCGCCTCGATACCCGGAAAAGCGCCGGACGTGTCGACCAGAGTGACAACCGGCAGACCAAACCGGCCAGCCAACTCCATCAACCGGATCGCTTTGCGATATCCCTCGGGCTTGCCCATGCCGAAATTGTGTTCAAGCCGGGTTTTCGTATCATGACCTTTTTCGTGGCCGATCAGCATAATCCGGCGGCCATTCAGTTTGGCAAAGCCGCCCATGATGGCCAGATCGTCGCCAAAATAGCGGTCCCCGCCCAGCGGCATGAAATCGTCGAATGTGTGTTCGACATAGTCGCGAAAATGCGGGCGCGAGGGATGCCGCGCCACCTGCGTTTTTTGCCATGGCGTCAGCGAGGAATAAGTGCTCGCCAGCAGCTCGGCACTTTTGGCCTCAAGCCGGGTGATCTCGCTGGCGACATCGACCTCATGATTGGCGTCGACACCGCGCAGCTCCTTGATCCGCTCATTGAGCTGGGCCACCGGTTTCTCGAATTCGAGATAGGAAATCATGCCGCTGCGCTAGTCCGATGCGTTCTTATGAGCAAGAGGGCGATGGGCAAGCGGATGCTTGGCATTCACCAGCTCGACTAGACGGGCGGCATCGACATGCGTGTAAATCTGCGTCGTCGCGATATCGGCGTGGCCCAGCAGCGTTTGCAGAACTCGCAAGTCTGCCCCGCCCTCCAGAAGATGCGTGGCAAAGGCGTGGCGCAGGACATGCGGGCTGATCCGGGTCGGGTCGAGATCGGCGCGCACGGCAAGCTCTTTCAACATCTGGAACAGGCGCACCCGAGTGAGATGTTTATCCCCACCTGCGCGGGCGCGGGATGGAAATAGATAGCGTGAGGGTGGATCGGAAGGCCGCACTTTAATCCATTCCGCCAGAGCTTCGCGTGCCCTCTCGCTGACCGGAACCATGCGAGCCTGCCCACCTTTCCCCATAACCGTCAGCAATGGTGCATCGCGCGGTACCGTGCTTAGCGGCAATGCCACTAGCTCCGTCGCCCGCAAGCCCGATCCATAGAGCATTTCGAGCAGGGCCAGCTGGCGGATCGATGCGGGCTTTCCGCCATCGGCCTCAAGCTCGGCGCGCTCGAACAGCGTCTCGATCTGCTCGTGACTGAGAATTTTCGGCAAAGGACGCTGAGCCCGCGGATTTGGGAGCGCCCCGGATGGATCATCCTCGCGCCATCCCTCATCGACGGCGAACCCGAAAAACTGCCGCAATGCGGACGCCTTGCGCGCGATGGTCGAAGGGGCGAGTTCCGACCAGTCGCCAGCCAGTCGCGCAACTTTCGCGCGGCTTGTCCCGGCCAGATCGCCAATCAGTTGCTCGGCACCTTCGAGATCGCGTCGGTACGCCGCCAGCGTGTTCGCCGCCGCGCCGCGTTCTGCGGCGAGCATATCGAGAAAGGCCTCTGTCGCTGCGGACACCGGTGCTAGGGCATCAGCCCCGCGCAACCGCTTCGGCAGCGATCATGCGCGCTTCGGCTTCGAGCCCGACCCGGCGCAAGGCGGCGGTGATGTGATAGAGGTGGAGCGGGGTCATCTGCTCCCAACTTGTGCCCTGCATACCAAGCCCGGCGAGCATAGCGACCAGCGTGGGGTTGCCTGCCTCAGCGGCACGCTCGATCATCCGGGACCAGCGTGTCTGGCGCGAAAGTCCAAGATCGAGCTCGCTGTTCAGCCCGTTAAGATCAGACTGACTGATCTGCCCCAGTCCACCCAGCCCGGCCACCAGAAACGCCGATTTGCGCGCTGCTTCGCTGCCGTCATCGTCGATAAAGCTGTCGATTGCAGCCTCGCCAACCGCGCCGCCATTAGGCCGCGCGATGGCGACCAGCGCCCAGGCAAGGCTGCCCTGTTCAACCACATTTGCCCAGCTCGCCGCGTCGCGATCCAGCCCGGCGGTCAGCATCGACGTAAGCAGTTCATCGGCATGCCGCGCCAGTTCGCTGCTGGGAGATATCCGCGCAGCAGCGTAAGCGGTGGTGACGCTCGCGGCGTAGTCGGGCTCGCTGCCTTCATCGCCGAATGTGCCCCACATCGTCCGCATCGCCGCAACTCGCGCAGCGGGATCTTCGGCCACGTAGGCTTCGCGCAAACGTGCAGCATTGTCGGCTGCTTCACCGGAAACGGATGTATCTGCATATATCTGGCTGTAGAGTTGAACCATCGCATTGGCCGAGAGAATTCCCTCGCGCGCAGCTCTCTGTGCGAAGGTCGCACGCTGGGCCAATGGCACCATCGGGCCTGTCGCCGCGGTCCTTTCGTAATAAGGGTCCGCATCTTCGAGCAGTTCTTCGGGCACCGGCTCGCCCACGGCATTTGCCAGCGCGAAACGCCAGGGATTGAGCTCTTCAACCCCCTCCCACTCGATTTCGACAGCACGCCGACCGCGCCCGGCGGCACCGGCGTAACGCTGCGCCAGCAAGACATCGATCGGCGGGGCGATTTCCTGGCCCAGCGCGCGATCAAGCTGCGATCCGGCAAGCGCGCCCTCGCCCGCATAGGCATTGCAGATCGCCTGGAGCATCACCCATTGCGCGTCCTCGCGCGCGGACCCCTGAAGCCGTACCGCCGGGCAAGCGCCGACGAAATCCGCCGCCGCGATGTAAGCGGTCAGCGCTTCAGACGTAAGAGCCTCGCTCCAATTGCCGGTGTCGACATCCTGCGCCACGCTTCGTGCAACCGCGTGCTCACCAAGCCGGTTGAGCACTCCAGCGCGCAGAGCGGCGAATTCGACGGGGCTCATCCCATCAGGCGTGGCAAGCCTGCTGGCCAGCGCACGCCGCAGCAGAATGTGCCCCCAGCGCGAAACCAGCGGCTTGCGTGTGCCGCCCAGCACCGCGCGGACCAGCGCCGCAGGTTGTCGAGCCAGTGACGCAGTCGGCAATCCACCTTCTTCCGGGTTGAGCAAGCCCACTTGCGAAAGCGAGCGACGTGCGGCTGGCGGAATGTCGTATTGCGGTTTCAAACCAAGCAGGTCGTCGAGCTGGTCGGTCGACATCTCTTCCAGCTCCTCGACCGAGGGCAGACCGGAAAGCTCTTCGCCGGAAATCTGCGGAACCGGCGGCAAATCACCGGGCAGCGGCGCTGTGCCCGGTTGTGGAACCGACGGAGTGCCCGGCTGAGGCGCGGCAGGTTGTGGTGCAGCCGTCGGCAGCGTGGTTGGAACGGGTGTCGGCGTCGGCGCGGGCGTCGGATCATCGAAGCCGGGAGGCAGCAGCGATTCGGGCGCATCCTGCGCGGTCACCACGCCTGTCGCCAATGCACCGCCCAGCGCTCCGACAAGGCCGATCCCTGCCACACTCGCGATCCATGCTATGCGGTTCATGCCCCGCGCTCCTGTAGAATGACCTCTTGGGTAATCGGGTGGATCGGTTCTTCGCCGCCGTCAATCCATGCGACGATCACCAGGGCGATCAACGCGGCTCCGACATAATAGGGTAAGCGCTGGCGCATACGCGAACGCGGTGAAATTGACCCACCCAGCGGAACGATCTTCGGCTGTGAACGAACGGAGCGACGCAAATCAGACATCTTGCGCGCGCTCTACCCCATCTATAGGCCATGCGGCAATGACCGAGCAGGCCACTTTGAACGACATCGCGATTGCGCGGATTGCAGGGCGGATTACACGTCCGATTGTGCTTGTGGGTCTAATGGGCGTGGGCAAGTCGACGGTCGGCAGAAAACTCGCAGCGATCATTGGACGCGACTTCGTGGATGCCGATGACGCAATCGAAAGCGCAGCCCAGCGCAGCATCGCAGAAATCTTCGAAGAATTCGGCGAGGCCTACTTTCGCGATGGCGAGCGGCGGGTGATCTCGCGACTGATCGACGAGCAGGCAGGCGTGATCGCCACCGGAGGCGGCGCGTTCGTCGACCCGGAAACGCGCGCGCTCATTCTGGAAAAGGCAATCGCTGTGTGGATCGATTGCGATGTCGAAACGCTGGTAGAGCGGACATCGCGGCGCAACACCCGCCCCTTGCTTCGCAACGGCGATCCGACCGAGATACTCACGCGGCTGTCGAATGAGCGGCGCGATTTTTATGCGCAGGCGCAGGTTCGTGTGCTTAGCAAAGACGGTCCGCATGCCGACACGGCTCACGCGATTATCAACTCGATCGAGGACTGGCTGGGATGAGTGACAAGCGAGTAATCCCGGTCGCGCTGGCAGGGCGAAGTTATGATGTGACGATCGCGCGAGGCCTGCTGGACCGCCTTTGCACACATGCCGCCGACCAGTTCGCCTCTTACGGCACATCGCGCAAGGTGCCGTTCGTAGCCGATAGCAACACGCATCGCCTCTATGGCGAAGCGGTCGACACCGCACTGGCGGACGGCGGGCATTCTGCGGACTGGTTCGTAGTCGAGCCGGGCGAAGGGGCGAAAAGCTGGACAGTGCTGGAAAAGCTGACCGACTGGCTGCTCGGGCTTGGTATAACCCGCAGCGATCATGTCTTCGCGCTTGGTGGAGGAGTCGTAGGCGACCTCACCGGGTTTGCTTGCGCTGTCATGAAGCGCGGATGCGGATTTGTGCAGATCCCGACCACCCTGCTCGCGCAGGTTGATAGCTCGGTTGGTGGCAAGACCGCTATCAACACCAGCGCTGGGAAAAATCTGATCGGAGCCTTCCACCAGCCTGCATCGGTGCTGATCGACCCGCTGGTGCTCGACACCCTGCCAGACCGTGAGATGCGGGCGGGCTATGCCGAGGTGATCAAATACGGATTGCTTGGGGATGCCGAGTTCTTCGCGTGGCTCGAGGCAAATGGCACCGCGATCCTTGCCCGCGAACCCCGCGCACTCGCTCATGCAATCGCCACCAGTATCGAGGCCAAGGCCCGCATCGTCGCCGAAGATGAACGCGAGAGCAGCGGTGTCCGCGCGCTGCTCAATCTGGGTCACACCTTTGGCCATGCGCTCGAGGCGGAAACGGGATTTTCCGACAGGCTGCTGCATGGCGAGGCCGTTGCGCTGGGGATGGTGCTGGCTGCGCGCTATTCGGCATTGAGGGGCGATTTGTCGCCAGCCGCGGCTCAGCTTGTCGCCCAGACCATCAGCGCTTCCGGGATGCAGACCGAGATTGCGGAGTTGGGCCTTGAAGGCGATGGTGCGCGATTGGTTGATCACATGCGCCACGATAAGAAGATGGAGGGCGATACCCTGCCCTTCCTGCTGCTCAAGGGCATCGGAGCAGCCTATCTCGCGCGTGATGTAGACCTTGCTGACGTAACCGCCTTTCTCGACAGGGAATTGCAGCCCAGCGAGACCGTTTCGGCATGACTCGCTTCGTCGATCTCTCGATTCCGATCACCAACGATGTGGTCTCCGATCCCGAGGTGATGCGCCCCAAGATCGAATATATGACGCATGAGGACACGTGGGCGCAAATCGCCATGTTCTTTCCAGGGCTTGAAAAAGACGATCTGCCCGATGGCGAAGGCTGGGCGGTCGAAAAGGTCGAACTCGCCACGCATAACGGCACGCATATGGATGCGCCGTGGCATTATCACTCGACCACAGAAGATGGCGCAAAACCTGCCCCCAGCATCGACGAAGCACCACTCGACCTGTTCTTCAAACCGGGGGTGAAGCTTGATTTCTCGCGCCTGCCCCATGGCCACGTCGTGAGTGCTGATGAATTGGAGGCAGCGTTTGCCGCGATCCGCTATGAGGTTCAGCCGCTCGACATCGTCTTGATCCAGTCCGGCGCGGTCTATGGCACGGACAACTTCATCGATCAGGGCGTCGGGCTTGGCGCGGAGGCGACCTTGTGGCTGACCGAGCGCGGGGTGCAGGTGGTGGGCACCGATGCGTGGAGCTGGGATGCTCCGTTTAGCCACACGGCGAAGCGTTGGGCGGAAAAGCGCGATCCGTCGATCATCTGGGAAGGGCATAAAGCGGGCCGTATCCGTCCCTATTACCAGATCGAAAAGCTCACCAACCTCGCAGCGATCCCCTCGCAAGGTTTCATGTTCAGTTGCTTCCCGGTGAAAATCGAACGCGCCAGCGCGGGCTGCATTCGCGCGGTAGCGATTGTCTCGGAATGACCGCCAAGGTCATTATCCTCAACGGCGTCAGCAGCGCGGGTAAATCTTCGCTTGCAACGGCCATTCAGGAAGAGGCGGACGCGACATTCCTGCACGTCGAAATGGATGCGTTCATTTCATTCCTGCCCGACGGTCACGAATTCAAGCCCGACTGGTTCCGATTGGATATGATCGCTAGCGAAACCGGGAAATTGCCCCGAATTTCGAACGGTCCGCGCGGGGATGCGCTGCTCAAGGTGATGCGCAAATTCGTGGTGAACGCGGCGCAAGAGGGCCTGAACCTCGTCGTAGATGAAGTGTGCCACGCCAGGGAGATCAAGGATTATCGGTCTGGACTGCGCGAACACGACGTCCGGTTCGTAAAAGTTTTCGCCCCGATCGAAACGATCGAGCAACGGGAAAAAGCGCGCGGCGATCGCCTGATCGGGCTTGCCAGGGAACAGTCCCGACACCTGCACGACAAGATAATCTACGATGTTGAAATTGACACGAGCATTGCGACCCTGCGTGAGGCCGCAGCGCACATTCTAGACGGACTTTATTCCTGACCTAGCTCGCCGGGCGCGCCGCCAGCTTGGATACCTTACCGGTGATGTCCGTCACCTTGGTATCGTATTCGGCCATCATCTCATCGTGTTCGCAAAACAGCTGCTCGATATCGCGGCGCCGTTCGATCATCATCTGAGCGATGCCGGGCGCTAGGCTTTCGCCATCGCCAATCTGGCCGAGCAATGCCGCAAGATCGCTTGCCGTCGCGTCACGTGGGCTTTTGAAGAAGTGGCCCTTCCGGTCGAAGTAGCCCGTACCTTTCTTTGCCACAGTTCAATTCCTTTCCATCCGGTTTGCGACATCTCCCGAGTCGCGCAGCAAATAATCCCTCACTTGCGCGGGTATGACCAGACAAAAGGCTCGGTTTGAGGCGCACCGACCGGGTTTGAGACATAATTTGAGCGGGAATGAACAAATCATCGCTCAGGAATCGAACAAGTTTCTCTTTCTTGAACGATTCTAACCGACCGCTATTGCGTCAAATTCGAAATTTTGGCCCTGGAAGGTGCGAATCATGACGCCGACCAAGCGCGGATTTTGGGCGATCACTCCAGCTCCAGAATGACGGCATCGACGGCAAGACTCTCGCCCTCTGCCGCGTTGATCGTGGCAATGGTGCCTTCCTTTTCAGCCCGCAGAATGTTCTCCATTTTCATCGCCTCAACCGTCGCCAGCGGTTGGCCCGGCTGGACGGTCTCGCCAGCCTCGACATGCAACTTCACCAGCATTCCGGGCATCGGGCAGATGAGCATTTTCGAAAGGTCCGGCGGGATCTTCTCGATCATATGCGCAGCGAGCGGTGCAACGCCCGCAGGCAAGACCAGCGCCTCATGCGAGGCACCGCGCGTCGTCATACGCCAGCGCACGCCGATCCGCTTGATCTGGACGGCAAACTCGTTGTCCCCTGTGACCTGCGCGATCGGCATGCCGACCTCCCAGTCCCAGGTACCGCGCATGGTATGACCATCGACGGTCGCTCCACCTTCTTCGAGCAGTACGTCAAAGTCACGGCCAGCGATCGTCACCATCCAGCGCGACGGCGGGTTTTCGGTGCCGTTGAGCTGCCCGGATATCCGGCGCGCGCGAACCTGCTCGGTGAATTCAGCACCAGCAAACAGAGCCGCGAGCTGTCGCAGCCACGCATCATCGGCAGGCGCGCCTTCGAACCCGTCCGGATATTCCTCAGCGATAAATCCGGTGGTCAACTCGCCCGAACGGAACCGATCGTGCTGCATGATCGCGCTGAGGAAATCGACATTGTGGCCGAGCCCCTTGATGCGGAAGTTATCGAGCGCTTCGACCTGCAAGTCCGCCGCTTCATCACGCGTCGGTGCCCAGGTGATCAGCTTGGCGATCATCGGGTCGTAGAACATCGACACCTCGCCGCCTTCGAACACGCCGTCATCGACTCGAATGCTGCCGTTCCCGCGCGCGACACCTCGGCGTGCCTTGCCAGCGACTTCGCCATCGTCGCTCCAGCCAGCGATCGGCGGCTCGTATTCGACCAGCCGCCCGGTGGAAGGGAGGAAGCCGCGATAGGGATCTTCGGCATAGACGCGGTTTTCGATCGACCAGCCATCGATCCCGATATCGTCCTGCGTCAGCTCAAGCTTTTCGCCAGCGGCCACGCGGATCATCTGTTCGACCAGATCGACCCCAGTGATCGCTTCGGTCACAGGGTGCTCGACCTGCAGCCGGGTGTTCATTTCAAGGAAGTAAAAGCTCTCGCCCGTCGGGTCGGCCCCGCTGACGATCAGCTCGACCGTGCCAGCCGAATGATAATCGACCGCCCGCGACAGAGCGACGCACTGCTCCCCCATCGCCTTGCGCATTTTCGGAGTGACAAAGGGCGACGGCGCTTCTTCGACGACCTTCTGGTGGCGCCGCTGGATCGAGCATTCGCGCTCGTTCAGATAGAGAATGTTGCCGTGCTTATCGCCGAGAATCTGGATTTCGATATGGCGCGGGTTCTCGATGAACTTTTCGATGAAGACACGGTCGTCTCCAAAGGAATTCAACCCTTCGCGCTTGGTCGCCTCGAACCCTTCGCGCACGTCTTTCTCAGACCACGCAAGGCGCATCCCTTTGCCTCCGCCGCCTGCGGACGCCTTCATCATCACCGGATAACCAATGCCCGCAGAAATCTCGACAGCGTGTTCGGTGTCACGGATTTCTCCGACAAAACCGGGGACGACGTTGACCCCCGCTTCCTTAGCCAGCTTCTTGGACTCGATCTTGTCGCCCATCGCCGCAATCGCTCCGGGAGGCGGGCCGATAAAGGCGATCCCTTCCGCTTCGAGCGCTTCGACGAAACTGGCCCGCTCTGACAGAAAGCCATAGCCCGGATGCACCGCCTGTGCCCCGGTTTCCTTGCACGCGGCGATGATCTTTTCAGGAAGCAGATAGCTTTCCGCCGCCGGAGCTGGCCCGATATGCACGGCCTCGTCCGCCATTCGCACGAACGGCGCACGCGCATCGGCATCGGAGTACACGGCAACTGTCGCGATCCCCATCTTCTGCGCGGTCGTAATGACCCGGCAAGCGATCTCGCCGCGATTGGCAATCAGGATTTTGGAAAACAAACGAAGGCCTCCGGCAAACACGTCTTGTCACAAAGCCTATGCCCATCGGCGGCTTGTGCATCAAGCCGGATCGGGTGACGTTTTCGCTAGGCCCCGCCGCGTTGCGAGCATTGATATGCCATCAATGGCCAGCAAGCACTTGTGTCGGGATCAATTTGACCCCGCTGACACTGAGCATTGTGCTGCGCGGTTCGCTTTCGATTTCGAATGTTCCGCCGGCCTGCTCCGAAAGGTCCTCGATCAACTGCATTCCGATCGAACCATCAGTCTTTCGGGAGTCCGCTTCGAATCCTTTGCCATCATCGACTACGCGCAATGCGATCTCTCCGTCGTCGAAATCCAGATGTAGAGCGATCTCACCGCCATTCTCATCGAAGGCATGCTTGTAGCTGTTGGTGATCATCTCGCTTGCCAACAACCCAAGGACCGTCGCCTGGTCGGCCCTTAGATCGACCTCAGCGATATGATGGGTCAGCGCGATGTTCGGCCTGCCGATGCTCTTGTCGATCAGCTCGACCAGCTCTGCAAAGAACGACTGGGCCGGAACCGCTTCGGCCCCGCGCGAGGGATCGATGAGAAGATGTTCGTGAACCAGAGCCATCGTGCGCGTACGGTTGGCGATGTCGCGCCCAGCTTCCTGATCGCTTTGGCCGACCGTGCTGAGGCGCACGACGCTGGATAGCAATTGGAGGTTGTTCTTGGTCCGGTGATGAATCTCGCTCACCAGTGTTTCGCGCAACTTCAGATTGTTCTGCAAGGCCTGCGCAGCAATCCTGCGGTTTCGAATGACGAGGATGAGGGCGGCAACGAGCACGAACAACATAAGCAACCCAACGACGAGTGCCCACAATTGCCGCTGTTGGCTTTGCACGCGCAGCTCAGCGCTGGCCGCTCGCGCTTCGTCGAGCTCTGACTGACGCTGCAAATCCTCGACACCCATTTCCACCTGTGCGCGGGCCACCGCTTTCGCCATATCGTCCTCGCGCAGTTGATCGCGCAAGTCCGCAGCCCTCCGGCTGGCCGCATAGGCTGTTTCATACTGGCCAAGAGCCGACGCAACCTGCGCCTGTGTCGACGCCAGCAAGAATTTCGTCATAGGGTTGGACGCTTCGCCCAGCGCTCCTGCCAATTGAATCTGTTCGGCAGCCAGTTCGTTTTGTCCGAGCGCGGCATGCGCCCGTGCGCGTGCGGCATAAATTCCAATGAGTTCACCAGGATTCGCCTCGGGCGAAATCAGCTCTTCCGTTCGGTTGAGGTCGGCCAAGGCAGCCCTTGGCTGATCGATATCCAGATAAACGTCAGCCCGCGCGATCAGCAGTCGCGGCAATGCGGTGCCTGCGATGGCCATATCGTTCTCATTCTCGCCGTTTTCCAGCTGCCGAGCTATAGTGCGTTCGGACCGGTTCAGCTCGGCCAGCGCCTCACCGGATCGATCCAGTTCATTCAGCGCACGTGCCACATTCATCCGCGTCATCGCGGCGTCGAATTCGAGCCCCTCCTCCTCCTGCGTTTCGATAGCCCTTCGATAGTATGTCAGCGCGGATTCGTGATCGTTGAGGTCGCTGTAAACAATGCCAATGTTGCCCAACGACTGAAGCCGTTGTTCAACCGATCCGGCCTGCTCAGCAAATCCGATCGCCTTACGATAATCCCGCAGCGCATCGCCATACGATCCCGCATCGAGATTTATCGAACCGCGCAGGCTGGTTGCCATGCTCAGCTTTTCGATGTCGCCGTTCGCCTGATATCCTCCCATCGCGGCATCTGCCCATGGGAGCGCTGCTGCTGTATCGCCACGCAGCCAAAGCAGCCCGGCAATCAGGCGCTGCACGTCTGCAACTCGTACCGGCAGAACGGCATCGGTCGCCTCATCGAGATACAAACAAGCATGCGCCATAGCGCGCTGAGGTTCTTGAGCATTACGCTGGAGTGCTTGCGCACGATGATACTCGATGATTTGCTCGGCATCGTCACCGACGGACGAGGGGAGATCAGCGGCCTCCGATGCGCCTGTCTTTGCGTCGCGACACAGCTGGCTGCTGCCTGTCATATCAGCGGCCTGACCGCCTTTATCCTGTGCATATGCGGGTTGGCCGAGGCTGAGACAAAGACCGACAGCACCGGCTAGAAACGTGGCTTTTCTGGGTCCGGACGACCTTGCTTCTCGCGTCGATCCAACTGGATCAGCACGGTCAAGCCACATCTTAGGTGCGACGTTTTTAAAGTGGTCCCACAAACCCCTCATTGCGCCAAAACCTGCGCCGTCTAAGGACGTTCCCGTATTTTCGCCACGGAAGACAGACTGACCGAATTTCACGACGAACGGCTCAAGACGGCATTTGGATCTAGGCTCATCGTCCCTTGCACGATCTCAGCGGCATCTATCCGATGCATATGTCGCCAAGGCATTCGCGTAGCTCGCCGACCCTCGACGACTGTCTTCACCTTCGAGCAAATCTCCAACCGCCTCGGCAAGCCTGGCGACTCCGGTCTCGGCAATCAATCCCAGCGGCTCGACGTAAACGCCGATGGTGAACACGATCGCTCCGCTTTCAGGAAGCCGCCGCAAGGTCTGCCGTTCCGACCGCACGAACAGAGCCTCACCTGCGTTCTCGGCGGTAACATGGGCGAAGGCATCATCCGGCGATGCATCGTCTATCCAGCGGAGAGCGCCTGTCGGGGCAATGAACCAATTGCAGCGGCCATAAATCGGGCCGGGCTTCAGCGTGTCCATAAAGCGATCGACCCCGCTCGCGAGTTGTTCCTCATAACCCGCGATGGGCGCATGCAGCGCTCGCAGCGGCAGACCGATCTTGTCGCTCGGATGCCAATCGGTCGGCCACGCCACGGCTGCTCCGACAAGACGATAAACATCCTCGCCCGACGCGCGGGTCAGCAGGCACATATCTTCGTGCGCCGCGAGGGAAGCTTCTGGAAGCGCTCCACGTACCCCAAGCATCGCTGCAAGTTCCTGGCCGGGTGCATCGGCTTCGGATGTTAGCTGGATGCCCTCGGGATAGGCAGCGAAGCCAGCGGCCCGCGCGGCAAGATCGGGTTCCGGCTGGAGCCACTCATCATCAGATAATCGCACCAGCCCCATCTTGAGCTGCCCGCCCCCACGCGCTCTCGGGAGCAGTTCATCGACCGAAAAGCCGAGCGTCACTCGGCCGGTTCTACCTGTTTGTGAGCCCGCATCGGCTCATCGCCCTTGAGCGCCGTCAGCCCGAGCTTGGCGAACAACGCACCATCGCTGTCATCGCCTGCATTGGGCGCGGTCAGCAATTTGTCGCCGGTGAAGATCGAGTTCGCACCGGCGAGGAAGCAAAGCGCCTGCGTCGCCTCCGACATGCTCTCCCGCCCGGCGCTGAGCCGCACCATGCTCATCGGCATCGTGATACGCGCAACCGCAACCGTGCGGACGAATTCAATGTCGTCGATCTTGGCGAGCGGCGTATCGGCCAGCATGTCTCCCAGCACCGTACCTTTCACCGGCACGAGCGCGTTCACAGGCACGCTTTCGGGATGGGCCTCGAGCGTGGCGAGCGTGTGGATGAAGCCAACGCGATCCTCGCGCGTCTCGCCCATGCCGACAATCCCGCCGCTGCACACATTGATGCCGGACTTGCGGACATGATCAAGCGTATCGAGCCGACATTGAAAATCTCGCGTGGAGATCACCCGTTCGTAATATTCAGGTGAGCTGTCGATATTGTGGTTGTAATAGTCGAGCCCCGCTTCGGCGAGCTGTTCAGCCTGATGCGGCTCTAGCATGCCGAGTGTCATACAGGTTTCCAGCCCCATGTCGCGCACGCCCTTCACGATCTCGACGATCGCGGGCATGTCCCGGTCCTTGGGATTGCGCCACGCCGCACCCATGCAAAAGCGCTGCGAGCCCGCATCCTTCGCCTGCGCCGCGCGTTGCAACACGGCCTGAACATCCATCAGCTTGGTCGCCTCGACGCCGCTGTCGGCCTTCACCGATTGCGAGCAATAACCGCAGTCCTCGGGGCAACCACCGGTCTTGATGCTCAGCAGCGTGCAAAGCTGAATCTGCTCAGGGGCGTGGTTCTCGCGATGAACGCTAGCGGCTTGGAACAGCAGTTCGGTGAAGGGGAGGTCGAAAAGGTCCGCGATTTCCTCGCGTGTCCAGTCGGTGCGGGTGTGGGTCAAGCTTGAAAACTCCGCTCGCCCTGAGCCTGTCGAAGGGCTGTCTTGTTCTTCTGGTTGCGCTCTCCGCAGTGGAGAACAGGGCCTCGACAGGCTCAGCCCGAACGGTTCGAATTGATGGGACTATTCCGCAGCCTCATCCAAAGGCGGCATGTTGTGCCCCAGCAGCGTAAGAATATCTGCGGCGCACTCCACCACATTTGACCCCGGTCCATAGATGCCCTGCACCCCTGCCTCGCGCAGGAAATCATAGTCTTGCGGCGGGATCACGCCGCCTGCTGTCACCTTGATATCTGACCTGCCCGCTTCTTTCAGCAGTCGGATGAGTTCGGGGATCAAGGTCTTGTGCCCAGCGGCCAGCGAACTCGCGCCGATCACATCCACGTCCTCCGCCAGAGCGGTTTTGCACGTCTCCTCCGGCGTCTGAAACAGCGGTCCGGATACGACCTCGAAGCCCATGTCGGCGAATGCGCTGGCAATCACATTGGCCCCGCGATCGTGGCCATCCTGTCCCATTTTCGCGACCATGATGCGCGGCTTGCGGCCAAGTCGCCGCTGAACCGCATCGACGCCACTGGTGACCTGCTCCCAACGCCGATCGAATTCATAGGCGCTGGCATAGACGCCGCTGACCGGCTTGGGCGTTGCATCGTGGCGACCGAAGGCCTGCTCCATCGCCGCCGAGATTTCGCCAAGCGTCGCATCAACGCGGGCGGCTTCAACTGCACGGCGAAGCAGGTTGACGTCGCCCGCCTTCTCCAGCTCCGCAATCTTCGACGGGGGCAACGGCACGCCGCGTTCATCGCGTCCATCGCCAAGTGCCGCGCGAGCCGCGGCCGGGTCGGTCGCCGCAGCCTCTGACAACGCCTTGAGCGCGGCCTGACACGCGGCCTCGTCACGCTCGGCCCGAACGCGCTCGATCCGGTCGATCTGGCCGCGCCGCACCTTGGCATTGTCGATATCGAGCGTGTCGATCGGGTCCTCTTCGTCCTTGCGGTATTTGTTGACGCCGACGATCACCGTCTCGCCCTTGTCGATGCCCGTCTGCTTCTCCGCCGCAGCTCGTTCGATCGCCGCCTTGGGCGCGCCGGTATCGACATAAGCCGTCATCCCGCCAGCCTCGTCGACTTCGGCGATCAACTTTTCGGCTTCTTCGACCAAGGTCGCGGTCAGCGCTTCAATATAGTGCGAGCCGCCCAGCGGATCGACGACATTGGTGATCCCGCTTTCCTCCTGCAGCACCAGCTGCGTGTTGCGGGCGATGCGGGCGGAGAAGTCGGTCGGCAGAGCGATCGCTTCGTCGAGCGCGTTGGTGTGCAGGCTCTGCGTTCCGCCCAAAGTCGCCGCCATCGCCTCGACCGTGGTGCGGATCACATTGTTATAAGGGTCTTGCTCCTGCAAGCTCACGCCGGAAGTTTGGCAATGCGTGCGCAGCATCTTGGACCGCTCGGCCTTCGCGCCCAGCCCATCCATGGTGCGATACCAGAGCGTCCGCGCGGCACGCAGCTTGGCGATCTCCATGAAGAAGTTCATGCCGATGCCGAAGAAGAAGCTGAGCCGCCCCGCAAAGGCGTCGATATCCAGCCCCGCTTCCATCGCGCGCACGACATATTCCTTGCCGTCGGCGATGGTGAAAGCCAGCTCCTGCACCGCCGTCGCTCCGGCTTCGTGCATGTGATAGCCGCTGATCGAAATGCTGTTGAATTTCGGCATGTTGGCCGAAGTGTATGCGATGATGTCCGAAACGATCCGCATCGAAGGTTCGGGCGGGTAGATATAGGTGTTGCGGACCATGAACTCCTTGAGGATGTCGTTCTGGATGGTCCCGGATAGCTTGTCCGCGCTTACGCCCTGCCGTTCCCCGGCGACGATGTAGAACGCCATCACCGGGATCACCGCGCCGTTCATCGTCATGCTGACCGACATCGTATCGAGCGGGATCTGGTCGAACAGGATCTGCATGTCCGCGACCGTGTCGATCGCCACGCCCGCCTTGCCGACATCGCCGACCACGCGCGGGTGATCGCTGTCATAGCCGCGGTGGGTTGCAAGATCGAAGGCGACCGAAAGACCCTTCTGCCCGGCCGCTAGGTTGCGGCGATAGAAAGCGTTCGATTCCTCGGCGGTTGAGAAGCCCGCATATTGCCGGATCGTCCACGGGCGCCCGGCATACATGCTGGCCTTCACCCCGCGCGTGAACGGCGCGAAGCCGGGGAGACCAGGGTCGAAATCGGCATGATCCGCGCCGGTGTAGAGTGGCTTGATCGGAAAGCCCTCGGGCGTTTCCCAAGTGAGGTCGCGGCCTTTGCTCTCCTTGTCGGCGAGCGCTTTCCAGTCTTCGGGGGTCGGTTTTTGGGTCATGGCCTCACATATCCGCTCGGGCTGAGCTTGTCGAAGCCCTGCCTTTCAGTTTGTGCGGTGCATTAAAAGAAAGTGCAGCCCTTCGGCAAGCTCAGGGCGGGCGGGGATGGAGATCAGACGCCTTTGAACGCCGCCTTGCGCTTTTGCAGAAAGGCCATGCCGCCCTCTTTCGCGTCCGCCGATGCACCCGCGATGTGCTGCGCTTCGGCTTCGGCGAGTAGCACTTGCTGCAGGCTGCCATCGAGCGCGGTTGCGATGTTGCGCTTCATGGCCGCGTAGGCGAGCGTTGGTCCATTGGCGAGCTTGGCGGCGAGCGCTTTTGCTTCATCCATCAGCAATTCGTCATCGACGCATTTGTAGATCAGGCCCCACTCCTCGGCCTGTTCCGCGCCGATCTTCTCGCCCAGCATCATCATCCGGGTGGCACGGGCACGACCGATGGCGCGAGCCAGCAGCCAGGTCGATCCGCCATCGGGGACAAGGCCGATATTGACGAAGGCCTGCAGGAAATAGGCTTTGCGGGATGCGATGGTGAAATCCGCCGCTAGCGCCAGCGAACAGCCCACGCCCGCTGCCGGGCCATTGACGGCGCAGATCACCGGAACATTGGCGCGGACGAGGTGGCTGATCGCCGGGCTGTAGTGGTTGTTCAGCGCCTCGTGGCTGCCACCCTTGCCCATCAGCGGATTGTCGCCGCTGCGCGCGGAAAGGTCTGCACCAGAGCAGAACCCCTTGCCCTCACCCGTGATCAGAACCGCGCGGCTATCGCCGAGATCATAGAACACCTGCCCGATCTCATCCGCCATCTGCGGCGGCATCGCGTTGAGGCGATCCGGGCGGTTGAGTGTGATGGTGGTCAGCGGGCCGTCGCGTTCGACTCGGATGGTTTCGTAGGTCATGGGTTTCCTCTCTCCCAATTTCATCATCCCGGACTTGATCCGGGATCTCGATCAGTCAGCGGCCCCGGATCAGGTCCGGGGCGACGGTGATCTCAATGATTGCCCTTCGGCGTTTCCATAATCTCGGTAAGCATGCCCTGCATATCCTTGGGATGGACGAAAAAGATAGGCGTGCCATGCGCGCCGATGCGCGTGGGGCCGAGAATGCGCTTGCCCATCGCCTCGAATTCCTTGCGTGCCGTAGCGATATCGGGCACTTCAAAACAGGCATGATGCTGCCCGCCCGCCGGGTTCTTTTCGAGGAAATTGTTGATCGGCGAGGTCTCGTCAAACGGCTCGATCAGCTCGATCTGCGTGCCATTCATGCCTGATTCGGTAGGTGTGTCGACGAAACACACCTTCACCCCCTGCTCGGGCAGGTCGAACGGTTCGGTGATATTGGTCGCGCCCATGACGTCGCGATAATGCGCAATGGAGTGGGCGATTGAAGGCGTCGCGACGCCGATATGGTTGAGACGGCCTAGTTTCATTACTGCTCTTTCTTACTGCGGCAGGAGCTGGCGAACATCCAGCCGAGTGCCGTTGCCGAGATAACAGAAGCTGACACAGACACTTCAGAGGTAGTCCTGTACAATTCGCTTCGCTCGACCAATCCCTCAGCCTGAAGTAAGTCGATGGACACCAGTAGGTCGCTTACCGACTTGTTGAAGACAATCCAGCCTGAATGATCTTCGACGTCCAGCGGTTGCGCTTGCATCATTTCGATAATGATGTTGCCCAAGTCTCTATTCACGAAGAAGTCGGCTATTCGACGACCTTCTTCAGAGAGCTCCCCATTGCTGAACGAAACTTTTGAGATGATTCCGGCGAAGCCAGGAATGACATCTTTGGCCCCATCGTTTTGACGCTTGAATACAACGTGATCTGGAAGTTCACCCGAGCCGTCAGAAGTGAGTTCAGGTGGAACAAGTCTATCAAGGAGCTTAGCTTCAGATGGCGATAATCGAGCCAAGATGTTGATGAATGAGACGTGCTCATCTGAAAAGTTGGTGGCAGCGCTAGCCAGAAGGTTGGCCCATTTTTCTGCGAGAGAGTCTTCTTCGATCAAGGATGCTTTCTCGGCGAAAGGAATGGAGAATCTTAACGGTAATTCTTCGAGATCACTCTCGCCGATCTTCTTTTCCGCTTTTTCTAAAACTGTAGTGAGATTCTTCCTTCTGTAGGACCTAACCTTATCAGCAAATGTCTCCCCAATCTCAGAAGCAGCTGGCCCAAACAGCCTTCTCAAGAGGCCAACTGTGCCTTGTGAAAATGGTTCAAGTGCCTTTCCTAGGCCGACAAGATCATTCATTTTGCCCCCTACAATGGAATATTATCATGCTTCTTCCAAGGGTTCTCAAGCTGCTTCGTCCGCAGTTTGCGTAACCCCAGCGCGATCCGCCGCCGCGTTGAGTGCGGGTGGATCACTTCGTCGATGTATCCGCGCTGGGCGGCGATGAAGGGGTTGGCGAAGCGGTCTTCGTATTCCTTCGTTTTCTCGGCGATCTTGTCCGGGTCGTCGCGGTCCTGACGGAAGATGATCTCCACCGCGCCCTTTGCGCCCATCACCGCGATTTCGGCGGTCGGCCAGGCGTAGTTCAGGTCCCCGCGCAGGTGCTTTGACGCCATCACGTCATACGCGCCGCCATAGGCCTTGCGCGTGATCACGGTGATCTTGGGCACGGTCGCCTCGGCATAGGCGAACAGCAGCTTGGCCCCGTGCTTGATGATCCCGCCCAATTCCTGCGCGGTGCCTGGCAGAAAGCCGGGGACGTCGACAAAGGTCACGATCGGAATCTCGAACGCGTCGCAGAACCGCACGAAGCGCGCGGCTTTTTTCGACGAGTTGATATCGAGCACACCCGCCAGCACCATAGGCTGGTTCGCGACCACGCCCACGGTGCGCCCGTCGACCCGGCCAAAGCCGCAGATGATGTTCGCGGCGTGGCCCGGCTGGATCTCGAAAAAGGTGCCCTCATCCACCGTCTTCTGGATCACCTCGTGCATGTCATAAGGCTGGTTGGCGTTATCCGGGATCAGCGTGTCGAGCGAGTGCTCCAGCCGGTCCCAAGGATCGTTGGTCGGAAGCTCAGGCACTTCCTCACGGTTCGACAGCGGCAGGTAGTTGAAGAACTCGCGCGTCGCAAGCAACGTTTCGATGTCGTTCTCGAACGCGCAATCGGCCACACTAGTCTTGGTAGAGTGCGTCACCGCCCCGCCCAGTTCTTCCTGCGTCACGACTTCGTTGGTGACCGTCTTCACTACCTCCGGCCCCGTGACGAACATGTAAGACGAATCCTTCACCATGAAGATGAAGTCGGTCATCGCAGGCGAATAGACCGCCCCGCCCGCGCACGGCCCCATGATGAGGCTGATCTGCGGCACCACCCCGCTGGCGAGTACATTGCGCTGGAACACCTCGGCATAGCCGCCCAGTGACGCCACGCCTTCCTGAATGCGCGCGCCGCCGGAATCGTTGAGGCCGATGACCGGCGCGCCGACCTTCATCGCGGTGTCCATCACCTTGCAGATCTTCTCCGCGTGACGCTTCGACAGCGATCCGCCGAACACGGTGAAGTCCTGGCTGAAGACATAGACCAGCCGACCATTGATTGTGCCCGATCCGGTAACGACGCCATCACCGGGAATTTTCTGGTCCTCCATGCCGAAATCGACGCAGTCGTGTTCGACATAGGTGTCGAGCTCTTCAAAACTGTCCGCGTCGAGCAACACATCGAGCCGCTCGCGCGCGGTCAGCTTGCCCTTGGCGTGCTGCGCGTCGATGCGCTTTTGCCCACCGCCCATCCTAGCGGCTTCACGGCGGCGTTCCATTTCGGCGATATTGGCAGACATTCTCGGCCCCTGATGAATTGGTTTCAGAGGTCGTTGCCGCAGCGTCGCGGCAGGGTCAACGTGTCAAAAGCGCAGAGTCACCGCGCGGGCCAGTGCA
>JBCCBW010000002.1:0-284391 GCA_039033835.1 Pseudomonadota bacterium
CCGGCTGGGCGGTGTGGCGGGGCTTGCGGTCGGCCGGGGAGTGGAACTGGTCTTCCCGCTTCAGGCCCCCCGCGTTGCCGTGCGGGGCCTGGGGTGGGCCTCGACCCACACTTCGGGACAGGCCCACCCCCGGCCCCTCCCGCAAGCGGGAGGGGAATTAGTCGTCAAGACAGCTTCCACTCCCAGCCGAGCGGATCGCCGTCCATCACTTCCACGCCTTTGGCCGCAAGCTCGTCGCGGATTGCGTCTGAAGTGGCGAAATCCTTCTCCGCGCGCGCGGCCTTGCGGCGGGCGAGCGCGTCTTCGATCTCCGCTTCGCTGATCTCGGTCGCTTTCGGGCGAATGCGCAGATCGGCGCGCGAGAGGTCAAACAGGCCGAGCCCAAGTACCGCGTCCATTTTCTCGATCACAGCGCGCTTGATGCCCGCATCGATCTTCTTAACAGCAAGCGCATCCTCAAGCGCGGTTAGCGAGATGGGCGTGTTGAGATCGTCGCTAATGGCCGTCTCGAACTTCTCGAGCGCGGGTGCGAATTTGGGATGGTCGATGGTGCCCCCTTTTGGTGCGTCGGGCAGCCTTTCGACCGCGATCAGCATCCGCTTCAGCCGCGTCAGCGCCGCCTCAAGCCCTTCCCAACTGAACTCCAACTCGCTGCGATAATGCGCCTGCAGGCACATCATCCGATAGGCGAGCGGGTGGTAGCCCTTATCGATCAGCAATTGCAGGCGCAGGAACTCTCCCGACGACTTCGACATCTTGCCAGAGCGTTCGACAAGGAAGTTGTTGTGCATCCAGATCTTCGCGCCGGAATTGGTCGCCTCGGATAGCCCGCCGCAGCCGCAGAACGCCTGATTCTGCGCGATCTCATTGGGGTGGTGGATTTCGCGGTGGTCGATCCCGCCGGTGTGGATATCGAACGGGAAGCCGAGCAGTTTCTCGCCCATCACCGAGCATTCAAGGTGCCAACCCGGTGCACCTTTACCCCACGGGCTATCCCATTCCATCTGCCGTTTCTCACCCGGAGGCGTCTTGCGCCAGATCGCGAAATCGGCGGCGTTGCGCTTGCCCTCGACACTGTCGATCCGGCCCTCACCCTCCTCGGTGACAGCCCGCGCCAGACGCCCGTAATCCTCAACGGTCATAGTGTCGAAATACAGCCCGGTCGCGCATTCGTAGCAATGTTTGTCCGCAATCGATTTCGCGAATTCGAGCATCTCATCAATATAGTCGGTCGCCACCGACCACTTCGCCGGCTCACGGATGTTGAGCGCTTTCACATCGGCCCAATACGCCTTCGTATAGTGCTTCGCGATGTCCCAGATCGACTGCGCTTTCTCGGCAGCCATCTTCTCCATCTTGTCCTCGCCCTCATCGGCATCATCAGTCAGATGACCAACGTCCGTGATGTTGATGATGTGCGTGAGTTTCAGCCCCTTGTGACTCAGCGTCCGCCCCAGAATGTCAGCAAAGACATAGGCGCGCATATTGCCGATATGCGGGTAATTGTAGACCGTCGGTCCGCATGTATAGACCCGCGCTTCGCCCGGATGGACCGGCTGAAATGGTTCGAGTTCGCGGGTGAGCGAATTGAAGAGCTTTAGAGGCGCGTCGGTCATAGCGAGGCTTTGGCGAGCCTCCCGCGCCACGTCAATTATCTCGTCATTGCGAGGAGCGAAGCGACGCGGCAATCCATCATCCAGCCGTTGCGCCCGGTCGGAATGTCAGGTGATGGATTGCTTCGCCTGCGGCTCGCAATGACGAAGGTTACTCAAAACCCGAAAATTTGACGTGCTCATCCAACGGCACGCGCTCGCGCTCGAAATTGTTCACCGGTGCGTCCGGATCGCGATAGCCGATCGCCATGCCGCAGAAAAACATATACCGCTCGTGATCGAGGCCAAGGTGATCGCGGATGACATTGGCATAGTAAGCCATGAATTCCTGGAAGCAGCTGTCGAGCCCCTCCTCGCGCAGCAGCAGCGCAACCGTCTGGAGCCACATGCCGGTATCCGACCATTGCGGCTCCTTCATCAGGCGCGGGAAATAGACGAACATGACCGCAGGCGCATCGAAGCTGGTCGCGTTGCGGCCCATCGCAGCCATCCGCGCGGCGCCGTCATCACGCGCAATGCCAAGTGCTTCGAACATGCCCTTGGAGATGCCATGGAGCCGCTCCTTGTAGGCGTCTTCGCTCTTGGGGGCGTCCCAATCGTATTCGAGCTTCTGCGGCGGGGTCGTGGTAATCTTCGCCTGCAAATCCTTGAGTGGCTGGCCGGTTAGGATGGTGGCTTCCCAAGGCTGATAGTTGCACCCGGACGCCGCCCAACGGGCTTTGTCCATAACCCGTCGGATGGTTTCTAGCTCAACCGGCTTGTCGAGAAATTCCCGCACAGAGCGGCGGGTGGTGACGGCTTCGGTTACGTTCATTGAGAAATTTTCCCTTGAGTTGCCTGTTTCCACGCGAGCCACAAAGACCAGATCATGCAAATTGCGACGATAACGAGGCCAAAGGTTATTAACGGGAGCACGAAACCGGCCTCGCCGTTTGCCGCAGCTTCCCCATTTTCCAACAATTCCAGCCTACCAAAGACACTTCTCCAGCTGAAACCGAGGTAGAAACACCACGCCCCAGCGAGCAAGCCGGCAGCACTGCGAGGTCTGATCTGCAACGAGGTGATCGTAGCGAGAAACATTAGCGCATTGCCGATATAGTCGACCAACAGCGCCTGAAGGGGTTGCCCCCAAACGACATGATACCAAGTTTCTAGAGAAAAATGCGTGATTGTCGCGAAGAGCGAGAACAAAGCGAGCGGGGTCTCCGAGGAGTGTCGTATGGTCACCGCCTTTTCGGCCCCTTCTCATCCTCAAACAGTTCCGCGAGCTGTTCCATAATCGTGCCGCCGAGCTGTTCGACGTCCATGATCGTCACCGCGCGGCGGTAATATCGCGTCACGTCGTGGCCGATACCGATCGCGACCAATTGCACGGGCGAGGCTTTCTCGATCCACTCGATCACGCCGCGCAAATGCGCTTCGAGGTAGCCTGCGCTGTTCACACTTAACGTACTGTCATCCACCGGCGCACCGTCAGAGATAACCATCAGAATGCGGCGCTCTTCGGGCCGGTAGATCAGACGGGAATGCGCCCACAGCAGCGCCTCGCCGTCAATATTCTCTTTCAGCAGCCCCTCGCGCATCATCAGTCCGAGATTGCGGCGCGCGCGCCGCCATGGCTCGTCGGCCTGTTTATAAACGATATGACGCAGATCGTTGAGGCGGCCCGGACCCTGCGGCTTGCCATCGGCCAGCCATGCCTCACGCGATTGCCCGCCCTTCCACGCGCGTGTGGTGAAGCCGAGGATCTCAGTCTTGACCCCGCACCGTTCCAGCGTGCGCGCGAGAATATCGGCACTGATTGCCGCTATGCTGATCGGGCGACCTCGCATCGAGCCGGAATTATCGATCAGCAGCGTCACGATCGTATCGCGGAATTCGATGTCACGCTCGACCTTGTAGGTGAGTGCTGTACCGGGCGACACGACCACGCGCGACAGCCGCGCGGCGTCGAGAATGCCCTCTTCCTGGTCGAAGTCCCAGCTGCGATTCTGCTGCGCCATCAATCGTCGCTGCAACCGATTGGCGAGCCGCGTCACGACGCCCTGTAGCCCGGTAAGCTGGCTGTCGAGATAGGCCCGCAGGCGATCCAGTTCCTCGGCATCGCACAATTCGGGCGCTTCGATCACTTCGTCAAAGCGTTCGGTGAAAGCCTGATAATCCAGCCCGTCGGGAATGTCTGCTTGCGGGCGATTGGGGCGCACGGGCGCGTTGGAAGCATCGCCTTCCTCGCCGGGCTCGCCATCCTGCATGTCGTCTTCGGCCGAGAGTTCGCTGTCGGCGTCGCCCTCGCCTTCGCCCTCGGCCATTTCGCCAGCGACTTCGCTCGATTGCGGATCGGCGTCGCCTTCCTGCTGCTCGTCGCCGGATTGTTCGTCGTCAGCGCCGTCGTCTTCGTCGCCATCGTCGTTATCCGCCTCATCGGGCGTGTCGGTGGGCCGTGTCAGATCGAGATCGCGCAGCATGTCGAGCGCGAGTTTTTGAAACGCCTCCTGATCGCCCAGACTTTCGCCGAGCGCTTCGAAATCCTTGCCGACCTTCTCTTCGACAAAGTCTCGCACCAGCTCGATTCCAGCTTGCGCCTTGTCGGGGATCGCTTCCCCGGTCAGCGCCTCGCGCAGCATCAGCGAAAGTGCGGTCTGAAGCGGCACCTCGCTCGAATTTTGCGCGCGCACGATCTGATCCGTCGCAGTGCGCATCTCGGTCGCGGCATCGAGATTGCTTTTGATCCCCTCGAACCCGTTCGCGCCGAGCGCTTCGTAGCGCACCTGCTCGATCGCGTCGTAGCATGCCCGCGCCACCGGCTCCGGCGGAGCGCCCACGGCATGCAGCCCGGCGTCGTGATGGCGCAGCTTGAGCGCGAAACTATCCGCAAATCCGCGCGCTTCGGTCACCTGGTCGGTCGGTAGATCGCGGGCTGGCAGAGGCACACGAAAGCGGTTGCCCGCGGCACCGGGAACATCCGCACTCCACGCAACCTCGACCTCTTCGTCGCGCGCAATCGCACGGGCAGCGCCGGTCAGCGCCTGCTTGAACGTGTCGAGAGGAGATTCTTCAGCCATTTAAGTTCCAAATAGGAACTTATCCGATGCTTTGGCCAGTCTTTTCCCAATCGGCGAGGAAGCCTTCGATCCCTTTGTCGGTGAGCACATGCTTGAACAAGCCATGGATCACCTTGGGCGGCGCGGTCATGACGTCAGCGCCGATCTTTGCGCTTTCAAGAACATGGGTGACGTGACGGACGCTGGCGACCAGAATTTCGGTGTCGTAGAGATAGTTGTCGTAGATCAGCCGGATGTCCTCGATCAGGTCCATCCCGTCAAAACCATTATCGTCATGACGGCCTACAAATGGCGAGATAAAGGTCGCGCCAGCCTTCGCGGCGAGCAGAGCCTGATTGGCCGAGAAGCATAGCGTCACATTGACCATGGTCCCTTCGCCGGTCAACGCCTTGCAGGTCTTCAGCCCGTCGACCGTCAGCGGCACCTTGATGCAGACATTATCCGCAATCTTGCGCAGGACTTCGGCCTCTTTCATCATCGTTGCGTGATCGAGCGCGACAACTTCGGCGCTCACTGGACCATCGACGATCCCGCAGATTTCGTTGGTCACTTCCATGAAGTCACGGCCCGATTTCGCGATCAGCGAAGGATTGGTGGTGACGCCATCTAGCAGGCCAGTCGCGGCCAATTCCTTGATGTCTTCGATTTCGGCGGTGTCGACGAAGAATTTCATGGCGCGGTAGTCTCCCCTTGCGCGTGCGATTCGTTGATCGCGGGGATGGCACAGGCGCAGCGGCGAGGCCAGATGCTCTTCCCGCCAGATATCGGGAACGCAACCGGCTCCGACCAATTGGTGAGATAACATCCCATCAATCGGATGCGCGGGATCATATCAAGGAAACGACATGCGTATTTCACTTTTGACGAGCGCGCTATGCGCTGCTGCACTTGCAAGTCCGGCTGCCGCAAGCGAGGAAGATTTCAACATCTGGACGGGCCAATTCATCGTCGTCGACGTCGATGATGATTTCTTCGTACGCGGCGAAGCGCAGGAGCGTTTCACTGATGATGCCGATCGATTGGGGCAATTGCTGCTGCGCTCGCTCGTTGGATATCGGATCAATGAGGATGTGAGTATCGGCGGTGGCTACGCTTACATTCTGACCGATCCCGTCGGCCCGGTGGAGATCAACGAGCATCGGATTTACCAAGAGCTAAACGTCCGTCTGATCGATACGTCTGGCGGCGTCACATTGGATTCGCGTACACGATTGGAGCAGCGCTTTTTCGAAGAGGATGGGGAGACCGCCTGGCGGTTCCGCAACTTCGTGCAGCTGCGCGTACCGATCAGCAAAAATAATCAATTCGTGGCCTACACGGAGCCGTTCATCGAGTTGAACGAAACGCCGATCCAGCGTGGCGGCCTTAGTATCTGGCGGAACTTCGCTGGCGTATCGGTGCCGATCGCGGACGGCATTCAAGTGGTTCCGGGTTACCTCAACCAATACGTCTTTCGCGATGGCGAAGATCGCATCGATCATATCGCCAACGTCAATCTGTTCATGAATTTCTGAAGCGCTTGTCGGCGGTCAGTTCGCGACCCCATATAAGCGGGTGTGAAAAGACGCGTCCGCCTTCTCGTCCTTAATGCCGCGCTCGGAGCGCTCGATTACTCTGTGCCTGATGGCATTCAGGTCGAGCCGGGCAGTGTTGTCATCGCCCCTTTGGGACCGCGCAAGATTACCGGAATTGTCTGGGACGAAGGCCGCCTGCCGGGTCGCGAGGTGGACGCGAGCAAGCTGCGTCCGATCCTCGAAGTGGTTTCCGTTCCGCCACTGGCAGGGCCGCTTCGCCGCCTGATCGAATGGACCGCCGATTATTATTGCGCCCCGTTGGCCAGCGTCGCGAGGATGGTGTTGTCGAGCGGTGGTGCTTTGGGCGGACCGGCGACGACGACCGAGTATCGGCTGAGCGGTGCGGACGCCGCTCAACGGATCACCCCGCAGCGCAAGCAGGCGCTCGAAAGACTGATTGGTGAGCAAGGGACCATCCGCGAACTGGCATCAGCTGGCGAGGTGTCCGAAGGGGTGCTGCGAGGCATGGTTGGCGCGGGATTGATCGAGGCGGTGACAGTGGCGATCGATCGCCCCTTCCCGTCTGCCGATCCGGACTTTCACCAGCCCGCCCTGTCACCCGATCAACTCGCGGTGGCCAAGCAAATGGTAAAGGCCGTCGCCGCGCAGGATTACGCGCCATTTCTGCTCGACGGGGTAACCGGATCGGGCAAGACGGAGACCTATTTCGAACCGCTCGCCGAAGCGATCAGACTGGGACGGCAGGTGCTTGTGCTGCTGCCCGAAATCGCGCTGACCGAGAATTTTCTCCACCGGTTCGAGCAGCGCTTCGGTTCGGCGCCGGTGCTGTGGCACTCCTCGCTCAAATCGACCGAGCGGCGACGGGCATGGCGGGCCATTTCGGAAGGGACGGCGCAGGTCATCGTTGGCGCGCGCTCGGCGCTGTTTCTGCCTTACGCGAAACTGGGCCTGATCGTTGTCGATGAAGCGCATGAGATCAGCTTCAAACAGGATGACGGTGTGCGCTACAACGCCCGCGATGTGTCGGTGATGCGTGCCCGGTTCGAGAAAATTCCGGTCGTCCTCGCCAGCGCGACACCGGCGCTGGAGAGCCTGCATATGGCGAGCACCGGCGTTTATGAACGGCTTGAACTGCCCAGCCGGTTTGGCGGCGCTAGCCTGCCCAGCATCCGCCTTGTGGATTTAACTCAGGAGAAACCCGGCAGCGGGCGCTGGCTCGCCCAACCGATTGTGGACGCGATCGAAGAACGGCTGGCGCGCGGTGAGCAATCGCTGCTGTTCCTCAACCGCCGCGGCTATGCGCCGCTGACCCTCTGCCGCAATTGCGGCCATCGGTTCCAATGCCCCAATTGCAGCGCATGGCTGGTCGAACATCGCCTGTCGGCACGCCTCGCCTGCCACCATTGCGGGCATGAAACCGGCGTGCCCGACTCCTGCCCGGAATGCGGCGAACCCGATTGCCTGGTCGCGTGCGGGCCGGGTGTGGAGCGGATCGCCGACGAGGTCGCAGAGCTGTTCCCTGAAGCCCGCGTGGCAGTTGCCACCTCCGACACACTCGGCTCGCCCGAACGCGCCGCGCAGTTCATCGCCGAGGCCGAAGCCAAGGCGATCGACGTTATCGTTGGCACGCAGCTTGTGACCAAGGGCTTCCACTTCCCCGAGCTGACTTTTGTGGGTGTGGTCGATGCTGATCTGGGCCTCGAAGGGGGAGATTTGCGCGCTGCGGAGCGCACCTATCAACAGGTCGCGCAGGTTGCCGGACGTGCGGGTCGCGGCGCGAAACCGGGCGAGGTTCTGATCCAGACCCGCCACCCTGACGCGCCCGTGATCGCAGCTCTCGAAGCGGGCGATCGCGATGCATTCTACGAAGCGGAAACCGAAGCTCGCCGCGATGCGGGTGCGCCGCCCTTCGGACGCTGGGCGGCCATCATTCTGTCGAGCGAAGACGAAAAAGAGGCGCGCGAGGCGGCCATTCGGCTGGGTGACACGCGACCGGAGCAGGACGACCTCTACATCCTCGGCCCGGCCCCCGCCCCGCTTGCACTTCTGCGCGGGCGATACCGTTACCGCTTCCTGGTGAACGCTCGGCGTAGCGCCAATCTCCAACGCGTGCTCAACCAATGGGTCGGCGAACAGGAGTTCGCTCCTGGCATTCGGGTCGGGATCGACATTGATCCGTACAGTTTCGTTTGAGGCACTTTAGCGGCGTTCGATCATTGGTGCCGCATGGCTGAAAAACCAATTCTCTTGCCCATCCTCGGCGATCAACTGACCCGCACGCTGTCGAGCTTACGCGGGCGGACCAAGGACGACACCGTCATCCTGATGATGGAGGTCTGGGACGAGGCGACCTACGTCAAGCATCACAAGCAGAAGATCGTCCTGATCTTCTCCGCCATGCGCCATTTCGCCGCAGAGTTGCGCGAGGCGGGTTGGACGGTGGATTACGTGCACCTCACCGATGCGGACAATTCGGGTAGCTTCACCGGCGAAGTCGCGCGCGCGATCGAGCGACATGATCCGCGCGAAATCCATGTCACCGAGGCCAGCGAGTGGCGCGTGCAACAGGCTCTCGAAGAATGGCCGGACAAGTTCGCCTGCCCGGTCGAAATCTTCCCCGACGATCGCTTCCTGTGCTCGCATCAGCAATTCCGCGATTGGGCGGAAGGTCGCAAGCATCTGACCATGGAACATTTCTATCGCGAAATGCGCAAGCGCACCGGCTTGCTGATGACCGGCGACGGTAAACCTAAAGGCGGCGACTGGAATTACGACAAGGACAACCGCGAACCACCCAAGGGCGAGATGGATGCACCCCCCGCTCCAAAATTCGAAGCGGACGACATCACCCGCGAAGTCATCGATCTGGTGGAGGATAAGTTTGGCGAGCATTTCGGCAATCTCGACAGCTTCGAATGGCCCGTCACCAGCGACGAGGCAGAGCGCGCTGCCGATGCATTTTTCGCCGAGCGGATCGAGAAATTCGGCCCCTATCAGGACGCGATGGTTCACGGGTCGGATGATTTATACCACTCGATGCTCTCGACCAGCATCAATTGCGGGCTGCTAGACCCGCTGAAGTTATGCGAGCGCGCCGAGCAGGCCTATGAGGATGGCAAGGCGCCACTCAACTCGGTCGAAGGGTTCATCCGCCAGATCATCGGCTGGCGGGAGTATATTCGCGGGTTTTACTGGCTGCACATGCCAGAGCTGGAAACCGCGAATGAGCTGGAGGCCACCCGTCCGCTTCCCGAATTTTTCTGGACCGGCGAGACGGACATGCGGTGCCTGTCGGATTGCATCCGCTCGACCCATGACAACGCCCATGCACAGCATATTCAGCGGCTCATGGTGCTCGGCAATTTCTGCTTGCTAGCCGGGATCAATCCGATCGAGGTGCAGGATTGGTATCTCGCCGTTTATGCCGACGCCTATCAGTGGGTCGAACTGCCTAATGTTAGCAGCATGATCCTCTACGCCGATGGCGGGAAACTCGCGACAAAGCCTTATGCGGCGAGCGGCAATTACATCAACAAGATGTCCGATTACTGCAAAGGCTGCACATACTCGGTCAGCAAAAAGACCGGCGAAGGGGCCT
This sequence comes from Pseudomonadota bacterium, assembly GCA_039033835.1. Taxonomy (GTDB): domain Bacteria; phylum Pseudomonadota; class Alphaproteobacteria; order Sphingomonadales; family Sphingomonadaceae; genus Erythrobacter. Next base: position 9,809 of record JBCCBW010000002.1, read on the forward strand.
GCCCTTTCAATCCGCTCTACTGGCACTTCATGGATCGCCGCCGTGACCGGCTGGAAAGCAACCATCGCATCGGACGGATTTTCGCCACATGGGACCGGATGGACGACCACAAAAAGCAGGCCTATCTCGACAGCGCCGATGCGTTTCTTGGCGCACTTGAGCCTGCGAAGCCCGGTTGGGCGCGTGACAGTTAGGCTGGTTGCGCCTCGGCGTCGTCGCGCTTGACCAACTTGTGCTCCGGCTCGTTGAGGCCGTGCTTCCAGTAGCTCGAAATGTACAGCTCGCGCGGGCCCAATCCGAGTTCATCGCGCAGAAACGCACGCAGTTTTCGCATGGCTGAAAATTCACATGCGGCCCACCCGTAAAGGCTGCCCTCGGACCGTTCGACTTTGCGCACCGTGTCCACCAGCAGATCCGGGTTCTCACCCGGTCGGTCGTTCACAATCCAGCGAAGGTCCATGCCCTTGGGCGCGTCGATCGCAATGCGGTCGCCGTCGTCCTGAACCTCCAGAACGGCGACACCGCGCGCGGTGCGATGCATCGCTTCCAGATTGGCGCTGATCGCCGGAAGCGCGGCCATATCGCCTGCCACAAGGTAGAAATCGTGGCCCTCGGGAAACGGCTTTGCTCCGCCCGGCCCACGGATCGTCATCGGATCGCCGGGCTTTGCGTCCAGTGCCCACCCTGTCGCGGGCCCTGCAGCGTTGCCGCCATGCAGCGCGAAATGGATATCGAGCTCGCGCTCCCGCTGGGCACGGATCGTATAGGTCCGCATCAACGCTTTTCGTCCCTCGCGCCCCGGCTCAAGGATCAGCTTGAGGTAGCCACCATCCTGCCCCTTGGGGAAGTGATCCAGCTCTTCGCCTCCCAGCGTTATCTGATGCATCGAAGGGGATATCCGGCGCGTATCGCGCACGGTCAGATTGCAGAAGACTTGAGCCATGCGTCCCACTTAATGAGAATGGCTCGCAATTCAATGGGTGTTTCACGACCTAGTGAGAATTTTCTCGACAGCGGTTGATACCCGCGCAAGAGCTTTGCCGAGGCAATTGCTCAGGAGAAATCGAACCATGCTCACCATCCATCATTTGCGCATCTCGCAGTCCGAACGCATTGTCTGGCTGTGCGAAGAGCTGGGACTCGATTACGATCTGAAGCTCTACAATCGCGATCCCGATACCCGCCTTGCGCCGCCTGAACTCAAGGCGTTGCACCCGATGGAAATTGCACCCCTGATTGAAGATAATGGCACGATGCTGGGCGAAAGCGGTGCGATCGTGGAATATATCGTCGGCAAATATGCGCCCGATACCGATCTGGTGCCCGGCCCGGACGCCCCTGATTTCGCCAATCACCTTTACTGGTTCCACTTTGCCAACGCGACCTTCATGACCAATGGCATGATGCAGATCGCGGTGGGCGCGGTCGGTGCCGACATGCCCCCGCCTCTTGCTAAGCGGATCACGAACGCCTGGGCTCAGATCGAGCGGCGCCTTGGCGAAGCGGACTATTTCGGCGGCTCGCAGCTGACCACCGCCGACATAATGATGGTGTTTCAGCTCACCACCAGCCGCGCCTTCAACGGCATGACCATCGACCAGTTTCCCAACCTGAAAGCCTACCTCCAGCGGATCGGCGCGCGCGACACCTATCAAACCGCGATGGCGAAGGCAGAGCCGGGCTTCCCGCCAAAGCTGGACTAGAAGCAGCGGGCGAAGTTGACACATTTGTCACCGTGTCAAGCGGCGTTATTCGCTTAAACCCCTAAGATATCTAGGTTTATCTGAATTTTTGAAATTGACACATGGGAGGCGAAAACCGGACTTTTCCTTGCAGGCGATGCGAACCGACGATTAGAAAGAGCACCGTCGCTGATACCGGTTGTGTCATGTGTAGGAAATGCCAGCCCTCGTTTGAAGCCAATCCGATGGCTGCGACACTTTTGCCAAGCGGCCTCTAAGCTGCCTTGCGAGACCGGTTCCGGCTTGCGAGCCGTGTCGCTGGCTCGATGCCGTCGACGGTCCAGATCGTTCCATTGGCGCCGGATATCAAATCCAGCTTACCACCGATTTGGTCGGTCAGATCCTCGATAAGATGCACCCCCTGAGAGCCCAATTTGTTTAGGGCTTCCTTGTGATCGAATCCCTGCCCGTCATCGGCTACGACCAGTTGCAAACCCTTCGCTGCGGGCAATAGCGTCACCTTGATGGTGCCTCTGCCATCAGGAAAAGCGTGTTTGTAGGCATTGGTAACAAGCTCGCACACCAACAAAGCGAGCGGCGTGGCGACAGCCACATCGACCGGTCGTGCCGTTATGTCGTGAGTCAGATCAATACCGTTTCGCCCCAGCCCTTCCCGAAGCAGATCGAGTAGCTCAACAAGAAACTTGTCGGGATGCACTTCGGTGATGGAGTCGCCATCCGCATTGTAGAGGTACTCGTGGATCAACCCCATCGCACGGATGCGGTTTGCGGTGTTGTTCGTACCTACCTCACCCTTCGACTTTTCCGCTCGGCTGCGCTCCTCACTCCTGAGCAGGCTGGCCACCATCTGGAAGTTGTTGCCGGTGCGATGGTGGATTTCCTGCAGGAACACGTCGCGTGTTTTCACGAGGGCTTTCTGCATGCGATAGGACCGAAAACTGCCGTAAGCGACCGTTCCGATCAGCAACGCGACCGCAAGAGCAAGACCGATTACGAGGCGCGACTGCCGCAATTCAGAATCGGCCAGCGCCGCCTCGGCCTCAAGGCTTTCCAATCGGCGATCCCGATCTCGAAGATCGAACAGCAATTCGGTGTTGGACACAGCCTGCATCTGGTCTTCTTCGAAGCGCAAGCTGCTGAGATCAAGAGCGGCAAGCAGGTAAGGAGCGGCCTCTTCTGACCGTCCCAACTGGGCGAGAACCTGTCCGGTTATCCGCGCATAGTCGAGTTTTAGATTTGCGTCGCCGGAGCGGTTCTTGAGCTCAATTGCGCCACCGCCGTTTGGCTCGATGATCTTGCGCGCGGTTGCGAGCACCTGCTGGGCTTTGGTCACCTGATCGACCGAAAGATAATGTTCAGCTATCCAGACCAGCCCGCCGGCTGCCTCGAGTGGGTCGCGGGTCGCCATAATTTGCGGAATTGCACGCTCGGCCATCGTGATGGCAGCATCGGCTTTGCCTAGCCCGTAAAGGGCCTCCGCATGCCCAAGGTTGAGATGCCCGGTAAGAAAGTCGGTCGTGTCTTTTTCGTTGTACTCCTTTGCCTTGACATAAGCATTGACGGATTTTTCGTATTGCTCGTCATTGTAATAGGCCATGGCAAGATTGCCGTAGGAGCCGGCCAGTCTGTACATGTTATCTGGGTCATACTTTTCGTAGATCTCTATCGACTGATTATGAAACCGAATGGCTTCCTTCTTACCCCCAATTTGCCCGAACACGTTCCCGATATTGGTTAAAACCGGACCAGTTTTGTCATGGCGTCCCATCGCCTCATCGGCAGCCAATGCCTTTTCGTAAAGCGACACGGCTTCGCCGAATTCTCCGTCCCGTTTGGCACGGACCGCCAGAGCGTTGTAGATTGATGGAATTAGCATCTTCAAGTCACTTGCACCGGCGGCTTGCAGACTGATTTGCAGATAGCGTTCCATGTCCTCCATCGAGCCACTATCGCGGGCGGTCTGCACTCCCTTTGCGTAGTACAGGTGCGACAAGGAGACCTGATCGTCTGCTGCCCGAGCGCGCTCGATCAGCCGGTCGGCCTCACCCATATCCATCCGCCCGCGCACAGCCCGCCCGATCTGATGAAACGATATCAGCTTTCGCCTGGGGTCGGGCGCCAATCGCTCCGCCAGCGAAATATCTTCCTCGGGCATGTAGTCAGGAAGCATCCGAACGTAGAAATCGACATGCCGGTTTTGCTCTGCGGTCGACATATCGGGGAGCGCGGCCATGCAGGCGGTTCCCAAATCGCCGATAGTATCGAATTCGGAAGGCAGGAATTTCTCGATCTGCAGACATGGATTGGTCGTCTGTGCGCTAGCCGTCACTGGCAGGGACGCGACGAACGCGGCACCAATAAGCGACATCCAGCCGGGCCTGTCGCCCGCTACACGAGAGATCCAAACAAACAGCTTTTTCCCAAACCTGGCACTCGTCCGCTGCAATCGACGTCCTTTGGTACAGCGCGCTTTGAACCAAAGTGGTAACATCTCAAACGATGTTCGCCAATCGAGTGGCAAGAATTTGAAAAACGCTGCAAGATTGCGCTAACTAACTGGGAAATCATCCCCTCATTCTAACCGTACGACCAAGTCCCAAACGCCGCCTTCGCGCTGTCTTTCATCGCCGCCATCGCATCTCTCCAGGGGCCGGGGCCATAGCTGATGCGCGCGACCCCGAGCTTTGCGAGCTCCGCATTATCAACCATTCCCGGCAATCGCATGACGTTAACCGGCAGGTCCACGGCTTCGCATATCCGCGCAATGAATGCCGGGTCACTCAGCCCCGGAATGAAGAAACACCCTGCCCCAGCCGCGCGATAGGTGGCAGCACGCTCGATTGCCGCATCGACCAGTTCTTCGCGATTGGGGTCTTCGCCCGCCACCAGCGGTCCGAGCAATGTATCGGTGCGGGCGTTCACGAACAGGCCTTCGCGATTGACGGCCGCGATGCGCTCGGCTTGCTCGTCGGTCGAGCGCAGGCCGCCCGCGCGGATCAACCGGTCTTCCAGATTGCAGCCGATGACGCCCACGTCTCTCAGCGCGGCGGCGTTATTTGCGAGGTCTGTGAGATTGGTGGCGAAGCCCGCCTCGATATCGACCGAGATCGGCAGATCGACCGCTTGGGCGATCTGCTTTGCGGTTTCGACCACTCGCGCAAACGGAATGTGTTCGCCATCGTCATAGCCCTGCGATCCGGCCAGCGATGCGCTACCGGTGGCGATGGCCTTTGCGCCTGCCTTGGCCACTGCGCGTGCGCTGCCTGCGTCCCAGATGTTAAACAGGATGAGCGGGGCGGCGCTATCATGCAGCGATGCAAAATCGTTCTTTATCATTGTTTTCCTTCGCTTTCGCGCTTGAGCAATTCAGCCTTGATCGTCGTGCCGTAGGCATAGCCGCCCAGCCCGCCATCGGCTGCGATCACGCGGTGACACGGGATCAGCACCGCGATGTTGTTCGCCCCGTTCGCTCCCCCGACGGCGCGGCTGGCCTTGGGATTGCCGAGGGCTGCGGCAAGCTCGCCATAGCTGCGCGTCTCGCCCGCCGGGATTTCGCGCAAGGCTTGCCAAACTCGCTGCTGGAAAGCGGTGCCTTTCACGTCGAGCGGGATGGCAGAGCTGTCCATGCCGGGCTTTTCCACCGCCGCGACCACCTGGTCGAACAAGGCGCGGAATTCATCGCCGCCCTCGACCAGATCCGCTTTGGGAAAGCGCGCGCGCAGTTCCGCTTGGCCCTCGTTGAAAGCGAGGCAACACACGCCCGTCTCGGTCGCGGCAACCAGCATCTCGCCGAGCGAAGTGGCGATCACGCTCCAGTGAATTTCGCGTCCCTTCCCGCCGTCGCGCCAATCGCTAGCACTCATTCCCAGTTTCCCTTTCGTATCGGCGTAGAAACGGCTCGGCGCTTCGTATCCTGCATCGTAGATTGCGTCAGTAACGCGGTCCGCCTCGCCCAAAGCATCGCGCACGCGCTCTTCCCTCAGAGCCCTCGCATAAGCCGCCGGGGACAAGCCTGTGGCACGCTTGAACACTCGCTGGAAATGCGTCGCAGAGTAACCGGTCAGCACCGCCAATTCATCCAGTGTCGGCCTGCCCTCACTCGCCTTTATCTCGTCGATTGCAGCCAGGACCGCCGCCTCGTCGCGAGCCACATCGTCAGGTCGGCAGCGCATACAAGCGCGGTAGCCAGCGTTCCGTGCGGCGCGCGCATCGATAAAGAATTCGACATTCTCTTTCTTGGGATGGCGTACCGGGCAGCTTGGCTTGCAATATATGCCGGTTGTCTTGACCGCGCCGACGAACTTGCCATCGAAACTGCGATCGCGCCGCATGAAGGCGGACCATGCATGATCGAATTCGGGGCGATCAATCGGCATTCTTCGCCTCCAGCGTTTCCTTCATCGCACCAAGGCCTGCCTGCATAATTTGCGTGATGGTTTCGGCTTCTGCATCGGGAAGCACGTCCGCGATCCAGCGAACGAAGCAGCCACCCGCCCCGGCCGCGATAACCGAGACCGAGGCGTTGTGATGCGTCCAGTCGCCGCCTTGCGCGGTCCAGACCAGCGTTCTGGTTTCTTCGTCGCAAGCAACGATCGGTTCGACCAGCGTCATGCCATTGCGAAAGGTGACCTCGCGGACGCGGCGGCTGTCATCATAGGTGCAGCTTTCGACAAGCTGCGGGACCATCCAGTCCAGCCCGCCAATATCGGCGATGGCCGCCCATACCGTCGCTTCATCGGTCTCGATTTCCACTTGCTCGATCAGTCGCGCCATCTGGTCCTCCGTTGAGAACGGTATGATGCACTATTGAGCAGGCCACGTCCCAATTCTTGCGTTCAGAAGAAATTTCAGCCCTATTGTGGCCGAAGCGGGCGTAGTGGGGATGGGGCTGAATGGCCAAACAGTGTTACGCACATTCGACCGAATCGTTCGGCAAACCGATCGTTAGAAGCAGGGCTACAACAACGCGATGATGTTTGATTCTTCTTGTCTGAAACTGCGCGGTCGGTTGCGTGAGATCGCGATCGCTCTGATCGTCGGTCTTGCTGCGATGGTGACTTCGTCGCCTTCCAGGGCCGATGCCAGCGATGTCGAAGCCGCCGCACGGGGAGTCGTGCGGGTGGTCCTGATCGCGCAGGATGGCGAGGAAGTCGTCCCCGTCAGCCACGGCAGCGGCTTTGCGGTTTCGCCGACGATGATCGTCACCAACGCGCACGTTATCCGCGAGGCCTTGCAGGATGACACCTTGCGGATCGGCATCGTACCAAGCGAAGGCGAGGCCGGTGCCTATGCCAAACCGGTGTCGGTCAGCCCCCGCAACGATCTGGCGCTGATAGAAATCATTGATGGTACAATGCGCCTGCCCCCGCTCACTTTTGCAGGCGGGATCAGCGGCGATATGGGCGAAGTGTCGGCGGTGGGCTATCCGATGAATGTCGATCTCGCCCAAGGTCTGGAGATCAGCGACATCTTCCGCGCTCAGCCCCCGGTCAAGAGCCGCGGTTTCCTGTCCGGCGAACGCCCGAGCCGCCAGTTCGACACCATCCTCCACACCGCACCGATCGCCCGCGGCAATTCGGGCGGCCCGCTGCTCGATGGATGCGGGCGCGTCCTGGGCGTCAATTCCTTCGGCGCGGATTCGAACGGGTCGGATGCCGAGTTCTATTTCGCCGTCAGCCTGCGCGAGCTCCTGCCCTTCCTGCGCGCCAACGAGATAGAGCCGCAGACCAACGCGATGCCGTGCCGCTCGATCGAGGAACTGAACGCCGCCGAACTCGCCCGGTTCGAACAGCAACGCGCCGAAGCGCGCGAAAAGCTGGCAGCGCGCGAGGCCGAAATGCGCGAAAAACGCGCCGAGGCCCGGATGCAGGCACAGATGGAGGTCATGGAGGGCCGCGAGAACTCGATGGTGCTGGCTATGGTGCTGATGCTGGTCGGGATCGGCGCGGGCTACGCAGCGGTACAAATGCGCAAGGTCGAGGCAACGCGTCAGCGCTCCATGATCGTTGCAGGCATCGCCGGGGCCGCGCTGGGCGGCGCGGTGCTGGCGTGGATCACCCGACCCAGCTTCAACGAGATCGAAGAGCGCGTGGCAGCGATGATGAACGAGGGCGAAGACCCTGATGGCCCCGACACCCCGGCCTCGCTCGCAGGCGATGGCACGCTGATCTGCACCCTTGTCCCTGAACGCAGCCGCATCACCGGCGCTCGCACCGACGATGTCGAATTCGAATGGTCCGCAGATGGCTGCGTGAACGGTCGCACCCAATACGGGATGAGCGGCGGCGAATGGCAGCGCGTGTTCGTGCCCAACGAAGAAGCCGCGGTTTCGGTCAACACCTACGACCCGCAAACGCGCATCTTCCAGACCGACCGATACCTGCTGCGCCGTGCGCAGATGGAAGCGGCACGCGAAGCACGCGGGGAATACACCCCGCCAACATGCGGCATAAGCGACGGAGCGCGGCTGCTGGGCGAACAGCAGTCCAAGGTACTCGCCAGTCTGCCGCAACGCCCGAATGAACGATTGGTCTATACGTGCGAGGCGAAGGCAACCGCTGGACCGGCGACGACGGAAGAGTAACGGGCGATGGTTCACCCACCGCCTTCAACTCAAACTCAAGCAGCGTAACGGTAGGCGAACGAACTACGCCGCCAGCGCATCTCCACTCAGGGTGATGCGGTGCATTTCGCGGCGGTGGCCCTGATAGTCGTTGATCGCGTTATGCCACGTTGTGCGGTTGTCCCAGATCGCGACCGTGCCGGGCTTCCATTGCAGGCGGCACTGATTATCGCCTGTCAGCGCGGCATCGCACAGGCGCTGGAGCAGCGGCAGGCTTTGCTCGCGGGTCTGGCCGACAAAATGGATCGTGAAAGCCGTATTCACATAGAGCAGTTTGCGTCCGGTATGCGGGTGGCGGATCACGACCGGGTGGATGGCGCCGGTCTTCAGATCCTGCCCGCGCAGGCTCTTGCCCATGTCGGTCTGCGCATAAAGCCCGTCGGCTTTATATACATGGTCGGCGGTGTGGTATGCTTCCAGGCCTTCGATTTCCTGCTTCAGATCGTCGGGCAGCGCATCATACGCCGCGCCCATATGCGCCCATTCGGTGTCTCCACCCTTGGGCGGCAAATCGCGTGCGACCAGCACCGATCCCATCGCAGGGATCTGGTCGTATGAATGGTCGGTGTGCCACGCACCGCCGATATTGGTGGCTTGGTCCGCCTCTTTCTTGACCACCGCGATTTCGTTGAAATCGTCTTGCAGGGGGAAATAGTTGTTCACATCAATCCCGCCCCAACGCCGACCGAATTTGATGTGATCCTCGGGCGAGAACTCCTGATCGCGAAACACCGCTACGCCGTGTTCATAGATCGCCTGCTTGATGTCCTGCATTTCGGCATCACTGCAATCGGCCAGCGAGACGCCAGAAATTTCGACCCCGCACTTGGGAGCCATCGGTGTCAGTTGCATGATTCCTCTCCTCTCGGCGCTTTCCACGCCTTGGAATGGATTGTGCCGCGAGTCTTAGTTTTCCGCAAGCGCATCGGTGCTCGCGATATCCTCACGCCTTCGGCGCTGCGGGCGGCCTTGCAGGTGTGCTGCGCCCGTCTGCGCCTTCGGCTTCGACTCCGCCCTTGCGGCTCGCTCTGCGAGCCGTGCTCCGCCACCAAGCGAGCGATGTCGCACTGGTTCGAACCCGACAGGGTTCGCAAGCGCGACCGCGCGTCGCGGCTTATGCCGCGTAGCCAAGGCGGACGGATGTCCGCCGCCCGGCGCTTGAGGGCGAAAACAAAAAACCCTCCCGCTTGCGGAATCAAATATCCAATGCTAGGCGCGCGCCAACTTCGCAGGACAGCTTTTTTCAAAGCATATCTCGCCGGAGCGATGCATCGTTATTTTCTTCGACCCTAGAGGACCAACAACGCGTGGATATTTCCGCCGGTATTCAGGCTAGCCTGGCAGGACGCTACGCAGTGGCCCTGTTCGATCTCGCTAGCGAAAACGGAACCGTTACCGCCGTCGAATCCGATCTCGAGAAGCTGGGCGCTGCCTTGGCCGAGTCGGAAGAACTGCGCGAAGCGACCACCAACCCCCAGCTGTCGCGCAGCGCGCAGGGCCAGGCGATTGCCGGCGTTGCCGCGCATCTTGGCCTTGCGCCGTTGACGACAAATTTTCTCGGCGTGCTCGCAGGTAATCGTCGTCTCGCAAAGCTTCCCGAAATGATCGCCGCGTTCAAGACGATCGCCGCGGCTCAGCGCGGTGAAGTCACCGCCAGTGTCACCAGCGCGCACCCGCTCAGCGACGCGCAGCTTGCAACACTCAAGGAAAAGCTCACCGCCCGCGCAGGCCGCACCGTCATGCTCGACGCAGACGTTGATCCCGACCTGCTCGGCGGCCTCGTCGTAACCATTGGATCGCAGCGCATTGATGCCTCGATCCGCACCCGTCTCAACTCTCTCGCCCAGGCAATGAAGGCCTAAAGGACTACACACATGGAAATCCGCGCCGCAGAAATCTCCAAGGTCATCAAGGACCAGATCGCCAATTTCGGTACCGAAGCCGAAGTCAGCGAAGTCGGCACTGTGCTGTCGGTGGGTGACGGGATTGCTCGTATCCACGGCCTCGACAAGGTGCAGGCCGGTGAAATGGTTGAATTTGCCAATGGCGTTCAGGGCATGGCGCTGAACCTCGAAGCGGACAATGTCGGTGTTGTGATCTTCGGCTCCGACGCCGAGATCAAGGAAGGCGACAACGTCAAGCGGACCGGCACCATTGTAGACGTTCCGGTTGGCAAGGGCCTGTTGGGCCGCGTGGTCGATGCTCTGGGCAACCCGATCGACGGCAAAGGCCCGATCGAAAATGTCGAGCGTCAGCGCGTTGAAGTCAAAGCTCCGGGCATCATTCCGCGTGAATCGGTCAGCGAGCCAGTGCAGACCGGCCTCAAGGCTGTCGACGCTCTCGTTCCGGTTGGTCGCGGTCAGCGCGAACTGATCATCGGTGACCGTCAGACCGGCAAGACCGCCGTTGCCATCGACACCTTCATCAACCAGAAGACCGTCAACGAAGGCGACGACGAGAAGAAGAAACTCTACTGCGTCTATGTCGCGGTCGGTCAGAAGCGTTCGACCGTCGCGCAGATCGTGAAGCAGCTCGAAGAAAACGGCGCGATGGAATATTCGATCGTCGTGGCCGCTACCGCTTCGGAACCTGCCCCGCTTCAATACCTCGCGCCCTACACCGGCTGCGCGATGGGTGAGTTCTTCCGCGACAATGGCATGCACGCCGTGATCGTGTACGATGACCTTTCGAAGCAGGCCGTTGCCTATCGTCAGATGTCGCTGCTGCTGCGTCGTCCTCCGGGCCGCGAAGCCTATCCGGGCGACGTGTTCTATCTCCACAGCCGCTTGCTTGAGCGTGCCGCGAAGATGAACGAAGACAATGGCCACGGTTCGCTGACCGCGCTGCCGATCATCGAAACGCAGGCAGGCGACGTGTCGGCCTATATTCCGACCAACGTGATTTCGATCACCGACGGTCAAATCTTCCTCGAAACCGACCTGTTCTATCAGGGCATCCGTCCGGCGATTAACGTCGGTCTGTCGGTGTCGCGTGTGGGCGGCGCCGCACAGACCAAGGCGATGAAGAAGGTTTCGGGCTCGATGAAGCTCGACCTCGCTCAGTACCGCGAAATGGCTGCGTTCGCGCAGTTCGGCTCGGACCTCGACGCCGCGACGCAAAAGCTGCTGAACCGCGGTGCGCGCCTGACCGAGCTGCTTAAGCAGGCTCAGTTCTCGCCGATGCCGTTCGAAGAGCAGACCGTATCGATCTTCGCTGGCACCAACGGCTATATCGATAGCGTCGCTGTGGAGCGCGTGGGTGAGTATGAAGAGCAGATGCTCGCACACTTCCGCGCCGAACACGCCGACATTCTCGGCGACATCCGCGAAAGCAAGAAGTTCGAAGGCGAAGTAAAGGACCGCACCGTCGCGGCTCTCGAAGCATTCGCCAAGCAGTTCGCTTAAAGGGAAGAATGGATAAGGTCGCCAGGCTTTTGACCCCTGCGCACAACGGTGCGGTGGTTCAACTTCCGGGACGAAACTACCCAGGAGTGGTCATTCAGGGCGACACGTTGAACAATCTGGTGTTGTTGCTTCGAGATCAAAAGAACGAGACGAACGAAGACGAGAAGTCGGCGATGGTAGACGAAGTGCTCGAAATTTTAGAAGGTAGCCTTCGGGATTACTTCTCCGCTTGCGCCGAATCTGGGATCGACATCCCATGGGAAAAGATGACGAAATAAGATGCCAAGTCTCAAGGAACTCAAGGATCGGATCGGGTCGGTTAAATCGACCCAGAAGATCACCAAGGCCAAGCAGATGGTCGCCGCGGCGAAGCTCCGCCGTGCGCAGGTTGCTGCCGAAGCTGCGCGCCCGTATCAGGAGCGCCTGGCCGATGTCATGGCGTCGCTCGCTGGCAAGGTGTCCGGCGACAGCGCACCGAAACTGCTGGCCGGCACCGGGTCCGACCAGCGCCAGCTGCTTGTGGTGGTCAACACCGACAAGGGCCTGTGCGGTGGTCTCAACTCGAACATCGTCAAGGCTGCCAAGGCTAAGGCGCAAGAGCTGATCGCAAGCGGCAAGGACGTCCAGTTCTACCTCGTCGGGAAGAAAGGCCGCGCGCCGCTCAAGCGTGAGTTTGCCGACAAGATCGGTGATGGCTTCGATACCAGCACGGTGAAGACGCCCGGTTTCGAAGAAGCCGACGCGATCGCTGCCGAGCTGATCGGTATGTTCGATGAAGGCAAGTTCGACGTCGCCTATCTGATCTACCCGACCTTCCAGTCGGCACTGGTACAGAACCCGACCGTCAACCAGCTGATTCCCGTCCCCTCGCCCGAAGCATCGGACGATGGCGGCGCAGTGGTCGAATACGAGCCGGGCGAAGAGGAAATCCTCGAAGAGCTGCTGCCGCGTTATGTGAAGACGCAGATCTTCGGCGCGCTGCTTGAACGCGAAGCATCGGAGCAAGGCGCTTCGATGACCGCGATGGACAACGCCACGCGCAATGCAGGCGACCTCATCAACAAGCTGACGATCCAGTACAACCGCAGCCGCCAGGCCGCGATCACCACCGAACTCATTGAAATCATTGCAGGCGCAGAAGCGCTCTAAGTTAAGGCTAAGGAAAAACACATGGCCACCGCACCCGTCCTCAACCAGACCACCAACGGCACTATCAGCCAGGTCATCGGCGCTGTCGTCGACGTGCAGTTCGAAGGTGAACTGCCCGCGATCCTCTCGGCGCTTGAGACCAAGAACGGCGACAAGACGCTGGTTCTCGAAGTTGCCCAGCACCTCGGCGAAAACACCGTCCGCACCATCGCGATGGACGCGACCGAAGGGCTTACGCGCGGCAGCGAAGTGATCGCCACCGGCGCGCAAATCTCGGTCCCCGTTGGCCCGAAGACGCTTGGCCGCATCATGAACGTGATCGGTGAGCCGATCGACGAACTCGGCCCGGTCGGCGCGGAAAAGTCCATGCCGATCCACGCAGAAGCCCCTCCCTTCGTCGACCAGTCGACCGAAGCGGCTATTCTGGTCACCGGCATCAAGGTGATCGACCTGCTCGCTCCGTATGCGAAGGGCGGCAAGATCGGCCTGTTCGGCGGCGCTGGCGTGGGCAAGACCGTGCTGATCCAGGAACTGATCAACAACATCGCAAAGGGCCACGGCGGCGTGTCCGTGTTCGCCGGTGTCGGTGAGCGTACCCGTGAAGGGAACGATCTCTATCACGAGTTCCTCGACGCAGAAGTTATCAAGAAAGACGAAAACGGCGTCGCGACACCGGAAGGTTCGAAAGTGGCGCTGGTGTTCGGCCAGATGAACGAGCCTCCGGGCGCGCGCGCTCGTGTGGCTCTGTCGGGTCTGACCATGGCGGAGTACTTCCGCGATCAGGAAGGCCAGGACGTCCTGTTCTTCGTCGACAACATCTTCCGCTTCACGCAGGCGGGTTCGGAAGTGTCGGCGCTGCTCGGTCGTATCCCTTCGGCTGTGGGTTATCAGCCGACCCTGTCGACCGATATGGGCAACCTGCAGGAACGCATCACCTCGACTACCAAGGGTTCGATTACGTCGGTTCAGGCCATCTACGTGCCTGCCGATGACCTTACCGACCCTGCACCAGCCACCTCGTTCGCCCACTTGGACGCAACGACCACGCTGAACCGCGCGATTTCAGAGCTGGGCATCTACCCGGCGGTTGACCCGCTCGATTCCACCAGCCGCGTTCTCGAACCGCGCGTTGTCGGTAACGAGCACTATGAAACCGCGCGTAAGGTTCAGGAAACGCTGCAGAAGTACAAATCGCTGCAGGACATCATCGCCATTCTAGGCATGGACGAGCTTTCGGAAGAAGATAAGCTAACCGTGGCCCGCGCGCGTAAGATCCAGAAGTTCCTGTCGCAGCCATTCCACGTGGCAGAAGTCTTCACCGGCATCAGCGGCGTGTTCGTCCAGCTTGAAGACACCGTGAAATCGTTCAAGGCGGTTGTCGACGGCGAATACGATCACCTGCCGGAGCAGGCGTTCTACATGGTCGGCGGCATCGAGGACGTGGTCAAGAAAGCCGCTGAAATGGCTGAGGACGCGTAAGCTCAGTGAAGTTTGTAGTTTCCCTGGTCGCGGCATTGTTCGCCGCTCCACTAGGGGCGGATGATGTGGTCGAGAGCGTAGGTTCGGAGACGACCGACGCTTTCGTTGCAACGGCAAACGCCGCTTGTTTGTCATTGGCTGTTGGGTCGAGCTCATTGAGTTCCGTTTCCGCCGAGGAAGACCAGAAAGTGATTGAGTCCTTCGGTCTGACTTACGGTGTAAATCGCGAAATCTATGACCGCTTCGGTGTCCAGGGGTCCGGCATCCTCAATCGCGCGGTCATGGGAAATCGGAAAGCGGGCGCGGACGCTATTGTCCTGGCTGTCGGCGGTGCCCTGCCAGGTTGCAAAGTGGTACTACTCAGCGAGGACCAAGAAGGCTTGCCTGATCGAATCGATGCCTCCCTTGCAACAGCGGATCCAGCTTGGCGAGAGCTTCCATTTGCGGACAGCAGGCCAGGGTCATCAGTGACGAAAAAGAGCTATTTTCTGCGCGGCGAAGCTGGCGATCCGTTCATTCTCAATCTGATTATGCCAACGGTTCCAGATTCCGATATTCGCCTGCTTGCCACGATCAATCGAATTCCACCCGACGTGGAAATTCCAGAGGGTTATTGATATGCCACTACACTTCGAACTCGTAACCCCGGCCAAGCTGGTCCGATCGGAAGACGTCCACATGGTGGTCGTCCCCGGTGCCGAAGGCGAATTCGGCGTGCTCGAAGGGCATGCGCCTTTCATGAGCACGATCCGCGACGGCGCGGTGCAGGTCTACAAGAGCGAGGGCGCAGCGCCCGAGACGATTGAGGTCAAAGGCGGCTTTGCCGAAGTCGGCGACGCTGGCTTGACGGTTCTCGCCGAGCATGTCGAAGGTTAAACTCGCCCCGCAGATTGGAAATTGAGAAAAAGGCGGCTGTAGGGTCGCCTTTTTCGTCTTATTTCTCAGGACATTTGGGATCAGTGGATCAATCGGAAATGACAACCAAAAGGCTTTGGTCGATCATGGCCAGCGCGGCGATGCTCGTCACGGCCCCGCAAGTCCAGGCTCAGGAAAGCGCCGAAGCGACCACAGAAGCAATCACTGACTTCATCGCTCCCTGCGTCGTCCAGCGCGATCTCGACGCGCTTTACAAGGCGCTTCAGACCACAACAGTCGATCTCTACGCCTTCCGCAGCAAGGCAGATTACGACGCCTATTACGTCGGCTTGCGCGCCAGCGTGACAGCACCCATGTCGCGGCTCGATGCAACGCTCCTGTTCCAGCGTCTCGCTGGCTACGCCCGCATAGGCCATGTTCGCAGCTATGCGTGGCTGAACGAGGTCTTCGGTGAGTTTGGCAAGGGCGCCAAATTTGCTCCAATCTTCCTGCGGGTTGAGCCCGATGGCCGCGTCTTCCTGACCGACAATGCAAATGCCGACGGCAGCGCTCCGGCAGGCGCGCAACTCCTCTCGATCAACGGCGAACCCATCGCGCGCGTCCTCGCTCGCATTGGGAATCTCGTCTCAGGCGAACGCGCCTATATGGCGACCACAGTTCTCGAAGATTTCTTCCCTCCGCTCTTCTGGACTCAGAACCGCGATGCGACCGAGGCCCAGCTTGAGCTGATGCTCGAAGGCGAGCGAGTGACAGCGAGCGTCCCGGCTATTACTTTCGGCGAATATCGCGCGATGGAAACGGGTGTCCCCTCGCCGGGCACAGACTTCAACACACGCGAATTTCGCATGATCGGCGAAAGTACCGGTTATCTCCGCCCAGGCCCCTTCAGCGCGCTCGAAGGCGAGGAACCGGTCGATGGCCTTTCAGAGGCAGCCATGATCGCCTTCCTCGATGCAAGCTTCGAAGAATTGATCGCCAGCGGCGCAAGCGATCTCATCATCGATCTGCGCAACAATTCGGGCGGCGACATTTCCTTCAGCGACCCGATGATCGCGTGGTTCGCCGACAAACCCTTCCGCTTCTCCAGCAGCTTCACCCTTCGAGCCAGCGCGGTCGCTAAAGCTCATTACGACCGCGTTGCAGGTCCGGATGCCGACGTGAGCCCCTTCCTCGCCCGTCTCGCCCTCGAGGAACGCGCGCACGACAATGGCGCGCTCTACCCGTTCGAGATTGACCACGTCCCGCCGCGCGAGGGCCAGCGCTTCGAGGGCCGCGTCTGGGTTCTGATCAATCGCAAGAGCTATTCCAACGCCACCTCGACCGCTGCTCTCATCAAGGATTACGGCTTCGGAACGATCATGGGCGAAGAAACCGCCGACGTGCCCACCAGTTTTGCCTCGATCATCCCGTTCATTCTGCCCGAGACCGGTTTCACCGTCGATCTGCCCAAGAGCTATTTCGTCCGCCCCAGCGGCGATGAAACGGTGCGCGGTGTTGTCCCGGAAATCGTCTTGCCACGCCAGGAAATCGCGTCGGCCGAGGATACTATGTTGAAAGCCGCGTTGGAAGCGGTCCGCGCGGTACAATAGTCCCCTTCACAAGACACAATATCCTCGGCACAAAGAGGCACAGATACCCCCACAGGAGAGGACATTTGAAACTTGTTTCAACGCTTGCACTGGCGGCAGCCATGACGCTGACCGCAGCGACCGGCGCGACCGCCGAGGACCAGATCGACGAAACCGGCGTGCCCGGCCCCGAACAAGACCCGTATATCTGGCTCGAAGAAGCCCGCAGCGAGGAAGCGCTGGCCTGGGTCGAGAATGAAAACCAGCTGACTCTCGCCAAGATGGAGGCCGATCCGCGCTTCGACGAGCTGAAGGATGAGGCGTTGGCGATCTTCGATAGCGAAGACCGCGTCCCCTATGTCAGCTTCCGCCCGGATGGCCTGTACAATTTCTGGCAGGACAAGGAGAACCCGAAGGGCCTGCTGCGCCGCACGACGCTGGAAAGCTATCAGACCGAGGAGCCGGTATGGGAGACCGTGCTCGATGTTGACGCGCTGGCCGCTGCTGAGGGCAAGGAGTGGGTTTTCAAAGGCTCGACCTGCCTTCCGCCCGAGCGCACAAAGTGCATGATCGCTCTGTCCGATGGCGGCGAGGATGCGACCATCCTGCGCGAATTCGACACCATGACGAAGCAGTTCGTCGACGGCGGCTTTGAACTTGATCAGAAAAGCCAGGGCGGCATCCAGTGGATGAACGAGGATGTGCTGCTGGTGGGCCGCAACTTCGATGAAAGCACCACCACCGAGAGCGAATATCCGTTCACCTCGCGAATGTGGCAACGCGGGACCGCTATCGAAGACGCGCCCGAAGTGTTCCGCGGCGAGAAATCGGACGTGTGGGCCGGTGCAAGCATTCTGCGCGACAATGCCGGTGTGACGCACGGCATGACCGCGTTTCGCGGCGTCAGCTTCCATGAGACCGAGCACTACGTCTATCACGAACAGGAGTGGCTGAAGCTCGACATCCCGCTGAAAGCCTCACCCTACGGCATCGTCGATGGGCATCTGCTATATTCCACCGACGTCGATTGGGAAGTGGACGGCCAGACCTTCCCGGCAGACAGCCTTGTCGCAGTCGATCTGGAGGAATGGAAGACCGATCCCAACGGAGCCGCCAAAACGCTGGTCTGGGCTCCAGGCGAGCGCCAGACCAAGCAAGGCGGCGCAATCACGGCCAACGCTCTGTTCGTGACCATGCTCGACAATGTCGTGGGCAAGGTGCTTCGGTTCAATTTTGAAGACGGCGAATGGGTCAGTGAGCAGGTCGATCTGCCCGACAACGCAACGCTGGGCATCGCGGCGAGCGCGGATGAAACCGATCAGATCATGTACACCGTCACCGGCTTTCTGGAGCCAACGACGCTGTATTACACCGATGGCAGCGCCGCGCCCCAGGTGATCAAGACCTCGCCTGCCTATTTTGACAAGGCCGGGATGGAGGTCGAGCAGCACGAGGCGACGAGCGCCGACGGGACCAAGATCCCGTACTTCATCGTCAAGCCTGAGGGCATGGAGATGGACGGCAGCACGGCAACGCTTATGAGCGGCTATGGGGGCTTTCAGATCCCGCGCCTGCCCGCCTATCTCGGATCGACCGGCAAGCTGTGGCTCGAAAATGGCGGCGCTTATGTGCTGGCGAACCTGCGCGGCGGGGGTGAATTCGGCCCCGGCTGGCACCAGACGGCCATCCGCGAGAACAAGCAGCGGACTTGGGACGATTTCATCGCCGTGGGTCAGGATCTGGTGGATCGCGGCTTCACCTCGCCCGAACATCTCGGCATTCAGGGCGGCTCGCAAGGCGGCCTGCTGGTCGGCACGGCGATTACGCAGCGCCCGGACCTGTTCAACGCCGCGATCGTGGCAATCCCCCTGTTCGACATGCTGCGCTATCACCTGATCGGTCGCGGAGCCTCGTGGATCGGCGAATATGGCGATCCGCGCATTCCGGAACAGCGTGCCTGGATCGAGGGATATTCACCCTATCAGAAGATCACCGAGGGCGTGGATTACCCAACCCCGTTCCTGTGGGCGTCAACCGCCGATGACCGCACGCACCCCGCGCATGCTCGCAAAGGAGCGGCAAAGCTCAAGGCACTCGGCCAACCGTACTATTATTTCGAGGATACGGTCGGCGGACATTCCGGCGGGGTCGATAACGAGCAGCGCGCGAAGCTTCAGGCGCTGCAATATGTGTACCTGATGCAGCAGCTGATGGACAATGCTGGCGACTCGGATTCGGGCGGCTGAAACGCCCGGATTAACCACCAAAAACGCGAAGGCGGCCTGCGAAAACAGGTCGCCTTTTTTGCAACTGTAAACCAATCCGACAGTTTCGCCTCAACTCGTCGCGCGTTCAGCACGTGAGGGGCTCGAAAGACGAAATTAACCACGCGCGGTAAGAAGTTGTTAAACCTGAAAATCGACTGTTTGCCTGCAACAGGGCGAACAGGAGACTAAAAATGGCGTACCCTAGCGACATCTCTATCGCTGAAGCGATCAAGCAGTATGGCCTGCCGAAATCGCACCGAGTTCACTGGTCCAAATCGAAAAAGGCCGATGTGGTCCGTGCGGTCCGTGACGAGGTTATCAGCTTTGCCGAAGCACGCGATCGATATCTGCTCAGCCGCAAGGAATTCGAGCAGTGGGAACTCGATCTCGGCGGACCGGTCCAGCGCACGCGGACGCTGGAAAATGCATGAAGTCTAGGTTGGCGGCCGAATGGTTCAGTCGGCCGCCACCTCAATCATCACTTCGTTGCGCCGCAATGGCCCCGGCACCATTGGCGCATCGTAGAACGCATATTCGAAATCACCCACGCTCGTCAGCTTTTGCGCGGCGATCCACCGGATCAATTCGGCTTCCATCGCCTCGATATCGCTGGCACGGGCATTCCCGCTGAAACGTAACGTCGCCATGCGGCGGCCCGGCACCTTCGTCAGCGTGATGTCCGACGGAGCCGGTGGGAGCGTTTCAAGCGTGTATTTGGCGGGCATTACGAACCGCATGCGCCATTGGTCGGTGGCGGTCTGGTCTTGTAACACGGGCGATGTCATCGCGATCTTCTCATCGCGCGCGACACGCTCTTGCAGGACGGGAGATGTCATCGCGATTTCCTCGCCACCCCGTGGGCGATCCTGCGCGAAGATATAGGCTGCCAGCCGCCGAAAGCTGGCGCTGCTGGCCTCGTTGCGATTGCCTGAATGCGTGACTTCGGCAACGATGATCGGATCGTAATCGCGCAGCTGAAAATCGCCGTCATCTTTGACGACGGTGTAATCCGGCTGCTCGGTATCGCTGTAACGCGCATAGGCGATGGCAGCACCCGCTGCGGCAATGCCCAAACCTGCTGCAATCCATTTTGCGGCACCCATGTCGAACTCCTTTACCGGTTTATTGAACCAGCAATTGCGCAGGGCATTGGTTCCCGACGGTGCGGGATCAACGGCGGGTCGGTGCGTGAAAATCCGACGGTTTCGAGCTCACCCATCGCACGAATTTGGCGATTGCTGCGTTCTCCCGGATACTCTCGACATCCGCGCCAATCCGCGCAAGCTCGGCATTGGTGAAGTTCGCATGGATCGTCTTGTGACAGATCGGATGGACGGGGACGGTGCCACGCCCCTTCTTCGACTTCGGCACCGGATGATGCCACTGGATCAGCGTTTCAAATGGGCGACCGCATAGCCAGCAGGTGAGGCCCTCCAGATCGCTCACTTGTCCTTCTTCGCCGCCGCTTTCTTTTTCTTCATCGTGTCGTGAAAGCGATCGGCCCAGCCTGGCTTTACCAGCTGTTCCGCGCGGACCATACGCAGTTCGCCTGCGCCGACATCGCGGCTGACCGTGCTGCCCGCCGCCACGATTGCGTCGGCGCCGATAGTCACCGGAGCGACCAACGCGCTGTTCGATCCGATAAAAGCGCGGTCACCGATCACGGTCTGATATTTGAAGTAGCCATCGTAATTGCAGGTGATTGTGCCTGCGCCGATATTGGCGTTCTCACCGACAGTCGTGTCGCCGATGTAAGAGAGGTGGCTGGCCTTCGATCCCTTGCCGAGGGTTGCCTTTTTCATCTCGACGAAGTTGCCGACGAAGGCGTCCTGCTCAAGCACCGCTCCAGGCCGCAGCCGCGCGAACGGGCCGACCTGAACGCCTGTGGCTAGCGTTGCGCCTTCGAGGTGGGAATAGGCCTTGATGTGGACACCATCCGCGACCGTCACGCCGGGGCCGAACACGACATGTGGCTCAATCGTAACATCGCGGCCTAAGACCGTGTCGTGGCTGAAGAATACGGTATCGGGCGCGCGCAGGCTCACCCCGTCCGCCATTGCCTGTTCACGGCGCACGGCCTGCCAGCGTTGCTCCGCCGCGGCAAGTTCGGAGCGGGAGTTGATGCCAGCGACTTCATCGGGATCGGTCTCGACCACGATCACGCGATCTCCGCGAGCGATAGCGTTGGTCGCCACGTCTGGCAGGTAATATTCGCCCTGCGCGTTATCGTTGCCGACGCTGTCGAGCAGCGGCCACATATCGTCGCTATGCGCCACGATCAGCCCAGAATTGCATAGATCGACGGCGCGTTCCTCTTCGCTCGCATCCTTGTACTCGACCATCTTGATGACCGTGCCGTCTGCCTCGGCGATGATCCGGCCATACTGGAGCGGGTCGGCAGGACGGAACCCGAGCACCGCCACCTTCGCCCCGCCAGCCAGCGCAGCGACCAGCTTGCGCACCGTATCCGCCTCAACCATCGGGCAATCGCCAAAACAAACCAGTATGTTACCGGAGAAACCTGATAGTAACTCTCTCGCCATCAGAGCCGCATGTGCGGTGCCTAGCTGCGGTTCTTGCAGCGCGGTCGCGATGTCGCGATCAGCCAGAGCTTCCTTGAGCTGCTCGCGCCGGTCACCCGCCACCACGACCGTGCGCTGCGGGGACAGTTCGGCGAAACTGTCGAGCAAATGAAGCAGCATCGGTTTGCCCGCTATCGGATGCAGTACCTTGTGCAGGTCGCTCTTCATACGGGTACCCTTGCCCGCGGCAAGAATGATGGCGGCGAAATCGGTCATGCAATGTCCTATAGCATTGAATTCTTGTCGGCGTCGGATTGCTGGGGCCGCATGCCACCAAATGCTTGCGGATTGAAGTCGCTTCGCGCAACGCAGCGCGAATGACGAATTTCCCTTTCGATGCGGTCGGCTTCGATCTCGACGGCACCTTGCTCGATACGTTTCAAGACCTCGGCGCGGCGGTCAATCACGCGCTGGCGGTCGGTGGGTTCGACCCGGTCCCGGTCGACAGTTCGAAAGACCTGATCGGCGGCGGGGCAAAGATCATGCTGGCCCAGGCTGTCGATGCACAGGGCGGCATGCCGGATGACGATTTTCACGCGCTCTACAAGGTGATGCTGAAATATTATTCGGAGCATAATGCGGTGCATTCCGCCCCCTATCCCCATGCGCGCGAGGTGGTGGCGGAGCTGGCGGCGCGTGGTGTGAAAATGGCGGTCGTGACCAACAAGTTCGAAGAGTTCGCCCGCTCGATCCTCACCCAGCTCGACTTCATCGCACCGTTCGAAACGGTCATCGGCGGAAACAGCATGGGCAAAGGCGCAGATGGACGGTTCCTGTCGAAACCGCATCCCGAACCAGTGCTGGAAGCGCAAAAGCGTTGCGCCAAGAACTCAAAAAATCCCGGACGCTTCGCGTTTGTCGGCGACTCGACCTATGATGTGAAGGCCGCGCGCGCGGCGGATGTTCCGGTGATTGCCGCCGCCTATGGCTATTGCGACAAGCCGCCGCACGAGCTGGGCGCGGACGCCGTGATCGATTCGCTCGACGGCCTGATTTCCGCCTTGGAAGCCCTGTAAACGCAGGCTCTGCCGTTACGGCGCGCAGATGTAACAATCCGGCCTGTTGCAACGAATTTCAAAAGGTGCCACCCAGCGCCCGTCACAAGTTTACGAGCGCGTAAACCGCGCCAACCCACTCGCAGGAGAAGTATCCATGAGCATCGATTTCAAAGACAAGGTAGCCATCGTCACCGGCGCAGGCGGAGGCCTGGGCAAGGCCTATGCGCTCGAACTCGCCCGTCGCGGCGCGAAGGTCGTCGTCAACGATCTTGGCGGGTCACGCGATGGCACCGGCACGTCCGACGCCGCTGCCGAAGTCGTCGCCGAAATCGAGGCAATGGGCGGTGAAGCGATGGCCAATGGCGGCTCGGTCACCGAATTCGACCAGATGGAAAAGATGGTCGCCGACGCCAAGCAGAAATGGGGCGGCGTGCATGTCCTGATCAACAATGCCGGCGTGCTGCGCGACAAGACCTTCGCCAAGATGACCCCGGACGATTTCGAATTCGTGCTGAAAGTTCACCTGACCGGCTCAGCCTTCGTAACAAAAGCGTGCTGGGAAACCTTCCGTGAGCAATCCTACGGCCGCGTGCTGATGACCGCTTCGTCCACCGGACTGTTCGGCAATTTCGGTCAGGCAAACTATGGCGCGGCCAAGCTGGGCCTTGCCGGTCTTACCAAGACGCTCCAGCTCGAAGGCGCGAAATACAATATCCGCTGCAACTCGCTCTCCCCGGTCGCGGGCACGCGCATGACCGAGGATCTCTTCCCTGAAGAAGCGTTCAAGCTGTTCGCACCGGAAAACGTGGTTCCTGCCGCGCTGTTCCTCGTCAGCGAAGACGCCCCGACCAACGCGATCGTCGGCGCGGGTGCTGGCGGGTTCCACTCGTCATGGGTGGTGATGAACGACGCGGTCTGGCTGAAGGACGGTGAGCGCACGGTCGAAGGCTTTGCCGAGCGTTGGGACGACATCAACTCGTTCACCAACCTCGTCGCACCGCAATCGGGCAGCGAGCAATCGGGCGCGATCCTTAAGGCGATGCAGAAAGTCACCGGCACCGGCCCGGCCAGTGCGCGCGGGTAAACTCCCTTCTTGAGCGAATATTGGCTAGCAGCCGCATTGGGAGCGGGTAGCGGGGGACTGCTGCTCGTTCTTTTTGCGAGGTTGCCTGCGAGGGAGCTTGCAACGCAGGGCCTGATCGCGCTCAATGCGATGCTTGCGGTCTATGTTGGTGCGCGTCTCGTTTCAGGCACGCTCACCGACGTCCTGTACGAGACCGCTGTTGCCATCGTGTTCGCAGGCGCGGCGCAGTTCGCAATGCGACGATGGCTTCCCGCAATCGGTGCCGCCATCCTTCTCCACGGCGCATATGATGCGATCATCGGGCCACATACGGGCGTTGCCGACTGGTATCCGCCGCTTTGTGCAGGGTTCGATTTTGTCGTGGGCGCTGGCCTTGTTGTCCTGCTGGTGCGCAGAAGTACAAATGAAGGCGTATTGACATAGTAATACACCAAAATTAGCGTGCATCCCGTCTGGAGGCACAATCCATGTACAGCGAAGACGATCTCAATTCTGCCGTTGCCGCAGGGGCGCTGAGCGCCGAGGCTGCTGCCAGTTTCCGCAATCACATGACCAGAGTGCGCGAATTGCCGCGCGGCTCGGAAGAGAACTTTCGGCTGATCAACAGCTTCAACGACATCTTCGTTGCGATCGGGATCGTGATCCTGCTGGTTGCGGTGGGTGCGATTGGTCAGGCGATCGCCGGTATCCTTATGCCAGCTCCGATTTATCCGTTTGAGAACTGGGCATTTTCGACCGGTTACCCTCCGTCCTACGATGAACAAATGGCGGCTTGGCGCGCAGGGCGCGAGGCTAGTGAAGCGCTGGCGACCTGTTTGTCGGGATTACTCGTGGCCGTCACTGCATGGCCTCTGGCGGAGTTCTTCACTCGGAAACGCCGCATGGCTTTGCCTTCGATCATCCTGCTACTTTCCTTTGTTGGTGGAGTGTTCTTCACGCTGTTCGGCGCAGGGGCAGCGCTGGGTTTGAGCGGAGAGGAGCTGGTTGGCGCGATCGCGATTGTGCTTTCCGGAGTCGTCGCATGTGCGGGAGCGTATATGCATTGGCGGCGGTTCCAGGTGCCGATCACAATCGCCGCCGCCGTCGGCGTCGTGGTGATCTCGCTCTTGATCGCCTTGCTTGCGCTCCTCCAAATTCAACCCGATGCGCCCGCATTCCTGATCCCGGTGCTTATGTCGGGTCTGGCTATCTTCACGTTTGCGATGCGGTGGGACATCTCCGACCGCGATCGGATTACGCGGCGCAGCGATGTGGCGTTCTGGCTGCACTTGCTCGCCGCTCCAATGATTGCGCATCCGGTCTTCGCTCTATTTGGCGTGACCGATGGCGATGATCTCGGCGTTGGAGCCGCTATCGGCGTGCTCGCGATTTACATCGGGTTTGGGCTGGTGGCGCTGGCGATCGATCGGCGCGCGCTGCTGGTATCCGCGCTTGCCTATGTGCTGTTTGCGCTCACCTTCCTGTTCCAGGAGTTCGGGGCGGTGGAGCTCGGATTTGCGCTCACCGCGCTGGTGATCGGTTCGGCATTGCTGAGCCTGTCGGCGTTCTGGCAACCGATCCGGCACAAGGTGGTCGCGGCCTTACCGGAGAACATTCAGGCAAAGCTTCCGGCAACCACGGACACGCCATTGTCAGCGAGTGCAGCCAGCCCCGTCTGACCCTTAGTCCCCGTCCACCGCCTTCATCAGCCGTCGCTCCATCGGGGCGAGGACGTTTGCCAGTTCGTGCCCACGTTTCAGCACGTGGCCATGCTCGCCGAACAGCGTCCACATGCCCTGTTTGTTGCGTAGGGCCGGGCGTTTCTCCACCCGCGCTTGCGGGCGTTCTGCGGTGCGGCGAAAGGCGGCGAAGGTTGCGGCGTTTTTATCGAAATCCATCGCGTAATCACGCCACTGCCCTGCGGCGACCATGCGGCCATAGAGATCGAGAATGCGCTGAAGCTCTTCGCGGTCGAAACCCACCTGGCCGGCGGCACGTCCTGGAAAAGCAACAATCTGTCCGGGCGAACCGGACCCATGACCGGAACTCATCAGTCGTCAGTTCCGCTCTTTTTGCCGAGATCGAGCGAAGGCTGTCGATCGGTTGACGAGGCCTTTGGATCGGCCCTCATCGCGGCGACCTCCGCCTTGAGCGCCTTCAGCTCGCCTTCGAGTTTTTCGATACAATCGACCCGGTTCCCTTCGGCATCCTCACAATCGGGCGTGGTCCCGTAGGGGATGAATTCCCTGATCCATTCTTCAGCTGGGACCAGCGTTGAACGCGCCTTGAACCCGACCATCGTCGCGCCGCTCGGCACATCTTCCATGACAACCGCATTGGCCCCGACGCGGGCGCGTTCGCCCACGGTGATCGGTCCGATGATCTGCGCGCCCGAGCCGATGATGACGTTATCCTCAAGCGTCGGGTGCCGCTTGCCAGCCTCGCCATTGGTCGGGTTGGTGCCGCCGAGCGTCACGCATTGATAAATGGTCACATTATCGCCGATTTCGGCGGTTTCGCCGATCACCGTAAAGCCGTGGTCGATGAAGAAGTTCTTCCCGATGGTCGCGCCCGGATGGATGTCGATCGCGGTCAGCAGCCGGGCAAAATGGTTCACGAACCGGGCGAGGAAAAACAGCTTCGCATTGAACAGCCAGTGCGCAATCCGGTGGAAGGACAGCGCCCAAACGCCTGGATATAAAAGAATTTCCCAGCGAGAGCGCGGCGCGGGGTCACGCGCACGGATAGAGTCCAGATAGCTGGTGAGCCGTTCGAACATGGCATTCTCCTCCCACCAAATGCGCTGAAATGCAAATGGCGCCCAATCGCGCGCTAGATCAATCGCTGCTGCTCTGGCCCTTGCAAAGCTTCGAGCGCAGCACGCCAGACCGACATGGTGGCGGGTGCCTGACGTTCAAGGCTGATGCGATCGATTGTCGCAACAAGCGCTTCGAGCGCGGCAAAACTGCGCACCGCGCGCGGGACGAGATAGTCCGCTGCACCATCGGCCAGCGAAAGGCTGCGTTGCTCGGCATGAAGTTCGATCAACTGCGCTGCCATGGCATCGTCCGGGTCACCGATCTCCAATTGCAGCGACCCGCCGAGGCGGGATTTCAGATCGGGTAATGCGATATCCCAAGGCTGTCGGTCGGCGATCAGCAGCAGCTTTCCGCCAGCAGCCGATCCGCCTTGCTGGATCGCGTTCCAGCGGTGGAACAGGTCGGCCTCGTCCAATACATCGGCTCCATCGATCACGTCGATGCCCTGCCCTGCCGCCCAACGCCCCAGCAGCGACTTGCCTGAACGCGGCGGACCGGTCAGCACAGCGGCACCGAAAGGCCAGCTGTCTGGATCACGCAGCGCGTCCACCGCTGCCGCATTGGCGCTGCCGATGACGATGCGTTGCGGCGTACCTTGCTCGCAGGGTTCCAGCGGAAGTGCGATTTGCGCGGCAGGATTGCGGATGTCAGGCACGGCGAATGCCCCGGTCTAGCGACTGATGGCGAGCGCGTTGGCACCCTGGCGAACATTGAAGCCGCGTGACCGCAATGCCCCCGCCAGTTCTTCGATTGTGCCGCCATAGCTGACGCTCATCACCGATGTGCCGCCCATCGCCGTACTGGTGACCGCTACTCCGCGCACGCCAGCCGTGCCGCGCACCCCTGACAAGGCCGCATCGAAGGACATCGGATCGGGGGAGGCGAATTGCACGACGAAGTTTCGCACCACCGCTACCGGCGGCGTGAATGTGGTGTTCGGTGCCAGCGTCGGTTGCGCATCCGCCTCTGCAGACGCAGCCGCTGCCTCACGCGCCCGGATCGCCCGACCAATCGCGATCAGCCGCGCCAGTGCCGGATCGACCTCGCCAGACCCGCCCACGCGCAAGGTCGGATCGGGGCGCAGCTTTCCATCGACCAGCGCCTGCGCAAAAATCGTATCCATCCGAGCGACCGCTCGGCTGAGCATGTCGGGTAGCTCTTCAGGGCTATCCGCTTCAAGCTCGAAGCTTTCAAGGAAATTGCTGTCCGGACCATAGCGCGCGGTAAAGTGCCCGGTGATCGGGCCGCCGGGAAACTGATATTCCAGCCGCGCAATCGGGATCAGCGTATCGGCGGCACTGTACTGGTCGAGCACGGCCCGCCACCACGCCCGGCTGCGTCGCCCGGTCTGTCCGTAATTGAGCAGCAGCGAATCGCCGCCTGCACCGCTTGGCCGGACATAGTCGATCCGGCTGGTGCCCGGATTGAACTCGGCCCAGGCGCGCTGCCACGGATTGCGCACTTCGAAGGTCGTATATGCCCCGCCGCTGACTGAAACCGGCACCAGCAGCATCGGCGCAGAACTGCGCTGTTGCGCCGTCCCGCCGAGATAGCGCCCTGCCCGCTGGCGGTCGAAGATCACGCCAAGGGTCGCGATGTAGCGTTTCGGGCCGATCCGCTCACGCTGGATCACGATGGCAGAGACCATCGCCTCCAGCTGACTGTCGGAGATCGCAGGCCCGTCGACCCGGCTCCACGCCTCACGCTGAGCCTGTCGCCATGCCTGTTCACGCGCCTCTTCACCGGTCGCAGCGCGAATATCGACTTCGATCCCGCGCACTTCGATATCGGCGCTGGATGCGGTGGGCGAAATGCCGCGATTCCCCGCAACCTGCGCCACAAGCAGGGCGTATCCGCCGCCGAGCAGTGCAAGCGCAAGCAGGGCCGCCACAACACGGCGCGCGAAAGCAGGCATGGTCGCCTGCTTGAAAGCCTCGAAAACCGGGCTTGGAAGAGAATTTATCGCAGCCATCGTGGAAAGCGGGTGCCTTTTGCCCAAAGGCGAGTGGAATTCCAAGCGCGAATGGCTAAACCCTCCCCATGAGTGGTAAAAACTCCCCATATACGTATGAGCAGGCCGGTGTTTCGATCGAGGCTGGCAACGCTCTGGTCAAAGCGATTGCGCCGCTGGCCAAAGCCACCGCCCGCCCCGGCGCGACGAGCGAGCTTGGCGGGTTCGGCGGATTTTTCGATCCCAAGGCAGCTGGATACGAAGACCCGCTGCTGGTCGCGGCCAATGACGGGGTCGGCACCAAGCTGAAACTTGCGATCGAGCACGACCGGCATGACAGCGTCGGGATCGACCTGGTCGCGATGTGCGTGAACGATCTGATCGTACAGGGCGCAGAGCCTTTGTTCTTCCTCGATTATTTCGCCACCGGACACCTGGAAAACGGTGTTGCCGAGCGCGTCGTCGCCGGGATTGCGGACGGGTGCAAACAGGCAGGCTGCGCATTGATCGGCGGCGAGACGGCGGAAATGCCGGGAATGTATGCCGATGGCGACTATGACCTCGCAGGGTTCTGCGTCGGCGCGGTCGAACGCGGCGAGCAGCTGACCGGAGAGGCCGTGGCGGAAGGCGACGTGCTGCTCGGCCTTGCATCTTCAGGCGTGCATTCAAATGGCTATTCGCTGGTGCGGCGGCTGGCGGAGGATTTCGGCTGGAAGCTCGACCGGCCAGCGGTGTTCGATCCCGAACGCCTGCTGATCGACGCGCTGATCGAGCCGACGCGTATCTATGTCGCCAACCTGCTCCCGCTGATCCGCGAAGGTTTGGTCCACGGCCTAGCGCACATAACCGGCGGCGGGTTGCTCGAGAATATTCCGCGCATCCTGCCGCAGGGCGCGCATGCTGTCGTCAATGCTGATGCGTGGAAACAGCCCCGGCTGATGGCGTTCCTTCAGGCGCAGGGCAACATCGAACCTGCCGAAATGGCGCGGACGTTCAATTGCGGCGTCGGAATGGTTCTCGCGGTGTCGCCCGATCATGTCGAGGCGGTCACTGAGCGATTGGTGGAAGCAGGCGAGACGGTGCTGCGGGTCGGTGAGATCGAGAGCGGCGAGCGCGGCTGCACGGTTCGCGGCGCGCAAGGCATCTGGTCCGCGATGGCCGAGTGGGAGGCTACGCATCTTGGCTGAGAAGGCCAGAATTGCGGTCTTCATCTCAGGCACCGGCACCAACATGGCCGCGCTGCTCTATGCCGGCCGCCTGCGAAGCTGCCCCTATGAAATCGTGCTGGTCGCGAGCAACAACGCCGAGGCGGAAGGCCTGAAACTGGCCGAGCTGGAAGGCATCGAAACCTTCGTCCATTCACACAAGGGTCACAGCCGCGAGAGCCATGATGCCGCGATGGAAAAAGCGATCAGAGCGGCGGAAGCGGAATATTTAGTTTTGGCCGGGTATATGCGCATCCTCTCGGACGAATTCGTCAGCCGGTGGGACAGTCGCATTCTCAACATCCACCCTTCTTTGCTGCCCAAATACAAGGGCCTCGACACCTATGCCCGCGCGATTGCGGCGGGTGACAGTCATGCCGGTGCAAGCGTGCATCTGGTCACACCTGAGCTGGATGCGGGCGAAGTGCTGGAACAGGTGCGCGTCGCGATCCATACGGATGACACGCCGGAAACGCTGGCGGCGCGGGTCAAGCTGGCCGAGCACCAGCTCTACCCGCGCGCGGTCGCTGATTACGTCGCGCGTGGCAGCGATCCCGATTATCTCTTAGTCAAGCTGCGCGAACTCGCACTGGCCCTGCCCGAAACCCATGAGCGCGACAGCCATGGCTCGCCCGGCTTTCGGGTTGGGTCGGAGAAATCGGGCAAGTTCTTCGCCCATTTCAGCCAGCAACATCACGGAAGCGAGCATATCGCGGTGCTGGTGAAGACCAGCGGGATGGATGAACTGCTCGACCTCGTCGAAGCGCAGCCGGAAACCTATTACAAGCCGGCCTATTACGGCGCGAGCGGGTGGGTCGGTCTGATCCTGAACCGCCCCGGAGTGGATTGGGATCATGTCGCCGATTGGCTCCAACGCAGCTGGCGCGGCGTCGCGCCTGCGCGCCTGACAAAACTCCACGACGCGGCGGATATGTTCTGATGCCCCCTCCGTTGCGCGAACATCCCCTTGCCCGCGGACCGGTGGCAAACCGGGCGAATGCTTTTCTCGACAAGGCCTGGGACAAGGGCTGGCTGCCCCGTCCCACGCTTGACGCAGATCAGCTCTGGGAACTGGCGGCGAAAAGCTTTGGGGATCGAGCAAACGAGGCTGAGATCGGAGGAAGACGCCCGAAGGATGTCGCGGACTTCCGGTTGCGGCTCGAAATGTTGGCCAAGGCGGTCAACGAAGAAGCCGATCTGAATGCGCTGGGCATCGCGATGGCGCATGGCCAGCTCATCAGGGTGATCCGCAACCGGCTTCGGCTTGGCAATCTGTGGGCACGTCAACCTGAATTGCTGGCGACACAGCTCGCGCCGCCGATTATCGTGATCGGGCATATGCGCAGCGGAACCACGCGTATTCACAAGCTGCTGGCCGCTGACCCGGCGCACTCGCACACAAGGTATTGCGACGCCTGGCACCCGGTGCCGGGAAAGCCAGATATTCGCCGGATCAAGGGGTCTTTCGATCTCAAGATGCTCGGCTGGCTAAACCCGTGGATGCAATCGATCCACCCGATGGCAAGCGGCGAGGTCGAAGAGGAACTGGCGTGGATAGCCGGAGCGCTCAACCATTCGATTTACGAATCGCAGTGGCACATACCAAGCTATTCAGCATTCAGCGAAGCCCGAGACCCTGCGCCGATCTATCGCGAATTCATGCGCGTGCTGCGCACCGATGCTGCCAATCGCGGGGTCGCGCAATTGCCGCGGGTAATGAAGGTTCCCCAATTCTCAGAAGACCTCGCAACCCTGTTGGCGCTGTTTCCCGATGCGCGGCTGGTCTTGGCGAAGCGTTGTGGCGATGCCGTGCTGCGCAGTGCGGTGTCGCTCGCGGCGAACCAGATGGCGATGCAGTCGGACGGATGCGATCTCGACCGGATCGACGCGCTGTGGCGGCACAAGATCGCATTGCGCGAAGAGCGGATCGCAGCGGCGCTGGCCGACTGGACCGGCCCGGTCGCGCAGCTTGAATTCGACGCGCTCAATGCCGATTGGCGTGGTCAGATCGCCCGCACCTATGCCGAACTCGGGCTCACGCTTACCGGCTCCGCACTTCAAGCCATGCACGCGGCGATGGCGACCAGCGAAAACGGGCACCATCGCGCACACTCCCGGCAACTCGCCCGCTTCGCTGCGCAGGCGTAAGCCCAAACGAAAAGGCCGCCCCAGCGGGACGGCCTTTCGTGTTTTTCGAGGTTGGTCGGATTAACCCACGATCTCGCCTTCGTTGAAGAAGAAATCGATCTCGATCTTGGCGTTTTCTTCACTGTCCGAGCCGTGGACCGTGTTTTCGCCGATTGACAGGGCGTGCTCCTTGCGGATCGTGCCCGCGTCCGCTTCTGCCGGGTTGGTTGCGCCCATGATGTCGCGGTTGCGCTTCACAGCGTCTTCGCCTTCGAGGACTTGCACGACGACCGGCTCGCTCATCATGAATTCGACAAGCTCACCGAAGAAGGGGCGTTCCTTGTGGACGGCATAGAAGCCTTCGGCCTGTTCCTTGCTCATATGGATACGCTTGGAAGCGACGACGCGCAGGCCGGCTTCTTCCAGCATCTTGGTGACGGCGCCGGTCAGGTTGCGACGCGTGGCGTCGGGCTTGATAATCGAAAAGGTGCGGGTAACCGCCATGATGTCGTTTCCTTGAGAAATGCGGCGCTCCTAAGCGCCCGGGGGAATGAAATTCGGCGCGCCCTTAGCGCTGGTGGCGTACCAGTTCAAGTCCCATGGTCTTTAACCGTACCCGACTTCAGTTGCCGAGACCCTGGCCGAGGATCAGCTGCGCCTGTGTCAGCCCTTCGCCATCGTCTGTGGCGTTCAGCGAGAATGTCGTGCCATCCGGCCCTTCCCCGCCGATCATCTTGCCTTCGTTCATCGACATCTCAAGCTGGATATCGATGCCAGCTGCTTGGGCCTGTTTGCGATAATGGGCGACCACTTCGTCAGGACTGTCCGCCGTTTCCAGCATCAGCATGTTGCCCTTGCCATCATCATGGCTGACTACGGTGTTGGTGACGACTTTCGCTCCGGGATAAATCGAGAAACCGCCTGGCAGATCAACCGGCACATCCGCGCCGGAGCGCAAGGTCGCCGTGCCGTCTCCGGTCTTGATCGTCGCGCTGGTCTCGCCGGTTTCGCTATCGATCGTGTACTGAGCAGTCTCGCCGTCTTCGGTAGTGAACTCGCCCGATCGCTCCGAACCGCAGGCGGTCAGCATAAACGCGCATGGGCAAACGACTGAAAGCAGGACTGCACGCATCATCTTGTCTCCCCTGAAATCGGCGAGGATCATCCTCGATCAACGCGGCTGGTGCAAGTTTTCAGGCGACCTTGACCCATTTACCGCCATCCTGACGGAAGAAAGCACGCTCCACGCCATCAGCCTCATCGAGTGAGCGCCATGTCGCACGCGCCTGTTCCAGCGTCGCTTCGCCGAACAGCAAGAACGCGCGGGCAAAGCCCGTGGTCTCGCGAAATGTTCCGTCTGCAAAGACGATATGGCTGGCGCTGTTCGCTGGCTCGTGGCTTTCGGACAGCAGGATGGGTTGAGCCTCCGGCTTCGGTCCATCCGCCTCGCCATTCGCCAGAAAGCTCTCCGATCCGGAGCGCCATAGCCCCGTCGAAATCGCCTTGCGCTGCTCGGCATCGGCGCTGACGACCAGCAGGCGCTCACCCTGATCGAGCACACGCTGTGCAATCAGGGCGACCACCTTTTCAACCGGATCGCTGGATAATTGCCAGAAGTCGACTTTCGTCATTGTCGGCCTACCGCTCCGCTACTTGAGGCCAGAGATTTATCCATCCCCGACCTGCCGCTCTGCGACCTGGGGCAAGATAGTCACCCACCCTTCTTGCTCCGCTTGCACCGTTCCGAGCAATAACGGACGTTATCCCAGTCGCGCTCCCACTTCTTGCGCCAGGTGAACGGCAGGCCGCAGCTTTCACAGATCTTCGAGGGAAGATCAGATTTCTTCCGCATTTTTGTCATGGCTTCAGGCGCCAGCGCGCGCATCCGCGCGCTTGGCTATCCTCGCTCACGCGGCCCGAAGGCCGCATCGCTGCGGGCGGCCTTGCAGGTGTGCTACGCACGTCTGCCCCTTCGGCTTCGACTCCGCCCTTGCGGCCCTTCTGGCCGCAGAGACCCGAGCCAGTCACGACGATTACTCCGCCACGTCAGCAACCAGCCGGTCGATCAGGCGCGCGCCGTAACCGGTCGCGCCTTTGTCCCACGTGTGGCCCGGCTTGTCGGCCCAGACCATGCCTGCAATGTCGCAATGCGCCCAAGGCGTGCCGTTCTTGATGAAGCGATGGAGGAACTGCGCGGCGGTGATCGAACCGGCCGGACGCGGCCCGACATTCTTGATATCGGCAATCGGACTGTCGATCAGCTTGTCATAGGCAGGGCCGATGGGCAGCCGCCACAGCTTGTCGCCCGTCGCCTTGCCCGAAGCGAGCAACTGGTCCGCAAGCGTATCGTCGTTCGAGAACACGCCGCCATGTTCGTGACCCAGAGCGATGATCATAGCGCCTGTCAGCGTGGCGAAATCGATGATGCGCGCGGGGTCGTATT
This sequence comes from Pseudomonadota bacterium, assembly GCA_039033835.1. Taxonomy (GTDB): domain Bacteria; phylum Pseudomonadota; class Alphaproteobacteria; order Sphingomonadales; family Sphingomonadaceae; genus Erythrobacter. The sequence goes on from JBCCBW010000002.1 coordinate 44,065, forward strand.
CTTCCTGAGCCCAATGCAGCGCGTCGCACAGCACCAGCCGCCCTTCGGCGTCGGTGTTGAGCACTTCCACCGTTTGCCCGCTCATGGTGGTGACGACGTCGCCGGGGCGCTGTGCCTTGCCATCAGGCATGTTCTCGACGAGGCCCATGACCGCGACGACATTGGCCTTTGCCTTGCGCAACACCAGCGCGAGCATCCCGCCCGCAACCGCGCCTGCACCGCCCATGTCCCATTTCATGTCTTCCATGCCGGGAGGCGGCTTCAGCGAAATGCCCCCGGTGTCGAAAGTCACGCCCTTGCCCACCAGGACGGTCGGCTTGTCACCGGCCGCCCCGCCGTTCCACTTGATCGCCAACAGACGTGAGGGCCGCTCCGACCCCTGCCCGACGCCGAGCAATGCGCCCATGCCCAGCTCTTCCATCTCGGCATCGCCCAGTACGGTGATTTCCGCGCCGGTCCCTTCGAAAGCCTCTTCGCACCGCGCAACGAAACTTTCCGGATAGACAATGTTGGCCGGCTCCGCGACGAGTGTGCGCGTGAACTCGACCCCCTTGGCAATAGCAGCGTTGGTTTCCCACGCGGCTTCGGTGCCTTCAGGCGCGCCGGTCACATGCACCTTTTCCAGCGTCGGGCGTTTGTCCGCCGCCAGTTTGGTGCGGTATTTGTCGTGCCGCCAAGCCCGCAAGCGCAGGCCGAGCAGCGCCGCTGCGGCTTCTTCACCTGAAAAATCGCCGTGGCTGAGGTCGAGCACCATTTCGGTCTCGCCCGAAACCAAAAACTTCGCGGTCAAGGCAGCGCCCGCACGCTCAACATTGAGCCGGCGCGTTTCGGCATCGCTTTCGCCTGCGCCGGCGACCGCGATGCGGCGCAATGCGCCGTCCTGTTTCATAAACCCTTCGAACACCTGCCCGGTCCGGCCCTTGAACCGCGCGGCGGTTGCGCCGTCGGCCAGCGCCGGATCGAGATCGCTCAGGGAATCGCCCTGATTCACGATCCGCGCGATCAGGCGGACATTGGCGGGAATGGTGTCGGTGAACTGGATGTGCATGATATCTCCGCGAAATTCGGGCGTAATTGACACGAGCGAGTGGGTTTAACGAGGGCTCTCTCCGACCAATGCACGAACCGGCTTGTCGGGACCATCGCGATCGCTCTGGAATGGCGATTGCGATTAGGCGCGAGCGGTGCGATAGGCAAGGCATGTCGGGAGGTTCAAAGACCGTGCCACGCGGGTCTGCGCGTTTGCACGTGCACGAAATATGCAAGCTGGCCTCCTCGCGAGCCGTCTTTGCCGCCGCTCTGGTGGCGGCGCCTGCTTATGCGCAGGACACCTCGAACGCCGAGCCTCCGCCGGAAGAGATCGATGAGCCGGTCTTCGGATCGGAGCGGGAGGATAGCGGTGCGGAACCTTCCGCACTCGCGACTGCGGGCGCAGCGATCGATTTCGAAGCGGAGCAGCTCGCCTATGATAGCGAGAGCGACGTGGTCACCGCGCGCGGCGACGTGATCCTGCGCAGTGAAGACCGGTCGGTCCGCGCCGATCAGGTGGTGTGGGACAGAGGTTCGGGCACCATTGAGGCGACGGGCAACATCCGGTTCGTCGATGAAAACGGCAACCAACTCTATACCGACTCGCTGGAACTGTCCGACACATTCGAAGCGGGCGCGATGGATGACCTGTTGCTGGCCCTGCGCGCGGGCGGACGTCTCGCGGCGCGATCGGGCGCGCGCGGCGAAGATGGCACGATCGTCCTTACGGATGCAGCCTACACGGCCTGCGCTGTCACGGGTCTGGATGGTTGCGACAAAGACCCTAGCTGGCGGATCACGGCCGAACGCGTCAGTTTCGACCCGAGCGATAATCGCGTGCGGTTCAGGGGTGCGATGCTAGAGCTGTTCGGCGCGCGCATCCTGCCATTGCCCGGCCTGGCGTTTCGTACAGACGGCGCGGCTGTGTCGGGCTTCACCAATCCCAATATCCGGGTCAGCAATGTCAACGGCGTCGAGCTGTCGGGTGAATATTATTGGCGGTTGGCGGAAAACAAGGATCTGACGCTGGGCGCGTTCGTCTTTTCCGAAGTTGCGCCGATGATCTCTGCTCAGTGGCGCGAACTGACTGACAAGGGCGCTTACCAGATCACCGGTTACGCCACCGCGAGCGCCCGTATTGCGGACTTTACCGGGGTTCCCACCAGCGAAACCGACCCGCGCGGGTATCTGTTCGCCAATGGTCGGTTCCAGTTCACGCCCGAATGGAGCCTGACCGGTTCGGTGCGGGTCGCCAGCGATCGCACCTTCCTGCGCCGCTATGATATCAGTCGCGATGACCGCCTGCGCTCGACTATCAATCTGGAGCGGATCGACGACAAATCCTATTTCTCGTTCGCCGGATGGGCAACGCAGACACTGCGTATCACTGCCGATCAGGGACAGATTCCCTTCGCCATCCCGGCGTTCGATTACCGGCGACTGATCGATGATCCGCTGCTGGGCGGGGAAATTCAGTTGCAGGCCAACACACTCAACCTCATCCGCGAAGACGGGCAGGACACGCAGCGCGCCTTTGCCGGAGCGCGGTGGGATTTGAGGCGACTGACGGAGCTGGGCCAGGTTGTGACGTTCACCGCTTTGGCGAGAGGCGATGTGTACCACACCAACGACACGCTCTCTACCTTTCCCGAAGTCAATCGCGGCGATGAGGGGTTCACGGCGCGGGGCGTGGCGACCGCCGCGATCGATGTCGAATGGCCGTTTGTGGGCGAGGTGTTTGGCGGAACGCAGATAATCAAGCCGCGCGTCCAGCTGGTCGCCACCCCGGGCGTCAGAAATCTCGACGTACCGAATGAGGATTCGCGCGCGATCGATCTGGAGGATTCGAACCTGTTCGCGCTCAATCGGTTTCCCGGATATGACCGGGTAGAGGATGGTGCGCGGATAACCTGGGGGGTCGATTGGGAGCTGCAAAAGCCCGGCTGGCTGATGAGGGCAAATGTCGGGCAATCGTTCCGCTTCGATGCTGATCCGGAAATCTTTCCCGATGGTACGGGGTTGTCGGAGCGCGTATCCGACATTGTCGGGCGGACGGATGTGCGCTTTCGCGATTTCGTACAGTTCACTCACCGCTACAGACTCGACAAGGATAATCTGGCGGTGCGCCGCAACGAAATCGACGCGACCGTCGGTTCGCGTCGGACCTATGTCGAGCTCGGCTATTTGCGGTTGAACCGTGATATCACCACAGTCGAAGACTTGCCCGACCGCGAAGAAGTTCGCGCCGCCGCCCGGGTCGCCTTTGCCAACAATTGGTCGGTGTTCGGATCAGGGGTGTTCAACCTTACCAGTGCAGACGAAGATCCAACCTTCGCGCCTGATGGGTTTGAGCCAATCCGCACGCGGCTTGGCGTCGCCTACAACGATGACTGCATCGAATTCGGGCTCACCTGGCGACGGGACTTCATCACATCCGGCGATGCTGTCAGCGGGAATACGTTCCAGTTGTTCTTCGCCCTGCGAAACCTCGGGTTCCGCTGACTTTTTTGCAGGCTTTACCCCCGGGGCGCACCCCTCATCCGATTGGCACCGCAGGCAAAACGGGCTAAAGGATGTAGCGAGGGACAGTCGTAAACTCAGCGACGGTTAATGAGCCTGAAGGCAAATGGCCGAGCATAAAGGGACCAGAATTGGTGCGCGATTGGGACCGCGCATTGGTATTTGATGCAAAAATCGGGATTGATTACAGTGACATTTAAGATGTTTTCGAAATCGTGCGCGGCATTGGCGCTCGCCGGGTTTGCCGGACTCGCGGCTACGCCTGCGCCTGTGACGGCGCAAGCATCCGCAGTACAAAGCGTGGATAATCCGTTCGGTATTCCGGACGATGTTACCATTTTCGACGGCGGCGATCCCAACAACCGGACCGCAACTGCGGTGGTGAACGGCTTCGTGATCACCGGCACCGATATCGACCAGCGTGTTGCGCTTGTGACGTCGGCATCACAAACAGAGGTTTCGGAAGAGGAGCTGCAGCGACTGCGCGTTCAGGTGCTGCGCAATCTCATTGACGAAACGCTGAAGGTGCAGGCCGCGGAAGCGCTGGAAATGCCGGTACTGCGCGATCAGATCGACCAGACCTACAATCGGCTGGCAGCGCAGAATTTCGGGCAGGAGCCCGAGAAGATGGACGAATATCTGCTATCTGTCGGATCGTCTCCTGCCGCGCTCAAACGTCAGATCGAAGGCGAGCTGGCCTGGGAAAACCTGCTTCGCCGCAACGTAACGCCCTTCGTCAATGTATCCGCCGAAGAAGTGAACGACGTGCTCGCGCGGCTCGAAGCGTCGCGGGGCACCGAAGAATATCGCCTCGGCGAAATCTATCTTTCAGCAACGCAGGAAAACCGTGAAGCTGTCCTGCAAAACGGGCAGCGGATCATGGAGCAATTGCGCGCAGGTGGCAGCTTCGTCGCCTATGCACGCCAGTTTTCCGAAGCGACCACGGCGGTGGTGGGCGGCGATCTTGGCTTTGTCCGGCTCGGCCAACTGCCACCGACACTGGCAACTGCGGCCCGCAATCTCCAGCCCGGACAACTGGTCGGGCCGATCGAGATCCCGGGCGGCTTTTCGATCCTCTACCTGATCGACAAACGTCAGGTGTTGATGGCCGACCCGCGCGATGCGGTTCTCAGCCTAAAGCAGATCTCCATCGCGTTCAGCCCGGACATTCCGCAAGCCGAAGCGGAGACGAAAGTGAACGAGTTCTCCGAATTCGTTCAGGGCCTGCGCGGCTGCGGCGATGCGGAAACCGCCCGCGAGGCAATCGGTGCGACGGTTGTCACGAACGATCAGATCCAGGCACGCCAGCTGCCGGAGCAATTGCAGAACCTGATCCTGAACCTCCAGATCGGTCAGGCAACCCCGCCCTTCGGCTCGGTCGAGGAAGGCGTGCGCGTGCTGATGGTTTGCGGGCGCGACGCGCCGGAGGCTGCGGCTGGCCCGACCTTCGCCAGCATCGAACGCCAGATCGAGGACGATCAGATCAACAAGCGTGCTCAGCGTTACCTGCGCGATCTGCGCAACGACGCCTTCATCGAGTACAATTGACCAACGCCGCCTCGCCCGATCTCCCGCTGGCTATAGCTCTGGGCGATCCGGCGGGGATCGGGCCGGAATTGCTCGCCGAATGCTGGGTGCAGCGGCAGCGTATGGTAACAGCCGACGCGTCAGTCCCGCATCCGTTCTTCGTTGTCGGCGGGACGGAGGTTCTGCGACAGGCCGCCGAGCAGCGCGGGCTGGATTGCCCGATCGTTCCGATTGCAACGGCAGACGAGGCGATGTTTGCCTTTCATGCAGGCTTGCCGGTGCTTGCAGGGCTGGATGTGGCTTACACTCCGGGCAAGCCAACACAGGACGGAGCACAACTGGCGCTCACCTCGCTGAAATGGGCGACAAAACTGACGCTGGATTGCGAGGCAGCCGGTCTTGTGACCGCGCCGGTCGCCAAGGCCCATCTGGCAGCGATCGGTTTCGACTATCCAGGGCAGACCGAATTCCTCGCGGATGCCTGTGGCCGAACCTATCGCGATGCGGTGATGATGCTTGCCGGGCCATCGCTGCGTGCCATCCCGCTGACGGTGCATGTCTCTCTCGCCGAGGTGCCGCAGTTGCTTTCGAGCGAGCTGATTGTTCACAAGACTCAGGTTGTCGCTGCCGCTCTACAACGCGATTTCGGCATCGCGAGCCCGCGTCTGGCGATTGCCGCGCTCAATCCGCATGCGGGCGAAGGCGGCAAGTTCGGCGATGAGGAAGCGCGCATTATCGAACCGGCGATCGCCTCGTTACGCAACGAAGGGCTCGACGTGATCGGCCCCGTGCCCGGCGATGCGCTGTTCATCCCAAGAGCACGCGCAACCTATGACGCGGCGCTGTGCATGTATCACGATCAGGCGCTGATCCCGCTGAAAGCGCTGGAATTCGACGAAGGGGTCAACGTGACGCTGGGTCTGCCGATCATCCGGACCTCGCCCGATCACGGGACCGCGTTCGATATCGCCGGTAAGGGCACAGCCGATCCCGGCGCGATGATGGCAGCGATCCGCATGGCAAGCAGCTGTGCCGCCGCGCGCGTGTAAGCCAGTGGCTGATAATCTTCAGCCACAGCTCGACCCCATTCGCGAAGTCATCGCGCGCCATGGCCTTTCCGCGTCCAAGGCGCTGGGGCAGAACTTCCTCCTCGACGAACAGCTGCTGGGTCGTATCGCGGCGCTACCCGGCGATCTGGCGGGCAAGGCCGTGCTCGAAGTCGGCCCCGGTCCCGGAGGCCTGACTCGGGCTCTGTTGCGCGCCGGTGCGCGTGTCACCGCGATAGAAATGGACCAGCGATGCCTGCCTGCCTTGGCGGAGCTGGAAGAAGCCTTCCCCCGCCAACTGACCGTGATCGAGGGCGACGCGATGAAGCTCGATCACGGCGCGATCATGGGCGGCGAACCGTTTCATGTGCTTTCCAACCTGCCCTACAATGTCGGCACCGCCTTGTTCGTGCGCTGGCTCTCGGGCGAGGATTGGCCGCCGCAATGGGCCTCGCTGACGCTGATGTTTCAACGCGAGGTCGCCGACCGGATTGTCGCTCAACCGAACACCAGCGCCTATGGCCGTCTCGCAGTGCTCGCCCAATGGCGCGCGGAGGCGAAGCTGGCGATGAAGGTGCATCGCAGCGCCTTCACTCCGCCGCCCAAAGTGATGAGCGCGATTGTCCATGTGACGCCGCGCATTGCGCCCGAAGACGTCTCTGCCAAGACTCTGGAACGCGTAACCGAAGCCGCTTTTGGACAACGGCGCAAAATGCTGCGGCAGAGCCTGAAGGGCGTGCCCGGCGCGCTCGATGCGCTGTCGGCAATTGGTATCGATGAAACGCGCCGCGCAGAGACACTAAGCGTCGGTGAGTTTGTCTGTCTTGCTCGGGTAATCTCGAAGGGCTGACCGCAGCCTTTATCGCAGGTTGCGAAGGCGGGCGATCATTCGGCGCTCTGCTGCGCCGGTCCAGCCTTCGTCCATCACCCGGATCAGCGTCATGCGCAGCTGACGGTTGAGACGAAGCACTTCGAGTATATTACCGCCGCCTGCAAACACATGCTCCAGATAAAGCACCGCGATATCGTCCGCATCGCTGGTGTAACTCTCATCAAGCGCGAGGAAAATTGCGTTTACCCGGTCGGCATTGATCCCGACCTCACGGTAAAGCGCGCGGGCTAGACCTGCTTCGTCGGTATTGAAAAAAGTCGTGAAGCGATCGATGAACACTCCCGCCTGGCGATCCGACGGGCCGACGGCTTCGACATAGGCCTGATCCGCCAGCAACGCACCCGCCACGCCGCCAACGAAAGCGCCAATCGCAACGCCGACTGGCCCCAGCCATATCCCCGCGAGCGCGCCAGCGGCGATGCTGCCTCCTATACCACCTGCTATGTTCGATACTTCGCGTCCCGTCTGCCATGCAGGGTCTTGAGCATTGGCGATATTATAGACCGCTATCCCGATACCCAGCAGGAACAGCGCCTTGCCCGCAGCGCCAAAGCGCGCCGCGGCACGGTTCGCGCTCGGGCGCGGCCGTCCGGCAGATTCGACCACCTCGAGATAAGCACTGGTTTTCTCTAGATTATCAAGCTGCGCAAAGGTGCGGCCGTCGAACTTCCTCTTGGATACCTTGTCGAGGATGGCGTCGAGTTCCAGCCCGTTGGCCTTCAGGTTCCTCGCCAGAGCACGGCCCAGCGCCGCCGAGCGCGCGCGTTGCACTTCGAGCAGTTTGTTTCGCGCGCCATGCGCCGCCTCGGCCGCCGCCTTCGCCGACATTTCGCCATTCTGGTAGGCAAGCCGCAGAGATGCGCTCATTTCCTGCGCGCGCGAGATGTATTCCGAGCGCACCTGCGAGATGTTGATGAACTGGTAAGCGAAGTTGATCGCCGTCGTCTCGAATGCGCGGATCGCCTGTTCCGTTTGCGGATTGGGTGGCTTCTCGCTCACGCCTCGTCTCCATGTTCGAGAAAGAGATGTCGTTTCTTCAAGAACCGTCCTTTCCGACTTGCTCCTGCGGGCAAGCCGCCAATTACACGGCGCCCTGCCTCATGGATTGTAAGCGTCCAGACCGCGTCGCTTTCAAACCGGAACCGCAGCTCGCGGTCACGTGCGCTGACCGGCTTGAATACCCCCGGCATATACATCACCCCGATCTCGACATAATCGATGACTTTGTCCCGGCGCATCAGGACGAGATGCAGACGCTCTTCGTAGGGACAATCCTCATCGAGGACCAACAGCGTGTCGATTTTGGATATTGCATATTGCTCAACAAGTTCCGCCGCATCGAAGGTTATCGAACTCCGGCCCGACCGGGATCGCAGCTCGATCCTGGGTTCCGGCTCTCGCTGCTTTTCGACGCATTCAAAGCGATCAGTTTGATCCACGGTTGCGAAATTACCTTTGGGGCCAAGTGAGGTCAAACGCCTTAAGCACTTCACAACCTTAGTTCTGTAGCCGCCTGATGACAGTTTCAGGAGGGGACACAATGTTCGGATTCAACAAGAACAAACCGCTGATCCAAGGGCCGATCGAATTCGAAGCGGAAATCGAGATCGATCGCAGTGCGAGCGTCGTCTTCCCACTCCTCGATCTGGCCAGCCCTGAGTTCGCGCACCTTCAACGCGGTGCAAGTGTCGAAGCGCTCGATGGCGAGTTGCAGCAATATCGGCTGACGATCGAAGCGATGGAAGGCGTCGCGTTTCTTTATCGCGTGCTAGACCGGGTCGAAGGCGAACGTCACGAGGCTGAATGCGTGATCGAACCGCGTATCAACGATCTGCTGAAAGCGGTCGAGCGCTACGAGATCACCGCACGGGGTGCAGATGCATGCCATGTAAAGCTGACGACCATCGCGACCTTCGATGAAAGCCTTTCGGACGAAGAAGTCGCGGGTGAAATCGCGATGATGAGCCTCGCGGTGAATGACGACCTGCACAAGCTCAAAGTGCACGCCGAAGAAGGCCCGGAAGCAGTCGCAGCGATGGAAGAAGAGGACGATCTCGGCTTCGAGATCGATCTCGGCGACCTTGATCTTGACTGGGACGATATCGAACCGGAGCAATAAGCGCGCCGCAGATCAGCTCGCCTTCCTCGCCTGCCGCCATTGGTGCAGCAGCGGCTCGGTATATCCCGAGGGCTGCTCCACGCCTTTGAAGATCAGGTCTTTGGCTGCGCTGAAGGCCGGTCCGTCTTCATTACCGATCAGCGGAACATAGGTCGGATCGCCAGCATTCTGCGCATCGACCTTCGCCGCCATCCGGCTCAGTGCGTCCATCACCATTTCCTCACTGACAACGCCATGGTGCAACCAGTTGGCGATATGCTGGGACGAAATCCGCAAGGTCGCGCGGTCTTCCATCAGACCGACATCGTTGATGTCCGGCACCTTGGAGCACCCCACCCCGGCATCGACCCAGCGCACAACGTAGCCGAGCAACCCCTGCGCGTTGTTATCGAGCTCGTCGCGCAGTTCGTCCTCGGGCCAGTTGGTATTTTCCGCAAGCGGAATGGCGAGTAGCGCGTCAAGGCCCGGCGCTTCGGGTAGCGACTTCTGAATGTCGAACACGTTTTCCTTATGGTAGTGCAGCGCGTGCAGCGTCGCGGCGGTCGGCGATGGCACCCACGCCGTGTTCGCTCCGGCACGCAGATGGCCGATCTTTTCGACCATCATCTGCCCCATCAGATCGGGCGCGGCCCACATTCCCTTGCCGATCTGCGCCTTGCCCGACAGGCCATGCTTCAGACCGATCGCGACATTGCGCGCCTCGTAAGCTTGCAGCCATGACGAACCCTTCATCGCGCCTTTGCGCATCATCGGGCCAGCCTGCATCGAGGTGTGGATTTCATCCCCGGTGCGATCGAGGAAGCCGGTGTTGATGAAGACGATCCGGTCGCGGACGGCGTGGATGCACGCGGCGAGGTTGGCGCTGGTACGGCGCTCCTCGTCCATCACCCCGACCTTGATCGTGTGCCGCGGCAAACCAAGAAGATCTTCGACTGCATCGAACAGATCGTTGGTGAAAGCGCATTCTTCCGGCCCGTGCATCTTGGGCTTCACGATGTAGATACTGCCGTGCTTCGAATTGCCGTATTTTGCGTGCCCTTCGACATCAAGCGTGCTGATCGCGCTGGTGAACACAGCGTCCATGATGCCTTCGGGTATCTCGCTGCCGTCGCCGAGCTTGATCGCCGGATTTGTCATCAGATGCCCGACATTGCGCACGAACATCAGGCTGCGGCCTGTCAGCGTCTGCGCTTCGCCGTGACGGTCGGTATACGCCTTGTCGCCGGCCAGCTTGCGGGTCAGCGTCTTGCCGCCTTTGTCGAAGCTTTCCTCCAGATCGCCCCGGATGATACCCAGCCAATTGGTGTAGGCGAGCAGCTTGTCCTCGGCATCGACCGCCGCGACCGAATCCTCGCAATCGGCAATCGTGGTCAGCGCACTTTCGACGATGATGTCGGCGATCCCGGCTGTGTCATCCACGCCAACTGGGGTGGAGCGGTCGAACACGACCTCGATATGCAGGCCGTTGTTGCGGAACAGCAGACCCTTTTCAGTCTTGCCGACATACTGGCTTTCATCCTGCAATTTGCCGTCATTCTGATCGGCGAGGTCGGCCCAGCTCTGGTCGACCAGCGGCAGCGCCTGATCGAGAAACTCGCGACCGCGCGCGATTACCGCGTCGCCACGTGCCTTGTCATAACCGCCGGGTTTGGCGGGCGGGGCATCGAGCGCGTCGGTGCCGTAAAAGGCGTCATACAGGCTGCCCCAGCGAGCATTGGCAGCATTGAGCAGGAAACGCGCGTTGAGGATCGGCACAACCAGCTGCGGCCCGGCCATGGTCGCAATCTCCGGGTCGACGTTCTGCGTGCCGATCTGGAAGTCGCCGGGCTCGGGAACGAGGTATCCGATCTGTTCGAGAAACGCGCGATATTCGCCCGCGTCATGCGGCTTTCCCCGCCGCTCGACATGCCACGCGTCGATCTGCGCTTGCAGATCCTCACGCTTCGCCAGCAGCGCCGCATTGCGCGGAGCGAACTCGCTCAGCAATGCCGCGAAGCCCTGCCAGAACGTATCCACATCACGGCCAAGCGGGCCGAGCACTTGCATGTCGAGGAATGTCGCCAGCCGCTCGTCTACCGTCAGGCCAGCGCGATCGATGGTGTTGCTCATGATAGTCCTCGTGACTTGCCAAAAAGGAGCCTGGGGAGGAGGACGCCAAAAGACGTGGGCCGTATGGCGAAAGGTACGGCCTATTGCAACGGCCAAGGGACGGGTTGGAAGGTCGCATTTAGACAGCTAGGGATGGTCGGCAATGAAACCGGACACTCTTGAAAAATTCGATGCGCAATTTGACGCTGCGGCAATGCTGGATCAGGTCCAGTCATGGTGCGCAATCAACACCGGCACGGGCCATCTCGAAGGTTTGAAAAAACAGGCCGAGATTCTGGCAGAAGCGTTTTCGGCGCTTCCCGCAGAGATCGAATTGGTCGATCCTGCGCCGGTAACGGGGATTGCTGCCGATGGCAGTGAATTTGAAAAGCCCAATGGTCAGCATCTGGTTGTGCGCGTGCGCCCGACCGCCAATCGCCGCCTCTTGTTTACCGGGCACATGGACACCGTATTCCCGAAAGATCATCCGTTTCAGCAGCAGCGTTGGCTGGAGGACGATGTTCTGAACGGCCCCGGTGTCGCCGATATGAAAGGCGGCATCGCGGTAATCCTGCATTCACTGATGGCGTTTGAGCAGACGGCTTCTGCCGGATCGCTCGGCTACGATGTGCTGATCAATTCCGATGAGGAAACCGGCTCACTGGCCAGCTCGGGCCTGATCGCAGAGATGGCGCGCGGCAAGTTGGCTGCACTGACCTATGAACCCGCTGCTCTGCCCGATGGCACGCTCGCCCATGCGCGCGGCGGAACGGGCAATTATTCGATCATCCTGAAGGGCAAGTCAGCCCATGCTGGTCGCAATCCGCAGGATGGTCGCAACGCGCTGGTCGCGGCGGCGGACTTGATCCTGCGGCTAAAGGCGATGGAGCGCGAGGACATCACCATCAACCCAGCTAAACTCGAAGGCGGCGGGCCGAACAATGTCGTGCCCGACCATGTCGTTCTGCGCTTCAACATCCGCCCGAAGAGCACCGAAGCGATGGAAGGGTTCGATAGCGATCTCAACGCTTTGCTGCGCAGCATTGAGAGCGAACACGAAATCACGACGCATCGCCATGGCGGGGTGACCCGTCCGCCCAAGCCGGTCGATGAGCACGCGCAGAAACTGTTCGATCTGGTCAAGGAATGCGGCGCCGAGCTTGGTCAGGACATCAAGTGGAAATCGACCGGCGGCGTGTGCGACGGTAACAACATCGCCGCCTGCGGAGTGCCCGTGGTCGATACGATGGGCGTGCGCGGCGGCAGCATCCATTCCGCCAATGAATTCCTGATCGTATCCAGCCTTACAGAGCGCGCCGCGCTCTCCGCCCGCGTTATCCAGCGGATCGCCGAAGGAGCCATCACTTGACCTTTCGCCTACGCGCCGCGCGGCTCGCCGATCTTGAACACCTGTACGAAATGGCCAAGCTGACCGGAGGCGGCTTCACCAACCTGCCAGCCGATCGCAAGGCGCTGACGCAAAAACTGACCCGTGCCGAAGAGGCCTTCGCCAACACCGAAGACGAACTGGCCGATGAGCAATTCGTGCTGGTGCTGGAAGATCTCACGACCAAGGCGGTGCGCGGAACCTGCCAGTTGATGACCAAGGTGGGGCAGCAATGGCCGTTCTACTCCTATCGCCTCAACACACTGACCCAGTACAGCCAAGAGCTCGATCGCACGGTCCGGGCGGAACTGCTCAGTCTGGTGACCGACCTTGAGGGATCGAGCGAAGTCGGCGGGCTGTTCCTTCATCCCAATGAGCGCGCCGGGGGCCTCGGCCTGCTGCTCGCCCGCTCGCGCTACCTCTTCGTCACGATGCATCGCAAAAGGTTCGCCGACAAGATCCTCGCAGAACTGCGCGGGATCATCGACGAGCGCGGCGGCTCGCCGTTCTGGGACGGTGTGGCGGGCCGCTTTTTCGGGATGAGCTTTCAGGACGCGGACTATTTCAATGCGATCAACGGCAACCAGTTCATCGCCGATCTGATGCCTAAGCATCCGGTCTATATCGCGATGCTGAGCGATGACGCGCGCAGCGTCATCGGTGTACCCCACCCCACCGGGCGTGCGGCGATGCGGATGCTCGAAAACGAAGGTTTCCGCTACGAAGGCTATGTCGACATTTTCGACGGTGGCCCCAGCATGATCGCGCATACGGACGAAGTGACCAGCGTGAAAAACAGCGTTTCGGCCACGGTCACCGATGTCGATCTTGCTGAGGGCGAGCGCGCGATCCTCGCGACAGGGCGGCTCGAAACCTTCCGCGCCTGCTACGGCGCGCGCAAGTTCGATGAGGATGGCGGGATCGCGATCGACGCGGTGGCTGCGGACGCACTCGATGTGAGCGTGGGCGATACGGTCTGGAGCGTCGGGCGATGAACCTGGTCGAAATCAATTTCGACGGGATCGTCGGCCCGAGCCACAACTACGCAGGCCTCAGCCTCGGCAATATCGCCAGCGCGAGCCACAAGGGCGACCCGTCCTATCCCCGCGCAGCGGCGTTGCAGGGGCTGGGCAAGATGCGGGCGAATCTGGGTCGGCTTAGGCATCAAGGCTTTCTGCTCCCCCTGCCGCGCCCCAATTCTGCGCTGGCTCAGGCGCTCGCCTTTGATGGCACCGAAGCGCCGCAATTGCTCGCCGCGCCCTGGTCGGCATCTTCGATGTGGACGGCGAACGCAGCGACGGTCTCTCCGGCACCGGACACGCTCGATGGCAAGTGCCACCTGACGCCCGCCAATCTCGTCACCATGCTCCACCGCGCGCAGGAATGGCCGGATACGAAGGCTCAACTGGCGATCGCATTTGGAGACACAAACCACTTCAGGCTGCATGACGCCGCCCCGCCCACCTTCGGCGATGAAGGTGCCGCCAATCATATGCGGCTGTGCGAGGGGCATGGCAGCGCGGGTGTCGAAGTGTTCGTCTACGGCAGGCAACCTTTCGAAACAGGGGGCGGCAGGTTCCCCGCGCGCCAGCACGAACAAGCCAGCCGCCTCGTCGCCCGCGCGCACGGTCTCGATCCAGCACGCACGGTCTTTGTCGAGCAGAATCCGGCCGCGATTGAAGCGGGTGCGTTTCACAACGATGTGGTCGCCGTGGCGAATGAGCGTGTGCTGTTCACCCATGCCGAGGCATTTGCCGATCAGCAGGGTGCATATAGTGCGATCCGCGCGGCGTTTCCCGCGCTCGAAGTGGTCGAGGTGCCAAGCGATGCGGTAAGCCTTGAAGAAGCGATCCGCACCTATCTGTTCAACGCGCAATTGATCACGCAACCGGATGGGACGATGGCGCTGATCGTGCCCGAGGAGTGCCGCGAAAGCGCGTCTGTATGGGCGTATTGCGAGCGGATGATGGCGGGCAATGGTCCGATCAAGCATGTCATCCCGGTCGATGTTCGTCAGAGCATGGCCAATGGCGGCGGACCGGCTTGCTTGCGTCTGCGCGTCGTGTGCGATCCGAAGACAGTCGATCCGCGCTTTCTGCTCGACGAGGAAAAGGCCGAACTGATTGCCCGGACTATCCAAAAGAACTGGCCCGAGCAGATCGATCCAGCCGATCTCGGTTCAGAAAGCCTTGCGAATTCGGTGATCGCCGCGCGTGCGGCACTGCTCACCGCGCTTGACCTCTCGCAACTGGATTAATCAAAGTTAACGCGTTTGGCCTTTGCGTCGGACCCGCTTACACTCGCCCCCACGTTAACCAAGCACCCCCGCACCAACGCGCCGTTGGCACAGGCTTTGCTACTTGAGAGGTTAACGCAAAGGAGAGCGTATGCTGCGCAAGATCGGAAGGCTATTCGTAATCAAGAACAGGTTCGAAGCCTTCGTGATCATCTATGCGCTCGCGCTCGGCGCGACGTCGCGCGGCTCGGCATATCTCACCGAATATCCCGGCCTTGGCGGGCAATTGCTGTTCCTTGCGACCACTGGAGCAGTCTTCCTGGCGGGAGCAGCGATCCTTGACGGGTTGAAAGCCAAGCAAGAGATTGAGGAAATGCGGGCTGCCTCTGCGGAGCGCGAACCTGATTAAGTCCGACACAGCGCATTAAACGCTGCGTTATGATGCCGTCGGAAGACAATATGTGCTTCACTCTTCGCGCGAGTCACGGCCGACGAAAAGGCTGCCCCATACCCATATTGTTCTCGTCGCTGGCACCGCTTCCCGAAGCAGTAAGCTTGGAAAATTGTCCGAAAATCGTGAGCTTTGGGGCGAGATAACGGCGTTTAGGTTCGGGGTTGGACACGTCCAAGGATCGCTCCTGCAATGATGTTTCGCCCCATCCCCTGTGAAACACGTTTTGAGGTGACTGCCTATCGCCCGTTCGATGAGTTGCAGATTAATGGGCCGAGATGAGACATCGCCCCATCCCGGCCCCTCTTATCATGTTAACGCTTTGCGAAAGATGACCTTGTCGTCTCCCGCCGCATAGTAATCACGAATACAAGCCTCGCGACCATACCCGAGCATGTCGTAGAATCCGCGAGTGCGCTCGAATTCGGGCACGCCGGACGTTTCGACCAGCAGGACGCGAATGCCCTGCTCTTTCAAGTGAGCCTCGACATATCGCATGACCGCAGAGCCGATGCCCTTACCGTGCACCTTAGGATCGACCGCAATCAGCAACAGGTTCCACGTCCCGTCGGTCAGTTGTTCGGGAACGTAATAGGCGACCGCCTGAACGCCGCTCTCATCAAAGACGAGCCAGCGGTGAGCGTCGCTTTCACCCGCAAAGTAAGGTGTGGTCATCTCCTCGAGCATCTCCGGCGGAAACATCTCGTTGGCCTCGACCAGAAATGCAACGCGATCGAGATCGCCGCGCACAAGCGGGCGGATACAGTTGTTTTTCATGGAATTTCTTTCGTGGAATCTTGATCAAACAATAGCTGTCGCGAAAGCGATTGCTTCGGCGATGCGTCGTGTCATTGTGCTGATCATCTACAGATCAGCGTTGGGTCACAATTGTAGTCAAAAAACCTCATAGAGAATGGTGGGGGTTTCTGTTGCTAGCTACCCCCGGAGCCCCGGTATCCCTTCTGTTGCCCGGTGGGTCCAACCGCGCTTTAGCTTTGTAAATTCAGGCCGTTAGGCCATCAAATTACGCTGCGAGAGCGAGTGCTTCGTTATCGTTTGCACTTATAAAGATGAGCCTATTACGGGTTACTCAGCCCGGGCAAAAACTACGCCTTTCAACACACGTCGATCCTGGTTCGGCCCCGTCAGAAACCTCTATGAAAGCAGAGGGTTATGGTGGAGCCGCCGGGTACTGCCCCCGGGTCCGTTGCATCTATTACACGCAGCACTTTATCGCCATAGTCGGCTAATACCGACCTGCTCTATATAGGCGAATATGACTTAATGTGAAGTGACTGGCAGATCGGCGGTTATCTGAGCTTGGTTACGGATACCTTGCTCCGCGCTTTCGCACCACTGGCGGTGGAACTCATCGAGCGAGATGCCGAGCGTCAGGTCGGTGTCACCATTCGTTACGACAAGGTCAGGGAGCGCCTTCGGTCCCCATTTACTTTCTACGAATTCACCTATGGAATAGCCGACTGAATAGATGGTCCCGCCCTGATCGAAAGGCGAATTCAGCGTCTCGATCGTTGGGCATCCTTTCGCGAATGCGCCTTCGAGCACCGCAAGATCACGACGCTCTCCAGCATAATATTGCGCGACGCTTTCCCACAGCCACCGCGGGTTATTCCCAAAATCCGGATTGAGCTGCAACGTCAGAGCATGGATCAATTCATGCACCGCCTCTCGAGACGCGTCGGGTTGGCCGACAATCAGTATGCGTACATTGTCTGGCCCTGTAACATAGCCTCGCGAGCCCGGCGCGCGCATACCAAGCGTGTCTTCCATTGCAGTCTGATAGGCTTCCGGATCCTGCCAATACTCCACGGTGATGGGCGTCGGATCGGGAATTCCCAGAGTCATGGTCACCGAACCTCGCGCCTCCTCAAGGGCGGAACTTACGGTTCGAATATCTCGGTCTGTAAGGCCATCATATCGGACGTGAAACAGTTGCTCGTCGGATTCTGATACCACGCTCGAACATGCAGTCATGGCCAGGACTGGGAACACCGCCCCTTTCAATAAGCGCACCATTATGCCCACCACTCGCAGCCGATCCGACTGTGACCGATCCGAACGATCTCAGCCGGCTCGTTTGCGTAATTCGTCACGAATTTCGACCAGCAGCTCGATCTCTGTCGGGCCTTCGGGTTCTGCCGGAGCTTCTTCCGCTGGTTTTTCAAACTTTGCCTTGGCCTTTTCAGCATAGCGAACCAGCAGGAAGATGATGAAGGCGAGGATCACGAAGTTGATCACAGCCGTTACAAAAGCGCCCCAGGCGAGCACGTTTGCCCCCGCCTCGCGCGCGGCCTCTAGCGACATGCCTGCCTCGACATCTCCCGACAGCACGATGTAGCGGTTGCTGAAGTCGACATCGCCGAAAATCACCCCGACGATCGGCATGATGAGATCGGACGTTATCGACGCCACGATCACCGCAAACGCCCCCGCGATGATAACCGCCACGGCCAATTCCATGACGTTGCCCTTGGCGATAAATTCCTTGAACTCTGTAAACATGATTGTCCTCCCACATGACCCGTGCGAGACGATGTTTCGCAGCAAATTCAAAGCTTGCCAAGCGCACGGTATCAGCTTGTGGACTTCTTGAAAGCGGCTTTCGGTGTGCTATATAAACAATACAGGACTACTCGCGCGCCGCGATCATCGTGCGCTTGCGCGTTTTCAGGAGGGATTTAGATGAATTTCAAGACCGTTTCTCGGGCTGTCTTCGCGGCAGCCGTGTCGCTCACTCTGGCCGCTTGCGGGATCAACTCGGTTCCGACGGCAGAGGAAAATGCCAAAGCAAAATGGGCCGATGTGGAAGCGCAGTTTCAGCGCCGGGCGAACCTGATCCCCAATCTGGCCGAGATTGCGCAGGGTGCAGCGGAAAATGAGCGCGGTATCCTCACTGAAGTGACCGAAGCGCGCGCTCGTGCGACCGCGATCAACGTGACTGGCGACGATCTCGGCGATCCGGCCAAGATGGAAGAGCTAGCAGCGGCGCAGGGCCAGTTGAGTCAGGGACTTGGCCGGCTGCTCGCCAGTTTCGAAGCGTATCCGACCATACAGTCGAACCAGAACTTCCTGGCGCTCCAAAGCCAGCTGGAAGGCACCGAAAACCGCATCGCAGTCGCCATCCGCGATTACAACGAGGCCGTGCGCAACTATAACACCACAATCCGCACCTTCCCCGATACGATCGGCGCGAACATTATCCACGGCGCTGAGCCGCTGGTGCCGTATTCCGCAGTGACCGAAGGCGCAGAGGTGGCTCCCGAGCTTGATCTGACGTCGAACTGAGGCGCGTGTTGCGCTTCATCCCATGCGCGTTGGCAGCTCCGATACTGCTCGGGTGCGCGGTGGCAGCGGAGGTTGAAGAAACCGAGCTCCCACCGCGCACGCCAGCGCTCGAACTGACCGGAAAGGTTGTCGATGCAGCCGACATGTTCGATGCGCAATATGAAGACGACCTCGCCCGCAAGCTGGGTCGATTGGAGCAGGACACGCGGGTGCAATTCGTCGTCGCAACCACTCCCGACCTGAAAGGTCAGACGATCGCAGCGTACTCGCTCGAATTGGCCAATGCCTGGGGTCTCGGCAGCATTGAGCGCGCCGATGGCCTGCTGCTGCTGGTTGCCCCGAATGAACGCAAGGTGCGGATAGAGGTTGGCTATGGCCTTGAAGCATTGGTGAAAGACGAAGAAGCGGCGCAAATCATCACCAACGATATTTTGCCTCATTTTCGCAATGGTGACTTCAAGGCTGGCGTCAGCGAAGGCGTCGACAGCCTGATCGGCGAGGTCACTCCCATCGAGTTGAAAGAAGCCGCGTGATACACTTGGGCATCCTCCTTTCTGCAATTCTCGCGCTGCTGGCAGCCCCGCTCGCCGCCCAGCCCGAATTTCCGGAACTGACCGGGCGTGTGGTCGACAGTGCCGAGATCATCCCAGCGCAGCTTGAAGCACAATTGATCGGGCAACTTAGAGAGCTGGAAACGAACACGCAGCGGCAATTGGTGGTCGCCACCGTCCCAAGCCTTCAGGGCTATGAGATCACCGATTTCGGCTATCAGTTGGGTAGGGCTTGGGAGCTTGGCGATGCACAGCGCAATGATGGCGTCTTGTTGCTGGTCGCCCCGAACGACCGCAAAGTGCGGATTGATGTGGGTTATGGGCTCGAAGGCATCCTGACCGACGCCTTCAGCAAGCAGATTATCGAGCGGGACATTCTGCCTCGGTTTCGCGATGGCGATATGCCAGCCGGGATCGCAGCGGGCGCGGCGGCATTAGTGACGCATCTCAAACTGCCGGAAGAGGAAGCGCGCGCGGTGATCGAAGAACAGAAACGCGGATCGAGCACCAGTCTCTGGTTGGTCCCTCTCATCCTGTTAAGCCCCGGCATCTTCATTTTCGGAGTGTTCATGCTCGCAAAGATCTCAGGCGCAGATCGCACAACCTACTACAAAGGCGTTCGCCGCCAGTGGAGCGTCTCTGTCCATTCGCCATCGACATCATCGAGCAGCTCATGGAGTTCAAGTTCATCGTCCAGCAGCTCTTCAAGCAGCAGCTTTTCCGGCGGCGGCGGCTCGTTCGGCGGCGGCGGTGCGAGCGGGAGTTGGTGATGCGGACAATCCTGCAATTTCTTGCGCTAATTGCGCTCACGGTCGCCGCACCGCTGGCTGCGCAGCCTGAGTTTCCCGCGCTCACCGGGCGCGTGGTCGACAATGCTGACATCATCCCTGCCGATGTCGAAGCACAACTCACTGCGCAGCTCGAAGCTCTTGAGACTCAGTCCCAGCGCCAGCTTGTCATTGCCACGGTGCCTGATCTGCAAGGCTATGACATCGCCGATTACGGCTATCAGCTGGGGCGCGAATGGGGCCTTGGCGATGCGGAGCGCAATGATGGCGCGCTGCTGCTTGTCGCGCCCAATGATCGCAAGGTGCGGATCGAGGTCGGCTATGGTCTCGAAGGGTATTTGACCGACGCGTTTTCCGCCCTGATCATCCAGAACCAGATCCTGCCGCGCTTTCGCGAAGGGGATATGCCCGGCGGTATCGTCGCTGGCACGTCATCGATCATCCAGCAATTGCAATTGCCGCCGGACGAAGCCGAGCGCGTGGCGCAGCAAGCGGGCGAACAGCGCCGGGCCGACAGTTCGGAAGGCGGCTTTCCGATCGGCGGGCTGATCTGGCTTGGCTTTATCTTCTTTTTCTTCATCTTGCCTCTCATGCGGGGTCGCAGACGGCGACGGAAATATCGTGCCAAGGGCAAGGGTCCGTGGGGAAACCGACGCGGCAAACGCGGCGATGATGATGACGACGATCACGGCGACGGCTGGGGCCGCACCGCCCGCGACATCATCCTGTGGGAAGTCGGCAGCGCGATTGTGCGCGGCGCGCTGTCCGATGGCGATGACTGGGGCGGCGGAGGCGGCTTTGGCGGCGGCGGTGGTTTCGGCGGAGGCTTCTCCGGCGGTGGCGGTTCATTTGGAGGCGGTGGCGCCTCGGGGGGTTGGTAAACAATGGGCTATCTGACGCAGGAGCAGCACAAAATCGTCTCGGACGCGGTAGGCGCTGCCGAGCTAACGACCTCTGGCGAGATCCTGACCGTGCTCGCCGATCGGAGCGACGAATATTCCGATGTCGCACTGTTATGGTCCGCAGCAGTCGCCTTCACCGCGATGAGCCTGTTCGCCGCCCTGCCTCAGCCTTTCCTCGACCTGTGGGACAGCCTGATCGGCGGGTGGGGCCATGAATGGTCGACCGGAGAGCTTGCGAGCATGACGATCGCGCTCGGCCTGATCGCCTTTGCCGCGACATGGGCCGCGCAATTGTGGGAGCCGCTCAAGTTTTTCCTGATCCCCGGCCCGGTCAAATTCGCCCGGGTCCATGCGCAGGCGGTCAAGAATTTCAAGGTCGGCGCGGAAAGCCGCACGCACGGGAAGACCGGGATTCTGATCTACCTGTCGATGCGCGAACACCGGGCCGAGATCGTCGCGGACGATTCCATTGCGGAGAAAGTCTCTCCCGAAGTCTGGGGCGAAGCGATGGCGGATATGCTGGTCGAAATCAAAGCGGGTCGCATTGCCGAGGGCATGGCCGCAGGCGTGCGCGATGTCGGCTTCGTCCTCTCGCAACACTTCCCGCGTGCGGATGACGACGAAAACGAGCTTCCCGACCGGCTGATCGAAGTCTAAGCCTCTCGGCGATGTCCGAGACCGATCCCCAGCTCATCCGCGATTCCGACGCCGACAAACCCGAAGAGGTGATGTGGGAAGGCCGCTTCATCACCGCAAAGCGGCGTGGGCGCTGGGAATATGTCGGACGATCGCGCGGCATCCGCGCCGCCGCCATCATTGCGATCGATACCGATCCTGATGGCACCAAACACGTCATCCTGGTGAGCCAGTACCGCGTACCGCTCGGTTGCTTCACGCTCGAAATACCCGCCGGGCTGGTGGGTGACCACGAGGGTGAAGAAGACGAGCCCGCAATCGAAGCCGCCGCGCGCGAGCTGGAAGAAGAGACCGGCTACCGCGCGGGTCAGCTTGAAGTGCTGGGCGAGTTCTACTCCTCGCCCGGCATGGTCTCCGAATGCTTCACGCTTCTCCGCGCCACCGATCTTACCAGGATCGGCGAAGGCGGCGGAATTTCCGATGAGAACATCGTCGTACACCGCGTCGCACTCAGCGACCTGGCCGATTTTGTCGCCAACTGGCGCGAAGCCGGACACGGGGTCGATGTGCGCATAGCGATGCTGCTGACACCACAATATCTGGGAGAGAACTGAACATGGCAGTCACGAGAAAAGGTCGCGTCGAAGGCAAACTGGCGCTCGTCACCGGCGCTGCGCAGGGCCTGGGCCGCGCGCATTGCATCCGCCTGGCGCAAGAAGGCGCACGAGTGCTCGCGACCGATATCAACGGCGAAGGTGCGGCGGAAACCGCTGAGATCGTCAATGCCGAGATGGGCGCGGGAACCGCCTTCAGCATCGCACACGACGTGACCGACCCCGCACAGTGGGAAGCCGCCGTCGATGCCGCGCGCGAGGAACTTGGCGGGCTCAACGTGCTGGTCAACAATGCCGGTATCGGGGTCGCGGGCAATATAGAGACCTGCACCTTCGAAGACTGGCAGCGGTGCTTTTCAATCAATGTCGATTCGATCTTTCACGGTTGCCAGAAAGCCCTGCCGCTGATGCGGGAGCATGCACCCGGTTCGATTATCAATATCAGCTCGATCGCGGGCCTGATAGCGAGCGATACGATGCCCGCCTACAACGCATCCAAGGCGAGTGTGTGGATGCTGTCGAAGTCGATCGCGCTTCACTGTGCGAAGCAGAACATGCAAATCCGCTGCAATTCGGTGCACCCGACCTTCGTCGACACACCGATCCTGGACGGGACGGCCAAGGCGCATCAACTCGATAAGCAGGTGCTGCTGGATAAGCTGGCGCGGCAGATTCCGCTCAAATTCGTCGGCGAGCCGAATGATATCGCCAATGCGGTGCTGTATCTGGCCAGCGATGAAAGCCGCTTTATGACCGGGGCCGAGATCAAATTGGACGGCGGCATCAGCGCGATGTAGCCAGTTGGCCTGATAGGCTTGCCTTGCAGCGAAAAGACCGGCCTGAAAGGCCACAAGGGCGACCGCCCGCCCGCAGCGACGCGGCCGTATGGCCGCACGAGCGAGGATATCGCTGCCCGGATGGGCTGCGGAAAACAAAAAAGAGGGGCCAGATGGCCCCTCCCGGTTAGGTCAGATCGGTGTGCAGCGGCCAAAATGACGTCGACCCAAAACCGGGTTCCGCTTTTTCTTATGCTGCACTCAGTCGGCGATCAATGCGATTGCCAGATAGATCAGTCCGGCGGTGCCAACGCTCACGAGTGCGCCGATGACAAAGCCAACGCGGACAAGCATCGGATCAATACCAGTGTAGTTGGCAATCCCGCCGCAGACACCGGCCAGTTTGGCGTTGGTCTTGTCGAGGCGAAATTCGTTGCTCGGCGGGGTGCCACCGGATTTGCGGGTTACGTTGTTCATGCGAGGCCTCCGGTCATGAGAGTTGCGTAGGCGTTAGTCGGGCTGGCCGGGACAATTGCGGTTGCCATGGCAGCCGTGGTGATGACCAGCGCCGATACCGCAGCAAGCAGTCGGGTGCCAAGGTCGATCGAGGTGTTCATTGTAGTATCTTTCCTTTCGTTCGGGTTGTGCAGTTGGTTGAGTTTCTCAGGCTAGGCGACGAGGCGATTAGGCCACGAGGCCGGGGCTTGCCGGGATAATCGCATAGGCAAAGAATGCTGCCGAAACGAGGACCGAGAAAGCGGCGGAGAAGAGGCGAATTCCTGCGTCAGAACCAGGCATTGTGAAGTTTCCTTTTAAGAGAGTTCGTGGGTAGGCTTAGGCGATCAGGTTCGGGCTGGCCGGGATGATTGCGTAAGCGAAGAATGCTGCCGAAAGGACCACCGAGAAGGCGGCGGCGGCGAAGCGGTTCGAAGTGTCAGTGGCGTACATGGTGTGGTCTCCTTTTTGAGTGTTTTCGTTTCCTCGGGGTCATTCCCTTGGGATACCCAACAGTATGCAGGAGGTGTGCCAAACTCGAAAAACGTTAGATTTCCGGGGTTTTTCAATCCACCCCATCTGAACCCTTCGTTCATGTATCCGAAAGGTTGGGGAATTTTCCCATCTGTTGGGATCAGCGTTTTTTGTGGTCTTGCGAGCGCCCCGTGCTAACCCGCCCGAAACCATGCCGCTCGCCAAGATCACCCTCCAGAACTTCCGCAATCATGCGAGCAGCGAGCTTGCCGAGACCGGGCATTTCAACCTGCTGGTGGGCGAGAATGGCGCGGGCAAGACCAACGTGCTGGAGGCGCTGTCACTGCTTAGTCCCGGACGCGGCTTGCGGCGAGCGAGCCTCGCCGAACTGGCGCTCAATGCTCCCGGCGAAGACCAGCCCGGCGCGTTCGCCATCGGCGCGAGCCTGATCGAGCAGGGACAGGTGTCCGCGCGGCTGGGCACCTACACGGAGGCAGAGCGCCCGACCCGCCGTCTGGTGCGGATCAACGGAGCCGAAGCCAGCGCCAGCGCGCTCTCCGAATGGCAGGCCGTATCGTGGCTCACGCCGGCGATGGACGGGCTCTTCACCGACAGCGCGGGCGCGAGACGCCGTTTCATCGATCGAATGGCGCTGGCGATCGAGCCTGGCCATGCCAAGAACGTCAGCAGCCTTGAAAATGCTCTACGCGAGCGGAACAAGCTGCTGGAAACCGGAGGGGACGCGCGCTGGCTCGACGCGATCGAGGCTCAGGCGGCGCAGCATGGTGCGGTGATGGCCGCAACACGATCAAGGCTGGTGGCTCTTCTCGCCGACGAGCTGTCCGCCCTGCCCCCCGAACCGTTTGCCCGTCCGATCCTGACATATCGCCCCGGTGGCCCGACCGATGTCGCCGACCTGCTGGCAAGCTTCGCGCGCGAACGCCCGCGCGACCGCGCCGCAGGACGCGCATTGACCGGGCCGCATCGCGACGAGTTGGAAGTCGTGATGGCGTCCTCCGGGCAACCAGCGGCCTCGTGCTCTACCGGCGAGCAAAAGGCGATGCTGATTGCGATCACACTGGCGCACGGCGTGCTGGCCGCGTCAGGACGCCCCAGCGTGCTGTTGCTGGACGAGGTCGCCGCCCATCTCGACCCGATCCGCCGCGGCGAACTGTTCAAACGCCTGCGGCAGGGCGGCGCGCAAGTCTGGATGACCGGGACCGAGCTGGCCCCCTTCGCCGAGATCGAAAGCGAGGCCGCGATATGGCGCGTGTCGGATGGCGCTTTGGTGCGGCTTTAGCGGACCTCTGCCACTTCGGGCTCGGGCAATGCCTCGGAGACTTCAGCTAAAGTGGACTCCACCAATATCTCGATCCCTTCGGCGGTTGGATGAATACGGTCGGACTGGAACAGGTTGGGATCGCGATAGATGTCCTCCAGCCAGAACGGGATCAGCGCCGCATCGTATTCCTGCGCCAGCTCACCATACATCGCATCGAACTGCGCCCGGAATTCCTCGCCGTAATTCGGCGGCGAGCGCATCCCCATCAGCAGCACCGGGATGTCGCGCGTCTTCAACTCGTCCAGCATCGCCACGAAATTGGCGCGGGTTTCGTCGGGAGATAGGCCACGCAGCAAATCGTTGCCGCCCAACTCCAGGATGAACAGGTCGGGTTTCTCCTCCAGCGCATCCAGCGCAAAGGTCAGCCGCTGCCGCCCGGCCGCGCTGGTATCGCCCGGCACTCCGGCATCCACGACATCGGCGTTTACGCCGCGCGCTCGCAGAGCCGCTTCCAGTCTTTCAGGATACCCTTCCCCCTCGGCAAGACCGTAGCCTGCGAAAAGACTGTCTCCAAACGCGACGATCCGCCGCTGCGGTCCCATCACCGGTATGGCCAGCTCGCCTTCAGCGATTTCGCCGGTTTCCGCTCGTTCTACCGGGGTTTCAGCGGTTTCGCCGCCGCAGGCCGCCAGAGCCAGCGAAGCAGCGCCAGCGACAGCAAAACGGAAAATTTTCGACCAAGTGCAATCCTGCATCCGCGAGCCTTCTCAGTGGGTATCTTGTTTGCAACCCATCCCTATGCCATCTGGTGCCTGTGACAAGTCCCTCTCCCACAATCTCCGCCCGTAACCTCACCCTGACACTCGGCAGCGCCGATGCGCCGGTCGATATCCTGCGCGGGATCGATCTGGACATCCATGCCGGCGAAGTCGTCGCGCTGCTTGGCCCGTCCGGCTCCGGCAAAAGCTCGCTTATGGCGGTGCTGTCGGGCCTTGAGCGCGCGACCGGCGGCACTCTGACCGTTGCGGGGCAGGATTTCACCAATCTCGACGAAGACGGTTTGGCCGAAGCGCGGCGGGGCCGGATCGGGATCGTGTTGCAGGCATTCCACCTGTTGCCGACAATGACCGCTGCCGAAAACGTCGCAACGCCGATGGAGCTGGCAGGGGCGGCGGACGCGGCACCGCGATCGGTCGCCGAACTCGAAGCGGTCGGCCTTGGCCATCGCATCGGGCACTACCCCACGCAGCTATCGGGCGGAGAGCAACAGCGCGTTGCTATCGCCCGTGCGACCGCGCCGCGCCCTGCGCTGATCTTCGCGGACGAACCGACCGGCAATCTCGATGTCGGCACGGGCGAAGAGATCGTCGATCTGCTGTTCGCCCGCCGCGCCGAGACCGGAGCAACGCTGCTGATCATCACGCACGACCGCAGCCTTGCGGAGAAATGCGAGCGCGTGATCACCATGGCCGACGGCGTGATCGTCTCGGATACATCAGAGATACGCGGAGCCGCTGAGTGAGCGACGCCGCCGCCTCCCCCGGTCTTTCCTGGTCCGCCGCATGGCAGATCGCCAAGCGCGATCTCAACGCGCGGTTCCGGGGCTTGCGCCTGTTGCTGGTGTGCATCTTCCTCGGCACCGGGGCACTGGCCGCGATCGGAACGTTGACTGCTGCAATCGAGCGCGAACTGGCGGCGAACGGACAGGAATTGCTCGGCGGCGATCTCGAAGTGGAAGTTTGGCAGCGCGATCTGGGCGAAGAGGAACAGAACGCACTTGCCGAATATGGCGAAATTTCAGGTGGCTATCGGCTTCAGGCGATGGCCAGCGCCGGTGAGAACGCAGCTCCGGTCGAGCTGAAAGCGGTCGATGCGAAGTGGCCGCTTTATGGTACTCTCGACCTGACCGATGGACGCGAAACGGGTGCGCCGAGTGGCACGGACGCATGGCTGGCACAGGGCGCAATGGATCGGCTCGATCTCGAAGTCGGTGATACGTTCATGGTCGGCACGGTCACGCTGACCGCTGCGGGTATCATCGAGAACGAGCCCGACCGCCTATCCGAAGGGTTTCAGCTTGGCCCGACAGTGCTGGTGGCGAAGGATGTGCCTGCGAGCGCGGGCCTGATCCAGCCCGGCTCGCTGTACCAGAGCAAATATCGCATCGCGTTCGACAACGCTTCGCAAGATCCCGAGGCGATCGAAGAGGCTCTGACGGATGCCTTCCCCAATGCCGGGTTCGATTTCCGCAATCGGGACCGCGCCTCGCCCGGCGCGGACCGGTTTGTCCGCCAGATGAGCGACTTTCTGACTTTGGTCGGCCTCGCCGCGCTGGTGATCGCGGGGATCGGCATTGCGGGCGGTGTCTCATCCTATCTCGAAGCGCGCCGGAACGGGATCGCCACGCTTAAGGTACTGGGAGCCTCATCGCGCGACATCGTGCGAATATACTCGCTGCAGATCGCGGTCGCGGCCATTGTCGGCAGCGCGGCAGGTCTGGCGGTCGGCATTCTCATTACCCCGCTGCTCGGCATGGCGCTCGAAGGGTTGCTGCCGGTTGAAACCGGCTTTGTGATCGAGCCTGCGCCGCTGATGCTGGCGGGGGCTTATGGTCTGCTCGTCGCCTTCGCCTTCGCCGCCGCACCTCTGCTGCGGGCGCGCAGTTTCCCGGCGATGGCGTTGATGCGGTCTCGGATCGTGCCGCTGGCGCGTGATCGCCGTGCGCTGCTCGCCACCGGAGGGGGCATCGCGGCGATCTGTGCACTGGCGCTGTTGACGACCGCGCAGCCGCTATTGTCGGGTGGTTTCCTGATGGGTGCAGGTGCTGCGCTGATCGCGCTCGCCGGTCTGGGACTGCTGATCCAGTTCGTCGCGCGCAAGCTTCCTCGCCCGTCGAACCCGCTGTTGCGCTCCGCCCTGTCCAATCTCCACCGGCCCGGCGCGCCAACCCAGTCGCTCGTCACCGCGCTCGGGTTCGGCCTTGCTGCATTCGTGCTGCTCGCGGCGATCCAGAGCGCGATCGACGGCAACATCCAGAGCCGCGTTCCCGCCGAAGCGCCAGACTATTTCGTGCTAGACGTGCCGCGCGATGACGAAGACGCGTTCTACCAAGTGATCGAAGATCGCTTCCCAGATGCGACCATCCGCGCGGTCCCGACCCTGCGCGGGGCGGTGCTTGCCTATGGAGCCGAAGGCGAGATGATCCGGGTCGCCGACCTCGAGGAAATCCCCGACGGCGCATGGGCGCTGCGCGGCGAGCGCGGGCTGACCTATTCAGACACCCTCCCGCCCGGCAACAGTCTGACCGACGGAGAATGGTGGGAGGCCGGAACCGACGAAGCGCTGGTTTCCGTCGACGCCGATTTCGCCGAGGCGGTGGACCTGCAGGTGGGCGACTATCTCACCATCGGCATTCTTGGCGTTGAGCGCACCGCACGGGTCGCCAACCTGCGCACGATCGACTGGGAAAGCATGGGGTTCAATTACGCGCTCGTGTTCTCCGATGCCGCGATCGCCGATGCACCGCATAACCTTGCCGCCACCGTACAGCTACCCGAGGCAGCTGATACGGCGTTGCGCGGGGAATTGTTGCGCGAATTGGTGCGCGAATTCCCGTCCAGTTCCGTGATCGAGGTCGGCGAAGTACTGGGTGAGGCGCGCACGATCCTTGAGCAGGTAGGCCTCGCAACGCTTGCCGCCGCTGCCGTGGCAGTCCTGGCCGGTCTGGCGGTGCTGATGGGAGCAATCGCAGCCGCCCGTGCCGCGCGGATGTACGACACGGTCGTGCTGCGGGTGCTGGGCGCCAGCAGGCGTCAGATCCTCGCCATGCAGCTGGCCGAATATGGCCTTATCGCCGGAGCTTTGGCGCTGGTGGCATTGGGCCTCGGCTCCGCGCTGGGCTGGGTGATTATCACGCAACTCTTCGAATTCGACTGGCTGCCTGCGTGGGGCGAAGTGCTGAGCGTGCTCAGCCTCGGCCTGGCGATGGTGCTGGCCTTTGCGCTGGGCGGATCGCTGCCGCTGCTGCGTGCCAAGCCTGCCCAAGCTCTGCGCGAGCTATAGACCTTACTCGAACGTCTTGCTCAGATCGTCAGCTTCCGAGCTGCTGACTTCTGCATGAAGCGATGATACCAGCGTCGCGCCCAGCACCGCTGCGACACCGCCAAACACGACAAAGGTGAGTAGCGCGAGGACGATCGTGAGCATTCCCGGCGCACTCGCTGCGGATACGAAGAACAGCCCGCCAAATAGCATCACCGCCACCAGCCCGATCACGATGGTCGCCACCCCGACAACCAACAGCACGATGAAGATCGGCAGGACATTGCCGTCCGTCAGCGCCCAGCTGCGGCGGAGCGCGCTGACCGGGTTGCGCTCCCCATCGACCGCAATCACCGGTGTGATGATCGCAAACCGGCAGGCGAAATAGACGAGGCCTGCGAATGCACCGCCAGATAAGAGGAACTCTCCCAGCCCGCCAAGAAAAAAAAGCCCCTGTTGAAGCAGCTCCAAGGCAAACGAAAAGATGATGTAGCAGACTAGTAACAGCAGGAAGGCGAGGAACAATGCCACGCCGCTGCGAAACCCGCCTGAAAGCGCTTCGCCAAAGCCAGATCGGCTCAAAGGAGAGCCCGACATCGCCATCGCCGCAGACTGCACGCAATACAAGAATATGTACCCGAAATAGAGCGCGAAAATCGCGATGATGGCCCCGACCCCCAGGCCCAGCGTGCGGAGCGGATCAGGATCATCGAAACTCGCGCCCGCAAACGCCGCGCCGCCTACCGCCAGAAAGACCAACCCGATCGCCGCAATCTGGATCAGCAGAAACACGGCCCACAGCCCCAGCAACGGCGCCGCTTGCTCGCGCGCCATGCCGAACGTGTTCGCAAAAACGCGTGGGATTTCGATTTTCATGTGCGCCCCTAATTGACCCTGTGATCATCATGCCCAACCGCAGTAAATTGCGCTTGGAACCCGGAAGGCAACCCGCGATAAGCTGAGTTGATCCCTATCCCGATCTTGCACATGTCTGATAGACATAAGTGCCTGAAAGCTAAACGGCCAACTCACCGCGAAGGCGAGTTGGCCATTTTTCATGCGTGCAACCGTGACAGACGGCCCTAAGCGTCGCCCTTCAGTTTACTCGAAAACGTCCGGATCGACCCCGCCTTTAGGATCGGGACCAAACCGGTTCGCGCCCCGCGTTCCGTCGAGGCACATGAATACCAGAACGATCAGACCGCCGACGTAAGGGATGAAACCCAACAGAATAAACCAACCGGATTTGTCCTGATCGTGAAAACGACGCACTTGCACGGCAATCTGAGGGATTAGAAGGCCAAGCACAGCAATTCCCATCAAACCAAGAAATATCAGTCCGACACCACTGCTGCCGCTTTCATCGAAACCACCTGTCGCACCGGCTAACCCGACGAGCACCAAGATCAAAATCGCATATCCCAACTGGAACATCCAATATTCTTTACGCCGCGAACGCCCCGAAAAATCAGCGTATCGCCGCAACGGCATCAGCATCCATTCCATAATTCACCCCCTCAATTTGGGATTGACACGGCAACACATTGCGAGCCGCAAGACAACCGCCAAAACTATCGTAGCGCACAAAAAAGGGCCCCGCTGCAATGGCGAGGCCCTTTCAGTGTTTTCAACTGACCAGTGAAGATCAGAATTTGTAGCGAACGACCCCGCCCCATGTGCGCGGCGTACTTGGATAGCCTGCAACGGTGCCACCCTGCGCAACGCCGTCAAACACGGTCAGGATGTATCGGTCATCGAGCAGGTTACGTGCGAACAGGCCCACCTCTACACCATTGTTCAGCGCCAGTGTCGTCGATGCATTGACGAGGTTCACTTCTCGACGGAACAACACGTCGTTGCCCAGCTGGAAGTTGAATGTCGGCAGGATAACAATGTCGACATTGCTTTCGTGGTTGTAATCGATGCGGTTGATCAGACGCGTGCCGCTGTCCCACTCGTGCGTGTAAGTCGCCGAGGTTGCAATCGACCATGCCGGGATACCAGTCGGGCGAGTGCCCGAGAGGTCGCCGACGACACTTCCGGGGAAATCATCGAACAGCGGATCAAGATATGTCGCGGCGAAGGTCAGGACGAGGCCATCGGTCGGCTGGATCGTCGCATCCAACTCGAAACCTTGCACCGACTGTTGACCGGCGTTTTGCAATGCAAATCCAAGACCGGTGAAGGCGAAGCTCTGGAATCCTTCGATCGTCTGGTCGAACAAAGCAAGGTTGAATCCGACCCCATCAAACTGAGCCTTGATACCGATTTCGTACACTTCGGCCTCTTCCGGCCCGGCAAACCGCGTACCGGTCGTGAGGTTCGGCGTAGCCAGACCCGCATCGAGGATAGGCGATGACGGCGCCAGAATGGTCGATCCCGCCGGACCCGGCGTAAAGTCGCTGAGCAAAGGTCGGCTGTCACGCGACAGGTTGACCGAGCTTGCCTTGAAGCCGGTCGCGTAGCTGGCATAGACATTGACCTCGGGCGTAATCTCATACGAGGCGCGAAGCAGATAGGTAAGTTCGTCGTCGTTGGTTTCCCCATTTTCCACCGCGTTCGGAACGGATGGGAACGGCGTCTGGAATTGCAGCGCAGACAGCCCCAGCAGCGGGTTGGCGATCAGCCCCGGAACTGGACTTAGATCAAGCCCGTCTGGATTGCCGAGTGCGGCAGCGATTACCAAAGGCGCCACCGGGCTATTGGCCTGGAACGCGGCAAACTGAGCCGGATCGGTTGCGTCGATGCCCAAAGGAGCGAGCGCACCTACCAAAAACGCATCCACCAGATTGATGTTGGCCAGAGGATCACCGGCAACGAAGTCCGTCGTGAAATCCTTACTGTCATCGGTGTAGTTGAATCCGGCGGTCAGGACGAGGCCATCGACCGGTTCAAAATCGACCGTACCGAAAATAGAGTAAGATGTGTTGTCGAGAGTGAAGCGTTCGTCTGTCAAAAAGAAGTCATCGCTCAAGATGCTTCCTGCGGGCAGTCCGAGAAAAGCCTCTGCCTGAAACAAGGCCGCTTCGCCGCCGAGGCCAGCGCCAGCCAGCTGCGCCGATGCAAAATTGCGGAAGTCAGCACCAGTCGTAAGGTCACTATCCTGTGTGATCGACTCGTCGAAGTAATATCCACCGAGCAGGAAGTTGATCGGACCATCAAAATCCGAAGTGATCCGAATTTCCTGAGTGAACGTATCAACCGCCTGATCGCGCGTCTCGTTCGAAATATCGGCGCTGGTGAAGTCGATATCCTGGTTGAAGAAGTTGCGCAGCTCACGATAGGCCGTGATCGAGGTCACGGAGATGGCCCCGATATCCCAGTCAATCTGGCCGGAGAAGCCGTAATTGTCGTTCTCATTGACTGGAACGACGTTCAGGAAACTTTCGTTGCTGAAGAAGTCGGTACCAAACTGTCCGCCGATCGCGCCAATGGCGCCCGCCGTAATTGGTCCGACGACCAGATTGCTGGTTTCGCAGCACACTTCGTCGATACGAGCATAGTCAGCGATCAGGCGAATGCTCACATCAGGAGTTGGTTCGATCTGAAGCTGACCGCGAGCGGCCCAGCGATTCCGGTTATTGATGTCTTCATCGAGGTTGACGATTTCACCAAACCCGTCGCGGCGTTGATACGAACCATCAACGGAGAACGCGACCGTGTCGGTGATTGGCCCGGTGACATCGCCTTTCAGGAAAACCTGATTGAAGTTGCCGTACACCGCTTCAACCGAGCCACCCCATTCGAACTGCGGCTCACGCGTGACGACCGAAATAACACCGGCCGACGCGTTCTTACCGAACAGCGTCGATTGCGGGCCGTTCAACACTTCGATGCGCTGAACGTTGGAGAGATCGTTCAAAGCAGATGCCGAACGCGAGCGGAACACGCCATCGATGAAAACACCAACCGATGGCTCGATGCCGAAGTTGTTATCGCCATTACCGAAACCACGAATAATGAACGTCGAAGCAGACGATGTCTGGAGCTGGCTGACGCGCAGCGAGGGCGCGACCGTCTGCAAATCGAGCACGTCGCGGATCTGCGCCTGCTCGATCGTTTCACCGCTGGTTACCGACACAGAAATCGGTGTTTCCTGAAGCGTCTGTTCACGCTTCGAGGCGGTGACGATGATGACGTTGCTGCTATCCTCATCGCCGAGCTCCAGCGCGAGTGCATCCGCATCGTCGCTATCGACGTCCTGCGCGGAGGCGATGCTAGGCGTGGCAACGGCAAATGCCGCGGCGCCTGCCATCAGGGTGAATCGGTACGACCCGGCGACGCCGGTTTTCTTCGAAAGCATGGAAGCTCCTCTCCTCAAATCCCGATCGTCCGAGCATCCTGAAATCGGCCGCATCCCCAGATGCGTTCTACCCGGATCGATTGGCACTTCTGATAGGCGCGTGATGCAAAAGCGACAAGCGCCAAACCCGCACAGACGCGGGGGAAATCGCCCCTGTTGCAACTCCGTAACACTAGCCCGCGGCCATGTTGCAACGCGGCATGATGCGGATCGCCTGACCAACAGAGCTTGCCGTAGCGAAAGCACTGCGCTAACCGCGCGCCAATGT
This sequence comes from Pseudomonadota bacterium, assembly GCA_039033835.1. GTDB lineage: Bacteria > Pseudomonadota > Alphaproteobacteria > Sphingomonadales > Sphingomonadaceae > Erythrobacter. The sequence goes on from JBCCBW010000002.1 coordinate 77,796, forward strand.
TGCAACGCAGCACGTTAGGCCGTTAGCTCGCCTGAGCGAATGGTTCGATTTCACGGTAATTTAATATCGCTGTGACTGCGCCTATATTACGTCGAAACATCCTCGCATCCGGCCGGGATTGCCGAAAACCAATCGAAAGCTTCATCTGATGTCCTCCTCTCTGCGCAACGTCGCAATCATCGCCCACGTCGATCATGGAAAGACCACGCTCGTCGATCAGCTCTTCCGCCAGTCGGGCACCTTTCGCGAAAACCAGCGGGTCGAAGAACGCGCCATGGACAGCGGCGACCTGGAAAAGGAGCGCGGCATCACCATTCTGGCGAAATGCACCAGCGTCGAATGGGAGCATGAAGGCGAAACCACACGCATCAACATCGTCGACACCCCTGGCCACGCCGATTTCGGCGCCGAGGTGGAGCGCATTCTCAGCATGGTCGACGGGGTGATCCTGCTGGTCGACAGTGCCGAAGGCGCGATGCCTCAGACCAAGTTCGTCACCGGCAAGGCGCTCGCGCTCGGCCTCAAGCCAATCGTCGTCGTCAACAAGATCGACCGTCCCGATGGCCGCCCGCAGGAGGTGCTGGACGAGGTGTTCGACCTGTTCGCCAGCCTCGATGCGACCGATGAACAGCTCGACTTCCCCTCGCTCTGGGCATCGGGCCGCGATGGCTATGCCAGCGATGACGAGACCGCGCGCGAAGGCACGCTTGACCCGCTTTTCAAGCTGATCACAAGCCACGTCCCTGCCCCCGGCCTCGACGCAGATGGCAAGTTCAGCTTCCTTGCGACGCTGCTCGATCGCGACAACTTTATGGGCCGCGTGCTCACCGGTCGCGTGCAGTCGGGCACCGTCAAAATCAATGATCCGATCCACGCTATCGATATGGACGGAAATGTCGTCGAAGTCGGTCGCGCGACCAAGCTGATGAGCTTTGACGGTCTGGAACGCGTACCTGTCGAATCCGCACAAGCAGGCGACATTATCGCACTTGCTGGTCTGGAAAAGGCGACCGTGGCCAATACGATTTGCGATCCGTCCGTTACCGAACCGATTGCAGCCCAACCGATCGATCCACCCACGCTGGCAATGCGCTTTGCCGTCAACGACAGTCCGCTCGCGGGCCGCGAAGGCGACAAGGTTACGAGCCGCATGATCCGCGACCGCTTGCTGCGCGAGGCCGAAACCAACGTTGCAATCCGGATCACCGAAAGCGCCGACAAGGACAGTTTCGAAGTGGCAGGCCGCGGCGAACTGCAACTCGGTGTCCTGATCGAGACGATGCGCCGCGAGGGCTTCGAACTCGGCATCTCGCGCCCCAAAGTGCTGTTCCGCGAAGAAGACGGTCAGCGCACCGAACCATACGAAACCGTTGTGATCGACGTGGATGATGAGCACTCGGGCACGGTCGTCGAAAAGATGCAGAAGCGCAAAGCCGACCTCAACGAAATGCGCCCCTCGGGCCAGGGCAAGACCCGCATCACCTTCTCCGCTCCATCACGCGGATTGATCGGCTATCATGGCGAATTCCTCTCCGACACGCGTGGCACCGGGATCATGAACCGCCTGTTCGAAAAGTATGGCCCCTACAAAGGCGCTGTCGGCGGACGGAACAACGGTGTGTTGATCTCCAACGGTGATGGCGAGTCCAACGCCTACGCGCTCAACATGCTTGAAGAGCGCGGCGAAATGTTCGTTGGCCCTGCGATGAAAGTCTATGAAGGCATGGTGATCGGCGAGAACGCCAAGCCCGACGATCTCGAAGTGAATCCGATGAAGGCCAAGCAGCTTTCCAATGTGCGCTCGACCGGCAAGGATGACGCAATCCGCCTAACTCCACCGCGCCGGATGACGCTGGAGCAATCGATTGCCTACATCGATGACGATGAAATGGTCGAAGTGACCCCGCAATCGATCCGTCTGCGAAAAACCCTCCTATGCCCGCATGAACGCAAGAAAGCGAAGCGCAGGAAGGACAGCGAAGCCTGATTGACGTAGCGCGATCCCGTCGCATCTGCCTGGCAGCAGACATCATCACGGTGGCTTACGACGGAGACCAACGACCAATGACCGACGGCACTTTTTAACCGTCGGCACTATTGAGGCTTCATTACGTCTATTCAGAGAGGCCTAATTCGTCTCTACTGGAGGCGTGATTCAACCTCTCAAATATACAGGCATGACTGAAAAGCGCGGAGCGGCCATGTTCGGCCGGCTGTTGCTTTGCCTCTTTCTCTGTCTGGCCCTGCAATCCGAAGCTCTTGGCGAAGATGCCGAAGCTGGCTTGCTTGAGGCACGATTTGACAAGATCTGCGTCGAAGACCTTGGCTATTACGACAATCCTGAAACCTGTCTCCAGGTGGCGACCCAACTCGTCGCTTCACCTCTCGTTTCAGACGATTTTGAACTCGGCGCGAGAGCTGAACTATATATTGGCCTAAGCCACTATATGCTGAGCGGTTATGAAACCGCGCTTGAAACCCTCAAACGCGTTGAACCATCGCTTAGCGGCCTGGATCGAGAGCGCGCAGCATCGCACATCTATCAGATTTACAGGCTGAAGGGAGAGCTTGCCCAAGCGCTCAAGAAGATGAACGAGAATCTGGAGATAACGGCGCGGGAGGGCGACTGGCCAGGTCATGCTCTCACCACTCTGGACATGATCCATCTGAAGCTTTCAATCGGCGACAAGGAAAAAGCCGGCCACTATTCCCAGATCGCGGAGCGTCTCTATGAAGGCCCGGAGCTTCAGAAAGAACCGGCATACCCCTACGCGCTGCAATTCTTCGGGACTGTGGATCTTGAGAATGGTCGATACCAAGAGGCGCTCGAACACTTCGCTGTTTCAGAAGCCGAGATGCAAAAGCGCGGGTATGATGACCTTGCCGGTCTGCAAACCGAACGGGGCCGCGCCTACGTCGCCCTAGGGCAGAATGACCGCGCCTTGCGCGATTTTACAGCGGCGATCAAAAATGCTGAGACTGCTCATGATGATATTCAGGCGATAAAGGCAGGGAGCGAGCGGTCTGCGCTGCTCTACGAAATGGGGCGCCTCCAAGCAGCTTACGACCAATCGATGCAGACTTTCGAAATCATCAGCCAGATGGAAGGGGATGAGTGGGACAACGCACCCTTCATCAGCCAGCACAATGTCTTCGCGACGATGGGCAACATCCTTCGCGACATGGGAAATCAGGCCGAAAGCTCAGATTATTTTCAGCGTGCATATGAGTCTGCCAAGGAAACTCTCAGGGAGAACAACAGGCAGGCTGTCGCCGTCGCAGAAGTCCAGGCCGGCACACAGATCGAACGCCAACGGCTGGCATTGTTGAGCCAGAAGGCGGAAATCGACCAGTTTCAAATCCGGAGCCAGCGACTGTCCCTCGTCGTCGCAGGCATAGGCTTGGCACTGCTGAGCGTGCTCGCGTTTGCGTTGCATCGAGGAAACGAAGCGAAGAGATCATCGCTAGCATTGAAGGAAACATATCTCGCAGAGACCCATCACCGGATCAAAAACAACCTGCAGCTGGTGACCAGTCTGCTGAGCATCGAGGCGCGCAAGAGATCGAAAGCCGCCAAACCGGACAGCGAGGCATCAACCCTGGCATTCAAGGATACCGCCGCACGAGTTCGCTCCATGGGTGCTCTGCACGAGCATCTCTACATGCAAGACGACGCAAGCAAGGTAGCGCTTAAAGAGTATATCACGGACCTGACCTCCGACCTGTTGGACGCGTATGGCCCCGATGCGGTTGAACTTGACCTTCAGATTGAGCCGGTCAGCACGAACGCCGACATCGCGATCCCGGTTGGCTTGATTGTCTGCGAGCTGTTTATCAACGCCATGAAATACGCGTTCGACAGTCAAGACAATGCGAAGATTTTCGTGCTGCTGGAGAAAACAAAGCGAGATGAATGCCGTCTTGAAATTTCCGACAATGGCAACGGATTGTACGATCAGAACTCTGACACTCACGGAACCGGTAGCCAGTTGGTAAGTGACCTCGCGGACCAGCTTGGTACGACCTTATCGGTCGATGCACAGCCGGGCGTTGGGACGCGCTGGGTCATGTTTATACCGCATTGATTTGGGTCGAGCGAAGTCGAATAAATCGGTCACGGGAAGATGCTGTGGCCAAGAGCGCATACCCCTGTTACCCGCCCGCGCATCATGAATACCGCCACCCTTGCCTCGCTCGCCGCCTATTTTGTCTTGATGATCGCCATCGGGCTGTATGCCTGGCGCAAGTCCACCGCTGACAGCGAAGGCTACCTCCTCGCCGGGCGCAATCTGCCGCCATCGGTGGCGGCGCTCTCTGCCGGGGCTAGCGACATGTCGGGCTGGCTGCTGCTTGGTTTGCCGGGAGCGCTTTATGCTGCGGGTCTGGTCGAGGCGTGGATTGGCATTGGGCTGTTTGCGGGCGCTGTCGTTAACTGGATCGTCGTCGCTCCGCGCCTGCGCCAGCAGACCGAAGAATACGACAACGCGCTGACCATACCGCAGTTTCTGGCGAACCGCTTTCCCGATCAGGGCACCGCGTTGCGGGTTGTGTCGGCGATCATCATCGTGGTGTTCTTCACCGTCTACACCGCCGCAGGATTGGTCGGCGGAGGCAAGCTGTTCGAGACCGCCTTTGCCGGAATGCTGCCCGGCGTCGGTTTGAGCGACTACATGCTCGGCATTGTCATCACCGCCGGGATCGTTCTCGCCTATACCATGGTCGGCGGGTTTCTGGCGGTGAGCCTGACCGATTTCGTTCAGGGCATTATCATGATGGTGGCGCTGGTCCTGATGCCAGCCGTCGCGATCTGGGGCGGCAAGGATGTCGGCGGGCTCGGTGAATTCGCGGCTGTCTCCGAAACACTCGCGCAGATCGATCCAGGGTTTTTAGGGCTGTTCGGCGGACTGACGCTGCTAGGCTGGATCAGCGCGGTGACATGGGGGCTGGGCTATTTCGGACAGCCGCATATTATCGTCCGCTTCATGGCGATCGATACGGTCGAAAAGGTCGCTCGCGCCCGCACCATCGGGCTTGGCTGGATGGCCGTTGCGCTGGTCGGAGCGCTTGGCGTGGGGATCGCCGGGCGCGCCTATGCCGAAGCGAACGCGGTTCCCGTCGAAGACCCCGAGACGATCTTCATCGTGCTTGCCGATCTGCTGTTCCACCCGGCCATCACCGGTTTCCTGTTTGCCGCGCTGCTGGCGGCGATCATGAGCACGATCTCGTCGCAGCTGCTGGTCTCGTCCAGTTCGCTGACCGAGGATTTCTACCGACTGTTCCTGCGCAAGGATGCCAGCGAGCGCGAGGCGGTGAATGTCGGGCGGGTCTGCGTCGCTCTGGTAGCGATTGCCGCGATGTTTATCGCCAGCAACCCGAACGCGCAGGTATTGGGGCTGGTCTCGAACGCATGGGCTGGATTCGGGGCTGCTTTCGGTCCGCTGATCATCCTTGCTCTAACGTGGCGCGGCATGACGGGTGCGGGAGCGGTGGCAGGCCTCGTCACCGGTGCGGCAGTAGTCGGTATCTGGATCGCTGTGGGCTGGAACGCCAGCTTCCTGGGTGGCGGAGGCCTGTACGAAATCGTCCCCGGCTTCATTGCAGCATGGCTCGCGATTGTGCTGGTTAGCAAAGCCACACAGGCCAACGATTCCGCAGTCGTCGCGCACTAGACGCACGTAACGCAAACCAGACTGTAACATTCGGTCATACTCGCGCGAACACCCCAGTGAATATGTCGACGTACATCGTCGATCACAGACACTGGAGTGCAGAAGAAATGTTCCGCTTGTTCGCAATAATCGCCACTATTGGCGCGCTGGTCGTGGCTGCCATGCAGCTATCCGCCGAATCGAAGACCGCCGGATGGCAGACCTACGACGAGGCCGAATTCGTGATGGCTCAGGGCAAAGGCAAGACCATCGTCGTCGATATCTATGCCGACTGGTGCCCCACCTGCCGCGCGCAGGCCCCCATTCTGGAAGAGCTTCGGACCGAACGTCAGAGCGGCGACGTGCTGTTCGTCAAAGTCAATTTCGACGATGAGAAGAAGTTCCTGCAGCAACACCGCGTTCCGCGCCAGTCGACTGTCCTTGTCTTCGACGGCAAGAAAGAAGTCGCTCGCTCGATCGCCCAGACCAACCGTCAGGAACTGCGCAGCGTGGTTCTGGGCGCGCTGTAGAAGCACCGCCTGACCGGATTGCACCGACCGCCTGATAAATCATGATCGCGAGCATCGCCCTCTCTTTCGTCGCCGGACTGGTGACCATCCTGAACCCGTGTGTCTTGCCGCTGGTGCCCATTCTGGTCGCCTCTGCCCTGGGTAAAAGCCGGGCGGGTCCACTGGCCTTGGCTGGCGGTCTGGTGACGAGCTTCACTCTGTTCGGGTTCACTGTGATCGCGTTCGGCTACACGATCGGGATCAATGAACAGATCGTCCGCACGCTGGCTGGCGGGTTGCTGGCGGTCGCGGGCTTCGTCCTGCTGGTGCCGCAGGCGCAGGCAGCCCTATCCGCCGCAGCTGCTCCGATCGCGAATATGGGCAATCAAAAGCTCGCGCAGATCAGCGGCGATGGCTGGCACGGGCAATACGCGATTGGCTTGCTACTCGGTCTGGTCTGGGCCCCGTGCGTTGGCCCGACGCTGGGCGTTGCGATTGCAGCAGCGAGTCAGGGCGAAAGCCTTGCCAGCAGCTTCTTCATCTTCCTCACCTTCGGCCTCGGCGTTGCCGCCTCGATCCTCGCTTTCGCCTATGGTTCGCGCAAAGCAATCGGGGAGCGCCGGGCCACGCTGCAAGTGCTCGCCAAGTATGGCAAGCCGCTGTTCGGGGGCGCTTTGTTGGCGGTTGGCCTGATGGTGCTGACCGGGTTTGACAAGGTGATCGAGATCGCCTTGCTCGACACGCTGCCTGCGGGCCTGATCGAATTTACCACGCGTTTTTAGTTCGCCGCCCCATCCGGCGCGCGACATCCTCGCTCATGCGACCTGAAGATCGCATCGCTGCGGGCGGGCGGTCGCCCTTGCAGCCCTTCGGGCCGTTGTTGCGGACCCCTTTTGCATCTCAAGCCAATCCGGCACAATCGTCCTAAGGGATCGCGCGGGGGCCGAGTCGCTCCATGACTTGAGGGGAAGTATGATGGCGGAAGGTCCAAGAATTACCGGCCTTGGCGGCGTATTTTATGTGGCGTCAGATACCGAGGCGACCCGCGGCTGGTATCGCGACATGCTCGGCATTGATGGAGCATACGGGCCGCAACTGGCCTGGGCAGATGAGCCGAAGGAGAACCCGTATTCGCTGATCAGTCACTTCGCCGATGACAAGTATATCAAGCCCGGCAAAGGCGGCTTCATGATCAATCTGCGGGTGCACGATCTCGATGGGTTTTGCGCACAGCTGAAAGACAAGGGCGTCGAAGTTCTCGACACTGCCGATGAAGGATACGGCAAGTTCGCGTGGATACTCGATCCCAACGGCGTGAAGATCGAGTTGTGGGAGCAGGTGGCCGACGAACTGCCTTAGATAGCCCAACACCCAGCACCGATCATCCGACCAAAAGCACGGAATATCGCGTAACTCAGAGATAATGATAGCTTAATACAGAGGGTTTCCGCTCTGTTAACCATTTTCAAGCATTAGTCCCTAGGTATGAAACGCGTCCGCCCTCTCCAAGTGCTCTGCCTCGTTGCCAGTAGCATGATGCTGGCAGGGTGCGGCGGGCTGATTCCAGCGGGTAGCGGCTCTGGAGCAACCGCAGCCGGCACCAACGCGCAGCCTTCCACCGGGCAGCCGACACGCATCGCATCGACGCCGCAGCGCATTTCGAACCGACCTGCTGACAGAACCTGCCTCGCCCAATTGAGCGCCGCCGGAGCGCGGTTCAATCCCCTGCCCGACAGCTATGCCGCGCCCGGCTGCAATCAACTTGGCACGGTGCAACTTGCCGCGCTTTCCGGCGATGGTTCATCCTTCGGCATCAGCAATATCGGCCCGGTCCAGTGCCAGACCGCCAGCACCTTCAGCGCGTGGGCCCGGTTCGGCGTCGATCGCGCGGCCCGGCAAATCCTCGGCAGCCCACTCAGGCGGATCGAAACCATGGGCAGCTATGCCTGCCGCAATGTCGCAGGGAGCAGTCGCCGCTCCGCTCACGCACGCGCCGAGGCGATCGACGTATCGGCGTTCGTGCTGGAAGATGGTCGCCGAATTGTGCTCAAATCCGATTGGGACGGCGGCACCGCCGCAGAGCGCGAATTCCTGCGCGTCGTGCATAAGAGTGCGTGCAAACGGTTCGGCACCGTCCTCGGCCCGGATTACAACGCCGCCCACAAAGACCACTTCCATCTCGAAGGGACCGGCGCGACGTTCTGCCGATAGGCAAGAAGCTCCCCCACCCCGGAAAAAGAAGGCGGCCCCGACACCAGGCTCGAAGAGCGAAGGTGCCGAGGCCGTAGGTTCCCTTTAGCGCGACCGACCATCGTCGGTTGCTGGGGCAGGAGGCGCTTACGCGCGGATCTTTGGCTCCAGGGCCGCTTCGAGCTTCAGTCGCACCGCTTCGGCAGCGTGACGTGCGCCCAGCTTGCTCATCATGTTCGCCCGGTGAATTTCGACCGTGCGCGGGCTGATATCGAGCTCGCGGGCGATGACCTTGTTGCTGCTTCCCTCGGCCAGCCATTCGAGCACCTCGCGTTCGCGGGTCGACAGGCTGGAGATACGGTCGCGCGCTTCGATCATCCGGCGGCGGGCGGCACCGAACACTTCGGCTTCATCCGCAATTCTTGTCAGGCATCGACCGAACCGTTCAGGATCGAGCGGGAGCGACAGGTAATCGAGCGCGCCTGCCTTGATCGCCTCGACGATCCGGGTCGGACGTGGCTGGGTGTCCACTGCAATCAACGGCAACCAGATGCCAAGCCTGCTGAGACGTTCGAGAGCCGTGGCAACCCCGCCTTCCTCAACCGCGTCGCGGGCAATGATGATACCTTCGCGCGGCGGATGAACCGACAGATCGGAAAGGTCGCCATAGACCTCAGCGTGGTGACCGAGCGCAAAACCCACTCGTGCCAGTTCGGCGCGATGCCGGCTGGAGGAGTCGATGAAATGAAGCGTTGCTTTTCTGGACATGCTTAACGGATGAGCGAGTTGATTCCAGAACGCACGCCGGACCTCGCCCAATCCGGAGCAATGTTCCGTTTATATCTGCGTAAGTCTATGCACCAAAAGCAAAAACAACCTCCGAAACGAACCCGATATCGATCAGTCTCTAGGCAGATTCACTTGGCAGCTGGTCGCAAGCCAGCGCTATTCCGTCTCAAAGCTGTAATTTGGCAGCGAATGAAAAGCGGATCGCAAAGCATCGCTCCATTGCGACGAGATGGCATCGAAATACGCGTCCCCTTGTGTCACGCGACTTTCGTGGAGCGGTTCAAAACCGTCCTTCTCAATCACCAGCATATCCAGCGGGAGGCCGACCGACAGGTTCGCTTTCAGGGTGGAATCGAACGATACCATCAGCAGCTTGATCGCATCTTCGAAGCTCATGCTTCTGTCATAAGCGCGGATCAGGATAGGGCGGCCATACTTGGTCTCTCCGATCTGAAAGAACGGGGTATCCCAGCTGGCCTCGATGAAATTGCCTTCGGGATAGATCATGAACAAGCGCGGCTGCATGCCCTTGATCTGACCGGCGACGATAATCGACGCGGTGAAACGGCCCTTGCCCCGCTCCCCGTTTGATTTTTGGGCAGTGTCGATGGTCTGGCGTAGCAACCGGCCGATTTCGGTCGCCACATTGAACATGGTCGGCCCGTTCAGCAGTGTCGTCTCGCGCTCGCCCGGCTCCTTGGTCCGTTCTTCCAGCTGACTGACAACCGCCTGCGTGGTCGCCAGATTGCCCGCCGTCATCACAGCAATCATCCGCTCGCCGGGAACACTCCAGTGGAACATCTTGGGGAAGACGGAGATATTATCGACGCCCGAGTTGGTTCGCGTGTCGCTCATCAGGACGAGACCTTTTTCGAGCACCATGCCAACACAATACGTCATATGATTTCTCCGGAAACTGGGAGCACGAGTGGGGGAGGAGTGCGCTAGCCGATGGCGCGCGCAGGGGAAACCCTATTGCTCGACCTGCTGCTGTTCGACCGCGACATCGACCGTCAGCAATTGCTCGGTCGCGCCGAAACTGATGCCGGTAACCGGCGCCGCATCGCGATAATCGCGCCCGGTGGCAACGCGAACATAACGCGGATCGGGGCTGATCCCGTTCGATACATCGAACCCGACCCAGCCCAGCCCGTCTATATGCGCCTCGGCCCAGGCATGGCTCGCTTCCTGTTCGATCCGGTCGTTCATCATCAGATAGCCGCTGACATAGCGCGCCGGGATATCGACCGCGCGCGCCGCTCCGATGAAAATGTGCGCGTGATCCTGACATACGCCAGCCTCATTTGCCGCAGCCTCTTCCGCCGTCGTCCCGGCAACCGTCGTTCCGGTTTCGTAACTCACGCCGTCAAGAATACGCGCCGAAAGCGCGTGCAGATAATCGAGCTTCGCGCCCTCCTCCGGCCCTGGAATGTCGCGGATCAACGCGCGGATCTTCGGCCCCGGCTTGGTCAACTTCGTCTGGCCCAGAAAGCTCCAGAGCGGCAGGTGGCCCGAATGGCGACCGATCACCCCGGCATTGTCTTGCGTCTCGATGGTGCCGGAACAAGTGACGGTCACCTCTTTCGCGCCTGGTTCCACCGCGACCAGCGTTACGGTGTTGAAATGCTGGTCGTCATATTCAAGCTCGGCATGGGCGTTTTCGTATTCCATGTCCCAGTGGACGATCTGCTGCCCCTGCGTCTCCTTGGGCGTGAGGCGAAGCCGCTGAAGCGCGTGCACCACCGGCTCTGAAAAAGCGTAGTGGGTCTTATGGCTGATTCCCAATCTCATATCGCCAGCCTCATATTGAACACCTCATGAGAGGAACCGGAAGTCCTGGCCGATTGCTTCTGCAATCGCAGCATTGCGGTTTGTGTAGTCGACGAGGAATTCGTGCAGACCCTGCTCGAAGATCGCGTCGACCGTCAGGTCGCTGATATGATCATCGGCATCGCGCATCAGCGAATTGCACGGATGATCATTACCGTGCAGTTTCGCCAGCGCATCAAGATTGGTGCGCAAAGCCCTGCGGCAGAAGGCGAGGCTGCGCGGGAAGCGATCGTCGAGCACCAGAAACTCCACGATCCCGCGCGCATCGATCTGGCCGGCATTCAGCCACGTGTAACCGCTCGCCCCGGCAACCGACCGCAGCACCTGGTCCCATTGCCCGGAATCGAGGCTCGACCCGACATATGACAGCGACGGGAGCAGCAGATAATACTTCATGTCGAGAATGCGTGCAGTGCTCTCCCCACGCTCCACGAAGGTTCCGGCGCGGGCGAAATGATACGCCTCGTTTCGCAGCATGGAGCCATCAAGCGTGCCATGCACCCGCGTCCCGGCCCTGCGGATCGCGGCGACGACATCGCCCACCGCGCCCTGGCTGACCGGGCGGGTGAGCATCTTGTCCAGTTCCATCCAGCTTTCGTTGACTGCTTCCCACACCTCGCTGGAGATGTTCGTCCGCGCCGTGCGCGCGTTCTGGCGCACCGCGCCGAACATCTCGCGCACGTTTGCCGGATTCGCCTTGTCGCGCAGGATGAAGTTCCACACCGACATGCCGTCATAGGCATCATTGACGGCTTCGTAATTCGATTGCTGGCCCGATGTGGCGATAACGGAGCGCCATTCGTCCTGCGCAGTGGCAATATCGCGGGTCAGGGCCATGCGCAGGCCGGCATCGAGCAGCCGCGCCGTGTTCTCGGCCCGCTCAAGATAGCGCGACATCCAGAACAATCCGTTGGCGGTCCGTCCTAGCATCAGTCCTTCAACACCCACGTATCCTTGGTCCCGCCGCCCTGGCTCGAATTTACGACCAGCGAGCCTTCTTTCAGCGCAACCCGCGTCAATCCGCCCGGCGTGATGTCGATCCCGTTTGGCGAGACCAGCACGAACGGACGCAGGTCGACGTGACGCGGGGCCAAGCCCTTTTTGGTGTAGATCGGACAGGTAGATAGCGAAAGCGTGGGCTGGGCGATGTAGTTTTCAGGGCTCGCCTCCAGCTTCTTGCGGAACTGCGCAATCTCCCGCTTCGATGCGGTGGGACCGATCAGCATGCCATATCCGCCAGAGCCATGGACCTCTTTCACGACCAGCTCGGAAAGGTTGTCTAGCACGTAGGCGAGACTATCCTTGTCAGCGCAGCGCCAGGTTTCCACGTTGGGCAGCAGCGGTTTCTCGCCGGTGTAGAATTCGACGATTTCGGGCATGAAGCTGTAAATCGCCTTGTCATCGGAAATGCCCGTCCCCGGCGCGTTCGCGATGGTGATGCCGCCTGCGCGATACACATCCATTATGCCGGGAACGCCCAGCACGCTATCCGGCTCGAATGTCAGCGGATCGAGATAGTCGTCGTCGACCCGGCGATAGAGCACGTCGATCGGTTTGTATCCGCGCGTGGTGCGCATCTGGACCCGGCCATTCACCACTCGCAGATCGCCGCCTTCGACCAGTTCCGCGCCCATCTGGTCGGCGAGAAACGCATGCTCGAAATAGGCCGAGTTGTAGATGCCGGGCGTCAGCACCGCGACCGTCGGCTTCCCCTCGGTCGCGAGAGGCGCACAGGCGGCGAGGGAGCGGGCGAGACGACGCGGATAATTGGAGACGCTTTCGACCTGAACATCGGTGAAAAGGTCCGGGAACATCGACATCATCGTCTCGCGGTTCTCCAGCATATAAGAGACGCCGGAGGGGGTGCGGGCATTGTCTTCCAGCACGAAGAAATCATCGGGCCCGGTTCGAACCAGATCGACGCCGACAATGTGGGTGTAGATGCCGCCCGGCGGGGTAAAACCGACCATGTGCGGCAGCCAGGCATCGTTCTGGCGAAACAACCGCTCAGGCACACGGCCTGCGCGGATGATTTCCTGCCGGTGATAAAGATCGTACAGGAAAGAGTTGAGCGCCTTGACCCGCTGTTCGATCCCGCGCGTCAACTTGCGCCATTCGCGCGCGGTGATGATCCGCGGCACCATGTCGAACGGGATCAACCGCTCCTCGGCGTCATCATCCCCGTAGACATTGAAAGTGATACCGGTGCGGCGAAAGCTCTCATCCGCCTCGGCATTCTTGCGCTTCAGCCACTGGCTGTCCTGCTTTTCGTACCAGTTGCAGTAATCGTCATACGCCGGCCGCGTCTGGCCGTTCGCATCGTACATCTCATCGAATTTGTCGGGTTGCCCGATGGTAATACCCCGTATCCGAGAATTGGGAACGAAAACCCTTTGTAACCGCGCTTTTTCAAAAGAAAAGCGATTGGTTGGACAAGGCTATTCGCGCTCAAGCTCGGACAGGACAGCGGCAATCACATCGGGCGAGTAGGTAAAGCCGAGATGGGTGCAGCGCACGGCGACTGCGCGGTCACGCTCGCCCGGCAGGCCAGCGGCGCAGCGCGGGGCGATCGCGTTGTCGGCCGGGCTCCACAAAGCGACGGTTTCGACCGGTGGCTTGATCGACATGTCCGCTTCGACCGGGGGATTGTCGACCTCGTGACCAGTGATGAACTGGTAAGCCCGCCAGACATTGTTGGCGCGCGGGCTGCCCGAAAACGGCGAACCCATGGTGATGACCTTGGCCACCGCTTGCGGGTGCCGGTGCGCCAGCTCACGCGCATACAGACCGCCAAGGCTCCATCCCAGCAGCACGATCGGCTCTCCGCCGCGCCGGTGCAGATCGAGCAAGCGCTCTTCCATCAGTGCAAAGGTTTCAGGCGTGGGGCCCCAATTGCGCCCCTGCCCCCATCGTTTCGCGGTATGTCCAGCCCGCTCCAGCTGCCGAGCGAGATAGCGCAGCTTACGCGGATGAGCGGCAAATCCGGGCAGTACCATGATTGTGCGCGGATTATCGCTGCGAGGAATATCGATCCGCCGCACCAGCCTGCGCGCAGGCTCGGCCAGAATGTCCAGCTCGCCCACCAGCCGACCGATACGCGGCTTGCCACGCTCTTCATCGGCGCAATCCGCGCGGGCCAATGCAATTCGACGCGCGATTTCGGTCTCGCTCAAGGCGAGCGACGCAAACTCGATAAAGGGCGGACGCGATGCCATGGTCGCAACTTTCCGTCGTCAGCAATCTTCACAAAAGCGAAACAGTCAATTCGAACTGTCACATTGACACCAAGCGGTGAACAGCCGGTGAAGCAATCACTTTCGCCGCATGTCGGATGGTGGTCGCGAAATCGCTGAGCGAAGCTGCCTGCTACTCCGGGCATTCTCCAATGCGCTGATGCTTGGCATCGATGTTCATCTTGATCTCGCCCACCCCCGGCACATTCTGAACCATCTTCACCATCATATCGGAGGAGGTTTCGTTGGCGGTCCCGGCGAATTCCATCTTCGCTTCGCCTTCGCCGGTCTTGCAGGTCATCGCCGCATCGATTTTGCCCCCGGCGATGTTGAACCGGTCATAGGTGCATTCGCCCGGCTGACCTTCCTTCATCATCTGTTCGAAACCGGCATCGGCCTCTTCCTGAGTGAGGCAATATTCAACCGAGGTCTTCATCCCCTCGGTCTGCCCGCCGGGCAGCCCTTCGAGGCCCGACATCGTCATATCGGCGCGATACTGGCCTGCCTTCGGCTTCACCATGCCAGCCGATTCCGCCGCTTGCGCTGCCTCCAGCACGCTGACCGAACCGTCGCTATCGGTGTCGGCGTCCGCCGTGGACACGTCATCGCCGCCCGAACATGCCGAAAGCGCCAGGCCCAGCGCCGCGATTGCTGCAATCTGTTTCATTATTCCCGTTCCCTCCAAGGCAATTCAGCCGAGCGCGATAATCAGCACCCGCCAAGCCGTTCGTTTCTCACCCGCATGGTAATCGAACCCGGCCCCATGCCCATATCGCCGGTCATCGTCATAGTCACATCGGAAGACGTTGGCGATCCTGTGCCCTCCATCACCATATTCATCGGATTGCCGCCAGCATCGCAGGTCATTTCGGCGTCGATCCGCCCACCTGTCGCGTTGAATCGGGTGTAGGTGCAGTCGCCGTCCTGACCGCGATTCATGACCGAGCGAAAGCCCTCGTCCACCTCGGCCTGAGTCAGGCAGAACTTGAAAGAACGCCCCATCATATCGGTCATCATATCGGCGATACCCGGCGGTGCATCCGGCATATCGATCGAGAGGACGGACATGTCAGCCTGATACTCGCCCGGCTGCGGTTTCATTTCATCGTCGATTTGCTGCGCGGCAAGATTTCCCGATTCAATGCTTGCAACCGATACAGCGGCGGCCAGCCCGGCGGCGCTCAAAACCCAGATCTTCAAAGTGCATCTCCTCACCCATGTTCGATTCGATGCGACCGCGTGTGTTTGCGACAAGCTAGGCGCGCTTCGCCCACTTCACAATGCACGCCGTGTGCCCCATATGTTCGCGCATGTCAGAACTCGTCATCCGCCGCGGTCTCGATGAACCCGAAACCGGCGAAGAATTCACCCCGCACCGTCCAATCCGCCCTGAAAAAAGCGACGGCGGCAAGGCGTTCAAGCTGGTGTCGGATTACGAACCATCGGGCGACCAGCCGACCGCAATCGCCGAACTGGTAGCAGGCACACGCGATGATGAAAAAACCCAGACACTGCTAGGTGTCACCGGATCGGGCAAGACCTTCACCATGGCCAAGGTGATCGAGGAATTGCAGCGCCCCGCCCTTATCCTCGCGCCGAACAAGATCCTCGCCGCGCAGCTTTATGGCGAGTTCAAAAGCTTCTTCCCGGAAAACGCCGTCGAGTATTTCGTCAGCTATTACGACTATTACCAACCCGAAGCCTACGTCCCGCGCTCCGACACCTACATCGAGAAAGAATCGAGCGTGAACGAGGCGATCGACCGGATGCGCCACTCGGCCACGCGCGCGCTGCTCGAACGCGACGACGTGATCATCGTCGCTTCGGTCTCGTGCCTCTACGGTATCGGTTCGGTCGAGACGTATTCGGCGATGATCTTCGACATCAAGAAAGGCGATACGGTCGATCAGCGCGAGTTGATCCGCAAGCTCGTCGCGCTGCAATACAAGCGCAACGATGCCGCCTTTGCGCGCGGCAATTTCCGGGTGCGTGGGGACAATCTGGAAATCTTCCCCAGCCACTATGAAGACATGGCATGGCGCGTCAGCTTCTTCGGCGACGAGATCGAGGAGATTGCGGAATTCGACCCGCTGACGGGCAAGAAAGGCGCGTCGCTGGAAAAGGTGCGGGTCTACGCAAATTCGCACTATGTGACGCCCGGCCCGACGATGAAACAGGCCAGCGAGGCGATCAAATTCGAGCTGCAGGAGCGGCTGAAGGAGCTTGAGGCCGAGGGCAAGCTGCTCGAACATCAGCGACTGGAACAGCGCACCAACTTCGACCTCGAGATGATCGCGGCCACAGGCAGCTGCGCGGGGATCGAGAACTATTCGCGCTTTCTACCGGGGCGCCTTCCCGGCGAGCCGCCGCCGACCCTGTTCGAATACCTGCCCG
The DNA here is from genome assembly GCA_039033835.1 of Pseudomonadota bacterium. Classification (GTDB taxonomy): domain Bacteria; phylum Pseudomonadota; class Alphaproteobacteria; order Sphingomonadales; family Sphingomonadaceae; genus Erythrobacter. The sequence continues at coordinate 94,389 of JBCCBW010000002.1, forward strand.
AAAACGCGCTGCTGTTTGTCGATGAGAGCCACCAGACCGTGCCGCAGATCGGCGCGATGGCGCGGGGCGACCACCGGCGCAAGATCACGCTCGCCGAATATGGCTTTCGTCTTCCGTCCTGCATCGACAACCGTCCGCTGCGCTTCAACGAATGGGATGCAATGCGCCCGCAGACCTTTGCGGTCTCCGCCACACCGGGCAATTGGGAGATGGAGCAGACCGGCGGCGTATTCGCCGAACAGGTGATCCGCCCCACCGGCCTGATCGATCCGCCGGTGGAAATCCGCCCGGTCGAGGATCAGGTGCAGGACTGCATCCAGGAATGCCTCGCCACCGCGAAGAAGGGCTACCGCACGCTCGTCACCACGCTGACCAAGCGGATGGCCGAAGACCTGACCGAATTTATGCACGAAGCGGGCGTGAAGGTCCGCTATATGCACTCCGATGTCGAGACGCTGGAGCGCATCGAGCTGATCCGCGATCTGCGGCTTGGCGTCTATGACGTGCTGATCGGGATCAACCTGCTGCGCGAAGGCCTCGACATTCCCGAATGTGGGCTGGTCGCGATCCTCGATGCGGACAAGGAAGGCTTTCTGCGAAGCGAAACCTCACTGGTCCAGACGATCGGCCGCGCCGCGCGCAATGTCGATGGCCGGGTGATCCTCTACGCCGACCGCATCACCGGCAGCATGGAACGCGCAATGGCCGAAACCGACCGCCGCCGCGCCAAGCAGGAAGCCTACAACGAAGAGCACGGCATCACCCCGCAAACGATCAAACGCGACATCGCCGACATCGTCGCCCATACCGCCTCGCAGGATGGTGTCGTAGTCGATACCGGCGACGACGAGGTCAACAATCTCGTCGGCCACAATCTGCGCGCCTATATCGAAGACCTCGAAAAACGCATGCGCGATGCTGCCGCGAACCTCGAATTCGAGGAAGCAGGCCGCCTGCGCGACGAAATCCGGCGGCTGGAGAACGACGAGCTGGGCCTTCCCGATGAGGACAAGAAAGCTCCGAAAGTAGGGCGTTCGGATGCGGGTCGACCGGGCACGCGTAAGACGCGGTACGGGAAGACGCGGTACAAGCGGATGGGCGGGAAACCTTGAGGAGTTTAGTGATTGCGAGCATGGCATTACTCGCCGCCTGCAAGCCGCCCGCTACGGACGCCGACCTCGACCGTCCGATGCCTCAGCCCGAGCCGACCTTTGCTTCCGATCCACTGCCCTCGCCCGATACGGAGGGCGCAGTCTGGGCACCGAGCGCTGAGCCGCTGCGCATCATCTATGGCATTCCCGGCGACACACCGCTCATGGCGCTCGCCTGTGTTGACGATGCGAAAAGCTCTACCCTGCGCATCACACGTAATGCGCCTGCCGATGAGGGCGCGGGTGCGTTTCTGGCGCTTGTGGGGAACGGCCATATCGGGCGATTGCCGGTCGATGCGATCGAGGTTTCCGGCCGCTTTGTCTGGCAGGGCGAGGTTACCGCCGAGGACACCGATTGGGAGCCACTTGCCGGACCGCGTCAGTTGACCGCTACGGTGCCGGGTGCCGGTATGGTGACGCTCAATCCGAGCCCGCTGCCGATGCAGCTTGTAGAGCAGTGTCGGAATTCCCAGCCCGTTCCGCCAGAAGATCCGGAGTGAGCACCTGCGGCAATTGCTCCGGCTCCTGCGCGCCGGGATCGTACCACAGGTAAAGCGGCACGCCCGCTGCGCCCTGCTCGGTGAGGAAGGCAGTGATGGTCTCGTCACGCACGGTCCAGTCGCCTACCATCGCGATCACGCCCGCTTCTTCGAAAGCGTCGCGGGTAGCCTTACGCTCGATCGCAACGCTCTCATTGACCTTGCAGGTGACACACCAGTCGGCGGTGAACCACAGGAACACGGGCTGGCCGCTAGCGCGTGCCTCGACCAGCGCATCATTGCTGAACTCGCGCGGGGCGAGCAGCGATTCAGACGCATCGCGCGATTGCGGTTCGAAGCTGTAAGGCAGCGCAAACGCGCCGAAGATGACGAAGGGTGCGGCGATCAGTCCAAAGGCTGGCCACGCCATCTTGCCCGCCTTTTGCAGCCTGCCAACGACGCCCAGCGCAATGACGATCCCCATCAACATAACCAGCGCGAACAACGCAAATCCGCGCCCGCCGATCTGCGCGGTCAGCCAGATTAGCGCCAGCGCGGTCAACCCCATCGGGATCGCCATGATCCGGCGGAAGTTCTCCATCCATGCGCCCGGCTTGGGAAGCATCTTGCGCAAGGCTGGCACGAAACCGATCAGCAAGAACGGGAGCGCGAGTCCCAGCCCCAGCATCGCGAACAGCAGCAACGCGAGGGGCGTCGGCAGCAACAAGGCGGCCCCAAGCGCCGCGGCCATGAACGGTCCGGTGCACGGCGTCGCGGCAAAGGCAGCCAGCAGCCCGGTGGCAAACGCGCCGCCCGGCTTGCCGCTCTGAGTGAAGCTGACCGAGGGCAGTTCGAAAAGCCCGGCGAAATTGGCGGTGATCATGGTCGCAAGCATCAGCAAGACAATCACCACGCTCGGTTCCTGCAACTGGAACGCCCAGCCGACCTGTTCACCCGCCGCGCGCAGGGCCAGCATGATCGCTCCCAACCCGACGCAGGCGAGCACAACGCCTGCGGTGTAGGCAAGCCCCTCACCCCGAGCTTGAGCCTCGCTCTCGCCCGCGCGCGCCAGCGACAATGCCTTGAGGCTGAGGATCGGGAAGACGCAGGGCATGATGTTGAGGATCAACCCGCCAGCCAGCGCACCCAGGATCAGCGTCCAGAGCGGCGGTGTGTTCGCCATCCCGACCGGCCCGGTAATCAACGTACCATCGGTAGGGACTTCGCCGCGAGAGGCTTCGAACCGCACACCGGTATCGTTCCCGAAAGAGAGGATACCCGAAACTCGGCCAGCTTCCCCATCGCCCGACAGAGGGATCTCCGCGACCAGCATGTCCCCGTCGCGCATGAAAGTCTGGACCGCGCCGTACTGCACCAGCCGCTCGTTCGAGACGAACACGTGCGGGTCATCCAGTTTCACCGACTCCGGCAGCGGAATGCCTAATCGCAGCGTCGAGCCGGTCACTTCGAAAGCCGCGTCGGCATCCAGCAGCGGTGCAATTTCTGCCCGCCAGCGTGCAAAATCACCACCGATGCCGACGTTCAGCACAGCATCTTGCGGCACGCACACCCGGTCCGTGCAGGCGAGGTAATCGACCTTGCCGCCGACATCAGGCAAGCCATCGATCACCGCATCCTCGGGCACCTCCACGGGGACGAGCACCGCATACTGCCCTTCGTAAATGTGGTTCATCAGATCGCTGATCAGCAGCCGGTGCGGCACGGGATACAATGCGTCGCCCATCTCCCAGCCCTCGGGCAAATCAAGCTTCAATAGCATCCCCTGCCCCGCATCACCGGGGTTGGACCAGTATCCGTGCCATTCCTCGCTAGACGGGGTGAAGTGCAGCGCCAGCATCCAATCCTCACCAGGCTGCGGCAGACCGTCGGCGAGCAGCCGAACGCCGATATTGCTGTCGCCGAAGGTCGCAGTCCTTGTCGCTTGCGGTTCCGCCCCGTCGTCCTGCGCATGAGCCGGGGCGAACGCGCCCAACAATGCAACGCATGCAAGCGCGCATGCGAACAACAGGGCCTTCATCGGATGGAACATTCTTGCTTCGATCACGCTCGAACCTCTAGGGCGGACATATGACTTTCGCAATCAAAGCGAAAAAGGTGATGTATGAGCAATGAAACCCACGACCTCCTGATCCTCGGTGGGGGGCTGGTCGGGATGACGCTGGCGCTGGCGGCGGCGAAGAAAGGCATGTCGAGCCACGTCATCGATCGCGCCGACCCGGCCGAGCTGACGGCGGAAGGCTTCGACGACCGCGCCACCGCGATCTCGACCGCAAGCTGGCACCTGTTCCGCAATATCGGGATCGCCGAGGGGCTGGACGAATTCGCCTGCGACATCGCCAGCATCGCGGTCACCGATCAGAATAAGCCGGGGCGGCTCGATTTCCAGCCGGGAGAGGACGAAGGCACGCTGGGACGGATGTTCCCCAACCGCCGATTGCGGCTCGCCTTGTTCGAGGCTGCGGCCGAGGAACCGCTGATCAACTGGGTTTCCAAGGCGGAGATCATCGAACGTCAGCGCAGCGAGTTCGGCGTCGCAGCGGTGCTTGCCGATGACCGCAAGCTAAAAGGACGCCTGATGGTCGCCGCAGAAGGGCGCGGTTCGCCGACGCGCGAGGAAGCGGGCATCACCATTGCGAAGTGGGATTACCATCACCGCGCCATCATTGCGGGCCTCACGCATTCCAAGCCGCATGACAATGTCGCGTGGGAAATCTTCTACCCCGCCGGCCCCTTCGCCCTGCTGCCCATGAATGACGATGCCGACGGCACGCACCGGTCTTCGCTTGTGTGGACCGTCTCCGAAGAGGATGGCGCGGGCGTGATGAAGCTTGGCGACCGGGCGTTTCTGGCCGAGGTGCAAAAGCGGATGGGCGATGTTCTCGGCACGGTCGAAAGTGTCGGGGCGCGTTCCTCTTGGCCGCTTGGCTTCCATCACACGGCCAAGATCACCGATGAACGCCTCGCGCTGATCGGTGATGCGGCGCACGGCATTCACCCGATTGCAGGACAGGGCCTTAATCTCGGCCTGCGCGATGCAGCGGCTCTGGTCGAAGTGCTGGCCGATGGTGCGCGGATCGGGCTCGATCCGGGCGATCACCAATTGCTCAAGCGCTATGAGAACTGGCGCGGGCTCGACAGTTTCATGGTGGCCTTGGCGACGGACGGGCTGACGCGATTGTTCGGCGTTCCGGGAAAGACCGCCTCTGCTGTTCGGAGGCTCGGCATGTCGGCGGTGCAGCGCACCGGCCCGCTCAAGACGTTCTTTATGGACGAGGCACGCGGTGTCTCGGGCGACCTGCCGGAGCTTCTCAAGGCCTGACAGCCAGCCGGATCAATTCTCGGCCGGGCTCGGCTGCTGTACACGGTTGCCAAACCCATCGCGCAAGCCTCGTTGATCGAGCACGGCTGCGGTTTCGATATTTTCGAGCGCCTGCATTGCATCGCGAAACGCCTCGGCATCGGCGATCCACGCCTCGGCGCGTTGCGCACCCGGCATGTTGCGCACTTCGTCGATCGCATTGTCGTAGCGGCCCTGCTCCAACGCATAACGCGCCCGCTCCAGCCGACGTTCGGGCTGCGGCGATGGCGTGCTTTCGCGCCGGATCACAAACAGTTCACCCAACTCGCGGCGGAATGTCTCGAACGAAGGCCCGCTATCCTGATCGCTCAATTGCGGCCCAAGCCCGTCGAGCCGCGCCAGCAACCGATCGAGCCGCAGCGGCGGATCGCGACGCGAGAAGTTGATGATCGTGTTGACCGCATTCGGGCGCTCATCACCAAACCTTAGGCGCAACTGGTCCGCCAGATAGCCAAGCTCGTCGCCGCGCTCGATCACGCGCCGGGTGGCGAAGGCGATCAGCAGGGCTTCGGCACGCGCCGCGTTGCCCGCCGCTGCCTGCGCTTGCAGATCGAGCCGGGCAAGGCGCTGTTCGGCGGCGGCAAGACGCTGGTCGAGACCGCCCTGCTGCTCTGCCACACGGGTTACGGCTTCCACCGCTTCCTCTGCATTTTCGGCCTCGATCGCGTCAATGGCGTCGGCAATCGGGGTTGGTGTCGGGCTGAGTTCGGGCAATGGCGAGGTGGCAGTGTCGCTGGGGCTGGCCGCAGCCGCGATCGGTTCGGCAGTGACGCGATCCGACGCATCCCCGCTTACATTGTACCAGACGACATAGCCGACCAGCACGCCACCTGCGATAAAGGAGGCAAGCGCGGCCAGCATAAAGCCTCTGCCAGAGGCGCTTTTGCGGCGGCTACCGTATTTCGATTCCATTTTAATCCGTTCTGCGACCCTGTTCACGCCCTGCAGCGCTCCGGGATGTTTGTTGCACTACTCGCACAGGTTTCGGACCATTTCCAGCAAGTCTCGATCTGTCGGCTGCGATGAAACGTGGATAGCGCGCCATGTTTCGTCAAGCATCTCTACTATTCGGGGGCCGAGTGCAGCCAGCTCGACCTGCCTCGGATCGATGCCTAAGCGCTTGCACTCGCTGGCAAAATGGCGCGCCGCAGCAACCGAATGGAGCAGCACGATAGGCGCTTGCGAAAGCGCGGTTCGCAGGTCGGGATCGACTGGCAGTGGCGCACTTTCATAAGCGACAACTGTTTCGATCGTGACGCCGGCTGGTGGACTTAATGGCACGCGCTCGGCCCCGGCGATCCGCAACAGGCGGGTTGGAGTGGCGATCTGATCGAGCACGTTTTGCAGCCCGCCCGAGCCGATTGCGGCGATCGCAAACCCCGCATCTCGGGCAGCATCGGCGGTGGTCTTGCCCACGGCGTAGACCGGTTTGTCTGTCAGACGCGCGAGATTGCTCTCATTGCCGAGAAAGGCGTTGGCGCTGCCGATCAAGAGCGCATCGATAGTGGCAGGGTCGGGAAGCTGCCATTCCAGCGGGCGTATTTCGAACAGCGGCACCCCGGTTACCGCCAGACCCAGTTCGCGGCCCAGCGCGAGCGTGGAGGACAGCCCCGGCTCGGGCCGGATCGCGATTATGGGCCTCATTCAGCCGATTGAGGGTTGATGCGAAAATGCGGACGAATTCCGCTGGTCGCGCGGTCGAGCAGGTCTGCGGCCAGCGCAGTGACCGGCGTATGATCGCCGGGGGCGAAGTTCGCCTCACCCTCGATCCGCTCGCTCCCGTCGGGGCTGAACAGTGCGGCGCGCATGGAAAGACCGGTGCTATCTCCCTGACACAGCACCGCTACGGGTGAGTGGCACGTGCCGCCCAGCTCTGCCAGCAATGCGCGTTCCGCTTCGAGTTCGGCGCGGGTTTGACCGTGATCGATCGCCGCCAGCGCTGCGGTTGTGTCGGCATCGTCCGCCCTGCATTCCAGCGCGATCACGCCCTGCGCCGCCGCCGGTATCCAGTCGCTTTCGTCTAGAGGCGCGCCCACATCGGACTGGCCCAGCCGCTCAAGCCCCGCCGCCGCCAGGAAGGTCACGTCCGCCTCACCCGCCTTCAGTTTGCCGAGCCGGGTTGCGACATTGCCGCGAAAGGTCACGACCTTGCAGTCAGGCCGCAGATTGAGCAGCTGCGCGGCGCGGCGCGGTGCGCTGGTGCCTACGGTGGCGCCTTCCGGGATGTCGGCGATGCTGGCCGCCCCCACCAGACTGTCCCGCCGATCGGCACGCGGCAGAAACGCGGCGAAGTGAAACTCATCAGGGCGAATGGTCTCGACATCCTTGGCCGAATGCACCGCCGCATCGATCCGCCCTTCGGCAAGCCATGCGTCGAGTTCCTTGGTCCACAGCGCCTTGCCGCCGATTTCCGCCAATGGCCGGTCGAGCACCTTGTCCCCGCTCGCCACCACCGGGACCAATTCGACCTCGTCCTCCGCCCAGCCATGCGCCGCGCAAAGCCGCGCGCGCGTCTCCACCGCCTGCGCCATCGCGAGCGGCGAATTGCGTGTTCCGAGGCGGATTTTGACGCCTGCGGCAGTTGTCTCTTGTGTATCGTTGGTCATCAGTACGCTTGCTCTAGCCCTGACAAAGACTAGATGAAAGCGCGATGACAGGCTCGTCCAAAAATGCTGGCACCAATGCCGACACCGGTGCGAAAATCGTTCTGGGGATCGAATCAAGCTGCGACGAGACCGCCGTCGCGCTGGTGACGAGCGACCGCACTATTCTGGCGCAGCGGATCGCCTCGCAAGAGGCCGAGCACGCGCCCTATGGCGGTGTCGTGCCCGAAATCGCCGCACGCGCTCATGCCGAACGGCTCGCGCCGATGCTCGAAGCGGTGATGGGCGATGCCGGCCTCGCGCTGGCCGATGTCGATGCGATTGCCGCAACCGCCGGGCCGGGCCTGATCGGAGGGGTGATGGTCGGGCTCGTTAGCGGCAAGGCGCTGGCGATGGCGGCAGATAAACCGCTGCTGGCGATCAACCATCTTGAAGGTCACGCGCTGTCCCCACGCCTCGCCGATGCGAACCTTGAATTTCCGTATCTGCTGCTGCTGGTGTCTGGCGGGCATTGCCAGATCCTTGCGGTGGAAGGCGTGGGCCAGTACCGCCGCCTCGCGACCACCATTGATGATGCGTTGGGCGAAGCGTTCGACAAGACCGCCAAGATCCTCGGGCTTGGCTATCCGGGCGGTCCGGCGGTTGAAAAGCTGGCGCTTGAAGGCGATCCGCAGGCCGTGCCCCTGCCCCGCCCGCTGTGGAGATCGAAGGAGCCGCATTTCTCTTTCGCTGGCCTCAAAAGCGCGGTGTTGCGTGCAGCCGATAGCGGCGAGCATACGCCCAAAGACATCGCCGCGAGCTTTCAGCAGGCGGCGGTCGATTGCCTGATCGACAGACTCGAACTTGCCTTGCGCACAACCGGTGCGATGCCCGCGCTCGTCGTGGCAGGCGGGGTCGCGGCCAACCAGACGGTTCGCGCCGCGCTTGAGCAGCTCGCGGAACAGCACGATATGCGCTTTGTCGCCCCGCCGCTGGCGCTGTGCACCGACAACGCCGCAATGATCGCCTGGGCCGGGTGCGAGCGCATCGCGGGACATGAACAGCCTTTTCAATCTGACCCGCTCGACATAAAGGCGCGCCCACGCTGGCCGCTCGATCCGTCAGCGGAGGCGGTTCGCGGTGCGGGGGTGAAGGCATGACTCTTCGACAGGCTCAGAGTGATCGGCCTTCAACGGTTGGCGTCATCGGCGCAGGCGCATGGGGCACGGCGCTGGCGCAGATGCTCGCCAGCGATGGGCGCGAAGTCGTGCTATGGGCCTACGAGCCGGAGGTGGTCGAGGCGATCAACACCAGCCACCGCAATCCGGCTTATCTTCCCAGCGCAAAACTCGCCGCAAATATCCGCGCTACCGATGATCTCACCGCTATCGCGGAACTGGATGTGGTGCTGGGGGTCACGCCCGCTCAGGTGTTGGGCAAGGTTTTGTCGCAGCTTCCCCGATCCCCGCGCGATCTCGTATTATGCTCCAAAGGTATCGAAGCGGGAACGGGGCGGCTGATGAACGAAGTTGCCCGCGCCGCCTGCCCCGACAGCGGCATTGCGGTGCTTTCCGGGCCGACCTTCGCGCATGAAGTCGCCGATGGCTTACCCACAGCGGTGACGCTGGCGTGTGGCGGTGGCGAAGCGCAGTGGCAGCGGCTCTCCCCCGCTATCGCGCGGCCCGCTTTCCGCCCCTATTATACCGAGGACGTGACCGGCGCAGAGATCGGCGGCGCGATCAAGAACGTGCTCGCGATCGCCTGCGGCCTCGTCGATGGCCTCGCGCTTGGCCAGAACGCCCGCGCCGCGCTGATCGCGCGCGGCTATGCCGAGATGCTGCGGTTCGGCGAGACGCTGGGCGCGAAGGCGGAGACGCTGGCCGGCCTGTGCGGCCTCGGCGATCTGGTGCTGACCTGCTCGTCCACCTCCAGCCGCAATTTCTCGCTCGGCAAGGCTCTTGGCGCGGGACAGAGCGCAGCCGAATTGATGGCCGACCGCACCACCGTGGCCGAGGGTGCGCACACCGCGCCGGTCCTGGCCAAGCTTGCCAAAGAGCGCGGGATCGCCATGCCGATCGTGTTCGCGGTCAACGCCATTCTGAACGGAGATCCGCCGCACGAAGTGGTCGCTGCGCTGCTCGCCCGCCCGCTCAAGGCCGAACAGGCAAACACGCGCGCATGAACGCGCCGCCAGCCCAGCCCGAACCCGCGAAAGGCGGGGACGACATGGCCACCCTCGCCAAGGGCGGGCGCACCAACACGCTCGGCTTCATCATCCGTGCGCTTGGCGGGATACCGTTCCTCTTCATCGGCTATCGGCTGTACGGCGTCGATGAGATGGGCCGGTTTGCCGCCGCCTTCGTGATTATCGAGATTTTCGCGCTGATCTGCGCGCTCGGCGAGAAACGCGGCCTTGCCCAACGTCTGACCGAGGGAGCGGAGGACGCCGAAGGCCCGCCCGCCAATCTCGTATTCGACGGGATGCTGACGTCACTGCTGTTCTCCCTAACAGCATGCGCGATCCTGCTGGTCTTCCCCGTCATCATCTTCCCCAGCGGGACCAACAGCGAGCTCGACATCTGGATGATCGCGGCGATCCCGGCTTTCGCGCTGACCGAGATCCTGCTCGCTGCGCAAGCCTTCCGCTATGATATCGCCACCACCGTACGCGCCCGCGCCATTGTCGAGCCGTGGACCAAATCGCTCGCGGTGGGCGCTTTGTTCTTTGTTCCGGCCCTGAGCGCGGGCGGGCTGGCTCTGGCCTATCTCACCGCGATCTACGCGGCGCTGCTAACCGCGCTATGGTCGTTCCTGAGGACATATGGACTGCCCAAAGGCTGGCGTCCGCGCCCGCGTTACTTGAGCAAGATGACCGCGCGCGCCCTGCCTCTGATCGGGGCCGACGTGATCGAGCGTGGTACACGATTGCTCGATGTGTTCCTGCTGGGCCAGTCGACCTCTGCCGGGGCAGTCGGCATCTACTTCTTTGCCAAGGAAGTCGTCAGCGTCCCGCAGAAGCTGAAAACCAGTTTCGAACCGATCCTGTCGCCGGTCATCACCAAGAACCTGAAAATCGGCAATTACGCGGCGATCGCCGCTCAGGTGCGGCAGGTCGGCTTCTGGATCATCGCGCTGCAAATGGGCATCGCGCTGGCGATCGCGATACCGGGCGAGGCGGTGATGGGCCTTGGCGGACCGGCCATCGTCGGCGGCACCGGGGCGCTCGCGATCCTGCTGGCCGCCGAAGTGGTGGCGTCGATGGCGGTCGTGTCCGAAAGCGTGCTCGTCTATATCGCGCGCAAGCGGAACCTCGCGATTTCGGTCGGAGTGATCACGCTGCAAGGCGTGTTGACGATCGCGCTGATCCTGCTGGCGGAACACCTGAATCTCGATGAAGGGTTCAAGGCCGCAGGGGCGGCGCTGGCGCTGTTTATCGCGCTGGGCATTTCAAGCGTGGTGAAAGCGCTGGTGCTCAAGACGCTGCTGAAGGCACCTGTCAGCAACTGGCGCTGGGGTCTGGTGTGGGCCACAGGCCCTGCGGTTGTGGTCGGATTTCTGGCCACGCTGTTGCCGGAGTGGATGGAACTGCTGTTCGGCGTACCAGCGATCCTGGCCGTCTATGGATTCGTCATCTGGAAACGCGGCTTCGGCGATGACGACCGCGTGTTGTTCCGAAAAAATGTCGTGCCCGAGCCATCTGAAGAGCCGCTCTCGACCGGGAAATAGGACTCACGCGCCTCAATTATGGCTAAAATAAGGCGTTGCACATCGCAACTCATGCACCGTTCACCTTGTGAATGGGAGATTTCGTGTCGGGGCGAACGGGAGAATGCCCCCGCGTCAGGCGGTCGAGTACGCAATTCAGGATACGTTATAGCAGAACATTCGCTGACCCCGATCCCGCTGACGCGCTCATGAACTGGAGGATGACAATGCCGAAAGACGGATTTTCAATCGATCAATCGCGCGGACGCAAGCTGACCATATTTGGCGGGATAATCGTGGCGCATTTCGCAGTGTTAGCCGCGTGCAGCACGTCGGACAGCGGAGGTGAAGCCGGTTTCGATCGTGTCACGACCGTTGATGTGGAGGAACGCGCTGGCGGTACCAATGCGATTATGACGGATGCGGCACCCGCGCCCCCAGCAGAGGCCATAGCCCTCCATGAAAGCGAAGCCGTCGCCGACATGATGTACGCACCGCCAGTGATGATGCCGAACGATCCCGGTCGCGAACGATATGACGGCAAGGCAGTCTCACCTGTAAAGTTCGCCCGTACAGAGCCGGTTTCGACCTTCTCGGTCGATGTCGACACCGGCGCTTATGCAAACACACGTCGGTTCCTCAACCAGGGTATGCTGCCGCCAGAGGCGGCCGTTCGTACCGAGGAGATGATCAACTATTTCCGCTACGATTACGACCGACCACGGGACCGGTCGCAGCCTTTCACAGTGACGACCGATGTCGCCAAGACCCCTTGGAACGAAGACACATATCTGATGCGCATCGGCCTTCGCGGATACGACATTGCGAGCGACGAACGCCCGCCTGCCAATCTGGTGTTCCTGATGGACGTGTCGGGTTCGATGAACGCGCCGGACAAGCTGCCATTGGTGAAGACGGCTTTATCGGGTCTCGCAAGCCAGCTGTCATCGCGCGATCGGGTCTCCATCGTCGTCTATGCCGGAGCCGCTGGAATGGTCCTCGAACCGACCAGCGACACTCGCAAGATCCGCCGCGCCCTGAATGAGTTGGAAGCGGGCGGCTCGACCGCGGGCGGCGCGGGGCTGCAGCTTGCCTACAACATCGCGGAAGACAACTTCATCAAGGGCGGCGTCAACCGCGTGATCCTGGCCACCGATGGGGACTTCAATGTTGGCGTTTCGGACCGCGATGCGCTGGTCGAGCTGATCGAGAAAAAGCGCGACACCGGCATCACGCTCACGACGCTCGGCTTTGGTCAGGGCAATTACAACGAAGCGATGATGGAACAGATCGCCAATCACGGTAACGGCAATTACGCCTATATCGACAGCGCGCTGGAGGCGAAAAAGGTACTGGGCGAGGAAATGAGCTCCACCCTCTTCACCATCGCCAAGGATGTGAAGATCCAGGTCGAATTCAACCCGGCGGTGATCGGGCAATATCGGTTGGTCGGCTATGAGAACCGGGCATTGCGCGAAGAGGATTTCGACAATGACAAGGTCGATGCAGGCGATATCGGTGCCGGCCATCAGGTGACTGCGATTTACGAAGTGGTCCCGACCGGCAGCAAAGGCTGGATCGCGCCGCGCCGGTACGAAGGGCAAACGGCTGCTGCCGCGACCAACCGAATGGCTGAGGCCGCGCATGTTAAGCTCCGTTACAAACTGCCCAACGGCACGAAATCGCGGCTGATCGACTATGTCGTCACGAACGATCAGCTACGCCGCGCCCGCGCCCCACAAGGCGACTTCGCCTTCGCCACGGCAGTTGCAGCATTCGGCCAGATCCTGCGCGGGGACGAGAAGATGCGCGATTTCGATTTCGACGATGTCGGCGCGCTGGCGGGTCGTCAGAACGATTTCTGGCGGCAGGAATTCCTGCAATTGAATGCGCTTGCCGCAGGGATGAAAGGCGGCTGACGCCCAGCTGCCTCCAGCAACGATAAAACGAACGGTCGGCATGCGTCACAGCGCATCGCCGACCGTTTGTGTTTGAGACTTGGGTAGACGGCGATTGCGCTGCTAGAGAGCGCGCAAAGACGATTCATCCAAGAGGTTTCCTTCCATGACTTTCAACGAAGCTATCCCCTATATTCTGGCCGGATTGGCGGTCCTGCTGCTGTTCGTCGCGTTCTTTTACCTCGCCAATCGCAAGACGACCGTGGTTGCGCGCGACAAGCGGGATGTTCTGGATGAAGGCGCAGCGCGCGCGCAGCGCAATCAGGCGCTGATCGATACGCCAACGGCGGTGCAGGCCCCGCAGGTCGAACCCGTTCCAGCGCCGCCTCCGGCTCCAGCGCCAACACCGGTGGCGGAGCCAGCACCCGCGCCCGCTCCCAAACCTACGCCAGCCCCGGCTGCCCCTGCCGCCACCCCGAGCGCGCAGGCTGACGATCTGACCACGATCAAGGGCCTCGGCCCCAAGCTTTCGACCATGCTCGGCGAACAGGGCATCACCAGCTTCGCGCAGATCGCAGCCTGGACCGACGCCGATGTCGAACGCGTCGATGCGATGCTCGGGCGCTTCAAGGGACGGATCACGCGCGACAACTGGATCGAGCAGGCCAAATTGCTGGCGGCAGGGGACCAATCCGGCTTCGCCGCAAAATTCGGTCAAAATGGGTAAGTATGTTGGAACGAAACTGCCCAAACTGTGTTACACCAGATGATCTATAACAGGGGAGGACGGCATGACCCGGAAAATTCTGGTCGCTGAGGATGAGCTGATTGTTGCGTTCGATCTGTGCGACACGGTCGCCGAAGCGGGCTTCGAAGTCGAAGGGCCGCATAGTGGCATTTCCTCCGCCATGCTCGCTTTCCAGAAAGAAAAGCCGGACCTCGCGATCCTCGACATCCAGCTTGACGATGGCGCAGTGTTCCCGCTGGCGCAGAAGCTGGTCGATGAAGACGTGCCGATCATCTTCCACTCAGGTCGGCATACCCGCGAAGAGGTCGAAGCACACTTTCCCGAGGCCACGACGCTGCACAAGCCGTGCCCGCCCGCCGATGTGCTGGATGCAGTGAACAAGGTTCTGCAAGCGGCCTGACCCAGCCCCGAGCGGGCGTTCCAGCTTGAGCGTCGCGCCAATCATCTTCGACCATGAACAAGGCGGGCTTTTGCTCGCCTTTTTCTTGCGAGGCGCGGCCAAGCCTGCGACATGGGCACCAGACAGATTTCAGGAGTAACCCGTGAACGCCCCCCACAAGATTGGCCAATCGTCGCCCGGCTCCTCGTCAGGCATGGCGCCGTTCAATTGGGAAGATCCCTTCGACCTCGAAAGCCAGCTGACCGAGGACGAGCGGATGATCCGCGACAGCGCGAAGGCCTTTGCGCAAAGCGAGCTGCAACCGCGCGTGATCGAGGCATTTCGCAACGAAACCTCCGCGCCCGAACTGTTCCCGCTAATGGGTCAGGCGGGCCTGCTGGGCGCGACTATCCCTGAGGAATATGGCGGCGTCGGCGCGAGCTATGTCGCATACGGCCTGATCGCCCGCGAGATCGAGCGGGTCGACAGCGGATATCGTTCGATGGCGAGCGTCCAGTCGAGCCTCGTGATGCACCCGATCTACGCCTATGGTTCGGAAGAGCAGCGTAAGAAATACCTGCCCGGCCTCTCAAGCGGCGAATTGATCGGCTGTTTCGGCCTTACCGAACCCGATGCCGGGTCCGACCCTGCAGGCATGAAGACCGTCGCAAAGAAAAACGGCGATGGATACGTCATCAACGGCTCGAAAACGTGGATCTCCAATTCGCCGTTCGCGGACGTTTTCGTGGTCTGGGCTAAGTCGGAAGAGCATGGCGGCGGCATTCGCGGCTTCATCCTCGAAAAAGGCATGGAAGGGCTGTCTGCGCCGAAGATCGAAGGCAAGATTTCACTGCGCGCATCGACCACCGGCATGATCGTGATGGACGATGTGAAGCTGCCCGCCGACGCGCTGCTGCCCGATGTTCAGGGCCTCAAAGGTCCGTTCGGGTGTCTCAACCGCGCACGTTATGGCATCAGCTGGGGCGCGATGGGCGCGGCGGAATTCTGCCTGCACGCCGCGCGGCAATACGGCCTCGATCGCAAGCAGTTCGGGCGTCCGCTCGCCGGAACGCAGCTCTATCAAAAGAAGCTCGCCGATATGATGAGCGATATCGCGCTGGGTCTTCAGGCGAGCCTGCGCGTTGGCCGGCTGATGGATGAAGGCCGGTTCGCGCCCGACATGATCTCGATCGTGAAGCGCAACAATGTCGGCAAGGCGCTCGATATCGCCCGCATCGCGCGCGACATGCATGGCGGCAACGGCATCAGCGAAGAATATCAGGTGATCCGCCACGCGGTGAACCTCGAAACGGTCAACACCTATGAAGGCACGCACGATGTCCACGCGCTGATCCTGGGCCGTGCAGTGACGGGGATCGCCGCGTTTTGATCGATTGGCACAGTCGGCTCGGGCCGCCAGGCCCGCAAGGGCGGATGCGAAGCCGAAGGCGCAGCTGGCCAGAGGCCACCTGCAAGGCCGTCCGCAGCGATGCGACCTTCAGGTCGCGTGAGCGAGGATTTCGCGCGCCGGATGGCGTGCGGAAAAACAAACAATGAAGCTTTACGGCTACTACCGCTCGTCCACCTCCTACCGCCTCCGCATCGCGCTGGAGCTTAAGGGGCTGGACTACGAGAACGTACCGGTAAATCTGCTCAAGGCCGAGCAAAAGGGCGAGGCTTTTTCGAGCCGCAACCCCTTTGCCAGCGTCCCGATGCTCGAAGCCGATGGCCGCGACCGCGCGCAATCGATGGCGCTGATCGAATGGCTCGACGAAGCCTATCCGGACAATCCGCTGCTGCCGCCCGACATCGAGCAACGCTACACTGCGCGCGAACTCACTTACGCCATCGCGACCGAGCTGCACGCGCCGCTCAATCTGCCGGTGCTCAAATGGCTCAAGGACGAATATGGCAAGTCGCAGGACGACATCGGCGAGTGGTATCGCCATTGGCTCGGGCGAACCTTGGAGCCGGTTGAAACGCGGCTCGCGCAGCTGGGCACCGGCGATTTCCTGTTCGACGCGCCCGGCCTGTTCGAGACCGTGCTGCTGCCGCAAATCTACAATGCGCGGCGGTTTGAATACGATCTTTCAAGCAGCCCGCGCATGACCCAAATCGAGGCTGCGTGCCTCGCTCTGCCCGCCTTCCAGCGCGCGCATCCTGACAATCAATTGGATAATCCTGAGAGGGACACATAATGAAACTCGCAACGCTTAACGATGGAACGCGCGACGGCAAGCTGGTCGTCGTATCGAAAGACCTCACCCGCTGCTGCGCGGCAGGCTATATCGCGCCGACGATGCAGGCGGCGCTTGACGATTGGGAACGGATCGCGCCGCAGCTTGAGGTGCTGGCCCGCGATGTCGAACATGAGACGGTGCCATGCGAGCGCTTTCACGAGCGTGAGGCGCATTCGCCGCTGCCGCGCGCCTATCAATGGGCGGACGGCTCGGCCTATATCAACCATGTCGAGCTGGTCCGCCAGGCACGCGGGGCCGAGGTGCCGGAAAGCTTCTATCACGACCCACTGATGTATCAGGGCGGATCGGACGGTTTCCTGCCGCCCCGTGCCAACATCCCGCTGGGCGATCCCGCATGGGGCTGCGACATGGAGGGCGAGGTTGCCGTGGTGACCGACGACGTGCCGATGGGCGTTTCGGCAGAAGACGCGGCGGAGCACATCAAGCTGATCATGCTGGTGAACGATGTGTCCTTGCGCGGGCTGATCCCCGGCGAGCTGGCAAAGGGTTTCGGCTTCTTCCAGTCAAAGCCGCCCACCGCGTTCTCTCCGGTCGCGGTGACGCCTGACGAGCTGGGCGATGCGTGGCGCGATAACCTGATCCATCGTCCGCTGATGGTGGACTATAACGGCGAGCCATTCGGCCGCGCCGAGGCGGGTGTCGATGCGACCTTCAACCTCGCGCAACTGGTCGCCCATGCGGCCAAGACCCGTCCGCTGTGCGCAGGCTCAATCATCGGTTCTGGCACGGTGTCGAACAAAGGCAGCGATGGCGGACCCGGCAAGCCGGTGGCGGAAGGCGGCTTAGGCTATAGCTGCATCGCCGAAATCCGCATGATCGAAACAATCGCCAATGGCGAAGCGAGCACGCCGTTCATGTCAGCGGGCGACAGCGTGAAGATCGAGATGCGCGACGACGCCAACCATTCGATCTTTGGCGCGATCGAGCAGAATGTGGTCGCGGTCTAGGCTCTAATTTGCGGCCTTCAAATGCTCGGCGTGCCAGGCGATGTGCTCGGCCATGAAGGTCGAGATGAAGAAATAGGAGTGGTCGTAGCCCTCCTGCATTCGGATATGGGCGTCGATTCCAGCGGTTAAGCAAGCCTCGACGAGGCAGTGCGTCTGCAACTGCTCTTCGAGGAAGTCGTCGGCGGCGCCTTGATCGATCAGCAATGCGGGTGGGGGCGCACCGTCTTCGATCAGTGCGACAGCGTCATATTCGCGCCAGCTCTCGCGATCGTCTCCAAGGTAGCGCCCGAAGGCCTTCTCGCCCCATGGCACCTGCGACGGCGCGACAATCGGCGAAAACGCGCTGATCGAGCGGAAGCGATCGGGATTGCGCAGGCCAATCGTGAGCGCGCCGTGGCCGCCCATGGAATGACCGGTGATCGACTGCCGCTGAGGGTCGACCGGAAAGTTCGCGGCGATGATCGCGGGCAGCTCGTCCTCGATATAGGATCGCATATTGTAGTGCTTCGCCCACGGCTCGCGTTTCGCATCGAGGTAAAACCCTGCGCCTTTGCCGAAATCGTATTCATCCGCGGCGTCGGGCACATGGTCGCCGCGCGGGCTTGTGTCGGGCGCTACGAAGACGATGCCATGCTCGGCGCAGGCGACGCGGTATTCGCCCTTCTCCATCACATTGGCATGGGTGCAGGTCAGGCCGGAGAGATAGGTGAGAACCGGCAGCTTGGTATCCGGCGCATGATCCGGCACGAACACGGCGAAGGTCATGTCGGTGCCGGTTGCGCTGGAGGTGTGGCGATAGACGCCCTGCACTCCGCCGTGAGAGCGGGTTTCGGAGATGGTTTCCAGCGGCATCAGACTTCGACCGCCTTGAACGCGGTGTCAGGGTCGCCGGTGTTTGCGGTGTCCTTGGGGTCGATGATCACCATCTTCACCTCGCCTCTCGGCACGCGGGGGAAGTGTTCGATACCGCGCGGCACGGTGATCATCTCGCCGGGTCCGACCACTTCGACCCGATCGCGGAACTCCATGTGGAGTTCGCCTTCGATCACGAGAAACAGCTCGTCGCTGTCCGGATGGCTGTGCCACTGGAAATCGCCTGATGCTTTGGCCAGACGCACTTCGTTGTCGTTGTAGCGCCCGGCGATGCGCGGAGCCCAATGCTCGTCGAACATGGCGAATTTGTCGGCAAGATTGACCTTGGTGGGAGTGCGCGACGCCATCAGTACACCACCACGGAGCGGATGCTTTCGCCGGCATGCATCAGGTCGAAGCCTTTGTTGATCTCGTCCAGCGTCAGCGTGTGAGTGATCATCGGGTCGATCGCGATCTTGCCGTTCATGTACCAGTCGACGATCTTGGGCACGTCGGTCCGCCCCTTCGCCCCGCCGAATGCGGTGCCGCGCCAGTTGCGACCGGTTACAAGCTGGAACGGGCGGGTGGCGATTTCCTTGCCCGCTTCGGCCACGCCGATGATGATCGAGGTGCCCCACCCCTTGTGACAGCACTCCAGCGCTTGTCTCATGACATCGGTGTTGCCTGTGCAGTCGAACGAGTAGTCCGCGCCGCCATCGAGCAACTCGACGAGATGCGCGACCACGTCCGAAGTCTCGCGCGGGTTCACGAAATCGGTCATGCCGAACTTCTCGCCCCACTCGCGCTTCGCCGGGTTGATATCGACGCCGACGATCCGGTCCGCGCCCGCCATCCTCGCGCCTTGAATGACGTTGAGACCGATCCCGCCGAGGCCGAACACCACGACATTGTCGCCCGGCTGCACCTTCGCGGTGTTCACCACCGCCCCCACCCCGGTCGTCACCCCGCAGCCGACATAGCAGGCACTCTCAAACGGCGCGTCGGTCCGGATCTTGGCGGCCGCGATCTCCGGCAGGACGGTGAAGTTCGAAAAGGTCGAACAGCCCATATAGTGATAGATCGTCTCGCCCTTGTAGCTGAAGCGCGAGGTGCCGTCGGGCATCAGCCCCTGCCCCTGCGTCGCGCGAATTGCACTGCACAGATTGGTCTTGCCCGAAAGGCACATCTTACACTGGCGACATTCCGGTGTGTAGAGCGGGATCACGTGATCGCCGGGCACCACGCTGGTCACGCCAGCGCCAACCTCGCGCACCACGCCTGCGCCTTCGTGGCCCAGCACGCTGGGGAACAGCCCTTCGCTGTCCAGCCCGTCCAGCGTGTAGGCATCGGTGTGGCAGATGCCGGTCGCCATGATCTCGACCAAGACCTCGCCCGCCTTCGGGCCTTCGAGATCCAGCTCGACGATCTCAAGCGGTTGCTTGGCTTCAAACGCTACGGCTGCACGGGTCTTCATCGGCGCTCTCTCCAATTCGTATGGAGAGAGCGCAA
Source organism: Pseudomonadota bacterium (assembly GCA_039033835.1). Lineage (GTDB taxonomy): Bacteria > Pseudomonadota > Alphaproteobacteria > Sphingomonadales > Sphingomonadaceae > Erythrobacter. The sequence goes on from JBCCBW010000002.1 coordinate 114,279, forward strand.
CACGCTTAGGCCAGGCGCGTCAAGCGGCGGTTGCGCCCTCGGCGGGTCGGTGCGCCTTGCGAGCGTCCAGTTCGTCGACGAAACCGTGGTTCACATCGCGATGCTCGGCCTCATCGGCCCGCACGGCAATAATCACATCGCGCAGCCGCGCATTGTGCGGCAATTGCCAGTAATCGATGGCAATCTGCGGCGCGGGAACATTCTCGTGGCGACCCGCATCGACCTCCGCCAGATAGCTGGTGTAGCTGATCACCGCCTCTTCCTCGAAATAACCGACCACCCGGTGCGCCGTGCGCGGGGCAAAAAGGTAGAGGAAGAAATAGAGGTTGTAGAAGATGAGCTGCACCGCAACGATCAGCGCGCGCTCGAACCGGTTGGGTTGAGCAATCTCGATAAAAGTCATCAGGTGCATCCGCTCATTCTCTGCCTCGTCGAGCAGAGTGCGAATCCAGCCTTCATCATCGCGCATTTTGCGCAAAGCGGTCAGGTGCTGCCAAAGCCCACCGACCATTCCGGGAACGGCTGCGACGGTTTCCAGCACGACAGCGCGATGGCCATAGCGTTTGGCGAAGAATGTGTCGGCGAAAAAGCGCAGCAGCTTGACGAAACGGAACGCGATTTTGTCGCTGCGGGTTACCGGCTCGACATGGGCTTCCAACTCGGCGTCCCAATTGACTTGCCGAACCATGGGGCGGGTATCGATATGTTTCATGAGGTCACTCTCAAGTGACCCGGTCCCTTCTACTCGACCCCATGTCGAGCGCCCTGACCGGGTCTCTATCGGCGATTTTTAGGTAGCAATTCGCAGCAGAAATTACCCGCGAATCCGGCACACTATGTGTTCGGTTTAACGCAACTAAGCGAAGCCCAAACTCTCCGCGACTGCGGTATTTGCAATCCTGCCCGCATGGACATTCAGCCCCAGCATAAGATGCGGATCGTCGTCACACGCGGCCAATCCCTTGTTCGCCAGAGCCAATCCAAACGGCAGCGTTGCATTGTTCAGCGCATAGCTCGACGTGTGCGGCACCGCGCCGGGCATATTGGCGACGCAATAATGGATGATGTCGTCGACCAGATAGGTCGGGTTTTCGTGCGTAGTCGGTTTGGAGGTCTCGAAACAACCGCCCTGATCGATTGCGACATCGACCAGCACCGCGCGGTGCTTCATCAGGCCCAGCATTTCGCGCGATACCAGACGCGGCGCGTTCTTGCCGGGGACCAGCACGGCTCCGATCACCACGTCGGCGTCGGTGATCGCGTTTTCGATCGTGCCCGCGTTGGAATAGCGCGTGGTTACGCGCCCCTGAAACAGCTCGTCCAGCTCGCGAATACGCGGCAGCGAGCGGTCGAGGATTTCGACATTTGCGCCCAGCCCTGCCGCCATGCGCGCGGCATGGGTGCCGACGACGCCGCCACCGATCACCACGACCTTGGCCGGGAGCACGCCGGGCACTCCGCCCATCAGGATGCCGCGACCGCCATTGTTCGCGTGACTGGAATGCGCGCTGGCTTCGATGGAAAGCCGCCCTGCAACCTCGCTCATCGGAGCAAGCAGCGGCAGCGAGCCATCGGGGGCGGTCACCGTTTCATAGGCGACTGCCGAGACACCCGATTCCATCAACCCGCGCGCCTGATCGGGATCGGGGGCGAGGTGGAGGTAGGTGAAGAGGATCTGCCCTTCGCGGAGCTGCACCCATTCGTTCGGTTGCGGCTCCTTGACCTTCACCACCATTTCGGCCCGCGTGAAGACTTCTTCGGCGGTATCGACGATCTCGGCACCTATTGCGCGATAGTCGTCATCGGTCTTGCTGATGCCCAGCCCGGCACCCGTCTGGACGACAATGCCGTGTCCGGCAGCGACATATTCGCGCGCCGATTCCGGGGTCAGACCGACCCGATATTCGTGGTTCTTGATTTCCTTGGGGACGCCGACAAGCATGATTCACTCCTGCGATAGGGTGTGGCATTCGCTAATTGCTGCGAAACAAAATTACAATCACAAGCAACCATGCTCGGATCAGAAAATCCCTTTGGGCCTGCGCTGCTTTCCTACTACCGTAAGTTCGTGTCACTGCGAAGGGATGTTACAGCAACCGAAAAACCCGGTTTTCGCCCCTATGTGTCAACTTCGCCGATCGGCAAAAATACGCTATTCAACAAGGTGTTAAGCCCAATATCGAAGTTGACAGGATGTCAAATGTGTCAACTTCGATGAACCAAGGACCGCTATGATGACCGACTACCCAACCGTGAAGATGCTGATCGATGGCGAATGGATCGCCGAAGGCGACGCGGGCAGCATGCCGGTCGCGAATCCGGCGACAGAGGCGGTCATCGGCCAGTGCCCCAAGGCCTCCATCGAACAGCTCGATGCAGCACTCGCCGCCGCCGACCGAGGCTTTGCGATCTGGAGCAGGACACCGGGCGTCGAACGGTTCCGTGTGATCCGCCGCGCAGCCGAGCTTTTGCGCGAGCGCGCACCGGATATCGCGCGTGTCGTCACACTCGAAATGGGCAAGCCGCATGCGCAAGCTCTGGGCGAGACGACGAGCGCTGCCGACTTGATCGACTTCCTCGGCGAAGAAGCCAAGCGGCAGGGCGGTCGGCTTGTCCCCGTGCGCGGCCCGCACCTGCTGGAACAGCGCGTGACGCAGGAACCGGTGGGACCGGCGATGCTGTTCACCCCATGGAATTTCCCGATCAACCTGCCCGCCAAGAAGTTGGGCGGCGCGCTGGCGGCGGGATGTTCATGCATCCTCAAGCCCGCCGAGACGACCCCTGCCTCCGCGCAGATGCTGGTCGAATGCTTTGTCGATGCAGGCGTGCCCGCAGGCGTCATCAACCTCGTCTATGGCGACCCGGCGATGATTTCAGAGCATTTGATCGCTGCGCCTGTGACCCGCAAGGTAAGCTTTACCGGGTCGACGGCGGTGGGTCGCCATCTCGGCGCGCTCGCGGCGAAAGACCTGAAACGCTTCACCGCCGAACTCGGCGGCCACGCGCCGGTGGTGATCGGAGAAAGCGCCGATTTCGAGCGGACTGTAGCGGCATGCGTCGCGACAAAGTTCCGCAATGCCGGGCAGGTCTGCGTTTCGCCGACGCGCTTTCTGGTCGCGGGCGGGATCTACGACAAGTTCGTCAGCGAGTTTGCATCGCGCTCACAGGACATTTCTGTTGGTGATGCGAGCAGCGATGACAATGTCGCGATGGGCCCGCTCGCCCATGCAGGCCGGGTCGAAGCGATGAAGGAACTGGTCGGCGCGATGGGCGGCGAGCAAGGAGAAGTCGTCGCGGGCGGCTCGGTGATTGAAGGCTCAGGGCATTTCTTCCAGCCGACCGTGGTCGCCGGACCATCTGCCAATAGCCGCCTCATGACCGAAGAACCGTTCGGGCCGATCGCGGGAATCGTGCCGTTCGAGGATATCGAAGACGCGGTGAACATCGCCAATTCGCTTCGCTATGGCTTGGCCGCTTACGCCTTCACCGCATCGCTTGATGAAAGCCACTATCTCGGCAAGTCGCTTCGGGCAGGTATGGTGGCGATCAACCACTTCGCAGTCGGATCACCCGAAACGCCGTTTGGCGGAACCGGTGATAGCGGCTTCGGTTCGGAAAGCGGCGTGGAGGGCTATCTCGGATATACCGAGACCAAGCTGGTCACCGTCGGAAAATCGGCCCCGTGATCACAGTTGACAGGATCAGCGCGCGATCCAGCGCGACAGTTTCCGCCAGAACGAAGAACGCGGGCGCATCGGTTGGATTCTGCCATAGTGAGCGCGGCGCGAAAGCTCGTCATTCAAGCACACCGTGCGCCCCATTGCATCCGGCCCACTGGACCTGATCGTCGGTCGTTCCATCTGTCGCGCCCCCGATTCGCGTTGAGTTATTCGGGTAAGCTAACACCGGTTCTGTGGAAAACTGAGTCCAAAAATGTCGTTTCCATACAATTTTCAGACTTGCCGGGTTGCGGCGATGCCTATCGGTCGGTGCGAACCGCGCCTGCTTCGCGAACCGCTTCGAGCGTGGGGTAGCCATTGACTGCCATCAGCAAATCCGCCTCGGCAAGGATCGATCGCAGCACCCATTCCGCACCTTTCGCGCCGCCGATGGCAAGACCGTAGGTGTAAGGTCGGCCAACACCAACCGCCGTCGCACCCAGTGCCAGCGCCTTGACCGCATCGGTCCCCGAACGAATCCCGCTGTCAAACAGAACAGGAGTATCGCCCGCCGCCTTTACGACATCGCCGAGCAGATCGATGGTGGCGATCCCGCCATTGGCCTGCCGACCGCCATGATTGGAGCAATAAATCGCATCCGCCCCGTGATCGACCGCCAGCTTCGCATCCTCGGGGTGGCAAATGCCCTTGAGCACGATCGGGAGATCCGTGACCGATTTGAACCATTCCATATGCTCCCAAGTCAGCACCTGCCCGAATGTCGCAGCCCAGATCATGATCGCGGTCTGCATGTCCTCTTCCGGCGGCTTGGGCAGGATTTTGCGGAATTCCGGATCGGTCATGTAGTTCTGCAAGACCTTGCCGCGCAGTTGCGGAAAGTTCGATGCGTTGAGATCGCGCGGACGCCAGCCGGTTACCCAGGTATCGAGCGTCACCACCAGCGCCTTGTACCCGGCTTTCTCCGCGCGCCGGATCATGCTTTCGGCCACATCCTTGTTGCGCGAAGTGTAGAGCTGGAACCACGGAGCGGTGTCGCCGCAGGCAGTGAAGACATCCTCGAGCGGGTCGTTGGAAAGGGTCGAGGCGCAGAACGGCACTCCGGTTGCGGCGGATGCCTGCGCGGCGGCGATGTCTCCGTGGCGATCCTGTGACGCCTCTCCGTTCAGCCCGATAGGAGCCATGAACAAAGGGTTGTCGTATTTCTGCCCGAAGATCTCGATCGACAGGTCGCGCTCGGCGCAATCGACCATCATGCGCGGGACCATGCCCCAATGATGGAACGCGCTCGCATTCGTATCCTGCGTATGCTCGTCACCGCAACCACCCGCGACGTAGTTGGTCATCATCGGCCCAAGCGCTTCATGGGCACGCTTTTCGAGAGTGGCGAAATCGACGGGAAAGTCGGGCAGAATACCGCTCAGGCCGGCATTGTAGATTTCATTCTGCATCGCGCCGAAATAGCTCATCGGGCATCCTCTCCATCTCTTTTCGACGCGGAGATTGAGCCGATACGCGGGCTGCGGGCAAGCGATTTTATCGGTTCAGCTCACCAGTTTCTGCAACTGCGGTCGCACTTTCAGGAACCGCACATACAGCCATTCCAGCACTCGAAGCACCATTCTGTTGCGCGCGATCAAACCGAGCGGACGCAAACCGGGGATCGCGCACCACATCGCCGCGAACGCCGCCGCGCCATCAAGCACCTGTCCGTTCTCTTCAGCGTGAAAGCGCGCAAGCAGCTGTGCCTGATCGATCGGGCAACTTGGATCTGCGCCATCGGAGACGTCGACAAAGTCGATCGCATCATTCCTGTCGAGCCGCCGCATCAGCGCGATTTCGCGCTGGCACAGCGGGCACGCCCCATCGAACCACACCTTGATGCTTTTTTCAGGAGTTTCGCTCTCGATCATATCCTCCACATGAGCCGGCGCAGCGCCTCTGCAAGTGTCACCTTTGCAACCGATATGCAGCTGTGTGAGCGTTCCTTGCGCCAAGCCGCTGCGCGGGTTAGCTCTTGAATCAGCCACGGGGGACTGGCCATGCTACGGATCGGACTTGTTCTTGCAGCCTTTGTCGGCCTGTCAGCGTGCGCCGCGACGGGGACGGGCGGCGACCGGGGAACCGCGATAAATGCCATCGAACCGGAATGGGACGAATTTGCCGCCGGTGAGCTGGAACCCCTGCCCGGCGAGAACGAAGAGCCGGTCAACTTCGCCGACATTCCCATCATCCATCCCGATCGACCCTATCCGGTGTTCGTCCGCCTGTCGGAAAAACTGGACGATGAGCAGCGCAGTCTGGTCGAAGCAGCGGTTGCGGAGATCGATGGAATAGCGGTCCACGCCCCAGCCACCTACGAAGTCGCTCCTCATCCCGCTTTCGACGAACATCTGGTGTTCTATCGGCTAAAGGGAGCCGGGGGCGAGGACACCAGCGCAATCGACCCGCAAATGAACCGCGAAGGGGTGATGACGCTCGAAGATATTCTGCATTTTTACGAGTATCGGATCAGCAATGTCAAAAACGCCTGGGCTTCGAACGTACCGGTGCCGGTTCACCTTGGCAGGCCCGACCGTGATGGCTTCAAAGACGATTTGCGAAGCCAGATCGAACCGATCGTACGCCGCGCCGCATTGCTTGCTATCGGGAATTCGGGTTCAGGGTATCATTCTACGTCGCTCTGCATCAGCGAGGCTCTGTCCTATGGTCGCTCATGCCTGATGCCGGCTCGCAAAGACTGGAACACTGTTCATGCCGGACAGGGGCACTATCTGTCGATCAATGCTCAGCTCAATCGGCCCCACTTCATCACCGCGATTTCGATCTCACCCAGCGGTACGGTGTCACACCTGTTATCGCAATGGGCCGAATTTCCACAATATGTCCCCGGCTCCTATGTTCCGACCGAATATGTCGATGAGGATGGCAATCGCCAGCGAGTGACCGATGCACCTGCATCGCCGCAGCGTTTGGAAGGTCAGCTGATTGGCAGCGTTGCAGGAGATCGCGAGGCTGGCACACAGCCGATTGGCGAAACTGCACGATATCCCACGCGAATGACGACGGCAGACCACGTCATCACTTATGCCGAGACACGGCAACCCAGCGCAGTCTTTGCCGAGCCCGGACGCCACAAGGTGATCGTTATCGCAACCGAGACTCCGATCGACTCTGCGATCTGGGAACTTGAACTGGGCGATCCGACCCCACCTCTACTGTGCGAAGGCGCGTTCGAAAAATCTCTATGTTCGGCGCTTACCGGCGGTCCCCCCGGCAAGTCTTTCGATTGGGCGAAGAACATCCAGACGTTCACGGTGAATGCGCGCAAGCCGATTGTCTCTGACGAATATATCATCAACGGCTTTCCAGCCCCTGCCAGTCTTGCCAAATGGCAAGCGCAGCTGTTCGTCTATCGCCCGGGAGACCAGTTTCACCGCTCCACCTCGAGCCCGCGCGCCAATTTCGAAAAAGCGCACAAATGCGGCGGATCGTATATTGGCGGCGGCTACATCCTGACTGCCGCTCATTGCATCCGACCGACCTTGTCGGAGATGCGCGTGCGGCTTGGCACGCGTGACATCACCAGTGGCGGTCGCTCTTTCAGGGTTCATTCGGCCGCCATCCACAAGCGTGGCAAAGGCAACTCCCGGCGTGCGGATATTGCGCTGATCCGGATCAGCGATCCGCGTGGGCGTCTTGGCGATATCCGCAGCACGCTGGCGGCGGTGGCGGTCGCGGGCAGTCGATCTTATCCCGATCCGGACTTCAACAGTCTGATCGTCACCGGCTGGGGATATATGAGTGCAATGTCGCCCGGTACGCGTCAGCCGATTGCCGCAGATGGATCGGTCCAGCGTAATCCTGCGAAATTACGCGGCCTCGATCTGTCTGCCATCTCGGCAACATCCTGCACGAACAGAAGCGGCTTCGATGTGTTCTCGCCAAGTGACATATTGTGCGCGCGCAGCAAGTATCCCGGCGGCGATGCGTGCTCCGGCGACAGCGGAGGACCGGTCACCTCACGGATTGGCAATCGCCGAGTGCTGGTGGGTGTTGTCTCAGTCGGCATCGGCTGCGCGCAGGGCGACACACCGGCCGTCTATATGAAGGTTTCGCGCTATGCGGACTGGATCGCCAAGGCTCGCCGCGCGCTGAAGAACGCGCCGCGCGGGAGCAGGCTGTCGCTTTGACGCGAAGCGCAAGTCGGCGACAGCCCGCACCTTACCACGTCACTCTTCGTCGGCAGAGGTCCGCTCGTCGGCGCCCGTGCGCTCATCGGCACCGGTGCGCTCATCAGCGCCCGTCCGTTCGTCGGCACCGGTTCGTTCATCTGCCCCGGTGCGGTCATCGGCCCCGCCGCACGCCGCAAGGCTCAGGCTAAGCGCACTCATCACGCCTATAATCTTTGCAGTCTTCCTCATGTTTGGTCCTTTCGCAATTTGACCATTTTCTTCATTCGAAACCCATTCGAGCGACAATCTGTCGGTAACCGTCCGTCCCTCGCACAGGATCGAGCAGCGGATCGCGATAAAGCTGCGCAAGCCCCGCATCGCGCGCATTCCAGCCAGTATCCAAGGCTTCGAGTGCTTCGGCTTCATTGCCCCACTGCGCGTGAACTTGCAGATATTGATAGTGGCTCTTGTCGCCCTGACGCTCCTGCAACTCGGCAAAATGGCCCTCCGCAGCGGCACGATTGCCCAGCTTGTCTTCAACGATTGCGAGGCCGGTTTTTTGCCAGACAAAGCGCGTTTCGGTTTCGAAGCTCGTCTTGGCTCCGGCCAGATCGCCGCGGGCCATTTGCGCCAGGCCGACGAGATAATGGTAGCTCGACAAACCAGCCTGCAAGCTCAGCGCTTTTTCAAACTGCGCGATGGCTGCACCGTACTGCCCTGAATGGTATGCGATATTTCCGGCAAACCGGAAGACGCGAGCGTTTAGTGGGTCCAATGCTTCTGCAGCGCCGATAGCCGCAACGGCGCCGTTTGTGTCGCCGATGCGCGAGCGGAAAATCGCATAGCGACTCAGGATATCGGCATCGCCTTTGCCCAGGTCATAAGACTTGGCGTATGGCCCCCGCGCGCTCTTCATATCGAGGTCGCCTGAGGCGAAAATAAAGCCCAGCACCGCATGGCCGTCCGCATAATCGGGAGCGATCGCGATAGCGCGGCGTGCCGCTTCGACCGCTTTGCCAAGGTTGGTCTCGCGATCGCTTGGATCGCCATAGAGGTTGTGGATCAGCGTCAAAGTGCGCCCGCGCCGGGCATGTGCGGCTGCGTAATCCGGATCAAGCCGGATCGCTTCGTCAAACTTTGCAAGCGCGGCGCGATCGCTGGCTTCATTGACGCCGGAATCGTACAGTTCCTGGCCGCGCAGAAGGGCATCATAGGCGGCAACATTCTGGGTGCCGCCGGATTGATCGCCTGTTGATGAACGATCATCCGCCCCGGCGAGCAAGCCGACAATCCCCGCAGCGATCTGGGACTGGATCGCAAAAATACTGTCCACGGGGCCATTGATCGGAAATTCGCGGAGCACACGATCGGTGTCGCCCTCGATCAGTTCCGCGCCGCCGACCAGCGCATTGTCCTCACGCCTGATGTCTCCGGTAAGAAGGTATTCGACCGACAGCTTCCCGCAAATTTCACCCGCAGTCTCGCCACTGTCGCGTAGGGCGTTGGACGAGGTCTTCGCCGCGACATGCAGCAAGGGGTTGCGCGCCAGTTGCGATCGGATTTCGGCGGCGAACCCTTCGAGGAAATACGCGCCCTCGCCCGGATCACCGAGCACCCTGAACGGCATGACAGCCAGCTTGTTGTTCATGCTTGATGCGCTGAACATGCCCGCATTCCACGCGGTCAAACCACCCGCGCCCACGGCCAGCGCCGCTCCGCCAACAATCGCTGTGCGGCGGCTGATAACGGGGCTGGTCGATGGCAGGGAAGCGGTAGTGCCGACCTGGCTCATCGGAGCAGTCGGGGCCGCGCCACTTCCATAGCGCTTGCCCTCTACCGCGCTAATCAAACGCCGGATTTCAGGTGTGTCGCTGTTCCAATCGCCACCCGCAGGAAGTGTAATCCACTGGAACTGGCGAAAGCCGAGCGGCGGCTCTGTTCCGTCGATCGATACTGGCACCAAAGCCCCACGATCTCGCCCGCGCGTAGCCTCGTCATGCACCCAATGTGACGCGACCGATATCTTGGACCACAGCACCACCACCGCATCGGCATTTTCAAGCTTATCTTCGGTGACCTCGTGGAAGCGCACGCCGCCTTCGAGCATCGCGTCCCACCATACGGAGATACCAGCGGCCTGAAGCAGGTCGAGGACCTTGCGCGCCAGCGGCTGATCGTCGCGCGAATAGCTCAGGAACACCGTGTCCTTCGAAGCATCGCTTTTGGTTGGCTGGTCCAAGCCGCTCATATGCCCCTCAATTGCAGTACAATTGCCCCGTGACTGCGCGCCCGTGACCGGAACGATAACCCAGCTTTGCAGCACTGTCGAACCCATCGGCATCGGTGGAGGTGGGATAAGCCGCGCTTGTGGAACAATTTCTGTGCGGTTAGCAGGTGACCTCGCGAGGTTTCTCGCTGCCGCTTTGGGGGAGCGCCCGATCGCACCGGATGCTGAAATCACCACGCTTGCACAGAACAGGGCACCTGCTGTGCCGAGGCCGTGCCTTGGTATAGGTGTCACCGGGCATCGCCGCACGCACCCCGCGTTTCCGGTAGACGATACCGCTCTTACGGGTACCCTGAGTGCAATCTTCAGCACGCTGGAGGAAGCGGCGCGTAGCGCGACCATTGCTGGTGGCGACGCAGCTGAGGCCGACCTGCGCCTGATCACGTTGCTCGCGGACGGTACCGATCATGAAGCAGCAAAGCTTGCGCTGGCAAAGGACTGGCAGCTGGCCGCGCCGCTTCCCTTTGGACGAGCGCTCAACACCGCGATCAATGCTGCGCCGCAGTCGGCCAACGACGCCCGGGCTATTTTGGCGGGAAAAGCGCCGGACGATGATGCCACTACGCAGCGTGTGGCGGCGATTGAAGAGTTGTCGGGCAAGGCGACCCTGTTCGAACTTGCCGACCGGGACGCGGCGATTGAGGCACATTTCCTCGCGACGCTCGATGAACCGGGCTCTCCGCAGGCGCTCAGCACCTTTATCCACGAAGGGTCGGACCGCACGCTGCTGGCCGGGCGGATCATGATCGAGCAGTCCGATGTGATGATCGCCGTCTGGGACGGGGCATCCACCTCGAGCATCGGCGGCACGGGCCACACCGCGATGGCGGCGCTGATGGCGGGCGTTCCAGTTGTCTGGATCAACCCGGCCTGCCCCGAGGACTGGCGGATCATCCACACGCCCGAGGCGCTGACGCTCAAGACGAGTTCCGGAGGCGTGCCGCGCGCCGAGCAATTGCGCGCGCTTGTCCAGGCAAGCGTCTGCCTCCTCACAAGCTCGCTCAAGGGTTCACACACCGGGCTCGATGCGCTGGACGAGCAGTCCTGGCGCGATGCAAGTGCAATCAGCAGCCATGCCTATCGCCGGGTCGAGGCCTTGTTCGGTGATCGCAGCTGGCGGGGAAGGCTTGGCTCGGTCCGGCAGACCTACGAAAAGCCCTCCGATATTGCTGCGGGCAGCGGCAAACCCTTGCTGAGCGCGCTCGCTGCGCTTCCCGGTGGCGATCCGGCGCTTCCCGCAAAGGTTGGCCAGAAGGTACTGATCCGCTTTACGTGGGCCAACGGCATCGCCTCGCACCTGTCGAATCTGTTCCGGTCGGGCATGGTGCTGAACTTCACGCTCGGCCCACTCGCGATCCTCGCCGGGCTGCTTTATATCCCATTGGTTCCGGCTGAGCAGAAGTGGATTTTCGCGGCGGTCGAGCTTGCGCTGTTGCTGGCGATTGTCATCAACACGGTGTCAGGCCAGCGCGCGCGATTGCACGGGCGCTGGCTCGAAACCCGCCGCGTGGCCGAATATCTACGCCACGCGCCCGGATTGCTGGCGCTTGGAGTGGCACGCCCGCTGGGCGCATGGCCCGAAGGCCTCCGCACGCACTGGCCGGAATGGTACGCGCGCCATATAATCCGCGGAATTGGCCTGCCTCAGGTCAAGGTGGATCATGCCTATTTGCGCGCGTCGGCACAGACCCTGCGCGATCATCTGATCATCCCGCAACTGGAATATCACGAATTCAAGGCCGCCCGCCTCGCGCGTGCGCACCATGCGATCGAGACGCTGGCAGAGCGGCTGTTTGCTCTCGCCGTGTTCCTCGTGGCGCTGTATCTTGCACTGTTCGGCGCCTCGAAGCTCGGCTTCATCAATCCCGGCCTTATTGCAGGCATCGCCAAATGGTTCACGGTCGCGGCTGTAGCCTTCCCGACGATCGCCGGCGCGCTAGCGGCAATAGGATATTTCGGCGATTTTGATCGCTTTGCCGACATCTCGCAGGGGACCGCGGCCAAGCTCGCAGCGGTGAATGAGCGGGTTGGGCTGTATCTCGGACAGGGCGACGACACGCTCAGCTACGCACAGCTCGCCGAACTGGCGCGGCAAACCGACGAGACGACCTTTGCCGAAATTCAGGCGTGGCAGGCGGTCTTCAGCGGCAAGCGCACGACTGTCCCGGCCTGACCACGCCTAATCCGGCTGGATCAGATTATCGTCCGAATTGCGATCGATGTATTTGTTGTACGGATCGATCCCCGCCCAGCTTGGCCGCTTGTCCGTCACCAACGTCACTTTCTGAGTGCCCGATGTGACAGGGCGACGTTCGAGCAGCACGACATTCGCCTTGTCGAACACGCCATCGCCGGGCCGCTCGGTAAACAGACCGATTTCGATATCGTCGGCCAGATCGGCCTCGGTCTCACGGCCCTCACCATCGGCGTAGAGCTTGGTCGCTTCGAAAGTCAGCGTGGTTTCGAACCGGCCATCGTCGAGCTCGCGCACGACTGCATTGTCGGCCTTAAGGTCATAGACCGTGATCCGCTGGAGCAGGTCGCGCACAAGATCGCGCTCGGCATCGTTGCGGGCCAGCGACAAGAAGCCTTCGACCAGATCGGTGGAGCTGGCATAGGGCTGGCTCTTGAACCGATAGCGATCGATCAAGTCGCGCAGCATCGCATTGACGCGATCCTCACCGAGCCGATCCTGCAACAGATACATAACGACCGCACCTTTGCGATAGTGGATGTACCCCTGGTTCTCGACCCGTTCGAGCGGCAGTTCCTCGATCGCCTCGCTTCCGCGCGCGCTCAGGTAGTTGTCCAGCTCATATTTCAAAAACCGACGGATCTGATCGTCGCCATAGATCTGTTTCATCACCATCAGCGCGGAATATTGCGCCATTGTCTCGACCAGAATGGTGCCGCCCTGCTGGTCCGCGCTGATAACCTGATGCGCCCAGTATTGGTGCCCGACTTCGTGCGCGGTGACATAGGTGACGTAGTCGATATCGCCTTCATCCGCGACATTGGCGAGGAAGCCGATGCTTTCGGAGTAAGGCATCGTCCCGGCAAAGGCCTGGGCGAAACTGGCGTAACCGGGAAATTCGATCACGCGAGCATGATCGAACTGATACGGGCCGAAATGCTCCTGATAATAGCTGAGCGAGGTCTCCATCGCATCGAGCATGCGCTCGACATTGAACGGGTGTTTCTGATCATAGAACACCTGCAATTCGACGCCGTCGGCCTGCCGTGTCGCAATCTCGTAATCGGCCGACTGGATCGAAAAGAAGCCGAGGATCGGCGCGGTCGAACGGAAGCGGGCGATGCGGCGGTCGCCGCGCACTTCGTCGGACACCTTGGTCCCCGGCGCGATCGGCACCTGATCGGCGGAGGTGGTGATCGTGATGTCCGAATTCACCCAATCGACATTGCCGACATAGTTTCGATCCCGCGCGCTTTCGTCCTCCAGCTTGGCCGGGCGCAATTCAGGCTCCAGCCCGTTGCGCCGCCGGGTCGCGCGGTCGGTAAGCAGGCCATTGCGGTCCATTCCCACCTGAACGGCGAATTCGCTGTTGTTGAGGAACGTGCCGTTCTCGACGAGCCGTGTACCGTAGCCAGTAGTGGTCAGCGCCTTGTGCCAGCGCTGACTGGTGAAGCTCAAACTCGCCTCTTCTCCCGGAGCCAACGGCTCGTCGAAGCGATAGATACGGTGCTGGTATTCCTCGTCGTTGCTCTCCAGCGTCGCGCCGGGCACCAGGACGCTTAGAAGCTCCGTATCGGGATCGGTCAGGCGGACATGCAGCGTCTCCACCGGAGCACCAGTATCGTTGACCATGCGATATTCGCCACTCGCTTCCATCCGGCGCTCGGACGGGAAAATGTCGACGGCGAGCTTCACATCGGTCAGCGAAGGCTGCTTGAGCGAAGCGTATCTGAGATACTTCCTCTCGTAATCGGCGAGCAGCGCTTCGGCCGAATCCTGATTGCGATACGTGTTTTCGACATTCATCTGATTGTAGAGGAACACGCCGGTCAGCACCGTGGTTGCGACGCCTGCGCCCCCCAGCGCGCCGGCAAGGGATTTCATGCGTCGCGGCAATTGCTTAAGACGCGGCATCAGCCGGGTTTCGGTCCCGCGCCGCCACAACAGATGCGCAAGCACCGCCAGCAGCAGTGCCGCCCCGCCCCAATACAATCGCAGCCACCAGCCCAGTGCGCCCGCGACATTGGCACCATTCATGTCCGAAACCGGGCTGAACCCCGTCGATCCGTAAAGGATCAATGGGTGATCCAGACCGATGCTGCCGAACACGATCGCGGCGACCAGATACAACAGCATGATTCCCCAGCCGAGATATTTGTTCGGGCTCAACGCCTGAACGAAGACGGACAGGATCGCGATAAGAACCAAGTCGATACTGATCGGCAGCACATACCAAGCCAGGTATTTGCCCAGCTCGATGTTCGTGTAGCCTGCAATCAACTGTACGGCGATCGCAGCGACCATCGAAACAAGCACGGTCGATGTGAGCGCCACGGTGACGCCGAGGGTTTTCGGGACCATATAGGCCCATCCGGGAAGCGAGGTGCTGTCGACGATCTCATGAAACTTGCGATCGCGATCGCGCCACACGAGCTCGCCGCCGTAATAGATCGCAATGATCACGCTGAAGATCACAAACGAGCCTTGCAACGGACCGATCAACGCGAATGTCGCCGGGATCGATGCGGTGCCGTAGGCGTCGGTCTGGAACAGCAGCGCAGACGAGCTGTTGAACAGGCCTATGAGCAATAGAATGATGTAGGCCGGGCTTCGGACAACCTGGCTGATTTCGAACCTGGTGGTGGCAACAAGCCGCGCCCAGCCTGCCTTGGCCGGTGCCACATCAGGAAGCGTCGAAACGGTTTGCGGGGCGACTTTCGCGAGCCGCTCGGCACTCCGAGCCATCCGTTTGGCCTTGCGCTTCGACACGCCCTTCTCGGCGAATGAGAACCTCCAGTAAGCGACAGCCAGCGCGCCCAAGGCAAGTGCAATGACCAGTAGCCGGTTAGCCAGAATAGACCCTGCAAAAGCAGGCAGCTGAGTGTTGGATTCAGCCGCAGTCCAGTACCGCGTTTCGTTCGCTACAGCGCTTAGCCCGAAAGGCTCGGCCACCGCGGCAAAATCGCGCAAATCGGGCTGCTGCTGCACCACCGAAATCAGCACGATGTAAAGCACCAGAAAGCCGACCACCGCGACGTAGGAATACATCATCGACCGCGTCATCGTCGCCACTGCGAAGAACAGCGCGCTGGTCAGCAGGATATTGGGCACGGCAAATTGCAGAAAGCTGAGCGCATAGTGCGCGAACACGTTCGGGCCGATCGTCTCAGGGTCGATCCACGGCATCATCGAGCCGATCCAGATGGCCAAAGGCACGACAAGGAAGCCGAGCACTGCGGCTACCGAAGCGCCTGTGAAACGCCCCAGCAGATAGGCAAACTTGCTCACCTGCGTCGAGCGGACCATCGGTCCAAATCCGCTTTCCTCATCGCGCACGACAACATTGGCGACAAAGGCTGTGGTCACGAACATGTAGAACAGCGTGAGCACCTGCATCGTTTGCAGGATCGCTGCCGGGCTGTTGGCATTTACGTTGCCGCCGCCGCCGATCTGAATATTCTCACTCGCCGCTGCACCGTAGGTGAGCAGGAAAAACAGAATGGTTGCGACCCAGAACACCGGGTTTCGCAATTGGTATCGAAATTCGAACGCTGCGATCTTGCCGAACATTATGCTGCCCTCCCCGCGCCGATCAGGCCGCCTCGGCCGCAGCGATGGTGCCGCGCCGAGTGGTTGCGAGGGTCGAGAAATAGACATCTTCCAGCCCGCCATCGGCGGCTGCAAAGCCATCGCCGGGATCGATCTCCGACTGGATATGGACGATCGTATTACCCGCAAACAGACGGGTCGAGATCACCTCGTACATCTTGCGATAGGCCTCGAGTTCGCCGCGTTCGATGGTCTTGGCCCAGATTGTCCCGCGCGATTGCTCGATCAGATCCTTCGGCGCGCCCTCGAGTTTGATCGATCCTTGAACGATGACCGCCATCCGGGGGCACAGATCCGCGACATCTTCGACGATATGAGTCGAGAGGATAACGACCACATTCTCGCCAATCTCGGCCAGCAAGTTCAGGAACCGGTTGCGTTCTTCAGGATCGAGGCCAGCCGTCGGCTCATCCACGATGATGAGGTCGGGATTGCCGATCAGCGCCTGCGCAATGCCGAAACGCTGGCGCATCCCGCCGGAAAAACCGGCAATCGCCTTTTTGCGCACATCCCACAGGTTTACCTGCGCGAGCAGCGTTTCGACCGTGTCCTTACGCTCTTTCGATGATGCAATGCCTTTCAGCACCGCCATGTGATCGAGCATGTCATAGGCCGATACGCGCGGATACACGCCGAAGTCCTGAGGCAAATAACCGAGGCGTTTGCGCAGCTCTTCAGGCTCCGCAAGGATATCGAGACCATCGAATGTGATGCTGCCCTCGGTCGGCGATTGCAGGGTCGCGACCGTGCGCATCAGGGTGGATTTGCCCGCACCATTGGGTCCGAGCAAACCGAACATACCCTTGGGAATATTCAGCGTTACATCATCGAGCGCCCGCGTGCCGTTGGAATAGACATGGCTGACATTGCGCAGTTCGAGCATAGCAAAGGGTCTCCTGTTGGAGCCCTTGCTATCGAGGTGTATTGCCCTTGTAAAGCACTCGGTGGCGCAGTTTCCCCGCCCCTATTGCTTGATGAAACGGATCGCCGCTCCGCCCGATGATGCAAGTGGCAGAGACATCGCCTCGCCCGCAGTAACCTCGCGAGTTTCGATCACGATGTCGTAGGGATTGGTGTCCCAATGCGCTTCATCGCCATCGCGATAGATCTGAGCCAGATATGTCTCGCCGGCTTCGAGAAAGTCGAGCGTCACCGTGACATCGCGCGGGTTGGCGTCGGTGACCGCGCCTAGGAACCAGTCGGTGCCGCCGCGCTCCTGCCGCGCGATCGCGACATATTCGCCGACTTCGCCTTCGAGCGCGATGCTTTCTTCCCAATCGGCAGGCACGTCCTTGATGAACTGAAAGGCATCCATACGCTTTTCGTAGTTCTCGGGCAGGTCGGCGGCCATCTGAAGCGGTGAATAAAGCACCACATACAATGCCAACTGCTTCGCCAGCGTCGTCTGCGGACGGTTGGAAGGATCACCGCGCTGCATATCCTCGCGCACGGGCGGGTTCTCGTTCGGTGTCAGATCGAAGATGCCAGGCGTGAAGTCCATTGGGCCTGCGAGCATTCTGGTGAACGCCAGCGTGGAAACATGCGAGGGCGGGTTCGGCGGCGTGCCCCAGGCGTTGAATTCCATGCCGCGTGCGCCTTCGCGGGTCATCCAGTTGGGATAGGTGCGGCGCAGGCCGGTATCCTTGACCGGCTCATGCGCATTGATCGAAATCTTGCGCTTGGCTGCCTCTTTCATGGCACGCAGGTGATGATCGACCATGAACTGGCTGTCATGCCACTGATATTGCTTCACGCCGTTCTCGTCATAGCTGACGATATGGCCTGCATCGGCGACATAACCGGTTTTCACCTGCGTCACGCCGACCTGTTCATATAGATCGAAGGCGTCACCCATCTGCGCTTCGTAATTGGCGACGTCGCCGCTGGTTTCATGGTGGCCGATGATCCGCACGCCTTTACCCATGGCGTAACGGTTCAACTCCGCGAGGTCGAAATCGGGATAAGCCTCGGTGAAGTTGAACAATTCGCCATTGTTGAACCAGTCACCGTCCCAACCAATGTTCCAGCCTTCTACCAAGACACCCTTGAAACCATGCTCTGCGGCGAAATCGATATAGCGCCGTGTGTCTTCATTGTTCGCGCCGTGAATGCCGTCATTGCCCCAGGTGCGCTCGCGAATATGCATCGCCCACCAGATGCCGACATATTTGCCGGGCTCGACCCAGGAAACATCTCCGAGCTTGTTGGGCTCGTTGAGGTTCAGGATGATGTCGGAGTTAATCAGACCCGGCGCGTCTGGCGCGATCTGGATCGTGCGCCAGGGGGATTTGAACGGCGCCTTGGTATGAACCTTGATCCCGTCGGCACCGGGACGAAGCGCTGCTTCGAAATTACCAGGGCGCGCCGCAAGCAAGGACATGCCCGAATAGTCCACCAGCGCGGCTTCGTGGATCGAGATATGCAGCCCTGACGGTTGGCGGAAAGTCACCGGAGTGTGCGCATCGTCGACCACACCCGCTTTACCGGTGCGATAGATGTATTCGTAACGGTTGAACTGGCGGCTGGGCGTCCACCACGCATCGGCTTTCTCGCCGATCTTGAACTGCGTCAGTTCGTGGGTGATGCGAAGATCGCCTTCAAGCGCCTCTTGCTCTGGCAGCTCATAGCGGAAGCCGATCCCGGTATCGAACACACGGAAGCGCACGGTCATGTGCCGTTCCGGGCCTTCGGTCGCAGCGAATGCAACGGCAACCTCGTTGTGATTGTCGCGCACTACGCGGCGTTCACCCCAGGGCTGCTCCCAATTCTCATCGACGGAATTGCGCACATAGCCGGTGATTTCGAGGTCTTTCTCGAAACCGTGATGATCGGCGAACAGCAGGCCAAGCCAAGCTGGCTCCATCACCAATTCGCCGTCGTAATAGACCGAGTAGGTTGCTCGCCCGTCATCGTCAGACACATTGACCCAGATTTTTCCATCCGGCGAAATGACCTGAGCGGTTTCTGCACGCAACGGTGCCGCAAACAACGCGATGAATGACGCCACGACGGCAAGTTTGGTGATCGACCCCAACATTCTTCCTCTCCCGCAGGCAATTGTGCAAATTCCTGCAAATCTCTGCACTCTCCGCGGCGTATAATATGAAATTCCCTCTTTTCTCCAAGCAAAAACTCTGCAAACTTTTGCACAAGGGAGCGGCGTGGGCATCGCGCCGCCATGAGGGGATCCGATGGCTAACATTCGCATCAAAGCGATGCTCACCACTTGCGCTTACGCCGCGATGTTAAGCGCCTGCGGGGGAGAGGATAGCGCTCCTCAGCCTTCGGCAGCACCCGTTGGTGGCGGTGGGACGCCTGCACCCAGCCCGCCGCCCACGACCGCGACTCTCCCGGCAGGTTCTAACACCACCTTTGTCGACCGCACGAGCGCGATGCAGGTGGCCCATGATTTTGGTTTCACCGCTGGTCTGAACCCGATGGTGGCACAATTCGCGGGCGGAGCGGCATCGGGCGATATCGACAATGACGGCGATCTGGATGTGTTTGTCGCTCGCGGTGATAGCGGCCCCAACCTGCTCTATGTCAATCAGGGCGGCACGCGTTTCGAAGAACGCGCAGCAGCCGCAGGTCTTGCCTTTACCTTGAGTGCGGGCGCCAATGGCAAGCATAGCGGGCCAACCTTCGGCGATCTTGACGGCGATGGCGATCTCGACCTGCTGCTCGGTGGGCTGGAGAGCGGGCCAACCAAGCTGTTCCTGAACAATGGCAGCGGCAGCTTTACCGACGCAACTACGGGCTCGGGTTTCGACAATGCGTCGAGCGAGCAGACCATCTCGATCGCACTGGGCGATTACGACGCGGACGGTGATCTCGATGTGCTGATGGCGCATTGGGGCACGCCGCGAAATCCATCGGTGCCCGGCGAAACCGAGACGCTGTGGCGCAATGACAGCACGTCCGGCGCGCCACGTTTCACTCCGGTAAGTCAGATCAGCGGCATCGCCAATCTGCTGGCATTCGACCTGCCAACGGGTGTGCTGGGACCGAACTATGATTACACTTTCGCGCCCAGCTTCGTCGATATCGACGGCGATCGCGACCTCGATATTCTGATGGTGTCCGACTTCCGCGGATCGAAAGTGCTGGTCAACAATGGCAACGGCACCTTCAGCGGTGTCGGCTTCACACCTGATGATGAAAACGGGATGGGCAGCGCCGTCGGCGATTTCGACAATGACGGCGATTTCGACTGGTTCATCTCGTCGATCAACGGCAACCGGCTTTACCGCAATCTCGGCGGAGCGAGCTTCCGCCGCGAAGCCTCCTCTGGCGTCGAACCGGGCGGCTGGGGCTGGGGATCGTGCTTTGCTGATTTCAACGCCGACGGGTGGCTCGATATCTACCAGACCAATGGCTGGGAAGCGGGTAAAGACCCGTCCGCCTCGCTCTATGTCGACGACACCAGCCGACTGTGGATGAGCCAAGGCGACGGGACATTTCTGGACGCCGCAGATGCCTCGAACATGCGCGACACCGATCAGGGACGCGGCATCGTGTGCGACGATTTTGACAATGATGGCGATGTCGACGTTCTGCTACTGACGGCCGAACCGACGGGCGCTGCGATCTATTGGGAAAATCAGCTTGCGAGCGCGAACACGATCAAGGTGCGGCTGCGCGGGAAAGCGCCGAACACCCATGCAGTGGGCGCAATTGTCGAGCTGACTATTGCCGACACCACCCAGACCCGCCTCGTGGCGGTGAACAGCAATTTCACCTCGCACAACTCGACCGACCAGATCTTTGGCCTCGGATCGAATGTGCAAGGCGGATTGCGGGTGATCTGGCCCGACGGAACCGAGACGATCCGACCCAATGTCAGCGCGGGCCAAACGGTGGTGATTCAGCAGCCCTGAACTATTCTACCTCGCGGAAAATGCGGTAGCCCCAAGGCGCGAGATCAAGTGCCTTGCTTCCGGTGTCAAACCTAACCACGTCGCCCGACATCGCATCGGCATAGTCGCCGTGGTGACGAGCCAGTTCGAAATCGACCGTTTGCGCTCGCGGGGACAGGTTGAATACCGCGAAGACCCGCTCGCCTGCATCGCCGCGCACGAAGCTAAGCACGTCGGCGCTGGCGTTTGAGGGCACTTCCACCATCGGCGCGCCATCGGAGCCGTTCCATAAGGCCTGCTCCTCGGTCCTGAGCGCAATCAGCTTGCGGAACAGGGCGGCATATCGCCCCTCTTTCCACTCGATCTCGTCCTTGGTGAAGAATTCGAGTTGCCTGTCAAGATCGGCTTCCTGACCGTTGTAAATCAGCGGCATTCCCGGGCCGACAAAGCTCAGCGCAATCGCCGCCTCATAGGCTGGTCCGTAAATCTCGGAGGCCACTCCATCCCAGGAATTCTGATCGTGGTTGTCGGTGTAGACCATACGATATGCGGCGCTTGGCCAGGTCGTCTGCTGCCCGGCATAGTACCCGCGCATCGGCCCTGCCCCGCTCCCATCGGCCACAAGCTTTTGCATCGCTTCCTTCCAGCCCCAGGCATAGGTCGCGTTGAACGCCTTGGCATGGAGGTCACGGGTCTCCCATTCGGCAAGCATGAAGACAGGTTTGACCGCCTCCAGCTTGGCTCGCGCGGTCTCCCAGAAATCGAGCGGGACGTACCCGGCGACGTCCGCGCGGTATCCGTCGATGTCGAATTCGCGCACCCAGTAGGTGAGGCTCTCGGTCATGTAGCGGCGCATGTCCGGGTTCGAATAATCGAAGTCGACGACGTCCGACCAATCGGTCCCCTCGGGTGGCATCATCTCGCCCTCTGGCGTCTTGAGATACCAGTCGGGATGCTCGCTGGTCAGCGGATTGTCCCACGCAGAATGGTTGGCGACCCAGTCCAGAATGACCTTCAGGCCGAGCCGATGAGCCTCGTCCACAAAGGCGCGAAATTCCTCCTCGGTGCCGAGATCGGGGTTGACCGCTCGGTAGTCCTTCACCGCGTAAGGACTGCCCATCTCGCCCTTGCGCTTCTCTTCCCCGATCGGGTGGATCGGCATCAGCCAGATGATGTCGACGCCCATGTCGGCGAGCCGGGGCAGTTGCTGCTGCGCAGCGGCAAAAGTGCCTTCGGGTGAGAACTGCCGCGTGTTCATCTGGTAGATGACGGCATCCGCAGTCCAATCGGGCGCGGCCACCTTCACATAGGATTGCGGCTCGTATGACGCAGCCGTTTGCGGGGTGCTGTCACAACCGGCCAGTGCGAGCGGGGCGGCGAATGCTGTAAGTATCCGCTTCATCGTGCTGGCTCCGTCGCCACGCCGTGCTTCTCTTGCAGAGCTGTCGCACCATCAGTCACAAAGAACGTCGCTATCGCCGCCAGCGCGAACGAAACCGCCGAAATCATCAGCGCCCAGATCGGTGCCCCTTCGAAGAATGTCGTCAGCAGGAAGCCGAGCAATGTCGCGGCGATCAACTGAGGCACGACGATGAAGATGTTAAAGATGCCCATGTAAATGCCCATCTTCTTTGCGGGCACAGACCCTGCGAGGATCGCATAGGGCAGCGATACGATCGAGGCCCAGGCGATCCCGACCCCCACCATCGGCAGCCACAACAGGTTCGGATCGCGGATCAGCAGCATCGCGACAAACCCCGCCGCTCCGATGAACAGGTTGGCTGCGTGCAATCGCCGTCGATCCATGCGCGCAGCGATCCAGATAAAGCCGAGCGCAGCCACCGCAGCAATCCCGTTGCGCACCGACCCAAGCAGCGCCCACCAATCGGCTGCATCCTGATACCCTTGCGTTGCCGGGTCGGGCGATGCGAAATGGTACTCAGCGACCGCAGGCGTGCCGTAAATCCACATCGCGAACATCGCGAACCAGCTGAAGAATTGCACCACGGCAAGCTGACGCATCGTCGTGGGCATCGCGAACAGATCGTTCACCACTTCCATAAAGCCGTTCTGGTCGTTGCCGCTGCTCCGCATCATTCCAGCGATCATCTGGATCACCCCGAAAGCCGCAATCAACCCGGCAAGAACGTAGAGCTCCTGCGCGATCTCGACCTCACCCAGCCATGCTGGTTTGGGTTCGCCACGGCCGTAGAAAACAAAGGCGGCAAACGCCGCGCCGATCAGTATCCAGAGAAGGCCACCGCTCTGAAACTGCCCGGCGCTGCGGCGAACGGTTTCTGCATCCGACGTCTCTATCCCGAGCGCGGCGTGCCTTGCAGCTTCGTAAGCGGCAATTTGTTCGGGGCTGTACTCCTTTGTTTTGAACACGGTCCACGACACCGCAGCCAGCAAAGCCGCGCCGCCGATATAAAACGCCCACTGCACCGTTTCGGGTATTTCACCTGCGGGTGCGGTGTTCGACAGCCCCATCCAGTTGGTCATCATCCAAGGCAACGCCCCGGCGATTACGGCCCCCACCCCAATGAAGAAGCTCTGCATGGCATAGCCCTTCGTTCGCTGTCGGTCGGGCAAATTATCGCCAACGAAAGCACGGAACGGCTCCATCGTGATGTTGAGCGACGCGTCCATGATCCACAGCATGCCTGCCGCGACCCAGAGCGTCGGCGAGTTCGGCATGATGAACAGCGCTAAACTCGCCAGGATCGCACCGATGAGAAAATAGGGGCGGCGGCGACCAAATCGACCCCACGTATTATCGGATAAATGGCCGATGATCGGTTGGACGATCAGCCCGGTCATCGGCGCGGCGATCCACAGGATCGCGAGCTCGTTGACCTCAGCCCCCAACGTCTGGAAAATCCGGCTGACATTGCCGTTCTGCAGATCGAACCCGATCTGAATGCCGAGAAATCCGAAACTCATGTTCCAGATTTGCATCGGGTCCATCGCCGGTTTGCGCCCAGCTCCGCTTAATGCGTCGCTCATTGTGTCCCTCTCGCCCTCTCCGATCCGTAGATCGCGCCGCCTTTGTTGGCGTTACCGCGTGACCTCGAAGCTCTTGTCGCCTAGATCGGCGATACCCTTCGGCGCGTGTCGATCCGCGCTCTTTGCGCTACACTGTGCCGAGCCTGCAAAGATTTGCAAGAAGCTTTGTTTTTTGCTGTGGCTAAAGCGCATGAAATCTTAGCCAGATCAGCGCATCATCATATAATAGCTTGCAAATTCACACTCAGCAGCCGTTCAGTACGTGAACTACAAACATTTGCAAAACACCATCTGAAATGGCATTTGTGCAGACGGAGGGGCTATTGATGAAACGAATCCTGCTACCGATTCTGGGAGCCACGTCGCTTGCGATTGGATCGAGCGTGGCGATGGCCGAGGTGCCGTCTGACGCGGCGACATTGTCTACCGAAATCTCCGATCGTTTACCCGAAGACGAAGTGGTCTATTTCGTCCTGCCAGATCGGTTCGAGAACGGCGATCCGACAAATGATCGCGGCGGGATCGAGGGCGATCGGCTGACGCATGGTTATGACCCGACGCATAAGGGCTTCTTCCATGGCGGCGACCTGAAAGGCCTTATCGAGAAGCTCGACTATATTCAGGGCATGGGCATCACCGCGATCTGGTTTGCCCCGATCTTCGAGAACAAGCCGGTTCAGGGCTCTCCAGGCCAGGAAAGCGCGGGCTATCATGGATATTGGGTGACCGACTTCACCAGCATCGATCCGCATTTCGGGACGAACGAGGAATTCAAGGCTTTCGTCGAGGCGGCCCATGCTCGCGGGATGAAGGTCTACATGGACATCATCACCAACCACACCGCCGATGTGATCGGCTATGTCGAAGGCGAAGCGAACGACTACGCCTATCGCAGCCTCGCCGAGTATCCCTATTCGACGCGCGGTGGCCCGGACGGTGAAGCTATCAATCCCGGCTTTTTGGGCGATGATGTGCAAACAGCGGAGAACTTTTCAAAGCTGGTCGCGCCCAATTTCGCCTACACACCCATTGTTCCGGAAGCCGAGAGGGATATCAAAGTCCCTGCCTGGCTTAACGACCCTATCTACTACCACAATCGCGGCAGCTCGACCTTCTCGGGTGAGAGCAGCACCTATGGCGATTTTGCCGGTCTCGACGATCTCTACACCGAGCATCCTCGCGTCCTCGAAGGAATGATCGAAATCTATCAGAGCTGGATCACCCGCTTCGGCATCGACGGATTTCGGATCGACACCGCCAAGCATGTGAACCCGGAATTCTGGCAAAGCTTCGTGCCGGCCATCCGCAAGACCGCTGAGGAAGAAGGCATCGCAAACTTCCACATCTTCGGAGAGGTCTATTCCGAAAGTCGCGATAGCGGATTTCTTGCCCGTTTCACGCGCCGTGATGGCTTCCCTGCTGTGCTCGATTTCGCATTTCAAGCTGGCTTGCGTGATATCCTGAGCCGGGGAGCACCAGCTGGTGCCTTAAACGAAATGTTCGATGGTGATGTGAATTATGAAGGGGGCGAAGACGCTGCGCGCGCCATGCCAACATTCCTCGGTAATCACGACATGGGCCGGTTCTCAACACTGGTCAAAGCGGACAATCCCGATATCTCGCAATCCGAATTGCTGGCCCGCGTGACGCTCGGCCACGTCATGATGATGACGTTGCGCGGTTCGCCGGTGATCTATTACGGCGACGAACAGGGTTTTGTGGGTGACGGCAATGATCAGGCAGCGCGCGAAGATATGTTCGCGAGCCAGACGGCCAGCTACAACGACAATGCGCTCATCGGAACAGATGCCACAACGGCGGAAGAAAACTTCGATATTCGGCATCCGCTTTATAGAACCATCAGCGAACTCGCCGCTATACGCGCCAGCCATCCCGCGCTGCGCCGTGGTCGTCAGGTGGAACGCAGTTATGATGATATGAAGCCCGGTTTGATCAGCTATTCCCGCTTCGATCCCACAGACGGGAGCGAGTATTTTCTTGCGTTCAACACGTCGGACGCACCGCTCGGCGGGCATGCCAAGATCGGCTACAGCGCCCGCATGCTACAGACGCTGTATGGAAGCTGCGCGGAAACTGTCGCAGCCCCTGGCAGTGTGGCGATCACGCTGGGGCCATTTGGCGCATGCGTCGCCAAAGTTGTAGAGTCCGCCGAATGAACGAGATGCGTGCCCTTACCGGTCAGACAGACACTACCGAACAGCTCGATTGGTGGCGCGGTGCGGTGATCTATCAGATCTATCCGCGCAGTTTTCGCGACACCGATGGCGATGGGATTGGCGACCTGCGCGGCATTGCCGATGGCCTTGAATACATCGCGTCTCTCGGCGTCGACGGCATCTGGATCTCGCCGTTCTTCACCTCTCCGATGAAAGATTTCGGCTACGACGTTTCCGACTATTGCGGCATCGATCCGAGCTACGGCACCTTCGAGGATTTCGACCGGATCATCGAGCGCGCGCATGCGCTCGGGCTGAAGGTCATCATCGATCAAGTCTATTCACACACCTCCGATGAACATGCATGGTTCAAGGAAAGCCGCGTCGATCGCTCCAATGCCAAGGCCGACTGGTATGTCTGGGCTGACCCCAAGCCGGACGGCTCTCCGCCGTCGAACTGGCAATCGGTCTTTGGCGGGTCGTCATGGCAATGGGATGGACCGCGCAAGCAGTATTACCTGCACAATTTCCTGACCAGTCAGCCCGATCTCAACGTGCACAACGCCGAAGTTCAGGAGGCTGTGCTTGATGTCATGCGGTTCTGGCTGGACCGCGGGGTCGATGGCTTCCGTATGGATGCGCTCAATTTCTCGATGCATGACCCCGAACTACGCGACAATCCGCCTTCGGGTGCGCCGATGGACGCGGTGACGCGACCGTTCGACATGCAGATCAAGCAATACAACCAGTCGCACGACGACATTCCCGCTTTTCTGGAGCGGCTGCGCGGCGTGCTTGATGAGTATGAAGGACGTTTTACCGTGGCCGAGGTCGGCGGACCCGATCCGCTGGCCGAAATGAAAGCCTTCACCGAGGGCGGCAAGCGGCTCGACAGCGCGTACAATTTCGACTTTCTTTACGCTCCCGATCTTACCGCCGCTCGTGTCCGCGCAAGCCTTTCGCAATGGGACGGCACACCCGAGGAAGGCTGGCCAAGCTGGGCATTTTCGAACCATGATGCGCCGCGCGCGGTCACCCGCTGGAGCGATGGTGAGGACCAGGACCAGATCGCGCGGCTCAACATGCTGCTGTTGCTGTCGCTACGCGGCAATCCGATCATCTATCAGGGCGAAGAATTGGGCCTGCCACAGGGCTTCGTCGCGTTCGAAGACCTTCTCGATCCCGAAGCGATCACCAATTGGCCGCACACTCTGGGTCGCGACGGCGCGCGCACGCCTATCCCGTGGAACGCCAACGCGCCGCAAGCCGGTTTCTCGCAGGCCAATCGCACATGGCTCAAGGTCGATCGCGATCATGCAGCGCTGGCGATTGATCAGCAGATCAAGGACCCGTCCTCGCTGATCAGCTACACAAGGCACCTGCTGGCCGAGCGCAAGGCGCTCCCCGCGCTGGTGATGGGCGACAGCGAGTTGCTCGACACGCCAGACGAGATCGTCGCCTTCGTCCGATCCGGGGAAGGTTGTGACGTGCTGTGCGCATTCAACCTTGCCGATCATCCGGTTGAATGGTCACCGCCAGACGCTTTTACAGCGGGCAAGGTGGTCGCTAATGTGGACGAGGAAGGCAGCGGCACCGCCGTTCCGACCACGCTGGCGCGGCGGTCTGGTTATTGGGCGGTGAGGGGCACGTAGTGATGGAGGACACTAGCGAACGAGCGAGGAAATCCGCCCGGCTCGAAGACATTGCACGCGAAGCCGGTGTTTCCATCTCGACCGTGTCGCGCGCACTCAATGACAGCCCGGCGGTAAAGCGGCGGACCAAGCAGGACATCTGGAAAATTGCGCGCGCGCATGATTACGATTTCCGCAGCAATATGCCCAATGGCCCAATCGGTGCAGAGGCGACAATCGCGGTCATCGTACCCGCCCCTCAGGCTCGCGAAACGCGGGTGGCGGACCCGTTCTTCCTGGAGCTGCTTGCCGGAATTGCCGAAGCTGCGCGCGAACGTAACGCCGATCTGGTGGTCAGCCACCTGAGCCCAAGGTCGGCGGAAGACCTCGAATACGCCATGAACACCAGCCGGGCGACCGGAGTTATTTTCATCGGGCAAAGCTCGTTGCACAGCGCGTTCAACACCTTATGCATTCGCGACAATCGCTTTGTGGTCTGGGGCGCCGAATTCGACGATTCATCCTATTGCACAATCGGTTCGGACAATGTTGCAGGCGGTCGCCGCGCCGCATCACACCTCATCCGGCTTGGTCGGAGACGTATCCTGTTCCTGGGCGACACCGAAGCGCCTGAAGCCGAGCAAAGGTATCGCGGATACAGGCTGGCGCACGAACAGGCAGACTTGCCCGTACTGGAAGAGCTGTCGCTGTCGGCGCATTTCGATGTCCATTCAGGCGAGGCCGTGACGCGTTCGGCGATCGCGCAAGGGTTGGAGTTCGACGGGATCTTCGCCGCCAGTGACCTGATCGCCATCGGCGCCATCCGCGCGCTCACTCTTGCTGGGCGTAGCGTGCCAGATGATGTCTCGGTGGTTGGCTATGACAACATCCCTGCCTCTCGCCTGGTGACCCCGCGACTGACGACGATCGATCAGGATGCGAACATCGCCGGACGGATGCTGGTTTCCAAGCTGATCGACAGTCAGGGCTGCCTCGCCACCTCTGACCGGCTTGAAACCAGCCTGCTGATCCGGGACAGTTGCGGTGGCTGAATTGGCTCAGGAGTACGCGCCCCTCAAATCGATCATCATCGTCGGCGGTGGCAGCGCCGGATGGATGACAGCCGCCGCGCTCGCGCACTCGCTGGGTAAGCGCTGTAGTATTACGCTGATCGAATCCGAAATGATCGGCACAGTGGGCGTTGGCGAGGCGACGATCCCACCAATCCGCCATTTCAACCAAAGGCTCGGCATCGACGAGGCGACCTTCATCAAGGAAACCGCCGGATCGTACAAGCTCGGCATCGAATTCGTTGACTGGACGCGATTGGGGCACTCCTATTTCCACCCATTCGGCCAGTATGGTGCAGAATTCGACAGCGTCCCGTTCTACCATTTCTGGATGCGGGAGAGCCTGGCCGGACGGATAGACGCATCGATCGACGAGTTTTCGATGTGTTGGGCGATGGCCAGGGCCGGAAAGTTCTCCCACCCGTCCCCCGACCGAAGGCAGATTCAGTCGACCTTCGATTACGCCTATCACTTCGATGCCACGCTTTACGCCGCGTACTTGCGCAAATTTGCCGAAGCGCGCGGGGTAGAACGGATCGAAGGTCGTGTCGTCGATGCAACCTTGCGGGCCGAGGATGGCTTCATCAAGAGTGTGACGCTTGAGAATGGCGATGAGCTCGAGGCAGAATTGTTCATCGATTGCAGCGGCTTTCGCGGGCTGTTGATCGAGGACACTCTGAAAGCAGGCTACGATAACTGGCAGCACTGGCTCCCATGCGACCGCGCGGTCGCGGTTCCGTGCTCCAAGGGCGAGGAGATCGTGCCCTACACCCGCTCAACGGCCAAGGCCGCCGGGTGGCAATGGCGCATCCCGCTGCAGCACCGCACTGGCAATGGCTATGTCCATTGCAGCGATTTCATCAACGAGTACGAGGCGACCACCACGTTGATGACCTCGCTTGATGGAGAGCCGCAGGCGGACCCACGCACACTCCGTTTCGTTACAGGCAAGCGCCGCAAGTTCTGGGAAAAGAATTGCGTTGCCATCGGCCTTTCGGCTGGCTTTATGGAGCCGCTGGAGTCGACCAGCCTGCATCTCATTCAATATGGCATCCTGCGGCTCATCGCGCTGATGCCGGATGCCGAGATGTCGCCGCTGCTCGCGCAAGAATACAACGCGCAGACAACGGCCGAATATGAGCGCATCCGCGACTTTCTGATCCTCCACTACAAGGCAACGGAGAGGGACGATTCAGAGCTGTGGCGCTATTGCGCGAACATGCCGATCCCGGATATCTTGCAGTACAAGATCGACCACTTCCGCGATTACGGCCTCATCGTCTCGGACGAGCGGGAGTTGTTCAAGAACCCAAGCTGGATCGCGGTTTATCTCGGCCAGAATATCGTCCCGCGCCGCGCACCGGCGCTTGCCCAGATGCGTGATCAGGTGCCGGTCGCAGATCGAATGGCGGCGATTTCCAAGGCGATGGGCGATGCGGTTGCGGCAATGCCGAACCATGCGGACTTCCTCGCGCAGCACTGCCCCTCTCCACACGCGGCCTAAATCTAACCAAGCAACGCTTTGCAAAAAAGGGGCCCGCTGCACGCAGCGAGCCCCTCCCCCATTTGCGACCCAAATGGTACTCAGAATGCCTTGCGGATTGTGAAATTATACGTCCGACCATAGATCTCATGCCGGCTCGCAAAGGTGCCGATCTGACTGCCCGCGGTATCGAACAGATCATTTTCCGTTACGAACGGTTCATTGGTGATGTTCAGCGCTTCGAACTGGAGCGCCAAGCCTTTCAGCGGGCCGCTCTCGTCCTGGAACGTGTATCCGATCTGGCCATCGAGAATGGTCTCGTTGCGCGCATTTGCACCGCTGAGGCTGCCATCGAAGTTTTGCACTTCGGAAAGGAAGCCGCTGCGGAAACGTCCCGCAATTTTCGCTTGGAAGCCGTTTTTCTCATAATAAAGATCGGCCGACCAGGTCGTGTCCGAGTAGCCTGGGATCGGCAGCGAAGCCTCGTTCTGATCTTCGACTTCCGCATCGGCGTAAGTGATACTGAAGAAACCGCCAAAACCATCCAGCGCGCTGGTGATGTCGACGAAATCGACCCGCACGGTGCCTTCAATACCGGTAATCGAACCATCGGCGAAGTTCACCGGACCGCTGAAGTTACCAGTGGCCAGTTCAGGCGCCGTAGTAAGGATGCTGCCAAATCCGGCATTCTGGATCTGCTGTTCGAGATCGATCGTATCCGTGAAATCGATCACCCAGTCCGACAGATCCTTGTGGAACACCGCGACGATAATCGCGGAGCCGGCAGAGAAGTACTTCTCGACTGAAAGGTCGTAAGAGACCGACTCATAAGGTCTAAGAGCCGGGTTTCCGCCGCTTAGGTTAAAGCAAACTAGCGACGGTGGGTTAAAGCCAAGCACCGTATCCGGAACCTGATCCCCGTCGGTATCGGCACAGGCCAGCGGATTGGCGGTGATGTTCTGGTTCGCCGCCATCTGATCCAGCCGGGCACGCGTAATGGTGCGGGCTGCGGCAAGCCGGACGAACAGGTTGTCGGCGACTTCGAAACTGAGGTTCGCGCTCGGCAGGAAGTCGTCGTAGCTCTCGGTAATGGTATTCAGCAAACCGCCACCGATCGTACCGGTCGAGGACTGGGTCGTGTCCGAATACCGCAAGCCGATATTGCCGCGCAACGGGATGTTGCCCAGATCCGCGTCGATATTGGCCTGGATGTAGATGTTGTGAACCTCTTCATCCACGGTCCACTCGGTATCGAAGGTCGCCTTCTCAACCAGATACGTACCGTCGGTCAGGAAGCTCGAAGGATCATAGGCGAGGATATTGTTGTTCAGCCCTCCCGTATCGGTCGAGCCGACGATCGCGCCTGATGGTATCGCGAGTGAGCCATCGACGAACAGATTGCTCGGACGCAGGAAGCTCTCGTTGGAATCGAAGCTCTTGCTGCGATCGGTGTAGAGATAACCGACGGTGATATTATCGAGGAAGCCGCCATCGAATTCATACGCCAGTTCACCGCGAACCTGGTGGAGCGTATCCTCGATTTCAGGCTCCTTGATGAAGCCAACCTGGCCCCAGCCGCCTGGATCGGTGAGCAGCACGTTGGCCGGGTCGGTGTAATCGAGCACACCATCGATGCTGTAACGGCCACTGCTCGGCGTGTTGAAGGTGAGAGTGTCCTGCGCGCCGGAACGAGCTCGACCGGTGCCAGCATAGGATTCGTAATCGATGTCGCTGCGATCGAGTGTGGAGTAGCCGTAGTCGAACACGAAAGTCAGGTTGTCGGACAGGCCCCAGGCGAGATTGGTGCCGAGGGCAAAAATCTCCGATTCGCTGCCTTCGGTATCGGTACGAAGAATAGGCACCACGCCCGAATACGTCGCACTGTCAGCGAATGGTCCGGCCCCGGTTGCGCCTTCGAACGTAGCGCCGCTCCATGAAGCGATCGGCGTTTCCGTACCACGGAAAATCCCGGTGTCCTGAGTGTCGGTGTAGAAAACGTCGAACATGACATCGAGCGAATCCGACGGATCGAACTGCAGCGTACCGGCGACAGAAACACGCTCGAAATCGCGACTGACCACACCTTGGCGGGGGTTATCCGCCGCATAGAGCAAACCGCTATCGTCACGGCCGACCTGGAACTGATTGGTTTTCAACTCGCGTGAGATAAAGTGTGTCGGGATCGATTGAACCGTCGCACCAAGCGACCAGCCCACGGTGCCGTCCGCGTTCTGATCGATCAACGATCCGAAAAAACGAAAACCGTCCGAAGAAAAGTCAGGGTTCAACGATCCGCTGTCATTCACCACGTAACGCGCCGAGACGTTGATCTGGCGGCTGTTGAAGTCAAGCGGGCGAACCGTGCGCAGATCAACTGCACCAGCGATGCCGATGGCTGCGAGCTGAGCATCGCCGGTCTTGTAGACGACAGCCTGATTGATCAGCTCCGACGGGAACTGATCAAACTCGATGCCACGATTGTTACCCGCAGAAACGACTTCGCGACCATTCAGCAGCGAGAGCGAGAAATCGGGGCCGAGGCCGCGAATAGAAATCTGCTGCGAACGGCCACGCACACGCTGAGCCGTAACGCCTGGCAAGCGAGCCAGTGCATCTGCAATCGAAAGATCAGGCAACTGCCCGATGTCCTCGGACGAGATCACCTCGACAATGCTGGTGGCCTCTCGCTTTGCTTCAAGCGATGTCTCGATCGAGCTTCGAATACCGGTAACGAGAATCTGGTTCTCTTCACCTTCTACCTCGGCCTCTGGCGCATCAGTCTCTTGCGCGACAGCTGGCACTGCACCAGCCACCATTACCAGACCCATGGCCGCACCACTGAGCAGCCGAGCGTTTGCGGAAAAACGCGTCAATCCCATCAATATTCTCCCCCGAACGCACTATATTTTTGTCCCGTGCGTTTGCAGGTTTTTTCATAGCGTGAGAAATGACGGTCGTAAATCAGCAATCGTGAAGCAACGCCCCTCCACTCGAATCATACTTTTCTCATTTTATTTCAATTATTTCGACTCATTAAGTGGTCGAAATTCCGTCATTCCTCGATAAACAATCAACAGGCTGTGGCACGCTGGCCACACTCTTTCAACATAACCGTCGCCACTTCGTTGCAAAGCACGCAAGTCCGGACAGATTTTCAATGTGATTCTCGGCAGAATCAAATTTTTCCATTATAATTCAATTGTATATCCTCGACAATTTGGGTTCGCGCGAAGAATCTGTTAGCTTTCGCGAGGCCAAGATGAACAAGCGAGAACCTTCAGTGACGACGCAAGATTGGGCAATTTCGCTTTCCAAAACCGAACTGAACAATTTTTCCTCGCAAAACCATAGCTTTGCTGTAGTCAATGAGTTCATGGTCCGTCCTGACACAGCAATAGAAAGCATCTTTTTGCAAAATTTTGCAAAGGTCACACCTCAATATCCGGGGTTGCGCGCGCCGCTCGATCCCGGTGTCGCGCAAATGTGGCTCTCGAAGCTGTCACCCATATTGGACAATGCTTTTGGCAAAGCGCCAAATGGCTGGGGTATTCAGGTCTGGTCTTCGATCGTGACCACCCCTCCGCAGGAGCTCATCCCGATGCAGCGCCTGCCGCATGTCGATGGCACCAATCCCGATCTGATCGCCATGATGTTGTACCTTCACCGCACCGATCATGGCGGCACGGCGTTCTTCAGGCATAAATCGACAGGGCTGGAGAGCCTGACTGCCGAGACCTTCCCGCAATACAAGGCCGCTCTGGAGGCGGATGTACGGCGCACCGGCATGCCGCCTGCGCGCTACATCGAAGACGGCGCGCCCCTCTTCGAACGGATTCATGCGAGTGCGGGTACTTTCAATCAGGCAGTATTTTATCGCGGCAATGTGCTGCATAGCGGAATTATCGACAACGATGCGCCCTTGCCGCTCGATCCGCGCAAAGGACGCTTGACGATCAATGCCCTTTTCAGGCCAAACTGACAGCGAGAAGCGCGGGATCGACCGCTAGAGAGACCCAATGAACGATAAACGCGTGCAGAAGCTGGTGATCGTCGGCGGCGGAACGGCTGGCTGGATCACGGCGGCCGCCTTTGCCAAGCTGCTGGGATCGACCCTCGATATCGAGCTGGTGGAATCCGAGGCGATCGGCACGGTCGGCGTCGGCGAAGCGACGATCCCGCAGATCATCCGTTTGAATTCGATCCTTGGCCTCGATGAAGCGGACTTCCTGAAGAACACCTACGGTACGTTCAAGCTGGGCATCGAATTCGTCGATTGGGGCCGCAAGGGCGATTCCTATCTTCACACATTCGGCGATACCGGGCTGAATGTCGGCAGCGCCCCGTTCCATCATCTTTGGCGGCGGCACGCGGCGCAAACCGCGAACGCGCCCGACCTTTGGCACTACTCACTCCACAAGGTCGCGGCGGACCAGGCCCGCTTTGCGCATATGGACAAGGTAGGAAACACCGCGATGACCGGCCTCGCCTACGCCTATCATTTCGATGCAAGCCTCTACGCCGAGTATCTGCGCACTTACTCCGAGGCACGCGGCGTCGGCCGCACAGAAGGCATCGTCGAAAGCGTCGCGCGCGACGGAGAAAGCGGCGACATCGCCTCGATCACGCTGCAGGACGGCAAAACGATCGCGGGTGATTTCTTCATAGACTGCACCGGCTTTCGCGCCTTGCTGTTAGGGCAGGAGCTGGGCGTCGACTATCAGGACTGGTCGAAATGGTTGCCCTGCAATCGCGCGCAGGCTGTGCCCAGCGAGCGGCTGGAGACGCTGGTGCCCTACACCCGAGCAACTGCGCATACGGCAGGGTGGCAGTGGCGCATTCCCTTGCAGCATCGGACAGGCAACGGGCACGTCTATTCTAGCGATTTCATCTCGGATGAAGAAGCGGGCGATATGCTTATGGCTCACTTGCCAACTAAAGCGCTCGCCGATCCGCGCCCCATCCGCTTCACGACCGGGCGGCGCGAGCAGTTCTGGTCGCACAATTGCGCAGCCATCGGGCTTTCCAGCGGGTTTCTCGAACCGCTGGAATCGACTTCGATCCACCTGATCCAGGCCCATGTCAGCCGTCTGATCCAGCTGTTTCCGCGCGGCGGCGATCCGTCGTCCGAAAGAGCGGAATACAATCGCCGGTGTGCAGCAGAGTTTGAGCAAATCCGCGATTTTCTGATCCTGCATTATAATCAGACGGAGCGGGAGGACTCAGAATTCTGGCGCTATTGCAAACATATGAGCGTGCCGGACAGCCTGACGCGCAAGCTTGAGCTGTTCGCTTCGTCCGGTCGGCTTGGCCGCGATGTCGATGATCTCTTTCGCGAAGCGAGCTGGGTACAGGTGATGCTGGGTCAGGGTGTATTGCCGCAAAGCTATGACCCGATGGCCGATCAGCTCACCGACACGCAATTGAGCGAATTCCTCGGCAATCTGCGCCAGCTAATCGAGCGCGCAGTAGGCCGACTGCCCACACATGAGGATTACATCGCCAAACACTGCGCCGCTCCTGACGAAGCAATGGTGGCCTGATGCCAGGTGTCGACAGGCGCTCTATGGTTCGATGGAGCCTTGGCGGTGCGACGCTTACGGTGTGTCCGAGTTGGGCGTTTGCAAAGGAGGCGCGAGGGCGCTTTATTGAGTTCCGCGATATCCAGGCATCCGGCTTGCCGCCACAGCGCCTGACGATCTGGCTACCACCCGGCTATGACACGAGCACGGATAGCTATCGCGTGCTCTATATGCACGACGCGCAGAATCTGTTCGATCCGGCATTGTCGAATTTCAACAAGGTATGGGCCGCCGACAAAGCGATGATGCGCCATTCGTTGGCGGATAGCGAAGGTCCGTGGATCATCGTCGGCATCTGGTCTCCCGGTGAGGATCGATATCGGCAATACCTGCCCGCACCTGCTTACGAACAAGCCAGCGATGCCCTGCGCTCTGCGATGGACGACTATGCGGGCGGAGAGATCGCCTCTGGCGCTTATCTCGACTGGATCACCGGCTCGCTCAAGCCTTGGCTGGACAGCGCCCTGCGCACCCGGACCGGGCGCGATGAGACCGCGATCATCGGATCGAGTATGGGTGGCCTCATAAGCCTATACGCTTTCCTTGAGCATCCCGGCGTGTTTGGCCGCGCGGGTTGCGTGAGCACCCATTGGCCAGCCATCGCGCCGCAAAGCGTGACCGAGACGAGTCCCGAACTCGTGACCATCTGGCGCACTATGCTCAGTGAGAAACTGGGACAGCCCGATGGCCGCAAGCTGTGGTTCGACCATGGCACCGAGACGCTTGACGCTTATTATCCGCCCTATCAGGCAGTGATTGACGAACACATGGGCGAATTGGGCTGGCAGCGCGGGCGCGATTGGGAGAGCCGCACCTATGAGGGTGCCGAACACGAGGAGAATGCGTGGGCCGCACGGCTACCGGAGGTTTTCGATTGGCTCTTGTCCTAGGGTCAGGACCTAGTTGCTCACAGGGACGCATTGCGAAAGGGTGCTTTTCGCTAGTATCAAGCATTGCAGGCGGTGAAACAGGGGGCGGGTTCATTTGCGCAAGTTGCTGATCGGCGTTGCCGCATTGCTGCTGATCGTTTCAGCAGTAGTTGCCTATTTCTTCTGGTTCCACATCCGCATCACCGATTATCCGGTGCCGCCGCGCATCGACACACCGCCGCAGTTCGAACCGCAGCAATCAACCGTGGTTGCGACCGTCGGTCTGCCGCTTGCCCAGGTGCGCGATGGGCTGGAGCGCGAAATCCCGCGCACCCTTGCCAGCATTGACCGACGTGTCGAGGATTGCATTCCTCGCGAAACAGTCCGGGTCGCCGGGAGAGAGTTGTTCCGCACACCGAAAGTCGGCTGCACTCTGGTGGGACGGG
This sequence comes from Pseudomonadota bacterium, assembly GCA_039033835.1. Classification (GTDB taxonomy): domain Bacteria; phylum Pseudomonadota; class Alphaproteobacteria; order Sphingomonadales; family Sphingomonadaceae; genus Erythrobacter. The sequence continues at coordinate 151,338 of JBCCBW010000002.1, forward strand.
TTACGCGCGGTGCAATAGCGATGAGTGGCAAGGGCCAGATGCTGTCGGCCAGCTTCCCGGTGAGTGCATCAATCGATATTCGCGATGTTGGCGGCATTATCGAGCGCGAAACAGCCACGGCCAATGCTGTCCTGCAAATGCAGGCAAGGCTGGGCGTCGCAGGCGACTGGCAGCTCAGGCCCGATATTCGCATTGGTTATAGGTGGACCAAAGAACCCGGGATCACGGTTGCTGGCCAACGGATTACATTCACCCGACAAGCCGATGCCGAGTTGGTCGGCGTCCTGAAACGCACCGAACGCCAGCTGGAAGCGGAAGTCCGAAAGGTCGATATTCGATCCGAAATCGAGAAGGCCTGGAAAAGCGGCTTTGCCACGCTTTCGCTGAACGGCGATAACCCGCCGGTGTGGCTTCGCCTCGCACCGGAAGGCGCGGGCGCGAGCGGTGTCAGGGTCTCGGACCGCGAGATATCTGCCGACGTAATGCTGCGCGCCGACCTGCAAGTCTTTGTAGGTGACGAGCCCGCGACACCTGAGGCGACTGCACTGGGTCCGAACCTTGGGATACCGCAAGCCCCCGGTTTCGATGTCACCGTGCCTGTCCTGGCCGATTATCGCGAGGTCGAGCCGGTGATCTTGCGGGCGCTACGCCGATTTGCCGATAATGGCATCGCGATCGACGGCGTCGGCACGATCAACGCGGATTTCGACAACGTCACTCTGTACGCCACCGAAAACGGTCGGATCGCAGTCGGGATCGAAGGCGAAGTGGCTCGGTCAGGTGCAATGTCCGATTGGTTTGAAGCGCGATCACGGGGGACAATCTGGCTCACCGGTAGACCCGTGTCCGAAACCGGCAGCGAGACCATCCGAGTAGAGGGACTTGACGTATTCGGCGATATGGACCGCGGCGTCGGCGACTTGCTTGTCCGCATCCTCGAACGGCAGGACGTGCGCCGCTTGATCGAACGCGAGTTGGTCGAAGATTTCAGTCGAGATTACAACGATGTGGTAGGGAAGGCTCGCCGAGGGATAGAAGCTGTGACGGTCGGTGATCTTGAACTGGCGTTCGATGTCGAAGAGCTGGAACATGATGCGATCACCGCCACCGGTGCCGGATTGTTCATGCCGGTATCAGCCAAGGGCAGCGTGATAACCCGGATCGAACGCTGACGATCCCCTTTGCCGAACTCAATGCGCACAAACGCAAATAACTCCGCAAGATCTTGAAAGGGCACAAAGCCGATTGGTGATAGAAACCATTGGATAAGCGGGGCGGCATAGGGTGTTTGCCGCGCACGATGGGTCAACAATTATGCTGCAATTCGAAAGGGATGATCGGACCTTCGAAGGGCAGCGCGTGAAGGAGGCCGCTGTTTTTGAGACCAGGCAGCGGAACGACCGAGCCTTGGCAGCTGCTGCGACAAGGCTGCTAAGGCTCGGTCCTGGTATTGGGTGGTAACGGAGAGGCATGGATCGGCAGCTCCTGAGTCCACCGAAAATTGTGAGGATGGCTGGGGGTTAACCGGGTCGGCGCGAAACATGCGCGGGATCGGTTTAACGAAGCAGCTGGCGACCAGTGGAGGGACGGTCGATGGACGGGAAATTATGTCTGCGCATGTGGGCGCTTTTGTGTGATCGCGGCGACGATACACGAGCGCGATCGGTGCTCAAAACAACAATGCTTGCGGGCGGCGCGTTGTTGGTATCGGCTTGCTCGCAATCCGGTGTCGGTAGCGAGCCTGAAGCCTGCTTTTCCTTGACGAAGCAACCTGAACTGACATTTGCGGAGGACGACACGACCGCAAGCGAGTGTGTCAGCCAGTTGCCTACAATGAGCGACCGTCATCAAGCGGCATTTGCGCGAGAATACGCTTCTACCTTTCTCGGTCGATTGTCGCTCGAAGAACTTAGAGTGCTAGCCGATACTACCCGCGGCGATGCAGCTCTGATTTTCAGTACCATGGCCAGCCGAAATCTTGTGAGCGAAGGGAAGGACGAAGACAAGGCGCAGGTTCTCGATCTATTGAAAAGGGCCCAGTCGACCGACAATCGGCACGCTGAGTCAATCCTTCATCGAATACTCGGCAATTTCGAATTCTATGCGCAAGAGTACGAAGAAGGACTAAAGCACTACAACCGATCGCTTGCGGTTGCGAACGAGACTGGGATGGCTGGGTTTGTGCCTCACGTCCTTCTTGGAATGGGGGCCATGTCAGATGGGCTGGGCGATCCGGAAAAATCTCTCGAATACAATCGAAGAGCGCTCCAGTCAGCGGATATCCTGAGTTCTAGGGGGCTTCGGGTGGCTTGCCAGAATGTCACGGTGTCCGCTCAAAATGTCGAGTTTATCTCGGATGAAGCCCTCGCCGCTCGAATAGCGGATGCGAAACAGCTTGGCGAAGATACGTTTGCCAACTGCCTGACGCATGGCGAGATCGGCAGGGCAATTCGGCGTGCGGACGCTGACACAGCCGGAACAAAGGCCACCGAGCTATTGCAAGATATCACCGGAACGCGGCTCGAAGTGATTCGTCCAAAGATACTGCACGCGCTCGGTCAGCAAAAATACCAGGATGGCGAATTCGTCGAGGCACTCGATCTGATTGAACAAGCGCTAGATGCGTTTCGCAAAGACAGTGATTTGGCGTCACAATTCGCGGCCACTACGTCCATCGGGCATGTGCTTGCTGACCTTGGCGACTATGACCGCGCGCTGGAGACTTACATCCGATCTGGCGAGTTACTGACGCGGGCTAAAGTCAATTCTCTAGTGGCGGCGGCGACAGTCGAAGCGAACATTGCGTGGACGCTGGCGATGCAGGGCAAGCATGATGAAGCTCTGGTCAAGTATCGCGAGGCTCAGGTGATGATGGAACCGAAACCAGAGGACGCGCTGATCGGTTTCGTCAACTACCACTACGCCAAGTCGCTGTTCGAGACCGGCGAGCTCGACGGCGCTATCCGCATGGCACAAGCCGCGATACCTTCGACCTTGGAACGCAGGAACCCACTCGAAGCAGCCGCGATATACAGCTGGATTGCCAGTAGACAGTTGGAGCGCGGTGACTTCGCTGACGCACAATCCTCGCTTGCTGCAGCAAATGAGATCGTCAATCGCGATGACGTGGTTCGGGACTCTCTTACCGGCGATCCCACCTACCGGTACTGGGATGCCGACTATCACTCCAACATGGCCAACGTTCTCGAGAAAATGGGACGCCCGGTTGAGGCGCTAGGCCACTCAAAGCGCGCGCTTGAAATCAGCTACAGCCGATTCGAAACGGAACAGCTCGAAGCGGCGGCCAATGCAGAGCTGAAGTTCGATCTGTGGGAACGCGACCAGACGATCGCGTTAAACGCCCGTGAAACCGAGCTTCAGGAACTGCGGCTTGAACGCACGATGGTGATGAGCTTTGTCGCCCTCGCGCTTGCCTTGCTCGCCGGACTGGCAGCTTTCTTCGCCTATTATTCTTACAGGATGCAGCGGCGAGTTGCGAAACTGAGTTCGGTCGTCATGGCGGAGGAGCATCACCGCACCAAAAACGCGCTGCAGATGGCATCGAGTCTCACCCGCCAGTTCGAGCGGGATGCCGAAATCCAAGGCGCTGATATGCGAGAAATCCGGCAGAGGCTGAAAACCATGGCGCTGCTCCATGAACATCTGCGCAGCGCTGATGGCGAGATCGCGGTGGATGCATGCGCCTTCATCAGCGAGTTAGCCGCCCAGGTTAGCGAGGGAATGGCACCGCCGGGTGTTTCGATCGAGACAGAGTGCAATGGCATCAGCCTTGCCCCCGGCACTGCGACATCATTGGGACTGATTCTGTGTGAGATGATGATCAATGCATGCAAGCACGCCTTCCCTGATGAAGAAGGCAAGCAATACAGCCATGCGGGTCATAATGGACTTATCATCGTTCGTCTGGAAGCGGGCGGATCGCGAGCATGGGCTTCAGTCAGCGATAACGGGATCGGCAACTCCAGCGCGCCAAGCAGCACCAGCGGAACTGGCACCCAACTGATCGAAGATCTTGCCGCTCAAATCGGCGCTTCCGCCCATTTCACTCAGACCGCCGAAGGCAGTACCTGGAACATCAAGCGGATACCATTCATCAGATTGCTGACGCCGGAACCGCGTGAGAAAGAGACCACATAGCTTGCCGAAAAAAAGCGCCCGGCACTTAAGGGTTCGGGTGAGTGAGGGGACAAGTGCCGGGCGCAAATTGCGTGTCAGGTGGGGGCCAGAATCGACACGCAAACAGGATTGATCAGATCGGTCTCATTCAATGATAGGAAACTGTCACGGGGTAGCTCGCGCGGTATCTTGCGATCGCGAGGAGCCAGGGGAGAATGGTCTTGCGAGTGTCACATGTGCCGAGCTTTTCAGCGACCGACACAAGCGTCTCATCAACGGCTCGCGACGCCGCGCGCTCTGGCATCAATCGGCAAAAGAACAACTGCAGGAACTCGCTGAACTCGGCCAGCAAGGTTCGATATGCAGGGCGGTCGCCGCGAAGTGCTCGATTGGCCAGTCCTTTCCAGTGACGCGGATCACCGCATACAGCCGATACGTCGATTGATCGGACCAGATCCCAGCGCGGAGCATCCTGGCGGTGGAAGAGTTCTCTTTCCGGCTCGGCCGGCTCGAGACGATCGAGCACGACCATCGGTTCAGTCGGGTTGCGGTATGCGAGTGCCTGAGCCATCGATTTTCCTCCTTGCGAAGCCAGCGGGAGCGGCGACGCAAGAAAACAGATATGCCAACGCGGCTTCCACGTATTTCCAATAGTCTGTCGCATTGTTCAGATTCTGCGTGGCCGCATTTGCAATCGGCCATTTTGGAAAATCGCGTTATGGTTTGCTAAACTGCGAAAGCGACCTATCTTTAACGTCTTGCTCAGACAGGCCTGGGCCAGGTGAGGACGCGAACGCGCAATGGCAAACGTGGTGGTTGTAGAAAACGATCGCATTATTGCGCGCGATCTCGCGAGCATTGTCGAATCTCTCGGCCACAAAGTCGCTGGCGTCGCCAGCAATTTCGCCGATGCAGTCGCTATCGTAGATGAAACCTCGCCGGACATTGTCTTGCTGGACATTCACATCGACGGAGATCGCGACGGGATCGCGGTCGCCGGTGAACTGCGCGAGGAACACTCGGTCGCCCTCGCCTTTCTTACCAGCCACGCCGATCATGCCACGGTGATGAAGGCTTCGATCGTGCGGCCCAACGGATACCTGATCAAGCCGTTCGATGAAGCATCGGTGGATGCACTGCTCAACACGGCGCTTGCCAATTTTGCTGGCACCCGGCCCGAATTGGCAGCTGAGAAGATTGCGGGTTCAAACGAAGGCCGACCGCGGTCACTACCGACAGCTCAACGTCGCAAAGTCGAAGACTATGTCGGCAAGCGGCTCGACAAGCCGATCAAGATCGAAGAACTCGCCGGCCTTTGCGGACTGAGCGATTCCGAATTTTCCCGGCAGTTCCATGCATCGGTCGGAGTTTCGCCGTATAAGTACCTGATGAACGAACGCATGAAGGAAGCGAAGCGGTTGCTCAGGAACACCGATTGGTCACTGGCCGAAATCGCTCTTGCCGTCGGATTTTCGAACCAGTCGCATTTCACCACGTCGTTTCGCAAAGCGCTGGACACCACCCCTTCGGCCTACCGCCGCTTCAGCCGCTAAAGGCCGAGATCGGTTGCGAAGACGACGCGCGGACCATCATGCGCGCGCCGCCCTCGCAGGCTGGTATCAGAACCTCACGACCACGCTCACAGTCCCACTCTGTGCGTCATTATCGTCAGAGAAGGTTCCGCGATAGTATGCGCTGAGCAACGCTGCCCCATCGAGGATGACAGCACTTATGCCGGCATTCACACCATACTCGGTTCGGTCGAGCGATCCTTCGACCGCGAAAGCGGACGCCGGGGTTCCGACGAAGCTGGCATTGAAGACTGGCCCTTCACTGCTGAAAACGCGGCGGACGAAGGTGCCGATAAACGGTCGGACGGGAGCCTGTGCGGTGCCGAAATCACCCACCAGCTCGATGGCGGCAGTCCCGCCGAACTCATCGTAGGTTTCGGTGTCGACCGCCAGAGCGAGCGCGCCGCCGCCAGTCTCGGCAAAGCTTTCGTCATCGACGGAGAAATAGTCGAGCCCGATCCAGCCGTTCAGCAAGATGGTGCCGCCAATCGGTTGCAGATAGGAACCACGTATCTCACCGAAGAACACGTCTGCGTCCGGGTCGGCCTGAAAGGTGTCCTGAAAACCGGCTGCTGAGATTCCTCGCTGCGTGTCCGCATCGGCGGACTGGTATCCAAGGCTAGCGGCGACATTGAACCCTTCGGCATTGGTGGTCGAGCCGTAGACTTGCAGACCCACACTCTCCAGATCACCCGCATCGCCGATAGCGCTACTCGCCACCTCGAGATCAGAGTTCGAATACGTCCCCGCGACACCGACCAGCAAAGGCCCGACATTGAAATCGACGCCCACAATGGCACTGAACTGATCGATCTCGTAATCGAACACATCCGAACCATCACGATCGAAGCTTTCGTAGCTGACGCTTGCCCAAAGACCGTTGTTTCCGCTCAACGGCGTTCGAGCGAGGCGGTTGAACGTCTGTTCCATCGCGCGGTCAGCCGATAGCACTGAGGCACGAACGACGACGTCGTAGAACTCGGGCGACAGGCTATCCACCAGCGCTTGCGATGCGGCGGGGCTGACCAGCCCGACCGTTTCGCGAAATGCGCCGCCCGCTGGCGAGGCGGCGAACCCTGAATCAATACCGCCTGCAACTGCCAGCGCATTGGCATCGAGACCCGCGATACTGGCGAAATCAGACGATACATCCAGATTGAGAAGAATTGCATCGGCGGTGATCGTTGGCGTCGCGACCAGTGTCAGCACACCGGAGTTGAACGTCTCCACCGAGAGATCGCCAGCCGTAATGCCGCCGCCGGTCTGCACGATTACTGCATCCGCAGGCAGCAGGCCAAGATTGGTATCGGACGCAGGGATGATCGACAACGTTCCGGCAATATCGGCAGCGCCAGTGACATCGAGCATGTCGATATCCGCTCCGTTCAGCCCGATGATCAACGTGCCGGTCTCGGCCAAAGTGAAATCACCATCGATGGTCAGTGTTCCGGGAGCGATTGCCCCTCGCCCGCCCGGATCTACAACGCTGCTGCTGGTCACAGCTCCGGCTATGGAGCCGGTGCCGGTCAGGACAGAGCCAGCATCGAAGGTCGCTCCGCTGCTTAGCGTGATGGCAGCATCGTCTGCCAACGAAACGATAGCACCGCTTTCGGCGAGCAGGCCTGTGAAGCTCCCAAAGTCACCAGACAAAGACTGTTCGCCCGAACCGGTAAGCGTGAGAGTTTCAAAGCCCGTCTGTGTGGCGCCATCGAATGCCCCTATTCCGGAAAGAACGAGGCTGTCGGTTCCATCCCCGCCATCGATCAGGCCGTCAACGGTCCCAGTAGGCAAAGCGAGCAAGAAACTGTCATCGCCTCCAGCGAGCCGGACATCTCCGACGATTGAGCCGGAATTGCTGACCTGCTCGATAAGATCGCTACCTTGAACCGCGACGGTGCTGCCTTCGATCACGCCGGTGTCCGTGTTGGTGATAGTTATCGGGAGCGTAACATCGCCCGCTCCGAACCCGCTCGCATTGGTAATCGCAGCGAACTCGGCGCTGGTGACGATCGCCGGACCGTTGGCAGCGAGAATGGTGCCGCTATTGGTCACATCGACGCCGCCATTGGCGATGAAGACACCAGCGGCTGGCATAGTCGTTGGCGTGGTACCACCACCGCCGCCGATTATCACGTCTAGACCCACCAGCAATTCGATATTGGTTTCGAAAATACCGCCTGATGTGACGATAGTGCCGGTATTGGTCAGACCGACATTGCTCTGAACCAGCAGAACACCCGGAGCGCCATCGCCCAAGGTTGCGATGGTGCCGTCATTCACGGCAGTCGCCCCGGGGGTGGCAAGAACGATCCCTGGCGCGGCATCGCCAAAGCTTTGCACCAGACCCGCATTGGTGAGACTGATATCGCTTTCGAACGGGTTGAGCAGTGTAGAGAGTGCAGGCGCAAAGTCGCCTTCGGATAAGACCTGCCCCGTGGCCCCGACATTCACGCTGATCCCGGTCCCAAAACCAACCAGAACACCGGAGGACTCGATCCCCTGCGTCTGGACTCGGCCATCGACATTGATGGTGTGCCCGCTTCCGAAGGCTCCGATGCCCGGGCTGCTGTCGCCAGTAGTGAACACGGTTCCGCTAGCGCCGACATTGACGGTGTTATCGTCGCCAAAGGTCAGTAGAACACCGCCACCGACAGCGCCGTCCGAGAAAACGTCGCCATCGATTGTAAATGTATTACCCGAAGCCAGCGACACCACGCCGAAACTGCCATCGGTGGGAGCTGTAATCTGCGCGCCTTGCGCGAGAGTGGCCATGCTGCCTGCACCCTCAAGGATCAGGCCGACTTCGAATGTGGGGAAGAATGTCGACACATTCGGCGATGCGACCGACAGCGTTCCAGCCTCGATAGTCACGTCTGCGTCCGGATCAGCACTACCAACCCCATTTACGGTCGTGTCTGGATCTATCAGAGCAGGCCGTTCGGGCGCTTCGTCGAAAACGCTTTGAGCGCTCGCGACCTCGGCGTTCAGAGCCAGACTCGCCGAGAGCGCAGTGGAAAGAAGGACCGCATTTTTCATGATTTAACCCACCCTTTGTTGATCGCGCTGACCCCCGATCGTCACGAACCCTGTCAGCAGACAACGGACTTGGGATCATCGACGGGCGGATGCGGCCAGTATCGATGCGATGAAGCTGCAAGACCGGGCGACCAAACCTTTGCGCCCGCTAATGCGCTGCGACGAAATCCCGTTCGCACACGACGAAAAATGGCACCACGGATGCGAAAAATTGTGGGCGGATCGTCAACGAAGTGCGCGCAGGATCAAGCGATCGCGGCTGCGATGCCCGTGCGACCAAGCCTCCAAATCGTGCGACGAAGACGTTGGCATTCTCGCCGTGTCTGAGGCATGCATCCGCGCGTTCCTTTTGCCACGATCATGGTCTTAAGCGAGGGAGCCAACACCGCGACAACAACTGATGCGACACATTGAGATGACACTGGCGCGAGATAACTTCTCGGCAAACTGCCGCCGCATACGGCTGCGGGCAATCGCATGATCGACCGCGCGCTCTACAGGCCGCTGCTTCTGGTCAGTTGCACTGTATGGATCGGCTTCCTGCTGATTTATGTCGGTATCTCGCTATTCGAAGGCGGGCTACCAGCTGATCTCTCACAGCGGATCGTGACATATTCTTTCTCAGCCACGTTGAGCTTTGGCGCGGGGATCCTGACCTTCAACACTCTCGCAACAGATGCGAAAATACGCTGGGCGATCGTCTTCGCCATCGCCGTTGCGACTTTGCTGGCACATGCAGCGTTTGGGGTCGCATTTTACCTGGCTTACCCGCCCTATCCATTTCTGGAAGGGGCGGCGTTTCTGCCGCTTTTCCGCAATGGCATCATCTATGACAGCCCGATCGTTAGTTCAGTGTTCATCGGCTTCATCGCGATCCACTATGGCAGACAACTGGCCGAGCAACAGCGACTGGTGCTGATCAAGGATAACGCCGCGCGCGATGCGCAATTGGCGACCTTGCGCCATCAGCTAAGCCCGCATTTCCTGTTCAACACGCTCAATTCGATATCGGCGCTGATCGCCGAGGGCGACAACAACAATGCTCAGAAAACCGTCCTGATGCTAAGCGACTTCCTGCGTTTCTCTCTGGAAACCGACGCGGTAAAGCTGGTTCCGCTTCACGAAGAACTGGAAACGCTCAATGCCTATCTGGCGATCGAACATGTGCGATATGAAGATCGATTGCAGCTTGTCACTGAGATCGACAGCGACGCGAAGAGCGTATTGGTGCCACCGTTTCTGTTGCAGCCGCTCTTTGAGAATATCATCAAGCATGCCGTAACGAAGGTCAGTCGGCCGGTGCGGGTTCGCTTTGTATGCAGCTTTTCAGATGACGCTCTGCACATCACAATTGATGATGATGGGCCAGGACTGTGCGCCTCCAGAAGCGGTTCGACCGGCACCGGTCTCGCCAATCTGAAACAACGCCTGCATCTGATCTACGGCAAGCGGGCTCGGCTGGACATCGACGAGCGCTCTTCGCAGGGTTTCAGCGTCAAAATCACTATCCGCAGAGGATCGGATGAGCTTGCTTAGGGTCGTCGTCGTCGATGACGAACGCCTCGCGCGAAGTCGCGTAGCCTCGGCTATCGCAGATATTCCCGACGTCGAAGTGGTCGGCGAGGCGGCGAGCGGAGGTGAGGCAGCAGACCTCATCGAGCGCGAAAACCCCAGTGTCGTCCTGCTCGATATCGAAATGCCGGATGGCGACGGTTTTTATGTCGCGCAACGTATGCTTGAACTGCCGGTTCTGCCAGAAATCGTCTTCGTGACCGCGTTCAGCAGCTATGCGGCGCAAGCGTTTGAAAGTGGTGCTGCCGATTACCTGCTCAAGCCATTTTCGGTTGAACGATTGAGCCGCGCGTTGCAGCGTGCGCGCGATCGCATTCGTTCCCGGACACTCGAGCAGCGGGTTGAGCGCCTGCAACAGCTCGTCGACAGATTAAGGCAGGACAAACCAGCAAGCGCCCTGCCGGAACGCCTGTGGTTTCGCACAGGCAAAGCGACAGTCCGCGTCGGTATCGACGACATTCGCTATATCAGCGCAGATCGCGATTACGTCGAAATTGTAACGGCAGAAGAGACGCTGCACGTGCGTCACACTATATCAGCGTTGGTCAAGCAGCTCGGCGGCGATGTTTTCGTTCGAGTCCACAGGTCGCATATCGTGCGCAAATCGCAGATCCGGCAACTTCGCAGCATCGGCAACGGCAAATACGAGATCGCGCTCGATTGCGGACATGTGCTGCCCGTTGGAGGGTCGTTCAAGGCGGAGTTGGAGATTCCCTGAGGAGGAAATGGCGGAGAGGGAGGGATTCGAACCCTCGGAACCCCTAAGAGCTCAACAGTTTTCGAGACTGCCCCGTTCGACCACTCCGGCACCTCTCCGTCTTACCGATTGGCGCCAAAAAAAGCCGGTCGAAGGGCAAGGCGCAGCAGTCGGAAGCGCGCCCGTTAGCGTAAGCCCTGCCGGTTGCCAAGGCCCCTTCGCCCACAAAATGCGGGCATATCTGCATCACTGATCGATGCGGAACTTGTTTTGCGGCTGCGAAAAGCCATATTCTTGGAATTATGGAACACGCAGAGTTCTTTTCGACCCAGGCTGGACGCACAATAATCGCGCCCCGCCAGACCCGCACACGGTTTGGCATCGGCGATGTCGTGCGTCATCGCCTGTTCGCCTTTCGCGGAGTGGTGTTCGATATTGATCCGGTCTTCGCCAACAGCGAGGAATGGTACGAATCGATCCCCGAAGACATTCGCCCCGATCGCGAGCAGCCATTCTATCACCTGCTCGCTGAGAACGATGATTCCAGCTACGTCGCTTACGTGAGCCAGGGCAATTTGCTTGCGGACGCGGATGGCGGCCCGGTCGATCACCCAACGGTCTCGCAGTTGTTCAGCGATTTCAAAGATGGTCGCTACAAAATGCGGCGCTCGCTGACGCACTGATGTGAGCGCGCGCTCAAGCGTGCGATCAGCTTTTCAGCTTCCAGCCCGACCTGAGCAATACGTAGACGCCCAGAGCAATCGCGAGGTTGAACACGCCAATGCCGATGGCTGCTGCCATTACGTCGCTGCTGGTGCCGATATCGCTTTCGCCCAGAAATCCATAGCGGAAGCCTGAAATCACATAGAAAAACGGGTTCGCACGGCTGATCGCCTGGAAAGCGGGCGCGAGATTATCGATGATGTAGAACGTGCCCGAAAGCAGCGAAAGCGGCGCGATAACGAAGTTGGTGATTGCTGCATTGTGATCGAACTTCTCTGCCCAGATCGAGGTTGCCAGCCCCAATAGCGCGAGCATCACCGATCCCATCAGGCCGAACCATATGACCGCCCACAGATGCTCGATCCCCAGCGACACACCGGGCCATAGAGCCATGGCGAGCGATACCGTGCAACCCACCGCGATCGCGCGCGTGACAGCCGCCATCACAATCCCGCTCATCATCTCGCCGGGCGAGAGCGGTGGCATCAGCAGGTCGATAATGGTCCCCTGGATCTTCCCCGACAGCAGCGAGAAGGACGAATTGGCAAATGCGTTCTGCATCATACCCATCACGATCAGCCCCGGCGCAACGAAGCTGGCGAATGGCACGCCCAACACCTCGCGGCCTCCACGACCCAACGCGACGGTGAAGATGACCAGAAACAGCAGTGTTGTGACCGCAGGAGCCCAAATCGTCTGCGTCTGGACCTTGAGAAATCGCCGCACCTCCTTCATATAGAGGCTGAACAAACCAACGCGATTGATGCCGGTGATGATCGGTTGTCCGCGCGGAGGAAACCGGGAGCCCTCGCCGGTTGCAGTCGCAACGGGGGCGGTGTCCGAAATTTGGTCCATCCGGGGGTTCGCCGCTGGTTGATTGGAATGTTGATCGGCCATGGCGAGTGCGCCTAGGGCTTTGGCCCGAAAGTGACAAGTCGGACGCGGCACGCAAAACAGAACGGAATACGAATTTATGAGTTGGACGGACGAACGCATCGCAACCCTGCAGAAAATGTGGGAAGGCGGATCGACTGCCAGTCAGATTGCAGAAGAACTGGGCGGTGTCAGCCGTAACGCGGTCATCGGCAAGGCACACCGGCTGGGCCTGAAATCGCGCCCTTCCCCGGTAAAGGCGAACGAAAAGAAGAAGGCGGCCAAGAAAGCGGCTCCCAAAGCTGCGGCGGTCAAAAAAGTCGCGCCAAAGGCCGCAAAACCTGTTCCGGCGAAGCCTGCCGTGAAAGCCGCTGACAATGCGGCACCGGCAGCCAAACCCGATACACCCGCCGCCGGAGGATCGCCTTCGCAGCCGGTCCCGAACCCGGCACCCGACCTTCCGAAGATCGTGTCCGTCGGACCAGGCGGCTTCTTGCGTCAGGGGCCAGGCGACCAGCAAGCTCCAATCCCGCCAGCTCCGCCGCGCCGTCTCGTGCCGGCCAAGCCCAGCCCGGAGATAGCCGACAAGACGAGCCTGCTCGACCTGTCCGACAAGGTATGCCGCTGGCCGATGGGCCATCCAGGCGAGCCTGATTTCCATTTCTGCGGGGAGCAGGTGAACCCTGGCTTCCCCTATTGCGTTGAACATTGCGGTCGGGCCTATCAGGCACAGTTGCCGCGTGGTGCGCGCCGTCCGCCTCCGCCACTGCCGTTCGGCGGCCCGCGCGTGCGTTGATCGGCACGTCGACGTTTACGCCTTAGACTTCGAGGCCCGGTGATGATCCATTGCCGGGCCTTTCCACATCTGAAAGATTTCCCATGCCGATTTCACTTCACGACGCTTTCATCCCCTCTGCCCTGCAAATGATCGGATCGACGCGGCATCTGGTCAAAAAGGGAGAGCGCTGGTGTGAAGAGAACGGGAATGGCAGCGGCAGCGTAATCGGCGCTTGCCTGATCGACGACATGCTGCCGTTTTCCTACCAAGTGAAGAGCGTGGCTGAGCACACTGCTGGCGCTCTCGCAGCGGTTCACAAGGGAACCTACAGCCCGGACCTCAATCCGCCGCCGACTGACTTTGCAGGTCTGCATGCAAAGCTCGATGAGGCGGAGGCAGCGCTAAGAGCATACACAGTCGACGAGATCGAGAGCCTGATCGGCCGCGATATGCGGTTCGAGTTCAAAGACATGCGGCTGGACTTTACCGCCGAGAACTTTCTGCTGAGCTTCGCCCAGCCCAACTTCTATTTCCATGCGGCCACCGCCTACGACATTCTGCGAATGCTCGGCGTACAGATCGGAAAGCGCGACTTCACTGGCGCGGTTCGTATCAAGCCGCAGTGAGACAGGCAGTGACCAAAGCACTTCTGAAACCACTGATCGCGGCGACTGCACTCACCCTTCCCGCCGGTGCTCTTGCCGACGTTCCAGACCCCGTGCGCGCGATGATCGACGCGGCAATTGAGAGCGGGGATGAGACTGCGATCCGCACAGTGATCGATCTTGCCAGGCAGACCAACCCCGATGACGCGGCAGAGCTGAATGCGATCCTTGCCGATTATGAAACCGATCTCGCGCTAGCCGCAGAAGAAGCCGCCGCTGCTGAAGTGGAAGCAATCCGCAACGCCGGCCTGTTCCAGAATTGGTCGGGCAAAGGCGAGCTCGGCGCATTCCGATCGACCGGCAATGCCGAAAACACTGGCATCACCGCAGGCCTGGCGCTGACCCGCGAAGGGATCAACTGGAGGCATAAACTGCGCGGCCGTGCCGATTATCAGGAGTCCAACGGGGTCACGACACGAGAACAGTTCATGGCTGCATACGAGCCGAACTGGAAGGTTTCGGAACGCCTGTTTGTCTATGCGCTCGGCCAATATGAACGCGATCGGTTTCAGGGCTTTTCCGCACGCTATTCCGCCTCAGGCGGGCTTGGCTATGACGTGATTGTCGAAGACGACATGACTCTGTCAGTGAAGGCTGGCCCGGCATGGCGCCGCACTGATCTGATCGACGGGGCAACCACTAGCAATCTCGCCGGTCTTGCCGCGCTCGATTACGATTGGCAGATCGCCGAGACGATCACGTTGACGCAAGATGCGAGCGCGCTGATCCAATCGGGGTCGAGCACCTACATCTCCGATACCGGTCTACAGGCCAAGATCGCGGGCGATTTCTCGATCCGGCTTTCTTATACGGTCGAGCATGACACCGACCCACCGCTGGAGGCCGTCAACACCGATACGTTGAGCCGGGTGACGCTGATCTACGATTTTTGAGCGTAAACCGACGCCTTAGACTGTCGCTTCAAGCACTATATTGGTCGGCGTTTCGGCTGCACGTCTGACGTTGCCCCAACCCGCTTCGTTCAACACTTCGGTGAGACGTTTCTCTCCCGCCTGTGCGCCCAACCCCAGTCCAACATCCTGACTCAGCGAATTCGGCGTGCACACTGTGGTGGAGAAGGCATAAAATATCTGCCCGAGCGGGTTCATGTTTTCCGCCATGCTGTCGCCAGCCATGGGTTCGACCAGCATGAACGTGCCGTCCTGTTTCAGGCTCTGACGCACATGCCGCGCGGCCCCGACCGGATCGCCCATGTCGTGCAGCGCATCAAAAATGCAGGCAAAATCGAAGCCGGTGCCGGGATAATTCTGGGCCGTAGCGACCGCGAATTCAATGTTTTCGACACCAGCTTCTGCTGAATTTCCTTGCGCTTCCTCTATGGAAGGTGCGTGAAAATCGATGCCGACGAAGTGCGAGTTGGGATAGGCCTTGGCCATCAGGATCGTCGACGACCCTTGCCCACAGCCAACATCTGCAACCTTCGCCCCGGCTTCAAGCTTTTCGGCGACCCCATCCAGCGCCGGTATCCAGGCATCGATCAGGTTCGCCGCGTAGCCAGGTCTGAAGAATCGGTCGGTCCCACAAAACAGGCATTGCGAGTGCTCTCCCCACGGGCGTCCTTCGCCGGAGCGGAATATCTCGGTCGATCTGGCGTGTTCCTCATATTGCGAGACGACCGCCATGATGAAGCCCTGCATGCAAGCGGGCTGGCCCTCGCGGCCAAACACCAATGCCTGCTCTTCGCTCAGCGAAAATGTGTCGTCGTCGGCATGGTGTGTGACATATCCCGCAGCACAGACTGAACCGAGCCATTCGTGCAGGTATTTCGGGTTTTGCCCGGTCTTGGAAGCGATCTGGTCAACGGTCATGCGACCCTCTCCATCGATCGCGTCAAATAAACCAGTCTGATCGCCCAGATAGGCCATATACAAGCTCAACGCCCCAGCCACATCGCCGATCACCTTGCCCGCCAGCTGTTCCAGCTTGGCCATATCAACTTCGCTCATCGCTTGTCTCCCATCAGCGTAAGCGACCCGATGATGTTATTCGAAACGCGAATCGGCGCGTTGCCGTAACTATATCATGTGCTGTTATGGGGCGGTCGGGTCTCGCGACGAACCGAGTGTTCATTGCTCCTGCCCGGTCGGCGGGCCCGCTGAATCAGCCCTTTTGGGCAAACCAGATTATGTGATGCGCACCCTTGTTGTTAGGCCGGGACCGGACGCGGCGTTCCTCGACCGCAAACCCGGCATCCATCAACCTACGCTTGAACGCATGATCGGGAGCGGCTGACCATACTGACAAGATGCCGCCTGGCTTCAACGCATCGCGCGCCTTGCCGATGCCGGTGCGCGAATAGAGTCGGTTGTTGTGATCGCGAACCAGTCCGTCAGGCCCGTTGTCGACATCCATCAGGATCGCATCATACTTGTCGCAAGTGCCATCATTCGCATCATCGATCAGCGCGCCGACATCGCAAATCTTCAGATCGAGCCGCGGGTCGGACATCGCCTCGCCAGTAAGCTCCTTCATCGGACCCTCAGCCCATTCGATGATGCTGTGAGATATCTCTGCGACAACGACGTCGGCACGGTCGCCCAGCAGCGCGAGCGCCTTGCGCAGAGTAAATCCCATTCCATAGCCGCCGATCAGGATGCGCGGTGCCTGTTTACCCAATCGCTCGAGCGTTAGCTCGGCAAGCTGCTCCTCCGAGAACTGCATGCGGGTGCTCATCAACTCGTTGCGACCAAGCACGATCATGAAGTCGCGCCCGTGGCTGTAAAGCTCGAGCACTTCGCCATCGTCGATGGTGGTGGAATCGATGAATTCGCGTTTCAGCATGATGGGCAGCTAGACGATTTCGTCTTCATCGAACAGTCCATCGGCGAAGGCCGCGTCTTCGATCTCGTTCAGACGATCTTCTGCGGTCGCGTGGCGATCGACCTCGGCAATGTGCATCAAGGCATCGCCCTGATTGACGACCGGCAAATTGCTGCGCCCGATAATCACGCCGGAAATATGCGCCTCGACAGCTTCATCCATGTCGCCGAAAGGATCGGCGAGGAAACCAACTGTCTCGCCCTTTTCGACCGCCGCACCGTTGGTTTTGGTCGCGCGAAATATGCCCCCGGCGGGCGCGCGCAGCCAGCTCGTACGGTGGCTGCGGATGGGCGTGGCTCCGACTTTGCGCGGAAGGCGGACATTCATGCCCAGATGCGCCATGACACGAAGAATACCCTGCACACCAACGCGCATGCTGAGTTCGTCGAACCGTAGCGCTTCACCCGCTTCCAACAGCAGGACGTCGCAATCGTGATCCGCCGCCGTCTGTCGCAGCGAGCCTTCGCGCAGATTCGATACGATGATCGCAGGCGCGGCAAACACTTCCGCCAGTTCAGCTGCTTTCGCCCGACCTTCGCTGATGCGGATTTGCGGGAGATTTTCGCGATGCAATCCGGCGGTATGCAGATCGATACCGATCGTACTGCGCGCGATAATCTGTTCGGTGAAATGATGCGCCAATTGTGCCGCGAGCGATCCTTTTGGCGAACCGGGAAAACAGCGGTTGAGATCGCGCCGGTCTGGCAGGTATCGCTGATGCTGAACGAACCCATAGGCGTTGACGATAGGCACGCACAGCAACGTTCCGGCCAATCGTTTTGCCGAGACCGCGTTGATGACCCGCCGACATATTTCCACACCAATGATCTCATCGCCATGCACGCTGCCGCTGATGAATATGACGGGGCCTGGTTTCCTGCCGTGGATCACGCGCACCCGCATCGAGATTTCGGTCGCCGTGGAAAGGCGACTGACGGGAACATCGATGGTCGCGCTGGTGCCCGGCTCGACCGTGTGCCCTGCGAATTCAAATGGCTGCGCTGAAGGAGATTTGGCCAAAGTATCAGAACTTTCGAGATGGGACCGGATCGGCCCCGCATAGGCGAAGTGGTGCGCAAACGCACACGAATACAAAAAAGGGCCACCCGGATCGCTCCGAGTGGCCCTTTTTAGTCTGTGCCGAAAGGCTTAGTCCTTCAGG
Organism: Pseudomonadota bacterium; assembly: GCA_039033835.1. Classification (GTDB taxonomy): domain Bacteria; phylum Pseudomonadota; class Alphaproteobacteria; order Sphingomonadales; family Sphingomonadaceae; genus Erythrobacter. Next base: position 169,393 of record JBCCBW010000002.1, read on the forward strand.
AAGTCCGGCAGACCTGCAGGGGCGCCATCGCCGCCCTTGTCGCCGCCGCCGTCACGGCCACGACCACCACGGTCTCCACCGCGACCACGGCCACCGCCGCCACCGCGCGGACCACGACGATCACCGCCACGACCACCCTTGTCACCGCGCGGCTCGCGCGGCGGGCGGGTGTCTTCCAGCTCTTCGCCGGTTTCCTGATCAACGACGCGCATCGACAGGCGAACCTTGCCGCGCTGGTCGATCTCAAGAACCTTGACCTTGACTTCCTGGCCTTCGCTGACGACGTCGGTCGGCTTTTCAACGCGCTCGTTCTTCATCTCGGAGACGTGGACGAGACCGTCCTTGCCGCCCATGAAGTTCACGAATGCGCCGAAATCGACGATGTTGACGACCTTGCCTTCGTAGATCTTACCGACCTCAGCCTCTTCGGTGATGCCTTCGATCCACTTCTTGGCAGCCGCGATTTCATCGGCGTTCGAAGAGCTGATCTTGATCGTGCCTTCGTCGTCGATATCGACCTTGGCGCCGGTTTCAGCAACGATCTCACGGATTACCTTGCCGCCTGTGCCGATAACGTCGCGGATCTTCGACTTGTCGATCTGCATCGTTTCGATACGCGGAGCGTGCTTGGAAACTTCACCGCGCGAGCTGCTGAGAGCTTCGGTCATCTTGCCCAGGATGTGCGCACGGCCGGCTTTCGCCTGTTCCAGCGCCTGAGTCATGATTTCCTGCGTGATGCCGGCAACCTTGATGTCCATTTGAAGGCTGGTGATGCCCTCTTCGGACCCTGCCACCTTGAAGTCCATGTCGCCGAGGTGATCTTCGTCACCCAGGATGTCCGACAACACGGTGAACTCGTCACCTTCGAGGATCAGACCCATCGCGATACCCGAAACCGGGCGCTTCAGCGGAACGCCAGCATCCATCATCGACAGCGAACCGCCACACACCGTAGCCATCGAAGACGAGCCGTTGGATTCGGTGATGTCTGACAAAACGCGGATCGTGTACGGGAAGTCTTCCGTGCTCGGTAGGACCGGGTGAAGCGCGCGATAGGCGAGCTTACCATGGCCGGTTTCGCGGCGGCTGGTGAAGCCGAAACGACCCACTTCGCCGACCGAATAGGGCGGGAAATTATAGTGCAGCATGAAGTTGTTGTACGAGAGGCCTTCCAGCCCGTCGATCATCTGCTCGGCATCCTTGGTGCCCAAGGTGGTGGTGCAGATCGCCTGCGTTTCACCACGGGTGAACAGCGCCGAACCGTGCGTGCGCGGAAGCAGACCAACCATCGCCTCGATCGGGCGAACTTCGTCGGTCTTACGGCCGTCTATGCGCCGACCATCCTTGAGGATAGCCTTACGAACGATGTCGCTTTCCAGCTTCTTTACGAGCTTCAGACGACCCATATATTCCGCCGGATCGCTCTCGGCGAGGTCAGCGTAATGGTCGCGTGCCTTCTCACGGGCAGCGTTCACGGCGTCCTGACGGGCGCTCTTGTCGGTGATCTTGTAAGCCGCAGCCAGATCGTCACCAATAACACCGCGCAGCTCGTCAAGAGCGGCGGTCTTGTCTTCGACGGGAGCGAGTTCCCAAGGATCCTTGGCGGCCTGTTCGGCCAGATCGATGATCGCGCCGATGACCTTGCGGCTTTCTTCGTGAGCGAACATCACCGCGCCAAGCATCTGCTCTTCGGTCAGTTCCTTCGCTTCGGATTCGACCATCATCACCGCGTCTTGCGTCGCAGCGACCACGAGGTCGAGATTGCCCTCTTCACCCAGCGCGTCGGCGACGGTCGGGTTGAGGATGTATTCGCCATCATTGTTGAAGCCGACGCGTGCTGCGCCGATCGGGCCCATGAACGGCAGACCCGAAATGGTCAGAGCAGCCGATGCCGCGATCATCGCGAGAATGTCCGGCTCGGTCTCACCATCGTAGGAGAGAACCTGACAGATCACGTTGATTTCGTTGTAGAACCCTTCAGGGAAGAGCGGGCGACACGGACGGTCGATCAAACGCGAGGTCAGCGTCTCCTTTTCAGTGGCGCGGCCTTCGCGCTTGAAGAAGCCACCCGGAATACGACCGGCGGCGGAGAATTTTTCCTGATAATGGACGGTGAGCGGGAAGAAGTCCTGGCCTTCCTTCACCGACTTGGCGGCGGTCACGGCGCACAGCACCACGGTTTCGCCATAGGTGGCCAAAACGGCGCCGTCTGCCTGACGGGCGATCTGGCCTGTTTCCAGAGTGAGGGTTTTTCCGCCCCACTCCAGCGATACGGTTTTCTTGTCGAACATGTATTTTCCTTCTGACCCACGCCGCCTGATTGCGTGCATGGGGCCTATGTTGTCTGGTCGTATCGCGGTCGCAGAAACCGGTATGCACTTTCTGCTGCGATACTCCCAATTCCGGGTGTGCCGTCCCGGTCCGGTGCGGGGTCTTTTCTAGCCCCGAAGGCTGAGTCGCCGAATTGCGAACCCGTGCCCTATTCGTCACCCCGGGCTTGATCCGGGATCGCTTTCAAATCCGTCTGAGCTTGTGGCCCGAGATCCCGGCGTTCGCCGGGATGACGGAAATAGACAAAGGGGCGACCATTTGGCCGCCCCTTCGAGAAACTCTTACTTACGCAGACCCAGCTTCTGGATCAGGGCGTTGTACCGCTCGACGTCTTTCTTTTTGAGATAGGCGAGCAGGTTGCGACGCTTGTTGACCATCATCAGAAGGCCGCGACGCGAATGGTTGTCTTTGTGGTTCGCCTTGAAGTGATCGGTCAGGTTGCGGATACGCTGTGTCAGGATCGCAACTTGAACTTCCGGGCTTCCGGTGTCGCCCTTACCCTGGGCGTTGTCTTTGATGATTTTGGCTTTTTCTTCGGCAGTAACCGACATAGTCGTTCTCTCTTACTCAGCGACATCGGGAAGGTTAAACCCCCGGACCACCTTGGTCCTTCCCTCCGAAATCTCCACGAGCGCCACCGGCACATTGTCCAGCATCGCACAGTAAAGCCCGGATGGTTGGGGCAGTTCAGACAAGACCCGGCCCTGTCGGACCGCCTGCGCGTCTGTCTGATCGAGGTGAAGGGCCGGGATGTCGTCCAGCCCCGCCTCTAACGGCAGGAGGAGGTCTTCAATTCGCGCGCCTCTACCGATTCCGTTGAGTTTGTCCAGCGAAATCGCCTGGGATTCGGTGAAAGGCCCCGCCTTGATGCGACGTAAATAGGTGACGTGGCCCAGCGTTCCAAGTGCCCGCGCGATATCGCGTGTCAGAGAGCGAATGTAAGTGCCTTTGGAGACATGGGCGGTGAGCGTGATGCTTTCCGCCTCCGCTCGCCCTGAGCCCGTCGAAGGGCCGTCCTTCACTTTCGAAGAAAAGTGCGATGCTTCGACAGGCTCAGCATGAGCGGATAGAGAAAATACCTCTATACATCGAACCTTTAGCTCGACCTCTTCCCCCGACCTTGCCCGGTCATAGGCGCGCTTTCCATCGACCTTGAGCGCGGAATAGGCTGGCGGGATCTGCTTGATCGCGCCGGTGAATTGGGAGAGCACGGCATCGATCTGCTCGAATGTCGGCAACACATCGCTCCGATCGATCACCTCACCTTCGGCGTCCAACGTGTCTGTCTCTGCCCCGAACTGGATCATGAAATCGTAGATCTTGCTGGCATCAAGCATCCGCCCGGCAAGTTTCGTCGCCTCGCCCAGCGCGATCGGCAGCACCCCTTCGGCCAACGGATCGAGCGTCCCACCATGGCCGACCTTGGTCTTGGGATAACCGCCTTCGCGCAAGTTGCGCTTCACCGCGGCCACAGCCTGCGTCGAACCCAGCCCGCGTGGTTTATCGAGGATCAGCCAACCGTTCACCATGCGCGGCGCTCTAGGGGTGCTGAAGATGAGCGTCCACCTTGTGTATTAAGGGATTTCCGTAAGTGTCGGTGCAGGCTCGCGTTTTATCCTCTTGTGCAAAAACATGCCCATGAAACTCATCATCCATCCGGGGCTGCACAAAACCGGCTCGACCTATTTGCAGCATGTCCTGAACGCGAACCACGCGCAACTCGCTGCGCGGGGTGTCTGGTATCAGCGCCAGGAAGGCTATCCGGCGCATCACTTCGCAGCATGGCGCATCCTGCTGGGCGACCCGCAGCCGCTGGAGGCGATGGTGCGCGAAGCACGCGAGGCAAAGTGCGACACGGTGATCCTGTCCTCCGAGGATCTGGAAGGTGCGCTCTATGATGAGCGGCCCCTGCGTGCGATCGATGCGGCGACCACAGCAGCCGGGATCGACGAGGTCGAATGGCACATCGTCCTGCGCGATCCGGGTGCCGCCTTTGCCAGCCTGTTCGCGCAGCTACAGCATCACGTTTATGCCGATGCGTTTCAGCTTTTCTACGACGTGATGCGGCGCGGGTTTGTCCATATGGCAGCGCCGATGCCGGGCGCGGGAACGCCATATTGGTATTATAGCTTCGATCACCTCAAAGACCTGACCCATCTGCACGATTGGGCCTGCGCCCCGGTCATCGCGCATGACTTCACCGCCAAGGCCGCCTTCCCCGGTGCCGGCATTCTGGAACGGCTCAACGTATTGGATGCCATCGAAACCCTGCCCGGACCCGAGGCTCGCAACGCCCGGCCAACCCGCGATGACACCATTCGCGGCTTCGTTGCCCGCATCACCGATGTCGTCTCGGAAGATGCCGACCAGCGCCGCGTGATCGAAGGATTCCTAAGCTGCCTCGAAAACAGTCTCGACAATGTGGACACCTACGCTGCACTCATCAACGAGCGCTACGCCGACACCACCCGCGCAGCGCTCGCCAAGTTCGGGCTGCTGGCTTCCGTCCGCTAAGCAGTAGCCGGGTTTGGCTCGTTGGCGTTGCCAATCGCCAGCTGGGCGCTCTGGCCAAACACCAGCCGGTTCACAAGCAGCGACGTTAGCACCGACAGAACCAGCGTTACCGCCATGCCGTGGATGTAGTGCGCGGGCTGCCAAACCATGCTCCAGACCCCGTAGAAGGCCACGCCCGTAACCACGCCGATCATCGCAGCCCCGGCCTTCACGTTGCGGAATGCGAGGCCGACGATGAAGGCCGAAAGGATCGGCATCGACAGCAAGCCGTATAGCTCCTGCACGGTGTTGATCAGGCTTTCCTGACTGGCGAAGAACGGCACCAGCACGAGCGCGAGCAGGCTCATCACGATCGACACGATCGCGCCGAGACGCCCCACCCGCTTGGGCTCGTCAACATAGGCTTCGTGAATGTCGCACACATACAGCGCGGCACTTGCGTTCAGGATCGAGTTGAATGTCGTCAACACGGCGGCAAAGATTGCCGCAGCGAACGCTCCTGACAGCCAGACCGGCAGCACTTCGCCCACGATCATGCCATAGGCCGGATCGCCGACGTCGCCGAACAGCTTGTAGGACACGATGCCCGGAACCACGACGATTACCGGAACGATGGCCAAACGAATGCCTGCGGCGACCAGCACACCCTTTTGCGCTTCCCTGATATTGGGAGCGGCCATGGCGCGCTGTGTGATCGTCTGGTTGGTCGACCAGTAGAATGTCTGGATAAAGATCATACCTGTCAGCAGTGTGTGCCAGGGGATCGGGCTGTCATTGTCGCCGACCAGCGTCAGCCGCTCGGCAGGAATACCCGTCAGGTCGAAATCGATCGCCTGCAAGGCCAGAAACACCACCAGCAGCGCGAGACCCAGGACCAGCACGCCTGAATAGGTGTCGGAGACAGCCACCGCGCGAAGCCCGCCAAAGATCGCATAGGCTGCGCCGACAATGGCGATCACGACCGACACAGTCATGATGGTCGCCAGATCGGTGCTCTGACCTGTCAGCGACAGCAAGAACAGCGAGCCTCCGTAGAGGATTGCAGGCAGGAAGATGAACAGATTGCCGAACAGGAACAGGACGCTAATCAACGCCCGGATGTGTTTGTCGCCGTACTTCTTCTGGAGAAGCTCGGTCGTGGTCGTGCAATTGTTGCGATAATAGACCGGCAGGAACACGAAGGCGAGGATGAACAACCCTGCCACCGCAGCAAACTCCCACCACGCCAGCAGCGCCATCTGGTTGCCATTCATCCCGATCAGCTGATCGGTCGAAAGGTTCGTAAGCGTGATCGAACCTGCGACGAAATACCAGGCCAGCCCGCCATTCGCGAGGAAGTAGTCCCGCTCATCCCCGCTGCCGTTCCCACGCTTCCCGCGACAGTGGAGATATGTCGCAAGCGCGATCAGCGCGGTGATGATCAGGAAGACCGCGACCTGGATGGTACTCATTCGATAATCACTCCCGCCCCGTTTTTGCTGTTCGGCGCTCTTACGGCACCGTCAGCATTGCTCGCTTTTGCGATCCCATGCGTTAGCGGCAAGTCTCGACAAAAGGAAATGGCGGGCATCCCATTTCAGGAATACCCGCCTCCCCCAACGCAAGGCCGGCGGCAATGCCGTGCCGAGCCTTGCGATCAAAACTTGGCGCGCACACCCGCAGTGTAGCGCGCACCTGTACGTTCATACGTCAGGATCCGGTTCGGGAAACGCGAGAAGTCGCGGGTGTCCTCATTAAAGACATTGAGTCCTTCGACGAAGACCTGGAACTGGTCGGTCAACTCGTAGCTGGCTGAGAAGTCCACCTGCCCGAAGCTTTCACGCTGGCGAGGCTCGCTTTGCACATCGATCGCCTGCACCAGAAAACCATCGCGGTAGTTGTATGAAACACGGGCGGACAGCCGATCGCTCTCATAAAAACCGGTCACGTTTACCGTATGTGGCGTGAAGCCGTTAAAGCCCAGATCCCCCGGAGGCGCATCGTCCCTGCTGGAGTTTACGTACGTATAATTGACGATGCCGCCGAACCCATTGTCGAACGTCTTCTGGAAAGCGATCTCAGCACCACTGATGCTTCCCGAAAGACCGTTGATCTGTCGAGTATCCTGAAACGTCACATCCACTGGAGTGTCCTCGGTGAAGCCCCCATTTCCAGCAGGGACAATGACGACACCAGGCACCGGCAATGTCGCTGTTTCTAGAAAGCCGCCGAGTTCTTTATGGAAACCAGCAACGCTGAAATAGCTCAGCGAGTCGAAGTACCATTCGAAGGAGACGTCGAAATTGTCCGATTCGAACGCTTCGAGCAGCGGGTTGCCGCCGCCGCTCAGCGGAGCATCCGAGCGACCGCCGAAGGTGTTTGCTACGCCAAGCGCAGTTAGCGTCGGGCGCGTGACCGTCCGGGCATAGCTCAGACGCAGGACGATGTCCTCGGCAGGTTCGATCGTGAAGTTCACTGCTGGAAGGAAATTCACATAGTCATTCGGCACCGAGATATCGGTGGCCGGGCCAAATACAACTTCGAGTTGCGTGTCGCCGGGTGTTTCGCGGAATTCGATGACTGGCTGGTCGATCCCGGTCGATACAACATCGGTAAAGGCGATGCGGAAGCCGACATTGGCCGACCACGACAGGTCACCCCCAAGATCTCCGCCCCACTCGGTGTTGAAGTGTACGGCGTAAATCTGTTCCTCGACTGAAAAGCTGCCACCGGGATTGAATGACGGCGTGTAAATGCGCAGCACCGGATCGAGCCCCCCGCTGTTGAGGTAAGCCAACAGCTCCTCGGTATTGCCGCCGGTGCGGTCCGGATTCTGAATGTTGGCGGGGTTATTCAGTTCGGCAAACGCTTGTGCGAAGCTCGACGTCAGGATCGCGGCGGGAACTGAATCTGCCCCCTGTACCCCGCTCAGGAAATTATCGAACGAGAATTCGCTCAGAATGGAGCCGTCAAAGGGCACCGTGTAACCGCAATAGGCGCAGAATATCTGTGCCGCAGTCAGGCTGCCAAATCCGGGGTCTGCGAAATTGTCGAACAGGTTCTGCGTTTTCTCTCGGTCGGTATAGAGACCGCCAAAGGTGATCGCGGAAAGTGGCCCGGCATCGACCTCCCATTCGCCATCCAGCCGCAGTTCGTACACCTCGTCCTCAACCTGAGTTCGCGCGACATTCACGAAGTGCAGGCGCTGGATCGATGGATCGACGAAATCCGCTGCATTGATATTCGTGATCGTCGAAATCCCGCTGGTATTGATCGACTCGATCAATGGCGAGGTCGGCGCAAGCGCTCCCAGAACGACGAACGGATTGGTGCCATCGCGTGTTGCGCGCGACCAGGAAACGTCCGCCACAAAGCTCAGCGCATCAGTGGCCTCGAACTCGAAATTGCCGCCGAACGCAATGGTCTCCGCTTCCCGGTTGTTCGATGTCAGAACGTTATCGTTCTGAGACAAACCGACGGTGGCCGCTATATCCGGGTTGCGAGCGCCGAAATCGATACTCGGGCGGCTGAACGAAACGACCGTGCCGTTCTCATCGATCTGGGGATCGAGAAACGGCGGGCTGAAAAAGCCGGAGAACTGTTGATCGAAAGAGTCGATATCAAAACGGGTATATAGCCCGTCAAACGTCGCCATGAACCCATCGGAGGGCGCGAATTGAATGGCCCCGTTAAGGGTAATGCGCTCACGTTCCTGATCATCGCGACTGAAGATCACTTGCTGTTGAACACGCGCGCCGGCAGGCAATTCACCGATATCCTCAGCTTGCAGCCCGGTCGAAGACTCAGAGGCGAAGATCGCCTGATCGCCTTCGCGGAGTGCGAAGCCATTTGTGATATTCCTATCGATTTGCGCGTTGCGCAGATTGTACGAACCGCCGAACAGCACGCCGACCGTGCCATTGGACCACGAGACCACGCCATTTATCTCAGCGCCTACGTCATCGCTCAGGTTCTCATAAATAGCTGCGCCGGACAGCGACGCATTAAAGCCCAAGCGGTCAATGGGCTTGGCGGTCGTGATGTTCACAACTGCGCCGATACCACCGGACTGCAGGCTCGGTTGTGCTGACTTATAGACTTCGGCTGTTTGAATGATGTCAGCGGACAATACATCGAACGAGAACTCGCGCCCCGGATTGTCAGTGGCAAGCGTGCGGCCGTTAAGTAGCACCGCATTGAATTGCGGACCAAGCCCGCGGACTGTGATAAACTGGCCCTCACCGCCTGAACGGTCGATGGCGACACCGGTAATTCGCTGAAGCGCCTCCGCGACGTTCTGATCCGGGAACTTGCCAACATCTTCTGCCGAGATCGCATCGACGATAACCGAACTGTCGCGCTTCAGGTTGATGGAGTCTTGCAAGCTTCGTTTGAAGCCCGTGACGACGATGACATCCTCTTCATCACTTTCGACAGATGTCACTTCCTGTTCCTGCGCGACCGCAGGACTGGAAATTGCGACTGCTGCAAGCGCGGCCGAATGGGCCAGCGCGGCCCGCTTGGAAAACACCATTGATCTCTCCCTCTAGGCTCGCCCCTTTTTTTCGATCGCTGGTGGATCGAGGCGATGCCGAACACCCGATTTGGTTGTGAGGAAAGTCTGCCGTTCAAATCCGCAAGTTCCATGGGCGGATTGGACACACATGGACTTTTTGGTTTTCACGAACGACGATAATCACTGAGAGGCCCTAAAGTGTCACAGTTCTGCAACGTGGCGCGCTGCTCACTTATGAAAGGATGTCAGATTTTTCCAAAATCTAAAATCGCCTGGGATCACGTGCGGCCCGGCTGCGATACTCGGATGGTGACCAGCCAACCGTTTTGCTGAATTGCCGGCTAAAATGGTACTCGTCGCAGAAACCAAGCTCATCGGAGATATCCCGCAACAGCACGCCGGGTTCGCTCAGCATTTCGCATGCGCGTTCCATGATCAGACTGGTCCGATAACGCCCAGGGGAACGCCCCGAGAGCTTGCGAAATCGCTTGCGAAACCCTTCATATGATTGATCCATCCGGGCCGCAGCGGCTCGCACATCCAGTGTTTGTGCAATGGCCAGCTTCGCGCTCTCCAACCAGGCGATATCGTCTCCGGTATCCTCCTCCCCGGCCTGTGAGATGTCCGCGAGCAGCTCCTGAAGGCGAACCGTCTCATGCATCAACTCGCCCTCGCTATGCGCACGGTTTCCGCCGATCAGACTGAGTATGCGATCGCGCCAGAAATCCATCGGGCGAAGGGAGATGACCGGACGGTCCTGATCGAGGCATCCTGAAGATCGCCACAGATCGAACACCGCCCCTTCAAACACGAGATAGAATTCGTCCCAGCTCTCGCCGCGCGGCGGGCCATACCAATGTTCGATCTCGGGAAAGACAAGGATCGCATCGCCTGCATTGACCGGAAGCTCAATCCCGCGTTCATCGCGATAGCTGCCATGTCCCCGCGTCACATAAACAAGATTGAAATGCGGCAGCGTACGCCGTGCGGTCAGCACGCCAACACCGTTGTTGAGGAAACACGCAATCTTTATCCCGCCAATAGGAGACAGATGCAGATTCTGTTTATAGACCTTCTCTTCCCACATTCACGAACCTTAGCAACGCCTTGCAATCTGGACACCAAAAAATTCATGCGCTGCCAAAATGCCACTTCACAACGCGTCCTGTTTGACATGAATGTCAGCTCGGACCGGAAATCCGGACATGGGAAAGGTCGCGAAAAATACGCGATGGGATGGCAGATGGATTCCTTGGATGGCTGACGACACGCAAAGCGCTGCAGACGCAAAAGAGGCATTCGCTCCTGACGGAGCTGACGATCGGAGCGCCAATGATGAAATGGCGGTCCCTCAGCATGGTCCCGTGCCAGCGGATGATCCCGCCGACCCTGTGGGCGGCGATCACAAATTTTTTGAACTGCGCGCTGCCGGTACTCTGGTCGCTATCGAAGCAACAAAGGGTATGCGCCCGATCATCCTTTATGCCGGCCCTGATCTGGACAGGGTGGAAGCGCAGGATCTGGCTCTTCTCGCAACCCGCCAACATGCGCCTGGCAGCGCGTCAGTGCCGCTGCGGGGTTCGATGATCAACGAGATCGGCACCGGCATTTCGGGCCCGTCCGGGCTTGTCGCACATCGTGCCGGGCAAGATTGGGCAATCGACCTCAGGATCGATCGGGTTGATACGTCAGGTCAGAACGCAATCACAATCCACTGCCAAGATACCAATGTAGCGGTGGCAGTATGCCATTCGCTCTCGATCGCCCCCGACACAGGCGTGCTGACATGCGGCACCAGTATCGAAAATCTCGGCAAGGGCACACTCGAGGTCGATTGGTGCGCGGCACTATGCCTGCCACTCGATCAGCGCCTCGACCAAGTGCTGAACTTCGCAGGCCGGTGGTCAGGTGAGTTTGAGATCGAGCGTATCGACGCCTTCAAGGGCAGTATCGTGCGTGAGAACAAGGCCGGTCGAACCAGTCATGATGCGTTTCCAGGCGGCTTCGCCATCGCCGAGCACACGGACGAACAACGTGGGTTGGCAGTCGGATATCATCTCGCCTGGAGCGGCAATCATCGCCTCCGCATCGACAGGCACAGCGACAATCGTACGTTGGTGCAGATGGGCGAGATGACTTTTCCCGGCGAGGTCAGGCTCGGTCACGGCGAAAGCTATCGCTCGCCTGACTTCATCGCCGCCTGGTCGGAAGATGGATTGAACGGCGTTTCGCACAAGTTCCATGACCACCTGCGCGGGTCGGTGATGGATGGACGTAGCCTCGCCAAGCCGCGCCCGGTCCATTACAACACGTGGGAAGCGGTCTATTTCAATCACGACGAAGATACGCTGATCGAGCTGGCCGAGGCCGCCGCAGCGGTTGGTGCTGAAAGGTTCGTGCTCGACGATGGCTGGTTCGGCGGCCGTCGCCACGATGGAGCGGGTCTCGGCGATTGGTGGGTCTCTGAAGAAGTCTACCCCAACGGACTTCACCCGATCGTCGATAAGGTCAAAGCGCTGGGCATGGAATTTGGCCTGTGGTTCGAACCCGAAATGGTCAATCCCGACAGCGACCTCTATCGCGCGCATCCCGACTGGGTGTTGCAGGCAGAGGGGGTCGAGGCTGTCCCGTTCAGAGGGCAATTGACCCTTGATCTGACCAAAACAGAAGTCTTCGATTACCTGTTCGACAAGATCACGCAGCTCGTCGGCACCTATGGCATCACTTACATCAAGTGGGATATGAACCGGGATACCAATCATCCTGGCAGCAGCGGGCGCGGCGCCATGCATCGTCAGACGGTGGCGGTCTATCGCTTGTTCGAAAAACTCCGCGCCGCGCATCCAGAGCTCGAGATCGAAAGCTGTTCATCCGGAGGTGGCCGAGCCGATTACGGTATCATGCGGCACGCCGACCGGATCTGGACGTCCGACAACAACGATGCACGTCAACGGCAGGCTATCCAGCGCGGCGCGACTCACTTCTTCCCGCTGCGCGTTCTCGGCAGCCATGTCGGACCAAAGCGTTGTCATGTAACGGGCCGCGAATTCTCGATGGCGTTCCGCGTCGCCAGCGCGGTCTTTGGTCATATGGGTATGGAACTGGATCTGCGCGCGGAGAGCGAAGCCGACTTGAAGGTGCTAAAGGCCGGCATCGCTCTCTATAAGCAGCACCGCGACCTCATCCATAATGGCACGTTCCGGCGTCTGGCGTCCGCAGAAAAGACCAATCTGGTGGGCTGCATTTCTGCTGACAAGAGCGAGGCTTTGTTCTCCTACGCCAAGCTGGAGACCGAGCTTGCGACCCTGCCCAGCCGCATCCATTTGAACGGGATCGATGCAGAGCGAAAGTATCGCGTGCGCATCATCTGGCCACAGCATAACCCTTCGATAAGTATGCCTTCGATCATGGATGCAGCTGACCTTATGTGTGATGGAACCATTGTTTCAGGTGCTGCGTTAATCGGCCACGGAATTCAGCCCCCGCTGACATTCCCGGACACATGCCTTTTCTATCACCTCAAAGCCTGCGATTAGCGACACAGATGAGTTCTCATTTCGATCTGCTTGTAATCGGCGGCGGCATCAACGGTGCCGGGATCGCCCGCGACGCTGCCGGGCGTGGGCTGTCGGTGTGTCTGGTCGAGAAGGACGATCTGGCTCAGCATACGTCCAGCGCCTCGACCAAGCTGGTGCATGGCGGCCTGCGATACCTTGAGCATTACGAATTCCGGCTGGTGCGAGAAAGCCTGATCGAGCGCGAGCGGCTGCTGAAAATCGCTCCGCACATCATCTGGCCGCTTCGCTTCGTGCTGCCGCACGACAAGGGATTGCGTCCGAGCTGGCTGCTGCGGCTCGGCCTGTTCATGTATGACAATCTGGGTGGCCGGAAGCTGCTTCCCCCAACCCGTACGGTGAACCTGCGCGAGCCGCCACACGCGCAAGTGCTCGAAGATCGGCTTGTCAAAGGGTTCGAATATTCGGATTGCTGGGTCGAGGATTCTCGGCTGGTCGCCCTCAATTGCGTCGATGCCAAGGAGCGCGGCGCAGACATTCGCACTCGCACAGAGTGCATCGGGCTTGAGCGCTTGAACGAATTGTGGACCGCCACCCTGCGCGATGCGGATGGCGAAAGCACCGTGCAGGCCAAAATGGTGGTCAACGCAGCCGGACCGTGGGTCGACAAGGTGCTGGGCCACGCAATCCCACGCGAAAGCCACCAGAACCTCCGCTTGGTTAAAGGCAGCCACCTGATCTTTCCACGCCTGTTCGAAGGCGACCATTGCTACATCTTCCAGAACAAGGACGACCGCATCGTCTTTGCTATCCCTTATGAACGCGATTTCACACTGGTCGGGACAACCGATGTCGGATTCGAAGGCGATCCGTCGGGTATCCGGATTTCGCCTGATGAAGCGGATTATATCTGCAATGCGGTGAACGAATATCTGCGCGTCGATATCGCGCCTGACCAGGCCGTTTCGAGCTATGCCGGGGTGCGCCCGCTCTATGACGACAGCGCCGCATCGAACTCGACCGTAACGCGCGATTACGTGTTCGAACTGGATCGTGGCGTCGACGAAACCGCCCCGCCGTTACTTTCGGTCTTTGGCGGCAAGATCACAACCTATCGCAAGCTCTCAGAGCATGCGCTTGAGAAGCTTGGCATTTCAGGCGAAACATGGACGGCTACGAAATCCCTCCCCGGCGGCGATATCGACCCTGAACGGTTCGACGAGTTCGTCGAAGACACAGCGGCGCTTTATCCCTGGTTGCCCGCCAGCGCCGTGCAGCGCATGGCCCGCGCCTATGGTTCACGGATCAGCGCGATTGTCGGCGATGCTCAGGGCATCAACGATATGGGACCGCGTCTGGGCGGCGATCTCTATGCGCGAGAGCTGGAATATCTGGTCGAGCACGAATTCGTGACATCCGCTGACGATGTGCTTTGGCGGCGCAGCAAGCTGGGGCTGCATCTCGACCAGGCCGCGCAGGAACGAGTCCGGAACTGGTTCGCTCAGGGTAAGGTCGTTGCATGACAGCGGCCGTGGAGTTGCCGCGCTCATTAGGCGGGCGCGCTACCTATCGCCAAGACCACCGCAAGGCCGACGGGCGGATGTTATCGCTGTATGGGCGCGAGCCGCATTCCTTACCGCTACAACCTGAAAGCGATGATGCCATCGCGCAAGGAGGCGAGATCCGCCACCATCCCTTGCGTGATGAATGGAACGTCTATGCCGCCCACCGCCAGAACCGGACTTTCAAACCGTCTGCGACCGACGATCCGCTGGCCCCAACCCACCCCGGCGGACCGAAAACCGAGATCCCGTTCGAGGATTTCGAACTAGCGATTTTCGAGAACAAGTTCGCGGCCTTCCACTCCAGCGCCGCCAATGCCACGGCGCTCGCCGGAATAGGGACTGAGCCGGCCAAGGGTGCTTGCGACGTCGTGGTTTACGCGCCCGATGCTACCGGCAGCCTGCACACAATCGGCCAAGACCGACGCGAAGTGCTGCTTGCCGCACTGATCGACCGTTACGAAGCCCTGTTCGCCGCGGGCTGTAACTATGTGTTGCCATTCGAAAACCGCGGTGACGAAGTGGGCGTTACGTTGCACCATCCGCACGGGCAGATTTACGGCTTTGACCGCGTACCGCATGTTCAGCAGCGCGCGGTCGATGCATTTGCGGGCGGGTACGATCTCGGACGCGAAATCAGCGTCGCGCTACCCGAATATGGGTTGGGTGAGCAAAGCGGTGTTGCTGCTTTCGTCCCACGCTTCGCCCGGTTCCCCTACGAGGTCTGGCTCGCGCCGCGCATTCGGCGCGAAGGGCCGTGGGACTGCACCGATGAGGAGTTGGAAGGTCTCGCCCACTGGCTCGGCGAGATGACGCGCCGCTATGACGCGCTGTTTCAGCAACCTGCCGCAACAATGATGGCATTTCACGCCGCGCCGCGAGGCGGTTCGGAAGGCTATCATTTCACCGTGCAGTTCTACCCGCTGCTGCGTTCACCGGGCCGGGTTAAATACCTCGCGTCGGTCGAGCAGCACACCGGAACTTTCACCGTCGATGTGATGCCCGAAGCTGCCGTGCACAAATTGCGGAAGCTTGGCGAATGAGCAACGTTTTCACAGCAAGCGCACCGGGCCGGGTCAATCTGATCGGCGAACACACCGACTACAATGGTGGCATGGTCCTGCCTGCGGCACTGTCCGTTGGCCTCCACGTTTCGCTCTCGCTGCGCAGCGAGAGCACTGTCGCAGTTACCTCCAACGGCTATGATGCACCTGCGATCCGCGACCTTGCGGACGATGCCGTGGGCGATTGGGCCGATCCATGTGTCGGAGCGATCCACGAAGCGAATGTGCTCGGGCTGCTGAACGGCGGGGCGACCCTCGACGTTCGCTCGACCATCCCCGAAGGCTCTGGCCTGTCCTCATCTGCCGCTTTGATCGTAGCCGTGCTGAAAGCTGCGCGTGAGGCCAATGGGGGCGGCCCGGACGATGTCGAACTTGCGGTCGCGGCGCGCCGGGTGGAGAACGATTACATGGGCGTGCCCTGCGGCATCATGGACCAGATGGCGGTCGCGCTCGCCACGCCGGGCACCGCGATGGCGCTGGATACGAAAGCCTTAGCCTATGAGCTCGTCGCGCTTCCGGCCGGGTATGAGCTGGCGGTTGTGCACTCGGGTCTGACCCGCAAGCTTACCGATGGGCGCTATGCCGCGCGCAAGGTCGAATGCGATGCGGCCAAGCGGCACTTCGCGACCGAAGACCTCTGCTTGCTGGACGAGGCGACGGTCGAGGCTGCCAACCTCGATGACATTCCGAAGCGCCGGACGCTGCACTGCGTCACTGAACATGCACGGGTCAAATACGCCATCGCTGCGATGGGCGCGGGCGATATGAATTCGTTCGGCGCGCTCATGAATGAGAGCCACATCTCGATGCGCGACCTGTTCGAAATGTCTCTGCCACAGATCGATGCACTGGTCGAAAGCGCTGTTGAGCTGGGAGCGTTAGGCGCGCGGCTGACGGGTGGCGGGTTTGGAGGATGCATCGTCGCGTGCCTCAAAGAAGGTCAGCGCGAGACATGGCTGAAAGACCTGCTGGAGCGGCATCCAAATGCACGCTTCATCGACGCGGTGAACGCAGCGGATTAAACCCCACCGATGAAACCAGCGATTTCCAGATAAAATCCCATGACCCACTGAACGGGTGGCATCACGATCTGTTCGATCCAGCCGGTGCCGAACACCCAGCTTCCCGCAATGACTGCGATCAGCAGGAGCATGCCGACCTGTTGCAGCTTGTCCCACTGCGCGCGCAGGCCTCGCGGAAGCAATCCGCCGACGATGTGCGAGCCATCGAACGGCGGGATCGGCAACAGGTTGAACAGGCCGAGGAAAATGTTGATCAGGATGAAATAGAACAGGCCGGTCATCAGCAAGTTGTCTTCAAGCGCGCCGGGCATTCCCACTGCAGCGCTTGCCAGCCCGAGCAATACGGCCCCGATAGCTGCCAGCACGAAATTGCTCCCCGGTCCGGCCGCCGCCACCGCCATCATCCCGTAGCGCGGATTGCTGAGCCGCCATTTGTTGACCGGCACCGGTTTGGCCCAGCCAAACACCGGACCGCCAAGCAGCGCGAGCGCACCGGGAACCAGCAGCGTGCCGATCGGGTCGACATGCTTGATCGGGTTCAAAGTCAGACGCCCGCGCTCGCTTGCGGTGTCATCACCGAGCAGTTTCGCCACATATCCATGAGCAACTTCGTGAAAGACGATCGCGATAATCAGGCACGGGATCAGGACCAGCGCGAGGGTAAGGGTATCTAGCATGGATGAGAGATAGGGTTGCCAGGTGACTTAAGCCAGTGCGCAGCCGACCTATGGCCAGGGTCTAGGCCCGCAACGCTTCGCTGAAATGCTTACGGCAGAGCGCCAGATAGCGGTCATTCCCGCCAATCTCGGTCTGCGCACCCTCGCTGACCGGAGCCCCGCTGGCGTCGACGCGCAGGTTCATGCTCGCCTTGCGCCCGCAATGGCACACCGCTTTCAATTCAACGAGGCTGTCCGCAATTCCCAGCAGCGCCGCTGATCCGGGAAACAACTCGCCCTGAAAATCGGTGCGAATGCCGTAGCACAGGACAGGTATGCCCAACTCGTCCGCCAGCCGAGCCAGTTGCCACACCTGATCCTTGGTCAGGAACTGCGCTTCATCGACGAGCACGCAGTCGAGCGGCTCAGTCTTGTTCGCCACCCGCACCGCATCCCACAGATCGGTTTGCGGCGAATAGAGATGCGCGCCCGCCTCCAGCCCGATCCGACTGCGCACCAGCCCGGCAGAGCGCGTATCAAGCTCTGCGGTCCAAAGCATCGTCGTCATCCCGCGCTCGCGGTAGTTGAAATCGGCCTGCAGCATGGTGGTCGATTTTCCGGCATTCATGCTGGCGTAGTAGAAATAGAGCTTGGCCATGGCGCATGCCTAATCCGGCTTTTCGAAATGCGCCAGAACCTGCGCCCATGCGCTGTCCACAGGGGCGGCATCGCAAAGCGTTCAGCGGGAAGACAGGCGCGCGCGGCGATGCTAACCATCACACACCAAGACATTTCGAGAATTCGGGGACTCATCCACATGGCAAGCGCAGCGCCCGCACCGGACGCAAACGCCGCACCGGGCGGTATTCTGGGTTGGATCGAACGAAGCGGCAACAAGCTGCCCGATCCGGTTTTTCTGTTTTTCTGGCTGATCTTCATCCTGATCGCGATTTCGATCGTGGCCGATCTGGTCGGTCTTTCCGCCGCTCACCCCACCGATATCGATCCGGACACTGGCGCTGCGAGAATTATCGCTGCCAAGAGCCTGCTGGCACCTGAAAACATAGCCCGCCTGTGGGTCGATATGCCGACCACGTTCACGCACTTTCACCCTCTGGGATACGTGCTGGTGGTGATGCTGGGCGCCGGGGTTGCGGAGCGTGCGGGTCTGTTTGGCACTGCTATGCGTGCAGGCGTACGCGATGCCCCCAAGGCGCTGCTGACGCCAATCGTGGTATTGGTCGGGATGATAGGCAATCTGGCTGCCGATGCGGCCTATGTGGTGCTCATCCCGCTGGCTGGGATCATTTTCCACGCCGCCGGGCGCAATCCGGTGGCGGGGATTGCCGCTGCATTTGCAGGCGTATCGGGCGGGTTCTCGGCCAACCTGCTCCCCGGTCAGCTTGACGCGCTGCTGTTCGGCATCACCGAGGCGAGCGTTGAGACGGTGTTCGGCGATTTCACCGCCAATATCGTCGGCAATTGGTACTTCATCGCGGCGATGACATTCGTGTTTCTCCCGGTGATCTGGTTCGTGACCGACAAGATTATCGAACCACGCCTTGGCCCCTGGAATCCTGCGAAGGCGGGCAACACCACCGCAGAGGAACAGACCGACAGACCGCTTACCGATGCCGAGAAGAAGGGTCTGAAACTGGCCGGTGTCGCGGTGCTGTTTGTTGTCGGACTGTGGACAATGTTCACGCTCGGGCCGGGTACGCCGCTGATCGATGAAACCGCCAGCGCGGAAGCGCAGCTTAACCCGTTCTACAAGAGCCTGGTCGCGGGCTTCTTCCTGCTCTTCCTGCTCGCTGGTTGGGCCTATGGCAAAGGTGCAGGTACGATTGGGGATCACCGTGATCTGGTGAAGATGATGTCGGGCGCAATGGAAGATCTCGCCTATTATC
Source organism: Pseudomonadota bacterium (assembly GCA_039033835.1). Lineage (GTDB taxonomy): Bacteria > Pseudomonadota > Alphaproteobacteria > Sphingomonadales > Sphingomonadaceae > Erythrobacter. The sequence goes on from JBCCBW010000002.1 coordinate 188,459, forward strand.
TCGTCCTCGCCTTCGCCGCCGCACATTTCGTGGCGATGTTCGCGTGGTCGGAGCTGGGCCTGATCCTGGCGGTGCATGGCGCCGATTTCCTTGGCGGCACGAACATGCCCGCATGGGCATTGCTCGCATCGATCATCGTTGTGTCGGGCCTGCTCAACCTGTTTGTCGGTTCGGCCAGCGCGAAATGGGCGCTGATCTCGCCGGTGATGGTGCCGATGCTGATGCTGCTCGGCATTTCGCCCGAGATGGCGACCGCCGCCTATCGCGTCGGCGACAGCGCGACCAACATAATCACTCCGCTGATGGTCTACTTCCCGCTGATCCTGATCTTCTGCCAGCGCTGGCAGAAGGATTTCGGCCTCGGATCGCTGGCGGCGACCATGCTGCCGTATTCGATCGGCCTGATGCTGTCGGGTCTGGCGCTGACGATCGCTTGGGTGGTGCTCGATCTGCCGCTTGGTCCGGGTGCGAGCGTGTTCATGGAGATTCCCGTGGCCGCAGTGAATGGAGCTGCGGCCCAGCCTGCGAATTGAACTATTTGCCGCGCGCTCGCCGCCAGGTGAAACCAAACGCTGCGCCCGCACGTAAGGCAGAGTGAGGGAGCCCTTGCAATGCCAGTTTTGAAACGCCTGTTTATCCTGCCGCTGTTGGCGGCCCTGTCGCTCGCCAACAGCGACGCGCCGTTGACATATACGCTCGATGCAGGCGCAAGCAGCGTTTCGGCCAAGGTTCCGTTTCTCGGCCTGGCGAGCAAGACTGCGAAATTCCCCAAGATGGAAGGCGCGGTCACGATCGTCCCGGGTAAGCCCGAACAGGCCGTTATCGACGTCACCTTCGATGCGACCGCTCTTGAGGCACCGGACGAAACCACCCTGAAGCGTCTGCGCGGAGAAAAATTCTTCTGGGTCGAGAAATACCCGAGCGTGCGGTTTGTCGGTAAATCGCTCCAGATGTCTTCGGCCACCCAGGGCACCGTCTCGGGCAAACTCACCGCGCGCGGAGTGACCCAGCCGCAAGTTTTGAATGTGACATTCGACGTTGATCCACTGAAGTCCCCACGAGGCCTGCCGGTCAGCTTCACCGGAACGACCAAGATCGACCGGCGAAAATACGGGATGAAGAGCTACCAGCTGCTCGTCGGCAACAAGGTCGATATCAAGCTGCGCGCCCGGATGATGCCGAGCTAAAACAATCTGAAAACTTCACAGAGTGTTGATCGCGAAGTTGACACATTTGACACTGTGTCACCCACGATATTGTCTGGTTTCCTGCGTGATTTCAAAATATTGCAGATGATTGGCGAAGTTGACACTTACCCAACACAAAACGGCATTTCGGCTAAATTCGGTTTTCAAAGAGCGCCGGTCTGATGCCATTTTGCACCTTGTGTAGGAAAGCGGGAAACGCGTCAGACGACTTCGACTTCACTGCTCCTCGTCGCCGCCTTCCAGATCGCGCGCAACCTTTGGATCTCGCAGCAATTCCTCGATCCGGTCGGCCTCGGCAAAGCTTTCGTCCTTGCGAAACTTAAGCTTGGGCGCGAATTTCAGGCCCAGCCGCTTGGCAACCTCGCGCTGAAGGAAGGCGGTGTTCTGCTTGAGCGCGTGGACCACATCATCTTCGCCCGCCCCCAGCAGCGGCTTCACATAGGCGGTCGCATGGCGCAGATCGGGCGTCATGCGCACCTCGGTGACGGCGATGTTCGATGCGCTCACCACTTCGTCATGCACTTCCTGCCTGGCCAGCAGCTCGCTGAGGATATGCCGCACCCGCTCGCCGACTTTAAGCACACGGACGGTCTGTTGTTCGGCGGTGTGATCTTGGCGATGCGCCATGGCAAACTCCTGTTTGCGCTGCCCTAACACTGCGTGCAGCGGACGGCCAAGCCCGATGTAACTTTCTCGGATCGAAGACCGAATTGATGCATTAGTAACAGCAGAAACTATCTAGTATCCATTGAAACCAACGGAGGATATCATGAAAACCCTGACTTCGATGATCATCGCCGCGGCACTTATCGCACCCCATGCCGCATCGGCGCAGCGTCACACCACCCCCAACACTCAGGAACGCCATGCGGTCAACCTTGCCGAAACAAACAGCAAGGATGCCTCAAGCGAGCGTCGTGCCGACAATGAGCGCAAAGACGCCGAACGCGACACCCGCGTGACTGCAGCAAAGGCTGGCAAGATCAACGTAGCCGCGCCTGCAGACGGCTGACTGAATTAAGCGGCCTACAAAAGTGGCGCCGCGATCTGCAAATTCGGAACGATCAGGCGAGCGATGGCAATGGTCATCGCTCGCCTTGTCTTTGGCCTTAGCCCAATTCCTTTTCGCCAGACGATGAACTCGGCATCGAGATAGCGCTCGACTGCCGGACTAGCTCATCTTCGACAGGATATTTTTGAGCGAATTCATATTGCGGGCAGTCCCTTTGCATCCAAGCCTGCGCTCTAGCACCTTGTTCGACAGGTCAGAGACACCGACGCCGTGGACATAATCGAGATAGAGCACCCGGTCGCCAAGCGCGAGGCGTTCGCTGCCCTTCGATCGGTGCTCTTCGATCAGCGCATCGACGGTGCTCTTGTCGGGCTGTTGGCTGAGAAAGATCGAATGCACCATCTTGTCTGAACCGTGCCGTGGCCCGGTGCCGTGAAACGGATTTTCGTCGATTGCGGCGCGCACTTCCTGGTCGGTGCGGACCATGGCGCACGACTTGAAGCCGAATTCCCGCTCTACCAAGCTCTCAAGCTGGATCTCCAACATGGTCGCGTCGCGGTCATCTGTCAGGATGACGTTGCCGCTCGCGGCCACGGTCGCGACGTCCCTGAAACCAGCATTGGTCAAAGCCGCTTGCAGATCGACCATCTTGATCCGGTTCCCACCGACATTGATGCTGCCGAGCAAAGCGAGATAGCGCCTGGTCTCTTGGGCCATCAGCCCATTCCCGTGTCGTCGGGCGATGGACGCGGCGTAGGGATCGCGGTGGACGTGGCGCGGGCGTGGAGCGTGCCGTCTTCGCCCAGCAATTCACCTTCGAGGAAGATCACCCGGCGACCCGATTTGACCACCTTGCCCTTGCCGATCAGCGGACCTTCGGGGATCAACCGGATCAGCGACATCGAAAGCTCCAGATTGAGCGGTGCCATTTCGCCGCCGGTCGCGGCGACATAGGCATATCCCATTACGTCATCGAGATAGCCTGCGACCAGGCCGCCCTGCACCCCGCCGCGCCAGGTCGTCATTTCCTTCTTGACGGTAAAGCGCATGGTCGCGGTTTGCGTCGTCTCATCCCAGTCGAGAAACTCCGACCCGAGCAGCGACGTATGCGGCGAATGATCGGCGTCTGAAGAGAATTGATCTTGCCAGCTCATGCGGGAATATCCGTCGGGATCGCAGTGGACGTCGCGCGGGCAAGCAGCCTGCCCTCTTCATCGAAGAGTTCCCCTTCGAGAAACGCGACCCGCTTGCCCGCCTTTACCACGCGCCCCTTGGCGATGATCGGGCCAAGCGGCACCATACGCATGAAGGACAGTTTCATGTCGAGGTTGAGCGGGAGTTTCTGACCGTGTTCGCTGTCATCGGTGACCGCCAGCAAAGCGCCGCCCATCACCTCGTCGAGGAACCCCGCAATCAGCCCGCCCTGCACCGCGCCGCGCGGGGATGCGAAGCTTGGTGGCGGAGTAAAACGCGTGGTCAGCTCGCCTTTGTCCGCGTCGAACGACACGAACTCGCTGCCCATAAGCTCAGCCGAGGGCGAGCGCGGAGCTTCGTAGATTTTCGACATGGCACGTCACCTCTCCCCTCCCGCTTGCGGGAGGGGAGTTTCGTTAGAGCGTCCGTTCACGCTCCTCGACTTCGAAGACTTCCAGACTGTCGCCCGGTTTGATGTCGTTCGTGTCTTCCAGAACCACGCCGCATTCGAGACCGGAGCGGACCTCGTCGACGTCGTCCTTGAACCGGCGCAACGATGCGATGGTCGTCGCCGATACGATAACATCTTCGCGGGTGAGACGCGCGAACAAGCCTTTGCGGATGACGCCTTCGGTGACCAGCAGACCGGCCGCCTTGTCCTTCTTGCCCGACTTGAAGACCTCTTTGACTTCCGCACGACCAACCACGTTCTCGATCCGCTCCGGACCAAGCTCGCCCGCCATTTCCTTCGCGATCTCGTCGGTCAGGTGATAGATCACATCGTAATACATCATCCGCACGCCATCGCGTTTCACCAGCTCGCGCGCTTTCGCGTTCGGGCGCACGTTGAAACCGATGATCGGCGCGTTGGACGCTGCCGCCAGCGTCACGTCGCTTTCGGTGATCGCGCCAACGCCTGCGTGCAGGACGCGGACCTTGATGAGATCGTTCGAGAGATTGTGCAGCGCGGTGTTGATCGCCTCGACCGAGCCCTGCACGTCGGCCTTCACCAATAGCGGGAATTCGATGACGTCGCTGGCGAGGTTGTTGAACATCGTGTCGAAGTTCGTCGGCGCCAACGCCGTGCGTTTCTCGGTTGCCTTTTCCTGACGGTAATCGGCAACCTCGCGGGCGCGCTGTTCGTTTTCAACCACGGTCAGCTGATCGCCAGCGGATGGAACCCCGCCAAGGCCCAGCACCTCGACCGGCATGGATGGGCCAGCTTCCTTGATCTGCTTGCCCTGATCGTTGACGATCGCACGCACGCGGCCGCTTTCGGTGCCGACCACGAACGTATCGCCGCGCTTCAATGTGCCGCGCGTCACGATCACGCTCGCAACCGGGCCGCGGCCCTTGTCGAGCTGCGCTTCGATCACGGTCGCGTCGGCATCGCGATCCGGGCGGGCTTTCAATTCGAGCAATTCGGCCTGCAACGTGATCGCTTCGATCAGCTCATCGAGGCCGGTGCCCTTGGTTGCCGAGACTTCGATGTCCTGCACTTCGCCAGACAGCTTCTCCACGATCACCTCGTGTTCGAGCAGGCGGTTGCGGACATTGTCCGGGTTTGCTTCTGGCTTGTCCATCTTGTTGATCGCGACGATCATCGGGACGCCCGCCGCCTTCGTGTGATTGATGGCCTCGATCGTCTGCGGCATGATGCCGTCATCCGCCGCGACCACCAGCACCACGATATCGGTCACGTTCGCGCCGCGCTGGCGCATCTCGGTGAACGCGGCGTGGCCTGGCGTATCGAGGAACGTGATCTTCTGCTTGTTCTTGGTGGTGATCTGATAGCTGCCGATATGCTGGGTGATGCCACCGGCCTCGCCTTTGGTCACATCGGTTCCGCGCAGCGCATCGAGCAGCGAGGTCTTGCCGTGATCGACATGGCCCATGATCGTGACGACCGGCGGGCGCTCTTTCAGCGTCTCTTCCGGATCGACGTCTTCCTCGGTCGAAATATCGACGTCGGCCTCGGAAACGCGCTCGATATTGTGGCCGAACTGTTCGACGAGCAATTCTGCCGTGTCCGCATCAATGGTCTGGTTGACCGTGACCATCATGTCGAGGTTGAACAGCTCCTTCACGAGGTCAGCGCCCTTCTCGCCCATCCGCTTGGCGAGTTCGCCCACGGTGATTGCTTCGGGTACGATGACGTCGCGGACCTGCTTTTCGCGCGGCTTCGATGAGCCACCGCCTTGCATCCGACGCTCTTTTTCCCGCGCACGCTTGAGCGCCGCGAGCGACCGCGCACGGCGCCCCTCATCTTCGTTGAGCGCGCGTGACACGGTGAGTTTACCCGCGCGCCGCTTGTCCTTGCCACCGCCGGCTTGAGCGGGAGATGGGCGCTTTTCCTCTTTCTTCTTCTTTTCGGGGCGCTTGGGCTCAGGCCGCGCAACCGGAGTGAACTTGCGCGCGGTTGGCGCGGGCGAGGCTTCCGCCTTGGCTGCGGGCGCTGCTTCTTGCGCATTATCCGCCTCGACCGCTGAGTCAGCCGCGGCGGCCTCATCGGCTTTCTGCTTTTCGGCGTCCTGTTCCGCCTGCTTTTCCTGCGCGCGGTTGTCTTCGGCGCGCTTCTTCTCGTCCTCGGCCGCTTTGCGCGCTTCGGTTTCCTCGCGCTTGCGATCCTGGGCGAGCTGGGCCAGCCGCTGTTCTTCGGCTTCGAGCTGGAGCCGCTTCACACGCTCCAGCGCGGTTTCACCCGCAGGCGCTTTCTTCGCCGCAGGCTTCTTCGCCACGGGCGCGGGAGCCGGAGCGGGCACTGGTGCAGGCTCTGGAGCAGGCGCAGCCTCAGGTGCGGGCGTCTCACCCGGTTTAAGGAGCTTGCGGCGGCGCTTCACCTCAACCGCGACCTTGTTCGTGCGGCCGTGGCTGAAGGTCTGCTTGACCTCGCCAGCATCGACTGCCCGTTTGAGTCCAAGCGGTTTGCGGGTGCGTTTTTCTGGTTCGTCGCTCATTCTAGCTCGTTAGTCCTTCACGTAATTCTGTTCATCGCCCGAGGAAGCGAGCTGATTGCCCGTCTCAGGATGGTCCGGATTGCCCGAGGCAGTCCCGACAAATTTCGATAGGCGGTGGATCGCCTGCCCCACTCGATCTGCAGCGCGCCGGTCGCCAAAGTGCCCCGAAACGCCCAGATGGACGACATTCTCGCGGCCCAATGCCACAGACAGAGCCGCCCGGTCCAGTGGCAACACGGTTCCGCGTTCTCCCGACCCTTCGACCTCGCGCCCCACGCGCCATGCCTGATCCAGCTTCTTGCGCCCATCTTCGCTGCTGTCGCTGGCATGCAGCATCAGAGCAATGCGACCCGTCCGGGCCTGTTCTTCGATCCGGCTCGACCCCAGCACGATGTTTCCGGCGCGCATTTCGAGGCCCAGCCGGTCCGTCAGCGCCTTCGCCAATCCGGCATGGACCTGATCCGGCAATTCGTCCGAGTAGGAAAGCCCTATCCCCTTCGGCCCACCTTTGAAGGCGCGCGCCAATGCCCCTTTGAATTGGCCATTGGCCATCGCGCTTTCAAGCGCGGCCCTGTCAGGCGCGATCCATGCCCCGCGTCCCGGAGCCTTTGCTCCGGGATCGGGAAGCACCAGTCCATCAGGTGAAACCGCCAACCGCACCAGATTTTCGCGTGGGGCGGTTTCTCCGGAAAGGATGCAGCGCCGTTCGCTCCCCGAAGCTTTGTCAGCCTTGGGGGAGTCGGACGCTTCAGCGATGTCGGACGTCAGGCGCTCATTGGGTGGAGTCCGCATCAGCGGCCTCCTGCGTGTCGGTCGGCTCGGCGGGTGCCGGAGCTTCCTCTTCGTCTTCGAACCAGTGCGCACGGGCAGCCATGATGATCTCGTTGCCCTGCTCTTCGGTCAGACCGTAATCGCCGAGTATGCCGCCCTTGTCCTGCTCACGCTGAGGGGGACGGCGCATTGGCGGGCCATCGGCAGGGCTGTTGTTGCGGCGACGCGGAGCCTCGCGCTTCTTCGCGATCAGCTCATCGGTGGCGAGATCGGCCAGATCGTCGAGTGTCTTGATCCCGCCTTTGCCGAGCGTCACCAGCATTGCCTCGTTAAGATGCGGCATGGTGGCCAGATCGTCTTCCACGCCCAGCTCACGACGAGCGGCACGGTGCGTTTCTTCCTGACGCTCGATCGCTTCGAGCGCGCGGCTCTGAAGCTCTTCGGCCAGCTCTTCGTCGAAACCTTCGATCGCGGCGAGTTCGGAATTGTCGACGTAAGCGACCTCTTCGAGCATCGCGAAGCCTTCAGCGACGAGCAGCTGCGAAAGCGTTTCGTCCACATCCAGCTCTTCTTCGAACATCTTCGAACGCTCGGCGAATTCCTTGGAGCGCTTCTCGGACGCCTCTTCCTCGGTCATGATATCGATCTGGTGACCGGTCAGCTGGCTGGCCAGACGCACGTTCTGACCGCGGCGACCAATCGCGAGGCTGAGCTGATCGTCGGGTACGACAACTTCGATCCGGCCTTCTTCTTCATCGAGCACCACGCGCGCGACCGTGGCCGGCTGCAGTGCGTTGACGACGAAGGTCGCGATATCTTCCGACCATGGGATGATGTCGATCTTTTCGCCCTGCAATTCCTGCACGACGGCCTGAACACGGCTGCCCTTCATACCGACGCAGGCACCGACCGGGTCGATCGAACTATCGTGGCTGATCACGCCGATCTTTGCACGCGAGCCAGGGTCGCGAGCGGCGGCCTTGATCTCGATAATGCCGTCGTAAATTTCCGGCACTTCCTGTGCGAACAGCTTGCGCATGAAATCGGGTGCGGCGCGGCTGAGGAAAATCTGCGGGCCGCGATTGTTACGCTCGACCTTGGTGATGAGCGCGCGAACACGTTCACCGACGCGCGCGGCTTCGCGCGGGATCTGCTGGTCGCGGCGAATGACGCCTTCGGCACGGCCGAGATTGACGATCACATGGCCGAATTCGACTGATTTGATCACGCCGGTGATGATTTCGCCTGCGCGATCCTTGAACTCTTCGAACTGACGTTCGCGCTCGGCATCGCGGACCTTCTGGAAGATGACCTGCTTTGCCGACTGCGCATCGATGCGACCGAGGTCTACCGGAGGCAGCGGGTCGACAATGAAATCACCGATGGCTGCGCCTTCCTGAAGCTTGCCTGCCTGCTTCAGATCGACCTGTTTGAAGTAATCTTCGACTTCCTCGACGACTTCGACAACGCGCCACAGCGTCAGATCGCCGGTCTGCGGGTCGAGCTTTGCGCGGATATCATTTTCAGCACCGTAACGGTTGCGCGCCGATTTCTGGATCGCTTCTTCCATCGCTTCGATGACGATCGATTTGTCGATCATCTTTTCCGATGCAACCGAGTTCGCAATCGCGAGGAGCTCTGCCTTATTGGCGGAAATGGCACTGGCCATCAGTCGTCTGCCTTTTCTTCTGAATCTTCAACGATGTCTTCAACGCCGCTCACGTCGAGCGGCTGCGTGGCGGCGATCAACGCGTCGGTCAAGACAAGTTTCGCCGTATGAATTTGATCGCGGGGCAATGTCGCTTCGCCAGTCTTGGCATCGATGATCGTAATCACGTCGCCATCGATCCCGCCAAGCTCGCCTTTATAGGTGCGCTGGCCGTCATACCCCTTGGCCATCACGATTTTCGCCTCGTGCCCTGCCCAATTCACGAAGTCCTTTTCACGAGTGAGCGGACGATCGATACCGGGCGACGACACTTCGAGATGATATGCGCCATCGATCAGGGTCTCACCCGCTTCTTCGCGTGTGTCCATCATAGCCGAGACGCGTCGCGACAGCTCGGCACATTGTTCGATCACCAGCTGCCCGGTCGCCGGATCTTCGGCCATGATCTGCAGCGCTTCGCCGCCATCACCGGCTTCGGACGGCATCATCTTGACGCGCACGAGATCGAAACCGAGCGCTTGCGCTTCGGGTTCGATCAGTTCGGTCAGGCGTGCCAGATCGGCCATTGTGCTCCAGTGTGTATCAGCATGATATGACAATGCTGCTTTGGACCGGCCCCTCGCGGCGCCAGCGTTTCAGTGTCTCGACAATGTCGTGATGCCGTTTAATTAGGCGTATGAAAGCAGGATTGCAAGAGCCGCCGTTGGCCTGTCGCAAATCATTTGCCGAGCACTCGATTTCGCCCCTCAACCCACTCGCGCACTTCCTGACGCAGCGCGCGGCGCTCGTCGAATGCGTACCCTTCGGCAAAGTGACGCACCTTGATGACGTCTTCATCGTCTAATGGCAGATCGAACTCCAGACCGTTGATGCCCTGCCCGTTGCGAACGACTCCGCCAAACTGCTCGAAATCGGCAAACCGCAAGAACCCCGCATCACCCACGTCGAGAGGTCGCGCCAGGCCGATCCGCGCACCTGTCCGCGAAAGGTCCAGCAGGACGCATCTCTGCGTTTCATAGACAGTGATTAGTTTGGCAGGGATCGACAGCCGCAACCGCGCAGCAGCACGGCGCCCAATATTACTGATCGGACCGTCGGCAAGAGAGGCGAATGAGCCATACATGGCCCATCGTAGTAAATCACGCTGCTAAGGAGCCGGAAAATCGAGGCCTACGGGTTACTACGTGGAAATTGTGGCGATCAGTCGGCCCAGCCGCCGGTGTCTTCGCCGAACTCGCCGGCATCATCGGCTCCGGACTCGTCACTGAAGCCCCAGCCCTCTTTTGCGAGCTGCTCATTTCGGGCTTCGGTCTGAGCGGCCTCGATCGCGCGATTGCTGACGCGCTCGGCGCGTTCCCCGAGACTTTCGACCGCCGCCGGAGCAACGACCGATGCGCCAACCGTTATGAAAAGACCGAAGCCGAGCACGGCAAGAAAGAACAAAAAGAAGATGAAACGGATACTGCTCGTGACAGAATCCACCAGATCGACCAGCACTCGCATCTCACCGCCCCTTTCACTGCGGCTTTGATCCAGGGCTTAAAGGGTACGGGTAAACAGAGCGTTAGACTGCGCCGCCTTCGCGCTCTGGCTCACGCTTGCTTCTGCTCTTCCTGCTCTTCCATCAGCGCATGCTTCTTGATGCAGTGACGCAGCTGATCGTAGGTCAGGCCGAGTGCCTTGGCCGTCTGGCGCTGGTTCCAGCGGTGTCGACCCAGCGCATGCTCGACTATCGCACGTTCATGCGCGTCGACCGCAGCGCGCAGGTCTTCTATCTCGTCAAAGCATGGCGCGCTTGCGGCAAAGTCGGATGCAGCTGGCACCGATGCAGGCGCAGGTGCACTGGAAGAGCGGCGGTGCGACGGCGTGCTGGGCTTCCATGGACTTTCAAATGGGTCGAACTGCATATGCGCAATCGGCCGCTCCGGATCGTCCCAGCGATAGACCGCGCGCTCAATGACGTTGCGCAATTCGCGGACATTGCCTGGCCAGGTATAGTTCTCCATCTCGACCATCACATGGTCGGCGAAGCCCGGCCAACCGTGCCAATCGAGCTCCGCCGCCATACGCCGCCCGAAATATTCGGCCAGCACGATGATGTCGCCTTCCCGCACCCTTAAAGGCGGCAGCGTGATGACCTCGAAACTCAACCGGTCGAGCAAGTCGGCGCGGAACTCGCCGCTTTTTGCGAGCGCTGGCAAATCTTCGTTTGTTGCAGCCACGATCCGCACATCGACCCGAACCGGGCGCGACGATCCGATCCGGGTCACTTCGCCATATTCGACTGCGCGCAGTAGCCGTTCCTGCGCGCCCATCGACAAGGTGCCCAGTTCATCGAGAAATAACGTACCCTTGTCGGCTTCCTCGAACCGTCCCACGCGCGCTTTGGTAGCCCCGGTGAAAGCCCCGGCTTCATGGCCGAACAGCTCGGCCTCGATCAGCGTTTCCGGCAGCGCGGCGCAGTTCATGGTGACCAGCGGCTCTTCCCACCGGTCGGACAGGCGGTGGAGGCGTTCGGTGATCAGTTCCTTGCCGGTTCCGCGCTCACCGATGACCAGGACTGGACGGCTCATCGGGGCGGCGCGGCTGGTCCGCTCGACCGCATCGAGAAAGGCCCCGGACTGACCGATAAACTGATTTTCGCGCTCCATTCACCAACCTATAGTGAAAATTCCCAATGCTTGGCAATAGAAACCAACACCTTCATCCCGGCCTGATCCAAAAATCAAGAATTTCTGCGGTTTACGCGGTTTGGCACACCCCTTGCTATGTTGTGAATGAGATTTGCGAACGGAGCCAACAGCACCAATCGCGATCATTTGAACCAGAAGGGACCAACCATGTACAATCGCCGCTTCTTCGACAGCAAACTGGGCCAGGCCGCTATCGCCAGCATCGCCGCCATGGTCGCGTTCGTGGCGATTTCGAGCCAGATGCACGCCAGCCAAAATCATGCCGCGGCCATCGCGTATGAAGCGGCCATCGTCGAAATCGCTTGAGCATGATTAGATGAGCAAGCGCGACGCCTCGAACACCCCCGACGTACCCCCAGGGTCGGAGCACACGGCCCCCCCCGCTGGTGACAGCACTGCCTCTGCGACACAGGCTGATGATGCTGCACTTCAGGCTGCTCCGACCCACCCCTCCTCTACCACGCTGGAGCCCGAACCGACCCGGCTGCCCAAGCGGATCTCGCGCCTCGACGAGGAAATCGAGCGGCTGCGTCGCAGCCCGACGCCCACCCAGAGTTTCGCTGGCGGTACAAGCAGGGGCTTCACTGGCGACCGCAGCGCTGGCACAACAGACGCGAACGCGCAGAGCGATCGCGACAATTCGTTTTTTGATGGAGTAGCCTTTATGGGCATTTTCAGCCGCACCCGTGACATTATCGCCGCGAACTTCAACGACATGCTTGATAAGGCGGACGATCCGACCAAGATGATCCGCATGATCATCCTCGAAATGGAGGAAACGCTGGTCGAGGTTCGGGCAAGCGCGGCGCGCACGATTGCCGATCAGAAGGAAATGCATCGCCATGTGGTGAAGCTCGACAAGCTGCAGCACGATTGGGGCGAGAAAGCCGAATTGGCGCTGAGCAAGGATCGTGAAGATCTGGCCCGTGCAGCTCTGGTCGAAAAGAAAAAGGCCACCGGCATGGCCGAGCAACTCAAGGCGGAAATTGCGGTGCTCGATGATGCGCTACGCGCCTATGAGGACGATATTCAAAAACTGCAGCATCGCCTGCGCGAAGCCCGCAGCCGCCAGACGGCTATCGCTGCGCGGCTCGAAAGCGCGGAAAACCGCGTCAAACTGCGCACACTCATGACCACAGAGCGGACGGACGAGGCATTGAGCCGCTTCGACCAGCTCGAACGCCGGGTCGACTATGCCGAGGGCCGCGCCGACGCGATCCAGATCGGACAGGACGCTCCGCCTTCACTTTCCGATGAGATCGCCGCGCTCGAAGGGGCCGACGCGATCGATGATGAACTTGAACAGATGAAGAAGGCGCTTGGCAAAGATGCGTCTGAGAAAGGGGAATAAAAGATGCCTGGCGAAGTTGTCATGCTTTTGCTCATACTGTTGGTCGGCCTGCCCTGGCTCGTCCTGCACTACGTGACCAAATGGAAAACCGCAGCGACGATCACCAGCGATGACGAGGTGCTGCTGGACGAGCTGTATCAGCTGGCCAAGCGCCTCGATGAACGGATGGACACTGTCGAGCGCCTGGTCGCTTCAGATGATCCCTCATTCTCCCCGGTCAATCGCCTTTTGCATGATCAGGAAGTCGATAATCAACAATTGCGCGAACTCGACCGCATGATGGCCGAGAAGAAAGGAGCCAAGTTATGAACAGCCCCCGCACCACACTTTACCGCGACAAGTACAATGCCAAACTGATGGGCGTATGTTCGGGCATCGCGGATTATACCGGTATCGATGCGATCTGGATCCGCCTGGGATTGGCGATACTCACAATCGCAGGTCTGGCCGGTATCACTATTCCGGCATATTTCATCGCCGGGTTCCTGCTGAACAAGAAACCCGCACACCTTTATCGCGACGAAGGCGAGAAAAAATACTGGCAGCGTGTTCGGCAGAGCCCGCAACGCACCGCCCGCGAAATCCGCGCCAACTTCCGCGATATCGATCGCCGTCTGGCCGCCGTGGAAACGCACTATGTCAGCAGCAATCCACGCCTCACGGCCGAGATCGAGCGGCTGCGCTGACTCCGCAAAAAGAGGGGAATTTTTGAATGTTCGACTGGGCCTATCTCATACCGCTGGCACCATTCATTATGGTAAGCTTCATCGTCTGGTTGAGCTACAGACGCAAACTGGAAGAGAAGCGTATCGATGCGACTGCGTCCCAGAGTGCGGAAAAGGCGGCTCAATACGCCAGCCAGGTCCAGCAGCTCGAAGACCGGGTTCAGGTGCTCGAACGGATCGTCACTGACCGTGGCTACGATGTGGCCACCCAAATCGAGGCTCTGCGCGACACCCGTGCAGTCGAGGAAACCGGCAGCGGCGTCCCGCTCGATATGTCGCAAAAGGAGAAAGTGTGATGGATTGGGGCAGCCCCAGCTTTGTCATCGCGATCATCGCCGTTTCCTACGGGGCCTGGATCATCAACAACTGGATCCGCGCCAAGCACGGATACGAGCTGGAGGATGAGTGGGGCGGCAAGTCGAAAAAGGGCGACAGCGAAGAGACCAAACGTCTCAAAGCTGAAAACCGCGAGCTCAATGGCAAGCTGGATGAAATGCAGGATCGCATGATCGTGCTCGAAAAAATCGTCACTGACCGGGGCTATTCGCTCTCAGAAGAGATCGAAGCCCTGCGCGACAAGCCGGACCCGCGTGACACATCAACCGATAGTGGCGTCCCGCTGAACCTGACACGCAAAGGACAAGAAGCATGAGCATCGATGCAGCAGCCATTATCGTTCCTCACCTGCCGTGGATCATCGGCGGCGGGTTGGCGATTGGTGCAGCAGGCGTGGCCGGCTGGATTCACACGACCCGCTTGCGGATCAAGCATGGCTATCCGCTCGAGGGAGCTTGGGGTCAGGCGCTCAAGCCGAGCACGGATCACGAAGCCAAGCAGCGCGTCACCTTGTTGACCCAGGAGAACGCCGAGCTTCGCGCCGAGCTGGGGTCGGTCAAGGACCGTCTCGCGAATGTTGAACGCATTGTCACCGACGGCGGTTATCAACTGGGTTCGGAAATCGATGCACTTCGCGATCGGGCTCTTGAACACCGCAAGGACGAAGGGACCGCCTGATGGATGGCGATCTCGTCATAATCATGGGCAGCATCATCGTGATGCTGATCGTTGTCGGTATGAGCATAAACGGCATCGTCGCCAAAGTGTTCGCCCATGAGGCCGCTCAGAAAGAGAACGGCGGTCAAACGTCCGATCCTCTTGCACAAGAAATCGCTGCGCGGACCGATATGATCGAAGATCGTCTCGCCGTCCTTGAACGGATAGCCACTGATCGGGGCCAATTGCTTTCCGATGAGATCGAGCAATTGCGTATTGAGGTGAAGGCGGAGGAATCGCACCAATGAGCTGGATAACGGTCGCCCTGATCGCCTTTATCGGGCTGTGGATTTATGAACGCGGTCGCACTCAGCGGCTGCGTCGCCAGAATGGTGAGCTCTCAAACCGCATCACCCAGCTCGAAGGCCGCGCATATCCAGCCGCTATCGACGGTGACCAGCAGGACGACATCGACTCCGCCGAACTGATCGACCTGCGCGAGCGTGTGCAGGTGCTGGAACGGATCGCGACCGACGAAAACAGCTCCGAAGCGCGGAAGGCGCAACAGATTGCCCGTGAAATCGAAAGCCTGCGCAGCGATATCGCGCAGCGTTCGTCAAAGACCAAAGAGGATCTGAGCGAATGATCGACGCAACCCTGATCGAACCCACCCTCGTGATCGCGGCCACCTGCCTGCTTGGCATAAGCGTGGTCGTCTTTGCCCTGCTGCGCGCATGGCAAGGCTGGCTGGAACTGAAGCGGCAGGAGCTTGATCGACGAGCACGTTCGGCAGGCAATGCAGAGGAGATCGAAGGCGGCGCAGGTGTCGGTGCGGCACGGATCGAACTTGCCGACCTCAAAGAGCGCATCAAGAAACTCGAAGCGATCGCCAGCGGCGTCGAACTTTAGGCTCTGGCGCTGGACACGGCGAGGCGGCACCCTAAATAGCGCCCCATGCGCAGTCTTGATGATATTCTCGAAGAATACGAATTCCTTGAAGGTGATGAGCGCTATTCGCTGCTGATCGAGCTTGGTCGTGAGCTTGACGATATGCCCGATGCGTTGAAGACCGATGCGACCCTCGTGCGCGGATGTTCCGCCGCAGTCTGGGTCTACCCCACCGAAGCGGGCGACAAGCTGCACTTCCTGGCCGACAGCAATGCCGCGATCACCAAAGGTATCGTCGCGCTGGTCATATCCGCCGTGCAGGACCAACCTGCCGACGCAGTGGCAAAAATGGATGTGACCGCTGCGCTTGAACCATTCAATCTGAAGAACCAGCTGTCCTCGAACCGCACGCAGGGTGTGCCAAACATGATCGCTCTGGTGAAGGAGCACGCTGCCAGACTGGCTGCGGCGTAGGCCATGCGGCGGCTCTATCTTGCCGCCGGTTTGCTGTTCACAGGACTGGGCGCGATTGGCGCGGTGCTGCCGATAGTTCCGACAGTGCCGTTCCTGCTGGTCGCCGTATTCTGCTTCGCCAGGAGCAATCCGAAATGGGAGCGCAGAATCCTCGAACACCCCACCTGGGGGCCTCAGATTAGCGACTGGCAAGAACGTCGCGCAATCTCACGCCGCAGCAAGGTGCTCGCCATCGCCAGCATAGCCGCCGGAGTGGGTTTTACCTGGGTAACGCTCGGCTTCCCCTGGGTGTGGATTTCGGTCGCGGTGTTGGTGATCGTCGGAGGCTGGATCGCGACCCGCAATGAGTGAACGGAAAGACCCACCATTCGATCTGACACTTCGACCTCCCGCGGTTGCTGAGCTCCCGGCCGCAAGCGCACTATGCCTGCGTTCCAAGGCCCACTGGGGCTACGATGACGCATTTCTCGACGCATGCCGGAGAGAACTGACCATCGCGCAGACCGACCTTTCGAGCACCAAGGTGGTGCTGGCAGTGTCGGGAAAGGCATTGCTTGGGATCGCTCAGCTGTCTTTCACGGGACAGGAAGCCGAGATCGACAAGTTGTTTGTCGAACCCGACTTCATAGGCAAAGGTATCGGTAGGAAGTTATTCGATTGGGCGGTCGACACTGCACGCACGTTCGGTGCGCAGGTTTTGCTGGTAACAGCCGATCCTTACGCGGTGCCGTTCTACGAAAAGATGGGGTTCGAGCAGACTGGTGAAGAACCCTCGGGTTCCATTCTCGGTCGCGCGCTCCCGGTTTATCGGCTTCGGCTTTAGTTCAAGCCCCGACGCTGTCGCGCACTACAGCCGCGCCCGACTCTTTCTGCGCTTTCAACTCCGCCTTAAGCTTGGCAGGATCGCGCGCGAAGACGAAGCCGAAGCTGACCCCGCCCTCTTTGCCAATGGTCGCATGGTGCAGCTTGTGCGCCTGGACCAGACGTTTCGCATATCCCTTCTTTGGCACCCAGCGGAAGAACCGCTGGTGCACCAGTCCGTCATGGATGAAGGCATAGATCACCCCATAAAGGTTCACGCCCAGCGCAGCCCACCACAGCGCATCCCAATACAGCGCGCCGAAGATGTACATGCCCGCATTGATCGTGCCAAAGACGACTGCGAACAGGTCGTTCTTTTCGAAATAGCCATCATGCGGCTCATGATGGTCCCGGTGCCATCCCCAGCCCCAGCCATGCATGATGTATTTGTGCGCGTACCACGCGAAAAACTCCATGAAGAGCAACGCGGCCAGTACCGTCAAAATCGCTTCAAGCCAGCTCATATTGCGACCTCTTCCACCGGAGCAACTGCGCTCCGGACCGTTTGACCGACACCTGCCCGTTTGGCCGCGGGCAGCGCCCACCATGGCACGTCAGGGCGACGGTGATGTTCGAGATGATAGCCGAAATGGAAGCACGTGGCGAGGCTCGCCAGAGTGCCGAAATCGTTGCTGCGGGCATTGTGCCGATCGGGGAACCCTTCGCCCGCCGCATGATGATGCGGGCGGAACGTGCCGAAGTAGAACAGCTGGAGCGAAGAGAGCAGCGCTGGCGCCCCGTAGAGCAGCACGATCTGCACCATCGGAATGCCGATGACGAGCCAGTAAATGCCGACCACCGCGTGAACGTAAAACAGCGACTGCCAACCGAAATAGCGTTTGAAGAAGGTTCCATACCAGCGCAGGAAACTGGTCGGATTGTTCTCGTCGAAGTCCGGATCGCCTGCGCGCCCCGCCAGTCTGTGATGGGTGAAATGCGCATGGCGAAGCATCTTCCAGCCGAACCCGGCATACAGGAACAACAGCCCCGTCGCGATCACGGAGGTCAGGCGCTCGCGCCCCGGAGCAAGCGTCCCATGCATGGCATCATGGCAGACGATGAAGACCCCGACCGACAGCCAGCATTGCACCGCAGCCATCGCCACCGCGATCGGCCAGTTGCTCCAGCTAAGCTCGAACACGAACATCGCGTATGCGTGAATACCCAGCCAACCGCCCGCAATCAGCGCGGCGAGCGTCAGGCCAATCGCAGCCTGCCGGCTTCGGCTGGGAAGAGTGAAAGTGTCGGTCACGTCAATTCAGATACGCACGAGCGGGTCATCCGGGTGCGTATAAAGGCGGCGAGCAAAGCTGCAATTGCGTCTTGAGCAACGCCGCTTGCCCCGATCAACTCCCGTCAGGGAAGAACAGTTCGCGCATATGCTCACCAATGCGGGCGGGGCGCAGCGTTTCGGCGTCGATGCAGCACCAGCTCGATTGCACTTCGGCCAGCACTTCCTCGCCGCGTTTGATCACCGTGTGATAAAAAGCGCGCGCGCCATTGTATCGTTCAAGCACGGTGCTGGCGATCACATCGTCTTCTAGAAAGGCGGGCTTGCGATAGGTAATCTCATGCTTGAGCGCGACCCACGCCTTCGCCGCGACATCCTCTGCCGGAGCCAGCTTGTTCCAATGCGCCAGCACCGCATCCTGCACCCAATTGAGGTAGCGTGCATTGTTCACATGCCCCATGAAATCGATATCCTGGGGTACGACCTTGATCGGGAATTTGAACGGCGTTGCTGACATGGCTGTCAGTTAGGCGCAAAATGCTTTCAGTTCCATGACCAATCGCGCGGAAATACCCCGGTATCTTGCCAGTGTTGCCATTGGGCCGCTAATCGAGCGCGTGAAGGGATAATTCATCACCATGGCGAGCAAGCCCCGCACACTCTACGAAAAGATCTGGGACGCGCATGTTGTCGAGACGCGTGAGGACGGCACAGCGCTGATCTATATTGACCGGCATCTTGTCCATGAGGTGACCAGTCCGCAGGCATTCGAGGCTTTGCGTGTCGCCGGGCGGCCGGTGCGGCGGCCCGAGCTGACCCTCGCCGTGCCCGATCACAATCTGCCGACGACGGCGCGGCGCGACGCCTCGGGCGGCAAAGTGCCCATCGCCGACCCGCAAAGCGCCGCACAACTTGAAATGCTCGCGAAAAATGCACCCGATTTCGGTATCCGCTATATAGGCGATGCAGATGCCGAGCAGGGGATTGTCCACGTCGTCGGCCCGGAGCAGGGCTTCTCGCTCCCCGGAACGACCATCGTGTGCGGCGATTCGCATACAGCCAGCCATGGCGGCCTTGGTGCATTGGCCTTCGGTATCGGCACCAGCGAGGTCGAGCATGTGCTCGCCACGCAAACGCTGCTGCTGCAACAATCGAAATCGATGGAGGTTCGGGTCGAAGGAGAGCTCGGCCCCGGCGTCACGGCCAAAGACCTGGTCTTGCACATCATCGGTGCAATCGGCGCGGCGGGCGGATCAGGCTACGTGATCGAATATCGCGGTGCGGTGTTCGAGGAGATGAGCGTCGAGCAGCGCCTGACCGTGTGCAACATGAGCATCGAGGCGGGCGCACGCGCAGGGTTGATTGCACCCGACGACACGGTGTTCCGCTACCTCAGGAACCGCCCGATGGCTCCCAAAGGTGCCGATTGGGACGAAGCTGTCGCCTATTGGCGCACGCTGCACACCGATCCGGGGGCCGAGTTCGACAAATCGGTCACCATCGACGCCGAAGATATCGCGCCAACAGTCACCTGGGGCACCAGCCCCGAAGATGTCGTGGCGATTGGCGGCGCCGTCCCCTCACCCGAAAGCTTTGCCGATGAAAGCAAGCGGGCGGCGGCGCAAAAGAGCCTCGACTATATGGGCCTCACGCCGGGAACCCCGATGACCGAAATACCGGTCGAGAACATCTTTATCGGCAGCTGCACCAATAGCCGGATCGAAGACCTGCGCGCCGCTGCAGCCGTGCTCGACGGGCGCACAAAAGCGGACAATGTGCGCTGGGCGATCGTCGTGCCAGGGTCGGGTCTGGTGAAGCGGCAGGCCGAAGAAGAAGGGCTCGATCGCATCTTCACGGAGGCTGGGTTCGAATGGCGCGAGCCGGGCTGTTCGGCCTGCCTCGGCAT
This sequence comes from Pseudomonadota bacterium, assembly GCA_039033835.1. Taxonomy (GTDB): domain Bacteria; phylum Pseudomonadota; class Alphaproteobacteria; order Sphingomonadales; family Sphingomonadaceae; genus Erythrobacter. Next base: position 208,392 of record JBCCBW010000002.1, read on the forward strand.
GAACCCCGACAAAGTCCCACCGGGCGAACGCTGCGCCTCGACCTCGAACCGCAATTTCGTCGGTCGGCAGGGTCCGGGAGCGCGCACGCACCTTGTCTCGCCAGCCATGGCGGCGGCGGCGGCGGTGGCCGGGCGGCTTGCAGACGTGCGCGAGTTGGAGAGGTGATTGGTAGCTGCCATTGCGGCGCAGTCTCGGTCACAATCGCCTCGAAACCCGACTACATCAATCTGTGCGATTGCTCGCTTTGCGCGAAATCCGGCGGAGCATGGGGCTATTTCATCTCGGCGGAGGTGACGATCGACGGACAGACCAAGGGGTATCGCCGCGCTGATTACGCCGAGCCTGCCATTGAAATGCATTTCTGCACCACGTGCAGCGCCGTATCGCACTGGGTGCTCACCGAACATTGCGAGGGGGACCGCGTTGGAGTGAACATGCGCATCTTCGAGCCGAGCGACCTCGACGGTATAGAAGCGCGCACGCTCGATGGTCGCAATTGGTTCGGCAAGACCGCAGCCGCGCATCGACGACCGCCAGGACATCTGGGACAGGACGTCTTTCTCTAAACGCTCATATTCTTTCTGAAACTGCTCTTGCCTTGCAAAGGCCGCAAGCGCGGCGCATGAGAAAATGATGACCGATAAAGCCCCCAAAGACGCCTCTTCCAAAAAATCCTCCGCCAGCAAAGCCGCGCTCGGCGCAGCTGCTACCATCGGCTCTGCCGCTGTCGCCGCTGCGCTGCTCTATGCCGGACGTCGGTTTGGCAAGAAGTCCGGCGCAGAACCGAGCGGCGACAAGCCTGAAGACAAGGTTCCTTCGGGCGAAAAGCCCGAGACGGACTAAAAGGTTCAGCGCGATGGAAAAGCTCTCGCGGATACGAGGTCGCGCCATCCCGTTCGGTGCGAAGAATATCGACACCGACATCATCATTCCGTCGAAATGGCTAAAGACCATCACGCGCGAGGGGTTGGGTGAAGGCGCGTTCGAGACGATCCGCGCTCAAGAAGGCAACGTGTTTGACGACCCCGATTACGCGGGCGCGCCGATCCTGATTGCGGGCGACAATTTCGGCTGCGGGTCGAGCCGCGAGCACGCCGCTTGGGCGATCCTCGACCTCGGCATTCGTGCGGTAATCGCCCCGAGTTATTCGGACATTTTCTCCGGCAACGCGGTGAAGAACGGTATCCTGCCGGTGGTCCTGCCGCAGGAGGCAATCGACCGGCTGATGGAGGTCGCGCGTGATGGCCATCCGATCGACGTCGACCTCGAAACACAATCGGTCACCACCGAATTCCAGGACCGCTTCGCCTTCGACATCGACCCGTTCCGCAAGCATTGCCTGCTCAACGGCCTCGACGAGGTTGCGCTGACGCTTGAACGGCAAACCGCAATCGGCGAATTCGAAGCCAGGCGCTCCACTGCTCAAAGCTGGCTGACAGCCGGCGCCACCACCTAAAAGAGAGACCCAGCCATGAAAGCTATCCGCACCCACCAAGTCGGCGGCCCCGAAACGCTCACGCTCGATGAAGTGGATGTTCCGACACCCGGCAAGGGCGAAGTGCTGGTCGCGGTGAAGGCCTGCGCGATCAATTACCCGGACACGCTGATGATCCGCGACCTCTATCAATTCAAGCCCGAGCGCCCCTATTCGCCCGGCGGCGAACTTGCAGGCGTGGTCGAAGCTGTCGGCGAAGGCGTCGAGGGATATTCGGTCGGCGACCGGGTTTTGGCGGTGCTCGGCAATGGCGGGCTGGTCGAAAAGGCCATCGTGCCTGCCTCGCGGATGTTTCCTATTCCAGATGGCGTGCCATTCGAGAAAGCCGCATCGCTGCTGATGACCTACGGCACAACCATTCACGGCTTCAAAGATCGCGGCCACATCAAGGAAGGCGACACGGTGCTGATCCTGGGCGCGGCGGGCGGCGTTGGCCTCTCCGCCGTTGAACTGGCCAAAGCATTCGGGGCGCGTGTTGTCGCTGCCGTTTCGAGCGAAGCGAAGGGCGAGGTCGCACGCAAGGCGGGTGCTGACGAAGTGGTCATCTACCCACGCGAGGAGATGGACAAGGCGGCTTCCAAGGAACTCGCCAACGCCTTCAAGGCAGCCTGCGGACCGACCGGCGCGAATATCGTCTATGACATTGTCGGCGGGCAATATTCCGAACCTGCCCTGCGCTCGATCGCATGGGAAGGCCGGTTTCTTGTGGTCGGCTTCCCCGCCGGAATCGCCAAGATGCCGCTCAACCTCACCCTACTGAAAAGCTGCGACATTTGCGGCGTGTTCTGGGGCGCGTTCACAGCGCGAGAACCGGCGAAGTTCGTCGCTCAAGTCAAGGAACTGTTCGCGCTGATGCAGGACGGCAAGATCGATCCCCTCGTATCCGAGACTTTTCCACTCGAACGCGCGGGCGACGCTATCGCGAAGCTCGAAAATCGCGAAGCGGTGGGCAAGCTCGTCGTAACGATGGGATGATGGCGACAAGCGGGCGTTTGCCGCTTGTCGCGGGGCCCGCCTCACCCTATCTCAAATTCAGGATTTTCCGGAGGGACTCATGACCGATTTCAAAGACCGCGAACGCGCGGAAGAAGCCAAATTCGCCATGGACGAAGAAACCGCTTTCAAGGTCGCGGCACGCCGCAATCGGCTGTTGGGCGAATGGGCCGCTGGCCTGATGGACCTGACCGAAGAGGAAACCGACGCTTACAAGAAAGCGGTCGTGCAAGCCGATTTCGAAGAGGCTGGCGATGAAGACGTCATTCGCAAACTGCTCGGCGATCTGACCGCTGCTGGTGCCGATGTCAGCGAAGCCGACATTCGTGCCAAGCTCGACGAAATGATGATTGAGGCAAAGCGTCAATTGATGGGCGACAGCTAAGCCGATGCCGATGAAAGGCGCTGACATTGAAGCCGCAATCATTGCGGCTCTGCCCGGAGCGGTGGTTGAACTGGCCGATCTGGCCGGTGATGACGATCACTGGGCGGCCAAGGTCACCGCGCCGCAATTTGCGGGCAAGACCCGGGTTCAGCAGCACAAGATGGTCTATGCGGCATTCGGTGAGAAAATGGGCGGCGAACTGCACGCCTTGCAAGTCACGACCGTGGTTCCCACGTAAGCTGCAACAGATATCACAACTCCAAAGGCTTCACGCATCATGGCTGAAGAAACCAATTCCCGCATCGCGTCCCTGGTGAACGAAAACGATGTTGTCCTGTTCATGAAGGGCACCCCGCTGTTCCCGCAATGCGGCTTCTCCAGCCGCGCGGTTGCGATCCTCGATCATTGCGGCGTCGCCTATGAAAGCGTGGACGTTTTGCAGGACATGGAAATCCGGCAGGGGATCAAAGCGTTTTCCGACTGGCCAACCATCCCGCAGCTCTATGTGAAGGGCGAGTTCCTGGGTGGCAGCGACATCATGATGGAAATGTTCGAAGCGGGTGAACTCCAACAGACGCTCGACGAACAGGGTGTGAAAAAGGCGTCTTAGTTTGCGCACCCCATCCGGGGTGCGATTTCCTCGCTCATGCGACCTGAAGGTCGCATCGCTGCGGACGCCCGGTCGGGCTTGCGGTCGCTGGAGCGACCGTGCTCCGCCACCAAACTTCTTTGCTCGATCCGGTCCTAAGTCACGGCAGTCAAAGCGCGACTGCGCGTCGGCCGGTTAGGCCGAACATCGCACCCCGGATGGGGTGCGCAAAAAAAGAAGCCGCCCCACTGTACCAGGTGGGGCGGCTCTTTTGTTCGGGGAGGCGAGACCCAGAGACCAGGAAGGGCTCGCCTCAAATTGAAGACCACTTGGGGTACACAGTCTTATGCATCCCCCGTGCCAAAACGCGCCAGCCATTCCAATTCAGTCACTTAGATGGTTTCCGCAAATTTACCTCATCCGGAAATGTAAAAGATACCGACAGAATGCGCCCGACATGTCGGCTCGCCCTTGGCAAGCGGCGACGGGCAAGCCATCACTTGTTCGTAATGAGCAAGAAATCCGGCCCTGAGGGCATTCCCGCCGCAACCATCATCATCTTCCGCCGCTGTCCCGACGATGGCGCGCCGCAAGTGCTGATGACCGTCCGCTCGCGCACCATGTCTTTTGCAGGTGGCATGGCAGTCTTTCCCGGCGGGCGGGTGGATCCGGCAGACTTCGACCTTGCCGAACAGGTGATCGCGCAGCGCGGTCTCGACATGGCCGTTGACGAAGCGGCGCATCAGATCGCTGCCATCCGGGAGACGCTCGAAGAAACCGGACTCGCTCTAGGGATGACCGGCGCGATCACTGCGCAAACCGCTGCGGCGGCGCGCGAAGTTCTGGAAAAGGAAGGTGCGCTCGCACCTGCGCTCGAACAATTCGGGTGGCGGCTCGATTTCGACGCCATCACGCCGTTCGCCCGCTGGTTTCCCAAGAACGAAAAGCTCAGCCGGGTTTACGACACCCGCTTCTACCTCGCGGATCTCGGCACGGGCGCGGTAGATGTCGCGGTGGACAATACCGAGAATACGCGGCTGTTCTGGGTCAGCGCTCAGGGTGCGCTCGACATGGCCGAGGCGGGTGAGATCAAACTGATCTTTCCCACCCGCCGCAATCTGGAGCGGCTGGCGCTGTTCGCAAGCTACGAAGAGGCCCGCGCTCAAGCAGAGGCGATCCCGGTCAGGACGATCATCCCGCAGGTGGATACGAGCACCGGCAAACCTATGCTCACCATCCTCGAAGACGCTGGCTATCCGGTGACGGCAGAGCTACTGGAAACCGTGGCGCGGGGTTAGGGTCAGGACCTTTAGCGCCGGACCGAGACCCGGCGCCTCTTGTCAGCGACGAGCGAAAGTGACCCGGTTTTCCTGGAAATTGACAACGCGATAGCCTCGCTCGTTCATTTCCTTGCGATAATCGTGACGCGCGTCGGCGATCTCGCGCCTGTATTCGGCCTTCGCATCTTGCCTGTCTTCTTCATCGGTGGCGCGACGCATGTCGCTCCGCAGCTCGCGCTCTGCTTCGCTGATGTCCGTCTTGAAATCGCGCCACCAATTATTGGTGTCGTTGTTAGGCGCGATCGGCGCGCGCTTGCTCTCGACGAATATCTCGTCCTGAGCGGAAAGCGGGGCTGCGACGAGAGTGGCTGCGGTAGCAAGGCTGGCAAGCAGGATTCGGTTCATCAAGTGTCTCCTGAGTCGGGGGAGCACCAGATTTGTCTCCTGAACCTGAACCGCGGCTTTCACTCGCCCGACATGCGAAAATCCGCGCAGCAAGTGAAAAAGATGGCGCGCCCTGCAGGGTTGTGCTCCGCACGGCTCCACAGCCTCCGGCTGCTCCGACTCCGAACCTTTGACGGTTCGAGCGCGCAAACAAACCAATCAGTTCCGCAGCCCTTCGGGCAACGGAACCGATTGGCGCGCCCTGCAGGGCTCGAACCTGCGGCCTCAGGATTAGAAATCCCGCGCTCTATCCAGCTGAGCTAAGGGCGCGCGCGCAATGGCCAATAGCGCGCTTTTCCAGCCTTTCAAATCACGCTAGTCCCGCAGCGATGGATAAACCTGATACCGCTGCCGATCCCGCGAGCGCCTTCGACCGCGATCCCTATGACGGTGTCGTCGCGACCAGCCATGCGCCAGTGACATTCCGCTATTATGATCTGGTCATGGCATCGTTCGTCGCGATCCTGCTTTTGTCCAACATTATCGGTGCAGCAAAGCTGACATTCGTCGACGTCCCGTTCTGGCCCGATGGCTGGTGGCCCGCACCCGATGGGGTTTTCATCTATGGCGCAGGCATCCTGTTCTTTCCGCTCGGTTATGTCATCGGCGATGTTCTGACGGAGATTTACGGCTTCGCCCGCGCGCGCCGCGTTATCTGGACCGGCTTTGCCGCGATGCTGTTCCTCGCCTTCATGAGCTATGTCGTTGTCAGCTTGCCTGCGTTCGATGGCTGGGCTTGTGCTGGGTCCGACACGCTGGAGATGCAGGGCGATGCGAGCGCGGTTTCGGGCTCCATCTGCCAGCAGACCTATGTGTCGGTCTTCGGCAGCACGTGGCGGATCGTGCTCGCATCGATCACGGCATTCTGGGCGGGCGAATTCGTCAATTCCTATGTCATGGCCAAGATGAAAGTATGGACCAAAGGCAAGGCGCTTTGGACCCGCACAATCGGATCGACCGTTGTCGGCCAAGGCGTCGACAGCCTGATCTTCTATCCGGTCGCATTTCTGGGCATCTGGACCACCGAGGCGGTGATCACCGTGATGATCACCAACTGGCTGCTCAAGGTCGTGTGGGAAGCGTTGCTGACCCCGGTTACCTATGCCGTGGTTGCGAAGCTGAAACAGGCAGAGGGGGTCGATCTGTTCGACACCGAAACCGATTTCTCGCCCTTCTCGAGCGCGAAGACAGCCGCTTAATCTTCGGCGTTTTCCGACGGCGGGGCGCGCAATTCATCGTCGGCGACGATATCCACGCGGTAATTCAGCCCCAAACGACCTGACAGCAGCTTCATGTCCTTTTCGGTCGGGATGCCGAACAGGTCGCGATGACTTGTCGCAAGCCGCAACACCAGATCATCGCCATCGACGACCAAGCGGCTGACCCGCAGCGAACGTCGCGATTTCCCGCCCAGCCGCCGCGCAAGCCGCACGGCAAGCCCCCAGCACACCGCTTCTTCCAGCGCTTCGGCGCTGGCGAGTTCGGCGACCTCGACAGGCAAATCCAGTTGATTGCCATTGGCCGCGATGGCGGCGGCGAGCATGGCGCGCTCCTTGCCATCCAGCGCGATCCATCGCTTGTGCAGCGCCCAGTCGACCGCCTGTGGCAGGCGAATATTGGGCTCGATCTGCATCGATGCGAGCGAGAGCATGGTCGCGGCCAGTCTCAGCCTTTCACTGCCATGCTTGCGCGCTGGCGCAGCATCCACTGTCCAGCCCGCCATCAGCGCCGCAAGCGTGGGCGGAGCGCCGCGCTGGTTCGCGAAGACCGACACTCCGGCAAGCAGCGGGTCTTGCGATCGACCGTGCGGCGGCAGGGCGTCATAGAGCAAACCTTCGCGCAATCCCCATGACGAGAACACGATGCGGCTCGGCTCCAGCCGCGCAAGCATCGCTTCGAGCAAAACCGACGCATCGGGAAGCTTCTCCGCGCGCATCGACGAAATCCGCTCGCGGGCCTTCAGGCTTTCGATCGTCTCGCTTGCCAGCGCTTCGCCGATCATGGCCTTGGCCTCATCCGCTCCCAGCTCGAATCCGTGCGGATCGGACAGGGGGTGACCCTCTGCCTGCATCGCATAGACCGCCATGGTGCGCAGGGTGCCACCGACCAGATACAGCGGCTGCCCTTTTTCGATTTTGGGTGCGCCTTTTTTCAGAACCTTTTCCAGCGCCTTGCGCATGTCGGAGCGGCTCTCTCCGCGGTAATCGGGCAGGCGCAGCGTTCCGAGCGAAAGGGACGTCGCGTCATACGCCTCACCCTCCCCGACGCGCACAAGCTCCAGACTGCCTCCGCCGAGATCAGCGACGGTGCCGCTCGCTCCGGGAAACGCCCCGAGCACGCCATTCGCGCTCAACAGCGCCTCTTCCTCGCCGGTCAGCACGCGCGGGTCGAGGCCCATATCGCGCAGGGTCTGAACGAATTCCGGCCCGTTGCTCGCCTCACGCACAGCGGCGGTAGTGACGGTCTCGATATCGGTGATCCCGAGATCGCCGAGCAGCAGGACAAAACGGTTGAGCCCGCGCATCGCCAGCGCGATCGCCTCTTCGGAAAGCTCACCCGTCGCGGTGAGATCGCGGCCCAACTTGGCGGTGACCTTTTCGTTCAACAGCACGGTGGGTGCGCGCATCGAGCCGCCATAGATGACCAGCCGGACCGTGTTCGATCCGATGTCGATGATCGCGCGCTCGGCGATATTGCCTGAAAAGGCTCCGTCGCGGTCAGCCCGCCGCTTGCGTAAGCTCATCCGGCACGGCCCCTGCGTAGTGAGAGTTTGGGCACAGCCCCCGCTTCCAGCGAACCCCCGCGTCCCGATAGCGACGGGTTGGTCATGAAATAACGGTGGCAGTTGAATGGCTTGTCACCCGATTCGACCCGGGAATAGCTGCCGTCGGAATGCAGCCACCAGCTTTGCTCGGTGTCGAGCATGTTGGCGAGCAACACCTGCTGGAGGATCTGGTCGTGCACCGTGCGGTTGAGGATCGGGATGAGCGATTCGACGCGGCGATCAAGGTTGCGCCCCATCAGGTCCGCCGATGAGATGAACACCGCCGCTTGCGGGCTCGGCATTGGTTCACCATTGGCGAACGCGTAGATACGGCTGTGTTCGAGGAACCGCCCGATGATCGACTTGACCCGGATATTCTCGCTTAAGCCGGGGACGCCGGGGCGCAGGCAGCAAATGCCGCGCACCACCAGCTCGACATCGACGCCCGCATCGCTCGCGGCATAGAGGCGGTCGATGATGCCCTTGTCGGTGATCTGGTTGGCTTTCATCCAGATCGCTGCAGGCTTGCCCTTCCCGGCATTGGCGATCTCGGTGTCGATCCGGCGGTACAGTTCCTCGCGCAAATCGAGCGGCGCGATCGAGATCAACTCCAGTCCGTGCGGCTCGACATAGCCGGTGACGAAATTGAACATCTTGGCCGCATCGCGGCACAGCTTCGGGTCGGCAGTGAAGAACGACAGGTCGGTGTATATCTTGGCGGTGACCGGGTGATAATTACCGGTCCCGAAATGGCAATATGTGCGGAAACCATCATCCTCGCGCCGCACGACCATCGCGGTCTTGGCATGAGTTTTCCAGTCGGTGAAACCGTAGATCACCTGCACCCCGGCGCGCTCAAGCTTTGTCGCCCAGGTGAGGTTCTGCTCCTCGTCAAAGCGCGCTTTCAGCTCGACCACGGCAGTCACCGATTTGCCGCGCTCGGCGGCATCGATCAGCGCGTTGATGACGTTGGATTGCGAGCCCGCGCGGTACAGCGTCTGCTTGATCGCCACTACATCAGGGTCTTCGGCAGCCTGCCGGATGAAATCGACCACCACTTCGAAGCTTTCGTAGGGGTGATGGATGATGATGTCTTTTTCACGGATGGCCGAGAACGCATCACCGTCGTGTTCGCGAATACGCTCCGGATAGCGCGGCGAATAGGAATCGAATTTGAGGTCCGGTCGGTCTTCGGAGCAAATCTCAGCGAGCCCGTCGATGCCGATCATCCCGTCCGTCTTGATAACAGCCGCCTCGTGCACGCCCAATTGTTCGAGCAATATCGCCTCGGCCTGAGGGTCGAAATCGTCTTCAAGCTCCAGCTGGATCACCTGCCCGCGCCGCCTCCGCTGGATTGCGCTGCGGAACGTGCGCACGAGGTCTTCGGCCTCTTCCTCGATCTCGATATCGCTGTCGCGCAGCACCCGGAACAGCCCGTCACCGACGATGGTAAAGCCGGGAAACAGCCGCTTGGCATAACGCTGGACCAGGCTGGCGATGGAGATGTAGATCGCCTCACCCCCGCCGCTCACTTCGTTAGGCACGCGAACGAAACGCGGCAATGCGCCGGGGATCAGGATCATCTCCATGATCTGTTCCTTGTCCGCGTCGCGGGTCAGCGTGAAGAGCAAACCTATCCCCTCGTTCTGCACGAACGGAAACGGGTGAGCTGGATCGAGCGCCTGCGGAGTGATCACCGGCATGATCTCTTCGAGGAAGAAAGCCTCAAGCCATTGATAGGCGGCATGGCTGACACGTTGTTCGTCGGCGATGTCGATGTCGGCTTCGGCCAGCTTATCATGCAGAAAACGCCAGATGTCCTGCTGGCGCGCGGAAAGCATGGCGAGCGTTTCGCGGATGGCGGAAAGCTGCTGTGACGGGGTCCGGCCATCGATCGAGGTCTTGTCGATCCCGCGCTGGACCTGACCAACCAAGCCGGCAACGCGGATCATCATGAACTCATCGAGATTGCTGCCCGAAATCGACAGGAACCGCAGCCGTTCCAGCAGCGGATATTGTTCGTTGCACGCCTCGGCCAGCACCCGCTCATTGAAGGAAAGCCATGACAGCTCGCGATTGAAATAGGCCTCGCCTTCTTCCGCAGACGCGGGTGGCGCGGGCCGGGTCTCCTCGCCCGGATTGTCAGCGGTGATGATCGGATTGCTGCTCATCGCTTCCCTAATTGCCCTGTGCCGGCCGATTGTGCGGCAAGGGGCTGCTGCACGAATACACTCACGCGCCATGTTCGCACTGCTGCGCGGTGTAAATCACCAAACGCGCCGTGTCACACAAATGTCAATCTGGATCAGGCAGAGCCGTATCAGACGAGCGAGCGACTGTCCGCGATCTGCGTGATACCGCGCTTGCCATTGGTGTCGCGGCCAAGCTGCACGATCACGTCGATCACGCTCGCGGCGTAGGCAATCGTATCGGACCGGGTCAGCCCGATTCCCGTCTGCATCACCATCAAGGAAAGCTGCTCGAGCGCCCCGCGCAGCGAGTTTGCGTGGATGGTCGAAAAGCTGCCCGGATGCCCGGTGTTGATCGCGCGCAGGAAGCTGACGCTTTCGGCCCCGCGCAATTCGCCGAGCACGATGCGATCCGGGCGCAGGCGCAGCGCGGCCTGGAGCAGCTCGTTGGGTGTGACCTTGGCTTCCCCGAGTTCGCCTTTCACCGCGACCAGACCGACCGAGTTTTCGCCGGGGAACTTCAGCTCCGGCGTATCTTCGACCAACACGACACGCTCCTGCTGAGGGATCTCACCGAGCATTGCGTTGAGGAAGGTTGTTTTACCCGTGCTCGTGCCGCCCGAAATCAGGATCGTGCGCCGATTGCGGATCGCCTCGCGCAGATACGGAATCGGCTGAAGCTGCGGATCGGGCATTTCGACATGCACTTCGCCAGCGAGAGGGCCGGTGTCATAAGCATCGAGCGGCAGGTCAAGCCGGCGGTGGCGACGGATCGCCATCACCCAGTGCTTTCGGCTCGCAGGCGGGCCGCAAAACTGAATACGCGCGCCGTCAGGCAAGGTCGCACCGAGCAGCGGGTGCTCGCGATTGATGCCCTGATGACTGACCCGTGCGACCTGTTCGGCAAGCCGCTGCACAAGCCGGTCATCGATCTCGGGTGTGTCGATCTTCTTGATGCCGGGATCGGATGCATCCTCGACCCACACCTCGCCAGGCTGGTTGACCATGATTTCGGTCACCGTGTCGCGATCGAGCCAGCGCTTGAACGGAGCGAGATACGCATCGAGATAGACGCTGCGTTGTTCGCCCAAACCGATCACACCACCCTCATCGACGGAAGTGTCGTCGCCGCCGCCTTGTGCGGTGAGATTGTGGATGTCGGCGGTCATGGTCTTATGGGCTCGATCGGCGCGCTTATTGCGTGACAGTGCTGAAATCGAGGTCGCGTGCGGTGAACACGCGGATCGGTTCGCCCGGCTTCACCCGGATAGTCGGTGAACGCTGGCCGTCCTGCTGCACCGCCGAATTCGCTGCCGACTGCGAGCCACCAGCCACGATCACACCGCCGACACCGCCGGTCGCCAGCGCGCCCAGCCCGCCCACGACCGAGAGCAGCAAGCCGGAGCCGAAGCGGCTGAAGAAATGCGTGTTCACATCACCGGCAAGGCCCGTCGTGCCATCGAAAGCGACCGCAGGAGATGCGATATTGATCGAAGCGCCATCGGGCCGGATCAGCCGAGTCCAGATGACGTAAGCGCGTTTCTGCCCCTGCTGCACGCCGGACTGGTATTGACCGACCAGCCGCGAGCTGCGCGGGACCAGCACTTCCTTGCCATCGAAGCTGCGCACATCCTGGCTCACCACGGCGCGCACATATCCCGGCACATCGGTGTTGATCGCCGTTTCAAGCACGGCCGGGATCATCGTCCCCTCGGTTACAGTGGTCGACGGGTTGACCATGGCTCTTGCTTGAGCGGGACCGCCTCCCACGCCGCCAATGCGGCTGGCAAAAGCTGCTGCCGAACCCGCCGAACCCGGGTCAGCGGCGACGGTGCCTGCTCCAGTCGCAGCGGCTGGTCCAGCAGCCTCGGCCAAGCGACCGGTTTGTGCCGCGCCGCTGGCATCGAACACCATGGTTGGGCTGGCATAAGGATTGACCGCTGCCGCTATATTGCGGGTCGGATCATTCGCGAGGATGGGAGCAGGCGCCGGGTCTGGTCGCGTGGGCGCTGTTGCAGGGGCCGCGGGAGCGACGACTGCCGGCGCGGTCGCAGGCGCAGCGGCGGCCTGCGGCGGCGCGACTTGCGGATTGCCAACGCCTTCTGCCGGGGCGAGCCGTGCGGCGTTCATGCTCCACAAAGTCACCGCGCCCAGGCCGAACACGATGGCGACGCCAGCCGCCAGCCCTAGCCCCTCGGTTTTTGCCCTACGGTCGGTGACAGCGGGAAACGCGCTGCGGCTTGCCAGATCGATGATCTCTGCGGATTCACGCTCGCGCGGATCGCCATCATTGGTCGTACCATTGTCGCCCTTTTTGGGCGGAAGACGCATAGCCAGGCGCATTACTTCATCTCCATAAAGATGGTCATCGTCGAATTGTCCAAGGCGGAAATCATGAGCCGCGTCCCGTGCGGACAGCAGACCGGGCGCTGCGAGCGTTCTCGGGGGCGGGACCATCATTGGTCAAAGTCGCCGAATCTCTGCCGGAGCGCAGGATGATCTGGCTGGGCACGCTGTCCAGCACGACCGTCTCTCCCCGCACGGTGAAATTGATCGGACCTTCATCGCCACTTTCGTTCATCACGAGAATCGCCGGGATTGCCGTGCCCGCAGGCCAAGTCAGGAAGGTCGCTTCGCCATCGTCATAGGCGCGCGCGGGAAGCAGATCCGCATCGCCATCGCGCGACCATTCGAAATTGAGCGCCGCCGGATCGGCCACCGCATAGGGATCATTCGCCGCAGCCAGCTCGATCGCATTGGCCTCTTCGCGAGCCGCTTCATCGGCAGCGGCAAGGCGCGCTTCCTCCTCGGCTTTCTCAAGCTCGGGATAGCGGAACTGCATCACGTAAAGCGGGGCATTGCGCGGGCTGGCGACGAGATCGAACAGATAGGTTCGCTTGCTGGTGACGACGGTGAGGTTCGTCTCGGCGGTCGGTGCCAGCGGTTTCACGAACAGGATCGTCTGCGCCTTGTTGGGCTGCACCTGCCACGATTTGCTGTCACCGATGGCGACGTTCTCGATGCTTTCATCGCGCGCGAATTTGATCGTGGTCTGGACTTTGACCTTGCCGTTGATGGTCACCACGGCGGATTCGTCGAAGGTACGGGTCAGGATGCGCGGATCGGCAGATGCGGATGCTTCCGGTGTGCCGCTGTCTTGCGCCGCTACCGGGCTGGCAAGCGCGATTGTCAGCGCAAGCCCGCACCCTGCGAGAGGAAGCCGAATACGGTCGGCGCGGATCATCGTTTCATCTCCGATTTGGTGGTCCCGGCCCGCGCGTCAGCCGAACGGAACCGATTACCGATCCCAAGGGTGCGCGAATTTGCCGGATTAAGCGGGGTCACCTGACCGCCGCCTGAAGTCGTTGCGAACACCTTGGTCTCGCGTGTGGTGGTCGAGCCGGACAAGCCGGTATCGTTTGCCGCCACGTTAGCGGGCGCAGGCGCGACGTCGATCCGGCGCTGACCGGCTGCGGCGATGGCTGCCGGGGCGGCCTGGGCTGCGCGGCCCGGCGCAGGGGCTTGTAAAGCAGGAGCGGGACGCGCCACATCCACACCGCTGTCGAAATCCTTCGATGGGACCAGACCGAATACCTGCCAGCCCGCAACCATGGTCGATGCGACCTTCAGCGTCATGAACATCAGCGCGACATGCACTGCGCCGACTAGGAAGAACGCCATCGCAGCCTGTTGATCGATCTCTCCGGGCACCGCGACCAACGCCGCGAGGATCGGCACGGCGAGTTCGAGCATGATCGACCCGCCCAGCACTGCGAAAAGCGGGGTCAGCGCCAGCATCACCACGCCCTTGAGCCAGCCGGTGAACAGCCCGCGCGTGCCGTTGAACAGGCCCATGACCACGAAGATCGGCCCGAGCGCCACAAGCAGCGCCAGAGCAATGCGCGCGGTCACCAGCAAGCCGACCGTGCCTAGCAACAGCAGCATTGCGCCCAGCCACATCATCCCCTGCGGTGAGAATGCGTTGATGTCGACCTCGCCCGTGCTCGCCTCTTGCACCGCGAGGAAGACGATATCGAGCTTGGTCGCGAAGGTTGCCGTCGCCGAGCCTTCGGTGTCTGTCAGTACGCCTGCGAGCCAGTCGGGCGCGCCGATGGCGAGGTTCCACACCACGCTTTGATACGCGACCCAGCTCGTCGCAAAGGTCAGCACCAGCCCTATGGTTATCATGCGCGGGGTGAGCGCGCGGACCGACAGGTTGGAACGGCCCAACAGCAGGCTGATCCCGAAAAACGCGACATAGAGCGTGAGCAGGATCGTAAGGATAATGGCAAGCGATCCGCCGGGTGCGAACAGGCGGCCAAACGCCTCGCCCGTCACCTCGCTGGCGATGCAGTCCACCGCAGCCAGCGCGGCGGCGACGCCAGTGCCCATATCCTGAGCAACAAGATCGCAGGTGGTCGTCATTCGGCAGCCTGCCAGACGGGCAATCCGTCTTCGTCGAGATCGTTCGCACCGTCAGGCCCGAAATTTTCAGGCCAGCCGTGGTTGGTGAGCGCGGGATACCATTGCGACGGATCGTCACCGACGGCCTCGCGCAGCAGATCCAGCCGCCTGACAGACGCCTCGCGACCCGATAGGATTGTTAGAACTTCGGGCGCACCGGACAGATCGAGCCTGACCACGACGCTCGCATCGGGCTGGCGCACCAGAAAACACCGGCTGTGCGCAGGCAAGGTGCGGATCAGCGCCAGTTCGTGATCGGTCAAACCAAATCCGTCGCAATAATCCTCTGGCCGCGCGCGGCTGTTGGGCATGAATACCATCGTCGCGGTCTGCTCGACCAAGGCAGTCGAAATGCGGCTTTCGAGCGCATCGCGGGCGGACTGTGTCGCAAATCCGACCAGCGCATTGCGTTTCCGCAGGGTCTTCAGCCAGTCGCGGATGCGCGCGGCGAACACCTCGTCATCCAGCGCCTTCCACCCCTCATCAATCAGGATCATGGTCGGCTGCCCATCGAGCCGCTCGTCGATCCGATGGAACAGATACATCATCACCGGCGTGCGCAGGCGCGGATTTTCGAGCAGCTGCGTCATGTCGAAGCCGAGCACACGCTGATCAAGATCCAGTGCATCACGCTCATTGTCGAACAGCCATGCATGCTCGCCGCCGTCGCCCGAGGCGTTGCCAATCCATGCGCTCAGCCGGTCAGCCAGATCGCCGGGTTCGGGGCGCCTGGCACCCGCCAGCAATTCCTTGAAGTGCCGCAGGCGGCGCAGGCTCGCATCGTTCTGATACGCGGCGTCGACAGCCGCGCTGATCAGCGCAAGCTCTTCGGGTCCATCCGCTTTCAGCAGCACGCCCAGCCAGTCGCGCAGGAACGCCTTGTTGGTGGGCGTATCGGGCAATGCCAACGGGTTGAAGCCGGTCGGCTCACCCGGACAAATCCGATCATAGCGCCCACCGATGCCGCGGATGAACAATTCCGCACCGCGATCCTTGTCGAACAGGATCGTGCGCGGTTTGAACTTCTGCGCCTGGGCGGCGAGGAAATTCATCACCACGGTCTTGCCCGATCCCGATGGGCCGATGACCGAGAAATTGCCCAAGTCGCCATGGTGGAAATTGAAGAAGAACGGGGTCGCGCTGGTCGTCTCCAACAGCGTGACCGCATCGCCCCAATGGTTGCCGCTCGCTTGCCCAAGCGCAAAGCCGTGGAAGCTGCCGAAGCCCGCCATATTCGCCGACGAAATCAGCGCACGGCGCACGATGTATTCTTCGTTGCCGGGGAATTGCGCCCAGAAAGCGGGCTCAAGATTGGTATCCTCCCGCACCGCAATCGCTCCGGTGTCAGCGAGAGCCGCAGAGCAGGCGGCAGTCGCGTCGTCGAGCCGGTCGAGCGAGCGTTCGCGCACCAGCACGGTGAGATGGTGATCGCCAAAGCCAACGCCGCCATTCCCCAGCGCGTCGCGGGCGTTCATCATGTCGGCCCGTTCGGCGGCGGCTTCCTCATCGACCGAGCGCGACCGGCGCAGCGCCAGATCGATCCGTTCGCGCGCGGTAGTGCGCTCGTTCGGAGCGTAGCTTTCTGTGACGACCATTTCATATGGCAGTCGCAGCAGGCCATCCAGCAGGCCGGGAGAGGTCGCCTCCGGATAATCCTTCAATCCTAGGATCGCCGAGAAATCCGGATTGCCGGAGCCGCGCAGTTCCATAGCATCCAGCCCGAAACTCGCCCGGCGATAGGGGATCATGTGACCGATATCAGTATCAGCTGCTGGACGACGTACCGGTCGCATCTCTCCGTTGTAGAGCGCAGAGAGCAGCTCCAGCATCTCCGAATTGGTGCCGCCCTGCGCGCTGCCTGGCGCATTGTAGTCGCCCAATTGGGCCGCGCCATACGCTGACAGTGAAGCGACCAGCCCTGTGGCCGCCGCTTTCAGGCTGCGAATGTCCTTCGGGTCGGCTTCAAGCTCTTCCTTGCCACGGCGTGAGAAGAACTTGCTCGCGCGCTCCGGCAGGCCAGTCTTACCGCGCGCGGGGCGACGGATCAGGGTCACGAACTGATCGTTGATGAACAGCGATCCACCTGCCAGCCGCTCTTTCCAACGCGCATCGATATGGCGCGAAAGCGGGTCGGCAAACTCGCCATCCAGCTCGACCTCGACCCGGCGGCGGATGACGTGATGGTAAAGGACGAAGCGCGCATCCAAAGTCGAACGCAGCATCACTTCGCGCGTTGCGGCGTGCGCATTGAGCGCGTCGGAATCCTCGGTTTCGAACAGCAGACCGGGCACCTGAATCGCCGACATGACCGATCCATCGCGCAGCAGCACAGTGCTTTCGTCAATCAGCCGTTCGTAAGGCAGGCGATCGCCGACCCGCGCTTCCTTCGCGCTCCAGGCCGCCGCTCCGATCCACTTTTTCATGTCCGGCCTCCTCTATTCAGGCCAATTCTCGTATGCGCTCAAGGGGCGTAGCTGTTGCAGCCCCAGCGCTTGAAATTCGGGATGCGCGGGCATTTCGAAACCTTGGTGATCCACAAGTCGAAAATGCGTGGTTCGCGCAAGGAAGCGAAATAGCCGATCACATGCATCACCACCGGCACCGGCAGTATCCACCAGCTTTTGAGGATGAGAAACGCGATCGTTGTCACCATCAGATTGATGATGAAGAAGTTCATCGTCACGCCTGCAAACATCTGCGGACGGGTGAGCGCGCGGTGCACCGGTTGGCGGGTCAGATCGGTCACGAGCCTGCCCTACCCCGCCGCCGACTGGATGCCGGCTACGATGGTGGTCGCGCCGAACAGGATGAAGACGCCAACGATGACGGTGGCACCAAAGCGCCAGTTCATCCGCCCGGTCAGCATCATGAAGCCAATCGCGGCGACCGCCATGACGGCGACGGTCGTTGCAACCGTGCCGAGCAGCGTGCCTTGCAGCCATGCGAGCGCAGAAACGATCGGGCCGGAACCTTGCGGGTCCGCTGCCTGCTGCGCGAAGGCGATGCTCGGCGAAAGGAGAAGTGTCAGCAGCGCGGCGAAACGGGCCGGCAGGCGAAACAGCGAATTCATCGAATAGGTCACTTTCATAGACTTGGATATCGGGCCTGAACGCGCGCTGATCATTGCGGGTCGGGCCGGGAATGATTGGCCAGCCGCCCCATGATGGCAGCGACATAGAGTCGGGTTTCGCGGATGTTCGGGATGCCGCCGGCACGTTCGACGCGGCCCGGCCCGGCATTGTACGCGGCGAGCGCTTTTTCGAGGTCGCCGTCGAACCGGTCGAGTTGTTCGCGCAAGTAACGCGCCCCGCCTTCGAGATTTTGCAGCGGATCGTCGGGATCGACGCCAAGATAGCGCGCCGTGCCCGGCATAAGCTGTGCAAGCCCGCGCGCTCCAGCATGACTGACCGCGTTTTCGCGCCAGCGGCTTTCCTGCCACACTAGCGCTTCGAGAAGGCTCGGGCTGAGATCGAAACGCTGCGACAGCTCGGCGATTTTGGCCGCATAACGTATCGGAACGCCCGCGGCATGTTCGGAAGTGTTTGCGACGATATCGTCCGGGATGATCAAGGCACTGAGATTGATCGATGCAGGGTCTGGCGAAATCGCAGCATCGTCAATTGGCGCGGAAAGCGTCGTGCCACCTGCAACCCAGCGTGCACCTTCGGCATCAAGCTCCATGACATCGGCACGGGCATGCGTGGTCGACAAGGTCGCGACCAGGCCTAGCGTGACAGCAATGCGATAACGGCTCGCCCGCGCGAGAATCATTCCGAACCCTCCGACGTCCTCCCAATGTCTAACGTAAATGACATGAAGGTGACAAACGGACGCGCGCTATACTTTTGGTAAATTGGATTGGCATGCAAGAAGAGCGCTTCACGGAGTGAGCCAGCCCGTCAAAAATCGGATTGGCTCTGCTCGATGAAGCGCCCTGCACGCCCCCCGGCTATCGGATTAAGCGGCGAATCTCCTCACCGTCACGCGCAGATCATTCGCGCAAGGTAAGGCGGTCGGCAGCGGGTCGGAATTCGCCCTGCGCCAGCATGCGCATGGCCTTGCGCGCCAGACGGCGCGAGTCGGTAAGGTTGCCGTCTGCTGTTTCCAGCTCGATCGGATCGGAACTGACAAGGGCCGCCTCGAACAAAGATGCGGCTTTCTGGTCATCGCCCAGATGCGCGTAGGCAATCCCGAGATTGATCAGAACACCGGGATCTTCCGGCGCGGCCTCACGCTGAGCTTCGAGTGCAGCAATCGCAGCAGTCTGGTTTCCGCTCGCCAGCGTTTTCGACGCGAATTCGGTTTCAGTTCGGTCGGTCTGCTGCGCCGACAACGGTGCAGCGGCGATGACCGCGAGCGAGCTTGCCGCAGTGAGCGCGATTGCAAGTGCCGAATTGGTCATGATCATGTCTCCTCTGATGTGTCATCATGTTGAAACATGTTTCTTCAAATTGCAACATTACTGAAACATTGTCATAAACCCATCCATTTATGGGGTTAAATATCTGTTTTTGTGATGTAATATAAATGCCTTAATGACCTAATTCTGTCATTATGGGTAGTTTTCTTTTCGTCAATTTGGTCATTTTTCAGTCATAATCGCGCGTTTGCCGCCGTTATGTAATCCTGCAAGAATTCTGTCATGAGCCACCCCTAGCGCGGTCCTCGCGCATCAATCGGCGCAATTCCGATTCTCGGTTTTTTGAGGGGACCGCTCGCTGTGAAAAACATTCATCGCACTCTCGTTCTGGGTTGCAGTCTGGTCGCATTGGCCGGCTGCGGCGCGGACGAAATCGTCTCGCCCGGCACCGGTGGCCCAATAATAATAAAAAATCCGCCCGCGCCCGCTCCAACATCAAGCCCGGCACCTGGAGGCGGGACCGTTACCGCAGCAGAACAGTGTCCGCCGATCAATTCTACCGGCGGCTTGAATAATCAGGGCGTGCTCGCCGGTACGCCAACAGGCGACTATCTCATTTGCCGCCTTCCCGAGACGTTCGATGTCGATGACGTACTGCCTTTTGAAGAAGGCCTTCTGTACGAGATCTCGAACCGCGTGAATGTCGGCACTGACCAAGGCTTCAGCAGCACCAACACCGATGTCACTCTGACCATTGAGCCCGGTGTCATCCTGTTTGGCGAGGGCGAATCATTCTTCGTCGTCAACCGCGGGAACACGATCGAATCCAACGGCACGGCAACGATGCCGATTGTCTGGACCAGTCGTGAGAATATCGAAGGCGACGTCACCGATTCGTCGCAGGCACAATGGGGCGGTGTGGTCCTTCTCGGTCGCGCCCGCGTCTCGGATTGCTCCACTCTGGTCTTCAACACGACGCCGGGCGATTTCACCACCAACGACCAGTGCGAACAGCAACTCGAAGGAACGGTCGTCGCCACCCCGTTTGGCGGTGCCGACGACGCCGACAGCTCAGGTTCGTTTACCTTCAACCAGATTCGTTTCTCAGGCTTCGAACTCCAGCAGTCCAACGAACTCCAGTCGCTGACCACTGGCGGCGTCGGATCGGGCACCACGATCGAAAACGTGTTCTCGTTCAACAGCTCGGATGACGGCCTCGAATTCTTCGGCGGTCAGTTCAACGCCCGCAATATTGCCGTGATCGGTGCCTCGGACGATTCACTCGATGTCGACAGCGGCGCGCGCGTCAATCTGGAAACGGTCGTCGTCGCCCAGCGCACCGACACTGGCGACAGCCTGATCGAATTCGATTCGCCGGACGATCTCGCCGACGGGACGCCGGGTAACGCCCTCCCGCAAAGCGAGCTTCAGGTGAACAACTTCACCTTCGTGCAGCGCTCGTCTTCTTCGTCGCAGATCGTTCGTGCACGTGGCGGTGCCGCCCTCGCTCTCAGCAACGGTGTCCTCGATACCGACGCCAACGGCTCAGGCATTTGCTTCCGCATCGATGAGCAGCCGACCCTCGACGCATTGATCGGGATCGACTCGGTTGTCGGCGATTGCGATGCCACGACATTCGCTCGCGGCGATCGCTCGGGCAATGCCGACGAAACCACAGACGCCGAAGTGCAGACAGCGATCAATGCAGCGGGGACGAACAACGATTTCGCCTTTACGATCACGCTGACCAGCACATTCGTAAATGGCGCGAACGAGAACGGCGTCACCGCATTCGATGCGACCGCCCTGTCGAGCTTCTTCGCGGCATCGACCTTCATCGGTGCGGAAGATGACGATCTCGCCGACAATTTCGGCGATTGGACGTGTAACTCGTCGATCGTCGATTTCGGCAGCGCCACGGGCGCCTGCACGTCACTGCCGGTCTACTGATCGCGCCTTTCGACTTTGGGGAGGCGCTGCGTAGGGGCTGCGTCTCCCTTCGATAATTCCAGGGCTCATTGCGGCTCACACTATTCAAAGGCCTAATCATGAGGGGGTCTCGTATTATGTCGACTGGCACGCGCCTGGCAGGGCTGCTGCTTCTCACCACGTCGCTTACTTTTCCAGCTGTGCTTCACGCACAGACGGTTGGGGAACCCACCCCGGAAGAGACGGAAGACGAAGTGGTGCAGGACGATCTTGGGCAAGACGTCGAAAGCGTCGAGCAGGAAGAGGAGTTCGATGAGCCAGACATTTCGGTGCCCGGCGGCGGGATCATCGTTACGGGTCGACGCAACCGCGATCCGGAACGCGCATCGACTCAGGTGCTCAATGTCCTGACAGAAGCCGACATCGCCCGCACGGGCGAAGGCGACATTGCGGGCGCGCTTGGCCGGGTCACCGGCCTTTCGGTCGTCGGCGATGGCCGCGTGTTCGTTCGCGGACTAGGCGATCGCTATTCGCTGGCTCTGCTCAATGGCTTGCCCCTGCCGAGCCCGGAACCGCTCAGCCGCGTCGTTCCACTCGACATTTTTCCGACCAATGTGATCTCATCCTCGCTGGTCCAGAAGACCTATTCAGCGAACTATCCCGGCGAATTCGGCGGCGGCGTGATCAACCTGACGACCAAAGCCGTGCCGGTCGAAGACTTCCTCACACTCAGCTTCGGCGTCAGCGGCGATACGGAAACCACTTTCGAAAACGGCCTGACCTATTTTGGTTCGGACTGGGATTCGTTCGGCTTCGATAATGGCAACCGCGATGTTCCTTCGAACCTGCAGGCCTTCTTCGATAGCGGCGAGCGCATCGGCTCCGTCCCGATCGAGGTGAGCGAGGGTATTGCCAGTCAGATCCTCCCGCTGAACCTCGTCACCCTGCAAAGGGAAGACAGCCAGCGCCCGAACTTCTCCGGATCGATCACAGGTGGTGCGTCATTCGATCTAGGCGGTGACACCTATCTCGGCCTGATTGCGACTGCATCGATCAAGAACAGCCTGCGCAACCGCACCGTCATCAGCCAGGGCGGCACATCCGATTTGTCAGCGCTGTTTCAGGACTTCAGCACCTTCATCACCGATGAAAACGTGCTGGTGAACGGGCTGATCAGCGTCGGTCTGGACATCGGCGAGCATACGGTTCGCTGGACCAACCTGTACATCCGCGACACGCTGAAGACCGCTCGGCTTGAAACGGGTACGGACGTCCTGCCCGGATTCTCCGGCTTCGATTTCATCAACCAGCAGACAGCGTGGTTCGAGCGGCAGCTCATCGATACGCAATTGGTGACTGAGCTCGATTTCGATCGGTTTGATGTCGATGTCCGTGCTGGCTATGCACGCACCGACCGCGAAGCTCCGTTCAACACCACCGTCAGCTACACGCGGACCAACATCCCCAGCAGTCCGTTCGGCGATCAGTTCGTCGCCTATTTCAACCAGCTTTCGGATGCCGGGATCACCACCATCGCGTTCGACGACTTGCAGGAAGAGAACATCTTCGGCGGGATCGACCTATCCTATGAGTTCACCGACACGTTCGAGGTCACCATAGGCTATGCCTACAACGACACCGACCGGCGTTCGTCGAGCCGCGAGTTCCGCCCGTTCATCACCGGCGACGTGCTGCCGGATTCGCTGGTTCCCGCGCTCGGCCTGCGCCGTCCGGGCGACATCATCAACGGGGCGACCCTTGCCGGATTCGATGTCACGCTCACCGAAGCGTCGCCGTTCCCGGTGTTCGATGCTGCGCTGGAAATCAACGCCGGATATGGCCTGTTCCGCTGGCTGCCGACCGACACGCTGACGCTGGAAGCCGGTGTCCGGTATGAAGATGCGAGCCAGACGGTCGATCTCGATCAGACCATCTTCCTTGTGCCGATTGTCGGCGCGACGCCAACCGATCTTAACAACGATTACTTCCTGCCGGGCGGCACGATTACATGGGAGCCGATCGAGGATCTGCAGCTTCGCCTGTCCGCCTCGCAGACAATCGCACGCCCACAATTCCGCGAGCTGGTCGAACAGACCTATTTCGACCCGGAATCGAACCGGCGTTTCCGTGGCAATCCATTCCTCGACGACAGCGAACTGACCAATGTCGAGGCCCGCGCCGAGTACTATATCAGCGGGACCGACCGGATCAGCGTCGCCGGGTTCTACAAGGAAATCGACAATCCGATCGAGAACACGCTTGTGTCCGCATCGGGCCAGATCCTGACCAGTTTTGCCAACGCTCCAGCGGCGGAGTTGTACGGCGCGGAACTCGATCTGGTCTACGGCATCGACCTCTACGACCTCGGCGGCTCGTTCTTCGAAACGAAGCAGATCCTGCTGCTGGCGAACTACACCTTTGCCCAGTCGTCGATTTCCGTCGGCGCTGGCGACATTGCGCCTGTGCCGGGGAACCCGACCCAGGCCGCCGACCAGCTGTTCGACGACGGCGCACCTCTGGTGGGTCAATCGGATCACGTTGCCAACTTTTCCATCGGCATCGAGGATACCGAGAAGACCCAGCAGCTCACCTTGCTGCTCAACTATGCCAGCGAACGGGTGACCTTGCGTGGCGGCGCGTTGCCGGACGTTGTCGAAGACCCTGGCCTCACCGTCGATCTCGTGGCCCGCACCGACGTGGCTTTGGGCGGCGTTCCGCTGGAACTCAGCTTTGAAGCGCGCAATATCTTCGGCCGCGACAATTTCGAATTCCAGGAGTTCAACGGCAACCGGATCGAGATCAACACATTCGAAGTCGGCACCTCTTTCTCGTTTGGTCTGAAGGCCGAGTTTTAACTCTCACTGCGATACGAATATCGAAGGGTCGCCCTGGCAACGGGCGGCCCTTTTTCGTCCGGTCAGGCCAGATCGAAGACGTAGCCCATTGATCGCACCGTGCGCAGCGGATTGCCGCCGCCCGCTGCCTTGATCGCGCGGCGGAGGCGACCGACCCAGACGTCGACCGTGCGCTCATCGATCGGCGGTTCGCGCTTGCCCAGTCCGTTTATCAGATCGTCACGGCTCAGCACGCGGTTGGCGTTTTCCGCGAAGAATCGCAGCAGGCGAAACTCATTCGGCCGTAGCTCGATCGGCGTCCCGGCCCACCGCGCCTGCAAGGCCGCCATGTCGATCGCCAGCTTGCCTTGCTCGAACAATTGCGCGGCATGACGCACGCCGCCGCGCGACTGCAACGCCAGCACCCGGTCCAGCACCGCTGTGCGCGTGAGCGGCCCAACCATGTAATCGTCGGCCCCGGCTTTGAGCGCGCGCCGGCGATCTTCGGCATCGTCCTCTTCCAGAACCATCGTCACATGCGCCTCGCCGGTGCGCGGGTCGGCGCGCAGACGACGGCACATTTCGAGGCCCGCCAGATCGTCCATCACCCAATCGACGAAAGCCCACATCGGACCCTCGACAAGGCGGCGCGGACCATCGGGGCCAAGGTGATCGAAGGTGAAACGGCGCTGGTCATGGACAAAGTCTTCCAGCGTCTCGCCAAGCTCGTTCGTCAGGAAGATATTGATAACGTCCATGCCCGCCCCGCTCGGTTGAGCTGCGAGAATTGGCCAGCATCTGTGACGCGTTCGTGACGGGTTTTTGACCAGCACTATACGGCTGTCACATTAGCCATCTTTCACTGAAACTGTGTTCATATTGGTCAACGGCATGCCCACGCCGGTCGGTGATTTCGGGCGATACGGAGTCTCCAGCGCAGCGATCTCCTCATCCGACAATTCGATGTCGAGCGCGGCCACGGCAGCCTCGATATGATGCGTCTTGGTCGCGCCGATGATCGGAGCGGTCACTGCGGGTCTGGTAAAGTGCCACGCGAGTGCAAGGCTCGCCATCGCATCGCCGCGTTTCTCGGCGAGATCGGCAAGCGCGGTGATGATCGCATTGTCGGCCTCATCCTCGGCCTTGTAGAGCATCTTGCCCACGCCATCGGTCTCGCTGCGCACCGTCTCTTCGCCCAGAGGCCGCGCCAAGCGACCACGTGCGAGTGGGCTCCACGGGATCACGCCGACGCCTTCATCCGCGCACAAGGGAAGCATCTCGCGCTCTTCCTCGCGGTAGAGCAGGTTGAGCTGGTTCTGCATCGCAATGAACGGCGTCCAGCCATTCGCCCGCGCCGTTTCCTGCGCCTTCGCGAACTGCCACGCATACATCGATGACGCGCCGATATAGCGCGCCTTGCCCGCCTTCACGATGTCATGCAGCGCCTCCATCGTTTCCTCGATCGGCGTCACGTCGTCCCAGCGGTGAATCTGATAAAGATCGATATAATCCATCCCGAGCCGCGCGAGACTGTCATCGACCGCCTGCATCAGGCTTTTGCGCGAATTGCCGCCAGCATTGGGCGCATGCCGCCACGGGAAATACGCTTTGGTCGCGACCACGATTTCGTCGCGCGACGCCATCTCATTGAGCAGCTTGCCGGTGATCTCTTCCGAGGTGCCGCCCGAATAGACGTTCGCCGTGTCGAAGAAGTTGATTCCCGCTTCCAGCGCGGCGCGGAAAAACGGGCGACTGTCGTCCTCGCCCAGCAGCCAGTCGCCGTGCCAGCCCTTGGTCGTATCGCCATAGCTCATGCAGCCAAGGCACAGCTTCGAGACCATCAGGCCGGATTTTCCGAGGCGGGTGAACTGCATTTCTGATCTCCTAAAAGTGCGCGACAATGTCAGATTATTTCCTACGAAGCTGACACATTTGACACTGTGTCAAGCGGGCTTTTGGGGGCGCAAACTCTTGTGCCTACTTGCAAAACCCGCCCCAAACCGAAGTTGACACTTCTCCAACTCGAAACGGATTTCTGGATGTCGTTTGCATGGTTGAAGAATGGCCAAGTTTTGCCGTGTAGGAAAGTCATACACTATCGGGAGCAGGCCGTCCGCTTACGCCGCTGATCTCGGTCGTAAAAATCAGGCGCCTTGTTTTCCAAAAAAGGACGCAGTTTGCACTGGGCCTTTATGTCGTAAACTGTGGGTGGAAGCGGACGTTGGCGGTAAGCGTGATTAGCTCTTCGAACGAAGTATTCCCCGCCCCAAAGTGAACCATGATGCTATGTTCATCAGCCTCTGTGTTCCTCAAACCATGGCTCAGCCACTTCTGTGATAAATAGGTCCAGCTCATGAACGCATCGCTCGTAGGTGCTTCCTGTTTCTGCATTAAAGCGATGATGATAGCAGTAGCCCGTGTTTCGACGGATATATTGGGTTTCATGATGGTCTAAGTAAGCCTTTTTCCCATCACTTATGCGCGTGGATAAAAGGTCTAGTTGGAGCGAGATACTGGCTGAATGAGGCGCACCGTAAGTTGCGCCTTGCCTCCTGATTACAATTGTCTCTTCAAACCCATCGATTTTCCGCAACCACTTACGGCCACTTCCTCGCTTGAAGCCCAATGGCTGCACGATTTTAGTGAATGCGCTGCAGACTTGCCTCATACCCTCGGCAACGACCTTTGAGTAACTTTTCATGGGATCAGTTTAGCCATCCTGCCGATGACCGCAAATGGGTCGAAAGCCGTCACCTGCGGATCGTGGGATCGACGTCTGCTTTTACCGCATTCATTGACAGAAACGGACCTTCCGCCCCCGTTTTCGGTCAATTTGCCCAGCCGAACGGCCATCAAGAGGCGCACTTATTGGTCAATCCAAGGAGCGCCAGCGGGCGAACCATCGCTTAACTCAGCGTCAGCCCGCCATCGACCACCAGCGTTTGTCCGGTCATGTAACTCGCCAGCGGCGAGGCGAGGAACAGCGCGGCTCCGGCCATGTCTTCAGGTGTGCCCATACGCCGCAGGGGGATGGATTTCAGCGCGCCTTCGCGGCGTTCTGGATGATCTGTGGTGACAGCGGTAAGCTTGGTCGGGACCAGTCCCGGTGCGATGCCGTTCACGCGGATGCCATCCCTCGCCCACGCTTCGCCGAGCGTCTTCACCAGGCTCGCCGCGCCTGCTTTGGATGCGGCATAGGCCGGGGTGCCGATGGTCGATTTGAACGCCGCGACCGACGACACGACGATCATAGAGCCGTCGCGGGTCGCAAGGCCGGAATGGAACGCGCGGGCGCAATCCATGACCGAGTTCAGGTTGACGTCGACAACCATATCCCAGCCCTCGCGCTCGAATTCCTGCCTTCCGTATCGCACGACGCCCTGACTCTGCACCAGCACATCCACATCGCCGATTGCGCTCGCCAATGCCTCCGCCGCGCTCCTGTCGGTCACGTCGAGCCGATGATAGGTCAGCCCGGTGAAGTCGCTGTCTTCGGCTTCGAGATAATCCCCTGCATCGGGACGCGTCCCGGTGACGTGGACTTCGGCCCCGCACGCACGGAAGCCCTGCGCGATGCCATTCCCGATCCCACTCGAACCGCCGATCACGAGGACGCACCTGCCGGCAAAATCGAGTGGATCGGTCATTGTCAAAGCTCTCCTAGATCGAGCGTGAGATCACTTCTTTCATGATCTCGCTGGTGCCGCCATAGATGCGCTGGACGCGCGCGTCGCGCCACAGGCGGGCGATCGCGTATTCGTTCATGTAGCCCGCGCCGCCATGCAGTTGCAGGCAGGCGTCGACGCATTCCCATTGCATTTCGGTGTGCCACAGTTTGGCGGAGCTGGCTTCGTCGGCGGTCAACTCGCCCGCCAGATGCCGCTTGATCGCCCAATCGAGGTGCGCCCAGCCGACCTGCAATTTGGCCTGAAGGTCGGCCAGCGTGAACTTGGTGTTCTGGAATTCGAACACGGTGCGCCCGAACGCCTTGCGGTCCTTGGTGAACTTCACCGCTTCGTCGAACGCGCGCTGCGCCCCGCCCTGTGCCGAGACGGCGATGGAGAGGCGCTCCTGCGGCAGTTCTTCCATCAGGTGGATGAAGCCGCGCCCTTCGCCGCCGAGGATGTTGGTCTTGGGCACGCGGACGTCGCTGAAAAACAGCTCGGATGTGTCGGCGGAATGCTGTCCGATCTTGTCGAGATTGCGGCCCTTTTCAAACCCTTCGGTGCCCGCATCGACCAGCACCAGCGAGGTTCCCTTGGCACCGGCGCTCGGATCGGTCTTGGCGACCACGATCACGCAATCGGCATTCTGACCGTTGGTGATGTAGGTCTTCGAGCCATTGATGACGAGGTGGTTGCCATCCTCGATCGCGGTGGTGCGCACGCCCTGAAGGTCGCTGCCCGCACCCGGCTCGGTCATGGCGATGGCGGTGATGATGTCGCCCGAGATCATGCCGGGCAGGTATTTGGCTTTCTGCTCGTCACTGCCGAGCCGCTCGAAATAATTGACCGTAATGTCGTTCTGCAAAGTGAACCCGGCGGCGGTGCCCATGTAGGACAGCTCTTCGGCGAGCACGCAGTTGAACCCGAAATCGAGGCCCAGCCCACCGTTCTCTTCGGCAACGGTTGGGCACAGCATACCCGCCTCGCCCAGCGCCTTCCACGCCTCACGCGGGACGATGCCCTCTTCCTCATGCTGGTCGAGATACGGTTCCATATGCTCGGCCAGCACTTTGCGGACGGTATCGCGAAACGCCTCGTGATCTTCGTTATAGGCGGTGCGGTGGGCGGTGTTGAGCATGGAAGATCCCTCTTTCCAAAAAATACGTTTTGATCTGGAACGGGTTCAAGCCTTTGGATGCGCGCGGGTCAAGCGCGAAAGATGCAAGTGTGCTGCTGCGCATACTTGACGTATCGAGTGCCACTGGTTTGGCGACCGACCGGACCCGAACTCCGCCCGGTTTTGTCAATCTTAACGCATCCAGTTCATTCCGGCACAGCGCCGATATCTGCGCAAGCGAGTCGGTTGAGGAGGAATGGCATGAACTCGGACCAGCTCATTGCCCTGTTCGACAATGAAAACGATAAGAACACGCTGGAACCGGATTTATCAAAGCTCGGTGCGACCATCGCGATCCTGGGTATGGCGGTGCTGTTCTATTTCGCGTGGCACTTCCACGAAAAAGCAGGAGCTTTCGAGGCAGACGCCGTCGCTGCGCACGGAGTGATAACGTCTTCTGAAATCGGCGATTGTTCAATCTTCGAAGGATGCTTTAGCCCCGTTGAAACCTGGAATTACCGTCTTGATCTGACGTATGAGTTCCAGACCTCAAGTGGAAAAAGCACTCAAGCCAGTACAATCGAACCTATTAGCAGCCCATCTATGATGGACTACCGTGTCGTCGGATACACTGAAGAGATACATTATTTGAAAAGCGATCCGCAAAGGATCGTGATAGGCGACCCGGAAATTCAAATCCGTGCCTGGCGAGCGTATAGTGTCTATCTTTTCGGAGTGGGAATAGTGTTGGCCATACTTTTCTATTTCAAAGGCCCCTATTCACCATTTAGGTATGATTAGGCAGACAGCGGCACATCAGCCAACAAAAGCGCGCTCGATCACGAACTGACCTGGCTTGTTGTTCGCGCCTTCTTCAAAACCGCGTGCTTCCAGATCGGCGGCGTGGTCCTTGATCATCGCCATGCTGCCGCACAGCATCACGCGGTCGTCCTCTGGCACGAAGCGCTGCGGGCCTTTGCTCTGTTCGAACAGGCGGCCATCGTCGATCAGCGTCTGGATACGGCCCTGCGTGCGAAAGCTTTCGCGCGTCACGGTCGGCACATAAATCATCCGTTCACGGTCTTCGTCTTCCAGCAGCGGATCGCCTTCGAGCTTGCTTTCGAGCAGCTCACGATAGGCGAGTTCGCTGACGTTGCGCACCGAATGCACCACGATCACCTCGTCATACATGCCGTACACTTCGGGATCGCGCACCAGGCTCATGAACGGGGCAAGGCCGGTGCCGGTCGAGAGCATGAACAACCGCTTTCCGGGAAGCAGCGCGTCGGTGACGAGCGTGCCGGTCGGCTTTTTGCCGAGATAGATCGGATCGCCGACCTGAATATGCTGGAGCCGCGAGGTGAGCGGGCCATCCTGCACCTTGATCGACAAGAATTCGATTTCCTCGGCATAGCTGGGCGACGCCATCGAATAGGCGCGCAGCAACGGCTTGCCGTTTTCCTGTGGCAGACCGATCATCACAAATTCGCCCGAACGGAAGCGAAAGCTCGCCGGGCGGGTCATCTTCAGGCTGAAAAGCGTGTCGGTCCAGTGATGGACATGCGTGATGGTCTCTACCGAAAGCGCACCGCTTTCCTGAAACTGATCGCGATCGAGGATGGGCTGGTTCACTTGGCAGGCCTCAAAACAAATAGATGGTGGCGCGCAAATTGCGCCGTATTGGCGGGCCAAATGGACGTTTCGCACCCGCGCTTCAAGGTAGTTTAGTGATAAGCCCTGAAAGCGCGCCTTGATCCAGCTCAAGCGCCAAAAGCGCGGTTCAGTTCCAGCCCGCTTTGTCGAAAATCTCCACCGCCTCACGTTGGTTGCGCCCGATCTCAGCCGCGTTGAGCGTATCCGGCTTGAACTCGCCAAGCTGCTCGACCGCGGAATTGGCCTGCAACCCGCTAACCGCCGGATATTCGTTGTTCCCGTCGGCAAAATATCGCTGCGCGCTTTCGGAGGTGAGATATTCCAGAAACTTAATCGCGTTCTCGCGGTTCGGGGCGGTCTTCACCAGGCCTGCGCCGCTGACATTGATATGCGTGCCGGTGCTGTCCTGATCGGGGAAGATCACGCCCAGCTTGTCGAACAGCGCCTTTTGCTCCTCATCGCCGCCTGCGAAGCGCGCCAAGTAGTAGGAATTGACCACGGCGATGCGGCATTCGCCAGCGGCCACTGCTTCGATCTGGGCCGTGTCGTTGCCTTGCGGATCGCGCGCGAAATTGGCGACGACGCCACTTGCCCACTCCTCAGCCGCTTCAGCGCCCTTGTGCGCGATAATGCTGGAAAGCAGCGAGATGTTGTAGATGTTGGAGGATGAGCGGATGCAGATATCGCCCCGGAAAGCAGGATCGGCGAGGCCCTCATAGGTCTCAAGCCCCTCTGGCTCACCCGCCGCCTTGTTATAAATGATCACCCGCGCACGGGTTGAAAGGCCGAACCACAGATTGTCGGGATGCCGCAGATAGATCGGCAGCCGCTCGGCCAGCACTTCGGATTCGACCGGGGCGAGCACGTCCGCTTGCTCAGCCCGCCACAACCGTCCGGCATCGACGGTAATCAGCAGATCTGCGCGCGAGAATTCGCCTTCGCTTTCGATCCGCTCGATCAGGGCATCGGCATCCGCCTCGATCCGGTTGACTTTGATCCCGGTCTGCTCGGTGAAGTCCTCATACAGCGCCAGATCGGTGTCGTAATGGCGCGAGGAATACAGATTCACCTCGCCTGCATCGCCAGTCGCCTCCCCGCCGCCAGACTCATCGCTCGGCGCGCAGCCCGCAATGGCAAGCGCAAATACGCCAGCGAGAATACCGTATTTCATGGATCAAACCCTTCCTGATCAGATTTGCGAATGACTTGCATTATTATTTTTGCAGGTTCAAGCGCTAAGTGAATGGGCAGTGTTTTCATCACCAGAAACCGGCCAAGTTCAGCCGCGCGGGAAAGCGCGCACGCTGCCTGCGCGCGGGGCGGCGCGATAGCGTTCGCCGGACGCGACGGGCCGATCGGTGATCGCCGTTATTTCTTCGCCAGCCTCATTCGCCAGCAGCACCCGCGTCGTGGCGCCGAGCGGATGGACATCGCGCACCGCCAGCCCGCTTTGATCGGCGGTCAGTTCGATGTCTTCGGCGTTGAGCAGGAGATCCATGGCCGCGCTGTCTGGCATGTCGCCGTTAACGCTCGACGCAGCCCAATCCCCAAACGGCGTTTGGAGGGTGTCCCCGCTGCGCTTCGCCGACACCACCTGCGCTCCGCCAAAGATCGCCCCGACAGAAGCGGCAGCGGGGCTTTCGTGAAGCTCGCCCGGCGTGCCGAATTGCACGATCCGCCCTGCTTCCATAACCGCAATCCGGTCGGCGATATCGAGCGCTTCTTCGGGATCGTGTGTCACCAGAACGACGGTGGCACCGCGCTCGCGCAACAGGATACGACAATCCCGGCGCAGCCGCCGCCTCAGAACGATATCGACGCTCGCAAACGGCTCGTCCATCAACAGGACTTGCGGATCGGGTGCCATCGCGCGTGCCAAGGCAGCGCGCTGCTGCTGCCCGCCCGAAAGCTCGTGCGGGTAGCGCATGCTTAGACCGCCCAGCCCTACCTGCTCCAGCGCCGCCGCTATGGCAGCGTCGGACCCGCGCGGCAGGCCAAAGCCGACATTGCGCGCAATCGTCATATGCGGGAACAGCGCCGCATCCTGGAAGACGAGGCCGACGGGGCGTTTTTCCGGCGGAGGATTGGTGCCGCTATCAGCCAGCAAAGCCTCCGCCACATGCACGCTGCCCTGCTGCACCTCCAGCAATCCGGCGGCAAGATTGAGCAAGGTTGACTTCCCGCAACCGGACGGGCCAAGCAGGCACGTAATCTCACCTCGCGGCGCAATGAAGCTGACGTCCTCAAGCGCCTGCAACCGACCGGCCCCTTGGCCGTAAGCATGGGCAATATGGCGAAATTCGAGGCTCAACGCATTGTCCTGATCAAGGGAAGTCGGTGATGAGCCGCCTTAGGCAGTTTGACGGACCGGACGCAAGCGCGAGCCTAGCAGCACCCGTCCGCGCGCGCGCAATCCGGTTTGACGGCTGGACCATCGCCGCGCTGGTAATCGCCGCTATTGCCGCCGTGCCGATCCTTGCGATCCTGATCTCCGCGCCTGCGGGCGGGTTCGATGCAATCGCGCATCTCGCCCGCACCGTGCTCGCCCGCTATATCGGCAACACGCTGGCGCTGATGGCGATGGCGGGGGCGCTGGCAACTGTGATCGGTGTGGGCTGTGCATGGCTGGTGAGCGCCGCTGAGTTTCCCGGACGGCGCGTGCTCGGCTGGGCGCTGGTGCTGCCGCTCGCCGTGCCAGCCTATATCGCGGCCTATATATACGCTGACCTGCTCGATTTTGTCGGCCCGGTGCAGAGCGGGCTGCGCGCAATCACCGGGTGGCAGGCGGGCGATTACTGGTTTCCGCAAATACGCTCGCTTTCCGGCGGAGCGTTCGTGCTCGGGATCGTGCTTTATCCGTATGTCTACCTGCTCGCCAGAGCCGCCTTTGCCGCGCAAAGCACGCGCCAGTTCCGCGCGGCAAGATCTCTTGGCGCCACGCCCAATCGTGCGTTCTGGCAAGTCGCCCTGCCCGCTGCCCGCCCTGCCATCGCGGGAGGTCTGGCGCTGGTCCTGATGGAAACGCTCGCGGATTTCGGGGTCGCGCAGTATTTTGCGATTCCGACATTCAGCACCGGGATTTTTCGCAGTTGGCTGGCGATGGGGGACAAGCAGGCGGCATTGAAACTCGCGGCGATCATGCTGTTGTTCGTCGTCGCCCTGATCGCCTTCGAGGCGGCCACAAGGCGCGGTCGGACCGATAGCCGGGACGGGCTGGCAAAACGCGATGCCAGCCCGCTGATCAAGCTCTCAGCTCGTGGGCAGGCTCTGGCCACACTTGCCTGTCTGGTGCCAGTGCTGTTCGGCTTCGTCATCCCCGCTGTGCATCTTGGCGTGCTGGCTATGGACGAGTCAGCAATCGGAGCCATCCGTGACCTTTGGACCTATGCCAGTGGCAGCCTGTGGCTCGGCCTTGCGACCGCCTTGGTCTGCGTGCTCACCGCGCTGGTGCTGGCCTTTGCGAAGGCTCGGTCCAACAGTCGTTTGGCGGCAGGCGCTATCCGGCTGGCGACGCTTGGTTATGCCTTGCCCGGAGCGCTGCTGGCGGTCGGCCTACTCGCCCCGCTCGGCGCGCTCGATGTCAGCCTGACGCGCTTCGCCCGCGATACGTTTGGCTTTGGCGGAGGACTGCTGCTGACCGGGACCAGCGTAATCCTGATCTACGCACTCTCGGTGCGGTTCCTCACGGTCGCCTTCAATTCCACGGAGGGTGGTATGGCCAAAATCCCGGCTTCGCTGGATGCCGCTGCCCGGTCGCTCGGCGCGAAACCAGCGCGCGTGCTAACCCGCATCTACGCGCCCTTGCTGCGCCCCAGCCTGCTCGCCGCCGCCGCTCTCGTTTTTATCGACACTGTGCGCGAACTGCCCGCCACGTTGATCCTGCGCCCGTTCAACCTCGAGACGCTGGCGACCCGTATCTATCGCCTCGCCAGCGATGAGCGGCTCGTTGAGGCCTCAATCCCCGCGCTGATCCTGCTCGCCGCCGGGCTGTTGCCGGTCCTGTTGTTGGCGCGCGCCAGCCGCCGTTGAGGATTTTCGCCAAGAACCAAGGTGTAAGGCTGGATTGTCACTAGTCCTTGTCCAAGTGCGCGCGCTCGTCCAATAGACACAGCAATGGCAAAATTTCCCTTTTCCGCAATCGTCGGTCAGGACGAGATGAAGCAGGCGCTGTTGATCGCCGCCGTCGATCCGAGCATTGGCGGAGTGATGGTGTTCGGCGATCGGGGCACGGGCAAATCGACCGCCGCGCGCGCGCTCGCTGGATTGCTGCCGCCGATTACTGCGCTGCGCGATTGTCCTTACGGATGCTCGCAAGACGACAAAGCGCGCTATCCCGACGTCTGCGGCACGGGCCCTTTGCGCAAGCGCGCGGTGCCCTTCATCGACCTGCCACTGGGCGCGACCGAGGACCGCGTGATCGGCTCGCTCGATCTGGAGCGGGCATTGCGCGCAGGCGAGAAAGCCTTCGAACCTGGCCTGCTGGCCAAGGCGCATCGCGGGTTCCTCTATATCGACGAGATCAACCTGCTCGAAGATCACCTCGTTGACTTGCTGCTCGACGTGGCGGCATCGGGTGAGAACGTGGTGGAGCGCGAAGGCCTGTCGGTCCGCCACCCGGCCAAATTCGTGCTCATCGGCAGCGGCAACCCCGAAGAAGGCGAGCTGCGCCCACAACTGCTAGACCGCTTCGGATTGTCGGTCGAAGTGCGCACGCCGACGGATATCGAAACCCGCGTCGAGATCATGCGATTGGTCGCCGCGAATGAGCGCGATGCGGACGCTTTCGCAAAGAAATTGGCGGGCGAAGACGAGAAAATCCTGAAGCAGATCGCGCGCGGCAAGACGCGGCTGGCAAAGCTGGAGCCGGGCGAGGACATCCTCACCGATGCCGCAGAGCTATGCATGGCGGTGGGTGCTGATGGCTTGCGCGGCGAACTGACGCTGATGCGTGCGGCGCGCGCTTTGGCGGCGCTCAAGGGTGCAAAGTCGGTCAAGCGCGAGCATCTGGTTGCTGTTGCCCCCTCAGCACTTCGCCACCGGTTGCGGCGCGATGTGCTGGACGAAACCGGATCGACCGTGCGGATCACCCGCGCGCTTGACGAATTGTTCGGATGACTTTGGAGGGCGCTCCGGACCCTCTGGACGACGCGTTGCTCGCGGCCCGGCTGCTGACTCTTTCCCCTTCGACATTTGGCGGCATGATCCTGCGCGGGGCCAGCCCTGCGCGCGACGCCTTGGTTGCAGGTCTCGGTGAAGCAATCAGCCTGCGCCGCCTGCCGGGCCATGTGGATGACGAGCGACTGCTCGGCGGGATCGACATCGCCGCCAGCCTCGCCGCCGGCCGCCCCGTGGAACAGACCGGACTGCTGAGAGAAGCGGCAGGAGGCGCTTTGCTGGTGCCGATGGCGGAGCGCCTCGGCGAAGCGGTTGCCGGGCGGCTCTCGCAGGCTCTGGATGAAAGCACACTCGCGCTGGTGCTGCTGGACGATGGCACCGAAGCCGAAGATGCGCCGCCGCTGGCTTTGACCGAAAGATGCGCGTTTCTGTGCGATCTCACCCATTCGCGCGAGTGGCGCGGGATCGAGCTACCACGGTCTAGCAAGACCGATCTGGCCGATGTCTCACCGCTCGGCGATGAGGCGCTGACAGCGCTGGCCGGGACCGCTGCGGCGCTTGGCATTCATGCGATCCGCCCGCTTTTGTTTTCAGGAGAAGCCGCGCGCGCTCACGCGGCTCTCAATGATCGCATCGAAGCGATCGAAGCGGATCTGGCAGCTGCCGTGCGGCTAGTGATCGCCCCGCGTGCGACCCAATTGCCGCCAATCGAAGATCAGCAACCGCCAGAGCAGCCACCCGAACCACCACAGGACAACGACAGCGAACAGTCGGACACCGACTCCGATCGCTCCGAGCAAAAGCTCGACGATCTGCTGGTCGAAGCCGCCGCCGCTGCCATTCCCGCAGACCTGCTGGCGCAACTCGCCAAGGGCAATGCCCCGCGCCGCGCGGGTGGAAGCGGATCGGGTCAGCGCAAAAAATCGGGCCTGCGCGGAAAACCTCTGGGCGCGCGCCCCGGCATGCCAAGCGGCGGGGCTCGGCTGGCGCTGATCGACACTTTGCGCGCCGCCGTTCCGTGGCAGCAAGTGCGCAGGCGTGAGGCGGGCACCGATGCCGCCGCCGGCACTATCCTGATGCGCAAGTCCGACCTGCGCGTCCGTCGTTTCGAGGAGAAAGCCGCGCGGGTCACGATCTTCGCGGTCGATGCCTCCGGCTCCGCCGCCGCCGCACGACTGGCCGAAGCCAAAGGCGCGGTCGAGCTGATGCTGGCGCAGGCCTATGTCACCCGCAGCGAAGTCGCTCTGATCGCGTTTCGCGGAGACAGCGCCGAGGTGTTGCTGCCGCCGACCCGCTCGCTCACCCGCGCCCGCCGCGCGCTCGCCGAATTGCCCGGCGGAGGGGGCACGCCGCTCGCCATGGGTCTTAACGCCGCGCGCGAACTCGCCAGCACAGTGACCGCGCGCGGACGCACGGCCAGCCTCGTGATCCTGACCGATGGCCGTGCCAACATTGACGCGACCGGCCAACCGGGCCGCAAGCAGGCAGGCGAAGACACGCGGGCAGCGGCAAAGGCTATTTATGCCAGCGGGACTGACGCGCTGGTGGTCGATATTTCGGCGCGTCCGGGCCGCGATGCGCCCGAACTGGCCAAGGCCATGGGCGCGCGCTTTCTTGCCTTGCCGCGCGCCGATGCGCAGACCTTGCACAAGGCGATTTCATCTGCCCAACCGAACGCGGTCTCGGCATGAGCCGTGCGCTCGACTGGAACCGCGAAGGCGCGATCTGGCCGCATCGCAAAGCAAGCTCCTTCGTCGAGGCGGGCGGAGCGCGATGGCACGTGCAGCGTATGGGCGATCCGTCACAGCCGACGCTTCTGCTGCTGCATGGCACTGGCGCATCGGTGCACAGCTGGCGCGGGTTGATGCCTTTGCTGGCGGAGCAATTCGACGTCGTCGCCGCCGATCTGCCGCGCCACGCCTTCACCACCGGCCACCCGCCCACCGCTATGGCGCTGCCAACAATGGCCAGCGCAATAGCAAAGCTGACCGCGCATCTCGATATCAAGCCTGCCATGGTCGTCGGCCATTCGGCAGGCGCGGCGCTGGCGCTGCAACTGGCGCTTGATCACGGATATCAAGGGCCAATCGTGGGGTTGAATTCGGCGCTGCGCCCCTTCCCCGGCCCGGCGGCGCAAATATTTCCGGCAGTGGCAAAGCTGCTGTTCGTAAACCCGCTCGTGCCGCGCATTTTCTCTGCAGCGGCGGGTTTCGGAGCGGAGGCGGAGCGCTTTATCTACCGCTCAACCCACTCGCAGATCGATGAGGCAGGCCTTGCCTGCTACAGCGAGCTGCTGCGCAATCCGCGCCACACACAGGGCGCGCTGGCGATGATGGCGAATTGGGATTTACCGACCCTCAAAGAGCGCATGGGCGCGATCTCCAACCCCGTGCTGCTGGTGCATTCGGACAAGGACAACGCCATCCCGCTCGCATGGGCGCGAGAGGCGCAGGGCTGGCTACCCAACGCGCAGCTCGAGGTGTTCAAAGGCCTCGGCCATCTCTCGCACGAGGAAAAACCCGACCTTGCCGCCAGGCTGATTTCGGAGTTCGCCACCAGCTCTGCTATGGTCGGCTGACCGGTTTCGAGGAGCAGCGATATGGAGAATTACGGCGGCCTGATCGAAATGGTATTTTTCTACTCCATCGCGATCGGTATCGGGGTGTGGCAATGGCTCAAGATGCGCCGCGAGGTCCGCGAAATGCGCGCCGAACGTGAGGCGAGAGAGGCTGCGGAGCGAGCCGAAGCGGAAGCTTCTACACCTTCTCCCGCGGCATCCGATAGGGCAGCATGAACTGCACCAGCGGCGAGGCAAAGCGGCGCATGTCGAGGCTCTCCTGAACCGCGCACACATCCTCGCCATAGAGCTGCGATGACAGCTCGGAGCGGGCGTAGAAGGGTGTATCCTCCCATGTCCGCCTGACTTCCGCGACGCCGATTTCGGAACGGGTGCGCCGCTCGATCCGCCATTTGCTGCTTGGCAATTGCGCGATTGGCGGCAGGCTGACCTCGTCGGGAATGCCATTGGCGTTGAAGCGGATGGCGCTGGCGAACAGCGATCCGTCACCGCGTTCCCCTTCATAACAAACCACTGCGCCGCTCTTCATATGTGCGCGTGACCAGTGCCAGACGCGAAAGCCATCTTCGAGCGGTTCCGAACCGCGATTGTGATCGAAATAGCCGCTGCCTTTCCACGAAACACCGGGCTCGTCCATCTCCACCTCGACGCGAGCGCGCGGCGCCATGCAATGCCAGATATGGTTCTCTTCCCGGTCAAGCGCGAAGGAGGTCGGGTTCAACGCTTCGGGGATAACGCGGACTGTGCCGCGCACTGGCCGACGGAAGGGGTTGAACAGCCGCTTGTCGCGCTCCTGAATGGTGATCTCCAACGCATTGCCATCCCATTCAACATGGCTTGGGCCGATTTGTAAATTGGCCTTGTCGCGCTCGAGTGCGGAACTTGGCCGCTCGGTCATCACCCAGCGGCCATTTGGGCCGTACATCGCGACGTTCAAACACGCATGGTTGAGCGGATCGCCGCGCCCGCTGCGCTTGTAATAGGGTGAGAACACGCTCCCAAGGAACGCGATAATGGTCAGCCCGTGCTGCCCGTCCGCGCTGATCGCATCGACATACCACCAGGTGTAGCCGCCGGGTGGAATCGCTTCATTGAAGCGTGGTCCTTTTCGATCGTCCGCGCAGCCAACAGCCCGGACAAGGCGGCCATCGGCACCCCGGCTGAGGGATGGGTGCTCCCCCCTGCGCAGTAAAGCCCCGGTATCTTCGTTCGCGGCCCCTGCCGAAGGAAGGAGGCCGCCCAGCCGTGCGACGCTCGCCCATAGAGGGCGCCGCCCGTTGCCGGAAACAGCCCCTCCCATTCCTGTGGCGTCGCGAGGTGATGCGGCATCGCGTCCTCCAATTCGAGACCGCAGCGGCTGAGACTGTTCCTCATGGCCGTGTTGCATTGTTCGATCTCCTCATTGGAATAGGAATGGGTGTCGCCGTTCGCAGGCGCGTTGACGATAATCTGGATGCGTTCACGCTGACCTTCGCGGATGGAAGTCGCGTCTGCCGCGCCGCTCGCATCGCGATGCGCTGTCCGGTCCTGGGCGCAGAGATAGACCGAAGGATCGCTTGGCGGCCTGCCGCTGGCGATCTCGTCGAACTCGCGCTTGTAATCTGGGGAGAAGAAGACGTTGTGATGCTGCAAATCGAAACCGGATGTCCTGGCATGGGCGAACCACACCAGTGCGGAGAAGGATCGGTTTTTCGGATCGAGCTTCTTGACCGACTGCGCGCCTTGTTCGCCGAATTTGCCGGTGGCGAGTGCACTGGGATCTGCGTTGCAGATTACCGTATCGGCAGCGATCTGCTCACCATCGGCCAGCCGCACACCGCTCACGCTGCGCCCTTCGGTCAGCACTTGTGCGACCGGCACACCTTGCTTGATCGTCACTCCGACCTTTTCGGCAAGCTTTCGCAAGGCATCGGCCAGCGCGCTGATACCGCCTTCGATCAGCCATACGCCTTTCGCCTCGACATGAGCGATC
The DNA here is from genome assembly GCA_039033835.1 of Pseudomonadota bacterium. GTDB lineage: Bacteria > Pseudomonadota > Alphaproteobacteria > Sphingomonadales > Sphingomonadaceae > Erythrobacter. The sequence continues at coordinate 248,219 of JBCCBW010000002.1, forward strand.
AGCATCAGCGTGGCGGGTGAGAGGAAAGGCGAAGAGCCGCAATAAGTGGAGTAGCGCCCGAAAAGCTGGCGCAGGCGCGGGTCGGGGAAGAATTTGCCCAGCGCGTTCCACATCGACAGATGCGGGCGCATGGTCGCGAAGGCATCGAAGCGTGTCAGGCCGATCCGCCACAGCAGCGGCAGCGGCGTGCTGACATTGTCGCCGCGCAGCATCGGTTCGTCGAGCACCTCGAACATCTTGCGCGTTTCCTGCCGGAACGCACGAAATCCAGCAGCTGCGTCGGCACCGGCGAAATCGCCGACCGCTTCCTCGCTCCGTAGAGGATCGGCGAACAGGTCAAGCCGTTCGTCCGGGCTCCAGGCGTGGCGCGCGATCACTTCGGCACGGCGCACTTTGACGTAATCGTCGAGCCGCGCGCCGCAGGTCTGGAAAATCCCGTCGAACACATCGCGCATGGTGAAGACTGTAGGACCGGCCTCGATATTACGACCGTCGACCGGGACGGTGCGGGCCTTGCCGCCAACCCAGCTCTCTTTCTCGACCAGAGTGACATCGTAACCACGCGCTGCAAGCGTGGCAGCGCTCGCTAGCCCGCCCATTCCTGCACCGATGATCACGATCCGGTTGCTCACTGGCCTCCCCCAGAGCTGTGCCCCTGAGACTCGGAGCACAAGGACAATATCATTGACCTTACTGTATCATCTGTCCAATCAATTGGACATATGGCACTGTATTTCACGATTTGATGACCACTCAGACTCCTTGGAAAGTTCGCTGGAAGGCGAAACGCAATGCCATATTTGCGAGTCCCGCTTTCCAATACTGGACCGCCAAAATCCCCTTGTCTCGCCCGATCGCGCGGCATCGGGCGACGCAGATGTTCGATCATATCGTCGGCTTCACCTATTCGCGGGTTCTGCTGGCCGTGGTCGAGAGCGGATTGCTCGCCATATTGAAAGGTGGCCCGGTCAGCGCGAGCGATGTTGCGACCGATGCTGACCTCAGCGAAGAGGCCGCGCTTTGCTTGTTGCGTGCCGCACGTGCGCTCGATGTGGCAGAGGAAGTGCTGCCGGACCAGTGGATGCTCGGCCAACAGGGCGCGGTGCTGGCAGCTAATCAAGGCGCGCAGGCAATGATCCTGCACCACCGCCTGCTGTACCGCGACCTGGCCGAACCGCTCGAACTGCTGCGCAAGGACCGCAAGGAGCCGACCGAGCTGTCGCGCTACTGGTCCTATGCCGGAGCTTTACACGGAGCGGCGGAGCGCGGGGCCAAGACCAACGAATATTCCGAGCTGATGGCCGCGTCGCAGCACTTTGTCGCGGAGGAAGTGCTGAATTCGTTCAGGTTTCCGAAGAGCGGCAGCTTGCTTGATGTCGGCGGTGGCCACGGGGCGTTCCTGAGACACGTTGGCGAGGCCTATCCCGGATTGCGACTCGGCCTGTTCGACCTGCCTGAAGTCGTCGAAACCGGCGGCCATACCCTCGGCCAAGCAGTCGGCAGCGACCGGCTAAGCCTGCACCCTGGCAGCTTTTTCGACGACGCGATTCCCTCCGGATACGACATCGTCTCACTGGTGCGCATCCTGCATGACCATGACGATGATCCCGCACTCGAATTGCTTAAGAATATTCGCGCCAGCATAAGCGGGAGCGCACGCCTGATGATCGCCGAACCGATGGCCGGGATCAAAGGTGCAGAGGGCATGGGAGAGGCCTTCTTCGGCCTTTATCTGTGGGCAATGGGATCGGGCCGGGCACGAAGCGTGCCGGAGATCAAAGCGATGCTGCACGAAGCCGGTTTTTCGCGCGCTCGAACCGTCGCCACCCCGCAACCCGTCGTCGCGAGTATCATTGTCGCAAGTCCCTGACTGTAAAGTTGTCCAATATATTTGACACTATTGAGCGTGAGGCGTAGCTAACAGTCACGAGAGCGTGTCTTTTTGGCTCCAGGCGAGTCGCAAGAACCCGCCCGAACAACCCCTGACGGGGTTCATTTGGGGAATGATGCAGCGATGAATGCAACGGCCGTGATACTTGAGGGACCAGAGCGCTTGGCGCTTCGGACTCTTGAGCTTAATCCGGCCACGCCCAGCGATGTCATTGTCGACATCGCATGGAGCGGCATCAGTTCCGGCACCGAAAAACTGTTGTTCACCGGGCGCATGCCCGACTTTCCCGGCATGGGTTATCCACTGGTTCCCGGTTACGAGTCCGTGGGCCGGATCGTCGATGCGGGCAGCGATGCGCGCGGACGGATCGGTGACTGGGTCTTCGTTCCCGGTGCCAATTGCTACAGCGATGCACGCGGATTGTTTGGCGGCACCGCAAGCCAGGTGGTCGTTCCATCTGCACGCGCGCTGCCGGTTCCGGAACAGCTGGGCGAAGCTGGCGTACTCTGCGCCCTCGCCGCGACAGCGCTTCACGCCATCAATGGCGGTACAGCGCCCGATCTTATTGTCGGTCACGGCGTCCTTGGAAGGCTGCTCGCTCGTCTGACCATCGCCACCGGCGCACCTGCTCCCACCGTTTGGGAAACCAACGCCGCACGCCGTGACGGTGCGCACGGATACACCGTGACTGCACCCGACGCCGACGAACGCCGCGATTACCGCTCGATCTACGACGCCAGCGGTGGTGCCGATATCATCGACTCGCTGGTCGCGCGCCTGGCCAAGGGCGGCGAAATTACGCTGGCGGGTTTCTATTCGGACCGTGTAAATTTCGCATTTCCCGGCGCTTTCATGAAGGAAGCACGGATGCGGATCGCCGCCGAATGGCAGCCCGATGATCTCGCGCAAACCCGCGCGCTGATCGAAAGCGGCGCACTGGACCTGTCCGGCCTCATCACAAACACCCGCCCCGCCGAGGACGCGCTTGAAGCCTACCCGCAGGCCTTCAGCGATCCGGCATGTCTCAAAATGGTTCTCGATTGGAGCGACGCCGCATGACTATGTTGGATATTCAGACAGAGGCGCTGCGCGACGAGGCCTCGCAAGAGCCCGATCCGGTTCACACCGGCGAGGTCACTAGCGAAACTCAGGTAATCGCGATCTATGGCAAGGGCGGCTCGGGCAAGAGCTTCGCGCTGTCCAACCTCAGCTACATGATGGCGCAGCAGGGTAAGCGGGTTCTGCTGATCGGCTGCGATCCCAAGTCCGACACGACCAGCCTGTTGTTTGGGGGCAAGAGCTGTCCGACAATCATCGAAACCTCTTCCAAGAAGAAGCTCGCTGGCGAAGAAGTCACCATCGAAGATGTGTGTTTCCAGCGCGATGGCGTGTTTGCGATGGAGCTTGGCGGCCCGGAAGTCGGGCGGGGCTGTGGCGGACGCGGGATCATTCACGGCTTCGAGCTACTCGAAAAGCTGGGTTTCCACGAATGGGGCTTCGACTATGTCCTGCTCGATTTCCTCGGCGACGTGGTGTGCGGCGGGTTCGGCCTGCCGATCGCGCGCGACATGTGCCAGAAAGTTATCGTGGTCGGATCGAACGACCTGCAATCGCTCTATGTCGCCAACAATGTCTGCCATGCGGTCGAATATTTCCGCAAAATGGGCGGCAATGTCGGCGTGGCCGGCATGATCGTGAACAAGGATGACGGCACCGGCGAAGCGCAAGCCTTTGCTGAAGCGGTCGATATTCCGGTTCTCACAGCCATCCCGGCGGACGAGGATATTCGCCGCAAGAGCGCCAATTATCAGATCATCGGGAAGCCCGGTGGCGAATGGGCCAGCCTGTTTGAAACACTCGCGGTGAACGTCGCAGAAGCACCCCCGAAACAACCCACGCCGCTCGACCAGGACGGCTTGTTGAACCTGTTCTCACCCGAAGAAACCGGCGGCGACATCCAGCTCGTTCCCGCAACGCAGGCCGACATGCGCGGCGGCGTCTTCGAAGAAAAACCCAGCCTAGAGGTGGTCTACGACGAGATCTGATGACCGATCTGCAAGCCTCGAACGCGAAACGCGCCCCTGACACGCTCGATGTGAGCGGTTCTGGCGCGTGTTCGAGCAAGTCGACGATGGCAGAAGCCGCGCGCAAAGCGGGCAAGAGCGACGTACTCGATCAATACGCCGCCGATTATCCGGTCGGCCCCCACGATCAGCCGCAAAGCATGTGCCCCGCCTTCGGGTCGCTCCGGGTGGGCCTTCGCATGAAGCGCACCGCGACCGTGCTCTCCGGCTCAGCCTGTTGTGTCTATGGCCTGACCTTCACCTCGCATTTCTACGGCGCGCGGCGGACGGTCGGCTATGTGCCCTTTTCCTCCGAAACGCTGGTCACCGGCAAGCTGTTCGAAGATATCAAGGAAGCGGTCGAAGACCTCGCCGATCCAGAAAATTACGACGCGATTGTGGTCACCAACCTGTGCGTTCCCACCGCAAGCGGCGTTCCGCTGCGGCTACTCAAGAAACAGATCAACGGCGTCCGGATCATCGGCATCGACGTGCCGGGATTTGGTATTCCGACGCATGCCGAGGCAAAGGACGTACTCGCAGGTGCGATGCTCAAATATGCGCGCGAGGAAGTGTCTGCTGGCCCGGTTGCCGCTCCCAAAGAGCGCTCGGACAAGCCGACCGTCGCGCTGCTTGGTGAGATGTTCCCGGCGGACCCGGTGGTGATCGGGCAGATGCTCGAACCGATGGGTCTTGCCGCTGGACCGGTTGTTCCGACGCGTGAATGGCGGGAGCTGTATTCTGCGCTCGATTGCTCGGTCGCAGCGGCGATCCACCCATTCTACACCGCCAGCATTCGCGAATTCGAAGCTGCTGGCCGCCCGGTCGTTGGCTCGGCCCCGGTTGGTGCAGATGGCACAGCGGCATGGCTGCAGAGCATCGGCGACACACTCGGCATCGCGCAGGACAAGGTCGATGGCGTCAAGAACGCCATGATCGGCGCTTGTAAGGGCGCGCTGGCGAAGATGCCGATCAAGGGACGGATCACGGTGTCGGGCTATGAAGGCTCCGAATTGCTGGTCGCGCGCCTACTGATCGAAAGCGGCGCAGACGTGCCCTATGTCGGCAGCGCCTGTCCGCAGACGAAATGGTCCGACGCCGACCGCGAATGGCTCGAAGCCAAGGGCGTACGCGTCAATTTCCGCGCGAGCCTTGAAGAAGACATCGCAGCGGTTGAGGAATTCCGGCCCGATCTCGCCGTTGGCACCACTCCGGTGGTCCAGCATGCGAAGGCCAAAGCGATCCCGGCGCTCTATTTCACCAACCTCATCTCGGCCCGTCCGCTAATGGGACCGGCAGGCGCTGGCAGCCTTGCAACCGTCATCAACGCGGCGATGGGCAACAAGGCCCGCTTCGACAAGATGCGCGATTTCTTTGAAGGTGTCGGGACCGAACACGCTGCAGGCGTATGGGAAGACACCCCCGTCGACCGCCCGAAATTCCGCAGGAAATATGCAGCCTTGAACGAAGCGGCGCGCAAGGCGTCAGAGGCGGTGGGCACATGACCCTGGTCCTCGATCACGATCGCGCTGGCGGATATTGGGGTGCAACCTACGTCTTCACCGCGGTGAAAGGCCTGCAAGTCATCATTGATGGCCCCGTCGGGTGTGAGAACCTGCCGGTGACATCGGTGCTGCACTACACCGACGCCCTGCCCCCGCATGAATTGCCGATTGTGGTGACGGGTCTGGGTGAAGAAGAACTCGGCAAGACCGGCACCGAAGGCGCGATGAAACGCGCATGGCAGGCGCTCGATCCGGAACTGCCCGCTGTGGTGGTAACCGGCTCCATCGCCGAGATGATCGGCGGCGGCGTCACACCCGAAGGAACGAATATCAAACGCTTCCTGCCGCGCACCATTGACGAAGATCAGTGGGAAAGCGCCGACCGCGCGCTGACATGGCTCTGGACCGAATTCGGACCGAAGAAGGCTCCCAAGCCGAAAGCCCGCAAGGAAGGCGAGAAGCCCAAGGTCAACATCATCGGCCCGACCTATGGCATGTTCAACATGCCCAGCGATCTCGCTGAAATCCGGCGTCTGGTCGAAGGCATTGGCGCGGAAATCGGCGTTGTCTTCCCACTGGGTTGCCACCTGGCCGATATCCGCCAGCTTGGCATGGCCGACGCGAATGTCTGCATGTACCGCGAGTTCGGTCGCAATCTGTGCGAGACTCTCGAACGTCCCTATTTTCAGGCGCCCGTCGGGCTCAGCTCAACCACGAAATTCCTGCGCGCGCTCGGCGAAGAGCTGGGTCTCGACCCAGAACCATTTATTGAACGCGAGAAGCACACCACGATCAAGCCGCTGTGGGATCTGTGGCGCTCGGTCACGCAGGATTTCTTTGGCACGGCAAGCTTCGGCATCGTCGCGAACGACACCTATGCTCGTGGCATCCGTCATTTCCTTGAAGAGGATATGGGCCTGCCCTGCGCGATGAGCTTCTCGCGCTGCGCTGGGGTCAAACCCAAAAACGAAGACGTGCGCGCCGCAATCCATGCGAACCCGCCACTGGTGATGTTCGGCAGCTATAATGAGCGCATGTACATGGCCGAATGCGCCGGAGCAGGCGGTCACGGTCCAAGCGGCCAGTTCATTCCCGCCAGCTTCCCGGGAGCGGCGATCCGTCGGCATACCGGCACGCCCTTCATGGGCTATTCGGGCGCGACCTATCTTGTGCAGGAAGTGTGCAACGCGCTGTTCGATGCGCTGTTCCACATCCTGCCGCTCGGCACCGATCTGGACAAGGTCGATCCGACGCCGGCCCGCAACGAAGCCGAATTGACGTGGGACACCGACGCCAAGGCCAAGCTCGATGCGTTGGTCGACGCGCAGCCCGTGCTCGTCCGCATTTCCGCCGCAAAACGCCTGCGCGACACTGCCGAGCGGACCGCGCGTCAACGCGGCGAGACCACAGTTACACCGGATTGCCTGGCCGATGCCGTTTTGGAAGGGGAGCGCGCATGATCACGCAGCATACTCCTCTCAACGCGCACTCAGCCAAGGCGCACCTAATCACGAACTTGCCTGGGGATCGGGCACATCCAATCCACGTGGGGGATCACGCGGGGATGTCGTCGGGGGCTTTGCTCCCACTCCAACTGAAAAATACGGAGATTATCAATGAACGATCCTGATCGCCCAAGCGTGGGGACGTACCTGACTGATGAAGAGGCAAAGGAGATCCATGGCGCGTTCATGGGCACTTTCGCGCTTTACGTCACGATTGCGCTCGTCGCGCATGCGCTGATGTACTGGTGGAAACCCTGGTTCGTCTGATTTTCCGACCTGACTGCTTGTCTCCGGCCCAATCAAACGGCCCAGAGACATCCTATCAGAATGGTATAAGGAATTGAAAATGTACAAGATTTGGCACCACTTCGATGTACGCCGGACTCTGGTCGCACTGCATGTCGGCCTGGCTGTTCTGGCCTTCACGATCCACTTCATCCTGCTCAGCACGGAGAAGTACAACTGGCTCGGCGGCGTAACGCCCGCTGGCTAATCCAGTTTGAAATCTGAGGGGGCAGGTTCGCCTGCCTGCCTCCTACAGTTTTGATCGTACACGACAAAACCCACCGTTAGGGTGGGAAGGATGGACCTATGGCGCTCCTTAGTTTCGAGCGGAAATACCGCGTGCGCGGCGGCACATTAATCGGCGGCGACCTTTTCGACTTCTGGGTCGGGCCGTTCTATGTCGGATTCTTCGGGGTCATGGTGGCAATTAGCGCCCTTCTGGGCACGATGCTCATCTTTGCCGCTGCCGCAGCGGGACCGACCCTCAACCCCTGGCTGATCGACATTCAGCCCCCTGCGATCGAGGCCGGATTAAGACTGATGCCCCTCAATCAAGGGGGATACCACCAGATCATCACGCTGTGCGCAGTTATCGCGTTCGGTTCATGGGTGGGCCGTCAGGCAGAAATCTCCCGCAAGCTGGGCATGGGCTATCACGTCCCGATCGCCTTCAGCGTCGCGGTCTTCGCCTTCGTCACACTGAATGTGATCCGACCGTTCTGGATGGGTGCCTGGGGGCATGCCTTCCCATACGGCATCTGGTCGCACCTCGATTGGGTGTCGAATGTCGGCTACCAATTCGTGAACTTCCATTACAATCCCGTGCACATGCTCGCGATCACGTTCTTCTTTACGAACTGTCTCGCGCTTGCACTGCATGGCGGCCTGGTGCTTTCGGCGGTCAACCCAAGCAAGGGAACCGACGTGAAGACGCCCGAATACGAAGACACCTATTTCCGGGACTTCATCGGCTATTCGGTCGGCACTCTGGGCATCCACCGGGTGGGACTCTTCCTCGCGCTTAGCGCCGGGTTCTGGAGCGCCATCTGCATCGTGATTTCAGGAACCCTCTATGTCGGCAGCTGGCCGGAATTCTGGGACTTCTGGAAGAAGATCCCGATCTGGGCTTGAGGAGCACCTGAACCATGGCAACATATCAAAACATCTTCACCCAGATCCAGGTAAAGGCTGCTCCGGAAATGGGCGTCCCGCTCACCGGAGACAGTGACACAAGGATTCCCGCCACCGGTTACAGCTATTGGATGGGTAAGTTCGGTCAGGCCCAGCTCGGCCCGGTCTATCTCGGCTGGCTTGGAATGATCTCGCTGGCTTTTGGCACGGCAGCAATCCTGATCATCGGGTTCAACTTCTGGGCGCAGGCCGGATGGAGCCCGCAGGTCTTCATGCGAGAGCTGTTCTGGCTGTCGCTGGATCCTCCCGGTCCGGAATACGGGTTCAGCCCGTTTGTGCCCTTGAATGAGGGTGGCTGGTTCATTCTGACCGGCGCGTTCCTTACAATTGCGGTGCTGACCTGGTGGGCGCGAACCTATCGCAGGGCCAAGGCGCTGGGCATGGGGATGCACATCCCCTGGGCCTTTGCGAGCGCGATCTGGCTGTTTGCTGTGTTGGGCTTCATCCGCCCGATGTTGCTGGGCCAGTGGTCGGAGGCGGTGCCTTACGGCATTTTCTCGCACCTTGATTGGACCAACAACTTCTCACTGATCCACGGGAACCTGTTCTACAATCCGTTCCACGCGCTTTCCATCGTGTTCCTGTACGGGTCGGCCGTGCTGTTCGCGATGCACGGTGCTACGATCCTTGCGGTCGGTCGCTATGGCGGTGAGCGCGAGATCGAGCAGATCACGGACCGCGGCACGGCATCCGAACGCGCAGGTCTGTTCTGGCGCTGGACCATGGGCTTCAACGCCACCATGGAATCGATCCACCGCTGGGCCTGGTGGTTTGCAGTGCTCACCACGTTGACTGGCGGCATTGGCATCCTGCTCACCGGCACGGTGGTCGATAACTGGTATGTCTGGGCGCAAGAGCATTATTACGCTCCGACCAACTGATGTTGCTTGGCTGGACGGGTCAGCACCCCTGACCCGGCCGCCCAGCCAAGAGACCCGGCCCCACGAAAGTGCGGCCGGGTTTTTTGTGCTCCTTGCTTCGCTTCGTTAGTGCGGGCCCACGCTCCCAACGGGAAAGGTTAGCGAGTCTACATTGCAAGTGGCGAAAGCCTCGTGCTCGAGCTGCGAAAGAGCTGCGTGCTTACAACGCGATGGAACAGTGTCTCGACCTAGCGGCCGCGTCCAAACCTGGTCTTCAGCGCCGTCAGCAAAGACAAGCCCACCATCAGGATACCAATCGGAGAGACCGGTCCACCGATTGTGTTGGCCCCCGCCGGGATATGGGGCGCAGGGGCCGCCTGTATCGAAGCCACCAGCGATTTTCCCTGCTGCTGAACATGGGTCAGCTCATGGGAATGCAGCGACTTGCCGGATTTAAGGCTCTTCGCAATCTGGCCCAGCCCTTCCTCCATCGTCTTGATGATGGCGCGCGCCGGATCTTTCGGACCCAAAACCTTACCCGTGAGCTTTGCGATGGCCGCCGAGAACTCCGCATAGGGCGCGTACCAGGCGTCATGCACCGCGCGCTCCTGTTTGTCCTGCCGCCCACGGCTCGCACGATATCCTTCATTGGAGAGCGAGGCCCTCGGCGCGCTCACCTCGCGAAAGGCAAGGTTCGCCTCAAGGTCGCGCCGGATAGCATCACCTCGCTGCACCCAGCTGGAGATTTTCCGTTCAAGCTCCTTGCGGTCATGGGTGTGGGGCTCGGGGATCGGGTTCGCGGTATAGTTCAGGGTCTCGGTGCGCACCTCGGCGGTCAATCGCCCGAGCAATGCTTTTCTGGCTTCATGATTCACGCAGCAGTCCCCCATATCCGACGAATCGCAGTCGACGGGACCAATGATAACCCGCACTTGCAGTCCATGCACCGCTTAACTCGCAGGTTCTGGCCAAGGGTATTCAGCCCCGTTCGGATAGCCGCGTCCTGAGGTCGATCAGGTGGAACGGCAACGAGAGCGCAAGCAGCGCCGCAACCCATTCCCAGCCCGCACCGACCAGCGCAGCACGGAGCGCGAGGACGATGAAGGCCGCCGGGCCGATAAGGCCAAGGATGCGGGCACCGCTCCAACCCACCGCAAACTTGAGCCACATAGCTTCGATAGCAAGCACCGCGAGCACGAGATCGGCTGCATGGCCGCTCGCGAAGAAGGCTGCGATCATGTCCATCGGAACTCGCTCAGCCAAACGGACCGTTCAGATCGACCACCGCCCAGTTGAGCGCACCGGCAAACGTCACCCACACCAGATACGGCATGAAGAAAAGCGCAGACGTCTTCGAATGCCGACCGCAATAGACGATCAGCGCCAAGATCGACAGCCACAGCAACAGCACCTCGATAAACGCCAGGTCCGGCCGCTGGATGCGGAAGAAGATCATGCTCCAGGTGATGTTGAGAAACGCGTTCAGCGCAAACAGTCCGATGATCGTGTCCGAAACGCGCGGGGTCGGTGCCGCGCGCCACGCCGCGACCACTGCATAGGTGTTGAAGGCATAGATCAACGTCCAGCCGATCGGAAACACGAAATCGGGCGGGTGCCAGCCCGGCTTTTCAAGGGCCTGATACCACGGGCCGAGATCGGTGATCGTCGCGCCCAGAACGGCGACGATCGCAGCCGCGACAGCCGCCAGGATCGCCGGCAATATCCAAGTCTTGCTCATGCAAGTGAGGCTAGCGGGTTGCTTCCCTCAGGCCAAGCAGGTGTGCGCAATCCTTCAGGAATATCTTTACATGCGCCATCGGTTTCGACCGGACCAGCCGCTTGTTCATATAGGCCTGCCACGTCAGCTGCTGCACGTCCTTGTCGTCGCACATCGTCACGAAACGCTCGCGCCGCTTGTCGCTCGAATACCAGAAATATTGCATCAGTCCGAGGATCCAGAACACCCGGCCATGTTCTTTCATGAAGCGCTTGCGGGCGAGCTTGAGCGCCTTGGCCTCGCCTGAGACCAGGAACGCACTCGCCGCGTCCGCGACATAGCGCCCGCCGGTCATCGCGTAATAGATCCCCTCGCCCGACGCCGGAGCAACCACACCCGCCGCATCGCCTGCGACGATGACATCCTTTCCGTTATCCCAGCGCTTCAATGGCTTCAGCGGGATCGGCGCGCCTTCTCGGCGAATCGTCTCGCAGCGCGACAGGTCGAGGTCGGAACGCATTTCAGCGACTGCACCGCGCAGGGAAAAGCCCTTGTTCGCGCTGCCCACACCGATGCTCGCCGTATCGCCATGCGGAAACACCCAGGCATAGAAATCGGGCGACAGCTTACCCTGATAGAACACATCGCAACGCGCCGCGTCGAAGGCGTCGGTGTCATTGGCGGGCGATTTGATAATCTCGTGATAGGCGAAGACGCACTTGACCCGCTCCGCATTGGGCAGGCTCTGTTTGGCCACCGCCGAACGCGCACCATCTGCGCCGATGATGACCTTCGCGCGGACCCGTTCAATCTCGCCGCCGCGTTCACGCCGGAATGTTACCATCGGATAGGGACTGTCGTCGCGCTCGATCTTTTCGAAGGTCGCTTTCAGCCGCTGAGCGCCTGACTGCTGCGCTCGCACCCGCAGCCATTCGTCGAACTCATCGCGATCGACCATGCCGACATAGCCGATCTCGCCGACCGGCATATCGACCGCTCGGCCCGATGGGGCGATCATGCGCGCAGAACGCGCACGTGCGACCAGCAGGCTTTGCGGGATTTCGAAGTCTTCTAGCATTCGCGGAGGGACTGCGCCGCCACATGGCTTGATCCGCCCGCCTCGCTCCATCAACAATACGGAATGGCCCGCCTGCGCCAGATCGGTTGCGGCGGTGGCCCCTGCCGGTCCCCCGCCTACTACGACGGCATCATAGATTACCTCGGTCATGCGAACACCTCTGCTTCCTTATTGGTTTGCTGGCGCACCGGGGCGCGCGTGCCGGTCACTCTGAGGGCGAGCCCCGCAGCGATTACGAACAAGACTGCTTCGATGGCGAAGATTATCTGAAAGGCGCTGCCATCGCTCGCCTGAACCCGCCGGGCAATATCGACGCCAAGCGCGCCGATCAGACCGCCCAGCCCGAATGCAATCGCCTGGCTCGCGCCCCAGACGCCCATGCGCACGCCCTCGCGGGTTTTCTCGCCTGCACCGGCCAGGCCCATCATCGCGCCGATCGCGGCAACCGCGAACACGCCATTGCCGAGCCCTAGCAGGAATACGTTGATGCCGATCGGCCAACCGGGTCCGTGGATCGCTGCGGCTGCCAACCCGGCCAGAGCCACCGCCGATCCGACGCAGCCGGATACGGCCCAGATGCGCAGATCGCGAGGCAAGCGACCGGCAAAGGCGCTACCGCCAATTCCGGCTGCGATCATGCCCAGCAGAATGCCGCCCTGATGCTGTCCGCCAAGTTGAGTGGATTCGCCCGGCGACATGCCGAAGACGAGACCAGCGAAAGGTTCGAGGATCAGATCCTGCATACTGAACGCGATCATCGAGACGAAGATGAAGATGGTGAACCGGCGCGCGGCTTTCTCATGCCATATCTCACGCAGCGCTTCGCGGAAGTCGGGGGCTGGTTCGTCCTTGGCGGTCTCTTCGAAGACCACAGTGCCACGCTCAAGCCGGAAGGTCGCCAATGCGGTGATGACAATCACGGTCACAGCGAGGCCGCTGGCGACCGTCAGGAGCCGTTCGGGCGAGAACGGTTTGAGCAACTCACCCACAGTAATGGCCGACACGACGATCCCCGCGACCATCATGATCCACGTCACCGCAGCAGCGGCAGCCCGGCGATGCGGCGCGACGCCGGATGCGAGCAGTGCCAAAGCCGATGTTCCCCCTGCGCCGACGCCAACCCCGATCAGCGTGTAGGCAAGGATCGCGAGCGCGAAGCCAAGAAACGGCTGAGCGGACATCATCAAGGTCGCTTGCGTTGCCAGCAGCGCCGCCAGAGCGAGGGTGGCAATTCCGCCCAATATCCATGGCGTGCGCTTGCGCCCCTGATCCGAGCCATGCCCCCATAAAGGGCGCGAGAGTTGGACGGCGTAGTGCCACGCCACAAGACCGGCGGGTATAGCCGCAGCTAGCGTATATTCGACCACCATCAGCCGGTTGAGCACCGTGGTCGCCAGCATGACGACCGCGCCCAGGCACGCCTGCACAAGGCCGATCCGGACGATGGACACCCAGCCAAGTCCTTGAGGCGCTATCGAGGTCATCAGATATACCCCCCAAGGCCCAGCGCCGCCGCCAGCATTCCGAAAACATAGAGTGTGACGCCGACGCCATTATACCAAGGTGCATATTTCGCCGGGTCGGACAGCAAGCGCGGCATCGCGGCGAATTGCGCGATCAGAACTGCCCCGACCAACACGGCGGAAAGCGTCAGGCCCCAGACCGCAAGCAACACGATCACAGCGACTTGCGCCAGCGCCATAACGATGCAGGCCAGCTTGGCCGCGCGCCCGACGCCAAGCGTCACCGGCAGCGATTTGAGCCCCGTTTCGCGATCCCCTTCGACCGCCTTGAAATCATTCAGCGTCATGATGCCGTGCGCTCCGGCGGAATACAGCACGAGAACGATCAGCACTTGCGAGGATGGCAGCGCACCCAGCATCACGGTCGCGCCGGTAAACCAGCTCAACCCTTCATAGGTCAGCCCGACCACCGCCGGACCGGTCCACCCGCTCGATTTCAAACGGAAAGGCGGCGCGCTGTATGCCCAGGCCAGCGCCAACCCGACCAATGCGGCGGCGAACACCAGCGATCCGAGCAAGGCCCCGACAACGGCAGAAACAATCGTGGCGATAATTGCAATGTACAGACCCCAGCGCCCGGCGATCCGGCCTGAAGGGATTGGACGGTTCGGTTCATTGATCGCATCGACGTGACGGTCGAACCAGTCATTCACCGCCTGGCTGGTGCCGCAAACCAGTGGCCCTGCAAGCATCACGCCGCCCAGCACAAACAACCAGCGCCCATCCAGGCCAGCGCCGGAAGACACCGCGCCGCACATGAAGGCCCACATCGGAGGGAACCAGGTGATCGGTTTGAGAAGCGTGACGACATCCCGCAGCGCCGGAACCGGCGCCTGACGAGTCGAGACCGCTGAGCGTACCATGTTGTAAGGCTATGCCTGACAATTGCATGCGTCAAACTAAATTGACACTATAAGGCCCACGGCGATTGAATTGGGGGTGTTTTGGGGAAAACAGCTCGAAAATGGGTCAAATTGCCAGTGTCAAGCTGGCGTGATCAATCCGGATCGGTGGGCAGATTTCCGATTCCATGACGATGCAGCTTGGAATAAAGGCTCTGCCGCGACAGGCCGAGGATCTCGGCTGCCGATGCGCGATTGTCCGACGTATAGGAAAGCGCCGCTTCGATGCACAGCCGTTCGATCAAATCGGTGCTCTCGCGCACGATATCCTTGAGCGACATCCGACCGACCAGATCGGTGAGCTGTTCGACCGAACGCGGCAGGTCTTGCGTACCCGGCGGAAGATCGCGCAGACGGCGGCCGATTGGGCGCACGACAAACGCGAACAGGGGATCGTCACCCCCGCTGCGTACCGCAGAAATCTCGACCGGCTCGCCTTCCAGATCATGGCCGGAGCGAACCACGGTGGTCACATTGCGCGCCGCGCCGTGCTGGTCGATCTGCCCCTCGATCAGGTCGAGGTCGATGCCCGGACGCCCGATGGTCTCGGACAGATGCCGCCCACGCAATTGATCCGCACTGGCAGCCTCGACCATCTCGACAAATGCGTGGTTCGCGCTGATGATTTCGAGATTGCTGTCCGCCACCACGAAGGCATCGGGCATCTCGTCGAGCAGCTTCAGAACCGGAGAATCGCCTTCCGCCGCGCCCCCTTCAACAGGCGTGAACCGCATCAGCAGGAACTGCCCGCGATCCTGCATGAAGCCCACCACGCTCGCCTGAACGTCGCGCGATCCCTTCGATATCTTGATGTCGATCGGCGCGATGGATTCCGATGCCTGGGCCGATCCGACCATCGTCTGTATCGCATCGCGCGAACGCTTTTCGATAAAGCCGAGAACCTTCTTGCTCGGCAGGCTGCCCTGACGCGCACCCAACAGAGTGTGTGCGGCGGGGTTGGCTTCGCGAATGCGCAAAGAGCCAGCCGCCACGATCAACACCGCCTCGGCTGATCGCTCGAACAGCAGCCGATAGCGCGCTTCGAGCTGGCGCATCCGCAGATAGTCCCGCTCAAGCGATTGCTGCACCTGCAACAGGCGTTGTTGCAGCTTGCCCGCTTCGCGCAGATCGCGGCCAAAGGCAATTCGATGCTCGCCGCCATTGACGTTGAGAACGGCATAGCGGACCGGCACGATCCCTTCGCGTGTGGGATGGTTGACCTGCCGCCAATGCTGAACCTCGCCGCGCCGGGCAGCCGCCAGCATCTCCATCACTTTGGGGCGGCTTTCATCAGTGACGGTTTCGATCCAGTTGGTGCCGATCCAACTGTCAAATCCCGGAAACTCCGACGGATCGAACGCCGTGTCGAGAATGGTCCCCGTATCATCGAGCACCAGCGTCACATCGCCTGCGACCATCGCCAGCTTCATCGCTGCTTCGGCGTCAAGCGTGTCGAACAGCTCTGCCGCCGTGTCGAAAGGATTCTTCCCTTCGATGCTATGTTTGCGGGTGAGCATCGCGGCGTGACCTACCGCAATGTATGAGCGTGAGCGGGGGCTGCGAGAACAAGACGTTCCGCGACCTCCAGCGCAGCACGTGCATCAGCTCCGGTCCCATCGGCTCCGACTTCGGTGACAATTTCGGGGTTCTCGTTGATCATTCTACCTCCGATGAGGACGCTGATATGCGGATTGGCCGATACGCCGCGTACGGCCTTCACCAATTTCGCGAGTGCCCCGCTGGGGCAATCTCTCGAAAGCGTCAACCCCACCAAGTCAAACGCCCGCTTGGACAGCACGTCGAGCAATTCACGGCGCTCGGGCCGCGGAATCACATCTGTTGCCCACCCGGCCCGCGCGAACACATCTTCGATCATGATTGCGCCAAAGCTGTGCTGATCGCCGGGCATCGGTGCAAACAGCGCACTGCGCGGAGCGGAGAACGCGTTCACAATCGGCGGTGAACGTGCTGCGATATCGCGCATGACCTCTTGCAGCCGCCAGAGTCCCATCGTCACATCGACGAAGTCACACTCATCGGTTTCCCACATCTCGCCCAGACGGCGGGCGGCCGGCGCGAGCAGATCGAGATAGATCGAATCGACGCTGACACCCTGTTCAAGGAAGTGGTCGACCTCTTCCAGCAAGCCGGCTGCTTCCAGAGTAAGCGGCAATGCGGCGAAGCGGTTTGCAGCAGACGAATCGATTTCTGCCCCCCCGGCGGTTGCTGTCCGGACACCGCCAGAGGAATGCGCGACAAGCAGTCGCGGTATGATCTCGCCTTCGATGATGGAGTTTATCGCGTCGCCGGAAAGCGCCGCTGACCCGGTGTCGTTAGAGACAATTCCATCCCGCTTGCGGCGTTTCAGCGGATTGGTCATCACTTTGCGCAATGCGGCCGAACTTGCGCCAATAACGGATGCCATTTCAGACCCTCCAGTCTGCCGGACCCTCTCAAGTCCGATGCGGGCGCGGATAGCGCCATGCCAACCGCATGCGAGCTCCCGACTCCAATTGCGGCGGCAATGAATGTGTACACCTTCGACAACTTGTTGGCAAACGCCCCGCACATGTACGGAGTCTTGGTGTCAATTTTATTAGGCGTCAATCAAAGTTGACACTCTCAATCGAATCCGGGTAGTCTTGCGTTCTTACAGCGGAGGGTATTCGCGAACTTATGACTCGGCAGGATCACGCATCCCCGGTCGAGCCTGCAACCATCGGGGCGCAGGCCAGCGGTACGAAGGGGATCAGAAAGGCGCTCTACACGCAGGCAGAGCGGCAGCGGCGTGACGAGTCGAAATGGACTCTGGTCCAAGGCATCCTCGCCCCGCTTCAGTTCCTTGTTTTCCTGATCAGCCTCGGTTTGGTCGTTCGCACACTGACAAGCGGCGAAGGCGCGTTCGCTGCCGATGTCTCGGTCGTGATCAAGACGCTGGTGCTCTACACGATCATGGTCACTGGCTCGATCTGGGAAAAGGTCGTGTTCGGCAAATGGCTGTTCGCCGAGTCGTTCTTTTGGGAAGACGTCTTCTCGATGCTCGTCCTCGCGCTGCACACGCTTTATCTTGTGATGCTGTTTGGCGGGATCGGTACGACGGATCAGCGGATGCTGGTCGCGCTCTCTGCCTATGCAGCCTACGTCATCAATGCCGGACAGTTCCTGCTGAAACTGCGTGCGGCGCGGCTCGATGCGGCGGCGCATCCGATTGCGGTGACGGCATGAGCGCGGTGGACACCCTTCCCGGCTGCACCAAGCCTGCTGCCGAGGCAGCACGCCCGATCCTGCGTGAACGCGGGCAACGCGAAGTGTTCTGCGGGCTCACCGGCATCGTCTGGCTTCACCGCAAGATGCAGGACGCCTTCTTCCTTGTAGTCGGCTCACGCACCTGCGCGCACCTGCTGCAATCGGCGGCAGGCGTGATGATCTTTGCCGAGCCGCGCTTTGCCACCGCGATCATGGAAGAGCGCGATCTGGCCGGAATGGTGGACGCGCAGGACGAGCTTGACCGTGTGGTCGATCGTCTGCTGACCCGCCGTCCGGATATCAAGACGCTGTTTCTCGTCGGCTCGTGCCCCTCCGAAGTCATCAAGCTCGATCTGGCCAAGGCTGCCGAGCGGCTCGGCGCGCGGCACATGCCGCAAGTCCGCATCTTGAACTACTCGGGCAGCGGCATCGAGACGACCTTTACTCAGGGCGAAGACGCCTGCCTCGCCGCGCTGGTTCCGGAAATGCCCGCCAGCACTGCCGATGCGCCGCAAGAGCTTCTGATTGTCGGCGCCTTGCCGGACATTGTGGAAGACCAGTTCCTGCGCCTGTTCGATCAGCTTGGCATTGAAAATGTCGGCGTCCTGCCCGCGCGCAATGCCCGCGATCTGCCGTCGGTCGGTCCCAACACGCGGTACTTGCTCGCCCAACCCTTCCTCGCCGAAACCGCGCTGCGGCTTGAAGATCGCGGGGCGCAGCGGCTCGATGCGCTGTTCCCGTTCGGCGCGGAGGGCACGACCGGCTGGCTGAAAGCCGCCGCCGACGCGTTCGGCATCGACGAAGCGCATTTCGATGCAGTCGTTGCGCCGGGCCGAGAGCGTGCCAAGCGCGCCATCGAACACGCACGGACAACACTTGAAGGCAAGCGCATCAGCTTCCTGCCCGACTCGCAGCTCGAAGTTCCGCTAGCGCGGTTCCTCGCGACCGAGCTTGATATGGAGCCGGTCGAGGTCAGCACGCCTTATTTGCACCGCGCTCACTGTGCGCAGGAACTCGATCTGATCCCGCCATCCGCGCGGATCAGTGAAGGCCAGCACGTCGACAACCAGCTCGACCGGGTGCGCGCCGACAAACCCGATCTGACCGTTTGCGGCCTCGGCCTCGCCAACCCGCTGGAGTCCGAGGGCTTCACCACCAAGTGGGCGATCGAACTCGTCTTCTCGCCGATCCATGGCTTCGACCAGGCCGGTGATCTCGCCGAACTCTTTGCCCGGCCGCTGCGGCGCCGCGACGTGCTGGAGGTATAGGCGATGCAGCTTTCCGTCTGGACCTATGAAGGACCGCCGCATGTCGGCGCAATGCGTGTCGCGACCGCGATGGAGAAGTTGCATTACGTGCTGCACGCTCCGCAGGGCGACACTTACGCCGATCTGCTGTTCACAATGATCGAGCGGCGCGGCAAGCGCCCGCCCGTCACCTACACCACCTTCGAAGCGCGCGATCTGGGCAAGGATACCGCGCAACTGTTTCAGGATGCGGCGACGGAAGCCGCCGAGCGCTTCAATCCGCAGGCGATGATTGTCGGCGCGTCATGCACGGCGGAGCTGATCCAGGATGATCCCGGCGGCCTTATCGAGGCGATGGACCTGCCCTGCCCCGCCATCCCGCTGGAACTGCCCAGCTATCAGCGCAAGGAAAACTGGGGCGCGGCGGAGACATTTTACCAGATCGTGCGCAATCTGGCGGACAAGGATTTCGTGCGAACCCCGCGTGAAGGCCGTAAGCCACGCGCGAACATTCTCGGCCCGACCGCACTCGGCTTCCGTCACCGCGACGATCTGGTCGAAATCACAAAGATCCTCGATACGCTGGGCGTCGAGATCAATCTGGTCGCTCCCCTGGGTGCAACCCCGTCGGACATCACGCGCATCGGCGCGGCCGATTTCAACATCGTTCTATATCCCGAGATTGCGGATGAAGCGGCACGCTGGCTCGAACGCACGTTCAAGCAGCCGACCATTCGCACAATCCCTATCGGCGTGGGGGCTACGCGCTCTTTCATTGCCGACGTCGCCGAGTTGGCAGGTGCAGATCCCACGCCTGCCCTCGGCGACAACCAATCGAGAATGCCCTGGTGGAGCCGGTCGGTCGATTCGACCTATCTGACCGGCAAGCGGGTGTTCATCTTCGGCGACGCGACGCACGCGGTTGCCGCAGCGCGGATCGCGCGTGACGAGTTGGGTTTCGAGGTCTGCGGGCTGGGTTGCTACAACCGTGAATTCGCCCGCGAGATCCGGGAAGCGGCCAAGCTCTACGGCGTCGAACCGCTGATCACCGACGATCACCTCGCAGTCGAAGAAGCCATCGCCGCCGCCTCGCCGGAGCTGGTGCTCGGCACGCAGATGGAGCGGCATATTGCCAAGCGTCTGGGCCTGCCCTGCGCGGTGATTTCGTCACCCGTCCATGTGCAGGACTTCCCTGCACGGCACTCTCCGCAAATGGGTTTCGAAGGTGCAAATGTGATCTTCGACACCTGGGTCCATCCGCTGGTGATGGGTCTGGAAGAACATCTGCTGACGATGTTCCGCGAGGATTTCGAATTCTCCGACGAAGCCGGACCTTCGCATCACGCCGCGCACGCGCCGAAAACGACCGCCGCGCCGCAGCCCGTGCCCGAAGAAGAGCTGCTAGTCACCGCACATGATGGCGCGATGTGGACCGAAGAAGCGCAGCGCGAACTCAAGAAAATTCCGTTCTTCGTGCGTGGCAAGGCGCGCCGCAACACCGAAGCCTTCGCCGTTGATCAGGGCCGCGCGCAGATCGATCTCGACACGCTCTATGATGCGAAAGCGCATTATGCACGGTAGCGTCGCCACCCCCGAGGCCCCAACCGGCCAGGCACCCGTGCGGGTCGCGATTGTCACGCTCGACAATCACCTCAAAGGGGCGGTTGAACGTGCGGACGAAGTTCTGAACCGGGACAATATCTCGCTGACGCTGCATGCCGCATCGGACTGGGATCGCGACGAGCATGCGCTGGACCAGACCAAGGACGCCATCGCCGAAGCCGACATCGTCATCGCGACGATGCTGTTCCTCGACGATCATGTCCGCGCGATCATGCCGTCGATCGAAGCTCGCCGCGAAGAATGCGATGCGATGGTCTGTATGATGTCGGCAGGCGAAGTCGTGAAGCTGACCCGGATGGGCGGCTATCGCATGGACGCCCCGGCGAAGGGTCCGCTGGCGCTGCTGAAGAAACTGCGCGGATCGAAGAAGCAAGGCGCAAGCTCTGGCGCAGGCCAGATGAAGATGCTGCGCCGCCTGCCCAAGATCCTGAAGTTCATTCCCGGAACCGCGCAGGATGTGCGCGCCTATTTCCTGACGCTGCAATATTGGCTCTCCGGATCGGACGAGAATGTCGTCGCGATGGTCCGCGCACTGATCGATCGGTATGCGGCGGGCGAGCGCGAAGAGCGCCGCGGCGAAACACAGGCCGAAGCTCCGGTCGAATATCCCGAAACCGGGGTCTATCATCCGGGTGCCAAGCAGCGCATTTCGGAGACTGCGCGGCTCCTTCCCAAAGCCTCGAAAAAAGATGCCGGCGGCAAGAATGGCACCGTCGGGCTGATCCTGCTGCGATCCTATCTGCTGGGCCGCGATGCGGGCCATTATGATGGCGCGATTGCCGCATTCGAAGCGGCGGGCATGAAGGTGGTTCCAGTCTTCGCCAGCGGTCTCGACGCGCGCCCGGCGATCGAAAATTTCTTCGTCGAACGCGGGAAGCCAACGGTCGATGCGATCGTCAACCTCACCGGTTTCTCGCTTGTCGGAGGCCCGGCCTACAATGACAGCGAAGCGGCGCGCGAAGTGCTCGGCGATCTCGACGTGCCTTACCTCGCTGCGCACGCCATCGAATTCCAGACCATCGAGGAATGGCGCGGACGCGATCAGGGTCTTCTGCCCTTGGAAGCAACGATGATGGTCGCCCTGCCCGAGCTTGATGGCTCCATCGCACCGAGCGTTTTCGGCGGACGCGCGGGCAATGATGGTGAAGTCTGCACCGGCTGCGATCGTCACTGCGAGCGCCCCAAATCTGACAAGATCAGCCCGATGCAAGGTTGTCCTGAACGCGCCGAAGCCTTGGCTGCACGAGTGGGCAAGATGATCGCTCTGCGCCGGTCCGAGCGGGCCGAGCGCAAGCTTGCGGTTGTGCTGTTCAACTTCCCGCCCAATGCTGGCGCGACCGGCACTGCCGCATTCTTGAGCGTGTACCAATCGCTCCACGCAACGCTTCAGCGGTTATCCGACGAAGGCTATTCGGTGGAAGTCCCCGAAAGCGTCGATGCGCTGCGCGATGCAATCCTGAGCGGCAATTCGGAGCGTTTCGGTGCCGATGCCAATGTCGCTGCGCGCATCCAAGCGGACGAGCATGTCCGGCGCGAACCGCACCTTGCCGAAATCGAAGCGCAATGGGGTCCGGCCCCTGGCAAGGCGCAAAGCGATGGCAGCAACATTCAGGTGCTCGGCGCGCATTTCGGCAATGTTTTCGTCGGCATCCAGCCAGCCTTTGGGTACGAAGGCGACCCGATGCGGTTGCTGTTCGAAGGCAATTTCGCACCCACCCATGCCTTCAGCGCGTTCTATCGCTGGATTCGCGAAGATTTCGGCGCGCATTCGGTGCTGCATTTCGGCACGCATGGCGCGCTTGAATTCATGCCGGGCAAGCAAGCAGGCATGTCCAGCGATTGCTGGCCCGAACGGCTGATCGGCGATCTGCCCAATTACTATCTCTACGCGGCGAACAACCCATCCGAGGGGATGCTGGCAAAGCGCCGCTCTGCCGCGACACTGATCAGCTACATGACCCCACCGCTGGCGCAGGCTGGCCTCTACAAAGACCTCGCCGAATTGAAGGCGAGCGTGGAGCGCTGGCGGATGACCGCCGAGGACGCCGACGGCAAAGCCGAACGCGCCGACCTTGCCGAACTGATTGCAGATCAATGCGACGCGCTGGATATCGAATGCGGCGATATCGGAGAGCTTGCCGGACGGCTCTATGAGCTTGAACAAACGCTGATCCCGCATGGGCTGCACGTAATCGGCAGCAACCCGACCGGCGAACAGCGCGAAGACATGCTCGATGCGATGGTCGAGGCTGGCGGCGAGGATGGGCCGGGCCGCGATACGGTCGGCGAAAAGCTTGATGCCAGCGATGAACTCGGTTCGCTGATCCACGCGCTGGATGGCGGATATGTCCAGCCCGCACCGGGCGGCGATATCGTGGCCAATCCCGATGTGCTGCCAACCGGTCGCAACATCCACGGCTTCGACCCGTTCCGCATCCCCAGCGCCTATGCCTGCATGCAGGGTCGCGAGCAGGCCGAGCGTTTGATCGCGCGCCATGTCGATAGCGGTGAGCCCTTCCCTGAAAGCATCGCGATGGTGCTGTGGGGCACTGACAATATGAAGACCGAAGGCGTGCAGATCGCTCAGGCGATGACACTGCTCGGCGCGCGGCCCCGGCGCGATTCCTACGGTCGTCTGTGCGGTGCTGAATTGATCCCGCTCGAAGAACTTGGCCGCCCGCGCATCGACGTCGTGATGACGCTGTCGGGCATTTTCCGTGACCTTCTACCGCTGCAAACCCGGATGCTGGCCGAGGCCGCGCTGCTCGCCAGTCAGGCGGACGAAACGCCCGAAGCCAACTTCGTGCGCAAGCACAGCCTCGCGCATCAGCAAAAGCACGGTTGCGAACTGGAAACCGCCGCATTGCGCGTGTTCTCCAATGCGGAGGGCGCATACGGCGCCAACGTCAATCAGATGATCGATGGCGGCGTATGGGCCGACCCTGACGAACTGGCCAACGCTTTCGAGGTCAACAAGGGCTTTGCCTACGGTGTCAACGGAACGCCGGTGCAACACCGTGAGCTGTTGCAGAGCGCGCTAGGCGAAGTGGATTTCACGTACCAGAACCTCGAAAGCGTCGAATTGGGCATCAACGATGTCGATCAATATGTCGATGGGCTCGGCGGCGTCAGCCGCTCGGTGGCGAAAGCCAAGGGAGCGGACGCTCCGGTCTACATCCTCGATGCGACACGCGGCAAAGCCAAGGTTCGCACCCTGTCCGAACAGATCGACCTCGAAGCGCGCACCCGCACGCTCAACCCGAAATGGTTCGAAGGGATGCTCGATCACGGTTTCGAAGGCGTCCGCGCGATCGAAGGGCACGTGACCAGCACTCTGGGATGGTCGGCCACGACCGGTCAGGTTGCCCCATGGGTTTATCAGAAAATTTCCGAGACCTTCGTGCTCGACGACGAAATGCGCGCGCGCCTCGCGCAGCTCAATCCGAAAAGCTCCGCCCGCGTGGCTGGCCGTCTGCTCGAAGCGTGCGACCGGCATCTGTGGGAGCCGGACGATGCGACACTCACGGCGTTGCGCGAAGCCAATGATGAACTCGAAGATCGCCTCGAAGGCGTCTTCGTGGCCGAATGAGATAGACAGAGGGATCGTCTGATATGAACCTGCAAACACCGAAGTCCAGCTTCACAAAACCCGACGGAGAAGGCTCCGTGCAGGTACAGCTCGACCCGAATGACAAGATCAGGGGCGCGAAGGTGTTTGCCGTTTATGGCAAGGGCGGGATCGGCAAATCGACAACGTCTTCAAACCTTTCCGCCGCATTCTCGAAGCTGGGGCACAGAGTCCTCCAGATCGGCTGCGACCCCAAGCATGACAGCACCTTCACGCTGACCAAGAAGCTGATGCCGACTGTCATCGACGTGCTCGAAACCGTTGAATTCCATAGCGAAGAATTGCGGCCCGACGATTACATGTTCGAAGGCTATAACGGCGTGATGTGCGTCGAGGCTGGCGGACCTCCGGCAGGCACAGGCTGCGGCGGTTATGTTGTCGGCCAGACCGTGAAGCTGCTAAAACAGCATCACCTGCTCGAAGATACCGATGTCGTGATCTTCGATGTGCTGGGCGACGTGGTGTGCGGCGGATTTGCCGCCCCACTCCAGCATGCCGAGCGCGCACTGGTGGTTGCCGCCAACGATTTCGACAGCATCTTCGCGATGAACCGGATCGTCGCCGCCATCGCTGCGAAGTCCAAGAATTACGACGTGCGCCTTGCCGGGGTGGTCGCCAACCGCAGCCGCGAGACTGACGAGATCGATCGCTTCTGCGACAAGATCGGCATGCAGCGCCTCGCGCATTTCCGCGATGTCGATGCGATCCGCCGCTCTCGCCTCAAGAAATGCACGCTCTTCGAAATGGGCGACGATCCCGAAGTGGTCGCCGCGCAAGACGAATATCTCCGCCTCGCCGCGATGCTGTGGGCCGGGGTCGATCCTTCGACCGCCGTGCCGATGAAGGATCGCGACATCTTCGACTTTCTGGGGTTTGAATGATGGCATCACGCTCACCTGACATCTACGAAGCCGGTCCTTATGCGGAGCGCCGCGAAGCGCTCGCGACCTATTTCGACAGCACCGCCAAGCAGGCCTGGATCGACCTGACCTCGGATACCAAGGTCAGCGGCATCCGCGCCACCGTGCGGGCTGGACGTGAGGAAATGCGCGCAACGCTGCTGGACTGGCTGCCGACCGATCTGCGCCGCACACAAGTGCTGGACGCGGGCTGTGGTACTGGCGCGCTTTCCATCGGAGCGGCATGTCGCGGTGCCGAAGTCACCGGCGTCGATGTGGCAAGCGGCCTTATCGAAGTCGCCCGCGAGCGCACGCCGTCTTTCATCGGGCACGGCCGCATTCGCTGGACCTCGGGCGACATGCTCGATCCCGCGCTTGGCACCTTCGCGCATATCGTCGCGATGGACTCGCTGATCCACTACACGCCAGACGATCTGGTCGATGCGCTGGAAGAACTGAGCACGCGTTGCACTCAGTCGCTGCTGTTCACCTTCGCCCCCCAGACCCGTCTGCTTGGCGCGATGCACAAGGTCGGCAAGGTCTTCCCGAAAAGCGACCGTTCACCCGGTATCGTTCCGGTGGATGAAACCGAATTGCGGGCCAAGCTGTCGCGGCTCACCGGCTGGACCATCGGTCGGACGCGGCGCGTCTCCAGCGGGTTCTACACCAGCCAGGCGCTCGAACTGGTGAAGCGCGGATGAGCAAAACCGCTCGCCCTGCTCCGAAGATCAGTCAGGCGATGTTCGCCTGGCTGCCCTTTGCGGATGCGGCGAGCACCGAGCTACCGCTGCCGCAATTGCTGCGCCTGTCGCTGTTCCAGTTCAGCGTCGGCATGGCGGCGGTGTTGCTCAACGGCACACTCAACCGGGTGATGATTGTCGAGCTTAGCGTACCGGCATGGATCGTCGCGCTGCTGATCGCGGTGCCACTGCTGGCTGCTCCGTTTCGCGCCTTGATCGGACACAAGTCCGACACCCATCGCTCCGCGCTCGGCTGGCGCCGGGTGCCGTATATCTGGTTCGGCACGCTGATGCAGTTTGGCGGGTTGGCGATCATGCCGTTCGCGCTGCTGCTGTTGAGCCGCCCGGAAACGCATTCGATCAGCATCGTCGCTGCGGCAGGCGCATTTCTGCTGACCGGTATCGGCTTCCACGTGACGCAAACCGCTGGCCTCGCTCTGGCGACCGACCTTGCGCCCGCTGAAAAGCGCCCACGCGCGGTCGCGCTGCTCTATGTGATGCTGCTGGTCGGCATGATGTTCTCGGCCTTCGTGATCGGCGGGCTGCTGATCGAGTTTTCGCCCACGCGGCTGGTGCAAGTGATCCAGGGCGCTGCCGTCTTGACCATGATCCTCAACCTCACCGCCCTGTGGAAGCAGGAAGCGCGGGTGCCGGATCGCACAAAGCCCGTGCCGGACGCGCCGAGCTTCAGCGAGCTTTGGAACAATTTCGTGAAGGACGGACGCAATGCCCGCCTGCTCACCGCCATCGGCATCGGAGCGGCGGGATTTGCGATGCAGGATGCCCTGCTAGAACCCTATGGCGGCGAAGTTCTGGGTCTGTCAGTCGGCACGACCACCGCGCTGACTGGAGCGTGGGCGTTTGGCGCGCTCATTGGCTTCATGCTGTCGGGCCGGTCGCTGGCTCGCGGCGG
The DNA here is from genome assembly GCA_039033835.1 of Pseudomonadota bacterium. Classification (GTDB taxonomy): domain Bacteria; phylum Pseudomonadota; class Alphaproteobacteria; order Sphingomonadales; family Sphingomonadaceae; genus Erythrobacter. Next base: position 275,035 of record JBCCBW010000002.1, read on the forward strand.
AGACCCGCTGCGGATTGCGGGTGCAGGGCTTGTCACCGGTATTGCAGCCTTCCTGATGATCCTGTTCGCCGCGCCGTTCGGCTCGCCGGTCATGCTGTTCGGCGGCTCTGTCGCCATCGGTCTGGGCCTTGGCCTGTTTTCGGTCGGCACGCTGATGGAGGCCATGAACCTCGCAAAAAGCGAAAGCGCTGGTCTGGCGCTCGGCGCTTGGGGCGCAGTTCAGGCCACCTGTGCTGGCGTAGGCATTGCGCTGGGCGGAGCGTTGCGCGATCTTATCTTCCTGTTTGCAATGGATGGCAGCCTGTCACCCGTGCTCGCCACCAGAGCGACCGGATACGGCACCGTCTACATCATCGAAATCCTGCTGCTTCTCGCAGGTTTAGCCGCGATTGGACCGCTGGTCGGCCACGGTCGCAACACCACCACCGACCCTGGGGACAGTGCAGGCCAGCCGTTCGGCCTGCGCGAATTCCCGACATGACACCCCGTTCTCCGGGGCGATCACCTGTGCCGTGCATACGATTGAGAGGAATGTGAAATGAACAACACTTACATTGTCGGGACATTCGATGTCGCCGAACTGGCTTTCATACTGTTCTTCATCTTTTTCGTCGCTTTGGTGATCTACCTCAACCGCGAAAGCCGCCGCGAAGGGTATCCTCTCGAAGACGAACAAACCGGCGGCGTTCACCGCGGTCTGCCGCTTTCGGACGCGGGCAAGAAGGAATTCTCGCTGCCGCATGGTCGCGGGACTTACGTTCCGGAAGACGTGCCGCGCGATCCGGTGAACATTGCTGCGAAGCAGGCTTTCGGCGCTGCCGGTGCGCCTTGGGTGCCAACCGGTAACCCAATGAAGGACGGGGTTGGTCCGGCTGCCTATGCGCAGCGCGAAGATTACCCCGATCTCACCTTCGATGGACGCCCACGCATCGTGCCAATCGCCGACAGTCACGAGATCGAGATTGCGGACAATGACATCAATCCCGTCGGTCTTCCGGTGTATGACGCGAACAAGAAGCTGGCCGGAACGGTCAGCGATGTCTGGGTCGATCAGGCAGAGCACCTGATCCGCTATCTCGAAGTGACCACCAATTCGGGCAAGAAAGTGCTCGCCCCGATGATGGTCGCTGCGCTTCAGGGGAAAGGCTTCCTTGGGGGCATCACGCCTCTGGTGAATGATCAGACCCAGTTGCTCGATATCGACGCGATCACCGCTGAACAGTTCGAAGATGTGCCTGCGCTGGCCACTCCGGGGCAGATCACGCGGCTCGAAGAGGACAAGATCCAGGCCTATTACGGCGGCGGGTACATGTATGCCACCGCAGAGAGGGGGGAGCCGTGGATTTGACACAAGCTCGCGACCAGACGGCTCCGCTCGACGAAGAAATGGGGCCGACCGCGCATGGCGACCCCATGGGCACGCCGACGGACGATGAACGCGTGCTGTGGAAGGGACAGCCCAATCAGGCGATCCTTGCCCGCAGCGCGTTCCATACCCGCAAGGTCGCGATTTACTTCGTTGGCCTGATCGCGCTGTCGATCTACTTCGGCAATGTGAACAGCGCGATTGTCTGCGCGGTTCTGGGCTTGGCTGGCATCGGTGTTCTGAACCTGCTGGCATGGCTCAGCGCCCGCAGCACGGTCTACATCCTCACCGATGTGCGCCTGATCATGCGGATCGGCATGGCGATCGAAACGCGGATCAATGTCCCGCTGAAGCATATTCGTGCTGCCGACATGAAGGATCGCGGCAAGGGATACGGCGATATCGCCATGGACCTCAACGGTGATCGGCTGCTCGGCTATCTGCTGCTGTGGCCGCATGTCCGCCCATTCAAGTTCAATCGCCCGCAACCGATGATGCGCGCGGTGCCCGATGCGGCCCATGTCGCGCAAAAACTGGCAGATGCCTGCGCGAAATACGAAGCAATCGAGCGGAACTTGACCGAGATCAAAGAACCCGGTTCGGTGGGCGTTAAGCAGGTGAACGGCCCTGCTGCACATCCGCAGCCGGAACATCGGCCCGCCCCTGCAAAGGGCCTGACCGATGGCGGCCTCGAGGGAGCTCCCGCATGATCGTGCGCACCTATGAAGAGGACGAGATCACCGTCCACAAAGTTCCGCTGATTTTGATGGGCGGCGTGGTCGCGATTTCGCTGATCATGACGATGTCGGTGACCTTCGGCTTCTTCGACCGGTCGGCTGTCCCGAGCGAGGTGCGTGCAGCACAGGGCACCACCTCGATCGCCACGCGCACTTTGCGCTTCTTCGACGAGCCGGACGGCACGGTGCGCGTCGAAGACGGCGCAAGCGGCGCAGAGATTGTACGCTTCGGGCCGGGCACAGGCGGCTTCGTGCGCTCGACCGCGCGCAGCCTGGTTCACAAGCGGCGCATCCGCGGGATCGGCGCGGAAACACCCTTCGAACTGATCGAATGGGACAATGGCGCACTGACACTGCGCGACAGCACGACCGATGGAACGGTCGAACTCGCATCGTTCGGCAAGGACAACCGCAAGGTGTTCGCCGACATGCTCAGGAAGGAAGCTCGCTGATGACAACTATGGTCCCAGAGACGGGAACTCTATCGGCCAAGGTTGCGACCGGCAGTGCAAGGCGGTTTGAAACCCCGTGCACGATATCGGTCGAGCAAAGCTCCGAACATTTTCACGCGCATGTCGATCTGATCGGCGATATCGAGATTGAACCGGGTGACAAGGTGCGGGTCCATGGCGACCCGATTTCCATCCCCTTCGGCAGCAAGGCGGTGTTCGAACGTACCGCAACGGTAACTCGCGCTGGGCCGGTAAAGCGCGCCCTGACGCGCCTCGCTGCCTACTTCGACCTCGCTGAGCTTTACGAAGTCAGCTTCAACGCCGGGAGGATCAAATGAACGCGCATTCTTCAATCGCCAAGGCCCCCGTCGCAGCACCGGTCGATAAAGGCCCGGTCACCAAAGAAGACGCGATGGCCATCGCCACGCAGAACACGATGCTCGCGCCGCGTTTCTACACCACCGATTTCGACGCGCTCGACGCGATCGATGTATCGTTGGTCCGCGAGGAATGGGACGATCTTATCGCAGAAATGATCGGCGATCCGAACAAGAAGCACTTTCGCCATAACGAGAAGTTTCACGGCGTGATCGAAGGGCTGGAGCCGGAACTGCGCGCGGAGTTTACCGATTTCCTCGTAAGCTCGCTGACATCCGAATTTTCCGGCTGCGTCCTCTATGCCGAAATCGCCAAGCGGACCAAGAACCCGGACGTGAAGCAGCTGTTCAAACTGCTCGCTCGCGACGAAAGCCGCCATGCAGGCTTCATCAATGAATCGCTGAAGGATGCAGGGATCGGCGTCGATCTCGGCTTCCTGACGCGCACGAAGAAATACACGTTCTTCAAACCGAAATTCATTTTCTACGCGGTCTATCTGTCGGAGAAGATCGGTTATGCGCGCTATATCGCGATCTACCGCCATCTGGCTGCGAACCCGCAAAACAAGTTCCACCCGATCTTCGACTGGTTCGAAGAGTGGTGCAATGACGAGTTCCGCCACGGCGAGGCCTTCGCGATGCTGCTGCGCGCCGATCCCAAACTGCTGGAAGGTGCGAACAAGCTGTGGGTGCGGTTCTTCCTGCTGTCGGTCTACGCCACGATGTATGTGCGCGATCACAACCGCCCGGTGTTTCACAAGGCGCTGGGCGTCGATCCGACCGAATACGATTACAAGGTCTTCGGCATCACCAACGAAATCAGCCGTCAGGTCTTCCCGGTCGAACTCGACATCGACGACCCGGCCTTCCGTCGGCGGATGGAGAATCTGCGCAAGGCCTCGAACCGCATCGATGCGGGCAAGGAGCGTGGCGGTGTCATCGGCATGGCGCAGCGCGTCGGCGGCATGGCGAGCGCCGGTTACAACTTCGCGCGGATGTATTTCCACCGGACCAAGCCAAACACCCTGCCGCAGTCCATCAGGCTTCAGCCAGCGTGGTAAGCTGGAGCGGCCATATTGTACCCTTCGTGGTAACAGTGGCGATCTGGTTCATCGCGACCGGGCTGATTGCCTGGGCGGACAATCGCGAACGCGGGACTTTCCTGAAGAGCCTGATCATCGGCGGTATCGGCGGGGTTGCGGGGCTGATTGCGATCCTTGCTGCGTCTTACTCGGTGTCGGTCGGAGCGGTCTATCTCGCCTTTATCGGCGCGTTGTTGGTCTGGGCCTGGCACGAGATCGGCTTTCTTACCGGAGCCGCAGCCGGACCGCGCCGCACGGCGTGCCCACCGGATGCCAAGGGGCTTGATCGCTTTGCTCAGGCGACCGCAACCGTGCTGCATCACGAGATTGCACTGGCGCTTACCGCACTGATGCTGATCTCGCTGTCGTGGAACGCGCCCAATCAGATCGGCGCGACCGTGTTCGTTCTTATGTTCGGGCTGCGACTGTCTTCGAAGATCAACCTGTTCATCGGCGTGCCCAACACATCGACAGAGATGCTGCCCCCGCATCTCGACTATCTGAAGAGCTATTTCGGCCGTAACCGGATGACGTTTCTGCTCGCCGCATCGATCATCGCTATCCTTGGTGTCGCTGCCTGGTTCGCCAGCCTTGCGATGGCTGCTCCGACAGGCAGCGCGGAAATGGTCGGGGCGAGTTTGCTGTTTGCACTGTGCGTGCTTGGCGCGCTTGAACACATTTTTCTCGCACTGCCGTTTCGCGACGGCATGCTGTGGGGCTGGGCCCTGCCAAAGCGGGGAGCCAAACGGGCGAGCGGACGCGCCCGTGCCAATCCGAATTTGAGACTATAGAGATTGATATGACTTGGGAAACAGAGGGAAAGCCCATGGACTACGAAGCCTATTTCGCCGGCGAGCTGGACAGCGTGCGCGAAGAGGGACGGTACCGCGTCTTCACCGATATCAAGCGGCATCGCGGGAAATTCCCCCATGCGACCCGATTTATCGATGAGGAAACGCAGGCGGTCACCGTGTGGTGCTCCAACGATTACCTCGGCATGGGCCAGCATCCCAAAGTGCTCGAAGCGATGCACGACACGCTCGATGAATGCGGCGCGGGCGCTGGCGGCACGCGTAATATTTCCGGCACCAACCACTACCATGTGGAACTGGAACGCGAGCTGGCCGATTTGCACGGCAAGGAATCAGCCCTGTTGTTCACCAGCGGATATGTGTCCAACTGGGCGGGCCTCGGCACGCTGGCGGGCAAAATTCCCGGCTGCGTCGTGTTCTCCGACGCGCTGAACCACGCGAGCATGATCGAGGGCATTCGCCACAGCCGCGCGCCTTACAAGATCTGGGCGCACAACGATCCCGAAGATCTCGACCGGATGCTGTCGGAATTCGGGCCGGACGTTCCCAAACTGGTCGCGTTTGAAAGTGTCTATTCGATGGATGGCGACATCGCCCCCATCGCCGAAATTCTCGACGTGTGCGAAAAGCACGGCGCGATGAGCTATATCGACGAAGTTCACGCGGTCGGCCTGTACGGCCCGCGCGGCGGGGGGATCGCCGAACGCGAAGGGCTGATGGATCGCATTACAGTGATCGAGGGCACTTTGGGCAAAGCCTTTGGCGTGATGGGCGGATACATCGCGGCCTCGACAAATCTGGTCGATTTCGTGCGCAGCTTTGCCAGCGGGTTCATCTTTTCGACCGCCTTGCCCCCGGCTGTGGCGGCGGGCGCGGCAGCGAGCATTCGTCACCTTAAACAGAGCGACGAAGAGCGTGAAAAGCAGCAGGACCGGGTGAAGACCGTCCGGCGCAAGCTCGACATTATGGGCATCCCGCACCTCGACAATCCAAGCCACATCATCCCGGTGATGGTGGGCGATGCGCATAAGTGCAAACGGATCAGCGACTGGTTGATGGACAATCACGGCATCTATGTGCAGCCGATCAATTATCCGACCGTTCCGGTGGGCACCGAGCGGCTGCGCCTGACGCCTTCGCCCGTGCATGACGACGGCGATATCGATGCATTGATCAACGCGCTCAGCGAAATCTGGTCGCAATGCGAGCTGGCGCGGATGGCAACCGCGGCCTGACCATTTTCGACGGGAGCGCTGGGTACGCTCAGCGATTTTCCGCAGCGCAAAGAAAAAGGGCAACGTGGTCTCCCACGCTGCCCTTTTCTAATTCCAAGCTAATGGCTGCTTAGTTGAGCATGCCTTCAGCTTCGGCCTGTTCGAAGATCTCACCGAACTCGCGACCTGCGAGACCCGGGTGGCTGACTTCCTTGGCAGCTTCGAGATTGGCAGTCTTGCCTTCACCTTCGACGATGATCATTCCGATCATGCCAGCGGCATAGTGCGGGACGCACTGATACCCGTAAATGCCCGGCTTCGGCAGAACGTAGGAAACTTCCTGGTTGATCTCGCCTTCCCAGCCACGCGTGCCCTCGGGGATCATGCCCTCAATTGACGACGATTGGTGGGTTGGATCGGTCGGCACGAAACGAACGGTGTCACCGACCTGCGCCGTGATCAGACGCGGTTTGAAGACCTGAAGGCCGCTCGGCTCATCCGGATCGCGGGTGTACATGTTGATGTCGATGACGGTGCCGTTGGCTTCCACTTCAGGAGCTTCCGGAGCGGCAGGCGCAGCTTCTTCGGTAGCTTCGGCGGTTTCTTCAACCGTTTCGGTGCCAGCTTCTTCGGTCGGTTCCTGATACGGGCTTTCGCCGCATGCCGAAACTGTGACCAGGCTTGCAAGCGCGACTGCGCTCAACAGGGTGTTACGCTTCATATTCGAGTCTTCCCTCTGATGACCTAACTTCATCCCACAATGGCGGGTTTAAACGAGTTTTCGGGGCATGGAAAGCAGGACTTGGCCCCTTTGACGACCAGACAAACCCTGCCGATGCGACCAACCAACGTTTAAAACCGTAAGGGTTTCCCGAATATCTCTGGCCTGCAAGCGCGATGGGGCAAGTGGTGGCACAAACCACTTGGCCGGGTATGACCCAGCCGCCGCCGTTGCCAAGCGGGGTGGCTGCGCTAAATACGCGAGCATGGAACAGACAAAAGCCCCATGGCACACCCGGTTCGCCTTCATTCTGGCTCTGCTGCTGCCCGTCTACTTTGCGGTCGCAGCACTGGGCACCAAGGTTGGCCTTTGGAGCTGGCAGGTCGGCTTGATATCGTTGGTGATCGGTGCCGGGCCGATGCTTTTGGGAATTGTGGCGGCTGTCGCGGTGGTGTCACTGATCCTTGTGCTTCGCAAGGCACCGCGCAAGGGCTGGCCGTTGGCGGCATTCGCCCTTATCCTGCCCGCAGGTATATTCGCGTTTCTCGCGATCGCGGGCAGCGATGCGGCGAACCATCCGATCCACGATGTCGCGACCGACACCGGCAACCCGCCGCAATTTTCAGCGACCACTCTGGCCGCGCGTCAAGAAACCGACGCCAATCCGGTCCACGACTACCAGACCCCGCTGAGCCAGATCGAGATGTTCGAGGGAACCCCGCCGGAACTCGCGATCCAGTCGCACGCGCAGATCATCACCGATCGCTATCCGGAGCTGGCCCCGCTGCCGCTTGGCGGAGCGAGCCAGGCCGATGCGGTCGCTGCGGTTGCCGCCGCCATGGGGGAGATGGGTTTCGCAGACATCCGCTCCGACGCGGAAACCGGGCTGGTCGAAGGAGTGGCGGAGACGTTCTGGTTCGGGTTCAAGGACGATGTCGTGGCGCGGGTCGGTGAAACGCAGATCGATTTCCGCTCGGTCAGCCGTGTCGGGCGCAGCGATCTTGGTGCCAATGCGGAGCGGATCAAGGAGCTGCGCAAATCCACGGCAGCCCGCATCGGCCAGCGCTGATCAATCCTTGAACAGCGCCATCGCCATCGCGCTTCGCTGGAACACGGTTAGCACGCATAGAGCCGCATAGACGTAAGCGATCACCGCGAACCACGCGGGGAACACGCACATCGCGATGAACACCGCGATGGTCTCTCCGCCCTCGGCAAGCCCGGTGGAATAGAAGAAGCTCTTTTTGCCATGCGCGGTGGTCTCTGCCCCACGCTCGGCGGCGATGGTGGCGAAGGCGAGGAAGCTCACCCCGGTCAGAACGAAACTGGCGACGAGCGTAAGGGCCGGAAGCGTGTTCGCATCGGAAAGAATGCCGAAACCCACGGGCACAGAGACATAAAACGCAAAATCGGCGACGATATCGAAATAGCCACCCAAGGCCGTTGGACCGCGTGCCCGCGCCACCGCTCCATCGAGGCCGTCGAGCAATCGGTTGGCGATGATCAAGGCAAGGCCGAGCCAAAGTTCGCCAAATGCGATCGCCATCGCGCCACCCAAGCCGAGCACCAGACCGCCGAAGGTCAGCATATTCGCAGTCACGCCAACTCCCGCCAACGCGCGACCTGCGGCATTGAGCGGCGGGTCGATCAACGGGCGTAGCTTGGCGTCAAACATCGCCGGGGCCTACCATGTCACAAGCCCGATCCATGCGCCCGTCATGGCGGTGGCGATATTGCCTGCGAACCAGCTCTTGACACCCAGCCCCGCGGCCTCCGCGCGCCGTTCCGGGCAGAGCGTCCCAATGGTCGAAACCAGCAGTCCGATGCTTGCCAGATTGGCGACACCGCACAGCGCATAGGTGACGATCAAGAGGCCGCGCGGGCCGAACGTCCCTTCGGGCAAGGCGGCCAGTTCCAGATAGGCGACATATTCGTTGAGAATCGCCTTGGTCCCCATCAACCCGCCCGCCGCCTGTGCTTCGGCCCATGGTACGCCGATCAGCCACATCAGCGGCGCGAAAACCCATCCGAATATGCGTTTCAAGGTCAGCGGCTCGTCACCCACTAGCGGCAAAAGCGCGAGCGCCATATCGGCGAGCGAGACCAGCGCGAACACCACGATGATCACCGCGATCACCGCCAGGAACAGTTGCATCCCGTCCATCGTACCTTTGACCACGGCATCGATGCTGTTTTCGTATTTCAGGCCGGGTTCGTCGCGTTCGACTTCGGTCGCCGCCTCACCCTCACCCTTGCCCGGCACCATCAGCTTTGCGATCAGCAGCGCGGCGGGCAGCGACACCAGCGAGGCGGAGATCATATGACCCACCGCGTCGGGCACGGTCTTCGAAAGCGTGGTCGCATACAGGATCAGGATCGCCCCGCTGATCGTCGCCATGGCCAGCACCATGACCTGAAACAGCTCGGCGCGGGTCATTTTGGCAAAGTAGCCGCGCACCACCAGCGGGCTTTCCACCACGCCCAGAAACATGTTCGCCCCACCCGACAGGCCGACTACACCGCTGACGCCCAGGGTCCGCCTGAGCAGAAATGACAGGCCATTTACCAGCCAGCGCAGCACCCCCCAGTGCCACAG
>JBCCBW010000003.1:0-273066 GCA_039033835.1 Pseudomonadota bacterium
GCAGCGCGCGATCGAGCAGCTAGCGCTACTGGTGCTGCAAGCCGGGTCGAAGTTAAGTCGCGACGATGTGCGGCACTATGTGCGCGAAAGCGTCGATGTGTTCGTTCAGCTCGAACGACGAGATGGGAAGCGGCGAGTCAGCCAAATCTTGGCGGTGGAGTAGGAGGGATGGCCCTGACCACCCAGAGGAGTCTGTTTGAGCCAGAGCGTAGCAATACGCTCGAGACCTCACTCGCGTGGATCGACGGCCTGCTGTTCGGCGAGATCGCCATCGGCATGTGCACGCTAGCTATGGCTGCTGTCGGCGGACTAATGCTGACTGGCAGACTGCCCTTACGCGACGGATTGCGTGTAGTGATCGGATGCTTTGTGTTGCTGGGCGCGCCTGTGATTGCAGCAGGGATAGTTGGAGGGAGTGGCAATCGCGAGTTGGAGACCACACCGACTGGGCCACCAGCAGCTGACAATCCACCTCGGGGTAACCTACCTCCAGCTAACTATGATCCTTACTCTGGAGCGTAGCACTGCGACACATCGGGCTTATCGGTATAACGAGCCGAACGACGCGCGTGAGTGGGCATCCGGCAAAATCAGAGCAGGCACACTGGCGACGCTCTGATCTGCCGCGTCGAAACCAATTCTGAGTCGTGCGTTCGTTACCGCTATTCGAAATCGAAAGCGCTAAACCGGCCCATGGACTCACGTTAGGTCAGCTCATCGCATGACGCCTCAAACGCTGTTTCAAGAAGCTCTTAAAGAGACTTCAGCGCTCAGTGATAGCTGTTCCAAGCACTGCTTTGCATCACGAGCTCTTTGCAGTCTGCGGGACTTCCGACACCCATTCGGGACAACATGTGAGAGCTCAGCGGCTGACTGATCCCTTGCTCCTTCAGGAACTCAATTATGTCGTTGACGTTTTCAGACGCGCGAAACTTCTGTTTCGCCACTTCAAAAACTTCAAGCCGCTGCGCTTCATTCAATGGTAGTTTAGACAACGTCATTGCTCCAAATCATATCTTTGCGTGATAGTCCGTCTTTGTCCTCCTCCCGAAATTCTCGTACCATGGGTCTCTACAGCATCAAAACCAGCAGATCTTGTATCATCCAGAAACTGTCGTCTAGCATCTCTGATGCCCGAGAGCCCTAGCTGATTTACATGATTTCCTCCTCCCACAGGGAAAATGGAGAACTCATCAAACCGGGCCGTGCTTCCTTGTCGACTAAATACGCCTCCGACTGCCAGCTTGACATCTCCTATCTTGTAGACCTTCTCTAAAAAAGTGGAGCCTTCTTTAATCGCTGTCGATGTAAATCCGCGATCTGCAAATGCAGCAATATCATCAGCCAGTCCTCGGGCAGATGAACCTCGCCCAGGAAATGCAACACTGGCCGCCACTACGATTGTATCGTCTACTTCTGGCGCCTGACCGCCAATCAACGCGGCACCAAAGTTATAAAATGCACTCGCGGTTGCAAGAACTTCATTAGCTAATTGTTCCGCGCCGCTTGGCACTGGATCGATCGGCGTTGAGCTGCAACCTATGTGGTTAGTTGCAGAGCACGGTGCAGTTTGCATGCCGGTGAAATCAATGCTGTTAACCGGATCGTTTGCGACATAAGCGTAGAGGTTGACCTGGTCTTCGTACCCAATTGGGTCGGTCTGCATGAACCTCCCGAGTTTGGGCGAGTAGATGCGGGCCTTGTAGTAGTACATCTCCAGCTCGGGGAGCCAGATCTGGCCTGTGTAGCGGAACCGCCCGCGGGTGGTGATGCCGGTGCCGTCAGGGTCGTTCAGCGAGTCCCCGTCGGGGATGCCATACTCGTCGTAGGTGTTGGCATAGAGCAGCGCGCCTGTCGCGTCTGTCACCGCGATGATGCTCCCGCGCGTGTCGGCGTGCAGGTGGCGGCGATCGGTGAGGTCGTCGCCCTCGTACCAGACCAGCGGATCATCCGCCTCGACATTGGAGCCGTGAACATAACGCCGCAGCACCGTGCCGCTGTCATCGTACTCCGCGATCAGCGCGTTGCCGTCATAGACGAAGTGCCGCTTGCCGGAGCTCTCCCCCCAGACCGTGGCCAGACGACCCAGCGGATCGTATTGCAGCTGTGCTTTCAGCTCGCCAGCATAAGACAGGTTGGCGCAGTTGGCGTTGGTCTGAACCCGCTTTTCAACCAGGCGGTTCTCGACGTCGTAGACGAACACATACGCACCATCGGCGGTGAGATTGCCGTTGGGATCATGGCAGAACGATGCCCCCCCCACCGCCACATACTGATTGAGCCCGTTCACCGCATAATCGCGGGTGATATCGATCGAGCCGTCCCAGCGATACAGATCGTTGCTCTGTCCCTTGATCAGGATCTGCGAGGCAGGGTTGCGCGTAAAGCTCCAGCTGACATCGGCGCTCGGACCATTGAGGTTAAGCCCAACCTGATCGATCCGCCCGACGCTGTCATAGCCATAGTTGCGTGTGTTGTCCGATGCGGTGCCAAGCACCCAGTCCATCTGCGCGGGCAGGCCGCGATTGTTATATGCCATCGTGCCGAGCGTGGCGGTGCCCTGGAATAAGGCAGCCGCGCGGTTCAACCCGTCATAGCCGAACCTGAAGTACGGCCCGCCAGCCTCGGGATAGGTGATCTGCGTGCGATTGCCGTTCTTGTCGTATTGGTGATCTGTGTTCTTGTACGTGCCGTCGAAGTTCGTGGTCGCGCGGGTGAGTCGACCGAACCCGTCGTAATCATACGTTTCGCCATAGCCCGATAGGTGATTGAAGCGGACCTTCTTCCTCAGTCCGCGTAGGTCATACGAGTAGACGATATCGCGCTTGTAAATGGCGTCGAGATCATCGCGGTGATTGGCTGCGTCGATCGTCTTGCGCACCATCCGATTGAGCGCGTCATACTGGTAATCGATCGCCGTCCCATCGCGCTTGATCAGCTGGGTTCGGTTGCCGTTGTTGTCGTAGGTGTATCGCTCGACATCGTTCGTATTGAGCGCTCCAGCGGTTGCCAGCGCGGTTGCGGGTGTGCCGTCATTGAACGCACCCGGCTGCGTCTTGGACGGGAACACCCAGCGGATCTGGCGATCATGGCCGTCATATTCGAGCTTTGCCCGGTTGCCATTCGCGTCGATCACATATTCGATCTGACCGTTGGGAGTGTAGCTGTAGGTGACATCAGCCTTTTCGAGCCCGACCACGCCAACCGCCATGCGCACCTGCAGAACTTGCCCTGCCGCATCGTAGATCGTCCTGGTGATGCGGTCATCCGGCGCACCGGCGCTGTTGGTGCCAAGCTCGCAGGCGCTATCGGGAAGCGCGTTGTATCGCGTCTGATCCATCCGGACAGCGGTGCATTCAAGCCGCCCGACGCCGTCATAGCTGTATTGGATCAGGCTGACCGTAACCCCATCCGAGCCGACCACCTTATCCGTCAGCTTGCGATTGAGCGCATCGTAAGTCGCCTCCGCGGTCGTATGGACCGTGAAGTTCGACCAGCTGACTGGGGCAACATCCTCCGATTGCCAGCTTACAAGCTCACCGGTTTCGACCTTGGTCACATTGCCACGCTGATCATAGGTCGTGCGGGTCGCCAAATGTGTGAGCGGACCTGCTATCCCATCGGGATCGGATGCGATCGTCCCAACCACCCGGCCCAGCGGATCATACCGAGTCGCAGACGTATAAGGTGAAGCTGAAGATTGCGCCGCAGCAATGTTAGGAGTGATGAGTACCAGGACGCCAGCCAACAAGGCGAGGATCGAAAGCCGTTTGTTCATGTTCTGCCCCCTACTGACAGCTGGTCAGACCAGCCTGCGGCTGAGTCTCACTGATTATACGTCCGAAATCATCATGTTGATAGCAAGTACGTAGACTTACACCACCGGTCTCCTCAACCGTCTCGAGCAGCGTGAAGCCATTGGAGATGTCGTAGGAGTATGTGATCCGGTGCGAGGCGCTTGAACTCACCTTCGTAGTGGTTTCCGTAAGAAGATAAAAAACAGCATTATCGACACCCGTGAACGAAGAATAGCTATGCGTAACTTCAGTGCACCCTCCGGCCAGAGTGCAATTCCCTGCGCTGTCGTAACCTGCAGTCTCAGCGAGTAAGCCTCCGTGGGTCGCAGACCATGTATAGTTAGTACGGCGACCATCTGGATCGATAATATAAGAAGGTTTATTGCAAATCTTAAAATTCGAAGCATTACAAGAGGGGTAGACCGCCCTGGTTACTATATCAGGTTCATCAAGTGTGGGTTTTGATCGCTCAACCCGCTCGAATATATTGCCCCTTTCATCTCTCTTGAAATGCGTTAAATTCTCTTCTGGGTGCTTTATCGTGATTAATCGACGGAACACATCGTATTCATATTCCGTAACCCGCCCAATCTGATCTTCGCTGCTTACAACAGTACGCCACCATGGATTGTTTCCTGGTTTATTAAATACTCCTTCAATTATTGGTGCCTCATGATATGTTTTATATGTTGAGTTTAACCAATCATTTTCAGGCCACAAAGAGTTAAAATTATGGTCGGTGTTTATTTGAAATGATTGGACCGAACCATCGTCAAAAACAACCTCATCTTGAGATGTAAACTGTAGATCAAGGCGCGCATCGCCTTCACCATGGGCAATCCCGAGATCTGATGGCGGCGACCCTATCTTGTATTTAGCCCAAATTTTAACCCCATCGGGACCCGTAAAGGACTCGATCTCTCGATTATTATATTGATAAGTAAATTGGCGTCCCAAAAAGTCAGTAAAACTCGTCAAGCGGAAGTCTGAATTGTATGTATATCTTACCGAGCCAAGAGATTTATCTTGGCACGAGCTTATACAAATTTTTCGATATGCCTCGATTTCTCTAATTTTTGTAAACTCATCACGAGTATTTAATTGAAATACGTCAGTCAAATAGCGAATTTTTAGTCCATACCCTCTGGAGTTTTCGATTCTCTCCACGCGCCCATCAGACAACACTCCTCTTTTTGAGGACCCCTCCCCGTAATATAGGCGAAGCACCTCTCCATTGGGAAAAATGACTTTGAAAGCATCCCAAGCTAATATTTGGCCACCATAGGCTCGAATATCGCGAAGGCCCTGGTCTCCTTGAACCACGCCATTGACTTTCTCGATGAACATGTATTGTACACCGTCTCGGGTAATCGCTCGGGCGCTATAGTTGGGACCTCCAGGCACGCCGACGCCTCCCCACTCACCGTCAAACTGCAAATATGTCCCATCACCGCGCACCGAATGCATGGTCATCCCATTATTAGTATAATACGCCCCGTTAAAGCTCACTGATCTATTCCCGAGCGCAATCAAACCCTCTCGAACGAAGCTGGGTGCAGTGCCATTACTATTATTTGGTCCGGAACATTGATAAGAATTTTCTGTACTGCAGAACCATGTGATATCCAAATTATTGGTAAAATTATAACCAAATCGCGAGTCTGCCGCGCCATCTTCACTAATATTGAACTGTTCGTTGTAAAAATAATTTCTATTCAAAGAGATTTGACTAGATGATCCATCGGGACCAACAACGACATCGGTAGAACGGTGAGATATCTGTCGATTTAGAATATTATAGACAGAGATATTTGTGCGGCTCTGCTCGGGTTCTTGAATACCTACTTCATTAAACGTCTGCGCGTTAGCAACATAACCACATAGGAGAATGCAACCCAAAGGACCGATAACAATAAAATTTCTTGAATTTAGTGCCATTTTTACTCTGTCACTTTCTCAGTTGCGTTCATCAGATTCATAAATATCGTCAAAGACTGCCTTATCCCGGCCAATGCACAGAGTTCGACGGGCATTAAATCTATGTGCATCGTAGAACTCGGCGAGAAAAGCTGGATGATTGATACCAACAAGGCTGCGAATCGAAGGGACAGCGGTTCGCATCCGCTTCACCGCCCTCTTGCAAGCGGAGCTGGCGAGCCCGCACTCGGTGAGTTTCTGCTCTCCCTTCGCCAGGATTGTCGGACGGATAGTGAAAGCCGCAGCGGGTTCATTTTGATCGCCACGAATCGACAGAACCCGGCCTTGCCGCGCTGTCGTCACTCCGCGCTTGTGTGCGTTGGCTGGCATCGCGCCGACAAACGCCGATAGTGTCGGACAAGGGCAGGCTAGTAATAAGCCAAGTCGCACCCACGCATATCCTCGCTCGATTTTCGTCATCACCCCTCTCAGTTTGGATTGATAGTGACGACAGAGTAGCCTGGTGCTTCGAAGTCGGCATTTCCATCCGGGGCGCTCCAGTTCACTTGGAGCACAATCGGATCGCTGGTCGACACCTCGTCTGCAACGGCGCCAATGAAGACACGCTTGCTGGCTTCGCCCGCTTCCAGAGTGTCGTCCCTACCCCCAAACCGAGACGTAATCTGGTTCGCATTGATAGCGCCGCTGACGACTGTGATCGTGTAGTTGAGTTTAATCTGGTACTCGCAGCCATCCGGTTTTGGCGCTTGCGCAAGCGGATTGGCTGACTTGTTTTGCGTTACCGTCCTGTCGATGGGGCGGAGCAGGCAATTATCCGACCCACTGCCAGAGCCTGCGCCCGTACCGTCGATACGCACAGTGCTTTGTGCTGTGGTGCCTGCGCCAATAAAGTTATCAACTTGCCAATTCACCCGCAGAACAAGCTGCGTGCCAGTTTGCACGGAACCTGCGACCGGAACAACCGAGGCCAGCTTCAGCGTTTCATTGTCCGGCGGGCCCGAATCAAGCGTAGAATCATAACCCAAAAAGACGCCAGGAGACCAACCGCCCTGACCAGACACTTCTTCTACGGTGAAGGACAGCTGCAAGCTTTTGTCGCATGCGGCCGACACAAACACGCGCGGCCAGGCCGCGTCGGTGTCAGGAAGAGGTGGCATCTCACTGCCAACAAGCGCGCACTCGGGGGGAAGCTGAGAGGGGTCGTCCGATCCCGCATTGGTCGAAGCGACTGAGACGACCTGCGTCCTGTTGTCCGCGTCGTCATAGGCATAATCGCGCTGTGCGCCATCCTGATCACCGCCCTCAACCTCGACCTTCACTAGCCTACCGAGTGCGTCATACGTGTACGTCTCGGTGCTGCTCTGACCCGTAGCAGCAGCTGCGACCCACAGCGCACCAAAGGCGATCGCGGCACATGCCACACCGTAGTTCATTATTATGGCCCCCTATCGACGTCATCCTCACAGAGGGTTCTAGGAAGTCAACAGCCTACATGCTGAAGCCATGGATGTGCTTTTCGCAAAGCCCCAAAATCTGCCAAAAACGGACACCAGACTATAGAAAATATTAAGCCCTGCTAAAGGCTTGCCTGAACTTGGTCTCGCGCCGATCCTTGCATCGCGGAGGCCTGATCGCGGGATTCTGAAGCGGCTTTTCTAGGTGGATTGATTCACAAAATTGATACGCATTGCAATCGGCAAGCGAAGCTTCCGGCTATTAAAGCCGTTAAAGTTCCCCACACCACTGTTCCATCCAGAGGTTCTACATCACTTTTGAGACGGCATTCCCGACACCCGCTAGCCGCGCCTCAGGCTTGCATTGGACAAGGAACGTTCTGGACGCCCGATACCTAGTGCATCCCGACGGCGAACTGCACAAAGCAACCACTCACCCAGTGTCAAAAAACGAAACACCTTCGCGAGTCCGCAAATGGGTCGCTTGCGGAATGTCCGTTTTTGGATAGCCAGGTCTCAAATTAGCCACACCTTTTCTATGGCCTTGCCACATCCCCGCCACATGCTCGGAAATGTCGAAACGAGAAAACAAGGGTTTCTACGGGTTACAGCGAGTCGGCGAATGTGGCGAGAATTGCTGATTTTGAACAGTATTCAGGAAAGCGCGGCTCTCTAAGTCATTGAGTTAAATGATGGAGCGGGCGACCGGGATCGAACCGGCATATTCAGCTTGGAAGGCTGCTAGAAATCCCAGAAATCTGCGGCTTAGCGGCTTTTCGCCACACTCTCGCCACATGATTTTAGAGCAGCTCTGATGCCAGCTCGTCGGCGGTTGCCTGATGCTCGGCCTCGCGGTCTTTCATGAGGTGACCGTAGACATCCAGAGTAATTTGGGAGTTTGAGTGGCCCATGCGGGTTTGGATGAACTTTATGTCCTTGCCCATTTCGATGAGCTTGGACGCATAGTAGTGACGCAACGCATGCGGCGCATATGCTGCTTTCTGATCTCCTCCATTCGCGTCTCTGATCATCAGGCCCGCATAGCGCATAAGCGGCCTCCACGCGTCCAGATAGAAGTTATTGAGCATGATCGGTCTTCCGGTCTTTGTTGGGAAAACCAAGTCATACTCGGTAGCAGGGCAGTGCTCCCGCCATTCGAACAACTCATCTGTAACTTTGCTGGACAGCTCAATGGTGCGGTAGGCTGAGCGGGATTTGACAGGGCCTATGATGCCAAGCTTGTCAGCCCGCTGTTTGACTTCAATGCGATTTCGATGAACGCTTGACCAAGAAAGCCCGCGCACCTCGGACATACGAAGCCCAGCGAAGACGATAAGTAGGATCATCGGGCGATAGCGTCGCCAAGCCTTTTCAAAGAGCTTGCTCTTGGATTTGAGCGCCTGCGTTGTCTCAAGGATCGCTTGAACCTCCCTATCCGATGGGATGGTGATCTCGGCAGAGTAGGTCTCGTAGCGGCCATCAGAGCGTATGCTGATGCCAGTGGCTGGGTTGCTGGCGATATAGCCTTGGATTGCCATCTCTTTTAGGACTGATCCAAAAGAGGAAAGCGTCCGTCTTGCCAGATCGCGTGAATGGTTCTCCAATAACCACGACCTGAAATGTACAATGTCAGACGCGCTCAGCTCGTTGGCGGGCTTTGACCACGCATATTGGTTCATGATCTTCGCGCGACGCTCATATTCGACGAGAGTCATTTGCTCAACTGGCTCGCGGCCATCACGCCCTACCTTCTCGCAGATATTGAGCCATTTCTCTATCGCTTCAGGCACGCTGATTTTGGGAAGATGACTATGGCTGAGCTGGGTTTCCTCTAGGTCTTTCTTCGCTTTAAAGAGATCGGCGTCTTTTGCGCGTTTGAAGGATTTGTAACCAAAGCCGGACTTCTTAGATTTATCGATAAATCTAACTTGATAGGAGACTTCTCCCTTGGAATTTACGCGCCTTCTCTTGTCTGACATTCTTCTATCATATTGAATTTATGTGTATTTATACAGAAATTTTTTCTACTGCTTTACATGGTTTTCCGCTGCGGCCACACGTTCAAAATAGGGGCGCAAGAGCGAGCTTTTGTCGATTTTGAGCCTTCCATCGATGGGATCGACAAAGAAAGGCATTTTACGCCGTCCGTGCGCATCGGGTTCAGCGGCACGGCGCAATTGCTTCTTAGAAAATGTGATACCAATCGTGGCTAAAGCTTCCTGTGCGCCATTGAGGTCTATGATTTCGAGATTGCTCATGGAATCCGCCTATCTATCGAGCTGATCTGCTACGACTTTGTACGGTCCATCCGTCTTCATTGTAAGGACTTCATCGCCGCGTGCATCACGGCAAAAGATCACATTGCCCCGTCCATCTGTCGTCGTCATGTAGATCGTGATGCGCCGCGCAAAATTGACGGCATAGGTCTGCTCGATTTCGAGCAATTGTTCATAGATGCACTGAATGAGTTCGCGCAGCGAATGCTCGCCACTGATAGATATCTTCATGCCCCACCTCCACTTTGGGTTATATTTCCATATTACCACCCAAGGTTGCAGGCGCGCAAAAAAACCTGTGCTGCGACGCATCACAACAACGCCCCAATTCTGTGGGTTAACCGCGAGGAATTTACTGTTCTGGCAATGTTACCTGCTGCGTTATGGCACAGGTCACAGACAAGGAAATTGATATGGGCCTTCGCTCACTTGCGCGGATAATCAAGCGCTATGGCCCGGCCTATTGGCCGTTGTTTGATCGCTTGAACCGGGAAGTCACAGAGCGCCGAGAAAGAGAAGAGTTGCTCAAGAAAGTCACTCTTGGCGATCTTCAAGACGCGATCAGCCTTTCAGAATTTCTGCGTCAACGAGAACAATGACATCGAGCAAAACACAGTGGCGGCTTTGTCTATAGACTCCGAGTCGATACTGTATCTAGAATACTGATTCTCGATTTTCATTGGGGTGGGGGCAAATATGAGAAAAGCAATTGCTTTAACAGTCATGCTAGCAGCATTGTGTGGATGCAAACATACAGGCAACAGCCAGCAAGCTGGTTCGTTGCCAGTTTCTGAAACGATCAGCGCCGTTAAATGTAATTTGGGTCATTTCTTCTCTGAGCCAAAAAACATTGTGAATGATCGTTATGTGATCAGCAAAGTTGACGTGCGGGTCACCTATGCTTCCTCATTGGCTCTCACAGGAAGCGGGCAATTGAGCGCGACTATTCCAATCTCAAGCGCGAGCTTGGGTGGTAATCTTTCAGGTCAAAACCAAAGCACGACTGGCGGGAGGTTTATCCCAAACTTCACATTTCAGACACTGCGGCTACGCACGCCTGTGGCGGACGCGGAAGGCAAACCAATTATCAATCCAAATGGCACTCCAAGGACGCGAGCGACCAAATTTGATGAGCTAAAAGATCAGGCGGAAGAATATGCCGCAAAGGCAAAAGAGAACCTGCAAAATGTCTGTCGGGACGCTATCGACATTCGCTTTCCTCAAGACCTACAGGACCAAATCCAGAGTCGTCAGGAAGCTGGACAACTTGAGGAAGAAAGCTCCCCATTTGTCGCATTTGAAGCCGAAGAAAACTCGGAAGCGGTGACCGCGTTCGAACGAGGGGTGGCTCTTTCCAGCTTCTTGAACGCTTATAAAGAAGAGATTGAACGGATCGTTTCTGGAGCACCCGGGGCGACAACTGGAGATTTCACGCTACGTTCGGATCTGAGAGTTCAAGAGACAACATCAGGCGGCGTTACTATAAATGTATTGGTTCTTTCTTTCGGGGCAACCACTTCACGAGTACGTGATCGAATGATCCAGCTCCAACTTGTGTTCGACGCCGCACAGCCACCCGGTTCGACTGAGTTTCTCGCAACGCCAGTGGCAATTCCCTAAAGGGCTTGAGCAAAGTCTAGTGCATACGGGTGGACGATCTTAAGGAGCTGATCGCGCCTGAATTCCAGCGAGCCGCCATCGCCATATTCAGGCCGAGCATTGGAATGGCCCATAAGGGTCATGCGCAGATCACGGTCAATCCCCGCTTCCAACATGCGTTTTTCAAAAGAATGGCGGAATGAGTAAATCCGGTGCTGCGGAGATTCCAGAAGGCCGCGTGATTTGAAGCCCTTCATCAAGGTCGCGGAAAGCAGATCGGGCCGATCTCGGTAATGCGCAAAACCTTGCGGTGCGCGTTTCATCGCTTCGAGCGAAACGCCTACTAACGGGATTTCCCGGATTGAAGATCGAGTTTTGATTTCCCGGTTTGCCTTGGGTCGGATGCGGATATGCGGCACGCGCGCATCCAGCGCGATATCTTCTTCTTCAAGATTTGCGATTTCTGAGGGGCGGCATCCCGTCTCGATCAGGGATAACGCAATCAACACGGCTTGCTCGTTCATCGCCCCGAATGCACCGGGTTTGAGGACCACGCCGCGCACCCATTCGTCGCTAAAAGGCGGAACTTCACCTTTGACCTTGTCTGCAAAGGAGAGGTTGCGGAAGGGATTGAGCCGATCTTCGTCACCGATAAACTTGCAATACTCGGCGAAGAGCTTGCGCAGATTTCCGAGGTCACGGTTTGCAGTATTCGCTTTGAGGGACTTGCATCCGGGCTTTGGAATAAGGCGCTGTCTCCACCAGCCATGAAAGGCTTGCGCGTCTGCGCGGGTAATTTCAATGATGGGCTTATCACCAACCAGCTTGATAAAGTATGTGACCGCACGTTTCTTGATCTTGGTCCAGTTACGAATTTGCGCTTCAGACTTTCCGATCAGCTCATCGGCTGCAATCTGCTCGCAATAGACATCAAAGGCCTCAGAGAGGCTGACCGGGGGGGCGCGCACACCGCCAAGTAGGCTTTCCGCTTCATGGTTTTCGCGCTGCGATTTCCCGCCATTGTCTTGCTCGTCGACGAGCTTGATCCGGGCAATGATCTCTCCAAACTCTGCGGCCTTTGCTAACTCATCGGCGGGGGCATAGGTGAAGCCTCGCGCCATCGCTCTCTTGTTGGCAGCGCTATAGCGCCGCTGGGCGATGCACTGCATGGCCTGTAATCCGCGCTCATTCGGCGCATCATCATCCAGACCAGCAAGAGATGCCCAATAAAGCTCGTCGGCTTCTATGAGTGCATCGCGGCGCTCGCGGGCCGTTTCCAGTGAAGTGGTCTTAAGTGAAACCTTGATGCGCCCGCGATCATCAAATGCAGCATAGCGTGCAGGCACGCGCCTATTGTAGTGCCAATGGCCTGCTCTGTTTTCTAGGTGGCGCGTATCTGGCGGCATAAGCTCCAACGAGGGTTTTGGTCCGCAAAATGGTACTCATTTTGGTCCACAAATTCCTCGTGAGCATAGCAAAATCGCAGATTTCTACAACTAAAGCACTGAGATATATAAGATTTTTAGGGGCGGTTTTGGAGCGGGTGAAGGGAATCGAACCCTCGTCGTCAGCTTGGGAAGCTGCTGCTCTACCATTGAGCTACACCCGCTCGGAGCTGTTCAGCGCGCACGCGCCTCTGCCGCAATCGCGCGCGGTGGTCAATCAGATAGGTGAAGCGCGCGTCCTCGATTAGTATCGCCGCGATGATTGGATTCGCGCCCGTCGAACGCTAGGGAAGCGGACAGATTCGAATAATTGAGAGGAATAATCATGCGGCAGGTCGATCACTTCCTAGTTGGCGGCGCAGGCGGCCCACCGGCTCGCAAGCATCAAATCTGGAACCCTTCGACCGGCGAAGTGCAGGCCGAGGTCGCTCTGGGCGATGCCGCGCTGCTGGAAAAGGCGATTGCGACCGCGAAGGAGGTGCAGCCTGCATGGGCCGCGTCCAACCCGCAAAAACGCGCTCGCGTGATGTTCCGCTTCAAGGAACTGGTCGAGGCCAATATGCAAAGCCTTGCCGAACTGCTCAGCTCGGAACACGGCAAGGTCGTCGACGATGCCAAGGGCGATGTGCAGCGCGGGCTTGAAGTCATCGAATTCGCGTGCGGCATTCCGCAGGTTCTCAAAGGCGAATACACGCAGGGCGCAGGGCCCGGCATCGATGTCTATTCGATGCGCCAGCCGCTTGGCATCGGTGCGGGGATAACGCCGTTCAACTTCCCCGCGATGATCCCGATGTGGATGTTCGGCATGGCCATCGCGGCTGGCAATGCGTTTATCCTCAAGCCGTCGGAACGCGATCCGAGCGTGCCGGTACGCTTGGCAGAGCTGTTCGTTGAAGCGGGCGCGCCGGAGGGTCTGCTACAGGTCGTCCACGGCGACAAGGAGATGGTCGATGCGATCCTTGACCACCCTGATATCCCGGCAATCAGCTTCGTCGGATCGTCAGACATCGCACATTATATCTATCGTCGCGGTGCCGATAACGGCAAGCGGGTGCAGGCATTTGGCGGGGCCAAAAACCACGGCATCGTAATGCCCGACGCGGACCTCGACCAAGTGGTGAATGATCTCGCAGGCGCAGCGTTCGGGTCGGCGGGAGAACGTTGCATGGCGCTACCCGTGGTGGTTCCAGTCGGCGAGGATACGGCCAACAAGCTACGCGAGAAGCTGATCCCGGCGATCAATGCTTTGCGCATCAGCGTCTCGACAGATCCGGATGCGCATTACGGCCCCGTCGTTACGCCCGAGCACAAGGCACGGATCGAGGGCTGGATTGATACCGCTGAGAAAGAGGGCGCGGAGATCGTTGTCGATGGGCGCGGCTACACGCTGCAAGGTCATGAGAACGGCTTTTTCGTCGGCCCGACCCTGATCGACCGCGTGACGCCGAAAATGGAAAGCTATCAGGAGGAAATCTTTGGCCCGGTGCTCCAGATCGTGCGCGCGAATGATTTCGAGGACGCGGTGCGGCTGCCGAGCGAGCATCAATATGGCAACGGCGTCGCGATCTTCACTCGCAACGGCCATGCCGCGCGCGAATTCGCCAGCCGCGTGAATGTCGGCATGGTCGGCATAAATGTGCCGATCCCGGTGCCTGTTGCCTATCACTCGTTCGGCGGATGGAAGCGATCCGGCTTTGGCGACATCGACCAATATGGCACCGAAGGCCTCGCGTTCTGGACCAAGAACAAAAAGGTCACCCAGCGCTGGCCCGATGGCGGCGGCGATGGCTCGAACGCGTTCGTGATCCCGACATTCGGGTGAGGAAGCACGCGACCTCTGGCTCCCCCTACGAAAAGCAGTTCGGCTTTTGCCGCGCGGTGCGCGCGGGCAACCGCATCATCGTTGCAGGGACCGGCCCGATCGAGCCCGATGGCACGACCACTTCAGGTGGAGCGGCGGAGCAGGCGGCGCGGTGCTGCGATTTGATTATCGCCGCTATTGAAGAGCTTGGCGGGTCCGCAAACGACGTGGTTCGCACGCGAATGCTGCTGACTGACTTTGCGGATCAGGACGCCGTCGGTGCAGTCCACGCACGCTATTTCGGCGAGGCGAAACCCGCTGCGACGATGGCAGGGGTCGCGTGGCTGTGCCGCGCGGAGTGGAAGGTCGAGATCGAGGCTGAGGCGATCCTTGGCGACGCTTAGGCGCATTGCGATCTATCTGGTCGCCGCGATCATCGGCATCGCATTGGGCCTCGCCAGTGCGGTCTACTTTGCTGGCCTATGGCCGGGCGCGAAGCCGCTCGATTTCGGCGATGTCAGCATAGATGGCTGGAACAGCGATTTTGCAATCGGGTCGGAAGCGGCCGATCCCTACACCCGCGCCCGCATCGCCCGACATGGTCTGCTGGCGCTCGCGAAAAGCGAAGCGGTGTACTTCACCCGAACCGTCGATGACGAAGGCGAGCGGCTGACCGAGGATTGCCGCTATCGACTTACGGTCGGGGCAATGCCAGCCGAATGGTGGTCGATCACGCTCTACGATGCGAACAGCATGCTGCCGATGAACGATGACGGGCCGCTCTCGATCAACGCCAATCAGGATGCGGTCGCCGTGCTGCCAGATGGAGAAGTGCTCGGCCAAGGCGTGCAGGCGATCATCGCGCCCGAGCGGCCGGACAGCCCCAGCCTTTGGCTGTCGAGCCGCAATGCGGGCACTTTCGACCTCACCTTGCGGCTTTACGTCCCCGAAGACACTTTGCTGACCTCGCCAGAAGAAACGCTGGACGCGCCAAGCGTTCAACGGATCGATTGCGCCCCAAAGGTGAGCGAATGAAGCGCTGGCTCGGCCCCTTGGCGACTGCGTCCATCGCCGGTGTCGCAGCACATCTGGCGCTTCTGCACCTTGCCCCGGCCTACATCATGGATCTGGCGATGTTTCAGCTCGCGAAACGGAACATCGCGCTGCACGATTTTACCGCACCTCAACGGATCACACCGCAAGCGCAAGTCGTCGTGCGTTCTTCTCCCGACCTGTTCTATTCGCTGTGCCGCTATGATCTGAGCGATCCCGATCGCGCGCTCGCGGTGGTGATGGGCGAATGGTCAGGCTATCAATCGCTGTCCTTCTTCGATGCGGAGACGAACAATTTCGCGACCTATCGCGCCAGTGGAGGATCGTTTGGGACGGTGCTCGTCCCGCCCAATCAAACCGAGGATCCTGGCTCCATCCGAAGCCCGACGACGCGCGGTGTCATTCTGATCCGTCGCCTTGCACCGACGCAGGAATCGTTCGATGCGGCGAGCGAGGCTGCCAGCTCGGACATGTGTCGGCTGCTCAACCCAGTGTAGCGGCGGAGACCAAGCCGGATGTCAGGCTGCGGCCTTGATCGGAGCGCCGCGCCCCCGCTCGATCTCCAGCCTCTCGCCAACCCGGTCGATCAGCTCGGCCGCGTCTTCCATGACGCCCAGCTCCTCTGTCGGAATCAACACATGTGGCGGGTTGCCGTTTTCACTGAGCAGAATTGCTGGCAGTTGGAAGGAATGACCGGGGAAAGCCGCGGCGAAATCATCGCGGTGATGGAAGACGATCTCCATCCGCAGACTGTCGAGAAAGCGCTTCCACTCGCCCCGCATCGAAACCGCGCCATAGGTCAGCGCGCAGAGCGAGCACGGATAGGTGGAGGGAGATATCTGTTTGTGGATCGCGTCTTTCAGCGCATTAATGATACCTCCATCGGCGTTGTAGACGAGCAAAAGGCGCGAATTGTGCTGGGTCATACGAACCAATACGCGCGCGCAGCACCGTCCGTTACGATAACGCATGAGAATATTTCAGCGGCACTGGCAAAAAACGGGACGAGTACGGTCTTTTCTACTGCTCCCAAGCCGAGTAGAGCGCGGCCATTATGACAGGACAATTTGCACTCACCGAAGACCAGCTGGCGATCCAGGAAATGGCGCGGCGCTTCACCGCCGACAACATCACCCCCAACGCCTCCGAATGGGATGAGAAACACATCTTCCCCAAGGACGTGATCAAGAGCACGGCCGAGCTTGGCTTTGGCGCGATCTACGTGTCGGAGGAAAGCGGCGGGATCGGCCTTGGCCGGTTGGAGGCGGCGCTGATCATGGAGGCGATGGCCTATGGCTGCCCCACCACCAGCGCGTTCATCTCGATCCACAACATGGCCGCCTGGATGATCGACCAGTTCGGCGGGCAGGATGTGAAGGACCGCTACCTCCCCGACCTCGTCACCATGGATAAGATCGCGAGCTATTGCCTGACCGAACCGGGCAGCGGATCGGATGCGGCGGGGCTCAAGGCAAATGCGCGGCTGGATGGCGACCATTATGTGTTGAACGGCACCAAGCAGTTCATCTCGGGCGGCGGCGTCAACGATATCTATGTCACGATGGTCCGCACAGGCGAGCACAAGACCAAGGGCATCACCTGCCTCGTGATCGACAAGGACACGCCCGGAGTGTCCTTTGGCGCGCCGGAGAAGAAACTCGGCTGGAATGCCTCGCCGACCGCGCAGGTTATTTTCGAAGATGCACGCGTCCCCGTCGCAAACCGCGTCGGCGATGAAGGCGAAGGGTTCCGCTTCGCGATGATGGGGCTCGATGGTGGTCGCCTGAATATCGGCGCCTGCTCGCTCGGCGGGGCGCAGCGCTGCTTGGATGAGGCGGTCGCCTACACCAAGGATCGCAAGCAGTTCGACCAGCCGATTGCCGATTTCCAGAACACGCAGTTCATGCTCGCCGATATGGCGACAGACCTCGAATCCGCCCGCGCCCTGCTCTATCTCGCGGCGGCCAAGGTCACCGACAACGCGCCCGACAAATCACGCTTCTCCGCGATGGCGAAGCGGCTGGCGACCGACAACGGAAGCAAGGTCGTGAACGACGCGCTGCAATTGTTCGGCGGCTACGGATATCTGAAGGATTACCCCATCGAACGCTTCTGGCGCGACCTGCGGGTCCACTCGATCCTCGAGGGCACCAATCAAGTTATGCGCATGATCGTGGGCCGGGATCTGCTGAGGCAGTGATGCCCTGCGCATGAGCATTGAGCGCCTCGCCACCGTCACCCTTGTCGTGCCCGATTACGACGCGGGAATCGCGTTCTACGTCGGGCAGCTTGGATTCACGCTAATCGAAGACACCGACATGGGCGGCGGGAAACGCTGGGTCGTGGTTGCACCTTCAAACGGCGGTGCGCAATTGCTCCTCGCAAAGGCCGCAACCGATTCTCAGACCGCCGCAATCGGAAACCAAACCGGCGGGCGCGTGGCGTTTTTCCTCGAAACCGATGATTTCGCCGACACCCACGCTCGTTTCGTCGCAGCTGGCGTCACCTTTCACGAAGAACCCCGCCATGAGCCATATGGCACCGTCGCGGTGTTCAGCGACCCGTTCGGCAATCGCTGGGACTTGCTCCAAAGAAAAGAAGCTGCATGAACGCTCCGATCACGACCGATGTTCTCTCCCGCAAAAATGGCCGCGTTGGTCATATTTCGCTGAACCGCCCCAAGGCGCTGCACGCGCTGACGCTCGACATGTGCCATGCGATGAGCGCCGCGCTCTCCGAGTGGGAGCACGACGACGAGGTCGAGGCTGTCATCCTCGACCATACCGAAGGCTCACGCGGCTTTTGCGCGGGTGGCGACATCGCCTTTCTGCGCAATTCCGCGCTCAACGATGGCGGGGTGTCGGGTCGCCAGTTCTTCCATGACGAATACCAGCTCAACCACCAACTGTTCACCTATGCCAAGCCGGTGGTCGCCTTCATGGACGGAATCACAATGGGCGGCGGGGTCGGCATTTCGCAGCCAGCCAAATTCCGGGTCGCAACCGAGAACACCCGCTTTGCCATGCCCGAAACCGGGATCGGCCTTTTCCCAGATGTTGGCGGCGGCTGGTATCTTTCGCGGCTTGGTGGGCGGCTGGGGCAGTTCCTTGCGCTGACCGGCGCGCGGCTCGATGGATCGGAATGCCTGTGGACCGGCCTTGCGAGCCACTATGTGCCGAGCGATATGCTCGACGATCTGAAAGCGCGGATTATCGAGCGGCCCGGACGGATCGCGGGCATCCTGTCCGAACCCGTAGGCACGCCCCCGGACGCTCGGATCGAAAAGAACGCGCTGCGCATCGCCAAGCATTTCGCATCAGACCGCTATGAAGACATCCTCGCCAGCCTCGAAGCGGAGATCGAGAGCAACGAAAATGGCGGCGCGGAATGGGCGCAGAAGGAGCGCGACACGCTGGGCACCAAGAGCCCGCAGACCTGCAAGGTCGCGCTACGCCAGCTCGCGGACAGTGCGAGGCTGACCGATTTCGCCGACAATATGCGGATGGAATACCGCATCGCCAGCCGGGTGCTGACCCGCCCCGATTTCGCCGAGGGCGTGCGCGCCGTCATCACCGACAAGACCAACGATCCCAAATGGGATCCGGCGACCCCGGAAGAGGTCAGCGACGAATTAATCGAGAGCATCTTTGCTCCCCTCCCCGAAAACGAGGAATGGAAACCGTTATGAGCACCTACGAAACGATAACCGTCGAAACCGACGCGCAGGGCACTAAGGGTGTGACCCTAATGACGCTCAACCGGCCCAAGGCGCTGAACGCGCTCAACACGCAGGTGCTGGCCGAGCTGGTCGAAGCATTCGCCGCGTATCAGGCCGATGACAGCCAGCTCTGTGCAATCCTGACCGGATCGGGTGACAAGGCATTCGCGGCGGGTGCCGACATCAAGGAAATGTCGGACAAGGCGGCAGCCGATTTCTATCTCGACGATTTCTTTTCGCCATGGACCAGCGAGATCGTGAAGAAGACCCGCAAGCCATGGATCGCGGCGGTGAACGGCTTTGCTTTGGGCGGCGGGTGCGAGCTGGCGATGATGGCGGACTTCATCATCGCCTCGGACAGCGCGAAATTCGGCCAGCCCGAAATCAAGCTGGGCGTAGCGCCGGGAATGGGCGGCTCCCAGCGCCTCACGCGGGCGATCGGCAAGTCGAAGTCGATGGAAATGTGCCTGACAGGCCGGATGATGGGCGCTGAGGAAGCAGAGCGCAGCAACCTGGTGGCGAAGGTCGTTCCACACGCCGACCTGATTGCAGAGACGCTCAAGACGGCAGGCGTGATTGCTGGAATGCCGCCCATGGCGACCATCGCGAACAAGGAAATGGTCAACAGCGCCTTCGAAATGACGCTGGATCAGGGCCTGATCGTAGAACGACGCATCTTCCAGATCCTCACCGCGAGCGAGGACAAGCAGGAAGGCATGGCTGCGTTCATCGAGAAGCGTGAGGGTCAGTGGACTGGGCGGTGATCCAACCCCGTCACCCCAGCGAAAGCTGGGGTCTATGGCGGGTAACGCAGCAGTTCGCTGCTTGAGATCCCAGCTTTCGCGGGGATGACGGAGAGAGGAAACACATGAAAATCGCCTTTATCGGTCTTGGAAACATGGGCGGCGGGATGGCCGCCAATCTTGTAAAGGCGGGTCACGATGTGCGCGCGTTCGACTTGTCGCCGGATGCCTTGGCTGCTGCCAAAGAAGCCGGTTGCGCGACCTTCGCCACTGCAAAGGAAGCCTGCGCCGAAGCCGAAGCGGTTGTTTCGATGCTGCCCAACGGTGCGATCGTCAAGCAGGTCTATTGGGACGATGTTATCGGCCATGCGCCTGAAGGTGCAATCATGCTCGATTGTTCGACCATCGATGTAGCCACCGCGCGCGAGGTGATCGAAGTGACCAAGGCACATGGATATCAGATGGTCGATGCGCCCGTCTCAGGCGGGATCGCGGCGGCCAATGGCGGCACGCTCACCTTCATGGTCGGCGGCAGTGCAGAGGCGTTTGCGCGGGCCGAGCCAATCCTCTCCGCGATGGGCAAGGCGGTGATTCACGCAGGCGATGCGGGCAACGGACAGGCAGCGAAAATCTGCAACAACATGCTGCTGGCGATTCACATGATCGGCACCTGCGAGGCGTTCCAGATGGCAGAGAAACTGGGGCTGGACGCGCAGACATTCTATGACATTTCCAGCGTTTCATCTGGGCAGAACTGGTCGATGACGAGCTATTGCCCGGTGCCCGGAGTTGGCCCGCAAAGCCCGTCCGACAACGACTATCAAGGCGGATTTGCCGCCCCGCTTATGCTGAAGGATTTGCGGCTCGCCATGGAAGCGGCAACAAGCGCGGGTGCGACAGTCGAACTGGGCGAGCATGCCAAGGCGCTGTACGAGAAATTCGCCGAGGAAAATGGCGGCTTGGATTTTTCAGGGATCATCAAGACGCTTTGATCAGTCGCGGAGTATATCAGCGATAACTCGTTCGAGCCATTCGCGCGGGGCCTTGCGCCTGCCGATATCGGCCACGAATTCCTGTCCACGCGCCACGGAGCGTAATATCCCACCGCGCATCCAGCGCTCCTCACGGTCGTGATACGATAGCCCGCCGCGCTTTAGCCATTCAGGCCGCTGCCACAAGCTTGGCGATCCGCCTGACACCGTCAGCCGCAAGGTATCGGAGGCCCGGTTCGCAACCCGCCCCTCCCCGCGCCAGATCACGTCGTTGGCGCTGTGCATCGCCAATGCGTGCGGGTGGCTGAGATCAACCAAGTCCTGCGGAACAC
Source organism: Pseudomonadota bacterium (assembly GCA_039033835.1). Lineage (GTDB taxonomy): Bacteria > Pseudomonadota > Alphaproteobacteria > Sphingomonadales > Sphingomonadaceae > Erythrobacter. The sequence goes on from JBCCBW010000003.1 coordinate 21,149, forward strand.
CATCGGCGAGCGCAATCATCTCTTCGACGCGAAGATAGCCGAAGATACGGTGATGCGGCTCTTCTGGTCTCTTATCGGCAAAGAGGCCGAAGAACACGAACACGTCACCGATACCCACGCCCTGCCGCTCAAGGTGGGTCTGTGCCGCGCCATGCTGCCCGAAAACGCATGTCCCATCGGGCAAGAACATCGGATCGTGGTGGCACAGATCGTTGGCGCTCAGTTTTCCGCGACTGGCGCTCGCCGCCAATTCCCCAAGCCCCAGATCGCCGTACGTCGTGGCGCTGGCCGTTCCTGACGGAATCGGCAGACTCACCGGACGCCCCGGTGGTCCTTCACTGGTCGCCAGAATCGGTGAGGGTCCACCTCCGGCGCTGCTGTCGAAGCCCTTGCGAGAAAATACGATCCGCATACCCCTCCGTGGCGCGCCACAAAAGGTTGCACAAGGGTGACCTTTACTGGCTTTGCGCCGCGCGAAGCTTTGGCGTAAAGGCTCCTCCCATGACCGAGACGACGAACCAGCAAAAAGTCACTGCACTCATCATGGCCGGGAAGCGCTCCGGCGTGCTCGATCCGCTCGCCCAGCGGGCTGGTGTGGCGCAGAAATGCGTTGTCCCGGTCAACGGAGTGGCGATGGTCGAGCGAGTCGCGCGTCAGGTTTCTGCTTGCGAGAATGTCGGTGCGATCCGGATTGTCGCACATGAGCCAGACGAAATCGCCGAGCAACCCACCATCGCGAAGCTGCTGGCCGAGGGTCGGCTGACCTTTGCCGAGGGCAAATTCAACATCGTCGACAGCGTTTTTTCAGGCGCGGACGGGGCCGATTTTCCGGTGATGATCACCACGGCGGACAATTGCCTGGTCACGCCAGAAGGATATTCGGAGTTCATCACCAAGTGCCTCGCAGCAGGGGCAGGCGGTGCAGCGGCGCTCGCACGCAGGCGCGATGTCAAAGCCGCCGATCCGCAGGGTCAGGCCAAGTTCTACGAATTCACCGACGGCGGCTATTCCAATTGCAACATGTACTGGCTCGGCAGCGAGAAAGCCCTGAGCGCCGCAGAGATCATGCGTGAGGGCGGGCAGTTCGTGAAGTTCCCGCGCCGCATCATCAAGGCGTTCGGGTTCATGAACCTCATCCGGTTCCGCATGGGCTGGGGTTCGAAGGAAAAGCTGTTCGAACAGATTTCGCGACGGTTCGGCTTCAAGATGGTGCCGATTGTCGTTTCCGACGGGCACTATGCGATCGACGTCGATAATGAACGGACCTTCGAAGTGACCGAGAAAATTCTCAAACGGCGCGAAGGCGAAATCGGGGGCGATATAGGGGGCGAACCGGGGGACGCTGCCACTACCAGCTGACGGGGCGGAAGCTGAGGGACGATGGGACGGCTATTTACCAATATGGGCTGGCTGCTGGGCGGGCGCGGCGTCAATGCCGTGCTCAGTCTCGTCTATCTGGCGCTCGCCACGCGCACGCTCGGCACCGAGGGGTTTGGCTATTTCGCACTGATCATTGCGCTGGGCCAAGCGGTCACGGGAATCGCCAATTTTCAGACATGGCAGTTCGTGGTTCGCTGGGGCGCGAATGGAGACGGCCCTGCCGATGCAACCGGATTCGCAATCGCGCTCGATATGCTTTCGGTGGCGATGGGGTCTGTCTTGGCTGCGCTGCTTGTCTGGAGCGCGCAATATTGGCTGCCCCTTCCGACTGAATTGATGTGGCTGACATTGGGCTATTGCCTGATCTCGCTGCTATCGATCCGGACGACGCCGACCGGCCTGCTGCGCCTGCGCTTCAAATATGCGATCGCGACCGCTGCGGAGACCGTCCAGCCGGTAATCCGCGCGGCTGGCGCGGGGCTCGCCTGGCTGTTCATGCCCAATGTCATGGGCTTCGTGCTGGCATGGGCCGCATCCGAAGTTCTGGTCGCGATCACGCTGTGGGTGGTCGCAGCGCGGACCGAACCGATCGACCTGTCGAAGATAAGTCTGACCCGCATCCCGCAAAAACATGCCGACGCCTGGCGGTTCGTGTGGTCGACCAACATGTCGGGCAGCCTAACGATTGCCAGCAAACAGGTGATGATCCTGCTGGTCGGGACGTTCGGCGGGGCAGCACTGGCGGGCGGGTTCCGGGTTGCAAGCCAGCTGGGGCAGGCCCTGGTCACGCTCGCACAGGCGATCTCGAAAGCGATCCTGCCAGAGCTGGTCCATGCCAAGGATGATGCGCTGGGCATCGCGAGGCGGATGGCCAATATCGCGCTGATCGGAGGCGTGATTGCCGTTGCCGTGTCGCTGTTTTTCGGGCGCATGGGGCTGGAGCTGATCGCTGGCGAAGAGTTCCGCGTATTCTATTGGGCGATGGTGATCCTATCCATCGCAGGCGCCGTCGAGCTGGTCGGCGCGAGCCTTGAATCGCTGCTTGTATCGGCCGGGCGCGCGGGCACCGCATTCCTCGTTCGCGCCGCACCGACCGTGCTCGCTCTGATCGTCCTTGACGCCGCGATCGAGTGGAACGGAGCGAAAGGGGCCGCCTTTGCGGTTTTGGGAGCAAGTTCACTCGCCGTGATCGGGTTTTACGTCGCGATCATGAACTTGCGTGAGATCCGCTTCGTGGTTGAGGAAACGGAAGAGAAGCAAGGCGGCGGGGTGGCTGTGGGGCCGGAGCAACGCCCCCTCCCCAAAGCCTCCGCCGACATCTAGCCCGCTAAATCACTTTTCCGGCTCACTCCAGGCCAGCTTCGGCTTGCGTGCAGCCGCCGTCTCATCAAGCCTGCGTCGCGGCGCATAATACGGTGCTTGTTTCAGGCTTTGGTCGCCAGCCAGCGCGCGCTCGGTTACGGATCGAAACGCGGTGATGAATTGATCGATACTCGCCTTGCTTTCCGTTTCGGTCGGCTCGACCAGCATCGCGCCGTGGACCACCAGCGGGAAATACACCGTCATCGGGTGATACCCCTCGTCGATCAATCCCTTGGCAAGGTCGAGCGTCGATAGCCCGCCGCCGAAATCCTTATCGCCGAACAAGGCCTCATGCATGCATGGCCCACTGTCTGCGAAGGGCGCATGCAGAATGTCTTCGAGGCTGCGCAGGATGTAGTTGGCGTTGAGCACCGCATCCTCGGCGACCTGTTTCAACCCGTCTGCACCGTGGCTGAGCATATAGGTCAGCGCACGGGTGAACATCCCCATCTGCCCGTGGAACGCCGTCATCCTGCCGAAGGTCTGGCCGCGCGTGGCTTCGCGCGATTCCTCTTCGACCAGCTCGAAATTCCCACCCTCGCCCTTGCGCACGAAGGGCAGCGGGGCGAACGGCATCAGCGCTTCGGAAAACACCACCGGGCCGGAGCCAGGGCCGCCGCCGCCATGCGGGGTGGAGAAGGTCTTGTGCAGATTGATGTGCATCGCATCGACGCCAAGATCGCCGGGGCGCACGCGGCCGACGATGGCGTTGAAGTTCGCGCCGTCGCAATAGACGTAACCGCCCGCCTCGTGGACGGCATCGGCGATGGTGCGGAAATCCTTCTCGAACAGCCCGCATGTGTTGGGATTGGTGATCATCACCGCCGCAACGTCCGGGCCGAGCCTGGCCTTCAATGCCTCGACATCGACGCGACCTTCAGGCGTCGCGGGAATATCCTCGACCTCATAGCCCGCGAAAGCCGCGGTCGCAGGGTTCGTGCCATGCGCGCTTTCCGGCACCAGCACGACCTCGCGGGCATCACCGCGGGCGGTGTGCGCAGCGCGGATCGCGAGGATGCCGCACAGCTCACCATGGGCACCTGCCTTTGGACTCATCGCGACACCCGGCATGCCGGTGAGTGTCTTGAGCCAGTTGGCGAGTTCATCGATCACTTTGAGCGCGCCCTGCACCGTCTGCTGCGGCGCGAGCGGGTGGATGTCGGCGAAGCCCGGAAGCCGCGCCATCTTTTCGTTGAGACGCGGATTGTGCTTCATCGTGCAACTGCCGAGCGGGAAGAAGCCGAGGTCGATCCCGTAATTCTGGCGGCTGAGGCGGGTGTAGTGGCGCACCGTTTCCGGTTCGGTCAGTCCGACCAGACCAACCGGTTCCGAACGCTCAAGCCCGGCGAGGCGCGTGGGTGCGCTTTCATCGATATCAGGCAGATCGACGCCGGTTACTTCGGCATGACCGATCTCGAACAGCAGCGGCTCTTCCAGCATCAGTGCGTGGTTGCCAGTCGTGGTCGCCGGGCCGGTGTGAATGCCGTCCTCGGAGGTTTCCATTTGAGGCTTCCAGCCGGATTTGTTGGGCGCGTTCATGCCAGCACTCCTTCCAGCTCGGTCGCGAGCGTTTCGATATCTTCTTCGGTTGTCAGCTCGGTCACGGTGACGAGCAGCGCGTGCTCCAGTGCATCGACACCCGGATACAGCCGCCCGAGCGACACCCCGCCCAGCACGCCGCGATCGGCCAGATCACGCACGATGTCGCGTGCAGGCTTGCCGTCGAGCATCAGCGTGAACTCGTTGAAGAATGCGTTGTTGAGCAGCTTGACGCCCGGCACCTTCTCCAGCCGGTCGGCCGCAAGGCAGGCGAGGCGGTGGTTCTCAGCCGCCAGTTCGCGCAAGCCCTTTTCACCGAGCAACGTCATGTGAACGCTGAAAGCGAGCGCACACAGGCCGGAATTGGTGCAGATGTTCGACGTCGCTTTTTCACGTCGGATATGCTGTTCGCGGGTCGAGAGCGTCAGCACGAAACCGCGCCGACCCTCCGCATCGGTGGTCTCGCCGCACAGGCGCCCCGGCATCTGGCGAACATGCTTGGGATCGCGCACCGCGAACAGGCCGAGATAGGGCCCACCGAATTGCAGCCCGACACCAATCGCCTGCCCTTCTCCCACAACGATATCTGCGCCGAGTTCGCCCGGCGACTTGATCGCGCCTAGAGCCACCGGCTCGGTGTTGACCGCGACGAGCAATGCACCCTTCGCATGGGCGGCGTCGGCAACTTTCGACAGGTCGCTGATCCGCCCAAGAATGTCGGGATATTGCACCACCACGCAAGCGGTATCCTCATCAATCCGGCTCACGAGACCGTCGAGATCTGGTTCGGTCTGGATCGCCGGTTGTGCGTCGGCGATCGTGTCGCCGGTGAACTGCGCCATCGTCTTCACGACCTGAGCGTAATGCGGGTGCAGCGCGCCGGACAGCACCGCCCGTTTGCGCTTGGTCACGCGGCCAGCCATCGCGACCGCCTCCCAGCATGCGGTTGAACCATCATAGAGCGACGCGTTCGCCACCGCACAGCCATAGAGCCGCGCGACCTGCGTTTGAAACTCGAACAGCATCTGCAACGTGCCCTGAGCGATCTCGGGCTGATACGGGGTGTAGGCCGTCAGGAACTCACCGCGCTGGATCACCGTGTCGACGCTCGCCGGGATGTGATGACGATAGGCCCCAGCACCGAGGAAGAACGGCGCATCGCCCGCCGCCACGTTTTTGTTCGCCAGTCCCTTCATATGCCGCTCAACCGCCATCTCGCTGGCATGCATCGGCAGGTCGCGGATCGGCCCATCGAGTTGAGCCACAGCGGGCACATCGACGAACAGATCATCAATCGAGGAAGCGCCAACACGCTCCAGCATATCGGCGCGGTCGGTGTCGGTCAGAGGCAGGTAACGCATAATTCACTCCAAAACCCCTCCCGCGAGCGGGAGGGGAGCGAGACTTGGCCGCGCAGCGGTCTTAGTCGCAGCGGGGTGGGCCTTGCGGCCCATGCCCACCCCCTGCCCCTCCCGCGAGCGGGAGGGGAGTATCCATCAAAGGCTCTCGATGAACGTCTTGTAACCCTTGTCGTCCATCATTCCTTCGAGCTCGCTTTCATCGCCGATGGTCATGCGGAAGAACCAGCCCTCTTCCTCGGGCGAGGAATTGACCAGCGCAGGCTCGTCTTCGAGTGCGGAATTGGTTTCCGTCACTTCACCGCTGATCGGTGCATAGACGTCGCTTGCGGCCTTTACGCTTTCGACCACGGCGGCATCTTTGCCCTTGTCGACCATCGCGCCGACATCCGGGAGTTCGACAAACACGATGTCGCCCAATTGCTCCTGCGCGTAATCGGTAATCCCGACCGTGGCGCTATCGCCTTCGACGTCGATCCATTCATGTTCATCGGTGAAGTAACGCGGCATAAAACTCAGCTCCCTCGGTAATAGCGGTGCGGGACAAACGGCATGGGTGAAACGGTTGCGGATAGGCGCTTTGAGCGCACCTCGCATTCCAGCGCGGTGCCGTTGTCGGCATGCGTGACATCGACATAGGCCATCGCGATTGGACGGCCGAGCGTCGGTGAGAACCCGCCGCTGGTGACGCGGCCAACCTTGGTATCGCCAGCATAGACATCGGCGCCCTCACGCGCGGGCATGCGGCCATCGATCAACAGGCCGACGCGCTTTTGCCGGGGACCGGTCTCCAGCACCTCCATCACCGGTCCATGACCCATATATCCACCCGCCTCGCGGCGCTTCTTGGACAGGGCAAAGGTCAGGTCAGCGCTGACAGGGTCGGTATTGGTGGTGATGTCATGGCCATAGAGCGGCAGGCCCGCTTCGAGCCGCAAAGAATCCCGCGCGCCGAGGCCCGCGGGCTTCACGCGCTCATCGCCGCATAGGGTCTCGGCCAGATCGACGATGGCATCTTCATGCACGGTAATCTCGAACCCGTCCTCGCCGGTATAGCCAGCGCGACTGATCCACAGATGCGTGGAGTTCCATTCGAACAGCCCGGCGGTCATGAAGGTCAACTCTGCCGTGCCAGGGATCAGATCGGCCAGCACCGCGCCAGCCTTCGGCCCTTGCAGTGCGAGCAGCCCGCAATCATCGAAGTGTCTGACATTGATTTCATCGGGCAGATGCTCGCGAAGATGCGCGATATCGTCCCACTTGGTCGCGCCGTTGACGACCATATTGATGCGCGGCCCGGCATTGGTGATCATCAAATCGTCGATTATGCCGCCATTTTCATCGAGCAGCATCGAATAACGCATCTTGCCCGGTTTAAGCGAGGTGATGAGACCGGGAACGAGTGCTTCGATCGCGGCGGCAGCATCGCCCTCTTCGCCTTCGGCAACGCTGAAGCCCAGCTGGCCCATATGCGACACGTCGAACAGGCTGGCGCTTTCCCGCGTCCAATTGTGCTCGGCCACAATCCCGCCATCCGCACGCGAGTAGTCGATCGGCATTTCATAGCCCGCAAACGGAACCATTTTCCCGCCGCGCGCCATATGCCAGATGTTCAGCGGCAGATGATTGATCGGCTGCTCTTCGACAGGCGGTTCGTCGTGTGTGTGGTCGTCGCTCAAATCCGGTCCCCGATCAGGTGCATAACGCTTTGACGGGAAACCCCGTTCCAAGCGCATTTCCTGCCCCCTCTGTCGGGAAACCTGAGAGCTTCAGCCGGTGATGCGACATGCGCATCAACAGCCTCCCCTTCGGTGGTGCAAACGCGGATGCGCCTGCACGCTTTCCAGAGTGCCTGTGCCTTGTCGCGGTCCGTTTGCCTGAGAGTTTCCGGGGCGGTTGCTCCTTCGGCGCCAACCTCACGAATGAAGCGTAGTCTCTCCCGCGAAAGACGCCGGAATCACTTCCGGCAGGCGGCGCTCATGTTGCGCATGCGAAGGGATGCGTCAATCACTTGCGCGCATAATCCGGGAAAACACGAAACAATCTTGCGATCAATCGGATGACTTGGCGGCGAGAAGCTCTTTCGCGCGCTCCATCAATGCAATTTCGCGCGGGTCGAAGCCGCCTTCGTCCTCAGCCGACTGTCGCGGCGGGACTTCGGTGGTAAAATAGGCGATACCAGTGCCCCAGATCGGCTCCCCCTCTGCCCCCTCGTCCGGTGCGAACCACAGACCCGACCTCAGCCCATAGGCTTCACCGGCATGTCCGATGCGCGGAACGCCGTCAGCGAACAGGCTGTCGACACACGGCGAGTTTTCCATATCGATTGCCTGAAACCCGAACCCGTAGATGCAGAAAAAATCCTGTTCGGGGCTATTCGGAGTTTCCAATTGATCATCGATCGAACGTTTCATTGCCAGAATCGCTTCGCCGGAGACAAATTTCTCGTCTTCGGTGAGGATGGCCTGCCCGATCTTGGCCAGGTCCATCATCCCGATCCGGACCCCGCCCTGCGGCGAAAAGATCGAAGCGTTAGTGCCGGGCACATAATTGTCGAGCGAGCATTCAACCCGCTCGGCCACGGGGATGGTGCAATGGGGCGGCAGGCCGTTCGGATCGTCGCGGGCGATCTCGCCGGTGGCGCGGTAGAGGGTGACTGCATTTGCAATCATGTCCTCCTCGCAGCCGACCCAATTTGCGCACGCCTCGATCCCGAGCGGAGCGAAGACGGTGCGCTCCAACAGGCGATCGTAACGTTCACCGGTAGCCGCTTCGAGAACGGTCGCAACCAGCGGCGATCCGAGATTGGCGTATTCGAAGGGAGCTTCACCCGGAGGCGCATCGGCATACCATGCCTCGGGATCGGCGAGCTTGGCTTCAAGGCTTTCGCCCAGCGGGATAACATAGCCCGCATTGTCGCGCAGGCCCGAGCGGTGGGAGAGCAATTGTGCGAGCGTCACCTTTGCGTCGGGGAAGTTCGGTGAGCGGACCTGCCAGCCGAGATAGTCCGACACGTCCGCATCGAGAGCCACTTTGCCTTCGTCCACCAGCCGCAGAGTTGCGAGCGCCATGATCAACTTGGAGATGCTGGCAATCCGCACCGGATCGTTCGCCTCGATTGGTTGTCCCGTATCGCGATTGCGCACGCCCTCCACAATCAAGGGCCTGATGCCCTCACCATCGAACGCGACGACGACGGTCGCAGGCTGCGGCTCTTCGGCGTGAGCGGCGATTGGCAGAAGCAATAGTGAGGCGGCGAGGAGGGTTCTGATCATGCCCTTTGCATCGCCGCTAACCTGCACAAGATCAATCCAGATTCGGCCGCAGCCAGCGCTCCGCCGTCTCAAGATCGACCCCACGCCGGTCGGCGTATTCTTCGAGCTGATCGCGCCCGATCCGCGCCACCCCGAAATATTCCGCCTCCGGATGGCCGAAATAGAACCCGCTGACCGCCGCCGTCGGATACATTGCGAAGCTCTCGGTCAAAGTCAGCCCGACATTCTTCTCCGCTTCGAGCAGTTCGAACAACATCGGTTTCAGCGAGTGATCGGGGCATGCCGGATAACCCGGAGCCGGACGGATGCCACGATATTCTTCCTTGATCAGCGCCTGATTGGTGAGCTGCTCTCCGGGAGCATAGCCCCACAAGTCGGTGCGGGTGTGCTGGTGCAGGCGCTCGGCGAAGGCCTCGGCAAAACGATCCGCCAGCGCCTTCAACAGGATATCGGAATAATCGTCCTTATCCGCCTGGAACCGCGCCGAATGCGGCTCGATCCCGTGGATGCCGACCGCGAAGCCGCCGATCCAATCGCCATCGGGGTCGATGAAATCAGCCAGACACATATTGGCCCGGTCGCGGCTTTTCTTCACTTGCTGACGCAGGAACGGGAGCGTCACATGCTCTTCGCGCCGGACTCGGTGGATCGTCACATCGTCGCCATCCCTCGCGCAGGGCCAGAAACCGGCAACGCCGCGCGCGGTCAGCCACTTTTCGGCGATTATCTGGTCGAGCATCGCATTGGCATCATCGAACAGCTGGCTGGCGGTTTCGCCCACCACTTCGTCCGTCAGGATCGCCGGATAATTGCCATGCAATTCCCACGCGCGAAAGAACGGGGTCCAGTCGATATAGTCACGCAGATCACTGAGATCCCAATCGTCGAATACGTGAACTCCGGGCTGGAGAGGCGGGGCAGGCTTATCACTGAGATAGGCGTCGTAATAGTTTGCGCGCGCTTCCTCGATCGACAGCAAAACGCTGGGCGTCTTGCCGGACCGGGCCTGGCGAACCTTCTCATATTCGTCCGCCGTATCCTCGACGAACTCGTCGCGCTGGGTGTCTGAAAGGAGCTTTGAAGCCACCCCTACCGCGCGGCTTGCATCTAGAACGTGGATCACCGGACCTTCATAGCCCGGATCGATCTTGAGCGCGGTGTGGACCTTCGAAGTGGTCGCCCCGCCGATCAGCAACGGCATTGTCATGTCCGCGCGCTGCATCTCTTCAGCGACGGTCACCATTTCATCGAGCGAAGGGGTGATCAAACCTGACAGCCCGATCATATCGGCATTGTTATCGTTTGCCGACTTGAGAATGTCAGTCCACGGCACCATCACGCCAAGGTCGATCACTTCATAGCCATTGCACTGCAAAACGACGCCGACGATGTTCTTGCCAATATCGTGCACATCGCCCTTCACGGTCGCCATGATGATCGTGCCTTTGGACGTGCGCTCGGCTTCCGGCAGCAGTTCCTTCTCCGCCTCGATATAGGGGATCAGGTGGGCCACGGCCTTCTTCATCACGCGCGCGGATTTGACCACTTGCGGCAGGAACATCTTGCCGCTGCCGAACAGGTCGCCGACGACATTCATGCCATCCATCAACGGGCCTTCGATCACTTCGATCGGACGACCGCCCGCCTCGGCGGTAGCGGCACGCATGATCTCCGTGTCGTCGACAATATGCGCGTCGATGCCTTTGACGAGCGCGTGTTCGAGCCGTTTTTCAACTGCCCAGCCACGCCATTCCTCGGCCGCCTTTTCATCGGCGACGGATTTGCCCTTGTAGCTCTCGGCCAGGTTGATCAGCCGCTCGGTCGCGCTCTCTTCGCCCTCTACAGCGCGCATCAGGATCACGTCTTCGCAGGCATCGCGCAGCACCGGGTCGATCGTGTCGTAAACGTCCAGCTGTCCGGCATTGACGATTGCCATATCGAGCCCGGCAGGGATTGCGTGGTACAGGAACACCGAGTGCATCGCGCGGCGCACCGTCTCATTGCCACGGAAACTGAAGGAGAGGTTCGACAGCCCGCCGCTGGTCTTCGCATGCGGGCACTGTTTCTTGATCTCATGCACCGCCTCAATGAAGTCGAGGCCATAACGGTCATGCTCTTCGATCCCGGTCGCCACTGCAAAGATATTGGCGTCAAAAATGATATCTTCAGGCGGGAAGCCAATCCCGACGAGTAAATCATAGGCGCGTTTGCATATCTCGACCTTGCGCTCTTTCGTATCCGCCTGACCGACCGTGTCGAATGCCATCACGACCACCGCCGCGCCATAGTCCATGCACTTGCGCGCTTGCTCCAGAAACGCCTCTTCGCCCTCCTTCATGCTGATCGAGTTGACGATCGGCTTGCCGGACACGCATTTCAGGCCGGCTTCGATCACGTCCCATTTGGAACTGTCGATCATCACCGGGACGCGCGCGATATCAGGCTCTGCGGCGATCAGTTTGAGGAAAGTCGTCATGGCATGCTCGGCGTCGAGCAGCCCTTCATCCATATTGACGTCGATCACCTGCGCGCCATTTTCGACCTGCTGGCGGGCGACCTCCACGGCGGCGGCGTAATCGTCCGCCATGATGAGCTTCTTGAACCGGGCCGAGCCGGTGACATTGGTGCGCTCACCGATATTGATGAAGCTTGAGGCTGAAGAGTTCTCGTTCACTTACAAATCTTTCAATCCGTTCGCCCTGAGCTTGTCGAGGGGCTTCACTTCACTTGTTCCGTCAAGCCAGAAGAAAAGCAGTGCTTCGACAGGCTCAGCACGAGCGGGGTTAGAATTCAGGCTGCCACCACAAATGCTTCGAGGCCCGATAGCCGCATCGCGGTTTCGGGCGTTGGCACTTCGCGCGGGGCGATGCCGTCGACCGATTTGGCGATGGCGTCGATGTGCTCGGGCGAGGAGCCGCAGCATCCGCCCAGAATGTTCACCTGACCGTTCTTCGCCCATTCGGACACAAGGCCCGCAGTGGTTTCCGGCATTTCGTCATACTCGCCGAGTTCATTCGGAAGGCCCGCGTTCGGATAAGCCATCAGCAGCGTGTCGGCGATGCCCGACAGCACCTGCACATGCGGGCGCAACTGGTCTGCGCCGAAGCTGCAATTGAGGCCGATGGTGATCGGATTGGCGTGGCGCACCGCGTACCAGAACGCCTCGACCGTGTGGCCTGACAGATTGCGCCCGGACAGGTCGGTGAGCGTCATCGAGATCATCACCGGCACCTCGCGGCCCAGCTCGGCTTCGAGCTGCTTGACCGCCATGATCCCGGCTTTGGCATTGAGCGTATCGAACACCGTTTCGATCAGGATGAAGTCGCATCCGCCCTCGACCAGCGCGGCGGCCTGTTCCTTGTATACGGCGGTCAGCTCATCAAAGTCGATCTCTCGAAAGCCAGGGTCTTCGACATCGGGGCTGAGCGAGAGCGTCTTGTTGGTCGGGCCGATGGCTCCGGCGACAAAGCGGGGTTTGCCATCTTTGGCCTCGTATTCATCGGCAAGACTGCGGGCGATCTTTCCGCTGGCAATGTTGATCGCGGCGACCTGATCTTCGGCGGCGTAGTCGGCCTGCGAAATGCGATTTGCCGAGAAAGTGTTGGTCGAAATAACATCCGATCCCGCGTCGAGATAACTCCGCGTGATGTCGCGGATCACATCAGGCCGGGTCAGCGCGAGGATATCGTTGTTGCCTTTTTGATCGGCTTCGAGGCCCAGATCGCCCGCATAATCCTCTTCGGTCAGCTTGCGGTTCTGAATTTGAGTGCCGAACGCGCCATCGAAGATCAGCACCCGCTCGGCAGCGGCGGCTTTGAGTTGTTGGCGGGCGTGGCTGGTTGCGAGCGTCATTGGGCGGCCTCCGAAACAGGGCGTTTGCCGAGCATGTGGCAGATCGCATAGGCAAGCTCGGGCCGGTTGAGGGTGTAGAAGTGGAAGTCGCGCTCACCGCCTGCATAGAGCCTGCGGCACAATTCGGCGGCGACAGTCGCAGCGACGAGTTTGCGCGCGGCGGGCTTGGCATCGAGCCCCTCGAAAAGTCCATCCATCCAGGCAGGGATTTCCGCGCCGCACAGTCCTGCAAACTTCCTCGCCTGCGCAACGTTGGTGACCGGGAGGATGCCGGGGAGGACGGGTTGCGTCACTCCGCTGGCAGCAAGGCTGTCGCGAAAGCGGAAGAACGTGTCGGCGGAGAAGAAGAACTGGCTGATGGCGCGGGTGGCCCCGGCATCGAGCTTTCGCTTGAGATTGTCGATATCGGCCTGCGGGCAATCGGCATCCGGGTGCGTTTCGGGATAGGCAGCGACCGATATTTCGAAATCGGCGATATCCTTCAGCCCGCTTACGAGTTCGGCAGCGCTGGCAAATCCATCCGGGTGCGGCGTAAACGGCGCGCCCGGTTCGCCCGCATCACCGCGCAGCGCGACAATATGCCGCACGCCCGCTTCCCAATATTGCTCGGCGACTTCGCGAATTTCAGCCTTGGAGGCTCCGACGCAGGTCAGATGCGCCGCAGCCGGGAGATGCGCCTCAGCAATGATCCGCGCGACGGTCGCATGTGTGCGCTCACGGGTCGACCCGCCGGCCCCGTAAGTGACCGAAACGAAGCTCGGCGCGAGCGGCTTTAGCTCCTGCACCGCATCCCACAATTGCGCTTCCATCTTCTCGCTCTTGGGCGGGAAGAACTCAAAGCTGACATCCACATCGCCCGGCAGCCCGGAAAACAGCGGCGTGTCATGCGCGGTGCGCGCTTCGCGGGATTGATCCAGTTGCGTGGTCATGCGGTTTGCTCTTTTGCAGGGGATGCGAGGTGGGGGTCGGAGCGGCGCTGGCCGATCCAGATTTTCACGACCAGCTTCCCCTCGCTGAGCGCGATCGGCGCGCGCGCGGCGAAGCCGGATGTGCGCAGCAGATCGCGCAGCTGGCGGTCGGAAAAGCCGAGCCGGGCATGCTGATGGCGGGTGCGCAATTCTTCGTGATCATGCGCGGCAAAATCAACAATCGCGATCCGTCCGCCCGATCGCGTGACGCGCGCGGCCTCGGCCAACGGCAATGCCGGATCCTGAGCAAAATGGAGCACCTGATGCAGCAGCACCGTGTCGAAACTGGCGGCGGGGAATGGCAGATCGGAAAAGTCGCCCTGCACCAGCTCGATCTGCGCAGTGGGCAGATGCTGGAGCTTGGCACGGGCGACGCGCAGCATCTCGAGGTTCTTGTCAAGCGCCACCACATGTTCGGCGCGTTCCGCAAACATCTCCGCCATACGTCCCGTACCGGTTCCGATATCAAGCACATTGCCGAGCGCCGCATCACCTAGCGCCGCTATCAATTGCTGCTCGACGTGATCATCGGAGCTGTGGAGCGCGCGCAGATCGTCCCACTCGGCTGCATGTTGTGCAAAATAGCTTTCTGCTGTCGCTTCGCGGGCCTCGCGGATCGCCGCCAGCTTGCGCCGGTCATCCTCGCAGGTCTGCGCGAAATCGGCGTTTTCACGCTCGGCAATCGCCAGCAGTCGTTCGGCTGCGGCGACTATCGGGTCAGGCTCTTCAACCCCGCTGGCGCTCCTGAGAAACACCCAGCTGCCTTCCCGGCGGCGCTCGGCCAGACCAGCATCGCACAGGATGCCCACGTGGCGCGACACGCGCGGCTGGCTCTGCCCCAACACCTGCGCCAGTTCACCCACGGCCAGCTCCATGGTAGAGAGCAGCCGCGCGATGCGCAGACGGGTCGGGTCCGCCAAAGCCTTGAAGAGCGCGTCGATCACCATTTGCCGAACATATAAAGATATTTTTATATCTGTAAATCCAGCGCATGCGGAATTGTCGGCGTGGCGTGCACTCCCGACTGGTCGAGCCGCGATTGCTGGGTTAGGGGCGTCCGACCGCATTGGAAAGGCCCGCCACGCATGAAACTCGGTTGCTGCTATTTCCCGGAGCATTGGCCCGATACGATGTGGACCGAGGATGCGCAGCGGATGGTGGACATGGGCCTGTCGCTGGTACGGATCGGCGAGTTTGCCTGGAGCCGGATCGAGCCCGAGCCGGGCCGCTATGACTGGGACTGGCTCGACCGAGCAATCGAGACTTTGCATGGTGCCGGGCTGAAAGTGATCCTGTGCACTCCGACTGCGACCCCGCCCAAATGGCTGGTCGATCGTATGCCGGACATGGTCGCCATCGACGAACAGGGCCGCCCGCGCGGGTTTGGATCGCGGCGGCATTACTGTTTCTCGCATCAAGGATATCAGGACGAGGCTGCGCGGATCACCACCGCGCTGGCGCAACGCTATGGCCAGCATCCCGCCGTCACCGCATGGCAGACGGACAACGAATATGGCTGTCACGACACTGTATTGAGCTTTTCCGAGGCAGCGGCAGAGGAGTTTCGCGGGTGGCTGTCGGCGCGCTATCCCTCGGTCGAAGCGCTCAACACAGCCTGGGGCAATGTGTTCTGGAGCATGGAATATCGCTCTTTCGAAGAGATCGACCCGCCTCACCTGACGGTAACCGAAGCGAACCCGGCGCACTGGCTCGATTACCGTCGTTTCTCATCCGACCAGGTCGCACGCTTCAATCGCCGACAGGTGGCGATCCTGCGCAAACATTCGCCGGGCCGGGACATCACGCACAACTTCATGGGTTTCTTTACCGAATTCGATCACCACGCAGTTGGGCGCGATCTCGATGTTGCGACGTGGGACAGCTATCCGCTCGGATTTCTCGAACAGTTCTGGTTCTCGGCGCAAGAAAAACGCGACTATCTGAGGCAGGGCCATCCCGATATCGCGGCGTTTCACCACGACCTTTATCGTGGCTGCTCAAACGGGCGCTGGGGGATCATGGAGCAGCAACCGGGGCCGGTGAACTGGGCGCGCTATAACCCCGCGCCGCTGCCGGGCATGGTCGCGCTATGGACGCTGGAAGCCTTTGCCCATGGCGCCGAATTCACAAGCTATTTCCGCTGGCGGCAGGCGCCGTTTGCACAGGAGCAGATGCATGCCGGGCTGCTGCGCCCCGACAGCAAGGACGCCGAAGCAGCCTCGGAAGTGCGCCGCGCCGCGCGCGTCATTGCGCATTTTGGTCAGCAAAAGGTGGAACAGGCTCCGGTCGCGCTGGTGTTCTCATACGAGGCCGCGTGGGTTTGCGGGATACAACCGCAGGGCAAGAGCTTCCGCTATCTGGAGCTGGTGTTCGAATGGTATTCGGCGCTGCGGCGGCTTGGTCTCAACGTCGATATCGTCGCGCCCGATGCCAATCTTTCGGGTTATCGCATGGTGATGGTGCCGAGCCTGCCGATCGTGCCGCGCGGGTTTGCGGCGCGGATTGCGGCGCTCGATTGCCCGGTGCTGATCGGGCCGCGCTCGGGCAGCAAGACCGACAGTTTCTGCATTCCGGACGGCCTGGCTCCCGGCGATGTACGAGCCTTGATTTCACTCACCGTGACGCGGGTGGAGAGCCTGCGTGATGGCGTCGAAGAGGCTGGCGACGGCTGGTCGATCACGCGTTGGCGAGAGGATGTGGACAGCGATCTCGAACCAGAATTCGGGCTGGCCGACGGGCGCGGAATTGTATTCCGGCACGAGGGCGTCCGGTACTGCGCTGGCTGGCCCGATCGTGAGCTGCTGCGTCTGCTCATCGGAAGGATGGCAAGCGAAGCGGATGTATCGCTGCTCCCCCTGCCGAAAGGCCTGAGGATGCGAACGACGCAGAAGTGCATTTTCGCGCATAATTATTCCACCGGACCGATCGACTGCGCTTCGCTCAATCTGGGACAACCCCTGGTCGGAGAGACAGTCATCCCGCCCGCAGGCGTCGCGATCTGGAAGCGCGCATGATGATCGCCACCATGATCCCTTGCCATTCGTTGCCCTCGCGCACATTGGCATCGCGATGAGCAAAACGAAGACCTACGTCATTATCGGCTGCGGCATGATGGGCCGCGAGCACATGCGCAATATCGCGCTGGTCGATGGCGCCGAACTGGTCGCGATCGCAGATCCCGATGCAGGCTCGCGCGATCAGGCCAAAGCACTAGCCGATACTCTGGCTCAGATGCCTCGGATGTTCGCTGACAACGCCGAAATGCTCGCCGAAGCAAAGCCCGATGCGGTCATCGTCGCGTCGCCGAACTTCACCCATTTCGACATCGTCCAGCCGATCATGGAAACAGGCTGCGCGGTGCTGCTCGAAAAGCCGATGTGCACGCAGATCGAGGATGCCAAGGCGCTCGCAAGAGCGGAGCGGGAATATGGCAACCTCTTCTGGGTCGGGCTCGAATATCGCTACATGCCACCCGTCACCCGCTTCATCGAGCGGGTCCATGCTGGCGAAGCGGGCGATATCAAGATGCTCGCCATCCGCGAACACCGCTTCCCATTCCTCGAAAAGGTCGGGGACTGGAACCGCTTCAACCGCAACACTGGCGGGACACTAGTAGAGAAATGCTGCCATTTTTTCGACCTGATGCGCCACATTCTGCGTGATGAACCGGTGCGCGTGTTTGCCAGCGGAGCGCAGGACGTGAACCACCTGGATGAGCGATATGATGACGAAACACCCGACATCATCGACAATGCGTTCGTGATGGTCGATTTCGCAGGCGGAGCGCGTGCGACGCTGGACCTTTGCATGTTCGCCGAGGGGTCGGAGCAGCAGGAGGAAATCTCCGCCGTTGGCCCCTTCGGCAAGATGGAGGTGAAGCTGCCGCGCGGCGAGGTCACATGGTCACCCCGCGACAAATCCGGGCCATTCGTGTCGCACGTCGAAACGCCGCCAGACGCGCTCGCAGCAGGCGACCATCATGGCGCGACCTATTTCCAACTGCGCGATTTTCATGCGGCGCTTATAAACGGAACCGACCCGCTGATCGATGCGCGCGACGGCTATCGATCGGTCGTGATGGGCGCCGCAGCCCAGCAATCGATAGCAACCGGTCAGCCGGTCGACATCCAGTTTTCCGACAAGGACGTAGAGCATGCTTGAGACAATGCCGCAGGTTGGCTTCGGCCTGTGGAAGATCCCGCAAGACGAGACCGCCACCACCGTCGTCGAGGCCGTGCGCGCCGGATATCGCCACCTCGACAGCGCCGCCGACTACGCCAACGAATCCCAGACCGGCGAAGGCATCGCGCAGGCGATTGCCGATGGCTTGGTAACGCGGGACGAGCTGTGGGTGACGTCGAAGCTGTGGAACACATTTCACGCGCCGGACCATGTCGAGATGGCGTGTCGCAAGACGTTGGCCGACCTTCAGCTCGAGCAGCTCGATCTTTACATGATCCATTTCCCCATCGCTCTCCAATTCGTGCCCATCGAAACCCGCTATCCACCCGAGTGGCTGTTCGATCCCCACTCCGACAACCCGCGCATGCATCGCGCCGCCGTGCCCCTGCAAGAGACCTGGGCTGCGATGGAGGCGCTGGTCGACGAGGGCCTCGTCCGCCGGATCGGTGTGTGCAATTACAATTCCGCCTTGATCCACGATCTGATGACCTATGCGCGGATCAAGCCCGCGATGCTGCAAATCGAGGCGCACCCCTATTTGACGCAGGAGAAGCTCATCCGGTGCGCGACCGATTACGGTATCGACGTCACCGCATTTTCTCCGCTCGGCGCACAAAGCTATTTCGAGCTCGATATGGCGGCCGAAGGCGAGAGCCTGTTGGGAGCCGCGCCGGTGATGGTCGCCGCACAGGCGCATGGCAAAACACCTGCGCAGGTGCTGCTGCGCTGGGGCATTCAACGCGGGACAGCAATCATCCCGAAGACCACCAAACCTGAGCGGATGCGCGAGAACCTCGCCATTGACGATTTCGAGCTGAGCCAGGTCGAAATGGCGGCGATCAGCGCGCTTAACCAAGACCGCCGCTTTAATGATCCGGGCGTCTTTACCGAGGCCGCCTTCAACACCTTCCATCCGATCTATGACTGATATGGCTCAACCCGAATTTCCCGCAATCATAGAAGGCGGCGGCGATCTCGCCGCTTTCCTGAGCAGCAACAAACCGGCGGTCGATGCGGCTTTGGACGATGCCGGAGCGCTGCTGTTTCGCGGCTTCGATGTGCCCGATCCGCTGGCCTTCGATGCGGCGGTAGAAGCCTATGGTGAACCCGGCTTCACCTACGAAGATTCACTCTCCAACGCGGTGCGCACCAATGTCACGCCGCGCGTCTTCACCGCCAACGAAGCGCCGCCGACGACCGAGATTTTCCTGCATCACGAAATGGCGCAGACACCGCTCTATCCCAGCAAGCTGTTCTTCTACTGCGAGATCGCGGCAGAGACGGGCGGCGCAACGCCGCTGTGTCGATCGGATTGGGTGCTGACCCGCCTTGCCGAGCAAGCGCCCGATTTCGTCGCCCGTGTCGAGGCGGAAGGCGTGCGTTACACCAATGTCATGCCGGGCAGTGACGATGCGGGGTCCGGGCAGGGTCGAAGCTGGCTTAGCACGTTGAGCGTGGCTGACCGGGACGAAGCCGAGAAACGCCTCGCTGACCTTGGCTATTCGTGGGAATGGCAGGATGACGAGAGCCTGCGCGCAACCACCCCTGCCCTGCCCGCGATTCGCACTCTGGCCGATGGTCGCAAGAGCTTCTTCAACCAGTTGATCGCGGCGTTTCGAGGCTGGGCCGACAGTCGCAACGATCCGAACCGGGCGATCACATTCGGCGATGGGGCGGCGATCACATCGGATGATATGGCGCCAGCCGTTGCGATCGCCGATGAGCTGACCGCAGACCTCGCCTGGCAGTCGGGCGATGTGGCGCTGGTCGACAATTACCTCGCGATGCATGGCCGCCGCCCGTTCGAAGGCAAGCGCCGGGTGCTCGCTTCACTGGTGGCTTAAAGTCGGCTGCCGGAGCGCCAAGCCCCAAACCGCCAGATTACCAACCACCAGCGCGCCCAGCAACGGCGCGAACCAGATGCTCGGGCCATCGGCCGACGCCACGCCCAGCGGCGAGAACAGCAGGTAGGTCGCGACCACACAGCTGAACAGCGTGACCGCGAGCGGCTTGGCAAAACGCCACGGCGTCATGTCGACCTGCTCGTTGCGGGTGAAGCTCCACGCCTCCTTGCGCGGCGCGATTGCACCGCATGCCAGCATGATTCCCACCTCGATCACGAACAGCACCGCATAGAGATGGATGAAGTGCAGCGTGATCACATCATCGAACACGAAGCGGATCAGGCCATAGACGATCACGTGGAAGACAATCACGATCTTCGCGCCGAGCGCCGGAACGCGCGCAGTGAACAGGCCGACGATCACGATCACGATAGTCGGGATATTGTAGAAGCCGGTAAAAATGCGAATGATTTGCCACAGGCCCTCTGGCGCGAGCGAGAGCAACGGCGCGACCACAAAAGAAAACAGCGCAATCACCACGCTGGCGATCTTTGCCACACGCACCAGCTCGGCATCGCTCGCTTGCCCGCCGCGCGCCGGTGCATAGACATCGAGACTGAACAGGGTTGCGGCGCTGTTGAGCAGTGAGTTGAACGAACTGAACACAGCGCCGAGCAACACTGCGAGAAAGAAGCCCGAAAGATAGACCGGCAGCACATCGCGGATCAGCCTGGGATACGCCTCGTCGATGCTGCCCAGTCCCGGCCCGTAAAGGTGAAATGCGATTACTCCGGGTATCATCATCATGAACGGGACCATGATCTTGAAGAAGCCGGAGAACAGCACGCCCTTCTGCCCCTCGGCAAGGCTCTTCGCACCCAGCGTGCGCTGGATCACATACTGGTTGGTGCACCAGTAAAACAGATTGGCGAAGATCATGCCTGTAAAGATCGTGCCGAACGGTGTGGGATCGTCGGCAGCGCCTATCGCGTTGAGCTTTTCCGGATGCTCGCTAGTCAGGGTCGCCAGACCTGCGCCAAAGCTGCCCTCGCCCAGAGCGATCAGCCCGAGGACTGGCACGAGAATGCCGATGATCAGCAACCCAATACCATTCAGCGTGTCCGACACCGCGACTGCGCGCAGCCCCCCAAACACCGCGTAGACGGAGCCGACTACCCCGATCAGCACGACTGTGAAGATCAGGGCATTGAAGTCGTCGAGCCCTGTAAGCGCGGGGATGTCGAAAAAGGCGATCACCGCGAGCGAACCTGAATACAGCACGCTGGGGATCGTCACGAGGCCGTAGCCGAGCATGAACAACAGCACAGAAAGCCTGCGCACGCCCGGATCAAACCGATCATTCAGGAATTGCGGCAGGGTCGTGAATGCGCCGGCGAGGTATTTCGGCAGGAACACCAGCGCCATTGCAATGGTCGCGACGGCTGCGGTTACTTCCCAGCCCATGCTCGACAGATTGTAGCCATAGGCCGAGCCATTCAGGCCGATCAATTGCTCGGCCGAAAGGTTGGTCAGCAGCAGCGATCCGGCGATGAAGGTTGCCCCTAACCCGCGCCCTGCAAGGAAATAACCGTCCTTGGTATCGGCGGTCCCGCGCGTCCTCAGCCAGCTGATCCAGGCGACCAGTGCCATGAAAAAAATACAGCTGCCCAGCGTGAAGAGGAGGTTTCCGTTATTCACTTACCACGCTCCGCTCTGGCCAACAGGTCGGCATAGTGATCACGCAAAGTGTCGCTCCCGTATCCAGGCGTCGCATCGTCATCGTACTCGCCACTTTCAGGGTCGAGCACCAGCATGCTCTCGGTCGCGTAATACCGGGCGATGCGTGCATATTCGGCCTTTTCAGCGAACCAATCCGAAAAACGCGCGCCCAGCGACAGCACACCAGCAGCACCGGTAAACATGGCGACCGGAACGGAGCGATAGCGGGGTATCTGTCCGGTCAATTCGAACAGCATCTCGCCCTGCGCGCGCGGAGAAATTGCAGGGCCGGGTCCACCGACCGGTAGGGTGTGATTGCGGCGCTTCGGATCAGTCACGCAATCCGCGATGAAGGCGGCAAGATCGGCATCGCTGATCGGTTTGCACCGGGTCAGTTCACCACTGCCGAACAACAGGAAAGGCTTGCCGTTTCTGACCCGCTCGACCTGTCCGGATAGCGATTTGAAGAAGGCGGTGGGGCGGATGATCGTATGATCCATTTCGCTCGCCCGCAGCTCCGCCTCGAAGGCAAGCTTGGCATGCTGGAACGCGAGCAGCGGTTTTTGCACGCAGATCGCGGACAGCAACACGAAGTGCTGCACACCCGTGCGCTCCGCTGCGGCAAGCAGGTTGGCATTAGCCTGATAATCGACCGCCTTCGCGTCTTTGGGCGCACCGCTGCGCGAGGCGATGCACGAGATGACAGTGTCGAAAGCGCCATCCGCGAGGGTCCGATCAAGCGCCATCGGATCTCTCAGGTCGCCAAATAGAGTTTGTGCGCCCCACCCTATCAACTCGCTGGCCGCCGCTTCGCCCGATGCACCCCGACGCAGCAGTCCAATCACCCGGTGACCACGCGCGACCAGCGCACGCACGACCGCGCGGCCGATCGTGCCACTCGCCCCTGCGACAAGCACTCTGTGCTGTTGTGATGCGTCCAAGTGCCCGCGATCCCTCGTGCGTCCCGCCAGCGACATGGCCTGCAAGCCGTCCTTTTGTCAAAGCGAAGAGCAGGCGCGCGGATTTGCCAGCCAAAGGAAAGCTGTTACCTGACGCGATGATTGCTTCGGGAGACCTCACCGTGAAATTCGCCAGCCTAGCTTTCGCAGCCGCCATCCTGTTGTCCGGCACCGCGCAGGCAGAAACGATCATCCTGACTGCCGATGCCATGGTCGATGTTGAAAGCGGCAGGCTGATCGCCGATCCGGTCATCACAGTCGAAGATGGCGAAATCACCAGTGTGAGCACCGGCGAGGCTCCGCAGGTCGATGGCGCGGAATATCTCGATCTGGCAGGCAAGACGATCCTACCCGGCCTGATCGACATGCATGTGCACCTTACCAGTGATTCCGATCTGCACGGCTATCGCAGGCTTTCGGTATCGGATGAACGCGCAGCCATCACCGGAGTGGTCAATGCGAAGACGACATTGATGGCGGGCTTCACGACCGTGCGGAATGTCGGTGCGGGCAGCTTCGGAGACGTCGCCCTACGCGATGCGATTGCCGAGGGTGACATTCCCGGACCACGCCTGTTCGTGTCCGGACCTCCGATCGGCATCACCGGCGGCCATTGCTCCGACAACAACTTGCTCCCACCCGAATACGAGGCGAGCGGCGAAGGCGTTGCCGATGGTCCCTGGGCGGCCCGGTCGAAGGTTCGCTACAATCGCAAGTTCGGTGTCGACCTGATCAAGACATGCTCGACCGGAGGCGTGCTGTCGAAAGGCACCAAGGTCGGCGCGCCGCAGTACACGGTCGAAGAACTGACCGCGCTCGTCGAAGAGGCGCGCAGCCATGGCCTGAAGGTCGCCAGCCATGCCCACGGAGCCGAAGGGATAGTCAACGCGCTTAAAGCGGGGGTCGACACGATCGAGCACGCCAGCTTCATTGATGACGAAGGCATCCGGCTCGCCCGCGAAAACGGCGCGTTTCTCAACATGGATATCTACGTCACCGAGTTTATTCTCGGCGAAGGCGAGGCTGCGGGAATTCTGCCCGAAAGTCTCGAAAAGGAGCGCGTCGTCGGGCAAACACAACGCGACAATTTCCGCCGTGCGCATGAGGCCGGGGTGAAGATGTCGTTCGGTACCGATGCGGGTGTGTATCCGCACGGGGATAATGCGCGGCAGCTTTCGCGCATGGTTCAATTCGGCATGAGCGCGGCAGAGGCACTACGCGCGGCGACCTACAACTCGGCCGAAGCGCTGGGACAGGCAGGCAAGCTCGGCGTGATCGCGCCTGGTGCATCCGCAGATATCATCGCCGTTGAAGGCAACCCTCTCGCCGACGTTTCCCTGCTTGAGAGCGTGAGTTTCGTGATGAAAGCGGGCGACGTCTACAAGAGCGAGTAGGCTGGGATTACGCGGTCCAGACCGCCGGTTTATAGTCGCAATAGAGCTGCTTGCTGTGATGCGCCGCACCATGCGAATTCGCTGATGCGTGCGGATTAGCATTGCAAAATTGCAACATAATTACAGATAGGGCGACGCATAGGTTACAATCTAATGAAAGTTCCTTGACACGGAGCGGCGGCGAGGCGAACTTGCTGCATTGCAACACACGGGGACATGCAGTGAAATCTACCAAATTTTCGGCGCAAGCGCTCTTGCTTGCGGCCGCCAGCACAATGCCTTTCGCGGCACACGCACAATCGCAGCCGGATCAGGAAGAGACAGCCGAAGACGAACAGGTCATTGTCGTTACCGGCTCACGTATCGCGCGCGATCCCAACATTGGCTCTGCTGCTCCAATTCTTTCAGTCAGTGCAGAGGAGTTGCGGCAGGCTGGTACGACAGATGTCGTCGACGTCCTGCGGGATATTCCGGCGCTGTCCACATCGACGACATCAGAAGGCTCAATCGATGGCGTCTTCGGCGAAGCCGTTGGTCAGTCGATCCTCAACTTGCGCGGCCTTGGCGCCAATCGGACGCTCGTCCTGGTTAACGGTCGACGGCATGTCTCCGGAGTCGCTGGCGAGCAGGCAGTCGATATCAATTCGATCCCAACTGCTCTTATCGAACGAGTTGAAACATTAACCGGCGGCGCGTCTTCGATTTACGGTGCCGATGCTGTTACAGGCGTTGTAAACTTCATCCTGCGCGATGATTTCGAAGGCATCGAAGGTAACGTTCAGACGGGCATCTCGTCGGAAGGGGACGCTTGGCGGATCAACGCTGATCTTACCTGGGGCAGCAATTTCGCCGATGGTCGCGGTAACATCACGGTTTCTGGCGAATATGCGCGTGGCGATGAGTTGCAATTCGGCGAGCGCGGTTTTTCGCGCGACAACGGAATATTTGACGATTTGCCGAACCCTGCACTGCGGTTTCAAACAGGCGAGCTGGGCGCAGATACGCCCAATTTCCTCGCCAATGGCGCCGTTGTTGGCGGGCTGATTCCCGTCGATGCGGCCGGCTTCACGCCGACAGCAACCGAACTGGCCTTGATCGAACGCTCGGTAAATGCACCGCGAAGGTTCATTGCAACAGATCCGCGCTTTTCACTGTCCTCGGCAGGGGGTGTAATCGCCCCCGGCGACATCGGGCTGAGCGATGGCCCGGACATCAACGGTAACGGCACGCCCGATTGTCTCGAATCCGCAGTGGGCTTCAACAGCACTTTCAACCCCGGTGCCTTCGGTCTTGCCGGAGGTTGCGCGAATATCAACGCCGATGGCAGTTTGTCAGTTTACCAGGACGGCGCGATTGCTGCGCTCTTTAACCAGTTCGGCGGCGACGGCATTCAGAATAACTTCAACTCCAACTCGCTGATCCCGGAAACAGAGCGTTGGTCGGTCAATGCAAACTTGGCCTATGAGTTTTCGACAGAAGCAACCTTCTTCGTCGAAGGTAAGTATGTTTCGAGCACGGCTGAATTTCAGGCGCAGCCAAATACGTTTTACGACCTGCTGACGATCCGTTCCGACAACCCATTCATTACGCCGGACCTGCAAGAGTTTGTCGCACCGTTGTTCTTTGGCGACGGCGTCGAAGAAGGCCTCTATATCACGCGCGATCCGACGGATCTTGGCCCCAATCGTGATCGCAACGAGTTCGAAACCTATCGGTTCGTCGCCGGCTTGCGCGGCGAGATCACCGATCATCTATCGTACGAATTCTCAGGAAATTACGGAAGATTCGAGCAGACGCAACTCGACAATAACCGGGTCATTCCGGACCGGTTTTTCGCCGCGATTGACGTAACCACCGACGGGGCCGGAAACCCTATCTGCCGATCCGATATCGATCCAACTGCTCCAGCCACTACGCCTTTCGGCATACCTGCCGGAGACCCTGGTTTCTTCACTTTCAATCCCGGCGATGGTCAATGTCGGCCTGCCAACATTCTCGGCGGCATTGGTGCTATCAGCCAGGATGCGATCAACTTCATAACCACAACCACAGTGAACGAATTCGAGCTTGAGCAATTGGTATTCAGCGCGATCTTCACTGGCGACACCGGTGCATTTTTCGAACTTCCAGGTGGACCTGTCGGGTTCGCTGCCGGCTTTGAATTTCGCGAGGAGATAAGCACGTCGCGGTTTGATCCTCTGATCCAAGGCGTTGCGCCAGTCACGACTCCGGACGTCAATCAGGGTGATTTGCTTAGCGATCTGGATTTCGCGCAGACGGCTCTGGTCTTCGACCCAGCCTCACCCAGCATCAATTCAGGCGGCGAGTTCACTGTCTACGAATTGTTTGGTGAGGTGCGCTTGCCGATCCTCTCAGGAGTACCTTTCGCTGAAACTCTTGAGCTGAGCGGTGCCGCCCGTTTTGCCAACTATTCGACGATTGGGAGCGCATTCACCTGGAATGTGAGCGGGCTTTGGGCACCGACCGAGGATATTCTGTTCCGTGGCACGTATGCTCAGGCGGTTCGCGCACCCAATATCAACGAACTTTTCGATCCGGCGCAGGGTGCATTCTTCCGCCCGGATGATCCATGCGACGTAAACAATCTCGTCACCGGCGAAGATCCCGCGCTGCGGCAGGCCAACTGCACTGCGTTCTTTGCCGGTATCGGTTTTGACCCGCGCGATCCTAACGGTGATGGTCTCGAAGAAGATGGGGTGACGCCGATCTCTGCCAGCAGCCCATACGTATATGTCGATCCACTTACCGCACGTTTTTCGGGGACGATCAGCGGCAATCCGGATCTCGAAGAGGAAACTGCGACAACCTTCACAATCGGCGCTCAGATCACACCGCGCTTCATTCCCGGGCTGATCGTCAGCGTCGACTATTACAACATCGAGATTGAGGACGCGATCGATCCGGTCGCCTCGCAGGACATCGTCGACAATTGTGTTGATAGCGCGAGCATCGAGAACCAGTTCTGCCCGCTCATCGACCGCATCTCGGGCACAGGCGGTTTCAGTTCGCTCCGTCAGAGCGTACTTAACTTTGCTCGGCTCGAAACTGCAGGTATTGAGTTCGCCGCTCAGTATAGCGTCGATCTGGGCGATCACCGCTTCACCTTGAATGGAAGCGGGACGTGGGTCGACAAGCTGAACGACTTCTTCGATCCAAGCGATCTGACCAACGTCGATCCGGAGCTGGGCGAGCTACAGCGCCCTGAATGGGCTGGACGCGCGTCGCTAACATGGGATTGGAGCGATCTTAGCGTTACCTGGGGCACGACCTATTTGGATAGTCAGGGTCTGCGAGCCGTCGAAATCGAAACCGTCGGCAATACCGGGGCCGACACGTATACGCCGGAGAATGGGCTTTCGAGCGATGCCTTCATTCACGACATCACCTTCAACTATGGCATCAACGAAATGTTCGAAGTATATGGCGGCGTGAATAACATCTTCGATCGCCAACCGTTTGTGACCGAACAGGCATTCCCGGTCAGCCCGGTTGGCACGCTCTTCTTCTTGGGCGCCCGCGTAACGCTTTGAAGCGAGCTATAATGACAAGGATCAGGGCGGGCACCGATGGGTGTCCACCCTTTTTTCTTTGGCGAGTGTATTTTGGGAGTCCGGAGCGATCTCCTGCGCCATTATGGGAGTCGTTTTTTCCCGCAACCCAGGGGCTTCTGCGGTTGAGAGGAACAACTTTGAAGAGTTTCTGGTGCGCTTACGGGACCCGCATTTCTCATCTAAAATACTGATAAATCAGTAGGTTTGGGGAGTTCCATTTGTTCATGCCCCCAGCCATGCCCCCACCAAAATTTGTGGAAATGTGAGTCCGGTATTGTGACTCGAACAGGGTGTTTTAGGGCTCCAATATGCACCGGATTCGCTGACAGGGAACGCGAAATTTCTGTCCCTGTCAGGCAATCCGGATCTGGCCTCATCTGCATCGATCCTGAAGCCATTCGTCGATCTCATGCTCGATCCAGGCAACCGAACGACCGCCCAGGCGAACGGACTTAGGGAACCTCCCTTCGTCCATCCAGCGGTAGACAGTAGACCTGCCTAAGCCGGTCCGATGCAGGACTTCTCGAAGCCGAATGAAGCGCCGGATGGGCTGCTCACTAGGTCCAGCTCCTCGCCGGTGTTGCTGAGCCTCAAACGGAAACTCGCATTGATCTGAATGCCCGCCGGTCAGCTTCGCCTGGTCCCGACTGGCCATTGTGAACGTGTAATCTCGTTGCATGATTCAAGCTCCTTGATGTTCAAAGAACCTGGCTCACCCTTCGAAAGGCAAGTGCCACTCTATGCCAGTGGTCGGGGTGTAGGAAACCGGAAATATTACAATGTTTCTCAGTACCTTACAGCGAACTGGACCAGTTCGGTACACTCAAGAGAGGACTGTGCCGCAACTGGTCCAGAAGTGGACAATGCCGATTTCCTCCTTGAATTCATCAAGTTATGTGGCGGCACCGCTGCGTACGGTGTGCTGTCAAGTTTCAATATGCGGGGAGGGTTCCAGTCACTTGGGAGTATCGTTCAATGCACTGAATTTTCTCAACTATTTATGGAGCGAGAGCCGGTGGGTATTCTTGGGACAAATTGGGATTCTTCCTAAGATCGGCTCTGGGCTACCAACAGGACTTGGTTTTGAGTGAAACGACAATGAAAATGAGGGTCTTCGTGAGCGGAGATTCTGCAAACAGCGAACAGAATTGCAGCCTCTTACCGGTTACAGAAACCGCCGCCGCTATCCCCATAGCTTCACCTCAAGTGACTTCTCGCCGAACTTAGCTCGCCGCTTTTCAGGAGACCAAATAAGCGGCAAAAGCGAGTTTTGTTCTGTCCATACCGCGCGGAGAATTTCTAGGTATAAGGTACTCGCCCAGCATCTACTTGGGCTTTTTCTCGCGCACCGATAGCACAGATGAGAGGGCAGGTGCATGGGCCAGCCTCGCACCTAAATCAGGTCTCCTATGCGCCCCAATTTCGGATGATAATAGCATCACATTTTTTCCTGAAAACAGTCGTCCAATAGGGTATCCAGCGAGTCCCGAGAATGTCCCTTTGATGCACTGGCATGCTATTATTGAACTGTCATAGCATCGCGCTTTATGGTCGACCAATCTCAGCAGACACTACGGGCACGAAGCCTTACGCCTTTAGTTGGACTGGCACCGTGAGAGACTGGTACAATTCTATGTCGGCAGCATGTCTTAGCTGCACGCACAGTGTGAATCTCTGTGTCTCGATTTCCTCTGGAGCCCACCGACGACGACACCAAACAGCGACGTAGTATTTGTCGCCGTATTGCGACATATCGCGAGCGGCGCGGAACGATGCACATTGTAAGGTGCCCTTTTCCCGCAGCTGTGGGCCTGGGAACGTGTCGCAGTTAAACCGGGCTGGAAACTCCGGCGGATCCCCGTCAGCTTCTTCCCATTTGCGGAACTTGTCGAAGACAGCTTTTTCATTTGTCCCGCGTAATAGGCGCCAGCCCATGGTCGTTCCTAGGTAGTCGGCGCGGGTACGCCTCGTCGGGGCGTCAAACGCGAGCGACACCTTAATCTCTCGGTTGCCTTTGGTGGTTTGAAAGATCTTCGGAATTGGCAGCTCGTAGACTGCGAAACGATCTAGCGCGAGTTCGTCGTCGACATAGAACACAACCCTGCTGTCGTCCGATGTCGCGGCGTTCTGAACACTGGCAACGCCGTGCCCGGACACCATCAGCGGGGCAGTTTTGTCTATTGATGACAGCAGCTCGTAAGCGGGCTCGGTAAGGTCAGCGGAGAGAGCAAGCATGGCTCGCAAAAACGATGCGGGCGCTTCAGGATAAACGGCAAGCAAGGATGCAGCCTTGTGAGCCACTATGGGCGCAGCAAACGAGGTTCCCGAGCGTGTCCGAAATAAGCGAGTAATCGGCTCGTGATGGAAGGCCCAAATGCCTGCGGACGTTTTAGAGCCACCGCTTACAACCTTCGAGGTTGGACCATCCCATACCGCGTTACCCCCGTAGTCGACCAGATCGGGTTTGATCATTCCGCGAATGCCTGGCCCAGACCGAGTAAATGGGCTGGGAGCTCCCGCGTCACAAATCGGTCGAACTCCGGCGAGCTCCTCGTCCTCGCTTTCCAGTCCGTTCGCGTGAGCAAGCGAGCCGACTGTAAGAATGTTAACTGCTGTGGCTGGATCTAGTATCCTGGAGGCAGCATCAAGCAGATAACTGGGATATTCTTTGAGGATGTCTTCGCCCAAGGCTGAGACAACCGTTTTCTGGTTGCCGGTCGAAACCACAAATAGAATAT
The DNA here is from genome assembly GCA_039033835.1 of Pseudomonadota bacterium. Lineage (GTDB taxonomy): Bacteria > Pseudomonadota > Alphaproteobacteria > Sphingomonadales > Sphingomonadaceae > Erythrobacter. The sequence goes on from JBCCBW010000003.1 coordinate 51,291, forward strand.
CGAGATCGCGCGCCAACCGATCAAGTGTTGCGGCCCAAGGCCCTGTCCGTCCATCCGCGTAGACCAAATTCGGATCGCCCAATGAGATGTTGAAGATCCTACAGCCGTATTCGGCATAGAGCTTCTCAACAGCTTCTTCCATCACCTCAGGGACTGTGACATCCTTCGGAAACTCTCCCGAAGCGTCAACGACGCGAGCACTGCTCACCCAAAATTGAGCGTCAAAATCAGGTATCTCTGCCCTACCATAGACGTCGCCGTAAACAGCAAGCGAAGCCACTGACGTGCCGTGCCCATTTTCGTCAGCGTGCGACCAACCGGCATAGGGCGAGATCGCGGACCGTTCGGCATAGGCTAGTAGCGGGTGGCCGAAGTTGACGCCGCTATCGATGATGCCAATGGCGACGGCAGCATCCTTAGGTCCGTTACCAGCCTCAAGATCCTCAATTGTAATCTGGCCAAGATCGTCGAAGCTCAGATCAGGCTTCGGGGGGCGCTCGATATTTGCGACCTCAGGGAGTAGGAGAGCCTCTTTGATGGCCGCGCCGGTTGCTTCAACACGACACAGTAAGAGACGATCGCCAATGTAGGTGTTTAGGATCACACCATCTTTTTCATTCAGGCAGCTCTCGAGGCGGTGTACGAAAATTTCGGACTCGAACACCTGGCCTGGATGGAAGAGTTCGATGTCCAATACATAGATCTTGCCATCGTCAAAATCGCTGGACTTGGTGATGCCAAGAGATGCGAGGCTATCACCGACCCTATCGTCTGGACCCGCTGTTCCGACCCTGTCGATAGCTTCGACGAGTCCAGCATATTTGTGCCCTTTCTGTCCAGGAGGAGGATCCGCTAAATACGCCTCTACACGCGCTTGGAAGTCGCCCAACTCGCGATCTGTAGCGAATAACAACAGTGTCCGGTCTTGATCCTCGGACAGCACATGCAATCCAAGGCGCTCCCAAGTTGACTCGTCAACGATGCCCGACATCTCAATTCGAAGGATAAGGGATGGATCAATTCCATCGATGGTCGGCAGCTCTTGCTGAGCTTTTAGCACCGCTTCAATTTCGCCCCTGATCTTTGGGCCGTGCTCGCTTGGGGTTCGATCAGCTCCACCCGGAAAGCCACCCTGCTTTCGGCGTTCAAGTTCGCCTTCGAGGCGCCTTAGCGGGAGATGTGCGTGTTCAGCCATATGCGGAATTGTTCCAGCGCTATTAGCAGATCAACGCAATATACGACCTTCAATTTTTGCACGTTTCTGTTCGTGAGCCAGGGCGGATTTAAAGGCCTGTTCTGATATGCTTTCTTTATGCGCCAAAATAGATGTACGAATAGCACTCAAACAGGCTCTCTCTACTTGTGCATATGACATTCCAACGAACTGATCAGCGTAACCTGAGAGATCAAATTCCGCAGGGAAGTTGCGCGTCTTAATCTTCAGCAAGCGCCGGACTTGCATTTTGGTTGGCTTTTCGAATTCCACAACCTCATCGAAACGTCGCCAAATCGCACGATCAACTGTCTCCTCCAAATTTGTTGCCGCGATCAGTATGCTGCGGCTTTCAAATTCGTCGATCATCATAAGCAAGCTGTTTACAACTCTCCGAATTTCGTTGTGTTCATTTGTGTCGCTTCGTGCACGTGCAAGGGCGTCGAATTCATCCAAGAATAAAATCATGGACTTTTCCTTCGCAGCGTCGAAGATTTTTCGCAGATTGCTTGCGGTCTCGCCTAAGTGAGATGCGATTATCGCGTCAAGCCGTGCAACTACCAAGGGCAGGTGCAGCTCAGAAGCCATGACCTCTGCGCACATCGTTTTTCCGCAGCCCGGTGGACCACAAAACAAAAGCTTTGATCGGACCTTCAAGCCATGACGCCTGACCTCGTCGCCGCGCCTAAATTCGTTCGCCACACCCGAAAGTGTGTCCATCGCATCTTTACTCAAGATTAGATCGGATGCCGGGCGGATTGGCGAGGAGATCTCCACTAGATCGCCAAAACCCTGACGTGAGGCGACCGCTTTTGTCAGCCTGTTGCTTCTGGGTCTTTTTTGCTTTGTCTCTTCTGACATGCCGTCGTTTTCTGCGCCAGCAAGAAAAGAAATGCCGCGCGCCGCCGAGGCTCTGGGTTCAGTGAGGAACTCTTTCTTGGCGACCTTTTGTGACTTTGGCTTGGGGTTCGATTTCATTGTGCGATCTTCTCGCTTACTTTCCCCATCCGCAGATGATGTGATTTCCCCGCCTCCGTAAAACATATGCTCTCCGACCCAATCCGATTGATCCTTAACGCATTCCGCTGGGTAGGGGAAGGCAGAGCCTGTCGTTCGAAACAATGTCCTTTCGCACCAAATGCATCACAAGAGGTCTGTTATTCGAAGTGCAACGCCAAGAGCAGGCGGTCAACTTCCGGCCCAGTTTGAGCCATAGCACTATGACTGAAATCGGGGGTGGGAGCGGAAGTCAGAAACTGCAAATGTCAATATCACGGATATGATCAAACAGCGCAGTGGCGGACGACCTGAGTGTTGTCAAAATTCCCGGCTTTCATATCTTCAACCGGTATCCAGACCGATATTCCGTATTCATGTTCGGTTTGAGTGTAGAGTAAGGGATCAGCATTAATGCTGATCAGGCATGCTTTGCCCCTAAGATCATCTGTATTGTTAGAGAATGGAGGTTCGATGCCGAACAGGCGATGCTTGCGCCAATCAGTGATACGCTGTTCCATAAAGCCCTGAAAGGCTTCGGGCATGTCGCGTAAGGATACCATGGGGTCATCGCTTCGATATCCGAACCAAATCTGCTGCCACACATCGTACTCACGCCCTTTAAGATACAAAACAGGTCCAGTCTCGTTTAGGTTCTCGCAAAACGCCAAACGCCTCTGAAAAAGCCTGTCTAAGAGTTCCGCATCGATAGGTTGAAGTGGATCCTCGCCTTCCGCCCGTTCCTTCCAATCTTTTAATTCCTGAACCATTGTCGGCCCGTCAGTCAGAAACTTGGCAGCATAGGCACCGATCGCCTCCAGAGCTCGGTCTTCGGCACTGGCCTGATCAGTCTCCGCGCCATCGTCGTCTTTTGCAGCTTCATCCTGCGCGGCAATCTTCTGCAACTCCGCTTCGAACCGCCGATGCGCGTCTTCGACAGGAAAGCGTAGCGTTCTGGCAAGTCCCGCTTGAAGCGAGAGACGCCGCGACAAGGATTGGTGTTTTTCTCGCGGTATTCAAGCTTCTCGGCATATTGCAGCATAACCGACAAGACCGGGATGCTGCGATTGAAGGCTCCGCCCACGTCAGCCATGCTGTCTCGCCAACGATTGATGTCAGCCCGTTCAATCGCATCTACGGAAAGCTCACCAAACCGTGGGATCAGCCGCTTGTCGATGTACGCCCTCGATGCATCGCGCGTCGAAGGCTTCCAATGCGGCGAATAGTCGAGCCAGAATTCCTCGGCGAAGTCTGCAAAGAGCGGAGCCTTTTGCCTCTCCGGAGCGGCAGGAAGATCAGCTAGCGTCGCTTTGATGAGCAATCTGCGCGCGGCAGCGCGCGCGGCGGGAGCGCTCAGCGCACCTGCCGCCACTCCTGCGCTTCCCAGCGTCACCATTCGCTGAACGCCTCGCGGCCTGTGCTTCACAATCCAGGTGAGGTGTCCCGACTGGCGCTTGCGAAGTCCGAAGCCGGGTAGCTCTGTATCCCATGTAATGCCAACTGGAAGCGACTTTCGCCGCGCAACAAAGCCGGTCAGTTTGAGGCGGTGGGACTGCCTGCGGCGGGATACTCCTGTGCCTTGGCTACCACCTGGTTGCTTGCCCTTTTGGACAAGCGAGGCCTCTGTTTCTTCGTGCTTTTTTGCCATCCCATGCAGCTACCGCTGCGTACGGTGTGCCTGTCAAGTTCCAATGTGCGCGGTTGGTGCCAGTCTACTGGGCTGACTGATCTATGGAAGCATCGGCCTTCTTCTCAATCGGAGCGGGAGCAACCAGTCCTGCCGAGAGGGTTCTTATGCTTTGCGCCCCAATTTCGGACATCGCTGCGCCGCAGCCGATTGTCCGAAAGCGGACATTGGATGATCGGCTTGGAATGGAGTCACTAAAGAAAATAGCATGCTGCGATCTTCAGGCCTCAATCGGCGCATAGTACAGAAGCGACCGCCGAGCTGGCATCGCTGATCGATGGTCAAGGTGTGGGCCTGCACCTTTATCGACACCGATGCTTACAGCCGCAAGGTGGCGACCTGTCAGGCAGGCATTTTCAATATCAGGCGGGAGAGATCGCGGAGCGCTTAAGCTCAGGCCTATCTGCATCGACGTTCGAACTGCCGTCAGATTGGCGGGCAGCCAACCCACAAGCTGCTACACAGGTGGTCAAGCTTGAACCCGCGCCTCCGGATCAACCGCAGACCTCACAGGAGCATGTGTATCGAGATTCCAGGGGCTGTCTGATCAAAGGCAATCGCAGCAGGCGAGGCGAAAGGATCTACCACCTTCCTAGGCGTCCTTACTACGATGCGACGCGCGCGGAAGAGATGTTCTGCACGGAAAGCGAGGCACAAGCGGCGGGCTATCGGCGATCGCGGGCTTGAATGCGAACGCCTGCGCTTTGCACCAATGATCGCATCGACATCCCCGATGATGTCGCTCATCTTCGATCCTGTAGCGCCGTAGCCCTTCGCTTCGATAAGGATGAATGGCTGCATCTTATCGGGGATGGCGAAATCGCACTTCGCCAAACCATTCGCGCCTTGGAAGCTGCATCGCGGTTCATAAGCGGAGCCGAAAACTTCTTGGATCACCTCTTCGGTGAAGTCCTCAAGTTCCCTGCCCCGTTGCTGGCCCTGAATCGCACTGCCTCGACCGGAGCGCAGGCGCTCCTTGAGAATATCGCTCCAAACAGGCTTCGCGTTCACAGTCGCCGTCATAGCATCAATCAGGCCGAGTTCTTCGAGCACATCGAGATAGTTTTCTCGGTCGCTTTGGAAACGTTTGATCCCGCTTCCGCCATTGCCGAGCCGATCGGTCAGCTCGACCTCGAGTTTGTCCTTCGAGAAACCAAGAAACAGACCAACGCAGAACTTCGCCACCTGGAAATCGGTGCCGTTCTCCGCATCAATCAACGACGCGATGTCCGAGCGATCATATTCAGCCTTCATCGGAACGCTGCGTATCCGCTCCATGATCGCTTCGGCGGTGTCATCCATCCAATCCGCCTCGAGCGGCGAAAGGCTGTCGATGAGCTGCTCGAAGTTTTGCTGAATTACGCGCACTACTGACCTACAATCAGATATTCTTGGACCGCTGCGCGTTTCACCTTTGCATGCGTCCCAAAGTGATAGGTATGGTCGCGTTGAAACACACGGACGTCACTTTTTGTCTTGCTAAGCAAATCGATGAGCCGATCCAAATCTGGGTAACCGTTCGAGCTGTAGGACAAGACAATCTTCTGATCCTTGAAGTGACGGAAGAGGCGTTCGAATGCTTCGGTCGCCTCACGCCTGTAGCTGAACGGCGTGTAGCGCTTGGGAATCTTCCGTACCTTTGTCGAGTAGTCGATATCGAGGCCTTGCCAGTAGCACGAGAGGCCTTCGAGAAAATGGTAGCGTTTGATGTAGCAGTTATCATCGGCCCGCGGGACGTAGGGCGGATCGAGGTAGACCAGGTCAACTCCGCGTTTAGCTACTTTGAATGCATCCTCAAGTAGCGAAACATACCAGCGCGCCTTGCGGATGGTTGATTCCGCTTTCCCGCTTTCTTCCATGCGCACCTTGATGAAATCCTCGGCAACGCTCATGAAGCTGTTCCCGGCGTTCATGCGCGCCAGACGCTTCTTCCGTTTGCGCTCCAGCGTGGGATCGATTCCGTCGAGAACCTTGAGCCGCGCCACGTCTCTCCGCTTGCGCGCATCTGCCAGCGAGATGTCAGGCCAGGCTCCCAAGGCCATACGCTTTTCCCTTCCGGCGATGCGAAACTTGTATCGCCAGAGCTTCGAGCCGTTCGGAAACACTTCAAGATAGAGGCCTTTTGAGTCGGTTTTCCGAAATGACACGTTTTGGGGCGTAACCTACAGATTTCTTGCGCTAAAATCGGCATTTGGGGGCATGACCTTTCTGGTTGGCATTATGCCCCCTTTCATGCCCCCAAATGGTGATAGAAGTGGGGGCATGACGCGGGACAAAGCGGGAACATCAGAAGGTTACAAATACCCCAAAAACCGCTGAAAATCAACGGTTTCGGGACGATTTTGGAAGAAGCTCTGGTGCCGCTTACGTGACTCGAACACGTGACCCCATCATTACGAATGATGTGCTCTACCAACTGAGCTAAAGCGGCACTCTCGTGCGCAGCCACCGCCGGATGACACCGGCCTCTGCGCGAACTCAAAATGTGGAGGCCCGAGCCGGAATCGAACCGGCGTGCAAGGATTTGCAGTCCTCTGCGTAACCACTCCGCCATCGGGCCGAGCCGCTCGACACGTCAAGCGGAGCGCGGGCACTAGCGATTCGTCCCGATAAAGGCAATCCGGCAAACGCATCCCGACTAAATTGTCCGGCGCATCCGAACCGCCTATCCAATCCGCTACCTTACGCAACGTCATTCTGGACTGGCGCTGCGAGTGGCGGCAGAGCGGTCTTCATGACGATAGCCAGCCTGCTCGAACCGATCACCGGCAAAACCGGCCCCGCCCGCCTTAGCGAAGCAAACGACTGGATGCAGGGACGCACGCTTTATGGCGGGGCGTCGGCTCTGGTCGCTTTCACGATGGCCAGGCGGGCATTCACGGATCTTCCCCCTCTGCGCGCTGCACAAGTCGCCTTTGTCGCGCCGGTGGGCGAGGAGATCGAGTTATCGGCACAAATCGTCCGGCAAGGTCGCAATGTCACTCAGGTGCGCAGCGAGATCCACAGCGAGGGCAAACTCGCGTTGACGGCGTTCTGGCTGTTTGGGACGGCTCGCGACCCCAATGCCAAGCGATCAGCCAACGCTCCGGAAACCTGGCCCGGCGCGCCGCTCGACAATCCCAAGGCGATGGACGGTCAGGGCCCGTCCTTCATCCAGAACAATTTCGAGATACGCTTTGGCCAGTCCAAGGATGAAGATCACGGCGCGACCATTCGGCGCTGGGCGAGATTGACCGAAGACCATTCGCTGGACCCGGTCAGCAAGCTGGTGTTGATGGGCGACGTCATGCCGCCAGGTGCGATGCGGATCATGCAGCGGATGGGACCGATCAGCTCGATCAACTGGTCGTTCAATGTGTTGGAACCGGACACGCAGTCTGAGGATGGGTGGTACCTGGCGGAGAATGCCAGCCAGCATGCGGATGCGGGTTATTCATCAGAGCGGCTCAGGATGTGGGATACTCAAGGGCAGCAGGTGCTCGACGGACTGCAATGTGTCGCCGTGTTTGGTTGAGGCTTCTCTTACATGGGCCGGAGCCATCCGCTCCCTCCGCCCTTCGAACCGGATTGTATCCCGGTAGGCTCCGGGTGGAAGGGCGGAGGGAGCGGATGGCTCGGCACTCAATCAAACGTCCTCGAAATTTGCCTCGCGCTTTTCCATTCCGGCCATGACCGCTTCGACCTGATTGCGGGTGCGCATGATGCCGTGCTGTTCGATGCTTTCCTCCAGCAGGATCGCATCGGTGCCGCGTTCGATCATTCCCGCCTGCAGGCGCTTTGCCGCACGGATCGCGTGAGGATTGCGATTGGCGATCTCGCTCGCGATAAGGGTCGCGCGGGCATGCGGTTCACTATCGACATGCGTTGCCAGGCCAAGGCCTTGTGCCTCGGCTCCGCTGAATTCGCGGTTGGTATAGATCAGCTCGCGCAGCACGTCGTCGCGCACCAGACCACGCCACAGAGCATACCCTCCCATGTCAGGCACAAGACCCCATTTCAGCTCCATGATCGCCATGCGAGTTTCCGGATGGACGATCCTGATGTCCGCGCCGCTCGCGATTTGCAGCCCGCCGCCGAAGCACACGCCGTGAATGGCCGCGATCACGGGCACCGGCAGTTTCCGCCATTGCATCGCGACCTGCTGGAACTTGTTCGAGTTGCCATAAGTGCGTTCGGTCAGTTCCGGCTCATCCGGACTCGGGGTGCGGGCGAAGCTGGCAGTGTCCAGTCCTGCGCAAAAGGCCCTGCCCTCGCCCGACAGCACGACTGCGCGTAGCCCCTTCATGCGTTGCAGCGCGCTGCCCGCCTCGATGATGCGTTCGAACATCTCCGGATCGAGCGCATTCATCTTGTCTGCGCGCGTGAGACGTACCTGGGCTACGCCATCCTCGCCCAGTGTGATCGAAACCCTATCATTGGCTGGCATGGCGTTGGCTTGCATTGGCCTAATCTCACATCTGTTTTGCTGTCGAACTGACGCAAAACTGGCCGATGCAATCCGGCAAGTCCAGTCGCAAATGCGCGCAGAACGAGCGAGCGAAGACTATGTGGTCTGCTGCGTCGTACTGTTATGTTTCGTGACCACCGCCAAACGAAAACGCACTTGGTCCGGGAGGTGTGTCGAGGAAATAGCCACCATCGGGATGCGTTGCAAGAATGCGCGACAGGCCGAACGGGGCAAGCTTTGCACGGACGCGGGCCACGTGAACCGCCACGCTGTTGGTTTCCGGCTCGAAGGTGATCCGCCAGACGTCTTCGAGCAGCTTACGACGGGATATTCGCTCGCCGGGTTGCTCCGACAATCGCCATAGCAGTTCGAACTCGCGAGGATGAAGACCGAGCCATCGATCCTCCACGCGTCCGTCTCGGTGAAACAGATCAAGCGTGACATCACCCGCCTCGCGGAAACGAGGGATAAGAGTGTCGCTGTCGGGAAAGAGATATTGAGCCGCGGTCGAATTCACAGATTGCCCCCTGCACGCATCGAATAAACAGCGTTGTGAGTGAAGATAAGATGGTCGAGCAGTTCGATGTCGAGCGCTTTGGCGACCTCGGCCAAACGCAAAGTTGCCTCGATATCAAGCTGGCTGGGCCGGCAGACCCCCGACGGATGGTTATGCGCGATGATGATGGCGCTTGCCCCCACTGCAAGAGCCTTGCCGAACAACTCACGCATTCGGATCGTCAATGCGCTGATGTCGCCATGGCCCATCGGTTCATCGCCAAGGTAGGCGCGGCGCGCATCCATAAAGACGGCATGAAACCGCTCTCCGCGCTCAGGTGCCTCGAGCACCACTCTTCGCAAATATCCGACCATTGCGTTGAGCCGGTCTTCCAGTCCGGCGTTGCAGTCCGGTCTCTTGTGCGGGATCAAAGCGGTCACTGCCCGTCCTTTCGGGTTCGAAGGCTGGAAGCGAGCGTGGCCGATCCGTTGCTCCGTTTGGTACGTCGCATCGACCACTCAGCCATGCCCCGACTTATTCTCCAGTCGCGGTAGTTGCCGTATCTGCGTTGACGCAGCAAATGGAACCCAAGACCGCATCCAAGAAATAGCAATTGTAGCCACCCCGGAGCGATGACCATCGTCGTGTAGGCAACGGGCGAGACAGTCTCAGCCAATCCCCGAGCCACATGGGCAGTGAGCGCAAGCAGTTGCATGCCTGCAATCCAGAGCGGGTAGGCTCGGTTCGCGTAGAGCGCGATCGCGATGAATATGATCGCGGCTACTAGATCAGTCGACGCAAGAAACGGGTCCACATCGGTGCGCTTGAAACCCGGATCTGCTGAGATCTGGTAAAATACTGTGGGAAGCTCAATGACCAACAACCAGGTCAATGCGACTGCTCGCTCTGGACTCCGGCCCCATGCAAGAGCTGCGAGACAAATTGTCCACGCGAGCACGTCTTGAAAAATGGCGCGGTTCTCAGAGGCGAGCAGTTCTAACATCTCGAAAGCAACTTAGGCTTCCACCGATTCCAACGGCTTGAGCGAGGCGTCTTCGATGATCGTACGTTCACCGGTATCTTGCCCCATCTTCTCGACGGCAACCTTACTCAATTCGTCATGAACGCGCAGCAGGCTGGTCGACATCGCCATTGCTTGGCCTTCAGCCTGATTAAGCCGCATGAGCGCGCGTTGTCCGGTGTCGACTTCCACGCCCGGGTTCTGACGCGCAGCGAGCATAGCTTGCTTAAGGCGCGCGAAGGCAATCATCGATTCATCGGCGAGCGCTTCTGCCTCGCGGATAAGCTTCTTCAGGTTTTGAGCATCATTGCGAATACGATCGGTCATTGGTGATCTCCCGGCTTCACTCTCGCTCTTCAAGAGAAGCCTTGGTCATCGACGGGGACGGCTGCACGCCCATCCAGCGCTTCGCTGATCGTGATCGCTGCCGTTACGGTCAGCACCACCGCAGCCAAAAAGCCGAACGCAATGCCGACAATTGCCGCGAGGCGAAACAGGATGGCGTACTCGCCGTCGAGCACCCCGGGGACGACCTTTGGTTCGCCTGGTCGGAGCCACGGTGCCTGCTCGATGAGCGGGAACGCGTCGTTCATTACCAGTTCGCCGAAGTCGGCCCGGCTCCCGCCATCGACACCGACGCCGCCCAATTCGACCTGACTTTTGCTGTATACAGCTTCGCTCAAGCCCTTACGGGATTCTTTAGACTCCTGATTTTCCTCAATTTTCTTGTCTGCCTCAGGCAGATTACCTGCTTCTTCGGGCGGGAGTGTTTCTCGATAGAGCTCGACTAACTGGCCGAGACTCGAAGCTCCGAAGATGTCCTTGAGCGCGCGGATATGTTGATTGATTCGCGTCTCGGACACGCCGAGATCCTGTGCGATCACCTTGATCGGCACACGCCGATCTATTCGCTCCATCACAGCGCGCTGACGCTCTGTCAGCTGCCGCGGTGCGGCGGGCGCCATTTCATCCTCCATCCGTCATTATCTTTTATGGTTAATGCACTTCTACCAATATTGCTCCGGATTTGTGCCAACCGAAATTCGGCCAATATAATAAAGTTCAAGCAGCAGAACTGTTTATGCCCAGCGAGGCGAGATATTTTTTTATATTTCGCGCTGCCTGTCGCAACCTTTGTTCATTTTCGACCATAGCTATCCTGACAAAACCTTCCCCCTCTTCCCCATAGCCTACGCCAGGAGCGACAGCGACTTTGGCTTCGGTGAGCAACTGTTTGGAAAATTCGAGGCTCCCCATATCCGTCAATGCCGGTGGGAGCGGTGCCCAGGCGAACATCGAGGCCGCCGGGGACGGAATGTCCCAACCGGCTCTCGCGAAAGCCTCCACCATCACATCGCGGCGCTTGCGGTAAAGATTCCGATTGCTTTCAACGATGTCTTGCGGGCCATTGAGCGCCGCGCAGGCGGCCGCCTGGATCGGAGTGAAGGCACCATAATCGAGATAGGATTTGACCCGCGTCAGCGCCCCGATCAGTTGCTTGTTGCCGACGGCGAACCCCATGCGCCAGCCGGCCATGGAATAAGTCTTGCTCATGCTGGTGAACTCTACCGCAACATCCTTCGCCCCTTCGACCTGCATGATCGAAGGGGTCGGGTTACCGTCATAGTACAGCTCCGAATAGGCGAGATCGGACAGAACCCAGACCTCGTTCTCGCGAGCCCATGCGACCAGACGTTCGTAGAACGCCAGATCGACGGTCTCTGCAGTGGGGTTCGAAGGATAGCTCACCACCAGCACACTCGGGCGGGGCACCGTAAAATCCATCGCGCTTTCGAGCGACTGCCAATAGCGTTCGTCCGGCGTCGTTGGAACCGAGCGGATCGTGGCACCGGCTATGATGAAGCCGAAAGTATGGATCGGATAAGACGGGTTCGGTGCCAGGATAACATCGCCGGGCGCGGTGATCGCGTTTGCGAGGCTGGCTAGCCCCTCTTTGGACCCCATCGTTACCACGACTTCGCTCTCCGGATCGAGGTCAACGCCGAACCGCCGGGCATAATAGTTCGCTTGCGCGCGCCGTAATCCGGGAATGCCTTTCGATTGAGAATAGCCGTGCGCGTCAGGCTTGCTTGCCACTTCGCACAATTTGTCGATGACATGCTGCGGGGGAGGCTGGTCGGGATTGCCCATCCCGAGATCGATAATGTCCTGCCCATCGCGCCGCGCCGCATGACGCATCGCGTTAACTTCCGCGATAACATACGGCGGAAGCCGCTTCATGCGATAAAACTGGTCGTTCATTGCGATTCCTGCCCTATTTCGCGCAATCAATATAGCCGCGAGCGTAACGATCAGTCTAAGCTAATATCGGTCGATGTGGGAAGGCGTTTTCGCTAAGCTCGCCCAGACCAGTGGAAACGCGTAGTTCGCGCGCAACGCTCAGCAGGAGGACAATGCAGGTTATGCCAGAGCACGACAACGGCACCGGGATGGACGTTCCAGAATCTGTCCGCGCATTTTTCGACATGCAGGGCGAGTCGATGCGCGAAATGTTCGCCCAGGCGATGTCTGGCGTACCTTCGACCGGAGCTGGCGAGATGACAGGGCCGGGCATACTGCCGACCGCGATCAATCCAGCCGACATGGCGGAATGGGCGAAAGCGAGCACGCAGTTGCAACAGATGTGGCTCGAATTTGCGGCGCATCAGGCCACCGGCGCAGCGCAGAAAGCCAGCGAAGGCACCAACCTACTCGATCCGGCACAGTGGATGGTGATTTCGCAGAGCATGCTGAAACAGGTTCCGACAGGCGCGTTCGAGGCGCCGACAAAGCTGGCGCAGGAATCGCTGCAACTCTGGCAGGGCGTCTTTCAAAGGTTCATGGCCGCGCCGACAGGGGGCGTTAACAAGCAAGCGTCCAACGCCGCCGACCTCCCGCGCAAGGATCGCCGCTTTGCCGACCCGGCATGGCGTGAGCAACCGGCCTTTGCCCTGCTTCATCAAACCTATCTGATGCTGGCCGAGTATTTTCAGCAATCGGTCAAGTCGATGGGTGGCCTCGACAACGAAAAGCGCAAGCAGCTTCAGTTCGCCGTCAGCGCGCTGGCAGAGGCGATGAGTCCGGATAACTTCCTTCTCACCAACCCGGTGGTGATGAAGCGCACGGTTGAGACACGCGGCCAGAACCTTGTGCGCGGGATGCAGCACCTGATTACCGATCTGAAACGCGGTCAGCTGACTCACACCGATGCCGATGCCTTTACCCTTGGTGAAAACCTGGCGGCAACGCCGGGGAAGGTCGTCCATGAGACTCCCTTATTCCAACTGGTCCAGTACAGCCCGGCGACCAAAGACGTCTACAAGGTGCCGCTGATCATCTTCCCGCCATGGATCAACCGGTTCTACATTCTCGATCTCACCCCGAAAAAGAGCTTTATCAAATGGGCGGTCGATCAGGGCATCACCGTGTTTGTTGCCAGCTGGAAATCGGCTGACGAGACCCTCTCCGAGGTGGTGTGGGACGATTACATCCGCGCGCAGATTGAGGCGATCGACACGGTTCGCGAGCGGCTGGACGTGCCGCAAGTCCACACCATCGGCTATTGCGTGGCGGGAACGACGCTGGCGGCAACGCTCGCAATCCTTGCCCGCCGGGGAGAGGCAGACAAGGTGAAATCCGCGACATTCTTCACCGCGCAGGTCGATTTCGAGAAGAGCGGCGAGCTCAAGCATTTCATCGAGGACAGCCAGCTCGAGATGATCGGGAAGCTCTCGCCAAAGGGCTATCTGGATGGACGCTATCTCGCTGCGACCTTCAATGCCTTGCGCGGCAAGGATCTGATCTGGAACTACGTCGTCAACAATTATCTCTTGGGCGAGGACTATCCCGCGTTCGACTTGCTGCATTGGAACGGCGACGTCACCAATCTGCCCGCGAAGTGGCACAATGATTATTTGCGCGATCTCTACCGCGACAACAAACTGGTGGTGCCAGATGCGCTGGAGGCCGATGGAACGTCGATTGACCTGACACAAATTGAAACGCCGTGCTTTATCCAGGCTGGCCGCGAGGATCATATCGCACCGGCCGAAAGTGTGTGGCGCGCGACCGAGCATTTCAGCGGCCCGGTCGAGTTCCTGCTCGCAGGGTCCGGCCACATAGCGGGCGTCGTCAATCCGCCAGCGGCGAACAAGTACCAATACTGGGTCGGGGACAGTAATGCTCCCTCGCTCAAGGCTTACATCAAGAGCGCCGAGGAACACCCGGGCAGCTGGTGGCCGCATTGGCTTGGCTGGCTCGAAAAACAGGACGATGAGCGCGTTCCCGCAACGGGCAAGCGCAAACCGGGCGGCCGCGGCGACACCGTGATCGAAGATGCTCCAGGACGGTATGTGAAGTCACGATAACGGCGTCAACCACTACAAAATATTTCGACGCCTGCTGACCTTAAACGGCATATTGGGCAATTTTCCTCATACCTTACAAAACCATATCCGGATTATTGTGCACTGCACAAAATGCTTGACTTCGCAATCGCAATCGCTATTTTGTGCAGTGCAACATTTAGCGAGGACGACATGGCTGAAGCCAACGCACAATCTAAAATCGACGCGGCTGCTGAGAAAGCATACGCGGAAGCTTCTTCGAAGAAAGCTGTCGCTGAGAATGTCGCTGACGCCGTGCAGGCCGACGCTCCGAAGCCAGCCCCCAAGGTAGCCGCCGTCAAGGAAGCGGTTGCCGCTCCGGCGAAGAAAGCTCCTGCGAAAACGGCCGCCAAGCCCGCAGCAAAAAAGGCTCCGGCGAAAAAGCCGACCGCCAAGAAAGCTCCGGTGAAAACCGCTGCCAAAAAGGCGCCAGCCAAAAAGCCGGTTGCCAAGAAAGTCCCAGCAAAGACAAAGGTCGCTGCCAAAAAGGCTGCGCCCAAGACCACTTCAAAGACCAACCCCGTCACCAAGATCAAGGATACTATCATGGCAACTGCTGAAAAGACCGACATCACCGCATCGGCCAAGGAAATGGCTGCTGACGTGCAAGAGCGCGTGAAGACCGCCTATTCGAAGGCTGGTGAATTCGCGAGCGAAGCAAACGAGTTCAACAAAGCAAACGTCGAAGCTGTCGTGGAAAGCGGCAAGATCTTCTTCGCCGGCGCTCAGGAACTGGTGAAAGACAATGTCGAAACCGGCAAGACCGTTGTCGAAACGGTCACCGAAGACGCCAAGAAGATGGCTTCGGTAAAGTCGCCGACCGAACTCGTGCAGATGCAGGGTGAGATCGCTCGTCGTAACTTCGACGCGATCGTCTCCTACGGCTCGCAGCGCACCGAAGCTTGGGTGAAGCTCTACAACGACGCTTTCGCTCCGATTTCGAACCGCGTCAGCGTCGCTGCCGAAAAGGTTTCGAAAGCCGCATAAGCAACAGTTTCTGAACCGGGCCTCTCCTCTCTCTCCCAAACCCGGTTTATGGAAGCGCGCTGAATAAGCGCATGGGCCGGATGGACCGAACAGGTCTGTCCGGCCCTTTGTTTTGTGCGAGGACAAACAATCGGTATTGATTGGCTCCCTCGCAACTCACGCACACCTTGCGATTGCACGAACGAATCCCATAATGGTGGCCAATGGCAAGCGCCCACAACATTCCAGTCCATCTGATTCAGGCCATCGCGTTAGAACCGCGAATGGCTGACATCGGTGACGACAACAAAGATAGCGACAGCGAAGTCGGTATCGCGACCAAGACACGCGCCAAACCCAAGAAGCCGAGCCAGTACAAGGTACTGTTGCTGAACGACGATTACACTCCGATGGAGTTCGTCGTAATGGTGCTCAAACGATTTTTCAGCATGGATCTGGAGCAGGCGACCCGCGTCATGCTGCACGTTCATCAAAAGGGTGTCGGCGTGTGCGGCATCTTCTCTTACGAGGTCGCAGAGACCAAGGTGAATCAGGTGATGGATTTCGCCAAGCAGAACCAGCACCCGCTGCAATGCACGCTCGAAAAGGCGTGACACAGCCGCACCATCCCGAGCCTGACCCGGTCGGTCCTGATCAGGAAAGCGTCTGGGACTATCCGCGACCAGCCATTGCCGAGCCAACCGGTCGGCGCATTCAGATCGTGCATCGGGGTGTTGCGCTGGTCGACAGCACGAATGCCTGGCGCACGTTGGAAACCAGTCACCCGCCGACCTACTATATCCCGCAGTCAGACATTGCGATAGAACATCTTGCGCCGAACTCGCGCCGCACAATCTGCGAGTGGAAGGGTCAGGCCGCGTATTGGGATGTGGTGATCGGCGATACGCGGATCGAAGCGGTCGCCTGGTCCTATGCCAATCCCACGCCCGGCTTCGCGCCGATCGCGGACTTTCTCGCATTTTATCCCGATCCGTTCGATCAATGCCTGGTCGATGGCGAAGCGATCACACCCCAGCCGGGCGAATTTTATGGCGGCTGGATCAGCCAATACGAAGCCGGTCCGTTCAAGGGCATCCCGGGCAGCCGGTTCTGGTGAGTCATCCCTCGTCAACAGACGGCCTCATATCACCCCATGACCGCGCCTGAATTTCGCGCTATGGCTCGCCAAGAGGTGCCAAACAAAGGGCAAGTGCCATCCTGTGTTGAGCTTTATTCCCAGCGTTGACCGGTATATTTTCCGGCTGGTGATTTTCCCGATGCTGGGCATTTTTGCGCTCGCCGCATCGCTATTGATGCTCGACAAGATGCTGCGCCTGTTCGATTTCGTTGCGGTGGAAGGCGGCCCGGTTGCCATCGTCTTCAAGATGCTCGGCGCGCTGATCCCAGAATATGCCAGCCTCGCGATCCCCTTGGGCCTGTTGCTGGGCGTCCTGTTCGCATTCCGCAAACTCGCAACGTCCAGCGAACTCGACGTCCTGCGAGCGGTCGGCAATTCCTATGGCCGTCTGCTGCGGGTTCCCTATGCAATCACATTGGTGCTGGTGGCGGTTAACGTCGCGCTGGTCTTCTATGTCCAGCCGATTAGCCGATATTACTATGAGCAGATGGAGTATGAGCTGCGCTCCGGCGCGCTTGGCGCCTCGATCAAGGTGGGCGAATTCACCACGCTGGCTGATCGCATGGCGTTGCGGATCGAGGGAAGCGAAGATGATGGCCGCAGGCTGATCGGAATCTTCGCGCGCGTCGCCAACGACCGCGATCAGGTGCTTTCGATCAGTGCGCAGGAAGGCGCATTTCTCGCCACCAGCGACGATCCCGATACGATCATCCTTCGCCTGACCGAGGGAACCATCGTTCAGGACACGGGGAGCGAAACGCCGCGCGTGCTGTCGTTCAGCCGCCACGATCTCCCGATAGACCTGCCTGCCATAGAACAATTCCGCGCGCGCGGGGACGCGACACGAGAGTTCATTCTGCCTGAATTGCTCAGGATCGGCTGGAGCGGGCAAGGCGATTCCGAATTGCGCGATGCAAGCCAGGCGACCTTCAATTTCCGCCTGGTCGAAATTGTCATGATGCTCCTGATGCCGCTGCTGGCGGTGGCTCTGGCCATACCGCCCAAGCGATCGACCAGCGCGCTGGGCGTATTCGTTTCGATCGTGATGGTCGTCTCATACCATAAGATCAATCAGTACGGGGAGGACATAGCCACGCTGGGCCGCGTCGATCCTATCCTCGCCCTATGGGGGCCGTTCTTCATATTCGCCGCGCTCATTTTGTGGATGTATTACCGCGTCGCATATGTGCCCGGGGGACAGCCGATCGGGGCGCTGGAAACCGTGTTCGCCAAGATCAGCAAGCAGATCGGCAAGCTCTTCGGCCGCCGTCCTGCACGCGTCTCGCGCACAGAGCCTTACGACGCGCAATTGGCACCGGCGGAATAGCCCCGGCTCCCCTCAATGCAGCTCGATTTCTTTCCCTCGCGCACTCTGACGCTTTACCTTGCGAAGATGTTCGTCATCCGCATTTTCGCGGTGCTGGTGATGCTTGTTCTCGTGCTGATGATGCTCGATCTGCTTTCCTCAAGCGGCGATATTCTCGCTCAGGAAGGCAATGGTCAGGCAGAGCTATGGCGATATGTCAGCCTGCGGATACCGCAGCTCATATCCCGGTTCCTGCCCTATTCCGTGCTGCTGGCGACGCTCATCACACTGGTGACACTCAACCAAAACAGCGAGGTCGTGGCGATGAAGGCCGCCGGCCTCTCGGCTCACCAAGTGCTTTCGCCACTGCTCTTGACCGCAGCTTTGGTTTCGATCCTCAGCTTCGCCTTTAACGAGCGCGTGGTAACGCGGGCCAATTCCGCGCTCAAGGCGTGGGATGCGGTCGAATACGGCGCGATCCCGCAAGAGACCGGAGTGCGTGCGAATGTGTATCTCACTGATGGGGAGAACATCCTGACAGCTTCGTCGCTGATCGGGCGCGGTGAGGCGATCGAGCTCGACAATGTGACCTGGTACGAACGCGCTCCGGGAGGGCTGATACGGCAACAGGTCCGCGCGACCGGAGCAACCTATGCCGCGCCCGGCTGGCGGCTGGAAAACCCGGTCCGTTTCGATGTCGGCAGCGCGGAAACGCAAGCGCTCGATACGATGGTGGTGGGCGAAACCCTGACGCCTGAGCGGATCGATCTGCAATCGGTCGATCCCGATGCACAATCCTTTCTGGAACTATCCGAAACCATCGACGCTTTCGAAGCGCTGGGCAGACGAACGTCGGAGATGCGCGCAAATTGGTGGCACCGGATATCGGGGCCGCTTTCAGCTTTCCTGATGCCGTTGCTCGGATCGATCGCCGCATTTGGCCTTGCGAGATCCGGGCAACTGTTCGTTCGGGCGATCATCGGCATGGCGCTGGGCTTTGCCTATTTCGTGGTCGACAATGCCGCACTCGCGATGGGCAGTTTCGGCGGCTACCCGCCGTTTCTCGCCGCATGGGCACCGTTTTTCCTGTTCTTTCTGGTGGGCGAGACAGTCCTGATCCGGACCGAAGAGTGAGCGCACGCAAAGATTGGTCGCTGCGCCTCGCCAAGCCCCAGGACGCGGACGAGATGCCAGTCATCGAGCGGGCCGCTGCGGAACTGTTCCTTGACGATCCGAGCCTCGAACATTTCGACCCCGACGATACGTGGGAGCCTGACGAGCTTCGCCGGTTCATCGCCAAAGGCCACTGTCTCGTCAGCCATGTCGGTGACGAGATGGCTGGCTTTCTCGTCACCGAACCGTTTGGCCGCGAGCTGCACATCTGGGAAATGGATGTTCTGCCCCGCTTTCAAAAGCGAGGCATCGGGGCCGGATTGATCAGGGCATCACAGATCGACGGGCACAATTCGGGTTTCCGCGCCCTGACCCTGACCACCTTTCGCGACCTGCCCTGGAACGCACCGTTCTATTCGAGGCTGGGCTTCGAAGAGGTCACGGCTCTGGATGCGCATCCGCGCCTTGCAGGGGAATTGGCGAACGAAGCCGATGATGGACTGCCGATGGATCGCCGCTGCGCGATGATCCACTTTCTTGACTTAGACCAACGGTGTTTTGCCGTAAGCCGATCGTAAGCTATGATCTGGCTTCACTTGCAGGAGAATGCCGCCGTGAAACGTCTCGCGACCACCGCAACATTTACCCTTGGCCTCGCGCTGACTGCTTGCAACAATACGCCGGATACGAGCGAGGATATTCCTGACGACGACGTGGAAACCATCTCGCTGGACGAGGTGCCCGATGCGGGCGACGTTGAGGACGACGAAGGCAGCACAACGAGCGCCGTTGCAGGTGGCCAGTCGGCGGCAGGCAGAACCAGCTCAGCCGCTGCACAGCCTTCGGCAGGGTCCAAACTGATCAAGGGTGGCAGCGACACCGCTGGATCAAAACCGCCCGCCGGATCGAAACTGCAAAGGGCAGACCCGGAATACTGATCCCGCGCTAGCCCCGCATCATCGTGCTGCGCGCGATGCGCCCGACCAGCGGCAACATGCCGCCATGGTTCGCGCCTTCATAGGTCGAACCCGTGCCAAGCTCGTGCGCGAGGCGGCGATGCGCCTCTGGCAGGTCGTGATACGGCATCGACGGCATAAGATGATGCAACGCGTGATAGCGCAAGCCCACCGGCGCCCAGACTTCCGCAGCGAGGCCCGGAGGCGGCACGTTGACGCTGTCGAGATATTGCGCGGTGACCGTCATCGGCTCGCCCTCGTTCTCCCACAGATGCGCAACCAGAGTGCGCAACTGGTTAAGCACAGCTGTGAGCGAAACGATTGCGAGTGCAATCAGCAGTGGACGCCAGCCGATTGCGAAGGTGCTGGCGATCAGTGCAATGGCCCAGATGCTCGCCCCCGCCTCTTGCCATCGCACCCGCTTGGCGAAGTCGCCCGTCGGCGGTTTGCGGCGGAAATCGGGATTGATCGAAAGCGAAGAGAAACGCTGCCACACGAATGTACGAATGGGCGGGAAGATCGCGCCCAGTGGCACGAGGATCGCAAACCGCACGATCAGCGCAACCGGCGCGAGCAGCGCGATAGCCACGAACAGCGGCAAGCTCCAAGGCTTCATCAGCGCCAGCGGCAGGTACTCCGGATCTTCGATGGTGCCGTATTGCGTGCGCTTGTGATGGATCACATGCACGCCTTCATACATGAAACTGGGCGTCAGCATGGGAATGCCGACCAGCAGGTTCCAACCCAGTCGAAAACCGGGCAGCGCATCGCGGTGGATGTGCGTCAGCTCATGAATGAACATCAGCGATCGATACAGCGCCAGCGACGCAATCAGACCGGCAACCACGGCTACCGCCAGATTATCGACGAGGATAGCCGTGGCGATCCCGCCATATCCGATCAGCGTCGATGCCAGCATGTCAGCCCAATAGACGCTCGGCTTGGCCTCCCCCAAATCCTTCGTCAGATCACGCGCAGCGCGCAGCATGTCCTTGTCATCGGCGGTCTGGAACTGCGCACGGGTCGCCGGGCCGCCCTCTGGGGCAGCGGATGTGGGTGAATTGAGGCTCTGTTGCACGTTCATCAGTTCAAACTCAGGTCGGGCCTTACCGCAAAACGCGACCCATTAACAAATGCGTCTTGTTGGCAAGAGTAATCGATTGGGTTGCACGTTGTGGCCGGGGGCGACAGACTCGCATTGATATAACTCAATACGGGGCACGCAGCTTGTCAGACGCGAAAATAAGCATTGAAGCCATCAGCGACAAGAAGGGGCGAAGGCGGTTCGTCGATCTTGGGCGCGAATTTTCCGCGCGGCTGGAGCATTACGTCCCGCAATTGCGCGGGGAGCAGATCGAGTTGATCACCCCGTCGAAGAATCCCTTTTTCGAGCATGCGCGGGTACAACTGTTCATTGCGCATCGAGCCGGAAAGCCGGTCGGCCGTATATCGGCGCATATCGACGAACTCGCGCTCGAAATGCCTCCGGAACAGGGGTTCGGCCCCGGCACGGGCATGTTCGGATATTTCGACGCGTTGGACGAGCAGGTCGCGGCAATCTTGCTCATGACCGCAGAAAAGTGGCTGTGCGACGAGGGAATGAACCGCGTAGTCGGGCCGATTTCTCTGTCGATCTGGGAAGAGCCCGGCTTGCTTGTTCGGGGGCAGGATCACGCCCCGACAATCATGATGGGTCATCATCCCGCGCACTATGCCGAATGGATCGAAAATGCCGGATATTCACGCGCGAAGACGCTGCATACCTACGATCTCGATATCAGTCAGAAATTTCCACCTCTGGTGCAGCGCATCGTAAAATCGGGCCAACGTAACAAACGGATAAATGTCCGACGGGTCGACAAATCGCGCTGGGACGAAGAGGTCGAGACAATTCTGTCGATCCTCAACGATGCATGGTCGGACAATTGGGGCTTTGTGCCGCTGACACCCTCGGAGGTGCAGCACACCGGTGTAAAGTTGAGGCCAGTCATCCACGAAGAACTCAATATGATTGCCGAAGTCGACGGGCGCCCGGTCGCTTTCATGCTGACCTTTCCCGATGTGAACGATGCTCTCGCCAGGATCGATGGCAAGCTGTTTCCGCTGGGATGGTTTCACATGCTCCGTTGGCTGAAGAATCCGCAAGGGGCAGATATGCGCGTGCCACTGATGGGCGTGCTGAAAGAACTCCAGAATTCGCGCATGGCAAGCCAGCTCGCTTTCATGATGATCAGCGATATCAGGGAACAAGCCAGCACGAAATTCAGCTCAAGTCGGGGGGAGATCGGCTGGATACTCGACGATAATCAGGGGATGATCGCGATTGCCGACACGATCGAGAGCGCCATCAATCGCGAATATGCTATTTATGAAAAGCATATCGCCTGACCAGTAGAAGACACAGGGGCAAGTGGGCGAAAAAAAGGCCTCCACTCTTGGGAGTGAAGGCCTTTCGGGATCGTATCACCAACCGCTTGGACGGGAGGGGGGTCTCGGTGGTGATAAAACCATAATGCCCATCTCGAAAAGCGGTTCCCGAGCCTGAAACTTTTTTGTTTCTTATTGCACCGAAATGGATGTTGTCGGTGCCAGCTGTCGCCCAACCGGTCGCTCCAAATGGATGGAACCTTTGCCAATCAACGCCATTTGCAATTTGATTGCGTTGGGGGCGACGGGCCGAGCTGGAACCGCTATTGGCTCCGAATCGTGGAACCTCAATCGGTGATTGCGCCGCGCCGATGCCATGTACTGAAGGAAGTGATTCTATGTCTCTAGGTCAGCAAATCGCCGACAATTTGCCATTCTTGCGCCGTTACGCGCGCGCTTTGACCGGATCACAGGCGACAGGTGATGCGTTCGTACGGGCGACGCTCGAGGCCGCGCTTGAAGACCCTGCCCTCAAGACTTCCCTCGAAGGCGGTCGCATTCCGCTGTATCATGCTTTCAACAAAGTCTGGTCCACCGCCTATCTCCAGATCGGAGACGAACCGGATCAGGCCGACGAACACGAGCTTGGTGCCCAATCGAGCCTCGGCGCCATCACGCCTCTCAACCGGCAGGCGCTCTTGCTGACGACGCTGGAAGATTTCTCCGCGGCTCAAGCGGCGCAGATCATGGATCTCGACGTTTCCGAAGTCGAAGCGCTCGTTGCCGAAGCCGTCAGCGAAATCGACCGCGAACAGGCGACCAATGTCCTGATTATCGAGGACGAACCGCTCATCTCGATGCAGCTGGAAGATCTGGTGAAATCGCTGGGTCACGAAATCTACGGCACCGCCGCGACGCGGACGCAAGCCCGCGAGCTTATGATCGAGGGAAGTCCCGGACTGGTGCTCGCCGATATCCAGCTTGCCGATGGGTCGTCGGGGCTTGATGCGGTCGACGATATTCTTGAGATCACCAATGTCCCCGTGATCTTCATCACGGCCTATCCGGAACGCTTGCTGACCGGCGATCGGCCCGAGCCGACCTACTTGGTCACCAAGCCATTCGACGAACGCACCGTGCTGGCCGCGATCAGCCAGGCTCTTTTCTTCGGATCGAGCCGCCCGCTCGGTTAGTCCGGTTCAGGCTGACGCCACGCTTTCGCGAATCTGAAAATCGCCCCGGCGACGCACAGGCACTTGCATCACGCAGCGCACGCCCTCGCGTTTGAAATCGAGCTGCACGGGGTGGCGCAATTCATGCGCCACGATCTTTTCGATCAGGTCGGTCCCGAACCCGCGAACGCGCTTGTCCGAGACAGGCGGTCCGTCGCTTTCGTGCCATTCGACCTCGGCAAGCCCTTCCGAAGCAAGCTTCCACGAAACGGATACCGAGCCACCGGACACAGAGAGAGCGCCAAACTTGGCGGCATTGGTGGCGAGTTCGTGGATAGCGAGGCCGAAAGAAAGCGCATCGTTTGGTGCCAGTTCCACCGATGGGCCTGTCAGCGAGATGGGGTGGTTGCTGGCCTCACCAAAATGCTGGAGTTCAGCCTCGATGACGGCGGATAGGGGGATTGTGCCCCAATCCGACTGCGTTAGCAGATCATGAGTTGCGGAGAGGGCACGGATACGCCCTTCGAGACTGTCTGCGAATTCATCGAGATCAGTCGTCCGCCTGCGCGTCAGCGACAGGATCGAGAGCACATTGGCGAGCGTATTCTTGACCCGATGATTGAGTTCGCGCGTCAACGAATTGCGGATCGAATATTGCTCTTCGAAGAACGCAAGGCGGGCCTGATCCTCGCGGGCCTGTTGTGTCAGCAATCGGGCAAGCAACATCAGCAGGCTCGCAATCGCAATCCCGAATAACAATGTGACCATCGATAACGGCGCAAGCGTGCGCGCATCGACCGACTCGACCACCAGCAGCAGATTGCGGTTCGCGATCGTCACCGGCTGCTCGATCCGTTCGCGCTTGGCATTATCGAGACTTCGAGCGACCAGCAGATGCTCTGGACCGGCCTCACCATCATAGAGCCGCACGCCCAGCTCGGTAGGTTCTGCCAAATCAATCGCGGCATCCAGAAACCTTGCAGCGTTGAAGGGGCTGTAGACGAAACCGGCAAGTCGCCGCCCATCCTCATCGCCTTCATAAACCGGCATGAAAATCACGAAACCGGGAGCATCGCCAGCACCTTCCTGAGCCAGCACAACTCTGCCGGAGGCTGTTGGTCGCACGGTGCGGGTCGCTTCCTCCAATGCCGCCGCGCGGACCGGCTCGGAATACATATCGAAGCCCAAGGCCCGCCGATTACGTTGAGTGTCGGGTGAAAAATAGGTCACCGGAGCCAGCCGCACAGCCTGACCAGACAAATCAGGTCTGACATTGTCCAGCCCCGATTGCAGCGCACGATTTTGTTCGACCAGTTCCGGGGCATCGTCGCCGTCAACAAGTTCGATCCAGCCAATCCCCTCTGCACCGCGATATTCGACGTCGAGCCGGAGTTCGGCCACGAACTGGCGAAACAACTGCGGGCTGACCTCGTCGAAGCTGGAAAACAGCGCGGCACCAGCCCGCAAGTATGACGAAAAACTGTTGCCCCGCCGCTCCAACGCTGAGGAAATGGATTGCGCATATTCGCGAACCTGAGCCTTTTCCCGCGCCCGAGCATTACTCTCGATGGCGAAGACGCTCAGCGCGGTGATGGCCGCGATCGCAAGAAATATCGCGAGCGGCACTGCACGAGGATAGCTCACCAGCCAACGCCGCGCGCCGCTGATGTGCTGTCCCTCATTGGCTGGCTTTGCGTCTTTTGTCATTTCCTACCGTGAACATCCAACGTGTGCAGGGAACCATAGGGACGTCCGATCGTTCCCGCCGTACCCCGAATGCAAGGCTAACTGGACTGCAAAGATCGAGCTGAACCTTGCGGGGAAGAGGGATACGGGATCAAGAATGGCCGAACGAGCATATGGCATCTGATAAACAACGAAACGACAAATCCGGCGGGATCGGAAAACATGAGGAGACGCCAGAATGGGCGAACGGCCTCAAGCAGCTTTACGATTCCGTCGTAGATGAACCTCTGCCCGAAACGTTCAAGGATTTGCTGGCGAAACTTGATGAAAGCGACGCTGCTCCAAGCGATGGTGCGCCCAGACAGAGGGGCACCGATTGATGGCGGATAAAAAGGAAGCGCCACAGCGCACCGCCAGCCAGAAAGCTGATTTTAAACGTGAGCTGACAGAGGTCGTCCCGCATTTGCGTGCGTTCGCGCGCGGTCTGTGTGGTCGGCCTGACATGGCTGACGATCTGGTGCAGGAAACCCTGTTAAAGGCATGGGCTGCGCAGGACCGCTTCGAACCGGGCACCTCGATGCGCGCATGGACCTTCGTCATTCTGCGCAACGCCTATCTCACCGATATGCGGCGCAATCGGTTCCGCGGCGAATACGATGAGACGGTGGCAGAGCGCATCCTGACCGCACCGGCAGGGCAGGAAGAACCGATCCATCTGTCCGACATGCACCGGGCGCTGTTGACGCTGCCTCCCGAACGTCGCGAGGCTTTGCTGCTCGTCGGTGCAGGCGGGTTCTCTTACGAAGAGGCCGCCCAGATCTGTGGCTGCGCCGTCGGCACGATCAAAAGCCGGGTTGGCCGCGCCAGAGCCGCGCTGACCTCGATGCTGGCCGAAGGCGCTATTCCGCAACGCTCGATCGAGGACGATACGGCGCACCGCGCTATCCTCGAAGAGCTTGATGATGTTGCTGCCGGCAATGGGATCGCCGCAAAACCCTGACCGCTAGCCGCGGTTTCGATCCACGGCGCTCGTCACGGCGACATTCATCGTCACGTTGGCGAGCGTGCGCATAATGTCGGGCAGCATCTCGACCGCCACAAGCAGCGCGAGCGGTTCGATCGGCACGCCCATCGCAATGGCGATAGGGCCGATCGAAACGATGAAGCTGATCGAGCCGGGCAGGCTGACCGAACCGACGCTGATGATCACCGCTACAAGAATGCCAACCGTAACCAGTGGCAACGACACCTCGGTCCCGGCAAGCGCGGCGACGTAGAGCACGACCGCAAGGTTCATCGCAACGCTGGTCGACCGGAAGATCGCCACCGCCAGCGGCAGCACGAATTCGCTGGTTTCTTCGCGCAACTTCAACCGCATCGCGCTGTCGAGCATGGCAGGCAGGCTCGCGAGCGAACTCTGCGTTGAGATCGCGACGGCTTGCGCAGGGATCACCGCTTTGGCGAAACGCCATGGACTTACGCCACCCAGCACCCAAGCCAGCACATAGGCGAGCAGCAGGATGAACCCACCCATCGCCGATACGATCAGGATGTAATGCGCCAAGGCTGCGAAGGCCCCTCCCCCGCTGCGCAATCCGACCCCGAACGCCAATGCCAGCACACCGACCGGCGCGAGCCATAGCACCCAGCCGATGATCATGAGCATGGCGTTGGCCAGCGCGTGGAAGAACCCGAGCAGTGTGGCGCTCTGGCGATCGGGCAACCGGGTGATGGCAACCGCGAACAACGCGAAGAAGATCGTCAAGGGCAGCATGGCAGTCTCTGCCGCAGCCGCGATCATGTTGGGTGCGATCAAAGAGGCGGCGAAATCGAGGATGCCGGGCACGGGCTGATCGCCGTTCGGAATTTCGGCCAGGAACCCGCTGGCGGCTTCGGGTATGGGGATCGCTTGCAGCACGAGAGGCATCGCCAACGCGGTGAACACACCGCCTGCGATCAGCACCCCGAACACCAGCACCAGAAACTTCACCGCCGCCGAACCGGCGCGCGCGGCCCCGATCATTTGCGCGATGCCGAGCACCAGCAGGCTCGCCACCAATGGAATGATCGTCATCTGCAAAGCGCGCAGCCACAAGGTGCCGACCAGCGCAACCGCGTCCTGCACCCATTGCGATATCGCCCCGCCAGACAGAACCACACCAAGCCCAAGGCCCACGATCAACGCCACAAATGTGGAGATCACCGGAAGCCGGATCGCCACCAAGTCAAAGCGCTGCTCGGAAACGGCATCAGCTGTGTCGGTCAACAATTTGGTTCCTTGTGATGCCCCTGGCCTTCCCTTCGCGCGATAACCGCGCCAGAAGCGGCTGACAAATCGAACGCTGCAACCACAAGGGGCTAAACCCAGCGATGTCACGCAAGTTCTTCGGCACTGACGGGATCAGAGGCCGCACCAATGCCGGAGTTATGACGGCTGCAACCGCGATGAAGGTCGGGCAGGCTGCTGGCCGTCACTTTGTACGCGGCGGCCATCGCCACCGGGTCGTGATCGGCAAGGATACCCGGCTGTCGGGCTACATGATGGAAAGCGCGCTGGTCGCCGGGTTCACCAGTGTCGGGATAGACGTGATTATGACCGGCCCCTTGCCCACTCCGGCCATCGCTCTTCTGACCCGCGAAATGCGCGCCGATATGGGGGTGATGATTTCCGCCAGTCACAACCCCTTCCCCGATAACGGCATCAAACTGTTCGGCCCCGACGGTTTCAAACTCTCCGACGAAGCCGAAGCCGAGATCGAGCGACTGATGGGAACCGACATCCCGCTTGCCCCTGCGGAGCAGATTGGGCGCGCTCGGCGGATCGACGACGCACGCGGGCGCTACATCCACGCGATCAAGAACTCGGTGGCGAGCGAGGTTCGATTCGACAGGCTGAAGGTCGTGGTCGATTGCGCCAACGGTGCCGCCTATCAGGTCGCCCCTTCGGCGATATGGGAGTTGGGTGCAGACGTGGTGACGCTCGGTGTGACGCCCAACGGCACCAACATCAATGACGGCGTCGGCTCAACCGCGATCGAAGCGCTTCAGGCCAAAGTGGTCGAGGAAAGCGCCGATATCGGCATCGCGCTCGATGGCGATGCAGACCGGCTGATCGTCGTCGATGAAAAAGGGCGCGCGGTGGATGGCGACCAGATCATGGCGCTGATCGCAACCCGCATGCACGAAAAGGGCGTACTCACGGGAGGCGGCGTGGTCGCGACGGTGATGTCCAATCTCGGCCTTGAACGTTATCTTGGCGCGCAAGGCCTGACGCTGGAGCGGACCAAGGTTGGCGACCGCTATGTGCTGGAGCGGATGAAGGCGGGCGGCTTCAATGTCGGAGGCGAGCAATCGGGCCATATGATCCTGCTCGACCACGCGACCACGGGCGATGGATCAGTCGCAGCTTTGCGGGTGCTATCCAGCCTTGTGCGCTCTCAAAAGCCCGCCAGCGAGATCCTGCACTTGTTCGATCCGGTGCCGCAATTGCTCAAGAATGTTCGCTACGACGGTGGCGCCCCGCTCGAAAATGACACGGTGAAAGCAACCATCGCCTCCGCCGAAGCAGAGCTTGAAGGGAACGGCCGTCTCGTTATCCGCCCGTCCGGAACCGAACCGGTTATCCGGGTGATGGCTGAGGGCGATGACAGGTCGCAGGTCGAACAGGTGGTTGACCGCGTGTGCGATGCCGTGCGCGCTGCGGCCTGAACCGAGGGAGCACTGCCATGCTGGAAATGCGACCAGATTGTGAACGCTGCGGCAACGACCTGCCTGCCGAAGCGCCCGGCGCGTTCATTTGCAGCTTTGAATGCACGTTCTGTGCACCCTGCGCAGAGGCCCTCGACGATGTTTGCCCCAATTGCGGCGGCGAGTTGATGGACCGACCGACGCGCGCGAAGTCACTACATGAGAAATTCCCGCCCTCTTCGATAAGGAAATTCAAGGGGTGAGCAGCAGGCCACCACCGCGCATTCTCGTCATTGCCGGATCGGATTCTTCCGGTGGCGCGGGCATTCAGGCCGATATCAAGACGATCGCGATGCTCGGCGGCTATGCGATGACCGCGATCACAGCTGTCACTGCTCAGAACAGCGTGGGCGTGCAGGCCATCACGCCGCTCTCCGGCGAATTCGTGGCGACACAGATCCGGTCGTGCATCGATGATATCGGGGTCGATGCGATCAAGATCGGGATGCTGCACGACGCCGATATCATCGCTCACACCGCCAGCGCGCTGGCTGACATCGACGTCCCTGTCGTGCTCGACCCGGTGATGGTCGCAACATCGGGCGCAACGCTGATCGACAAACCCGCTATAGCAGCGATGCAGGAGCAATTGTTTCCGCTGGCAACGCTGCTGACCCCCAACCTGCCCGAGCTTGAACTGCTCACCGATACAACACCGCGCACTTCGGAGGCGATGGGCGATGCAGCGATGACACTGGTCGAGGCGCATGATTGCCACGTCCTGGCCAAGGGTGGTCACACCGATGACAAGCGGATTGTCGACGTGTTGGTCGGACCGGGCACTCGCGCGGTCTCTTTCGATCATGCACGCATAGACAGTCCGCACACCCATGGCACGGGCTGCACCCTTTCATCGGCAATCGCCACGTTGATCGGCCACGGCCAACCGCTCGAACACGCGGTCCGGCTCGCCCGGCAATTCGTGGTCAAGGCGATCGAGGAAGCGCCCGGATTTGGCGCGGGCAACGGCCCGCTGGGCCATCATGCAGTGCGGAGCCTGACTTAAGCTCCGCTCAGCTTAGGCTCCGTTGCCGTTCAGCTCGTAGAATTCCGCGATATGGCCCCATGCTTCGTCGGCAGTCTCGCACCAATGAAACAGGTCCAGATCCTTCTTCGAAATCGTGCCTTCTTCGGCGATGGCCTCGAAGTTCACCACCCGTGTCCAGAAGTCCTTGCCGAACAGCAGGATCGGGATCGGCTTCATCTTGCCCGTCTGGATCAGGGTCAGCAGCTCGAAAAACTCGTCGAACGTCCCGAACCCACCGGGGAACACCGCCACCGCCCGCGCGCGCAGCAGGAAATGCATCTTGCGCAGCGCGAAATAGTGGAAGTTTAAAGAGAGGTAAGGCGTCACATAACCATTGGGAGCCTGCTCGTGCGGCAGGATGATGTTGAGACCGATGGACTCGCTGCCCGCATCGCTTGCCCCGCGATTGCCAGCTTCCATGATCGAAGGGCCACCGCCAGTGGTGACGACGAACTGCCGCTTGCCGTCCTCGATGATCGCCTTTTCCGAGACGAGCCGGGCCAGCTTGTACGCCTCTTCGTAATACTTCGCCTTCTCGGCGAGGCGTGCCGCGACCTTTTGCTCGTATTCGGTCCCATTCTTCGCAGCGTCTATCTTGGCCTGAGCCTCTTCGGGCGAAGGAATGCGCGCCGAACCGTACATCACCATGGTAGAGCCGACGCGCGCCTCGTCGAGCAGCATTTCCGGCTTGAGCAACTCAAGCTGAAACCGCACCGGACGCAGTTCGTCGCGGAGCATGAAATCATGGTCGCGGAATGCGAGCTTGTAGGCGGGATGCTCGGTCTGCGGAGTGCGATCGGGCGCTTCCTCGGCAAATCGAGATTCCTCGCCTGCGCGGTAGAACTTGCGGTCGGTAAGGTCGTGATCGGGATTTTTGTCTGTCATTTCGCCGCCCTAGGCGCGCCAGCGACACCGGGCAAGCGAGCAAATTGCGCAAGACGAGCTGTTGTCAGGTTTGGATGCCCCGTGAGGATTCGAACCTCAATTGACGGAGTCAGAGTCCGTAGTCTTACCATTAGACGACGGGGCATTGGCCATGCGAGCACCTTTTGTACCTAGCAAAGCAAGCCGCGCATCTAGTTTTGCCATGCGCCAAGGTCAAGGCCGCGTTGCCATGTGGTTCAACCGGGGTCGGCATCGCCTGCTTGCCCTAAACCCCGCATTAGGTTAGCTTTTACCCCAGGTCCTCGCATCAAAGGCGTGCGAGAGGAAAGAAAGAGATTTTATGGCGGACACATCTCCGCCGGACGAAGGCAGGAGTGCTGGCAGAAAAGGGGGCGAAAGGTCCGGTAAAGTAGCCGATTTTCGCTACAAGCGTCCCTTCCAGCCTGACAATAAGCGTCGACCTCGAAACGATCGGGGGCGCAAGGGTAACAATGGCCATACCAGCAAGAATGGCTCTGCTCACTCCAACCCGCTCAATGCCGTTCCGGCGCATCCCAATTCTTCGAACAATCGTGACGGCGGCAGCCCCCGACCAGTGGTCGCGCGGCATGGACGTCCGGGAGAGGCGTATGCCGCGCTCGACCTTGGCACAAACAATTGTCGGCTGCTGATCGCGCGCCCGTCTGGTAAGGATTTCACTGTCATCGACGCCTTCAGCCGCGTCGTAAAGCTGGGCGAAGATCTTGCGATGACCGGCAGGCTCTCCGACGAAGCGATGGATCGGGCGCTGGGGGCGCTGTCGGTCTGCGCCGACAAGCTGCGTCGCCGCAAAGTCCGTCTGGCGCGATCGGTCGCTACCGAGGCGTGTCGGCGCGCGTCGAATGGTGCGGATTTCATCGAGCGGGTTAAGCAGGAAACCGGCATCGTTCTGGATATCATCAGCGCTGAGGAAGAGGCCCGCCTTGCCGTGCTGGGCTGTCACATTCTGCTCGAACAGGGCGATGGCTACGCAGTCATTTTCGATATCGGCGGCGGCTCGACCGAGCTGGTGCTGGTCGAACCGGATGGAAAGGTGCCGCGCATTATCGACTGGCAGAGCGTTCCGTGGGGCGTCGTCTCGCTGACGGATACGGTCGGGCGCGGGGAAGGCCATGAGCAGGCGCGCAGAGACCGGTATGGTCGCATGCGTGAGCTTGTATCCGATAGTTTCGCGCCATTCGCAGAGCGGATCACCGAGGCATCGCGTAAAGACGACATACGCCTGTTGGGCACCAGCGGCACGGTCACGACCCTGGCCAGCCTTCATCTCGAACTACCCCATTATGATCGAAAGGCGGTCGATGGTCTGATCGTACCCTCGCAATCGATGCGGGAGATCAGCAGCCGTTTATCGTGCATGTCTCCAGCCGAACGCGGCGAGTTGCCCTGTATCGGTCAGGACAGGGCCGATCTGGTGGTGGCGGGCTGCGCAATCCTGGAATCGATCCTCGACCTGTGGCCGGCAGAGCGGCTGGGCGTGGCGGATCGCGGCATTCGCGAAGGCATTTTGCGCAGCCTGATGGCGGCTGAACGGCAGAGCGAGCGCAGCCTGCAGGCACTGCAGGAATTGCGCATGGGCAAGCCCGATCAATGACCCGTTCAGGCCGCAATCCCGATCGCCGGGTCAAAACTGCGAAGAAACGCACCGCATCGCAGGTCCGCTGGCTCGAACGTCAGCTCAATGATCCTTATGTGAAACAGGCCAAGGCCGATGGATATCGCAGCCGCGCGGCCTACAAGTTGATCGAACTGGATGATCGCTTCGGCCTGCTCCGCAGCGCGCAGGGCACGGTAAAGCGAGTCGTCGATCTGGGGATCGCACCGGGCGGGTGGAGCCAGGTTGTTCGGGCGAAGGCTCCCAAGGCCAGCGTCGTCGGGATCGATTTGCTACCCACCGATCCTATCGAAGGCGTTACGATCTTCGAGATGGACTTCATGGATGACAAGGCCCCCGCCGCGCTTGAAGAAGCACTGGGAGGCCCGCCCGATCTCGTCCTGTCGGACATGGCAGCGAACACGGTCGGGCACAAACAGACCGACCACTTGCGCACGATGGCGCTGGTTGAAGCGGGCGCGTGGTTCGCAACCGAGACGTTGGAGAAAGGCGGTGCGTTCGTCGCCAAGGTGCTGGCGGGCGGAACCGATGCCGAATTGCTGGGGCTGCTGAAACAGCACTTTTCGAGTGTGAAACACGCCAAACCACCGGCGAGCCGCAAGGGTTCATCCGAATGGTATGTCGTTGCTCAGGGGTTCAAAGGGCGGGAATAGCCACCCTTTGTGCGTGCTTAATCGGCAGCCGCCTCTTCAATTTCAGCCGCTGCGTCCTGCTCGGCTTCGGCCTCTGCCACTTCGCCGGTATCGGCATCGGCTGCCTCGGATGCCGCGACTTCGCCAAGATCGCCCTCAGCGACGGCTTCGACATATTCAGGAACCGGCAGTCCGGATCCCTGCTCGTTCATGTAAAGCGCGACCGCGGCGCGATCCTCGATCTTCGACAGGCCGGCAAAGCTCATCTTGGTGCCTTCGGCATAGGCGCGCGGGCTTTTGAGCCATTCGTTCATGGCTTCCCAATCCCAGACGCCGCCCTTGTCTGCCAAGGCAGAACTGTATGAAAAGCCCGGCTTGCCAGCGATCGGTGCCCCCATGATGGCGTGCAGGTTAGGGCCAACCCCGTTGGCACCGCCCGGCGTGATCGTGTGGCACGATGCGCACTTGGCATAGACTTTCTCGCCTGCCGACGGAGTGGTTTCCGCCATATTGAGCGCAGCCGCCATTGTCATTTCGGCTTCGGCGCCACCGGCTATTTCGACGCCTTCGATTACGTAGCCCAACTGCTCTGGCCGTTCAGGATCGTTGCCGTGGAAGTACTTCCCCGACAGGATCGAAAGGCCAAGGCCAAGGCCAGCCGCAAACAGAACCCAGCCCGCAGCCGTATTGAACAGATCGCCCGCGCTTAATTCGGTGGCAGGCGTCGTTTCCGAAGAGTTTTCTTGAGTCATCCCGGCGCTCCAATAGTGTGGCGTCCGCGCGCGCGCAAGGGCGATCGCAACATCATTTCTTGCACAAGTTGCAACCGGGCTTGCCGCCTCTGGTTTGCCGCGATAGCACGCTGCAAATATGCGTAGTTTTCCTGGCCCAGCCCTCAAGATTGTCGACAGATTGCGCGATGAAGCGTCTGCGGAGCCAGCGCGGGCCATCGCGTTTCAGGGATCGCCGGGGGCCAATTCGCACCGTGCCGCCACCGAAGCACGGCCCGATGCGCTGCCACTGCCCTGCTTCAGTTTCGAAGATGCACTGGAGGCGGTGAAGGATGGGCGTGCAGGCGAAGCGATCATCCCGATTGAAAATTCACAGCATGGCCGGGTCGCCGATATCCACTTTCTGCTGCCTGAAAGCGGGCTTTCGATTGTGGGTGAATACTTCATGCCGATCCATCATGCGCTGATGGGCGTTGGCCCGGGACCATACGAAGCGGCCTACAGCCATCCTCAAGCACTGGGGCAGTCGCGCTTCTTCCTGCGCGAGCGCGGCATTGTGCCATTAAGCCACGCGGACACGGCCGGAGCAGCTGCCTTCGTCGCGGAGCGCGGCGATCCCAAGCTTTCTGCGATTGCCCCGGCGATCGCCGCCGAACTCTATGGCTTGCAGATCGCCGCGACCAACGTGGAAGACAGCCCTGATAACATGACCCGCTTCGTTATCCTCGCGGGCGAAGCTCTGTCGCCCAATGCGCTCGAAGGCGTCGAGGCGATCACGACCTTCGTGTTCGAAGTGAAGAACATTCCTGCCGCGCTGTACAAGGCCATGGGAGGCTTTGCGACCAACGGCGTCAACATGACCAAGCTGGAAAGCTACCAGCAGGGCACCAGCTTTTCTGCAACACGGTTTTATGCCGACATTATCGGCGCGCCCGGCGATCCTGCGGTGGATCGGGCGTTGGAAGAATGCGCCTTTCATTCCAAGGAATTGCGCGTCCTTGGCACCTACGAACAGGCACGCCAGCGCGGTTAAGCAAAATAGTCCGGAATTCGCTAACCATCGGGAGTTGCGCCCAGCGATGAGCCATGCCACCACCAAGCGCGCATGACCACCGTGATGCAATCTCCTCCGGCTCAGCCCGATACCACAAGCAATCCGACTGCACCGGAAGGCTGGAACGAGCTGCGTCAGAACGCCGACATTCAGTTCGAGCCGGTGGAGATTCCCGCTCCTGAACCGGAAGTGCCGAGCTGGCTTGAGCAGATGTTGCAGGATCTGTTCGCATTTCTCGCCGACTTGATGGCGCCAATTGGCAGGGCGCTCGGCATTTCGTGGCCGGTTCTG
Organism: Pseudomonadota bacterium; assembly: GCA_039033835.1. Classification (GTDB taxonomy): domain Bacteria; phylum Pseudomonadota; class Alphaproteobacteria; order Sphingomonadales; family Sphingomonadaceae; genus Erythrobacter. Next base: position 86,261 of record JBCCBW010000003.1, read on the forward strand.
CAATGGGTGCTGCTGGGCCTTGTCGCCTTGTTCGTACTCTATCTGCTGTATCGCCTGATCAGCCCGATGGATCTCCAACGAAACGTCACGTCGACAGAGACGGTCGATAACGGATGGCGTCCCGATCGGAAAGAAAGCCTCGCATTGCTTGAAGACGCCGATCGGCTAGCAGCGGAAGGCAAGTTCGACGAGGCGACGCATCTCTTGCTTCAGCGAAGTGTCGGCCAGATCGCGGCGGCGCGGCCCGACTGGGTCGAACCCTCCAGCACCGCACGCGAGTTGGCGGCACTACCCGCGCTGTCCGAAACGGCGCGCGGGGCATTCCGGGTCATCTCCGAGCGGGTCGAGCGCAGTCTGTTCGCCTTGCGCGCTCTTGACCGCGGCGATTGGGAGGCGGCACGTTCGGCCTATGCCGAGTTTGCTCTGGTCAAAATCGGCCAGCCCCGCGCTGTCGGGACAAGCGCATGAGCAACGCAAATCTCCCAGAGCGCGGCGGATCGCCGTTCGGTCGCAAGGCGGTGCTGGGCATGGTCGTCATCGGCTTTGCTGCATTTTTTGCGATGCTCTATTTCCTCAGCGTCGGCGACACCGGCAGGAAGGACAGCGACGGTCAGGCGCATGCTGCCGCCAACGGCCTGAACGGCTATTCCGGCCTGGTGCAGCTGCTGGAGGCCGAAGGCTATGAGGTCTCCCGCTCACGCCTGCAAAGCGGGCTGGAGACAGGCGGCCTGCTGGTCCTGACCCCGCCCGCCTATTATGACGCCGAAGAGCTTACCGAGATCCTGCAAAAGCGCGCTTACATTGGCCCGACCCTGATCATCGCGCCCAAATGGATGACGTTCGGCTTCCCGCCGGACGTGCCGGACGAAGTGACCGACAAGGTCAGGGATGGCTGGATTCAGTTGGGATCGCCTTGGACTCCTGACTGGCTGGAAGAGGTCGAGGCCCCGTTTGCCGTCGATGCCGAGATTTATGGCGCGCGCAATTACGAGGAATTCGAAGCGCTTGAAGACGATCCCGAGGCGCTTGCGGCAGCCGAAGCAGAACTCGCCGAGCAGCTCAAGCGGCGGGACACGAGCTGGCAGGGTCTCTCCATGAGCGGGAAATTGCCCGATCCGCGCATCGCCGGGATCGAGCAAGCTGGCGACAAGGATGTGCTGGTCAGCGATGCAGCTGGCCGCGCGCTGGCCGTCAGCTATTGGGGCGCCGACGAATTTGGCTATTCCGACGATACCGAACAGATCACCGTCGTGGTCGAACCGGACCTGATGAACAACTACGGCGTGGCGGACGCGGATCGCGCCGCGTTGGCTATCGCACTGGTGCAGCAGGCCGGATATGGCCAGGACTATCCGGTCACGTTCGACCTCACGCTCAATGGCTTTGGCGGCTCGGTCAATCTGCTGACACTCGCTTTCCGGCCGCCGTTTCTGGCGGCGACCTTGTGCCTGATCGTGGCCATGTTGATCGTCGGCTGGCGCGCGTTCAAACGCTTTGGTCCGCCGGTAGCGAGCGGCCCTGCTATCGCCTTCGGCAAGTCGCAACTGGTCAGCAATGGTGCGGGCCTGATCATGCGTGCGGGTCGGTTGCGCCTGTTGGCGGAGCCTTACGTCGATCTTTCAGCGCGGCGGCTGGCCGATGCGCTGGGTCTGGTCAAACCCGATCCGCAAGCCATCGACACCGCGCTCGCCGTTCGCCTGCCGGAAGAGCCGTCCTATTCGCAGCGCGCGGCAAATCTGCGCGCAGCCACGAAACCATCGGAAATTCTGCGCGCCGCAAAGGCGCTCAAAGAGCTTGAAGGGAAACTGGGTAAATGAGCATGACCCTCGAAGAATTACGGGGCCTGGCCGACACGATCCGCGCCGAAGTGGCGAAGGCGATTGTCGGTCAGGACGACATGATCGATCAATTGCTGGTCGCGATGGTCAGTCAGGGGCACGTCCTGCTCGAAGGGCCTCCGGGCACCGCCAAGACATTCCTGGCAAACAGCTTCGCGACAGCATTAGGCCTCGATTTCGGGCGCATCCAGTTTACTCCGGACCTGCTGCCCGGTGACATCCTCGGCTCCAACCTGTTCAACTTTCAGACCAGCCAGTTCACGCTGACGCGCGGGCCGATCTTCTGCGAACTGCTGCTGGCCGACGAGATCAACCGGACCCCGCCCAAAACGCAGGCCGCTCTGCTTGAAGCGATGCAGGAACGCCGGGTAACGCTCGACGGGGAAACGCACCAGCTACCCGGTCAGTTCATGGTTGTTGCCACCCAGAACCCGATCGAAAACCAGGGCGTCTATCCATTACCCGAAGCGCAGCTCGACCGGTTCCTGTTCAAGCTGCTGGTGCCGTATCCTAGCGAAGCGGAGGAAGCCCGGATCGTCACGAGCTTTGGCCAGCGGCAAGGTCCGCAACGCCCGGCCGATCTGGGTGTCATCGCCGTCGCGGGTGCGGCGAAGCTTGCAGATGCAAGCGAAGCGCTCGATCAAGTGACCGTCGCAGACGAGATCACCCAATATGTCGTCCGTCTGGTGCGCGCGACACGCGAGCATTCCGAGCTGGCGGTCGGCGCAAGCCCGCGCGCAGCGGTGATGCTGGCCAATGCTGCCCGCGCTCGCGCCGCGTTGCACGGTCGTGACTACGCCATTCCCGACGATGTGAAGGCGCTTGCGGTGCCGGTGCTGCGCCATCGCCTCTCGCTCAGCCCCGCAGCCGAGATCGAAGGCCGCGATATCGAGGCGCTGGTTGCCGAGCTGATCGAAAGCACCGAGGCACCACGCTGATCCAATGAACCTGCGCTCCTTCCCACCTTCCCTGCCCATCGTTCCCAGCGAACGCGCAGCATGGCTAGCGGCAGCGTCCGCACCGGTCGCGGTCCTGATCGCCGCGCTCGCGCCGGGACTGTGGGTGGTCGCGCCTGTTGCTGCGGTCGCGTTGATCGCGCTGGTGCTGCTCGATGCGACGCTTGCGGGAAGTCACAAGGATTGGCGCATTTTTGTACCCGCCGATACCGAAGTGGGTCAGCCGACCGAGCTTGTGATGCAGGCGGAGCTGGGATCAGGAACGGTTTCGAAGGTCGAAGGGTCGCTCGAATTCGATCCGCGTCTCGGCGATCAGGGCGTGGCGCGCTTTGTGCTGAAACGGGGCGAGCACGACGATACAATGCGCGGTGCCCACCAGGCCCACCCGATCCGCCGCGGAACCGCGGACGTTTCGCGCGCGTGGTTGCGGTGGACCGGTCCGTTTGGGCTGGGGGCGCGGCAGGTATCGGGGAAGCTCGATGACAAAGTCCGCATCTGGCCCGACCTGTCGCCAGTACGAAGCCGCGAATTGCAGACATTTTTGCGCGACGCACAAACCGGCTTGATCGCACGGCGCATTCGCGGCGAAGGCACCCAGTTCGAGGCGCTGTCTGAGTATGAGCCCGGCATGGACCGCCGCCGGATAGACTGGAAAGCCAGCGCACGGCACAACCATCTTTACGCCCGCGAGAACGAAAGCGAACGCAACAATCAGATCGTGTTCGCCTTCGATTGCGGGCTGGCCATGTGCGAGCCGGTCGATGGGATGCCTCGCATCGACCGCGCTGTATCCGCCGCCCTCACCTGCGCCTATGTCGCGCTGAAAGGCGGCGACAAGGTCTCGCTGTTCGGGTTCTCTCAAAGACCGCAGGTGATGACGCCGTTCGTCAGCGATGCGCGCGCGTTTCACCGCTTGCAAAGCGCCGCAGCCGGCCTCGATTACACCGGCAACGAGCCCAACTTCACGCTGGCGCTCGCCACCCTTACCGCAAAACTGAAACGGCGATCCATGATCGTGCTGTTTTCCGATTTTACCGACCCGACCGCCGCGGAAATGATGGTGGAGAGCATCGGGCGGCTCGTCGACAAGCATCTCGTCCTGTTTGTCACCATCGCCGACAGCGAGCTGCAAACTTTCATCGCGCAAGAACCCGGCGACATCGCCACCCTCGCCCGCAGCGTGACCGCAGAAACGCTCGCGCATCAACGCAGCATCGTGCTGCAACGACTGCGCAGAATGGGCGTCGACGTGATCGAAGCACCTTGGGAAAACATCGGTTATCGCCTGATCGACCGCTATTTCATCATCAAGAACAGCGAAGCGATCGGATGAAGGCTCCCTCCCTCTCCAGCTGGTTTGGGCGCGGCGAAGTCGCTGCCCCGGCAGACATCGAAAGCGCGGCATTGCGCTCGGACAAGTTCCGGCTGGAGCGCGAAGGCGACTGGCGGCGGCTTGAGGACATTGTGCAGCGGATGGAGCGCGGCGGATTGCGCCGGGTCGATGATGCCGAGTTGCTCGCTTTGCCCACACTCTATCGCACCGCAGCCTCCAGCCTGTCGGTCGCGCGTGAAACATCGCTCGATGTGGCAACGCTCAACTATCTCGAAAGCCTCGTCCAGCGCGCCTGGTTCCAGGTCTACGGCCCGCGCAAGGGGCTGTTCGGGTGGCTGCGTGAGTTTTTCCTCGGCGGATGGAGCCGAGCAGTGCGCGAAATCTGGCTGGATATCTGCGTCGCCTTCTTCGTGATGGTCGCGGGTACGATCGTAGGCTGGCTGCTCGTGGAGCAGGATCGCGACTGGTATTTCCGGCTGGTCCCAACGCAATTCACCGACACCCGTGTGCCGGGCGCGACGCGCGAACAATTGCTCGAAACCCTAGCGGTCGAGGAATCCACTGGTGGGCTGTCCGCTTTTGCCGCCAGCCTGTTCAGCAACAATGCCGGGGTCGCGATCCTCGCATTTGCGCTCGGCTTCGCATTTGGCGTCCCGTCGCTGCTGCTGCTGATCTATAACCTCGCGGTGCTCGGCGCGATGATGTGGCTGTTTGCAGGGCAAGGCCTGGGCGTGGAATTCGCCGCATGGCTGAGCGTTCATGGCACGACCGAGCTGTTCGCGATCCTGCTTTCGGGCGCGGCTGGCATGCACATCGGACGGTCGATGGCGTTTCCGGGCGACAAGTCGGTGCTTCAGGCCGCCGGGGAAAGCGGGCGGCGCGGCGCGATCGTGATGGTCGGCGTGGTGCTGATGATGGTGGTCGCAGCCATGCTCGAGGCGTTCCCGCGTCAGCTGGTCGGCGGTACGGAGAGCCGGTTCATAATCGGCGGCAGTTTCCTCGCATTCTGGCTTGCCTATTTCTTCCTCTATCGACCCAAACGGATCGGGGACGAGCGATGAACACGATCACCGCTGACACTCCCAATCAAGCGGCCCCGCCCGTGCGCAAAGAAATGGCGAACAAGCGTGAGCGTACGCTGATCACGCCCGAAGGTATCGCCGTTCCGATCGTCGTCGCCTCGCGCGGAGCGCGGATCGGCGCGTTGATCCTCGATTTCGTGCTCCTCTATGTCGGTCTGACGATCATCATCACCCTGCTGATATGGATTGCCGGCGGGCTGTTCGAGCAAGTCGTCGCAGGAGCCGAGGCGAATGTCGCGGGCGCTGGTGAATTCCTGTTCATCGTTTTCGTACTGCTCGTCTTCCTCGCACGATACGGATATTTCCTGATATTCGAGCTTGGCCCACGCGGCGCGACCTTGGGCAAGCGGGCGGTGGGGATTCGGGTTGCGGCACGCGATGGCGGGCGGCTGACACCCGAAGCGGTGATCGCGCGCAACCTGCTGCGCGATATCGAGCTGTTTATGCCGTTGGTGTTCCTGATGGTTGCGCCCAGCGGCGAGATGGGTAGCTTCGGCTATGCTGGCCTTGCATGGCTCGCGGTTATCCTCGCGATCCCGTTGCTCAACAAGGATGCCTTGCGGGCAGGCGATATCATTGCGGGCACCTGGGTGGTCGAAGCGCCGCGCACGAAGCTGGCCGATGCGCTCTCAACTCAAGGCGCAGCAAAGGGCACCAGCGACCTCACCGGGGCTCGCTATGACTTCGGCGACGCCGAGCTGGCGGTCTACGGCGAGCGCGAATTGCAGACGCTCGAACGCGTGCTGCGCGATGACAACGCCGATGCGATCTCGGCCGTTCACGAAACCATTTGCCGCAAGATCGGTTGGGATCCGGGCGCAGGTGATGAACGCGCCTTTCTCGAAGCGTTTTATGCGCAGCTGCGAGCCAAGCTCGAAAGCGACATGCGCTTTGGCAAGCGCAAGGCGGACAAGCATTCATGACCGAGTACCGAATTGCGCCTGACGATCTCGCCGGTGCTGACGTGCTGGACCTATTGCGACTTCACCTGGAAGAGATGCACCGATGGTCCCCGGCCTGCAAAGTCCACGCCATGCCGCCCGAGCGACTGCGCGAACCAGACGTATCGTTCTATTCAGTTTGGGATGGTGAACGCTTGGCCGCAGTAGGCGCGCTCAAGCAACTGGGCCAGACACGTGGAGAGCTCAAGTCGATGCGGTCCGCACCGGAATTTCGCGGCAAGGGCGCGGGCGAGGCGCTGCTGCGGCACCTGATCGATGAGGCGCAAACACGCGGATACAACTGGTTGGGGCTGGAAACTGGTCGCCCGCAGCCATTTATCCCTGCACGCAGGCTCTATGAAAAGCACGGCTTTGCCGAATGCGCGCCTTTCGGCGACTATGTCTCTGACGAATTCAGCCTTTGTATGGAGAAGCATCTGTGACGATCGAGCGGCGGACATTCCTCGGCGGTGCGTTGGCGCTGGGCGCAAGCGCGTGCGTCCCGGTCGAACGCACCGTGCTGGGTCGGCTCGATGCCCGGCTGCGCATTATCGAGGCCGCTGGAAATGGCACCTTGGGTGCGGAACTTTACGACACCGGCACCGGCCAATCGCTCGGGATCAATCAGGACCGCAGGTTCGGGCACTGCTCTTCGTTCAAGCTGTCGCTCGCGGCGATGGTGCTCGCGCGCCATGCATCGGGAACCGCCGATGCAGACAGTCGGGTGACTTGGGGCGAAGACGACCTCATGTTCGTGTCGCCCTTCACCACCACGCGGCTTGGAGACGGGGCGACTTTGCGCGAACTGGCGGAGGCAACCCAAAAATACTCCGACAACGCAGCGGCGAATGTCCTTCTTAGAGAGCTGGGCGGACCTCCTGCACTCACCGCATTCTGGCGCAGCGTGGGTGACGAGATAAGTCGGCTCGACCGGATCGAGCCCGCGCTCAACAATGTCCCTGTTACCGAGACCCGCGATACGACCACACCAGCAGCGATGGCGCGTACAGTCGCGGCGCTGACATTCGGCGACGTGTTGCCTGAAACCGAACGTGCGCTGTTAAGGCAATGGATGATCGACACGCCAACGGGCGCAAACCGGGTGCGTGCAGGCCTGCCGGAAAAGTGGATCGCAGGCGACAAGACCGGCACTTCGATCTGGCCCGGCATGGGCAGCCTGTATGTCGATATCGGCTTCGTCCAGCCGCCTTCCAAAGAGGATAAGCCCCGCGCTCCGCTGACCTTCGCGACCTATTTTCGTGCGCGCGAAACGCATGACGGGATCGATCCCGAAGCCGAAGCGACGCTAGCGAAGATTGGCGACGTGATCGCGGATTTCGCCGAAGAGGACGATGGATTTCCGTTCTAGTGGCATTCTGCTACTGATCGCGCAGGAGGCTTAGCCACTTGGAACGCGCACTTAAATTCATCGCCGGTATCTTGCCGATCGTATTTGCCTCCGCCTTTCTGGTGCCGGTGATCGATCAGGGCATGCAGGCGGCTGGCCTGTCCGCTCCGTTTGGGCTTTCCACACTCACATTCGCGTTGATCGTCGGCGGGGCATGGGGCCTGTTTGCTCAGGTGACGGGGCGCTGGATATGAATGCGTATTCGAACATCCTGCCAGCCGACCTTTCGCAACTGTCTGAGGCGGAGCTCAGAAAGCTCGAGAACAAAATCGCCCGCAAATATTCGGGCAAGCTGCCTTGGATCGCGGTGGTCTGGGCGTTCGGTAACTTGGCCGCCTGGCTGAGCCTGTGGCCGCTCGTTATGTTCGATATTCTTCCGCTCTGGGCGGCTTTCCCGATAGCCGTGATCAACCTCGCGCTCGTCTATCTGCCCACCCACGAAGCGCAGCACGACATCATCGCGCGGCCCGGCACCAAGCTGCGCTGGCTCAACGAGCTTGTCGGGCACGCCACCAGCTGGATGATGGTCCTGCCGTTTCAGGTTTTGCGCGTCACGCATCTCGACCATCATCGCCACACCAACGACCCGGAGCTTGATACCGACATCACCTCGAAAGCGAGCGGGCCGTGGGACGCGCTCCGCCAGATTGTTCGCCAGCGACAGCCGAATGCCAAGCGCAACCAAGACTATCTGGAAAGTCTCGCACGCAATGGCCGGCCTGATCTGATTGTCCTGTCGCTCGCCTATCGCATCGGCTTTATCGCGATCCTCGGCGGTCTGGCGTGGAATGGCTATGCGCTGGAGGCACTGTTGCTGTGGTGGCTGCCATACCAGATCGCGATGACGTACATCGTCTTTTTCCTGTCATGGGCGCCGCATCATCCGGGCACCCACCGGACGCGTTACACCAACACGCGCAGCTGGAAATCGGCGGTTGGCAATATCGGGTCGATGGGGATGCAGTTTCACATCGTGCACCATCTGCACCCTTACATACCGTTGCACCTCACCCCAGCGGCGTATCGCGAAATGCGCCCGATCCTGGAGGCGCGCGGGTGCCGGTTGGGCGATAATTAGTGTTTAGTGATCCGGCGTCTCTGATGCCCCCGCGCGATCCTCGCCGCCGAAAATAGCCACCTCGTTCACGCCCGCGCTTGTCGCACGACCACGATACATGCCGGTCGTGTTGAAGCTGTAGAGCGCGTGGCCTGAGGGTGTGACGAGGATCACCCCGCCATCTCCGCCCAGTTCCTTCACTTCGTCCATCACGTCATCGGCCTCTTGCTGAACCGAGTCTTCGGCGAAGGGGAATTCGGAGGAGTGGATGTAGTAGGTCGGCAAGCCATCTGCGTCGGTCGGCACAGTGGCCTGAGCCTCCGCTCTGTCTGCCTGAAAACGATAGCGCAACCGGGTACAGATTTCGCGCGCCACGCCCACACGGATGAAGTATTCACCCCAGCCGGTCGCCGAAACCGCGCAGCTGCGATTGTCGGCATAGGTGCCCGCTCCGATCACCGGCGCATCACCGATCCGGCCCCAGCGCTTGCCGGTCATCCCGCCGGTCGAGGTGCCCGCGGCGAGATTGCCTGCCTGATCCAAAGCGACCGCGCCTACGGTCCCGAACTTCAAATCGACATCGAGCGAAGAAAGGTTGCGCGCCTTCATGCGCTCCAGCGACTCCTTGCGCGCCTCGGTCGCGAACCATTCGGGCGGCGCGGTCTCCAAGCCCTGCTCAGCCGCGAATTCTTCCGCGCCCTCGCCCATCAGAAACACATGCGGGCTATCGCTGCGAACCTTGTCGGCGAGCAGGATCGGGTTCTTGATGCTTTTGACGCCGGTGACTGCCCCGGCGCTGCGATCGCGACCATCCATGATGGAGGCGTCGAGTTCGTTCTCACCTTCCCAGGTGAACACCGCCCCGCGCCCGGCATTGAACAGCGGCTCATCCTCAAGCGGGATGATCGCCGCCTTCACCGCGTCCATCGCGCTGCCGCCATCGGCGAGCACCTTGGCCCCTGCATCCAGAGCGTTCTGCAAAGCTGCTTCATACGCCGCGCGCCGTTCCGGCGTCATGCTGTCGGGATCGAGCGTCCCAGCCCCTCCATGGATCGCGATCGACCATTGCGGTTCGTCCTCCTGCGCATGAGCGGGGAGAGCGGCGAAAACCAGCGCAGCGAGCGCCATCAGCAGAGCATTTTTCATAAGACAAATTCCTACCCCAATCGGATGCTGCAAGCTACTGTCCGCGAATAGAAATGGCGAGAGGATGTGGGAAATGAGCGACTTCGGCGCGCAATCGACGACGGATGATGTGCTGGCGGGCAAAGATCTGTCGGGCAAAACGGTGTTCGTGACCGGCGGCAATTCCGGTCTGGGCCTTGAAACCGGCCGCGCGATGGCAGCCAAAGGCGCTCATGTCGTGCTGGCCGGGCGGGATCAGGGTAAGCTGGAAGAGGCGGTCGCGATGATCCGCGCTTACACCGCCGGCGCCAATGTCGAAACGATCATCTGCGATCTGTCCTCACTCGAAAGCGTCCGGACCTGCGGCGAGGACGCCAATGCGCGCTTCGACACAATCGACATCCTCATCAACAATGCAGGTGTCATGGCCTGTCCGATGACAAAGACCGCCGACGGGTTCGAAATGCAGTTCGGCACCAATCATATCGGTCACTTCATGCTGACCAAGCAGTTGATGCCGTTGGTCGAAGCTGGCGCGGACAAGCGCATCGTCAATCTGTCGAGCCGCGGCCATCACATCGCGCTCGCCAATCTCGACGATCCCAATTTCGATAACGCTCCTTACGAACCGTGGTTGAGTTACGGTCAGTCCAAGACCGCCAACATCCTGTTCAGCGTTGGTCTGGAGGATCGCTTCGCCAGCAAGGGTATCCACGCCTATGCGGTGCATCCGGGCGGGATCGACACCAATCTGGGGCGGCACCTTTCCGAGGAGCAGGCTGCCGCGCTGGTCGAACGCGTGACCACAAGCGATCCGAACTTCACCTGGAAATCGATCCCGCAGGGCGCGGCCACATCTGTCTGGGCCGCCACCGCCGATGAAGTCGACGGCACGGGCGGCGTCTATTGCGAGGATTGCCACGTCGCGCAGGTCGACGACACGTCGTCAAACAGCGGCGTGCGCAGCTACGCGCTCGATAAAGCCAGCGCGGACCGACTGTGGGCGATCAGCGAGGAAATGGTCGGAGAAAGCTTCGCCGCCTAGCTGGCAAGAAACTCCCGCAGCAAAGCGAATGTATCCTTCGCCTCGCGCGTCGGCGTTACTGCCATGAAGACATGCGGCGCGGCCTCGTATTCGTAGAGCTTCGCATCGACACCAGCATCGCGCAGCTTGCCCGTGAATGTGCGGGAATCGACGATGAAGAGATCGTGCCGCCCGGTCCATATGCGGGACGGCGGCAGCAATGCGAGGTCGTCGGCCGGCGTGTAAAGCGGGCTGCATTCGGCGCTGGCAGGGTCGCGATCGTCCGCCCACATCTTTCCGCACGAACGCAGAGTTCCAATCTTCAGCATGATGTCGTGCGGCTCGACCGCGCGCATCGCCTCGTCCTGCATGGTCATATCGAGCCACGGCGCGAACAGCGCCAGCTTGCCCGGCTGCGGCCCGCCTGCCCTAGCCAGCCGCAATGCGAGGCTGAGCGCCATGTGCCCACCGGCACTATCGCCGCACAGCACGATTTTCGCAGGATCGTGATTGTCGGCCAGCTTGGCGAATACCTCGTCAGCCTGATCGTCGGCGTGGCTATACGGATGCTCGGGCACGACATCATAGATCGGCAGGGTGATGCTGACCCCTGCCTGCTCAACCAGAGCAGCAGCAAGCGGCCAATGCTCCTTGAACATCGGCAGCACGAACCCGCCGCCATGGAAATAGAGCATATGCCGTTCAGCTGGCCCCGTTCTGGGATGCAGCGTCACCACCGGTTGCCCAGCCGCCTCCCAGCGCTCGATCTGGAACCTTGCCTCAAACTTATCCGGCATCGGCGCGTCCCGCGGCGGCTTGCGCTGCGCCATATAGTCGGCAAACTCCTCAGCCACATGCGGAAACACGGGTTTACGTTTGCTCATCAGCCACGTGACCGCCCGCAGCAGCATGCTGGGTTTGGCACTGCGCAGTTCGGTCGAGGTTTCGGTCAGCATCGCAAGTCTCCTTGACGACGAACCTGCCGCAGCCCGGCGTGGAGTCAAGCTTTGAGGCCGGTGACAATCCCTTCCTGAAGCCACTGTCCCAGATACCCTCCGGCGCGCATGGCGGCATTCTGAACCGCTTGGTCATCGGGTGCATCGCCCGCGAGCAGAGCAATCACATCGCCATAGCTCGCGCCGCCCTGCATCGCGGCGAAGGCGTGCGCGTTGCCGGGCTCGACGAGGATGAAGGTGGGCCGTTCGCCCTCGCGCCAGACGAGGCAGCCCTGCGGTTCGGGAAGGCTCGGATCGGGGCGCGGCTCGTTTTCGTCGCCCAGCACCGTCCACAATGCGGTGAGGTCGTGATGGACTATCCGCGACATTGCGCGCGGCTGAAATTCCAGCCGCAATCCCATCCAGTCCTCATCGCCGAATTGCGCCGTTCTCGCTCCAAACCCGGCGGGATCGAGCGGCTCGCTGTCGGGTGCGGTCGCGAGGTCGAGCATCGCCCATTCAAGCCATGCGATCTCGGCGACTTCGGGATTGTCACCGAACAGCTCGGCGCAGGTCGCATCGAAGCCAGCGCCAGCCTCGTCGATGGTCCAGCTTGCCGGTGGGTTCGCAATCGCATGATGCGCGCTCGCCTGACTGAAGGCCTGCTCGCCGACATAGGCTTTGGTTCGTTCGAATGTGTCGGCCAGCGCATCCATGAGCGCCGACCGGTAATTGCCACGATACACCGCCATTCCGGCGGCCTGCGAGTTGCCCCATCCTAGAGGCAACGGCAAAGCATCGTCCAAAATGGCACGCATGAAAGCGGCCTGCCTTTCGGCAAGTGTCGTGGTCTCGCTTGCGCTCATGCGGGGACGGGTTCGCGCGCTTCACTGGCAATACCGCGCGCCCGATCAAGCTCGGCGAGCAATTCGGGCAGGGGCGGAATGTGATCGTCGCGCTCGATCATCGTCGCAACCGGGCCGGGGAGCATCCCGACCGCCTTTGCGTACAGATCCCACACTCCATCTGCGACCTTGCGATCGTGGGTATCGATAATGATGGCGCGCTCGGGCGTCGCCGGGTCATGTCCCGCAAGATGGATCTGGCGAACCCGCTCAAGCGGCAATCCGGCGAGATAATCCTGCGCCGAAAAGCCATGATTGGCCGCGCTGACGTAGATGTTGTTGATGTCGAGCAGGAGATAGCAGCCAGTCCGCCGCGTCATCTCGGTCAGGAATTCCCACTCGGTCAACTCGTCCTCGGGAAAGGTGAGATAACTCGAAGGGTTTTCGAACAGCATCGCGCGGCCCAGCGCGTTCTGAGCCTGATCGATATTCGCGCAAACCGCCTGCAACGCCTCTTCGGTAAGCGGCATCGGCAGCAGATCGTGGCTGTTATGCGCGCTCGTTCGCGTCCAGCACAGATGGTCCGACACCCATAGCGGATCGATGCGACGCTCCAACTGCTTCAGCTTGGCGAGATAATCCGTATCGAGGCCGCCTGCCGAGCCGATCGACATCGATACGCCATGGATGATCACCGGCAACTTTTCACGCACCTGCTCCAGGATGCGCAGTTGGCGCCCACCCTCGATCATGTAGTTTTCGGAAATCACTTCGACGAAATCGACCGGCACGTCGCCGTCAAGAAAATCGTCATAATGCGTGCGCCTAAGGCCAAGGCCAAAGCCTCCAAACCGGGAGATAGTGCTGTGTTTCTGCGACATAGACGTCCTCCATACCAGAAGTTTGGCGTATTGTTATCGCCAGCTTCAAAGGCGGCAGCCCAACGGACGTCATGAACCGCACCCACTGGAGGGTAATGGTCGTGAAGCACGGCGCATTCTGCACCGTCGGACTGCCTAGGCGCTCCCTTCGAACCTTGGAGAATATGGTGTGCCCACATCGGCCAAAGGGTGCCATTTCAAGGCTTTTCTGACGCACAGGCTTGGGGTAGCGTGGCGTTGCTGCGTTCATGGAGGAGTTCGCGGCAGAAGCGCGCGGCGTTACACGATCGCGAAACGGCACACGCACACCGGGCAAGCGCGAGGCCGATCGGCGGACAAATTTTTCAAAAAGTGTAACCGTCTGCCGTGGCGGCGCGAAATGCAGGTCAGTTCCCGCTCACAAACGGGAAAACCGCAGGTACAAGTTTCTGGAGAACAATCATGAACGCCAAATCAATCGCCAACATTGCTGGCATCGCCCTTACCGCAGGTATCGCCGCCGGTCTCACCATGACCCCGGTCGCCGCTCAAGGCGCGAAAGAGAAATGCTACGGTGTCGCCAAAGCCGGCAAGAACGATTGCGCCGCAGGTCCGGGCACCAGCTGCGCCGGAACATCGACCACCGATTACCAGGGCAACGCCTGGAAGCTCGTCGACAAAGGCAGCTGCACCAAGATCAAGACCCCGAAAGGCAACGGGTCGCTAAAGCCTATCAAGCGTTAATCATACGCCCGCAGGCTTATTAGGAGGAAATAATGAGCGGCATAATTTCTATGTACGAGCGTCTGGTCGGGCTGTTGTCCGGCACATTTTTCGAGAGCCTGGCGCTGCTCTTCACTCGTGTTGCGCTCGCCGGGATTTTCTGGCGGTCGTACGAAACCAAAGTGGTCGAAGGGACGTGGCTGGAGATCAACGAAACTCAGTATTTCATCTTTGAAAGCGAGTTTTCAGGTCTTCCAATCCCGACCGATCTGGCGGTGCCGATGGCGACATATGCGGAATTCCTGTTCCCCATATTGCTCGTGCTTGGCCTGTTCACCCGGTTTTCAGCGCTCGCGCTGATGGGCATGGCACTGGTCATCCAGCTGTTCGTGTTCCCGACCGGCGATCACTTTTTCGGCTGGGCCATCACGGTCATCGCGCTCGCCGCGATCCTGGTAAGCCGCGGCGGTGGGTTGTTCTCACTCGACGCGCTGCTCGGTCGGTTGACTGGTTCCAAGACTGCCTAAATGGTAGCTGACGAACCGACCTTTGCCCGCCTCATGGCGGCAACACAGGAAGGCGACAAGGCCGCCACGAATGTGTTGCTGTCGGAGGTGGGGGTGTGGCTGGAGCGATATTTTCGCCGCCGGCTGCCCCCGCACCAGATCGACGATCTGGTCCAAGAGGTGCTGATTGCATTTTACACGAAGCGAGGGACTTACGATCCCTCGCGTCCGTTTCTTCCGTGGCTTGCAGCCATTGCGCGGTATCGCTGGGTCGATCACCTGCGCAAGGTTTACAAGCACGATAGCAAGGAACTGATGGAAGACGATGCGGTTGAGGAAAGCGAAGAAGAAGTCGTGCTCGCCCGTGTCAGCCTCGATCGCCTGTTTCAGCAGCTGCCTGAAAAGCAGTCGACAGTGATCGAACTGGTGAAGATCGGCGGACTGTCGATCAGCGAAGCCGCAGAAAAGACAGGGCAAAGCGAAAGCCTGGTCAAAGTGAATATCCATCGTGGCCTTAAAAAACTGGCCACCCTGGTCGAGAAAGCAGAATGATATGGAAAAGTACTCAAACCGCGACGATCTGATCGCTGCCCTGACAGAGGACCTGACGCCAGTGCGTCGGGTGAAACCTGTCGATGGCATGATGCTGATCGCATTCGCCACCATCGTGGCAGGCGTCGCCTCGATCGCCGTCTACGAATGGTGGTCCGGCCTGCTGACGGGTGAAGCCTCCGGCTATTTCCTGATCACGCATGGCCTGTTGCTGGTGCTGGGTGCATCGAGCACTGCGGCGCTGGTCAGCGGCGCACTTCCAAGGGTCGGTGCGCGTGCCAATGGCCCGCTGTGGAGCGCGATCATGCTAGGCATTTTGCCGGTCGGAGCGATCCTCAGTCTCGCTTCGGGTCAAGGCAATCATGCGCATGAAGGCTTGAACGACCCCGTCGCCACCATGTGCATGACCGCTTCACTGTCAGCCGCGCTGCTGGTCGGCGTTGCATCGGTGATGTTCCTGCGCCGCGGCGCGCCGGTATCGCTGGAACGGTCGGGCTGGCTTACAGGTCTGGCCGCAGGATCGCTCGGCACGCTCGCCTATGGCATCACCTGCCCGCTCGACACATTCTCGCATGTCGGACTGTGGCATGTCGCCCCGGTCGCGATCTCGGCAGTCATCGGACGCATCGTCGTCCCCCCGCTGATCCGCTGGTAAATCTATCGATATGGAGTGAGCCGCCCAGCGCGGCTCACAACCATTTCCATTTCCAGAACAGGAACAGTTGCAGCGCCATAATCCCAAGGCAGACGCCGACCACGATCCAGAACGCCGCGCTGTCATTGATCCCCGGCATGCCGCCGACATTGATCCCCATCAGTCCGGTGAGAAAACCGAGCGGCAGAAAAATCCCGGCCACAATCGTCAACATGTAAGTCGCGTGTTCATTCGACGCGAGCGTCCGCGCTCGCAGCTCGTCCTGAAGCACGACGGCGCTCTCCTTGCTGATATCGATATCATCGAGATAACGACGCAGGCGATCTATCGATTCCGCGATTTCGCGTCGGTCATGTTGCTCGAACCAGCCCGGCGCATCGCGTGAAATGCGTTCCAGTGCTTCGTGCTGGGGCGACATGTGAAGTTTCAGCGCCAGACAATTGCGACGGATCGTCGTGATCTTCGGAAGGATCTCGTCGTAATCGTCCTCTACATCCATACCCTCTAGTAAATCGATCTGATCGTTCATGTCGACGATCGACTGGTTCATGCGCACCGTCAGCTGTTCGACAATGGCGGTGATGGCGTTTCCGGCATCGGTCGGGCCTCGGCCCCGATCTAGCAGCGAGGCGACATCACGCGGCGTCTGCATCGGCAGCTTTCGCAAGGTGATGAGGCGCTGACCGTCGGACCATAGCTGCAAGGAGATCATGTCCTCAGGCTCGGCATTCGGATTGAAGTTGATCCCGCGCAGCGTGGCGACAATCGCATCGCCCTCTCGCAAGGCTCGCGGACGGGTGGAATCCGACACCAGCAGTTCGGCTGTGGGCTCGGGAATACCGAGATCGTTCTCGAGCCATGGCTGCACCTCGGGTGCGTTGCGGCGCAGATGCAACCACAGAACTTCGCCGGGCGCGGCAGGCTTCCAGTGATCAACCTCGTCCCGTCCGATAGCCCGCGCGCCGCCCTTGCCATCGAGCACGCGCCCGAAAATCAGTGGGCCTTTTCCCTCGGTTGCATCTGTATCGATCGCTTCCATCGAACTCTCATGCCGGACTGAGGCCTTCATGTCATTGCCCCTTCATCCGCGCGCGCCTATATGGCGGTCATGTCTTCAGTAAGGCCCTGGCGCGATATCGAGCGGCGTGAATGCCGCCAAATCATGGTCGGCGATGTGCCGGTGGGCGGCGATGCGCCGATCACCGTGCAGACCATGACCAACACCCCGACCGAAGATGCGGTTGCGACGATCGATCAGATCCGCCGCTGTGAAGAAGTCGGCTGCGACATCATCCGCGTCTCGTGCCCGACCGAAGAATCGACGGCTGCTTTCGGCAAGATCACCAAAGCTTCGCGCATCCCGGTCGTTGCCGATATCCACTTCCACTACAAACGCGCACTCGAAGCCGCCGATGCGGGCGCGGCCTGCCTGCGGATCAATCCGGGCAATATCGGCTCGTCACAGCGCGTTGCCGAAGTGGTCCGCGCGGCGAAAGCCAATGGCTGTGCGATCCGAATTGGCGTAAATGCCGGCTCGCTGGAGAAAGACCTGCTCGAGAAGTATGGCGAGCCATGTCCTGAAGCGCTTATCGAGAGCGCGCTCGATCATATCAAGCTGTTGCAGGATCACGATTTCCACGAATTCAAGGTCGCGGTGAAAGCCAGCGACGTTTTCCTCGCAGTCGCCGCCTATCACGGGCTGGCCGAGACGGTGGATTGCCCACTGCATCTGGGCATCACCGAGGCGGGTGGGTTAATCGGCGGGACGGTCAAGTCGTCCATTGGCATGGGCTCGCTGTTGTGGGCCGGGATTGGCGACACGATCCGCGTATCACTTTCCGCCGAGCCGGAGGAAGAGGTCAAGGTCGGCTACGAAATGCTCAAGGCGCTTGGCCTGCGCACCCGCGGCGTTCGCGTGGTGTCATGCCCCAGCTGTTCGCGGCAGGGCTTTGACGTGATCCGCACCGTCGAAACGCTCGAAAAACGGCTGGAACATATCAAGACGCCGATGAGCCTCTCGGTGCTCGGCTGCGTGGTCAACGGCCCCGGCGAAGCGCGCGAGACCGATATCGGCCTCACCGGCGGCGGCAATGGCAAACACATGGTCTATCTGTCAGGCATGAAAGCGCATGCGATCGAGGATGAGGATATGCTCGATCACATCGTGAAGCTGGTCGAGGATAAGGCTGCGGCGATCGAAGCGGGCGATGCGGTCGCCTTCGATCCGCACGCGCAGCCAGCAGAAGCGGCTGAATGATCAAGGCACTGTTTTCCGGCGTGCTCGCCGCTCTGCTTCTGGCAGGGTGCGCAACCGTGGCCAACAAAGTTGCGGGCGGCTCGCACGATTATCCTGAAGCCGAATCCTACATTGTTTCGAATGATGCCGAAGCTGACGTGGACGCTGCATTGGCCCGCGCGGCGGAGAACGACAAGCGCGTGCTGCTCGTCATGGGTGCAAACTGGTGCCACGACAGCCGCGCGCTGGCGGGCTGGCTCGAAACCGAGCGCTTTCAGGCGCTGATCGAGAGCGAATACGAGCTGGTCTTCGTCAATATCGGAATGCCGCAAACCGGGGATACTCATAACCTCGCCGTCGCTCAGCGCTTCGGTTTGGAGGAGTTACCCGGAACGCCAAACCTGTTGGTCGTGACTTCAAGTGGCGAACTGGTGAACGCCGATACGGCGACCACATGGCGCAACAGCGCAAGCCGCAGCGAAACCGAGATTTACGACGAGTTGGCGATGCTGGCCGAGAAGGTCGCGTAGCCCTGCTCCACGTCGTCCATCACGCTGACTACATGGCTCCGCGACCGACACGCGGGACGTTCAAATTCGACAAATACTACCTCGTCATGGAAGCGCTTCGGCAATCCGGCGGCGCTCTCACCGAGCACGCACCCGAACCGATGCCGCGCGAATGGCTCGAAGCGGTGCATGATCCGGCCTATGTCGACCAGGTGTTCCGCGCCGAAGTCCCGCGAGAAAAGGAGCGCCGGATCGGCTTTCCGGTGACGCAGCGCATTCGCGACCGTGTGCGGCACACCAATGGCGGAACATGGCTCGCAGCCCAACTTGCCAAACGCCATGGCTATGCCGCCAACAGCGCGGCCGGAAGCCACCATGCGCTAGCCGATACCGGCGCTGGCTATTGCGTGTTCAACGATCTCGCGGTCGCCTCCAACCGGCTGATTGCGCAAGGCGACGCACGCCGCAGTCTGATTGTCGATCTCGATGTGCATCAGGGCGATGGCACAGCCAGCCTTACCGCCGGGCGCGAGGACATCTTCACCCTGTCGGTGCACGCGGAAAAGAACTTCCCCGTGCGCAAGGCGCGCTCAAACCTCGATATCGGTTTGCCCGACGGCACCGTGGACGACGCGTATATGGCGGTTCTGGCGAACCATCTGCCCGCGCTGCTCGACCGGTTCGCGCCCGATCTGGTGCTCTATCAGGCCGGGGTCGATCCGCATGTCGATGACAAATTGGGCAGGCTGGCGCTGACGAGCGAGGGGCTGATCGCGCGCGATCGCTATGTGGTAAGCGAAGCGCGCAAACGAGGCCTACCCATCGCGAGCGCATTGGGCGGCGGATATGGGGAGGACCAAGGCGAAGTTGCAGAGCGCCATGCGCGCTCCATGATCGCCATGGCCGATGAAAACGCGCTCTTCGCCGACACGTTGACCAGCCTTTAGGGAGGCTTAATCCTGCTGCGCTAAGGCGGGTTCATGATTGGTCGAACCTTAGCCTCGGTGGGTGCAGTGTGCGTCTTTGCGGCGCTGGTCGTGCCGACTGGCGACGAAAGCGAAGACGGCACATTCTTCGTTCCCAAGCCATCGGCAGCAGGCGGAAACGCTTCGCAATCGGGTGGCAATGCCGGATGGTATGGCGGCGATCACACGCTGACGCGCCAGTCCGACGGGCACTTCTACGCGAATACCAGCGTCGATGGCGCATCGGTGCGCATGATGGTCGATACCGGCGCGAGCGTGATTGCGCTGACCGGCAGCGATGCGGCGGCGGTGGGACTATACTGGGATGATTCCGAAGTGCGGGTCATAGGCTCCGGCGCGAGCGGGCCGGTTTACGGCGTGGAGACGCGTCTTTCCGAGGTTGAAATCGGCGGCATGGTCCGCCGCAATGTCGATGCCGTCATCATCCCGGAAGGTCTGGGCGTATCGCTGTTGGGACAGTCTTATCTGAGGCAGGTCGGCGGAGTCGAGATTGCCGACAACCGCATGGTCTTTCGCGCTAACTGAGTTCGTAACTCAGAAGTAGATGTCGATGTAGTCGGTCAGGTAATCGCACCATCCAAATTCACGCAGACGATAATATTTCCGGTTCTGCGTCACGGCAAATCGCCACACCTTATCCTTTGAACACGATCTGCCGATATTGGGCGATTCAGCGATGGTCACGTTACCATCGAGCAGGAAATAGTCCTCGCCGATCTCGACGATACGGCCCTCGACAGTGACCCGTGCGCCCCGCTCCCCGCGTTGTTCGCCCTCGATCCACCAGATGCCGTCATCGTCGGTCCGAACGTCGACCTGCCCGCGCTGGTCCCAGCCGATCCATTGCAGGGTGATGCCCTGCACGGTCCCAAGCCGCGCGACGTCATTGGTGCTGAGCACACGCGTTGGCCGAAGCGCTGACGGTTCACTTTCGGCATCGCACTCTTCGATAAGTTCGGTCGCATCTTCAGGCTGCGCCATAGCTCCTTCCTCGGGCGGTTCGCCAGCGCCAAGCGATGCTGCCGCCAGGCCGCTCCACGCCGCAAGTGCGGCTGTTAGACCTCTCGAATATGCCAGCACGCCGTGTCTCCTCGCTTGCCGATTTGTCCCTGCATCGGCATGACCTATATCAAATGAACACTGGCGCGGGGATTTCTCAAGCATGTCGACGCATGAAACCGATTATCTGATTGTCGGAGCCGGAGCAGTGGGTCTGGCCTTTGCCGACACCTTGCTTGACGAAGACCCCGATTGCCACATCACCCTGGTCGATAAGCACGCCAAGCCCGGCGGGCACTGGAACGACGCCTATTCCTTCGTCGCGCTGCACCAGCCGAGCGCAACCTATGGCGTCAACTCGATGGAGATGTGCCCAGACAAGGTCGATACCGACGGCCACAATGCCGGGATGTATCCACTCGCAAAGCATGCCGAGATTCTCGCCTATTACGGCAGGCTGATGAACGAGCGGCTGATCCCCAGCGGGCGGATATCATACCACCCACTCACCGAATATCGGTCGGGCGACGGCCGCGAGCATCGCATAAAGGGCATTCTTTCAGGCGAGGAGCAAACCATCACGGTCCGCCGCAAACTGGTCGATGCGACGTGGTTCCAGACCTCGGTGCCCTCAACGCACAAGCCCGCATTCGAGATAGCCGAAGGCACGCGATTTGCGGTCCCCGGCGACCTTCCCGGCCTGTGGAAGGAAGCGGACAATCTGCCCGAACGCTACATCATCCTCGGCGGCGGAAAGACCGCAATGGATGCGGCGGTGTGGCTGATCGAATCCGGCGTTCCGGCGGATCAAATCGGCTGGGTTCGCCCGCGCGATTCGTGGATGTTCAATCGCAAGCTGCTCCAGCCCGCCCACGCCGCAATCGAAGGTCTGATGGAATTCCAGACGGCTCTGGTCGAGGCCGCGACCGCCTCGGAAACCGGCGATGAGATGTTTGCCGAACTCGACAAGCGCGGTGTGATGCTGCGGATCGACGTAGACGTGACGCCCAAGATGTTTCACTTCGCCGTGATCTCCGAAGGCGAAATTGCGCTGCTACGCCAGATCACGCAGGTCTATCGCCAGGGCCGCGTGACCCGCATCGAGCCGGGTAAGATGCACTTCGGCGACGAGGTGGTCGCACTGCCGGAAAATACACTTTTCATCGATTGCACCGCGACTGCCGTGCCGTTCGATGCACGCATCAATCCCAAGCCGTTCTTCGACGGAGACCGCATTACTTTGCAGCTCATTCAGACACCGTTTGTGCCATACAGCGCGGCGGTGGCAGCCTTTATCGAGGCGAACTTCGATAGCGACGCTGAAAAGAACGCGCTGTGTCCGCCGACGCCGCTGACCGATTCGACCGACACCTATCCCTATGCGGTGATGGCGAACCTGATGAGCGCTGGCATTCTGTCGAACAATCGCAAGACCGACGCCTTCAACGCGCGCAGTCGCCTGCACCCGACCGGCCCGGCAATTGCCAAGATGATGGCAAAGGGCGATCCACGGCTGGCTGGCCTCGGGAAAATAGGGATCGCGATCCGCTCGAATATGCCGGGGGTCATAAAACTTGGCATGAAAGCCAAAGCAATCCATGAAGGGGAGGAAGGAAGCCGAAATCCCGCTCAGGGATAGCGGCGATTTTCCTGTTCACGGGAACGATAGAATTGCGGTACTAGTTTGCAGATTATGAAACGGCGCGATCTTTTGAAAGGTGGCCTGGTGGCCGGAGCAGCTCTGTCGCTGCCGAGCACGATTGCCGCCGCACCGCAGCGTGGCTCTGCGCGGGATCGGGTGTTGTTCGACATTGCCAAGCGGGAGCTGGATCGGGCGGGCGACGCGATCTGGAAGCGCGACATCGTCGGCATTGCCGATTACGGCGTGCATTCCGCCAATCGCCGGTTCCACTTCGTCAATCTCGATCGTGAGGAAGTGCAAAGCTACCATGTCAGTCATGGCACGGGGTCGGACCCGGAACATGATGGCTGGCTCAACCACTATTCCAACGTCGAAGGTTCCAACGCCACCAGCAAGGGCGCCTATGTCACGTGGGAGTGGTATCAGGGGCGCTACGGCACATCGGTAAGGCTCGGCGGGCTGGACCCGACGAACGATGCAGCCCTGCGCCGTTATATCGTGATGCACCGCGCGAAATACGCCGAGCCGTCGCATATCGACCGCTGGGGTAGGCTGGGCCGTTCGAACGGATGCTTCGCGCTGGGCGAAGAGCAGTTCCGTATCGCTTTGCTACACCTATCGGGCGGTCGCCTGCTGTTTGCCGATAGCCTCGGATTGCAGGACGACGGCAGTCTCAAGCCTTCGAACCTGACGCCGCTTCAGCCCGAACAGCCAAATGATCTCCAGCGCTACGCGCCGGGGTCGTTCTAACTAACCCCCAACCCGCGGATCGTCTTCGATTACGATAACCTCGTCATCGATAGCATTGCTGCGGTTGCCAACGCGCGGCTTGTCGAGGCTCGCGAGCACCGGAGCGTCGCGGCCATAGATGTCCTTGAAGGTCTGCATCTCGCCGTTGATGTCCGACGCCATCGTGAAGTAGGTGATGTAGGCGGGCATTTCACGCTTGATCGGCACCTTGGTGTATTTGCCCGAGGTCGCGATTTCGACCGCTTCGTCCTTGGTTGCGCCTTTGCCTAGGATTGCCATGGTAATCGCCAGTTCCAGCGCGCGTTCGGTGCGGATGCAGCCATGGCTGAGCGCACGATTATCATTCCCGAACAGATGCCGCGAGGGCGTATCGTGAAAGAAAATCGCGTGCGGATTGGGCATTTCGAGCTTCATCCGCCCGAGTGAATTGCCCGGACCCGGTTGCTGAACCACGGTGATCCAGCCATTCGCACCCTTGGTCGCCTTGTATCCGTTACGCTTTGCCCAGGCCGGGTTGTTGAGCACCTTATTGCCCAGCCCTTCGCCTTTGACGATGCTTTGCGGCACGGTCCAGGTCGGGTTGAAGACGACGCCCGAAACCGTTTCCGCCAGCTGCGGTGTCGCCGTTCTACCGGGTTTGCCAACGACCGTCCGATAGGTCGAAATGATCTTGTCGCCGACGGTCAGCCGCAACTGATATTCAGGGACATTGGTGATGAGATATTGCTTGCCCAGATCGCGCGCGAGCCAGCGCCAGCGATCCATATTGGCGCGGATCAGCTTGCGCTTGGCCACGTCGCTTTCCGGCGTGTTGGCAAGCTCATCGCGTAGCCGCGCGTAATCCTGATGCGTCGGGTTGAGCTGCGCCAGCGTTCCGGCCACGTCCTGTTTTTCCAGGGCCTCGGTCAGCAAGTCGCCCGTGCGGAATGTCTCGCGATCCGGGTCGACCACGAACCACTGTTCGCGTGCGTCCATCGGGGTGCGGCCATCGCGCAAATCCTCGACCAGCCAGACGAAATTCTTCGATGCGATCGTATCGAGTTCTTCGGACGGGCCCGATGCGGCGGCGACCTTGAGCGCCTGAAGATCGTAGTCCGCCGGATCAAGACCTTCGCTCGCGATACCTTCGATCACGGCGATCAGGCTTTGTGCGCTAGCGAGCGTCCACGGTTGCACCAGTGGTCCGGGCGCAGTCAGATCACCCTGCACGACTTCACCGGGCACCATCTCGGGAAACGCCTCTTCGAAAGACGGCTCCTGAGCGGTTGACTGTATCTGATCGTTCGCCTGCGCCTGCTCGGCCTCCGCTTCGACCGATCCCTGCTGCGCCAAAGCTCCGCCTGCCGCCAACGCGGTGAATGCAGCTCCGACTGCCAAAGTGCCGACCCAATTACGCATAATCCGTCCCAAAACCCTCAATTGCCCGCCATAGCGGAGCATTTACTGCCCAAGAGAACATACTCCGGCAGCCAGGAGTTTCAACCAATGCAGCTTTCCCGCGCCTGAATTTCGCCATAATCGTGCTATGGACCGAGCGTGACCTGCGGCCAATGTCGCATTAGAGAGGCGGCCAATGTCTCGCACACAGCTCTCATCCCATCACCTAATGCCGTTCGCCGCCGCTATGGCCGGGGTCGGATTTCTGTCGCTGATGGATGCTTTCATGAAAGAGGCGGCACTGGCGGCGGGGGCGTATACCGCGACGGTTCTGCGATCGTTGATCGGGGCAGCGATCATCGCACCGTTCTGGCTCGCACGGCGGACCGAATGGCCATCGACAGCCGCGTTGAAACTGCATCTGGAGCGCGGGGTGATCTCCGCTTTCATGGCGCTCAGCTTCTTTTTCGCCTTGACCAAACTACCACTGGCAGAAGCCATCGCGATCAGCTTCGTCGCGCCGCTGATCGCGCTCTATTTTGCGCGGGTGCTGCTAGGGGAGGTGATTCACCGGCATGCCATTTTCGCCAGCATTCTGGGATTTGCGGGCACTCTGGTGATCGTCGGCGGCAAGATCGGGCAAGGCGATTTTGACAGAGATACGCTGTTGGGACTTGTCTCTCTGCTCTTTTCAGCGGTCCTTTACGCTTACAATTTCATTGTCATACGCCGCCAATCGCAGATCGCCGGGCCACTCGAAATCGCAACCTTTCACAGCGGCGTCGGCGGACTGATCTTGCTGGCGTTTGCGCCGTTTCTGTGGGCCTCGCCGCCGGTCGACGCACTCGGCACGATCACTATCGCATCCGCCCTCACTGTGACCGGAGCGATGGCGATAGCCTGGGCCTATGCGCGCAAGGAAGCGCAGGCGCTGGTTCCGATCGAATATTCCGGCTTTTTGTGGGCGAGCCTGTTCGGGTGGCTGTTTTTCCGCGAATCCGTTACCCTGCCAACGATCGCGGGCACCGCCTTGATCGTCAGCGGGTGCTGGCTGGCGATAAAAAAGAGCTGAAATCGCAAAGCGCACAGCGGGATTTCGAAATAGGCCGCGCCGCGCCCTGAATTAGCCCTGTTTTCCTTGACCTGAGCGCCTAGGTCTAGCAGGTGCGAAGGTCCAATTTCACCGGGTATGGATCGCCCGGTCCCCTCCCCCGTCTGACCCGTTTCAGACGGCGAAACCAAAAGGATAAACCCTGCGATGACAGCTATCGGCAAGGACACGCTCGCAACCCGCTCGACCCTGACCGTGAATGGCAAAGACTACGCCTACTACTCGCTCGCCAAGGCGGCAGAGCAATTGGGCGATGTGTCGAAGCTCCCGAACTCGATGAAAGTACTGCTCGAAAACATGCTTCGTTTCGAGGATGACGGCTTCACCGTCGGGCGCGAGCATGCGCAGGCGATTGTCGATTGGCAGAAAAACCCGGTTACCGGCAACGAGATCCAGTACCGTCCGGCACGCGTTCTGTTGCAGGATTTCACCGGCGTTCCCTGCGTCGTCGATCTGGCTGCGATGCGCGATGCGATCAAGGAGCTTGGCGGCGACACGCAAAAGATCAATCCGCAGGTTCCCGTCAACCTCGTGATCGATCACTCGGTCATGGTCGACGAATTCGGTCACCCCAAGGCGATGGAAGCCAACATGGCGCTCGAATATGAGCGCAATGCCGAACGCTACGACTTCCTCAAATGGGGCTCCAAGAGCTTCGAGAATTTCTCCGCCGTGCCTCCGGGCACCGGCATCTGCCACCAGGTTAACCTTGAGCATATCGCGCAGGGTATCTGGTCGAGCGAAGACCCGGACGGCAACATGGTCGCCTATCCGGACACCTGCGTCGGCACCGACTCGCACACCACCATGATCAACGGTCTGGGCGTGCTGGGCTGGGGCGTCGGCGGGATCGAAGCCGAAGCGGCGATGCTCGGCCAGCCGATCTCGATGCTGATCCCCGAAGTTGTGGGCTTCAAGCTGACGGGCAAGATGGCCGAAGGCGTCACCGCAACCGACCTCGTGCTGACCTGCGTGCAAATGCTGCGCGAAGTCGGCGTGGTAGGCCGGTTCGTCGAATTCTACGGTGAAGGCGTCGCCAACCTGACGCTCGCCGACCGTGCGACCATCGCCAACATGGCACCCGAATACGGCGCGACCTGTGGCTTCTTCGGCATTGATGACAAGACCATCGAATATATGCGCCTTACCGGTCGCAGCGAAGAAAACCTCGCGCTGGTCGAAGCCTATGCCAAGGAGCAGGGCATGTGGTTCGATCCGGCGCATGAACCGGTGTTCTCGAACACGCTGTCGCTCGACGTCTCCTCCGTCGTGCCGAGCCTCGCCGGACCAAAGCGCCCGCAGGACCGCGTGATTCTTCCCGAAGTGGACGAGCTGTTCAACGGCGACCTGAAAACGACGTACAAGAAGGATGCGCCGGTCCGCACCGCGGTCGAGGGCAAGGACCACGACATCGGCGACGGCGACGTCGTGATCGCAGCCATCACCAGCTGCACCAACACCTCCAACCCGGACGTGCTGATCGCGGCCGGTCTGGTTGCCAAGAAAGCGGTTGAGAAAGGCCTCAAGCCCAAGCCTTGGGTAAAAACCTCACTCGCGCCGGGATCTCAGGTGGTCACCGACTACCTCGTCAAATCCGGCCTTCAGGACGATCTCGACGCCATTGGTTTCGACCTTGTCGGCTATGGCTGCACCACCTGTATCGGTAATAGCGGCCCGCTCGCTCCGCCGATTTCGAGCGCCATCAACGGCAATGATATTGTCGCCGCCTCGGTCCTATCAGGTAACCGCAACTTTGAAGGCCGCGTCTCGCAGGACGTGCGCGCCAACTTCCTCGCATCGCCGCCGCTCGTGGTCGCCTATGCACTGAAGGGCACCGTAACCGAAGACATCACCACCACGCCGCTGGGCCAGGATCAGGATGGCAACGATGTAATGCTCGCCGATCTGTGGCCGAGCAACGCCGAAATCGCAGAGCACCGCGCGGCCAATATCGATCGTTCGATGTTCGAAAGCCGGTATGCCAATGTCTATGATGGCGACGAGCACTGGCAGGCGATCACGGTCGAACCGTCCGATACCTATCAGTGGCGCGCCGGGTCGACCTATGTCGCCAACCCGCCCTATTTCGAAGGGATGGGCATGGAGCCGGAACCGGTTGCAGACATCGTCGGTGCAAAGCCGCTCGCGATCCTCGGCGACAGCGTCACAACCGACCACATCTCGCCCGCTGGCGCGATCAAGGAAGACTCGCCTGCTGGATCGTATCTCAACTCGAACCAGGTCGCGAAGAAGGACTTCAACTCCTATGGTTCGCGTCGCGGCAACCATGATGTGATGATGCGCGGCACCTTCGCCAACATCCGCATCAAGAACGAGATGGTGCCCGGCGTCGAAGGTGGCGAGACCACCTATAATGGCGAGCAGATGCCGATCTACGACGCCGCGATGAAGCACAAGGCCGATGGCACCCCGCTGATCGTCGTCGGCGGCAAGGAATACGGCACCGGCTCCAGCCGCGACTGGGCGGCCAAGGGTACGATCCTGCTGGGCGTACGCGCGGTCATCGTCGAAAGCTTTGAGCGTATACATCGTTCGAACCTGGTCGGCATGGGTGTTCTTCCGCTGCAATTCAAAGATGGCGACACGCGCAAGACGCTTGGCCTCAAGGACGATGACACGTTCAGCATCCGTGGCCTCGCCGATCTGACCCCGGCGCAGGACATCACCATCGACGTCACCCGCGCCGATGGCACGACGTTCAGCTTCACCGCGCTTTGCCGGATCGATACCGCGAACGAGATGGAATATTACCGCAATGGCGGCATTCTCCATTACGTGCTGCGCAAATTGGCGGCGTAAGCGACGAATGCGGACTGGTCCGACCCTTGCTCTCACAGCGCTGGCGATTGCCGCCTGCGCGCCTGAGAGCGGGGGTCAGGACAAGGACAGGGGCGGCCTGCCCAACCCGCTTGATCGGGTTGAGCTCGCGTCCGCACAAGCTGCAACCAAGTCCGTGCAAAGCAGGGTGATTGACCTGTCTGTCGATCAATTGGCGACCAAGCTCGCCGACGGCAATGTCCGGCTAATCGATATCCGCACCGCCGAGGAAGTAGAGCAGGGGATGATCTCCGGTGCAGAGCACATCGCAATGGACGCATTCGATCCAGCGATGCTCGATCTTTCCGATGGACGCGAAGTGGTACTCTACTGCCGCTCAGGCCGCCGATCACGGATTGTGGGAGAGAGGCTCGCCGTTTATACTGGCGCGTCGGCAATGCATCTCGCTGGCGGCATCATCGCATGGGACGCCGCTCACCAAGATTAATCGACGGTTCGTGGGTCATGGGTTTACGCGCGCCATAAATGATGTGACTAATTCACATCCCATAGGGCAATGCTGGCGAGGCTTTGAAAGTCGGCAAACAAAGGGGGCAAGATAATGATGGAACTCACATCTGTGATCGCCGCAGTGCTTTTGGCACTCCAGGCACAACCAGTGCCGACCGATAGTACAGAGGAAACCGCCGAGGCAGCGCCCGCATCCACAGATCAATCTGCGAATGCGGAGACAGCTGAAGCGGAAGCCGATCAAGGCGAAAAAGTAATCTGCAAGCGCACCGCCGTGGTCGGATCGAAATTCAAGAAGAAGGTATGCGGGACCAAAAAACAATGGGAAATGATGGCAAACAGCAGCAGTCGTGCGGCCCGCGATATACAACGCCGCAACAGGAGCACCGGAGGCCCTCAATAAGCACGGCTACAAGACCGCCGTTCATTTGCGCTTCAAAGCGGATGTAAGACTTTCCCTTCAGAGTTTGGAGGGATACAATAATGCGACTGGCTTTATTCGTTTCGATCGCAATTATAGCAAGCCCATTTGCTGCGTCGGCGCAGGAAGCACCGCGTTCCAGCCCGCAGATCGACTATCCCGGATTTCTAGATCTCACTTCCGAAGTCGCAAAGCTGCGCAGCGAGCGATTGCTCGGCAGGGACGATTTCTTCACCCGTGCACAGGCGGACGGAGCACTCCTGCTCGACACCCGATCCGCGGCCGCTTTCGAGATGGGGCATATCGAAGGCGCGGTGAACCTGCCCTTCTCCGACTTCACTGAAGAGAAATTGCGTGCGGTTATCGGTGACGACACGGACAGGCCGATCTTCATCTATTGCAACAACAATTTCAGCGACGACGTCGTGCCTATAAGGCTCAAGTCCGCCCCGCTCGCGCTCAACATCCCGACCTTCATAAATCTGGTCGGCTATGGTTATTCTAACGTCTGGGAGCTCGGCGACACCATCCCTATCGCGGAGGCGAACTGGGTGAGCACTCTCCAAATCGAACCTTGAGCGCGCCTATCGAAACTCAAAAGAAGAGGGCGACTCCCTCGCAGAGGAGCCGCCCTTTCAGTTGGTGTGCCTCAGACGCTTAAGCGTCTTGCTTGGTCTTGAACTTACGCCGGCCAAGGATCGCTGCTGCGGCAAGGCCGAACAGGATCGTCATCGGTGGAGCCGGAACCTCGGTGCCCGAACTTGTGCCGCCCGAGGTGGAGCTGCTGCTGGAAGAGCTCGATGAGCTTGAACTGCTGGAGCTGGACGACGAGCTGGTCCCGCCACTAGTGCTCGAAGAACCGGAAGATCCGCTGGAACTCGACGAGGACGAAGAGCTGGACGAGCTGCTCGATGATGAGGAGCTGGTGCTGCTCGTCATATCACCTGACGTGCTACCGCCACTCGTCGCGCCGCCCGAAGTCGAACTGCTGCTCGACGATGATGAGCTGCCGGACGATGAGGACGACGAACCGCCCGTGCTGGTGTTGCCGCCCGACGTGGTCGAACCGCCCGAAGAGCTGCTCGAAGACGAGCTGGAGCTTGATGAAGAGCTGGAGCCTGATGAGCCGCCCGTGCTGGTGTTACCGCCAGACGTACTGGTGTTGCCACCGCTGCTCGATCCGCCAGAACTCGACGACGAACTGCTCGACGAAGACGAAGAACTTGAGCTCGACGATCCACCGGAAGAACCGCCCGAAGTGCTTGTATTACCACCCGAAGTGCTGGTCATACCGCCGGACGTGGTGGTGTTACCGCCGCTGGTCGAACCACCCGAGCTGGACGACGAGCTGCTCGACGAGGACGACGAAGAGCTGGAGCTGGACGAACCGCCCGACGAACCACCGGTGCTGGTGTTACCGCCCGACGTGCTGCTGCCGCCAGAGCTGGAGCTGCTGCTGGACGAAGATGAACTGCCTGAAGAAGACGAGGAACCGCCCGAACCGCCGGACGTCGTCGTGCCCGGATGCGGATCGCCGCCGCCAGACGTGGTTGTTCCACCGCCCGAAGAACTGGATGACGAACTGCTGCTCGATGACGAGCTTGAAGAGCTGGACGACGACGAGGACGAACCGCTGGTCGAGGACACGTTACCCGAGGACGATGAAACGTTGCCCGAAGAGCTGGAGACATTGCCGGAGGAACTCGAAACGTTGCCAGAACTGCTCGACACATTGCCCGAGCTGGTCGAGACCGCACCGGTGCTTGAAGACACCGCGCCGGTTGAGCTTGAAACGTTTCCTGATGTGGTTGACGTCGTGCTCGAAATACCGCCGGTGCTGGACGAGACCTGGCCGGTCGAAGAGCTGATTGTACCGGTGGAGCTTGTCGAGGACACCTGTCCGGTTGACGAAGTCGAGGTTACCGTGCCCGAAGTCGTGGAATTGTCGATGTCGACATCCACCACAACATCGCCGCCGAATTCGCCAGGGTCACCGCCTCCGGTTGTTGTGGTGCTGACCACGGAAACCTCGCCCGAAGACGAACCGCCGCCGCCGAAAAAGCCACCGAAGAAGCCGCCGCCAAATCCGCCGCCGAACCCGCCAAGCCCACCGCCGATAATGGCCGGGCCTGCGCCGCCTCCGCCGCGAATGGGCGGAAGCGGTGGCAATGGTGCGGGCGCATAGGCGACCTGCGCGATTGGTGGGCACTCAGCCGGATCGAAATATGCAGCCGTCGCGCCGGTGGGCAGCGGCGCGGCAGCGATCGCGTCGTTTCCGGTGATACCGCCGCCTGCTGGAAGCGGTTGGCACTCGATCGTGCGCTCGACAATGCGGCGACGACGCTGCTCTGGCTGAGGCAGCTCGCGAGCGCGCGTCTTGATCAGTTTCGTCTGAGCAAGCGGCACCGGCAGCGGCGTGGTCTCTACCAGCTTGCCATCGATATCCGTCGTGAATTGCGGATCATCGGTGTTCATCGGCTCTGCGACACGCACCGCACCACCCGTCATCAGGGCGACGCCGGCGGCGGTTGCCGATAGCTTTGCTGCAGCCAGTTTGAGCGACATAGAAACGAACCTTGTTGCCTGTGGTGGTTTGACGCGGCCCACCCGCACCTTCACCAAATCCAACCCTCTCATGCTGATGGAAGCCCCCTGCCCGCAATGCGGTTAACCATGTTTGAGGGCGGCTAACGCTCCGAAATGGCGCAAACCCGTGGTATTTCAGGGGCGCTGTCCCGTTTTGACACCGAAAACCGGGGCTGGGTTAGTCAATCGGTTAACCTGTTCGCTGGCTTCAGGGTTCAGCCGTCGCTGTCGAAGAGGTTCGACTGACCGCCGGATTGGGTCGGAGGCGCCATTTCGAGATGCTCCCAACCCGCATCGTTGAGCACGCGCCCACGCGCAGTGCGCGCGAGGAGGCCCAGCTGGATGAGGTACGGTTCGACCACGTCCTCCACCGTATCGCGCGGCTCGGCGAGACCCGCGGCGAGCGTTTCGACACCCACCGGACCGCCATTGTAAGTGGTTGCAATCATGGAGAGATAGCGACGATCCATCGCGTCCAGGCCCAGCCGGTCGATCTCCAACCGGGTGAGCGCGGAATCGGCCGCAGCGCGCGTCACCGTGCCCTCCCCCGCGACATGCGCAAAGTCCCGCACGCGGCGCAGCAGACGGCCCGCGACTCGCGGCGTCCCGCGCGATCGGCGCGCGATCTCGCGCGCACCGGCGGCATCGATATCCAGCCCCAGCAAACGCGCTCCGCGAGTGACCACCAGATCGAGCTCGTCATGGGTATAGAAGTTCAGCCGCACCGGAATGCCGAAGCGGTCGCGCAAGGGCGTGGTCAGCAGGCCCTGCCGCGTCGTCGCCCCGATCAAGGTAAAGGGCGGCAGATCGATCCGCACGCTGCGCGCGGCTGGCCCTTCACCGATAATGAGGTCGAGCGCGCGATCCTCCATCGCCGGATAGAGCACTTCCTCGACCACCGGGTTGAGCCGGTGAATCTCGTCGATGAACAGCACATCATGCGGTTCGAGATTGGTGAGCAGCGCGGCAAGATCGCCCGCCTTGGCGATGACCGGGCCGGAGGTTGCGCGGAACCCCACGCCCAGCTCATTGGCGACGATCTGCGCCAGCGTTGTCTTGCCCAGCCCCGGCGGGCCGAAAAACAACGTATGATCCATCGCCTCCCCGCGCGACTTCGCGCTTTCGATGAAGACGCGCAGATTGTCGCGCGCGCCCTCCTGCCCGATGAACTCGGACAGCGACTTTGGCCGCAGCGCGACATCGGGATCGTCGGGTTGACGGTCAGGCGTGTGGAGGGGGACGGGATCAGTCATACAGCCTATCAGCCCGTTCTTCCGCAATTGCTTTCAGAGAACTGATTGTCTCCGTATACAAGCGACGTTCATACTCCGAATTCGGGAGATCGAACTTGTCCTCGAATTCCTTCTTTGCATCGCGGAGCACACGGTCAATTGACCGTTTGTCAGCATGGAAGCGAAACTCGTTTTCGAGAACCCTTACTTTTCGTGACAAAACGCGCCATCTTAGTGTCTCCTCCGCCCGATCTTCGACGCTTGATAAGACGACCAGTGAGGCAAATCCGGCAAACGTAGCTTGGAGGCCGTACCGCGTATACTCCCACTCGCCATCTTCATTCAGACCGCCCCAGTCTTCTGGAACAATCATTACGAGCGCTTCGGCCGCATTATAAAAGAGCAAACCAAGGCCAATGAGCGTAACTCCGATTCTAAAGTAGACCGCCCAGTCCTTGGCTCCGCGCCGTTCGGCAAAGTTCACTGCAAACAAATCAACAAAGACATTCGGCTTGGCTATCGCAAAGAGCAGATAGGCGGCTGCATAAGAAGAAGTGATCGAACCAAGACCAAGAAATATGTACCCCATCACCCAGCCGCCTTTTTCAGCGCGACGCGGATCAGTTCGCCCTCACCAGCGCCCTCGCCCAATTCCGCTTGCGCCCGCGCCACAGCCTGCGCTGCCACCGCTGGTTTGAAGCCGAGGTTCTCCAGCGCGCTCACCGCGTCGGCGCTTGCGCCGCCCGCCGCCGAGACCGCTCCGACCGGAACGCCAGCCATACCGCCGCCCGGCAGCGCTCCCGCCTTGTCCTTCAGCTCGTTGACGATCCGTCCGGCGAGCTTGGGCCCGACGCCTTGCGCCCGCGCCACCGTCGCCGCGTCGCCCGCCGCGCAGGCATCGCGAACTTCGCCGGTCGACAGGGCTGAAAGGATCGCCAGGCCAACCTTACTCCCAACACCCTGAACCTGCGTCAGCAGGCGGAACCAGTCGCGCTCGGCGCTTTCGGCAAAGCCCAGCAGTCGCATATCGTTCTCGCTGACCTGCAAGTCGGTGTGCACGGTGCAGTCCTCGCCCACTTCGCCCAAGGCCGCGAGCGTCCGGCGCGAGCAATGGACCAGATAGCCGACGCCCTGCACATCGACGATCGCCCAATCCTCGCCCGTTTCATCGAGCCTGCCGGAGAGTTTCGCGATCATCGTGTGAATTTCCTGAGCATGCTTTGTTCTAGGGCGATGATGTTCGGTTTGGCCAGCCTCACGCACAGCTTGTCCGCAAGCAGGCCGCTGAGCCGTGCGGTCGCGATGGACAAACCGTATCGCTTGGGCGAAAGGCTCAGGTCATGAGCTGGAACACGTTTGGGCGCGTCTTGCGCTTTACCACATGGGGGGAAAGTCACGGGCCTGCGCTGGGCGCTGTGCTGGACGGGTGCCCGCCGGGCCTTACCCTGCGGGCCGAGGACATCCAGCCGTTCATGGATGCGCGCAAGCCGGGGCAGAGCAAGTTCACCACGCAGCGCAAGGAAGCCGATCTGGTGAAAATCCTGTCGGGCGTGTTCGAGGACACGACGACCGGCACGCCGATCCACCTGATGATTGAGAACACCGATCAGCGTTCAAAAGACTATTCGGAGATTGCGCAGAGTTATCGCCCCGGTCATGCCGACTATGTCTATGACGCGAAATACGGTATTCGCGATTATCGCGGCGGCGGACGATCGAGCGCGCGTGAGACGGCGGCACGGGTGGCGGCGGGCGCGGTAGCGCGGCTGATCATTCCCGAGGTCAAGCTGACCGCCTATGTCTGCGAGCTGGGCGGTGACGCGATCGAGCGCGATGCGATCAACTATGACGAGATTGGCAAGAACCCATTCTTCTGTCCGGACAGCTGGGCGGCGAAGCGCTGGGAAGAGAAGGTCGAGAAAGCGCGCAAGGATGGATCGTCGCTCGGAGCGGTGGTCGAATGCGTGGCCGAGGGGGTGCCCGCCGGTTGGGGCGCGCCGGTCTATGCCAAGCTCGACAGCGATCTCGCCGCTGCAATGATGACGATCAACGCCACGAAGGGCGTGGAGATCGGCGACGGGTTCGAAGCGGCGCGGCTGACTGGCGAACAGAACGCGGACACGATGACGCCGGGCAAAGATGGCAAGCCGGTGTTCGGATCGAACCACGCGGGCGGCACGGCGGGCGGTATCTCGACCGGGCAACCGGTGGTGTGCCGGGTGGCGTTCAAGCCGACGAGTTCGATTCTGACGCCGGTTGCCTCGATGACGGCCGATGGTGAGGCGACCGAAGTCCGCACCAAAGGCCGCCACGATCCCTGTGTCGGCATCCGAGGCACTCCGGTGGTCGAGGCGATGATGGCGCTGGTGCTGGCGGATCACAAACTGCTGCACCGCGCTCAAATAGCGAAGCGATAGCGCAACAAAGACTCGCTCAAATAGCGACGCGGTAGCGCAATCAAAACACGCGCCCGGCACCAACCGGGCCTTGGCGCGTTAGCTCGGTGGGATCGTCACTTTTGTCCCCGAGGGGCATACACAACCTATGAATGTTCACCCACGCCTTCAGGCCTCCGCTGCCGAATACGCCAAGCGCGTAAAAGATGCCGATGCCTTGCCGAGCGCTCCGCTCGATCCAAAGGACCGCAAGACGCAGATCGTTGTGGTCGGCGGCGGGGCTGGCGGGCTGGAACTGGTTCGGCGACTGGGCGCGAAATTCGGGCGCAAGCATCACGATATCATCCTTGTCGACCAGAACCTGTCGCATATCTGGAAGCCGCTGCTGCATGAGGTCGCGGCCGGTTCGCTCGACGCCAATCTCGACGAGGTTGGCTATCGCGGCCATTGCCACCGCTGGGGCTATCGCTTCTTTCAAGGGAGCCTGGAAAGCGTCGATCGCGACGCAAAGACCATCCGCCTCGCCGCAGTGCAGGATGACAATGGCGATGAACTGATTGCGGGTCACACTATCCGATACGATTACCTCGTGCTGGCGGTCGGATCGGTATCGAACGATTTCGGCGTACCGGGTGTGAACGAACAGTGTCTCTATCTCGATTCCCGGCCCGAGGCGGACAAGTTCCGCACCAAACTGCTCAACCATTGCCTGCGGGTAAGCCGCGCGATGATGGCCGATCCCGGCGCCGATGAAACCGTAAGCGTCGCGATCGTCGGCGGTGGGGCGACCGGGGTGGAGCTGGCGGCGGAACTCTACAACGCGGCGGCAGCTTTGCGGCACTATGGCCTCGAAGTGTTCGATGAGAGCCGTCTGGAGGTCACGCTGCTGGAGGCGGGCGAGCGCATCCTTCCCGCCCTTCCCCAGCGCTTGTCCGATGCGGCAACGCATGAGTTGCAAACGCTCGGCGTCGAAGTGTGGACCGATACGCAGGTGGTTGAGGCGCAGCGCGGGCGGCTGCTCACACGCTGCGAGCATGTTATCAAAGCCGACCTGATGGTCTGGGCGGCGGGCGTGAAGGCCGCCGATTTCCTCTCACAGCTTGGGCTTGAGACGAACAGTCGCAACCAGATCATCGTCACCGAGACGCTGCAATCTGTGACGGACGAGAGCATCTTCGCGCTCGGCGATTGCTGTTCCTACACGCCCGATGGCGAGGACCGTGCTGTCCCACCTCGCGCGCAGGCAGCGCATCAAATGGCCGACACGGTGTTCACGAACATCTGCCGCAAGCTGAAGGATAAACCGCTCAAGAGCTTCGCCTACAAGGACAATGGCTCGCTGGTTTCGCTCAGCCGGTTTTCGACCGTTGGCAATCTGATGGGCAACCTCGTCGGAGGAGCGATGGCGATCGAGGGGCGATTGGCGCGGTTTATTTACACGTCGCTATACCGCATGCACCTGATCGGCATTCACGGGTGGCTGAAAGGCATCGGGCTGATGGCCATCGGCAGGGTAAACCGTATCGTGCGCCCCCGGCTCAAACTGCATTAGGGCCAAGACCTAAATCGCTATTCCTGCACGCTATCGCCATAGACGGCTTCTCGCTCGCCCTTGGCCCAGTCCGCCATGAGATCATAGAAACCCGGTGTAATGCGTAACATCTGCCGTGACCCGTCGGGCCTGTCCTCAAACTCCCACATGCCGTGATCGGTGTCCGGGAAGACATAGATCGCTATGCTCTTGCCTTCAGCCAGCAGTGTCTTGAGCCGAGCGAGCGTAGTGGCGACGGGCGCTTCTCTGTCTTCGCCGGCCAAAACCCACAATTGCGGCACTGCTACTGACCGCATAACCTCCATCGGAACGAGCGACCAATCGATATTCAACCGGTCGAACATCGGAATCCCGTTGTCGCGGAGTTCATCGGTGGTCATTTCCAGAATGACGCCGGAAAAGCCGCCTTTGATTTGCTGAAACCAGGGCTCATCGCGGTATCGTTCGCGCAGTGCATCGAGTTCGTCGAGCCCCTCAGTGTAACCTGATTTTGCGATCAATCCGGTGACGCCTGTCACGAGACGACCTTTGGCGAGCACATCATCACCATATCCGGCTCTGCGCAACTCAAGTTCAACCTGCGCTGCGTCCTCTTCCAGAATATCGACCACCAGACCATACCCGACCGCTACGAAGTCAGCGTCAGCGCGATTGGCGGCGAGCGGTGCTATCCATCCCCCTTGGCTCAGACCGACGAGGCCGAAACGGCCAAACCGGTCTCCGGCAAGGCGTTTCGCTTCACGCGATGCAGCTACAAGATCATCGGCCAATTGCGGGAAATTCTGGGAATACGCTCCTTCGGAGCGCCCGGTGCCGCGCTTGTCATAGACAAACACCGAAATGCCTCTCCCCACCATTTGATAGGGATCACGCGCAGCTTCTATCCAGCCGCTCTCCTCAGAGCCGTGAGCGTGCACTACCAAAGGTGTGTGCGGCCCGGCATCGAAGGGCTCGATCAATTGTCCCGCCAGAATTGCGTCATTCGATGCAAAGTGGGTCGGCTGTACTTTGATAGGAATGCGCGCCAGCGCCGTCCCATTGGCGAGAGCAAGCGAACCAGGCTCGCACCCCCGTACGATTGGATCGCCAACATCACCTACGCGTCCGTCACTGAAGGAGTACGGGAACTGATCGCCGGAGCGGGTGAGCGCAACAAAAGACGCCTCCGAGCCAAAGATACCGACTTCGCACGGTGATTGAGCGATATTTTCCAACATGTCGGCACTTTGAGAGAGCGCACAGCCACCCAATGCCGCCATTGCACAAAGGCTCAGCAGGAATATTCGCATCGAGTGTCCTCTTTCACATCGACCAGCGAGAGTCTCACAGATAGAAACTTGTGTCGCCCGGGCAGCCAGCAATCTGCGAGCACCGAGAACTAACCGACGGATAGCGCTGGAACCAAATCGGGGTGGTTTCCGTTTATCCCATTCAAAATTCCGATTTTCGCAATCGCACAAATCAATTTTTGTGCAGCGCAGCAGACCCTATTTGGGTCGCATCCAACTCACACATCCAATAATGGGGACACAGCACAATGGGTATCATCGGCTCCACAATTCAGCCGTTCACCGCCACCGCTTTCAAGGCTGGCGAAGACTTTTACGACGTGACCGAGGCGGACATCGCCGACAAGTGGGCGGTGTTCTTCTTCTATCCGGCCGACTTCACGTTTGTCTGCCCGACCGAACTCGAAGACCTCGGTGAAAAATACGACATGCTTCAGAGCATGGGCGTCGAAGTTTATGCCGTCAGCACCGACACGCATTTCAGCCATAAGGCTTGGCACGACACCTCCGACAAGATCGGCAAGCTGAAATTCCCGTTCCTGGGCGATCAGAACCACGTTCTTGCCAACAATTTCGGCGTGCTGCGCGAAGGCGTAGGACTGGCCGACCGCGCGACTTTCGTGGTCGATCCCGATGGCGTGATCCAGATCATGGAGATCACCTGCGAAGGCGTTGGTCGCAATGCCAACGAACTGACCCGCAAGATCAAGGCCGCCCAATATGTGCGCGCCAATCCCGGTCAGGTTTGCCCGGCGGCATGGGAAGAAGGCGGCGACACGCTCGCTCCTTCGCTCGACCTCGTCGGCAAGATCTAAGCTTTCCGGCTGACCGAATGTGCGGCGCTGCGCTCAATCCGGGCGCGGCGCCGTCACCGACTTCAAGACCAACGGACATTTTCCATGCTCGATCAGACTATGCAGGCCCAGCTCAAGCAATATCTCGCCAATCTGCGCGAGCCGATCGAGCTCGTCGCCTCGCTAGGCGACGATGAAAAGTCCGCGCAGACGCGCGAGCTGCTGGCCGAGATTGCTGCGCTTCATGAGCATGTAAACGCGCAATTTGACGGTACGGATGACCGTAAGCCCAGCTTCATCATCCGCCGCGCTTCGGATGCGAACAAATGGGTCCGCTTCGCTGGCCTGCCGATGGGGCATGAATTCACCTCGCTGGTGCTCGCATTGCTGTGGGCGGGTGGACATCCGCCAAAGGTCGACGCCGATCTGATCGAACAGGTTCGCGCGCTGGAAGGCGATTACGATTTCGAGATGTTCTTCTCGCTCAGCTGCCACAACTGCCCCGACGTGGTGCAGGCGCTGACGCTGATGGCGCTGGAGAACACGCACATCACCGCCACCCTGATTGAAGGCGGCACGTTTCAGGACGAAGTGGAGGCGCGCGACATTCTTGCTGTGCCCGCGACGTTCCTCAACGGGGAGAGCTTTTTCAATGGCAAGATGGAACTGGCCGAAATCCTCTCGAAGCTGGACAGCGGAGCGGACGAAAAGGCCGCCGAAAAGCTCTCTGCCAAAGACCCGTTCGAAGTGCTGGTGATCGGCGGCGGCCCCGCCGGTGCCGCCTCTGCGGTGTACACAGCGCGCAAGGGCTTTCGCACCGGCATCGCGGCAGAGCGTTTCGGCGGACAGCTGATGGACACGCTCGGCATCGAGAACCTGCCGGGCACCAGCTATACCGAAGGCCCCAAGCTTGCCGATGATCTGAAAAGCCACGTGGGCGACTATGAAATTGACCTGATGGACCTCGCCCGTGCAACGCAGTTGAAGCCCGCGAGCGAAGCGGGCGGCATGCACGAAGTGACGATCGCGAACGGCGCTGTGCTCAAGGCACGCTCGCTGATCCTGTCGACCGGCGCGCGCTGGCGCAATCTGGGCGTTCCCGGAGAGGCGGAATACCGCAACAAGGGCGTAGCCTACTGCCCACATTGCGACGGCCCCTTGTTCAAGGGCAAGCGGATTGCGGTGATCGGCGGCGGCAATTCGGGCGTCGAGGCGGCGATCGACCTCGCCAAGATCGTCGGCCACGTCACGCTGATCGAATATGACAGCAAACTGCGCGCCGACGAGGTGCTGCAGCGCAAGCTGCGATCCATGTCAAATGTCGAGATCATCACCAGCGGTCAGACCACCGAGATTACCGGCGACGGCAATCGGGCCAATAGCCTTGTCGTGAAAGACCGCGACAGCGGCGACGAACGCCGGATCGAGCTTGAGGGCGTGTTCGTCCAGATCGGCCTCGTTCCCAACACCGAATGGCTGGCCGATACCGGGCTCGAATTGTCGAAATACGGCGAGATCGTCATCGACGAAGAAGGGGCGACCAACTTGCCCGGCATCTACGCCGCGGGCGACGCGACCACTGTGCCGCACAAGCAGATCGTGGTGGCCATGGGCGAAGGGTCGAAGGCGGCGCTGGGCGCGTTCGACTATCTGATCCGTAACGAGCCGGTCGACGAGGTCGCGCAGGCAGCCTAACCTTTCGCTTCGCTGACGCCGCCGTTCAATGCTTTCAAATCGCGTCTCTGCTAGTAACAGTGGCATGATCAAGAGGCTTGCCGCTTTCACTCTATGCGCCACCGCGCTTTCGGCCAGCGCGCTCACCGCCATGCCCCCTGCGAATGAGTGGGAAATCGGCCCGTGGGCGCGCGGCAAGAACTACTCGATCGGCATGCCCGCCACCCCGCGCGAGGGTGCGAACGGCAGTCTTGTCGTCGATTTCCCGCAGGCCGGGCGGGGCGAATGGGATGCGCTTACGACCGGGGTAGGACCGCTCAAGAACGTTGATCGTATCAGTATCCGATACCGTATCGATGCAGCGCCCGGCACTCGCTTCGTGCCAGCCGAGGAACCGGACCAGACGGCCACGATCTCGGTATATTTCCAGCGCGCGGGCGACACCTGGACTGCCAAGGGTCGTTACGCCTCATATCGGTGGTATGCCCCGAAACAGGCGGTGATGCCGCTGAAGCCCGGCGAGCACACTATATCGATGAGCCTCGACGATCGCTGGACCAATGTGTGGCATCGCCCGCGCGAAGAGCACGAACGTGAGTTCGCGGCGGCGCTTTCCAACACGGCCCGCTTCGGCATCGCTTTCGGCACGCTCGGTCGGCGCAGCCACGGCGTGTATGCGACAGGACCGGCGCGTTTCACCTTGCTTTCGGTCGACTTTGACTAGGATCCGGACGGCTACACGCAGGAATCAACAAAATCGATCAAAATTCGCATATTAATCGATTGGACTGATTAGCTGCGATCCATCATTCTCCTGTCATCACGCTCGGATATTCCCGAGTCCCCGATGAGAGAGGAGAACACCCCATGGATGCGAAAACTGGTGAAATGAGTGGCGGATGCCCGTTCCACGGTGATGGCGAATTGCGATCGCTGTTTGGCCGCACCAATCGCGATTGGTGGCCCGAGGCCATGCAGCTCGATATCCTTACAGAGGGTGGCCGCAGCGCGAATCCGATGGGCGAGGATTTCGACTATGCCGAGGCGTTCAACGCGATCGATTACACCGCGCTTAAGGCTGACATCACGGCACTGATGACGGACAATCAGGATTGGTGGCCCGCCGATTACGGCCATTACGGCCCGTTCTTCATCCGCATGGCCTGGCACGCGGCGGGCACCTATCGCACCGGCGACGGTCGCGGCGGCGCGGGCAGCGGTCAGCAACGCTTTGCGCCGCTCAACAGCTGGCCCGATAACGGCAACCTCGACAAGGCGCGCCGCCTGTTGTGGCCGATCAAGCAGAAATACGGCAAGCACATCAGCTGGGCCGACCTGTTCATCCTCACCGGCAATGTCGCGATCGAATCGATGGGCGGCCCGGTCTTCGGCTTTGGCGGCGGACGCAAGGACGTGTTCGAGCCGGAGAGTGTGTATTGGGGCACCGAAGAACAATGGGTCGATGAAGGCGCGGCAACGCGCATCCAGCCCAAGGAAGGCATGGCGCTCGAAAACCCGCTGGCCGCAATTCAGATGGGTCTGATCTACGTCAATCCGGAAGGTCCGGGCGGCGATCCCGATCCGCTGGCGAGCGCGCGCGACATGCGCGAAACCTTTGCGCGGATGGCCATGAATGACGAGGAGACCGTCGCTCTTACCGCTGGTGGTCACGCCTTCGGTAAGGCGCACGGCGCGCATCCCGCAGATACCTTTGGCGGTTCGCCGGAGAGCGAAGTGCTGGAACTTCAGGGCTTTGGCTGGCTCAATGACGAAGAGGAGATCGCCAAGGGCAACATCACGACCTCGGGCATCGAAGGAGCATGGTCGAACAACCCGACCTCTTGGAGCCACGACTATTTCCGCCTGCTGTTCAAATACGATTATGAGCTGGTGGAAAGCCCCGCTGGCGCAAAGCAGTGGCAGCCGGTCAATCAGTCCGAAGAGGACATGGCGCCGGATGCTCGCGATCCTTCGAAGAAGGTTCCGACCATGATGACCACCGCTGACATGGCGCTGAAAATGGACCCGGATTATCGCAAGATCTCCGAACGTTTCCATGCGAACCCCGAACAGCTCGACGATGCGTTTGCGCGCGCATGGTTCAAACTGTGCCACCGCGATATGGGTCCGAAGGTCCGCTATCTCGGCCCGGAAGTGCCGGAAGAAACGCTGATCTGGATGGACCCGGTTCCGGAAGGTTCCACCCCTTCGGATGGCGAGATCGCTCGCTTCAAGGGCGAAATCCTTGCCAGCGGCCTGACCATCAGCGAACTGGTGAAAGCGGCATGGGCGTCGGCATCGACCTATCGCAATTCGGACCATCGCGGCGGCGCCAATGGCGCGCGTGTGCGGCTTGCCCCGCAAAAGGATTGGGCGGCCAACGATCCGGAAGAGCTGGCAAAGGTTCTATCGACCATCGATCAGCATCGCGGTGACCTGTCGATGGCCGACGCTATTGTGCTCGCAGGCTCCGCTGCGGTTGAGCATGCGGCGCAGAAGGGCGGCTTCGACATCGCTGTGCCGTTCACTGGCGGACGCGGCGATGCGACTGAAGAGCACACCGATGCGGAAAGCTTTGAACCGATGGAACCGTTCGCCGATGGTTTCCGCAACTACCTCAAGACGAAGGCCAATGTGCGGACCGAGGATATGCTGATCGACCGGGCGCACTTGCTGGGCCTGTCGATTCCGGAACTCACCGTGCTGGTCGGCGGTCTGCGCTCGCTTGGTGCGGTTGCGGGTAACACCGGACATGGCGTGTTCACCGATCGCCCCGGCACCCTGTCGACCGACTTCTTCACCAACCTGCTCGACATGGGCAACAAGTGGACCCCGGTCGATGGAAGCGGTGACGAGGAATATGTCGCGCATGATCGCAAGACTGGCGAAGAGAAATACCGCGCCACCCGCGCGGATCTGGTCTTCGGCTCCAACTCGCAACTGCGCGCTCAGGCAGAGCATTATGCCGAGAACGGCAACGAGGCGAAGTTCGCCGCAGACTTTGCCGCCGCATGGGCGAAGGTGATGAACGCGGACCGTTTCGACCTGGCATAGCCAACCCTGGTCCTGAACACAGGGTCGCAAGAGCCCTCCGGCAGAGATGCCGGGGGGCTTTTTGTATCTCGCATTGCCGGAGCACATGGGCCAAACGTATCGGGCCGATCGCGATAGAGGAGATAAGTCGTGCAACCACCAGAAGTCGTATCGGCCGATCACACTCGCCGATCATCTGTCATAGCCACCATCACGCTCGGCTTCGCGAGCGATCCTGTTGCCAGATGGGTGTGGCCCGATCCCGCCACCTATTTCGAGGTCCAACCCAAATTCGTCGATGCTTTCGGCGGAAACGGCTTCGCGCATGCAAGCGTCTATGAGACGACGTGCAAACGCGCTGCGGCGATGTGGCTGCCGCCGGGGGTTGAGCCTGACTCAGAACGGCTGTTCGCGCTTTCAGCTGAGACTGTCGCACCCGAACGGATGGAAGAGATCGGCATGTTCTTCGGACAGATGGATGAATTTCATCCCGAGCAGCCGTGCTGGTATCTTCCCATGATTGCCGCCGATCCGGCAGCAACGGGGCAGGGTCTGGGCGCCGCGCTGATGAAGCATGCGCTCCAGATTGTCGACGATACGGGGCTTCCAGCCTATCTCGAGTCCTCCAATCCCCGGAACATCTCGCTATATGAGCGGCATGGATTTGAGAGGATGGGCGAGATCAAAACCGAGAATTCTCCGGTCATGACTCCTATGATCCGAGCAGCGCGCAACTAACCAGAACCAGCCTGAATCGTTCGGCTCTGCAGTGGCACTAAGGCCTCTTTCCCGCCTGGCCTCGATCAAGCGAAAACTTCCCACTTGCATATAGATGCATATACATTTATATGCCGCGTATGAAGACCGATTACGCCACCATCGCCTCCACGTGCCACATGCAAGCCGCTCGCGCCCGAGCGCGACGCCTTACCGTGGCATACGAAGCAGCGTTCGCGCCGCTTGAATTGACCGGTGGCCAGTTTTCGATCCTCGTCGCCATCGCGCATGCCGAGAGGCCCGCGATCCACGAACTGGCTGAGCATCTCACGATGGACCGCACAACCATGTCCCGCGCGCTCCGTCCGCTCGAAAGGCGTGCTCTCGTCCAGTTCGAACCCGATCCCGAGGATCAACGCAGCAAGCGCGTGATACTGACACCGCAAGGCAAGAGTATCCTCGATCGGGCAATCCCCCTCTGGAAATCCGTCCAGAATTCAATCGAGGAGTAAGAACCATGTCTCGTACAAACC
This sequence comes from Pseudomonadota bacterium, assembly GCA_039033835.1. GTDB lineage: Bacteria > Pseudomonadota > Alphaproteobacteria > Sphingomonadales > Sphingomonadaceae > Erythrobacter. The sequence continues at coordinate 131,247 of JBCCBW010000003.1, forward strand.
CTTCTGTCGACGAAATAGATGCATATGCAATTTATACGCACCATGAGTCTGCAGCGGATCGGTCCGCGCGACGCGGTGGCTGGATGCTCGCTATCGGCTTCGCCGTATATGCGGCGGTCGCCGTCGGCCTCTCGGCTGCGGGAGTTTACGCCAGCATCGATCCGCGACTGTTCGCGCTCACGGTTGTCGCCGCGATGGTATCTCTGGTGGCTGCCTATTTCACGATCCCCGCGATCCGGACGTTTGTGGAACGTCTCGGCCCGCGTGGCCTCGCCACCTTCCACGTCTGGCGCATCGCGGCTGCGGTCGCGTTTCTGTACTACGGCTCGCAGGGTTGGCTCCCTGCGACCTTCGTCAATCTCGCTGGATGGGGCGATATGCTGGCCGGCGTGCTGGCGGCTGTGCTCATTTTCGTGCCAGCGACCCGGCTCCGGATCACCGGTTTTCACCTGATCGGATTTGCGGACTTTATCGTTGCGGTTGGCACCGGTCTGTCGCTGCAATTGGTCGCCGATCCGCTAATGGCAAACATCGCATACCTGCCGATTGCACTCATTCCGCTGGTTGGAGTTCCGCTTTCGGGCGCGTCGCACATCGCGGCATTCCATCTGCTGTGGAAGCAGCGCCAAAGCACAGTCTGATCCACACACTGGAGATCCTCCGGCAGCGATGTCGGAGGATCTTTGTGTCCAGCGGAGAGAGGAAAAGGGGCCGCGGATCGCTCCGCAGCCCCTGCTATATCGCCCAATCTGTTGGCGGGCTCAGGCCAATCAACGCCTACTTCTTTTTGGGCTTCTTGTTCGCCTTCTTGAACATTTCCTTGTGGTAGTCCTCCGGCGACGGTGCAGTCTCGGCTTCGACGCCGGCTGCGATCTCTTCCTCAGTAAGAAACTTGACCGCAAAGCCCAGCGCGCGCGTCTTGCCCCAGCTGTCGAGGCTCATCTTGCTGTCGCCATAGGTCACGTTGACCACGGCATCGGCACCCATCTTTTCACCGCGCTCCCACACTTCGTTATAGATCTTCTGCTGCGATGGCTCCTTGCTGAAGATCGTGGCCTTGCGCACGCCGGCAGAGACCGGGCCAACGATTTTGTAAGGCCTGTCGGTGATGTCATACGGGAAAACGGGCACGCCCATTTCTTCGTTGACGACGGCATATCCCTCACTCTCATCGGCCACCACCGGCGCGGTGGGAACGGTGAGCGAGGCTGCAACCAACGCAGCGGCGAAAAACTTCGATTTCATGGCGACCCCCTTAAAAATGTGCCGAATGAATAATTCTGGCATTTTGCTCGAGAGTCAAATAATTATCGGAGAGGGGAAGTTTAATGCGCGCGGCCGTGCGCATACGGGGGCAAATCATGATTTCCAGTTTGGCATTGGCTTTGGCGTTGCAGGCCGCAGCGCCTGATCCTGAAGTATCGGTGGAAGAGGCGGTCGAAACCACCGTAGCATCAGGCGTTAACGACGGGACCGAGCCGACCGATAGCGAAGCAATCGCGATGGCCGAACCGGATATTGCTCCGCTTGCAGCGCCTGAAACGCCGCAAATCGACATCCCGCGCGACACGCCGGTGCGGCTGATGGTGCTCAACGAGGTTTCGACCAAAGACCACGAACCAGGACACCGGTTCCGGCTGCGGGTTGACCAGCCCGTGCTCATCGATGGGGTAGAGCGCATTCCGGTCGGCGCGACGGCCTGGGGCGAGCTGCTCGAAGCGAAGAAAAGCGGCAATCTGGGCAAGAGCGGAAAACTCTCGGCCCGGTTGCTGTATCTTGACCTCGACGGCCAGGAAATCGCTCTCGACGGCGAAACCAGCGCGGACGGCAAGTCCGGCAAGGGCGAAACGATCCTTGGCGTGTTGGGCACAGGCGTCTTCGGCCTGTTCGCGAAGGGCAACAACGCGAAGCTCAAGGCGGGCGAAAAGATGATGGCATTCATCGCCGAAGATGTGGTGCTTGGCGGAGCAGCGGATGCGATCGATTAAGCGTCTGGCATTATCCGCCGCCGCGTTGCTCGCGGTTGGATCACCGCTGACGGCGCAGTCAGATGATGCGTTGCAACCGCCGGTTGCCGCGCCCTTAGAAGCGTCCTTGGACACCAAAGCCGCCATCCTGCCAGCCCAAACGCGGTTGGTGTTCTTGATGGCCGAAGAAATCTCCAGCAAAAAGGTGCGCAAAGGCGATCTGATCCAGCTCACCTTGATGGAAGATCTGACGGTCGATGGACAGATGATCCTGCCAGCGGGCACTCCTGCGGTCGGCGAAGTCACTCGCGCGCAGAAAAAAGGGTTCATGGGGCTCGGCGGAAGGCTCGCGGCTCGGATGCTCTATTTCGACCTTGAAACCGGCCCGGTCCGCATTTCCGGGCCGCTGGCAAGTGTCGGCAACGACCGCACCGAACTCGCTACAGCGGCGACCACGGCCACGCTCGGTATTGCGTTTTTCGTGACGGGAAAGAGCGCGGTGATACCTGAGGGCGCTCCGCTCGAGCTGTTTCTGGAACGCGCAGCGCGCATTCCCCGTCCAACGGCACTTGCGGCGGATTAAACAGCCGCTGCGGTCGGCTAAATCCAGCCCGCGTCGCGCAATTCGCTGACCTGTGCGCGGGCGACCGGCGCTTCGATATCCCGCGCGAGCCTCAGGCGGACGTTTCGCCCTTCGCGCAGCACCTCTTCCACCGCACCGCGCGCCACCCACCAGCTGCGATGCACTTGCCGCCCATCAATCCCGTCAAGCTCCGCCATCGCATCGCGCAATCGCATCAGCACCAGTTCCGAACCGAGCGCCGTGTGTACGCGGACATAGTGGTCCTCCATTTCGAGAGCGAGGACATCGCTGCCCAACGCCGCAGGCAGCCGCTCGATCAGCTTTGGTTGCTGGGTGACGGCGGCAGGCGAGGTCGAAACGGTGGGTGCCGCCGGTTCGACCCGAACAGCGTCAGGCATGATCGTCTCGCCAGCTTTGTCCTTACTGGCCTCGATCATATAGAAGAATGCGGTGACACCTCCTCCCACAAGGAAGACGTAGAAATAGGATGTAAGGGCCTGCTCCAGACTCGGCAGCGGGATCGGTCGAGGCAGAAAGCCCATCGACCAGACAATCACCGTCATCGGGACGGTCGCGATCGCTACACCCACGACCCACAATGCAGGCCGCGGAAGATCGAGCGCGGCATGCAATCGATCGACCAGCCAATTCATCGGGCTGTAGATGGCATAGCCGATCCAGGCGAAGGCGACCCATGTCACAAGGCGATAGGCCAGCGGCTGCGCAAAGGTGCCGAATGGTCCAACGAAAGCCAGCACTATCCCGATCACGGTCATGATCGACAGATCGATCGCCAGCTTGCGCGCAAACTGATTGGTGGTCGGGGCCGTTTCAGCAGTCATCGCCTGCATTCCTGACTGCCCATTCGCGCTTCGTAAAGTGGCAGGGCGCCGGAAATCCGCGCTTTCCCGCCCCTGAAACGCACAATTCACGAAAGCATAGACCCGATCGCGCAGATCACATTGCGGGCGGACGGGCACGCGGCATTCTGGCTCCAACAGATGCACAAACACCTTTGGAGACAGCCCGATGCCCAGCCTCGCCCGGAACCTTCCGTTTCCTTTCCTGCCACGCGGCGCTCGCAAGAACCCGGCGAAGAACGCATTCGATCTGACGCCCCGGATGCGCGCTATTGTCGCCCTTGCAGCGACCACGATGTCCTTCGCGGCGTTCTATGGGATTGCACGCGGGCTGCTCGGCTACGCTCCTGATCACGAAGCCACCCGCCGTCTGGCTGTAATTATCCACGTCGCGACCGTCCTGCCAGCCATCCCACTGGGCGGCTTTCTTTTGCTCGCACCGAAGGGCACGCCGATGCACAAGCAGCTCGGCAAGCTGTGGGTCGTGCTGATGGTCGCAACCGCGCTTTCGGCGATCTTTATCCAGTCCAGCGGCAGCGTCAGCTTCATCCATATCTTCGTGCCCATGACGCTGTGGTCTTCGTACAAGCTGATCGCGACCGCACGGCGCGGTGACATGAAGGGGCACAAGAATGAGATCCTGACCCTGTACCTCGGCGCGCTGATGATCCCCGGCGTGGTCAGCATGGCGATACCGGGACGGCTGATGAATGTCTGGCTGTTTGGGTGAGCTTGCCAAAGACGATCCAGCGCCGCCACTCTGGACGATTTTGATTGTTGATCGATGTGTCGAGGACTAGAGCGCGCGTCCCTGATTTTCAGGATCGCCGATTTCTTTATCTTTCAATACTATGCAGACAGAACCATGACTATCCCAGCTTGCCTCGACGACCTTGTGCACGAGATTCCGGATTTCCTCGATCCCGCTGACTGTCGGCGGGTCATCGAACTTGCGCGCGAGCATGGCTTTCACGACGCGACGATCAATGATGCGACCGGCGCGCAGCTGAGACCGGATATCCGCAACAATGAGCGTGTGATTTTCGACGACGAAGCGCTCGCCGCTCAGTTCTGGCAAAAGATCGCGGATCACAGCAAGGCGATGCGGTTCGGTTCGAGAGCGATTGGCCTTAATGAGCGTTTTCGCGTTTATCGCTACCAGCCCGGCCATTTCTTCGACTGGCATCAGGATGGCGTGTTCACACGCGACAATGGGGAAGCGAGTCACTTCACCCTGCTGATCTGCCTCAACAACGAATTCGAAGGCGGCGCGACAAGCTTCAGCGCGGTGCTATCCCCGTATGTGTTCGACGATTTCCGGATCGAAGCGGAGGCGGGGAAGGCCGTGCTTTTCTTCCACCCGATCTCGCATCGCGGCGATGTCGTCACCTCGGGTGAGAAATACATGCTGCGCACCGATGTCATGTACGCACCTGCTGAGGAGAAGGTCGGAGGCTAGCGCCGCCGCTTCAGCACCAGATACAACGCGCCCTCGCCTCCGTGGCGGATATGCGCCTTGCGTACCGCCGACACGGCATCGGCATGATGGCTTGCGGCGATCCAGTCGAGCAGCTTGGCGCGGATCGCGCCGCGCTTCTCACCGCGGTCGGCCGGATCGACCGGGCGCGAACGGCCCGCGATCACCAGCACCACTCGTGCATCCATGGCGCGCGCCTGATCCAGCCCGCTGGTGATCCGGGTGTAGGCGCTGTCGAGAGTGTGGCCGTGCAGGTCGAGGGTGTAGTCAGGCGTCACCTGCCCGGCCTTGAGCTTGCGGTTCCAGTGCGAGTCCAGTTCCGAAGAGAACATTCGCCGCGGCGGCGAAGGTGGAGCGAGGCGTTGGGTGCAAGGCTTGCTCGCTCCGGGTGTTGGTTTCTTCTGCCGGGGGCGGAGCGGTTTGGGCTCCGGCTTGACCAGCGCGGCGTCCACCTTGGTGGAAGGCAATCCGGGGGCGCTGCGCCCTTCCATCGGCGTCACGCTCTGCGCCAGCCGCGCCCATGCGGCTTGCTCTTCGGAAGTCAGGCCGCGTGGGACGGTCATCGAGAGCTGGAATTTGCAGCGTTCACCCGCTCTACCGTGCCCTTGGGCAGCAACAGAAGGGCCTCTCCCCGCCCGCTCATCCCGCCCGCGATTTCGCGCGCATCGGCGCCCGCGCCCCAGAATGTGTCGAACCGGTTCGCACCCTTAATTGCGCCGCCGGTATCCTGCGCGATCCACATCCCGTCCGCTTCGTCGCGGTCGAGATCGAGCCATATGGGAGCACCTAGCGGAACGTAACGCGGGTCTGCCGCGACCGAGCTTTCGCGGCGCACCGGAATGCCGAGCGCGCCCAGCGGTCCATCACCATTCAGTTCGCGGAAGAACACCCAGCTCTTGTTCATGCGCATCAGCGCGCGACCTTCTGCCGGGTTTTCGCGGATATAGGCCATGATCCCCTGCATCGATCCGGGATATTGCCCTGGCCCATCGCCCAGCAGGCCGCGTTCGCGCATGACCCCGCCAATCCCGGTATAACCGCGCCCGTTTTGCCCGGCATAACCGATGCGGATGATCTCGCCTTCGGGCGTGCGAATGCGGCCCGAACCCTGAATTTGCAGGAAGAAGAACTCGACCGGATCGGCGGCATAGGCCAGCACCGGAACGCGGCCGTCGAGCGCGCCGTCCTCTATCTCGGCGCGCTCGAAATAGGGTACGCGTTCACCATCGGCATTGATGCGGCCAAGCGGAGGGCGTCCGGTGCGCTCGGATACGGGAATGTTCGCTGGCCATCCGCGCGTCAGATCATCCGGCAGGGCGTAGACCGGAACTTCGAAACCGGGGCGACGGATGGGGCTGCCCGCGATCTCCGGCTCGAAATAGCCGGTCGCAAACGCGCTGCCGTCACCAATGCGCGCGGTTTCGAAATAGCGGGTGAAGAAATCGGTGCCATTGCCCGTCGGCCAGTCGAAGGCAGCCTTGCAAACACCTTGCCAATCGGCGTGCTGGCTCAACCCGCTCGCATCGTCGCGTCTGAGCAGTTGCGGGCAGGATTCGACAAAGCTCGCCAGTGCCGCGTCGGCATCTATGCCGCTGACGCGAAGTGCCGCGAAATCAGGGCCGCGTGTGACGCCGGAGAGCGCCGCATTGGGTGCGGACGGGGCTGCTGGTGGAGTGGAGACGGGCGGTGCTGGCGCCCTGCCCTCGGGGATGATCTGGCAGCCTGCAAGCAGCAGAGTCGCCGCAAGCGCCAGGCCAGCACGTATCATGATGCCGCGCGATGCGTGTGGTGTGCCGTCTGGAGGCCCTAACCTGATCGTGTCGCCGGAATGAGCGGACACCGAACGAAAACTCAGCCTTCGTCGGTTTCGTCGAGAACCCAGTTCGGATCGCTCGAGCTGACATTGCGCGAGAAGGTCCAGACATCGCGGCTTTCGATCGCGTCGTCGAGCGAACCGGCGATGACATTGCCATCCTTGTCGCGCGTCACGGCGGCGATATCGGCAACGAACAGCACCGCGATGCGGGCCAGCTTGCCATCCAGTGATGCCGAGTGGATGCGTGTTTCCTCGATCCGGATCAGCGAATTTTCCAGCGTTTCACCAGCCTTTTCGCGCGCGTCGATCGCCGCGTCAAAGCCGTCGTAAACGTCATCATCGCACAATTCCTTCAACGTCTCGCGATCGCCGTTCCAGAACGCTTCGAGCACCATTTCATATGCGCCCTTTGCCCCTTCGACAAAGGCAGTGATGTCGAACTGGCGATCTGCCGCCGCGATGTCGCGAACGCCGCGCTCGACCGCAGGCATCATGCCTTCGAGCTGGGTGACGCGCGGTGCGGGGATCGGTGCGGCCTGTTGCGGCGCCGCGCTAGCCGATTGATTCTCGCCCGAATCGAACCGCTGAGGCACCGATTCTTCTTCATGCTCGGCGCGGCGGCCCAGTACGGAATAAAGCCGCAGGCCAAGAAAGGCAGCGATCATGGCGAGGATGACAATTTCTACAATCACAATATGTACCCGATACACCTTTCGGTCGAAGCGCAAAAGGAGCGCAATAATCTTAGCATTCCTTCGTGCCCTAAATAGGCACTAAATACAATTCAGCAACGACGCTTTCGATCCGGCTCGCGTGATTTTGCGCGTGTTTCGTCCGGTTGCGAGCACGTCTCGCGCCTGCTAGGCGCGCCGCCGACACATTTACGCGCTCATACGAACGGGGCGCAATTTCCGTTACCCAAAATCGAAAGACACAAACATGGCCGAAGAAGGCGACGTTCTCACCGACCTCAACAACCAGCCCAATGGCGCCGACACTCAACCGGCAGCAGGGATCATCACGCAATATGTGAAGGATCTGTCGGTCGAAAACCCGAACTCGCCTGACGCCTTTCAATGGCAGGATCAGCCCAAGGTCGATGTGCAGTTCAACATCGGTGCCGATCCGGTTGGCGACGAAGTGACCGAGGTCACCTTGAAGATCAACATCAACGCAACGACCGACAAGGGCGCGCTCTATATCGTCGAGCTGGCCTATTGCGGTCTGGTCGGCATTCGCAACGTGCCCGACGATCAGGCGCATGCGTTTCTGTTCGCCGAAGCGCCGCGCATCCTGTTCCCGTTCGCGCGCCGCGTCATCGCCGACGCCGTGCGCGATGCAGGCTTCCCGCCGCTGCTGGTCGATCCGGTCGACTTCAACGGGCTGTACGTGCAGCAATTGCAGGCATCGCGGCAGCAGGAAGGTGCGGCGGACACTCCGCCCGCCGGCAACGCGTAAGCGCATGATGAATGTGCGGGCCTAAGCAATGAGCCTGCTCAAGAATGTAGGGACGATCGGCGGGCTGACGGCTGTCAGCCGCGTGTTCGGCTTTGTGCGCGACGTGCTGATCGCCCGCGTTCTCGGCGCAACCGCGATGGGCGATGCGTGGCAGCTTGCTTTCATGCTGCCCAACATCTTCCGCCGCCTGTTCGCCGAGGGCGCGTTTGCGAGCGCGTTCGTCCCGCTGTTCAACCGGCGGATGAAGCAGGACGGCGACCTATCCGAAGCGCAGACCTTTGCGACCAGCGTGCTGTCGGTGCTGCTGCCGATCCTGATTGCCTTCGGTGCTGTTGCGATGATTGCGATGCCGTGGGTGATCGAATTCTTCGCACCAGAAGGCCTGGCCGAGAACGCAACGAACATCGAAATCGCGGTGTTCATGGGGCGGGTCACGTTCCCTTATCTGCTGTTCATGAGCATCGCGACTCTGGTCGCGGCGGTGCTCAATTCGCTGTCGCGCTTTGCCGCTGCCGCCGCTGCGCCGGTGCTGCTCAACATCTGTCTGATCGGTGCGCTTGGCTATGGGCTGACGCTGTCGGGCGGAATCGAAGCCCAGCGCCAGACCGCGCAGGCGATGGCATGGGCGCTATCGCTGTCGGGCCTGTTGCAGGTGGTGTGGCTGGGATATTTCATGCGCCGCGCAGGGTTTCGCCTCTCGCTGGTCTTCCCGCGCATCACGCCCAGCGTGAAGGAGTTGGGCGTCCTTGTCATCCCAGCGATCTTCGGAGCGGGCGTTTACCAGATCAGCCGCTTCGTCGACTTGTTCTTCCTCTCCACCCTGCCGATCGGAAGCTACACCTATCTGCAAATGGCCGACCGCTGGAATCAGCTGCCGCTCGGTATCATCGGCATCGCATTGGGGACCGCGATCCTGCCCGCACTCTCGCGTTATCTGGGCCGCGAGGAGAACGACGAAGCTGCGCGGTTGCAATCAAACGCGATCGAACTGGCGATGCTGCTGACCGTGCCGTGTGCGGTTGCGCTGTTCTTCACCGGCACCGCGTTCGTGCGAGTCTTCATGGCGGGGCAAGCCTTCACTCAGGAGGACGCGACCGTCACCGGCATGGTTGTATCTGCGCTAGTGCTCGGCCTGCCTGCCTATGTCCTCGTCAAAGTCCTCACGCCCAATTTTTTCGCGCGCAAGGACACCCGCACGCCGGTCTACACTGCAGCGATTTCGTTGGTCGTGACGGTCGGGCTGAACATCGTGCTGGTGCCGATTTATGGCGTCACCGGCCTGGCCATCGCCGGGGCGGTGGGCGCGTGGATCAATATCGCGTTGCTAGGCGGTATTCTGCATGTGCGCGGGTTTTTCCGGCTGCCTGCAAGAGCGCTTGGCCGGATCGCACGGATCGCGCTTGCCGCAGGCACCATGGGGGTCGCGCTCTATTTCCTGATGCAACGGATCGATCCGTGGTTCACCGGCACCATTGCTGAAAAGGCTCTCGGCATCGCCGCGATCACCGGCGTGGGTGGTGTATCCTATGGCCTCGCCGCGATCCTTCTGGGGGTTCTCGACAAGGGCACCCTACAGCGCCTAATGCGCCGACAAAGCTAGCTTAGAAAGACATATCGAAATGCGCGTCGTCTCCGGGATCCAACCCACCGGCAACCTCCATCTTGGGAATTACCTCGGCGCGATCCGCAACTGGGTGCGGATGCAGGACGATATGGATGCTGGCAACCGCGCTCAAGTAGCCGCAGGCGGTAGCGCAGAGAAGAACGAGTGCCTGTTTTTCCTTGCAGACCTCCACGCGATTTCGCAGCCGCATGATCCGGCGACGCTCTATGCCGGAACACTCGAAATGACGGCTGCTCTGGTTGCGTGCGGGATCGATCCGGAACGCTCGATCCTGTTCAACCAAGCGCAGATCCCTGCGCATGCCGAGCTGCAATGGCTGCTTTCCGGCAGCGCGCGGATGGGCTGGCTCAACCGCATGACGCAGTGGAAGGACAAGGCGGGCAAGAACCGCGAAGGTCAGTCCGTCGCACTGTTCACCTATCCCGTGCTGCAAGCCGCCGACGTGCTGCTGTATCAGGCGACACATGTGCCGGTGGGCGAGGACCAGAAACAGCATCTGGAGCTCGCCCGCGACATCGCGCAGAAATTCAACAACGATTTTGCGTCGGAGGATGCGCCGGTCTTCACCCTGCCCGAACCGATCATCCCTCCCGAAGCCGCACGGATCATGTCGTTGCGAGACGGCACAGCTAAAATGAGCAAATCCGATCCATCGGAAATGAGCCGGATCAACCTTGCCGACGACGCCGAAACGATCATGAAAAAGGTCAAGAAGGCAAAGACCGATGCCGAGCCCCTACCCAGCGAAGAAGCGGGCCTTGAAGGCCGCGCAGAAGCGCTCAACCTCGTCAGCATTTACGGCGCGCTCAGCGGCAAGAGTGTCGAGGCCGTTCTGAGCGAGTTCGGCGGGCAGGGCTTTGGCGCGTTCAAACCGGCGCTGGGCGAATTGCTGGTCGAAACGCTCGCCCCGATCAGCGAGCGGTTTCTGGAGCTTAAGCACGACCGCGAAACGCTCGATGCGATCCTGGCCCGCGGCGCTGCCAAGGCGCGCGAGCGGGGCCTGCCGACGCTCGATGCAGCGTACAAGGCGCTGGGGCTGGTTCGGGGCTAGGCACCCATTGGCAAAACATGGCCTTACGCCCTGCGTTCAATAACGGTTCAGGACGGGACGTTATATCCAACCGAGCAGTGACAGGTCATCGTTGAAGGTCTAGGCTGATTTCCGTGCCGTTTGCAAAGCGGCCATACCTTGCGGATTTCAGCATTCATGCGAGGGGAACGCGCGCCGTCACTGGTGAACTGAAAAGGGTATGACATGAAACTTTCTTCAATCTCCTCACCGGGCAGGTTTGGACGCGCGTTCCTGCCGCTCGCGCTGGTGGCCAGCCTCGGCGCGTGCGCGACCCCCTTCAAAGCAGACGTATCGCGGTTCGCCGCGCAATTGCCTGCACCCCAAGGACAGACCTTCGCCGTCGTGGCCGAAGATCCGAAACTCGCCGGCGGCCTCGAATTCGATCTTTACGCGGACATGGTCGGCTCCGAGCTCGAGCGCTTGGGCTACGTCGAAGCTGCAACACCAGAGGCTGCCTCTCTGCTGGTGCGGTTCGACTATGGCGTCGATAACGGGCGCGAGCGCATTCGAACGACCGGAGGATTTGTCGGTGGCGGCTTCGGCTTCAACCGCTTCAATCGGTTTGGACGATTTGGCGGGTTTGGCTTCAATCGCGGCTTTGCATTCGGCTTTCACGATCCGTTTCTCGCCGGACCGCAAGTCCGCAGCTTCACCGTTTTCACCAGCGGTATCGATTTGAAGATCGATGAAACTGCGACTGGCGAGCGGTTGTTCGAAGGAAAAGCGCAGGCGATCTCACGGTCGAACCGCTTGCAGAAGCTGGTGCCCAATCTGGTCGATGCGATGTTCACCGATTTTCCGGGGAATTCGGGTGAAACCCTGCGCATCACGATCAAATCGGACGAAAAGGTTGTCAAAGAAGTCGACTGACCGCACAATTCACAACCTCACCCTTGGACGGGACGAAAAGGCGGCGCAAGGGATCAGCGCCGCCTTTTTAGTTGGACGGCAAACCGAGCCATTTGCAACTCAGGGAAGTATAGAATGATTGCGCCTTTCCCCCGATCGGCCAGAATTCTCGCAAGCGCCGCCGTCCTCGGCATAATTACGTTCGGCGCACATCCAGCGGCGGCTCAATCCGATAATGACGAGGCAGTCTTCGTGGACCTCGGACGCTGGACCATTTTCGAACGCCCTCGCGCGCGGATTTGCGAGTTGCGGCTCGCGTCCGGGGAACTGGTCCTGTCCAAGGTGGATCGACAGCCTGCCAGATTACGGTTGCGGGCCAGGAGCAGCGTGAGAGCACCGCAGGGCGATATCGTCTGGGCGTTCGACGACACCCGTTTCGCTGGCCAGTTATACGATCGAGACACCTATGCCCCGTCGAGCGATACGGCCGCCGTCGAAGAGCTGTTTCGCAAGGCAAAGTTCCTCACCGTCCGCCACGACAATCAAACGGTTGCGCGGATCTCGTTGAAGACGAGTTCGGCAGGGTTTCGTCTGTTGAAGCAATGCTCCGAACAATGGCGGTTCGCCCCACGACTGGCCCAAAGACAGGTCGAGCGCGGGCCTGTTGCACCTTCGGCGCGAACAGCGGCAGCACAAGCTGCGCAGCAAGTCGCCACGCCGCCTCGGCCCCAACCTCAAACGCGCCCAGCCGCTCGAACCCCAGCCGCTCGAACCCCAGTCGCTGACGTCACCGGGCCTTACCCGCCCAATCGTGCGTTGACGCCGCTCAATCCGGGACAGTGGGTGCGGCAGGACGATTTCCGCCGCTTCAACCAGTCGCGGTTCGGCAACGGCACGATCCGGTTCACGCTGCAAGTGGATGAAGCCGGGCGCGTCGAAGAATGCATCGTCAACGCATCGAGTGGATCGCGCGATTTCGACACGGCGACCTGCAAGGCGCTGGAGAAACGCGCGCGGTTCGAACCTGCCACCGATGCCAGCGGCAATGCTACAACCGCGACCTACAGTTCGCGGGTGAAATTCGCGATTGGTGAATGACCCGCCGGGGCCGTGTCAGAGTTTCTGGTGGCCGCCGGTAGAGCCGAAACCGCCCTCGCCACGGTCGGTTGAATCCAGTTCGGTTACTTCGGTCCATGCGGCCTGCACCACCGGGGCCAGCACCAATTGCGCAATCCGATCGCCCCGAACGATCGCGAAGGGTTCGTCGCCGTGATTGATCAGAATGACCTTAAGCTCGCCGCGATAGTCTGAATCGATGGTGCCGGGCGTGTTCGGCACGGTGATGCCGTGCTTCAGCGCGAGACCGGAGCGCGGGCGGACCTGGATCTCGTAGCCATGCGGGATCGCCATCGAAAGACCCGTCGCCACCGGATGGCGCGCACCGGGGTTCAAAGTGACATCCTCGGCTGCAACCACGTCCATCCCTGCCGCGCCCGACGTGGCGTAGGCAGGAAGCGGCAAGCCTTCGCCATGCGGCAACCGCTTTAATTCAACCGTCACCGATGTAGTCACTCGGCAGCCTCGGCCTGCAATGTTTCCGCAATCCGTTGCGCGATCGCCATCGCCACCATCCGCTTGGGCATCTGTTCGAGGCTCTCGACACCATCCGCGCTGACGATATGGACCAGATTATTATCGCCCCCCATCACATCGCCCGAGACATCGTTCGCGACGATCCAGTCGGCGGCCTTGCGCTTCCGCTTGGCCTTGGCGTTGTCGAGCACGTTTTCGGTCTCTGCCGCAAAGCCAACCACCAGTTCGGGCCGCTTTGCACCAGCGGCGACGTTGGTCAGGATGTCGGGGTTTTCGGTCAGCATCAATGCAGGCGGCGCGGAACCGCGCTTCTTGATCTTCTCGCCCTCATAGCTCTTGGGCCGCCAGTCAGCGACCGCAGCGACCATGATGGCGACGTCAGCTGGCAAAGCTTTCTTCACCGCTTTGCTCATCTCATCGGCGGATTCGACATCAATCCGCTTCACGCCAGCGGGCGTCTTCAAGTACACCGGTCCGGCCACCAGCGTAACTTCGGCGCCAAGCGCGGCGGCAGCCGCAGCGATGGCAAAGCCCTGTTTGCCGCTGGAACGGTTGGCGATGTAGCGCACAGGGTCGATTGCTTCCCAGGTCGGGCCTGCGGTCACCAGCACGTGGCGGTCTTTCAGCGGGCGATAATCGGGCGGGAGGTCGAAACTGTTACCTCCCAAGGCGTCTTCCTGCTCTTCGGCAAAAAGCATTTCGGGCGCGGGCTTCCGCTGATCGATTTCGTGATTGATCGCATCGGGGTCAATCGGCGGAGCCGAACCAGCATCGCCCTTGCTCGCCAATAGCGGCCCGCCAAGGTCGGGGTTGAATTCGATCTCTTCGTCGTCGACTGCACCCTCGTCGTTTTCGCCATCTTCTGGCGCATCGGCGTCTTCGGCCAATTCCTCTGCCTCTTCGGCTTCGAGATACTCGGCCTCGACCTCCTCATGGCTCCGCTTTGGCGTGGAGCGCGGGATGATCATCGACAGCAATCCGCCTAGACCGCCCCGGCTTTCTTCTTCCTCTTCGGGCTCCGGTTCGGGTTCGAGGGCTTCGATCTCTTCCGGCTCGACAGACTTCTGGTCGTTGGCCGCGACTGCGGGCGCGGCGGGTGCTTCGGGCTCTTCGACCTCGATCCCGAAATGCTTGGCGATCTCGCGCCAGATAAAGTCGGGTTCGGGCAGGCGGCCATAGCCGAATTCACCGCAGGCCATCGGGCCTTCGTCCGGGTGCAGCACGGTCACGCCCGCGTCGTCCAGCAGCTTGATATTGCGCTGGGTCGCCTCGTGCTCCCACATGCGCACATTCATCGCCGGGACCGCCATCACCGGCTTGTCCGTCGCCAGGATAAGCGTGGTCGCCAGATCATCGGCAATGCCGGAAGCCATCTTGGCCATCAGATCAGCGGTTGCGGGGCAGACGACGACAAGGTCGGCCTCTCGCGACAACTGGATATGACCCATCTCGGCCTCGTTCTTGAGGTCGAACAGGCTGGTGTAGACCTGATTTTCGCTGAGCGCTGCAAGCGACATCGGGGTCACGAATTGCTGGCCGCCTTTGGTCACCACGCACGTCACATCGCCGCCGCCCTTGCGGATCAGCCGCACGAGCTCGCACGATTTGTAGGCCGCGATACCGCCGCCCACCACCAACAGGATTTTTGGTCCAGCCTTGCTCACCGACCTGCCTTAACGGTCGCAGCGGCGCGCAGGACATTCCAGCGGCTCATCAATTCCTCAACTCCCTTGCGGCACCAACGAGGCGGCGCGGCTCCATGAGAAGCCTAGCCGCCTGACTGGCCGTCGCCAAGTCCCCACAATTTCGCGCAATCTCTTGCATGAGTTTGGTTAATATTGCGCTTAAATCGTCGCGATGAATAGCGGCTAACCGCACGGCTAAACCGGCTGGCCTTAGCCGATGAAGCCCAGCGCCATCATCGCCCAGATCGTGCCCGCACCGGCGAGACCGGCGACCAGATAACCGAGCAAGCCGCCACCTGCGCCCTCGCGCCGGTCGGTGATCAACTTTACCTCGGGCAGCGGCGGTGCCTCTGGGGCACCACCCTTGGGTGGGAATTTGTCTTCCAGCCGCCGGATCAGGCCGGGAAGGCGGAACAGCGTCTCGGTGTCTTCCTTGATCCGGTCGGCCACGGCTGCTTCCGGCCCCAGCTCATCGCGAATCCAGCTGCGCACATAGGGTGCGGCGGTGTCCCACATGTTGATTTCGGGATTGAGCTGCGTCGCGATCCCCTCGACCATCACCATCGTCTTCTGCAGCAGCAAGAGATGCGGCTGGGTCTGCATGTCGAAATCGCGAGTAATTGCAAACAGTCCGTCGAGCATCTGACCGACGCTCAGTTCCTTCACCGGCTTGCCGCGCATCGGTTCACCCACCGCGCGCAGCGCCGTCGCGAATTCACCGACCGAATGGTAGCTCGGCACATATTGCGCTTCGAAGTGGATTTCGGCGACGCGTTTGTAATTGCCCGTGGTCAGACCGTAGAGAATTTCGGCGAGCCATTGCCGCGCGCGCCGGTCGATCCGGCCCATGATGCCAAAATCGATTGCGACGATGGTGCCGTCATCCTCGACGAACAGGTTCCCCTGATGCATGTCAGCGTGAAAGAAACCGGCGCTGATCGCCTGGGTCAGGAATGAGATGACCAGCTTTTCGGCGATCGCTTCCAGGTCATGGCCGCGCGCCTTCAGCTCTTCGGTATTGCTGATCTTGACCCCGTCGATCCATTCGATCGTCAGCACGCGCCCATTGGTGCGGTCCCAATCGATCTCGGGGATGCGATACCCCCCGACGCCCGACATTTCCTCGGCCAGTTCGGACGCCGATGCCGCTTCTCGCCGCAGGTCGAGCTCCGAATTGGTCCAGCGTTTGAAGTTGGCGATCGTAAGGCGCGGACGAAGCCTGCTCGCCTCGCCGCCCATCGCCTCGACATGCGCGGCGGCCCATTCATAGGTCTGGATATCGCGCGCGAACTTTTCCCGAATGCCTGGCCGCAGCACCTTGATCGCCACTTTGCGCCCGTCAGACGTCACCGCCTTGTGAACCTGCGCAATCGATGCAGCACCGACCGGGTTCGGGTCGATCTCGCTGAAGTAGTTTTCGACCGGTTGACCAAAGCTCGCTTCGATATCGGCTTTGATCTCAGCAAACGGCACCGGCGGCAGGCTGTCCTGCAGGCTTAGCAGATTGTGCGCGGCCTCTTCGCCCACCAGATCGGGGCGCGTGGCGAGCGACTGGCCAAGCTTGATCGCGGCAGGTCCGATGGCGCGGAACGCGCCGGCATAATCAGGTTTCTTTCGCTTGCCCGTCAGCGTCGCCCAGCGGGCGAGCTTTGCCAGCCGCTTTACCGGCGTCGGAGCGTTGGGATCATTCTCGATCCCGACGAGCGCCCGTCTTCTGGCCAGCGTAACGCCCCACCGAGCGAGGCGCGTGAAATGAACTATCGGTGCGGTCATTTTTGTTCGGCTCGCTTACGCTCGCAGGCGGCACCAGCCCACTCCCCCACCCGACCACGCCAGATTGTAATTTTGGGTGGTCGGGTGGGGGAGTGGGCTGGTGCCGGGCGCAGCGACGCACATTGTGCGGAGCGAACAGACGCCATCAAATCTTCCACCCCGAGTGAATTGCGACAGCGCCGCCCAGGATCGATTCGAACTTCGTATTCACAAAACCCGCCTCGCCGATCATCCGCTCGAACTGAGGCATCGAGGGAAACTTCCGGATCGATTCGACCAGATAGCGGTACGAATCGGCGTCCCCCGCGATCATCTGGCCCATGCGCGGCAGCAATTGTTCGGAATAGACGTCATAGATTTCCCGGAAGCCCGACCATTCGGTAGTCGAGAATTCCATGCAGTAGAACCGCCCACCGGGGCGCAGCACCCGATGCGCTTCGGCCAGCGCCTTGTCCTTGTACGTCACATTCCGGATGCCGAACACGATCGTGTAGGCATCGAAGCTGTTGGACGCGAAATCGACTTCCTCGGCATTCTGGCAAGTGAAGACGAGGCTGCCGGTGTCTTCGCTTTCGGCCCGCTCCATCGCACGTTCGGCGCCGACATCCAGCATATCCTGATTGATGTCGGCGACCGTTATATCAGCGCCGCGATCGGCCATGCGAAACGCAATGTCGCCCGTGCCGCCCGCCATATCTAGGATTTGTTCACCAGGTTGCGGTTTCACCCGCTTGACGAAGCGATCCTTCCAGCCGCGATGCATGCCCAGCGACATGGCATCGTTCATGATATCGTATTTGCGCGCAACACTGGTGAAGACGTCGCCCACCCGGCGGGTCTTTTCCTCCGGGCTTACGTTTTCATAGCCGAAAGAAACGGTTTCATCTGAAGCTTGGGTCATGCAGGTGCCCTAGATGGAATTGCCGCCTGCGCATAGTAGTCTTCGGGGAGCATCGCCAGCCCTCTCCCCCGCCCATCCACCCGGTAGCTTGACTGCATAATCTCCGGGTGGAAGGGCGGGGGAGAGGGCTGGCCGGGAAACTGGCGAAACGGCGTCTCGACAATGCGCTACACAACAGGTCGCCAGAGAAGACATGCCTGAACTTCCCGAAGTCGAAACAACGGTTCGCGGCCTTGCGCGGTTTCTCGATAAGGAGCGTATCGAACGGGTGGTGCTCAATCGCCCGAATTTGCGTCGCCCGTTCCCGCCCGAACTCGTGCAGGTCATGACGGGTGCGCGGGTGACGGGCCTTTCGCGGCGGGCCAAATATGGCCTGATCCACATGGACCGTGGGTCGTCGATGATCTTCCACCTCGGCATGAGCGGGCGCTGGAGGATCGATCCTGACGAGCCGGACAAGCACGATCATCTGGTGATGGAGACCGCCGACCATCGGTTCGCGCTGTGCGATCCACGCCGGTTCGGCTCGGTCGACCTGGTTGAGACCGCTGCTCTCGATGACTGGCCGCAATTCACGGCGCTTGGTCCCGAGCCTCTGGGCGAGGACTTGAACGTCCTGCATCTAAAGGCCGCGCTTAAAGGCAAGGTGCAAGCCATAAAACTCTGCCTGCTCGACCAGCGGATCGTCGCGGGGCTCGGCAATATCTATGTCTGCGAGGCGTTGTGGCGAGCCGGGATCAGTCCGCGCAAGGCTGGCGGCAAAGTCACGCGGCCGCAGCTCGAACGGCTGGTGCCCGCTATCAAGGATGTCCTGACCACCTCGATCCAGGACGGCGGATCGACCTTGCGCGATTACGCCGCGCCGTCGGGAGAGCTGGGATACTTCGCCACCCGATTTGACGTGTATGATCGCGCGGGCGAGATCTGCCGACGCGACGATGGCGGTCTGATCCGCCGGATCGCTCAGGGTGGCCGCAGCACCTGGTACTGCGCGAAGTGTCAACGTTAGTGGTTATCGATCAAGGACCAGACGGCGCGAAGCGTCGCAAGCCCAACCGGGCGCCCGCAGCGATGCGATCTTTGATCGCATGAGCGAGGCATCGCGCTCGCGGATGCGAGTGCGTAAAAATATTGACGATTCGCCTGTTGCGGCTTATGTGGCGCGCTTTCCGACGGTCGGGCCTCGCCTGAAACCCGTCGCTTTCGAGCACATTTGACAGATTCATCCGGTCGCGATTTGCGGCCACACAGGAACGCGAGACAGACACACCTATGGCCAACACGCCGCAAGCCCGTAAGCGCATTCGTCGCAACAACCGTCGCGAAGACATCAACACAGCGCGCGTCAGCCGCATCCGTGGTTTCGTCAAAAAAGTCGAAGCGGCTTGCGAAGCTGGCGACAAGGACGCGGCATCTGCTGCGCTGAAAGCTGCTCAGCCCGAAATGGCCCGCGGTGTTGCTCGCGGCGTCATGCACAAGAACACCGTCGCACGGAAAATGTCGCGGCTTTCGAAGCGCGTTTCCTCGCTCTGATTCTCCCGATTCGGGTCCCGGCCCTACGCATTTTCGCGAAGGCAGGCAGATAAGGGTCGTACCATAGCGGTACGGCCCTTTTCGTTTGTAACGAATGCGAAAGACATGACCGCATCGAACGCAAGGATTTCCCGCGATTCGCGGCATCCTAAATGCGTTTTTAATTGTATTTCAGACAGTTGAACGCAGGCCTGCGGGTTGCAGTCGAGTCAACCTGAATATTTCAGTTTTTTTAAAATTCCCCGCTTGCGAAAAGCGCTCAGGGGGCGTTTATTCGCATCTCACCCGGGGCGGGACAGCCTGGGTTTACACAGTCTGGTCGACAGGGGGGACCCGCGAATCTTGGATTCTCGGGGATGGTAGGACTTTGTCTGACGAAAGAGCGATACGCCCCCCGGATGCGGCTCCGGGTGCGGGAGAGAATTGGGGAACTTAATGGTGCACAAGATCGACAAGGCGCGGACCACGCGTCGCAACTCGGATGAAGATTTGATGGAAGATGCCGAAGCCGTAAATCTCGCTGCTGATTGGGCGGATATCAGCCAGGGGCTTCGAAAGGATTTGGGGCATCAATTGCACAGCCAGTGGATCAAGCCGATTCAGGTTGGCGGCATAGACAAGGAATCGGGTCAGCTCGATCTGTTCCTGCCAACGGAATTCTCCGCAAACTGGGTCAAGGATCGGTTTCACGACCGTCTGCAACTCGCCTGGAAGATTGCGCGCAGCGAAGTGCGCACCGTCAACATTCAGGTTCATCCCGGCCGACGCCAGCTGCCCGACCTTCGCATCGACGATGGACGCCGCCCGGCCAATGACGGTGCCAGCGCCATCGCAGTGGCCGCCGGCACGATCGGCGATTCCGGTTTCACCAGCTCGGTCGGCCTCGATCCGTCGCTGACATTCGCAGCCTTCATCACCGGAGAGGCCAACGTCCTCGCCTGCAACGCAGCGCAGCGGATGGCGGCGACCGAGCAGCCGCAATTCTCGCCACTTTATCTCAAGGCCGCGACCGGTCAGGGCAAGACGCATCTGCTGCACGCCATCGGCCACGCCTATCTTCAGGCGCATCCTCGCGCCCGGATCTTCTACTGCTCGGCAGAGCGGTTCATGGTCGAGTTCGTCCAGGCGCTCAAAGCCAACCAGATGATGGAATTCAAGGCGCGGCTGCGCAGTTTTGATCTGCTGCTGGTCGACGATATCCAGTTCATCATCGGCAAGGCCTCGGCTCAGGAAGAGCTGCTTTACACGATCGATGCACTGCTGGCCGAGGGCAAGCGACTGGTCTTTGCCGCCGACCGCGCTCCGCAGGCGCTCGACGGGGTCGAGCCGCGCCTGCTCAGCCGCCTTTCGATGGGTCTGGTCGCCGATATTCAGGCCGCCGATATCGAGCTGCGCAAGAATATCCTTGTGTCGAAACTGTCGCGCTTCGCTCCGCTGAACGTGCCGGATGACGTGCTCGACTTTCTCGCCCGCACCATCACCCGCAATGTCCGCGAACTGGTGGGCGGCCTCAACAAGCTGATCGCTTATGCACAGCTGACCGGGCAGGAAGTCTCGCTGAACCTCGCGGAGGAGCAGCTGACCGATATCCTTTCGGCCAATCGCCGCCGGATCACGATCGACGAGATTCAGCGCACGGTCTGTCAGTTCTATCGGATCGACCGCAGCGAAATGTCATCCAAGCGCCGCGCGCGCGCCGTGGTTCGCCCGCGTCAGGTCGCGATGTACCTGTCCAAGGTGCTGACCCCGCGCAGCTATCCCGAAATCGGGCGGAAGTTCGGCGGTCGCGATCACTCGACAGTGATCCACGCCGTGCGCCTGATCGAAGATTTGCGCCAGCGCGACGCCGATATGGACGGCGACGTGCGCAGCTTGCTCAGGCAGTTGGAAAGCTAAGAAAAACCGCAGCACCTTCGGATCGCATCCACCAAGGGTTCACAAAGACTGCACCGTTTGTCGACAGGCCTGCCCACAGGCTTGTCGACAGCGGGTGCACAGCTTGCCAACAGCCTGTAAACAGCCTTTCCATGGGTTCTTCTCCGCTTTCTGCACCGCTCTCCGCGCCCCTATCACCGGGCCGCCTCGATCGCTTCGCGCGCCATATCGTCCTGCCCGAGATCGGTGGCGCGGGGCAGGTCGCGCTGGCTGGTAAGCATATCGCGGTGATCGGTCTTGGCGGGATCGGCTCCCCGGCTTTGCAGTATCTTGCGGCCAGCGGGATCGGGCGGTTCACTCTGGTCGATGACGATGCTGTCGATGCCAGCAACCTGCAGCGTCAGACAATCTTCACTGCGCGCGATGTCGGGCACGGAAAGGCGACCAGCGCGCGGCGTTGGCTGGCCAACTTCGACGATGCGTTGGACGTGACGATCAGCGATACCCGCATCGGTGCCGATAATGCTGGCGAGTTGATCGGCAGTGCGGACCTTGTGCTCGACGGGACCGACAATTTTGCCACCCGTCTGGCCGTCTCCGACGCATGCGTGGCCGAACGCACGCCGTTGCTTTCGGCGGCCGTGGGGCGGTTTCAGGGCCAGGTCGGAGCTTTCGCCGGACACCTCGCCGAACAGGCCTGTTACCGCTGCTTCGTTGGCGATGCCTTCGATGCCGAGGATTGCGACACCTGCGCCGAGGACGGCATGCTGGGCGCAATGGCCGGATGGACCGGCAGCTTTGCCGCGATGCAGGCGGTTCGCGTGCTGCTAAACGGCGTCAGCACTTTCGGCGATCCGATGTGGGGCAAGCTGCATATCCTTGACGGGATGAAGCCGGGCATGCGCACACTGACGATTGCCAAAGATGCTGGGTGCAAGGGGTGTGGGTGAGCGTCTTACTCGCGAACTACCTGCGGACCGAAGTGCACTCGCCGAAAAACACCTAGGGCCTAATCCTCCGCTTGATACGGCTCAGTGCCTGTGGTGTCACTCCGATGTAAGCTGCAAGGTCTGCCTGGCTCACTCTCTCAGCCACATCGGGCATCGTTTCAAGCAACACTGAATAGCGCTCTTCTGGAGACAGGCTGAGTAGCTCATATTCGCGCCGCTCCTTGCGCTTGCCATAGACCGATAGAAAGTCGATCAACACATTCGCCAATCCAATATCCTGCCCCGCCGCTTCTTTCAGCACAGCAAAGGGCAAGCCAATCACTGTGCCATCTTCAACCGCGACCAGACTGAAGGTGCATGGATCGTTATCGACGAGCGCAACCATGCTGCCGATAATCGACGCCTCAGGCAGGAACGACTTGATGTGCTCCTTTCCGTCAGCGCGGATATAATAGGCCTTCAGCATCCCCGATTTGACGAAATAGACATTCGAGTCACTGTCGCCTTGGCTGAACAGATGATCGCCCGCACGAACCGCTATCTCGCGGCCGTTCTGGATCACAAGGTCTTGAAATTGCGACAAATGAACCTCGGTTAATTACAGCAATCGGCGGTGCGGCCATACCCTACACCCATGAAACTTGAGAACAAAACAATCGTCTTGACCGGGGGAAGCTCCGGTGTCGGCCTTGATCTGCTTTCGCGACTGATCGAACACAACGCGATCATCAATCTGTCGCGCAGCACCCCACCGATCGCGGCAACAGTCGGCAGTGCCGAATTCCGCCATATCCCGACCGATCTGGCAGATACGGTGAGCGTTGCTGGTGCTATCCTCGATATCAAGGATAGCTATCCCGAGGGAGTCGATGGACTGATCAATTGCGGGGCTGTCCAGTTCCTTCCGCAATTCACCGCCAAAGACTTTGAACACAGTTCCATCGCAAAAGAGATAGCGATCAATTTGGTCAGCCCAGCTGAGCTGATTTCAGGTCTGCTCGCTGGCATGTTGCAGCGGCCGCAGGCGTTCGTGCTCAACGTCAATTCGGGTCTTGGGATCGTGCCAAAGCGCGAGTCCGCCATTTACTGCGCAACCAAGGCGGGCCTCGACAATCTGACCCGCAGTCTACGCGCTCAATTGGCGGACACAAATGTACGGATGCAACAGGCCTTTTTACCACTAGTCGACACGCCAATGACCAGAGGGCGCGGCTCCGGCAAGATTTCATCAGCCAGCTTCGCCGACCTGATCATCCGCCAAATTGAGAGCGGCAAGCCGGACCTCAACATCGGCAAGGTCAAATTGCTGCGCGCGATCAATCGGATGTCCCCCTCCCTGGCCAATCGCATCATGCAGAAAGGCGAATCATGAAAACCCTTCTTAAGGTCATGCTCACTCTGGGTGCGATCTTCGCATCCACATTCATCCTGGGCCGCGTGCTTGGTATTCTGACGGAAGAAAACGTGCGAAGCTGGCTCGAAATGGCAAGCACATTGTCCGCTGCGACTGTAATCTTGGTGGTCGTCACGCTCTTGTTCATCGACCTGTTTATCGCCGTCCCGACGCTTACCATCGTCGTTTTGGCGGGATATTTCCTCGGCTTTGAAACGGGCTTGATTGCCGCGATGGTTGGCTCTGCGCTGGCCGCCTTTGGCGGGTACGGGATCTGCCGACAATGGGGCGAACGCGCACTCGCTAAAATCATCCGTGACCCAGACCAGCGCCGAGATATGCGTGATGCATTTTCCGCGCATGGCCCAGGCATGATATTGCTCGCCCGCGCTGCGCCAATCTTGCCCGAAGTGACGGCGTGTATGGCGGGGATCAACCGCATGCCTGTGTCGCGCTTCGCGCTGTATTGGAGCGCCGGAACGCTGCCTTACATGATCATTGCTGCCTATGCTGGTTCGGTCAGTACGATCGATGATCCCATGCCTGCGATCTATGCCGCGCTTGGCCTTTATGCTGTCATGTGGACGGGATGGTTCATTTATCGACGCTTTTGGATGGGTGGGAAAAGGTCGATCGTGATCTAGGCTGTATCAACATCCGCTCAGACCCTCAGACGCGGCCATTTCCTACTCGTCCAAAGACTGTCATCGTGCTTCCGGCTCTTTCAAACCGTCGATCCCGAATGCAAACCGAGTTGGGAAAGTGTCAACTTCGTATCTGCGGCGCAAGTCTATATAATTACGACGCAATTCGTCTTGAAAGAGGTTTACGGAGTGTCAAGTGTGTCAACTTCACCAATGGCTCAACCGCCGAGTATCTCATCGACCCATTCCGGTACCAGCGTTCCCGCCGGTCCATGGCGCGACTCGGCGAAGAAGTGGCTGCCGTCGCTCGGTTCAAGGTTCAGTTCCAGCGTTTTCGCCCCCGCCATCCGCGCTTCCTGCACGAAGCCTGCCGCCGGATAGACCGCGCCGCTAGTGCCGATGCTCACGAACAGGTCGGCCTGCCCCAGCGCCTCGTAAATCCGCTCCATCTGATACGGCATCTCGCCGAACCACACGACATCCGGGCGCAGGCTGGGCGATTGGCATACCGGGCATGGTGGTCGGTCGGACAACGCCGCATCCCACGGGCTGCGAATCTCGCAGGAGATGCACAGCGCGCTCTTCAACTCGCCATGCATGTGCAAGACCTGCTTGGACCCGCCGCGCTCATGCAGATCGTCGACGTTTTGGGTGACAAGCAACAGCTCACCGGAAAATTCCCGCTCCAGCTTCGCCAAAGCGCGATGGGCGGCGTTCGGCTCTACCTTCGCCAGCGCCTCACGCCGCATGTCGTAAAAGCCGAGCACCAGGTCCGGATCGCGCGCAAAGCCCTCCGGCGTGGCGACGTCCTCGACCTTGTGCTGCTCCCACAGCCCGCCTGCCGAACGGAATGTATCAATCCCGCTTTCTGCAGAAATCCCGGCTCCGGTGAGGATGACGATGTTTTGAAGACCATCCGACATATGCGTTTTCCGTTCGCCCTGAGCTTGTCGAAGGGCCGTACTTCACTTTAGAGCCATCACAAAGGCGAAGGACAGTCCTTCGACAAGCTCGGGACGAGCGGGGTGGGTATGGCCAGAATCGGGTTAATCGGCAGCGCAGGGCGCATGGGGCAGGCAATCGCATCGGCGCTGGAAGCGGGCGAACACACGCTCGCTGGTGGTGTCGACCAAGGCGAACAAGCCTTCGAGCTGGCCGAGAAGTGCGATGTGCTGGTCGATTTTTCCACTCCCACCGCCACAGAGAACAATCTCAGGGCTGCGCAGTCCGCCGGTATCCCTATCTTGATTGGAACCACTGGCCTCGGCTCGGCTGAATTCGGCGAGATCGAGGAGGCTGCCAAAGACATCCCGGTCCTGCAAACCGGCAACACCTCGCTGGGTGTAACGTTGATGGCGCATCTGGTCCGCGAAGCCGCAGCGAAGCTTGGCACCGACTGGGATATCGAAGTGCTGGAGATGCACCATCGCGCGAAAGTCGACGCGCCATCGGGCACGGCAAAACTGCTGGGCCTGGCCGCTGCCGAGGCGCGCGGAATCGAGCTCAGCGACAATATGGAAAGCGGCAGGCATGGCCAGACCGGCGCGCGGCGCGAGGGCGCGATCGGCTTTGCGACCCTGCGCGGCGGCACGGTGGCGGGCGAGCACAGCGTGATCTTCGCAGGTCAAGAAGAGCGCCTGACGCTGTCACACTCGGCGGAAAACCGCATGATCTTCGCCCGAGGCGCGGTGCACGGGGCGCAGTGGTTGGTCGGCAAACCCGCTGGACGATACACGATGAACGATGTGCTGGGGCTCGCCTGACTGTCGATGACCAAAGACCAGATCTTCGAATTCTTCCGCCGTCTGGCCGAAGACAATCCCGAGCCTGAGACCGAGCTTGAATACGGCAATGCCTATCAGCTCGTCGTCGCAGTGGCACTGTCAGCGCAGGCAACCGATGTCGGGGTGAACAAGGCCACGCGGGCGCTGTTCGCCAAGGTCGAAACGCCTCAGCAGATGCTTGATCTGGGGCTTGAAGGGCTGATTGAGCACATCACGACGATCGGCCTTTTCAACTCCAAGGCGAAGAACGTGATTGCGCTCTCGCAGCTGCTGATCGATGAGTATGGCGGCGAAGTTCCGGCCACCCGCGATGATCTGGTGCGACTGCCCGGCGTGGGTCGCAAGACCGCCAATGTCGTGCTCAATTGCTGGTTCCGCCAGGAAACCTTTGCCGTCGATACGCACATCCTGCGCGTCGGCAATCGCACCGGGCTGGCGAAGGGCAAGACGCCGGAGAAGGTCGAAGAAAAGCTGGAAAAGCGTGTGCCCGAACCGTTTCGCCTACACGCGCATCACTGGCTGATCCTGCATGGTCGCTACGTCTGCAAAGCACGCACGCCGGAATGCTGGCGATGTCAGCTGGTCGACCTGTGCAGCTTCAGGAAGAAGGTGCTGGAAGAGCCGAAGCGGGCAGGCGCTAAAGCCAAGGTTAAGGCAGCGGGGAGCTAAATTGCGGGCCGCCAGAGGAGAGGCCCCATGATCAGACATCCAGTCCTGCTTTCCGGAGCAATCGCCATCGCATCCTGCGCGCCCATAGAGAGCGATGGCCGCGCCGACCCCACACTTGCCGGGCCCCCGGTAAAGACGCTGGGCGAAGCACGCAATTGCATCAATCGCAGCCAAATCCGCCAGACCCGCGTGCGCAGCGATCAGGTGATCGACTTCGAAATGCGCGGTGGCAGAGTGTTTCGCAGTGTGTTGCCCAATTCCTGCCCCCGTTTGGGGTTCGAGGAAGGCTTCACCTACAACACCTCGATCAATCAGCTGTGCAACACCGAGATCATATTCGTGCTGGAGCAATTCGGCGGTCAGATCCGGCGCGGCGCAGGATGCGGGTTGGGAGAGTTTGTCCCGGTCGAGTATCTGGAACAGGAAGAGACCGAGTAGCCGCCGCTACACATCATCCGCGCTGACCATTTCGGCCCGGTCGATCTCGCCTGTCAGACTTGCCACGGTCGTCGCCACCGCTGCATCGCCGCTGACATTGGTGGTGGTGCGCATCATATCCATAATCCGGTCGACGCCGGCGACGAAGGCGATCGTCTCCAGCGGCACACCCACCGCGCCGAACACCAGCGCCATCATGATCAGGCCCGCGCCCGGAATACCCGCCGCCCCGATGGCTCCCAGCGTCGCGAGGATCGAGATCAGGAAGTACTGGCCCCAGCTCAGGTCCACCCCGAAGATCGAAGCGCCGAACAGGGTTGCAAGGCCGAGATACATCGCGGTGCCGTTCATGTTGATGGTCGCGCCCAGCGAGATCACGAACGCCGCCACCGAATTGCTCACGCCAAGGTTACGTTCCGCACAGCGCAGCGTCACCGGCAGCGTCGCGTTGGAGCTGGCGGTGGAATAGCTCACCGCCATCGCATCGACGATACCGCGGAAGAAATCGATCACCGGCAGCTTTGCGATCAGCTTGATCATCGCCGAATACATGATCCCGATGATCAGGAAGCAGCCGAGATAGTTGAGCACGACGAGCCAGCTCAGCGCTTTCAGCGCATCGAGCCCGAGCGTTCCCGCAACCCACGCCATCAACGCGAACACGCCGAACGGGGTCAGCTCCATCACGATCATTGTCACCTTCTGCATGATGATCGCGCCGCTATCGAAGATCTTCTGGACCGGCTCGCCATCCTCTTTCGCCATCAGGATGCCGATCCCGATGAGCAGCGAGAACACAATGAGCGGCAGCACAGCGACGTCGGCCATGACCTGCACAGGGCTTTCCGGCACGATCGACAGAACCATGTCGATGGCCGTTGTCTCATTCGGTTCGGGTGTGGCGACTTCGGGTGTGCCTAGCTCTTCCTTGCTCGGGAAGAGCCCGAGATTGACTGCGCCCGTGCCAAGCGCGAGCCCAAGCCAGACCGCAATCTGCCCGCTGACAACGAACAGGATGATCGCCCGTCCGCCGACTGCACCAAGCTTCCGCAAATCGCCGATTGCGGCAACACCCGCGACCAGGCTGAAGAAGATAAGCGGGACGACGAGCATCTTGATCGACTTGATGAAAAAGTCGCCGATCCACTTGATGCTCTCCGCGTCCGGCCCCCAATACAGGCCAAGCGCGATGCCGAGCACCAGCGCGCCGATGACCCGCTGCCACAGCGGAATTGCAAACCATGTTTTCACCGGCTCACGCCCCTTTTTCTGTTTCCAGCGCCAACGCCCCCAGCGCGGCACGTGTGTAGATCCGAGCTAGCGCATCAAGGTCGGGAATGGCCACCGCCTCGTCGCGTTTATGCATGGTCGCGTTGCACAATCCGAATTCGATGACCGGACAGACAGACCGGAGGAACCGGGCATCCGACGTTCCCCCGCTGGTCGATGCTTCCGGAATCTGTCCCGTCTCGGCCTCGACCGCCGCGGCCAGCATCTTCGAAAATGGGCCGGGTTCGGTGAGGAACGGCTCGCCGGAGATAATTGGCAGCACGCGCCCTCCATACCGCTCTGCGATTGAGGCAACGCGCTCTGACAGGCTTGCGCCGGTGTGCAGATCGTTGAAGCGGATCGAAATCCGCGCCTTGGCCTCTGCCGGGATCACATTATGCGCCTTGTTGCCAACGGTCAGGTCGGTAATCTCGAGGTTCGAGGGCTGGAACCAGTCCGTCCCGGTGTCGAGCATCAGCGCGTCAAGCTCAGCGAGGATCGCGACCAGCTTCGGGATCGGGTTGTCGGCAAGATGCGGATAGGCAACGTGCCCCTGCGTCCCATCGACCGTCAGCCACATATTGACCGAGCCACGCCGCCCGATCTTCATCATGTCGCCCAGCCGGTGAACGCTCGTCGGCTCTCCGACAAGGCACAGGTCCGGCTCCAGATTTTCAGCCCGCATGTAATCGATCAACGCCCGGGTGCCGTGCAGAGCTGGCCCCTCTTCATCGCCGGTGATGATGAAGCTGATCGTGCCTGCATCGCTGGGGACATCGGCGACCGCAGCGACCATCGCCGCAATCGCGCCTTTCATGTCGACCGCGCCGCGCCCGTGCAGCATTTCGCCATATATCGTCGGCTCGAACGGGTCGCTGGCCCAGCCCTCCCCCGGCGGCACGACGTCGAGGTGACCAGCAAAGGCGAAGTGCTTCGATCCCGCTGCCCCCTTGCGGATGGCGAACAGGTTTTCGACCGGAGCTTCGTCGCTGCCCTCTTCGCCTTCGCCGCGCTGGAAGCGATGGATATCGAAACCGAGTGGCGCGAGCATCGCCTCCATCTCATCGAACACCGCACCGGTGGCGGGTGTAACGCTGGCAGCAGCAATCAGGCGTTTGGCGTAATCGAGGGCGTCAGACATTGCGCGCTTGCGTAGCAGGCCAAAGCTTAATCGCAAGCAGCACGGCTTCAGCGACGTTCTGACACAGCAAGCGGCCCCGGCGCGAAGGCACTTTCAAGCAGTTCCGCGATGCGAAGACCGGCCTGCTGGACCCTGCGCCGGGCGATGGGCACACCGCGCACGATGTCTTCCTGGCTGAGCGCGGTTTTCAGCGGCAGATCGGCCTCGCACACATCGTCTGTGTCGAATGCGGTGGGGTAGACGAAGCTCCGGCTGATCTCCCAGCTCTCTCGTCCCCAGTCCGGCGCAGTCCCACCACCCAGATCATCGCGCTCAGCGCTGGTGTAGCGCCGCACGATCGGGCGCTCGCCGCTGGTGATTGCGCGTTCGGCCAGCGGACCGTCCCAGATCCAGTGCAGATTGAGGCTCGGAACGATGCCGTAATCGGTTTCCCGGTCGTTGCCGCCGCGATCGTCCCTGTCGCCCGAATGCAGCGGCATGTGAATGTCCCCGGCGAAATGCACCATGAAAGCCAGCGCTTCGAGCCGGATCTGGGCGGGCAGGCTTTCATCGGCGAGGATGCGATGATTGCGCTCTATCTGAGCGGTCACGCAATTGCCGCCCGAGCAATTGGCGCGCGGGCTGTATGCCTCGCAGATCGGTGTCGTGCGGTAATGCCATGCCGCCGTGTAGCCCCAGCGCCAGCGTGTGCGGCGGACGCAATCGGGCCAGACGCTTGCATCCTGTATCGTCGCCAGACTGCATTCGGACGTGCCGAGCAGTTTTTCTGATCGCATCAGACGCCGAATTTTCGCGCGCGTTTCTGGCGAGACATTGGCTTCGGCGATGTCGGCGGTTTTGCGATGAGCGAAAAAGCCCCAGGCCTGAGCCGGAGCGGGAAGCAGCAAGGCGAACGCAGCCAGCGCCGCCAGGGCAGCGCCTAGCCGACCGTCTCGTATTGCTCGATCACCCATTCCTCACTCTCCGCAGCACCGATCCATTGCTGGGTCCAGTCATGTTCCCAGATTGCCTGCATATAGGCTTCGGCGAAACCGGGTACGCCAATACCGTATGTCATGAAACGCGAAACAATCGGAGCGTAGAAGATATCCGCAGCGCCGAATGTGCCGAACAGATACGGCCCGGAATCGCCGTGCCGCGCCCGTGCCTCTGCCCATAGACCGAGGATGCGGACAATATCGTGACGCGTCTGATCGCTCACTTTCTTGAGCTCGATCCGGCGGCGGATATTCATCGGCATAGCGCTGCGCAAACCGGCGTAGGAAGAGTGCATCTCCGCGACCATCGATCGGGCCATGCCTCGCGCGTTTGCGTCCTTCGGCCAGAACCGGTCACGACCGACCTTGTCGGCAAGATATTCGAGGATGGCGAGACTGTCCCAGATGACGTTTTCATCGTCCCACAGGATCGGCACCTTGCCGGACGACGGCTGCACATCGCCCATCTCCTGTTTCTGCTGCTCCCATTGTTCGCCCATGATCGGAACAATGATCTCTTCGAAATGCAGGCCCGATTGCTTCGCGGCAAGCCAGGCGCGCATCGACCAGCTGGAATAATTCTTGTTGCCGATGATTAGCTTCATGGGTCGCTGCTCCACCTTGCGGACCGGTTAGTGACGATGGTCGATGCTCAGTACGTAAATATTCAGACTTTCGCTGTCGAGGCTGAACGCTGAAATTGACATATTTGACACATTGTCATCCGCTCGTTTCGCATGTTTCCTATTATGTTTCATACATTAAAGGCGCGGTATCGAAATTGACACCTTGCCCGCTCTCCTTCCTGGTTTCGGCATTCAGGGTCGTCTCGTTACATGCGCCGAATGCACCATGTAGGAAATCGGTTTGGCGATCGAGCGGGCGGGCTTATGCAGAGCGCCTATGACGCGGCCACCATTCCACCTCGCCTTCCCCGTCGATGATCTTGCGGCAGCGCGCGTCTTTTATGGCGGCGTCATCGGCTGCGCAGAGGGGCGCAGCAGCGACGAGTGGATCGATTTCGACTTCCACGGCCATCAGATCGTAGCGCACCTGTCGCCCGATGCGGGGGACCGCGCCAGCAACCCGGTCGACGGCCACGATGTGCCGGTCCCGCATTTCGGGCTGGTGCTATCGATGGATGAATGGAACACGCTCGCGCAGCGACTGCGCGAGGCTGGGACGCAGTTCGTTATCGAGCCGACCGTGCGCTTCAAAGGCCAGCCGGGTGAGCAAGCCACGATGTTCCTGCGCGATCCCGCAGGCAACGCGCTGGAGTTCAAGGCGTTTGCGGATATGGGTCAGTTGTTTGCGAAGTGAGGGTGCGTATTGGCTAAACCGACCCACCGGCGGATGTTGGGCCCGAGTGTCGGGTTGTGCTTCGCGGCGACAGCAGCAGTTGAACCGCCTTCGATCCTGTCGCTCGCGAAGCACAATGCGTCATGTGGCAAGCGGGCCTTCTTCGGCCAATGCGCTTGCATGCTGAGCCGCTTCCACCAGTTCCTGCAACGCAGCCATATGCGCAACGAATGCCTTGCGCCCTTGTCTCGTCAGTGCGACCCAAGTGCGTTGACGCCCATCGCGCGCGGCCTTTCTCAACTTTACGTAACGGGCATCGGCCAGGGCCGAGAGATGTTTCGAAAGCACAGAGTCGCTTACCTGCGTTACGTCTTTCAGGATCGCGAACTCCGCATCATCAACCCGCGCCAGCAAGGCTGCAATCTGCAACCTTGCCGGGGCATGCAGAGCGGGGTCTATTGCGCCGCTCATGACTTTGCAGCCTCTTGCAGCTCTGACTGATACAGTTTTTCCCACCACAGGCTCGCCAGCGTGCAGCCGACAAAGACGATTGCGGCGACAACAAGTGATATCAGCGACCAGCGAAACGCAGCATCGGCCAGTATCAGGGCAATCATGCCCGAACCGGCGACCACTGCCGCCAGGATAATGGCGGGCGTTGCGCGTCTTGATGAAAAGCCATTGACGAAAAATCCGTCACGTTTGCGGTCACCGCGGATAATCAACCAAAGCGATAGGCCGAATGCGACGATAATCACTGGGGTCAGCTCTTGTGGCACTCCGATCGCGAGCACCCCCATTGTCTGGATCAGGCCGTACGCGGCATGGCGCGACAAAGGCCACCGCGCCTTGCTGGCAAAAGTGGCCTCGCTGCTACGTACCGCAGCGAGCGCATCACGGGCATTTTCAGTTTCCATTGGATACTCCTTACTTTCCACAATGGAAACTCAATAGCATCACTTTCCGATTCGGCAAGAGATAATTTTCCAAAATGGAAAGTGACGCTATGAGAAGTGAGTATCAGTTGCCTGGCTCAAAAGCCGCCCATCACACTTTGGCAAACCACCCTTCACCCAAAGCATCCGCCACCACCGCTGCCCGTAGCGCGGCGATACCCATGCCTTTCTCGGCGCTGGTCAGGTGCAGTTCGGGGTGAGCCGCCGGGTGCTTGCGCGCTTCCTCGGCGACTTTGGCGGCGACCGCCTCCAGATCGCTCGCCTTGATCTTGTCGGTCTTGGTCAGGACGATGCGGTATCCGACAGCCGCTTCGTCAAGCATCGTCATCATTTCGCGGTCGACCTCCTTCACGCCGTGGCGGCTGTCGATCAGCACAAGGTTACGCGCGAGGACCACGCGGCCGCGCAGATAGCTGCGCACCAGTTTCTTCCATTTGTCGACGACCTTGATCGGCGCCTTGGCAAAGCCATAGCCGGGCATATCGACCAGCCGGAATTGCAGCGGATCGCCGACTTCGAAAAAGTTCAGCTCCTGCGTGCGGCCCGGCGTCACGGATGCGCGGGCGATCGCCTTGCGCCCGGTCAGCGCGTTGAGCAGCGAGCTCTTGCCGACATTGGAGCGGCCGCAAAACGCGATCTCGGGCACGTCGGGATCGGGCAGGAATTTCAGCTGCGGCGCGGATAGCAGGAAATCCACGCGGCCCGAAAACAGGCGCGCAGCGGCGTCTTCGCGGCGCTGGCGTTCGCGCTCCTCAGCGTTGGAATGATCCGTGGGCGTCACGCCTTACTCTTTTCCTCGCGGGCTTTCTTCTTCGCCTGCTCAGCCTTCTCCTTCTCCGCTGCGGCTTTCAGCTGCGGGTGCTTGGAATAGAGATAGCTCTGCTGCGCCAGGGTGAGGATGTTCGAGGTGACCCAGTAAAGCAGCAGGCCAGCGGCGAAGGGTGCCATAACGAACATCAAAATCCATGGCATGAAGTTGAATATCTGCTGCTGCATCGGGTCCATCGCGCTCGGGTTGAGCTTGAAGGTGAGCCACATCGTGATGCCCAGCAGAACGGCGAGCACGCCGATGCCGAGAAAGCCGGGAACCTCGAACGGCAGCAGGCCGAACAGGTTGAGGATCGTCCACGGATCAGGGGCGGACAGATCCCTGATCCAGAAGTTGATGAAGCTCTCGTGGCGCATCTCGATCGCGATGAACAGAACTTTATAGAGCGCGAAAAAGACCGGAATCTGCAACAGCATCGGAAGGCAGCCGGCGACCGGATTGACGCCCTCTTCCTTGTACAGCTTCATGATTTCCTGCTGCTGTTGCTGCTTGTCGTCCTTGTAGCGTTCCTGAATCGCTTTCATCTTCGGCTGGATCGCTTTCATCGACGCCATCGAGGCAAAGCCCTTTTGCGCGATCGGGAACAACAGCCCGCGGACGATGACCGTCAGCAGGATGATCGCGACACCGAAATTGCCGACCAGATCGTTGAGGAAGCGCAACAGCCAAAGCAGCGGCTTTTCGATAATCTGGAACCAACCCCAAGAAATCGCGAGGCCGAAATTATCGATGCCGGTGTTATCGGCATAGGCATCCAGCAGCTCGCTTTCCTTGGCACCGGCGAACAAGCGGGTGCTTTGCGTCAGCGTTCCGCCCGCAGGAACGGTGGTCGGCTGGTACAGCACATCGGTGCGGAACAGATCGTTGTCGAGCGAGCGAAAGCCTGCCTCGGCAACGCCGTCGATCGAGCCTTCGCCGGGGATCAGTGCGGAGAGCCAGTAGCGATCAGTAAAGCCGAGCCAGGCGGCCTCGCCCTGCGGTGCATCGCGACCGATCTCGGCGAGCTCTTCGTAATTGTTCGGGTCGTGCAACGTGCCGCCAAACACTCCGACCGGGCCGGAATGGACGATGAATTCGTCGGGGCTCGCATTGGTGCTGGTGCGGTTGATCAGCGCGAATGGCTGAACGATCGCAGCGCTTTCTGACGCGTTGGTGACGCTCTGCTCAGCACCGATCATGTAGTTGTCATCGACCGTCAGTTTGATCGAATAGGTAACGCCCGCTGCATCCTGACGCGTCAGAGTGACCGGTGTGGCCGGGGTCAGTTGCTCGCCATCGGCCTGCCAGGCGCCTGCGGACAAGCGCTTGCCGCCCGACAGAAAGCCGAACTCGGCGAAATACTGGCCGTCGGTCTGTTCTGGTGCGAACAGGCGGACCGGGCCGCTGTCCTTCTCGACGCTCTGGCGGTGATCCTTCAGCACGATGTCGTCGATCCGCCCGGTGGCGAGATTGATCGATCCTGCAAGGCGCGGCGCATCGATGACCACGCGCTGCGGATCGGCGAGCGCGGCGGACAGGTCGATCGGACCGGCGGCAGGCGTAGCTGCGCCCGGCAGATCGGCGGCCACCGTGGTGGTGCCGGGCGCTGCGCCAGCGCTGGTCTGCGCGGCAGGCTCTACCTGCTCGGTAGGGGCAGTGATCGAAGCCTGCGGATAGATCATCCGCATCCCGAAATCCCACCCCAGGATGAGCAGGCCGGAAAGTGCGACGGCAAGCAACAGATTGCGCTGATTGTCCAAGATTAAACCCTGATATGACGGTGTGATAGGTGTGTTATATAGGTACTACGGCAAGCAATGGTACCCTTCAGGGGACCGGATCATGACCGTGCCCGCCCCATGGGTGGCAGCGCATTAGCCGCTTAGTCGCCAACCATCCACCCTTCACCGCGCCATATTTGGTGAGAGCCTGAATCGCGTATTCGCTGCATGACGGGGCGAAGCGGCATGTGGGGGGCAGAATCAGCGACGGGCCAAGCTGCCAGGCACGAGCGATGAAGATGAAGACGTACTTCAAGTGCGTCCCTCTTTGGTTGACCCCGAACCCCGCCGGTTGCCCTTTCGCGGCCTGCGACCACGAGAGGGATCGGATTGACCGGCGCGAGCGCGCGCCAGCACCTTTTCCAGCTCCTCGGCCATCGTCTGATAGTCGCGCTCCACCCCGCCGGACCTGCCGATCAGCACATGATCGTGATCCGGCAAACCCTGTTCCGGCAAAGCCGCTCGCAGCAATTCGCGGAACCGTCGCTTCATGCGATTG
The DNA here is from genome assembly GCA_039033835.1 of Pseudomonadota bacterium. Lineage (GTDB taxonomy): Bacteria > Pseudomonadota > Alphaproteobacteria > Sphingomonadales > Sphingomonadaceae > Erythrobacter. Next base: position 166,921 of record JBCCBW010000003.1, read on the forward strand.
CGCACGACCGCGTTACCGATTTTCTTGGTGACAGTGATACCAAAGCGCACCCCCTCGCCGCCATTAGGCCGGGTCAGCAGCACGAATCCGGGCCGGGCGTTGCGGAGGCCCTTATTCGCCGCGAGAAAATCGGCGCGCTTAGTGAGAACTGCAATTGAAGATTCCGTGCTCGTTACCTGAGTCATTTGTTTACGCCCTCAAACGCCGGGCGGCGGACGTCCGTCCGCCTTGGCTTCGCCGCAGTAGCGGCGACGCGCGGTCGCGCTTGCGAGCCGCCGAAGGCTGCTCGATCTACACCGCCCAACACACTCAGAAACGCAACGGGTTCCCAAAATGGGAACCCGCAAGCCCGACTGGGCGCCCGCAGCGATGCGATCTTCAGGTCGCATGAGCGAGGAAATCGCGCTCGCGGATGCGAGTGCGCAATCAAAATAGCAAGAGCCTTACGCAGTAAGACTCTTGCGACCGCGTGCACGGCGGGCGCGCACGACTTTGCGGCCACCGGGAGTGGCCTTGCGTGCGAAAAATCCGTGCCGGCGGGCACGCACGAGATTGCTGGGCTGAAAAGTCCGCTTCATATCGTCCTCGATAAACTGGTTCGGTGCGGTTTCGAGGGGATGGGATCATCCCACTCATCCGCACCAATATAGGGGTCGCCCGAAAGCAACCGATCAGGCGCGCGCCACTATGGGAAAGCCACCTGCGAGTCAAGGCGTGTCAACTCGACCTGCGCGAGAGAAAATGCGCTCATATCGGCGTAAATGATGTTCGGACGCGCCACATCAATGGCGGCCATTTGCAGGGTTTCAGCGATTGCAGGTGCCGACAGCGGTTCGTGCAACAGCGCCAGCACCGGCTCACGCATGATCGCTCTCGTCGCCGGGACGATGCTCTGCGATGGCTCGACCCAGTTGCGCATCTCGTCGGCATCCAGCCACAGCGCGCTCGCATGCGGCACGGAATTGGTCATGGCGTAGAAATCACGCGCGCGCGTCTCGCTCATGCCCATCTCGACATAATAATCGAGATACAGGCGGTTGGCCGGATGGTCGGCGGGAAAGTCCTGCGGCTGACGTCCATAATTGTCGAGCCAGGAATGCACGGCGAACTGCGCGCCTTCGTCCATGGTCTGCTCCACCCCGGCCAGAAACAGTTCGACCGCGCCCGACCGGACAGATCCGCCATTGGGAACATGCGTGCGCAGGCCAGCTTCGCGGATGCGTCGACCGACTTGCAGATTGGCAATATCATGGCTGGTTCCGGGGGCCTCGATCATCTCCAGCACTTCCAGTCCGGGATGGTCGCGCAGCATCGCATCGAAATAGCGCGGGCTCATCTGGTTGGTCGATCCGGTCACTGCCGCCCGCTTGCCATCGATCACCTGAAACGGTCCGTATTGAGCCACGGCAGGCTGGGATCGCGCGGTGGGATAGTAGGGCTGTGAAAGCGGCGTCGCATAGCGCGCGCCCGATTGGGACTGCTCGACCAATACGCCGTTGACGTAATGTGTGGTGACGACAGCCATATCTTGCCGCGCATCAGCACCCACCGCTTCGTCTGCGACCCGCACCCAGCGCTGTGATGCGGCATCCCATTCCTCCACCCACGTCTCGGTCGAAACCGTGCGCGCACCGCCGTAATTCTGCGCCGCGACAGGCGCAGGCAGCAGCATCAGTTGGATGGCAACAAACAGGGCGGCGAGAAACTTCATCCGATGGAAATGCCATCGCGGCCTTTTAGGAATCGCGAATTTTTATGCTTGCGAAGTTCTTTAGTATCCGTGCCTAGCCGCTCGACAAGTTTCACTTAAGCGGCCACAAACGCTTTACTTTCAGGCCGTGAAACGGGGGCGAGCGGCATGGTCGCATTGGTAAGAACAGTGGCGTATCTCGGTCTGGAGGCGCGCCAGGTGGAAGTGCAGTGTCAGGTCGCCTCGGGCCTGCCGCGCTTTTCCATCGTCGGCCTGCCCGACAAAGCGGTGAGCGAAAGCCGCGAGCGGGTGCAGGCGGCGCTGGCCGCCATGGGCCTCGCGCTGCCGCCCAAACGGATCACGATCAATCTGTCGCCTGCCGACCTGCCCAAGGACGGGTCGCATTACGACCTGCCGATCGCGCTGGCCTTGCTGGCGGCGATGGGTGTCACCGATGCTGAACAGCTTGGCGACTGGATCGCGGTGGGTGAACTGGCGCTGGACGGAAGGATCGTGGCCAGCCCGGGCGTTTTGATCGCCGCCTTGCATGCGAGCGAGTGCGAAGCCGGATTGATCTGTCCCGCCGATCAGGGCTCGGAAGCGAAGTGGGCGAGCGGCGTTCCGGTTCTTGCTCCACGCGATCTGACCGGCCTGCTGGGGCATCTCAAGGGAAGTCAGGTGCTGCCCGATCCGACGCGAGGCGAAGTGGCCGAGGGGCCTCCGGTGACCGATCTCAAGCAGGTCAAGGGGCAGGAGACGGCCAAGCGTGCTTTGGAAATAGCGGCCGCTGGGGGACACAATCTGCTGATGATCGGCCCACCAGGCTCAGGCAAAAGCATGCTCGCATCGTGCATGCCGGGGATCTTGCCCGAACTGACGCCGACCGAGGCGCTCGAAGTGTCGATGGTGCAATCGGTCGCGGGAATGCTCGACGCCGGACGGATCAGCCGCGCGCGCCCGTTTCGCGCGCCCCATCACAGCGCGAGCATGGCGGCGCTGACGGGAGGCGGGCTGAAAGTGCGGCCCGGCGAAGTCAGTCTGGCGCATCTGGGCGTGCTATTTCTTGACGAACTGCCCGAATTTCAGCGCCCCGTGCTAGATTCGCTGCGTCAGCCGCTGGAGACCGGGCAGGTCGATGTCGCGCGTGCCAACGCGCATGTCACCTTCCCCGCGCGGGTCCAGCTGATCGCGGCCATGAACCCGTGTCGCTGCGGCCATGCGGGGGAGCCGGGCCATGTCTGCGCCCGCGGCCCGCGCTGCGCGACCGAATATCAGTCGCGTCTGTCAGGCCCGCTGCTCGACCGTATCGATCTGCATGTCGAGGTTGCAGCGGTGAGCGCGATGGACCTGTCGCTTCCCCCGCCTGCCGAGGGGAGCGCGGAAGTCGCGCGCCGGGTCGCAGCGGCGAGGTCGCTCGGAACGCAGCGCGGGGTGCGATCCAATGCCGAACTGGAAGGCGAAGCGCTGGAGCGGTTTGCCGCCCCCGACGATCCGGGACGCACGCTGCTGATGCAGGCGGCGGAAAAGCTGCGCCTGTCGGCGCGCAGCTACACCAGAATGTTGCGGGTGGCGCGAACCATCGCCGATCTTGCGGGCGCGGATGAAGTGGGCCGCGCGCACATCGCCGAAGCGCTGAGCTATCGGCAATTTATCGGGGTGAGATAGCGGCAATGGACCTGTGGTGGCTGATCTATCTTGGCGCGGGCCTGCTTTTGCTCGCTTATGGCATTCGCGATGAGCTAAAGCTGCGCATCCTGATCGTCGTCGCGACTTTCGTGTATATCGCCTATTATTACATCGTGCCCTCGCCGCCCCTATGGGACGCGATCGGCACCAGTCTGCTGATGGTCGGGGTCAATCTCTATGTCCTCGGTCAGATCGCGCTGGAGCGGACGACGTTCCGTCTGTCCCCTGACGAAAAGCGTCTGTTCGACGCATTCGACACGCTTAGTCCGGGTCAGTTTCGCCGGATCGCTCGGATCGCGAAGTGGCATCAGGCCTGCGATCCCGAAGGCACGCTGTTGACGCGCGAGGCCGAACCATCGGACTCGCTCTTTTACATTTTCGAAGGCGCGATATCGGTCGAGAAACACGGTCGGCAATTCCGCCTGCCCGAGGGGAATTTCGTCGGCGAGGTCGCCTACGTGCTCAATCGCAAGACGACCACGACATCGGTCGCACCGTATGGCCTGCGTTATATCGAGTGTGACAGCGACGCGCTGCGCAAGCTCGGCGATGACTATCCCAATCTCGGCAATGCGCTGAACGCGTTGCTGACCCGCGATCTCGCCAAGAAACTCAATACGAGCTACCAGCCCGATGACGCCATGCCGGCAACCAGAGAAACGCGCGAGATGCTGGATGCCGCAGAGTAAAGCCCGGCCGCCAAATTAGCCGACTGAACCCATTCAAAAGCGGTGCAGGTGCGCCTAGGTAGGCGATCGATGGGCGTCCCCCCAATCGACCTTCGATCCTGAGGCCTCGGCAATAGCGACTTCCGCTCCTTCACCCGATCATGACGAAGTTCATGAATTCCGCGAGCGGCAGGCCTTTGGGCAAGGCCGCACCCGGCTGGTCAGTCTCGCAATCGCGCTGGCGATCGAAGCGCTCATTATCCTGCTGTTGCTCACGCTCGGTTGGGGCATTTCGGACGGTGACGACGAAACCGCCGACATCGTCACCTTCGAGGCGCGCGATATCGGGGATGAGCCGGAAACGGAGGAGGAGGAACCCGCCCCCGAGCAACCCTCGCCAACCCCTCAGGAACCGCAGCCGGTGACAAAGCCGACGCCGGCTCTGCCAGAGCCGCAGCCGCTTCCGCCATCGCCGCTCAACCTGCCCACGCCCAACGCGACGCCGACCCCTCCCCCGCCAGCCCCAGCGCCGTCGCCCGCTCCGACTGAGGCACCGCCCGCTCAGCCCGCCTCTCCGCCAAGGGTCTATGGCCCGCCCGATACCGGAGGATCGCAAAGCAGAGGCAGCGACAGTCGGCGGGTCGGAAACGCTCCCAATGGCGAGCCGCTTTACGCCGCGCGCTGGTATCGCGAGCCGACAGATGGGGAATTGTCGGGCTATCTTTCGACCGCAAACGGACCTGGGTCAGCTCTCATAGCATGCAAAACCGTGCCCGATTTCTATGTCGAGGATTGCCAGCTGCTCGGCGAAAGCCCGGCGGGATCGCAAATCGGCAGGGCTGTGCTGGCGGCAGCGTGGCAGTTCCGGGTGCGGCCCGCACGGATTGGGGGGCGCTCTCAGGTCGGGTCATGGGTGCGGATCAGGATCGATTACACTCAGGCTCCGCCGCGCCGATAGGTTTCAGGCGAAGTCCCGCACGACCTCGCAGAAATGCTCGCCGTAATTCTCCAGCTTCTTCGCACCGATCCCCGGCAGTTCGCCCATCGCCGCGAGTGATTGCGGCCGGTCGCTCGCCATCGCGCGCAACACGCTGTCGTGGAAGATGACGTAAGCGGGCACGTTGTTGGCCTTGGCCAGCTCCTTGCGCTTTTCCCGCAGCGCGTCGAACAGCGGATCGCCGACCGGATTGGGTGTGCCCCCGCGCGCATTGCGGCGCTGCTTTTTCGGCGGTTCGGCAATCAGCACAGCACCGTCGCCGCGCAGCACCGGACGGGCGAGTTCTCCTACAGCCAACCCGCCATGCTCGGTGGGCACCAACATCTCATGCGCCATCAATGTGCGCATCACCGGGCGCAGCAGCGGAGCCTCTTCGTCGCCCAGTATGCCGAAGACCGACAGCGTATCATGGCCGCGCTGGCGCACGCGATCGTCGTCACGGCCCAGCAGCACCTTTTCCAGATGCCCGATCCCGAAGCTCTGCCCGGTGCGATAGGCTGCACTGAGCAGCTTGCGTGCCGTTTCGGTCACGTCGAGCACCTGCGGCGGGTTTTCGCAATTGTCGCAATTCCCGCATGTTTCCGGCGGGGTCTCGCCGAAATGACGCAGCAGGATTGCGCGGCGGCAGGTGGGTGCCTCGACCAATGCAGCCAGCGCATTCAACCGGGCACGTTCGCTGGCAAGGCGGTGCTCTTCGATATCTCCGAGCCATTGGCGGGCTTTGGCAAAATCGGTCGCGCTCCAGAACAGGCGCGCCTCCGCCGGGTCGCCATCGCGACCCGCGCGCCCGGTTTCCTGATAATACGCCTCGACCGATTTCGGCAGGCCCGCATGGATAACGAAGCGCACGTCGGGTTTGTCGATCCCCATGCCGAATGCGATCGTGGCGACCATCACCATGTCTTCGGAACGGACGAAATCGGCTTGCGCCTGCGCTCTGACTTCGGGCGGCAGGCCTGCATGATAAACGCCGACCGGGCGGCCCGTCTCGGCAATGCGCGCGGCGAGGTCTTCGGTGCCTTTGCGGCTTTGTGCGTAGACGATGCCCGCGCCCGGAGTGCGGCCCAGAAAATCGGTGATCTGCTTGCCGAGGTTCTGCCGCGGCCGGATCGCATAGCTGATATTAGGGCGGTCGAACCCGGCGAGGACCAGACCTTCGTCCGGAATGCCCAATTGCCGCAGGATATCCGCGCGGGTCGTTTCGTCGGCTGTTGCTGTCAGTGCCAAGCGAGGGACATAGGCGAACTGATCAAGCAGCGGGGCAAGCAGGCGATAATCCGGGCGGAAATCGTGTCCCCATTCCGATACGCAATGCGCCTCGTCGATCGCGAACATCGAGATGTCTGCGGAACTGATGAGCGACCTGAAGCCGGCCGTGGTCGCACGCTCGGGCGCGACATAGAGCAGATCGAGCTGCCCGGTTCGCAACAGCTCGGCAGTGGCGGCGTTATCCTGATCGGCGGAAGTCATCGACGCGGCCCTGATCCCGACAGCTGTCGCAGCGCGGATCTGGTCGTGCATCAGCGCGATAAGTGGAGAGATCACGATCGCGGTGCCAGGCCGCGCCAGGGCGGGAAGCTGATAGCAGAGCGATTTGCCCGCCCCGGTCGGCATCAGCGCGAGCGTGTGCTCACCGCGCATGATGCGATCGATCACCGCCTCCTGCTGCCCGCGAAAACCCGAGAAGCCGAAAGTCTGGCGCAAGATTGCGTGGATGTCTGCGCCAGTGGCGATGGTCGTCACTTGGGTTGTTCCTGCCGAATTTGAGAATCAGCAGTCGAGTATAGAGTGAGTTGCCGCCCTGGTCAGGCCGGGTAACGCAATCGATCCCCGGCGATCTACCCTGCCGCGGCTTTCTTCGCGCTGTCTAGGTCGACAATGTCGCCCTTGCCCAGATCAGCGCCGGGCGTCGCAATCGTCCCATCAGCTCGCTTGCCGACATCTTCGCGTTTCACCATCCAGAGATCCTCGTGGCCGAGGATGCGTCCATCATGCGCGAGGATCGACACCAGCCCAATCGGCAGGCGGTCCTGCTGATCCACGAGCACCGGGTCTTCGACGACAAACTCGCTGCCGTATTTCTGCCCCCATTGCCGCAAAGCGATCATTGCGGGCAGCAAATCGAAGCCCTTTTCGGTCAGGCGGTATTCGATTTTGCGGCGATCATCGGCGCATGGTTCGCGTTTGAGGATGTCGTGCTCGACCAGTTTGGCCAGCCGGTTGGACAGGATATTGCGCGCAATCCCGAGCTCACTGAGAAATTCTTCGAAGTGCTTGAGCCCATTGAAGCTCGCACGAAGGATCATGAACGACCATCTTTCGCCCATCACTTCAAGCGCTTGCGGCAATCCGCATTCGATCAATTCGCGCAGTGGTTCTCTCAGATCGCCCATATCAGTCCTTCTCCTGCAACCTATCTCTAGCGCGTTTCGTCGCAGGTGCCAAAAAATATTCAGTTTCTAGTTGCAACCTGAAACCTAATCGCATAGGTAGTGATTCGCAACTGGTTTCGAATTGAAACTTTGCATCGCAACAATTGATAGAACCGATTCAGATATCCCATGCAGAAAGGACCAATGCGATGACCCTCTCCCTCCCCCGCACCGGCCGCTTCACCATCTTTGCCATGGCGCTCGCCTATACCGGCATGACTTTCGGTGCCGCAGTCGCTCCGGTCGCCGCCGAAGCCAAGACCGGCCCATATTACACCGCCACCCTCGCTCAGGCCGCGGAAGACAATCGCGCCGTTGCAGGCGGCGTTGCCTGGGCCTGCAAAGATACAATGTGTGTCGCCAACAAGGGCAGCTCGCGCCCGATGCGCATCTGCCGCGGCCTCGCCCGTGAATTCGGCGAGATCAAGAGCTTCACCGCCAAGGGCGAAGAGCTCGGCGCGGACAAGCTGGCGAAGTGCAACGGCAACTAAGCCAAATTACATCCCCCTCCGTCCGACATCTCTCCATCTCGGACGGAACCAATGGCCCCCGGCGCAGTGATCCCCAGATCTGCGACCGGGGGTTGTTGATTTTTGTTGGCCGCACGCCATCCGGGGTGCGAAATCCTCGCTCATGCGATCATAGATCGCGTCGCTGCGGGCGGGCGGTCGCCCTTGCGGCTGCTGTGCAGCCGTCTGGCTCTTCGTCACGGCAGTCAAAGCGCGACTGCGTGTCGCGCTTTATGGCGCGGAAGCCAAGCGGGCCGGATGGCCCGCGCCCGGCGCCTGAGGGCGCAAACAAAAACTCACAGAAGACCTGCCTTCACCAGCTGCGCTTCAAGCGAGGCTACGTCGGTGAACAGATACGCTTCCCAGCCTCGCGCTCTCGCAGCATCGACATTGGCGGGATTGTCGTCGGTGAAAAACAACGCTTCAGGCGCAAAGCCGCTACGCTGCTCGACGATTTCGTAGATGCGCGGGTCGGGCTTCGCGATGCGCTCTTCACCGGAAACGATGATGTCTCCGAACACATCGAAGATCGGATGCGCGCTGCGAAACTGCGCGAACAACTCATCGCCGAAATTGGTGAGGCAGAACAGCGGCACACCCGCATCACGCAGGCGATAGACGATCGGGTGAACTCCCTCGACCGGTGATGCTGCGGTTTCATTGAAGCGGGCGGCATAGGCGGCGATGCGCAGCGCCTGATCGGGAAACTGCTCGATGCGCGCAGGCAACATCTCGGAAAGCGTCACTCCGCGATCGTGCTGAAAATGCCATTCTTCGGTGATGACGTTGGCGAGGAACCAGTCCAGCTCTGCCTCATCATCGATCAGCTTTTCAAAAAGCGAGCGCAACTGCCAATGAAACAGCACCCGCCCGACATCGAACACTACGGCTTTGGTCACGTCGCCCACTCACTCCAATCCTCAAACGGCGGCGGCCCGCTCTCCGGGTGGAGGCGGGCCGCTGCGTCTGCTCGATCACCTGCTCGGGCGATCGGCCACTCGACTCAAATCAGCCCTGGCGGGCCTTGAAGCGACGGTTGGTCTTGTTGATGACATAGGTGCGACCACGACGGCGAATAACGCGGCAATCGCGATGGCGGTTTTTCAGCGACTTAAGGCTGTTACGGACTTTCATGTCATATCTCTCAAAAGAAAACGCGCCGAGACTCGGCCCGGCGCTTTGAATTTCGAATGCGGCACCTAGTCACGCTCTACCTAAAGGTCAACCAGTCTCGCGGATTTCAGCGAGTTTTCGCTCCCACGCCAGCGCATGCTTGATGATCGTGTCGAGATCCGCGTGCTGCGGTTGCCAGGGCAAGGTCTCACGAATGCGCGAAGGGTCCGAAATCAGCGAATCGGGATCGCCTGCCCGCCGTCCTTCCAGCACCCGGTCGATAGTCCGGTTGGTCACCCGGTCGACCGCATCGAGCACTTCGAGAACCGAGAAGCCGCGCCCATAGCCGCAATTCATGGTGAGCGAGCGGTCGGGCTGCTCTATCAGAGCCTCCAGCGCGAGCACATGCGCTGCGGCCAGATCGCTGACATGGATGTAATCGCGCACGCCCGTGCCGTCAGGCGTGTCGTAATCGGTGCCGAACACACTCACGCTGTCGCGCTTGCCCAGCGCGGCCTCGACCGCCACCTTGATCAGATGCGTCGCCCCGGCCGTCGATTGGCCGCTGCGCGCACGCGGATCGGCTCCAGCGACGTTGAAATACCTCAGCGCGCAATAGTTGATCGCATGCGCCGCTGCCGTGTCGCCCAGCATCTGTTCGGTCATCAATTTCGACCAGCCATACGGGTTGATCGGCGCGCGCGGCGTATCCTCGCTGACGGGCGAGACATCGGGGATGCCATAGGTTGCTGCGGTCGATGAGAAGATGAAGTGAGGGACACCGGCATCGACCGCCGCAGCGATCAGCGCGCGGCTCTTCACCGTGTTGTTGTGATAATATTTGAGCGGTTCGGCGACGCTCTCAGGCACCACGATGGAGCCCGCAAAGTGCATGATCGCCTGTGTCCCCAGCTCGGCAAAAATACGCCCGAGCAGCTCGGCATCCTCGATATCGCCTTCATAGAGCGAGACGCCATCGGGCACCGCAAAGCGAAAGCCGGTCGACAGATTGTCTACCACCGCGACGGGCCATCCCGCATCGATCAAGGCCAGCACCGCGTGGCTGCCGATATAGCCAGCGCCGCCGGTTACCAGCACGGAAGGTTTGGAGGATGTGTTCATGCAGCGCCCCTATCAAAGATCGACTGACAAAGCGTGAAAGCGCGCAAGAGCAAAGCAGCGTTTTGCACAGGCATGCATCGGGCCTATAGCGGCGTTTGAGAGGAATTGCAGATGTCACAACCGCTTCCCCGCGCGAGATTACTCGCCATCATGTTTGCAGCGCTCGCCTTGCCTGGCTGCACCGGGGTATTCACCGGCCCGGTCGAAGTCACACGCTTTGTCGCCGAAAACCCTGCCGGACTTGGCTCGGGGTCGATTGCGACCGTGATTGCGCAGGATGAGGACGAACCGCTGCGGGTGGCTGTTTACGAGCAGGCGATCAGAAGCGAACTGACCGATCTGGGATACGCATCCACCCCCGGTGGAGCGCAGGAGGCGACGATCACTGTCGAACGCAGCCGCATCGATAGCACTGGCAGGCGAAATCCGGTCAGCGTCGGAGTGGGCGGCTCCACCGGCGGCTTTCGATCCGGTGTCGGCGCCGGTGTCGGCATCACACTCGGAGGCGGTCAGCGCGCGCGGCTTATTACCGAGCTCGCCGTGCGGATCACATCGGTGCCGGATGGCGAAACCCTGTGGGAAGGGCGTGCCGAACTGGTGACAAGCGACAATTCCCCCTTTGCCGACACCCGCGCCAATGCAAGAGCGCTGGCGGCTGCCCTGTTCAAGGATTTCCCGGGCGGCAATGGCGAGACCGTGAGTATCGAGGTCGATGAGCTTGAAGGAACCCAATGAGCCACATTGCAATCGACGCTGCTTTCGACAGCGGCAACATCGAAGTGCTTTCCATCGACGGCCACAGCGCAAGGCTCGCGATTCCGAAGGATCACCAGTCCGAATTTGCGCAATGGTTCCACTTTCGTGTGACAGGCGCTGCGGGTGAAGCGGTCGAGCTCAAGCTGACCGGACTCAACCATTCCGCCTATCCCGGCGGCTGGCCCAATTATGATGCCTGCGTCTCGGAAGACCGCGAATATTGGGCACGGGCCGCAAGCTCGTTCGACAAGGACGAAACCGATGGCACGCTCACGATCCGCTACACGCCGGTGTCGGACATCGCCTATTTCGCCTATTTCGCGCCCTATTCGATGGAGCGGCACCACGATCTGATTGCCGAAGCCGCCGCGAGCGACGGCGTGGATCTGGTCAGGCTGACCACCACGCTCGACGGCCAGCCGCTCGACATGCTGGAATTGGGCGAAGGCGACAAACAGGTGTGGCTCTATGCCCGCCAGCATCCCGGTGAAACACAGGCCGAATGGTGGATGGAAGGCGCGCTCGAATGCCTGTCCGATCCGACCGATCCGGTCGCGCGGGGTCTGCGCAAGCTTTGCCGCATGCATATCGTCCCCAATTGCAATCCCGACGGTTCGCGCCGAGGCCATCTTCGCACCAATGCGGTCGGCACAAATCTCAACCGCGAGTGGGCCGAGCCATCGGCAGAGAAATCGCCCGAAGTGCTCGCCATTCGGACCAAGATGGACGAAACCGGCGTCGATTATGCGATGGACGTCCATGGCGACGAAGCAATCCCGGCGGTCTTCCTCGCAGGCTTTGAAGGCATCCCGAGCTGGACCGACGAACTGGGCGAGCAATTCTATCGCTATCAGCGCATCCTCGACCGCCGCACGCCCGATTTCCAGACCAAGCTTGGTTACCCCAAGACCCCGGCGGGCCGCGCCAATCTCGGCATCAGCACAAATCAGGTGGCCGAACGCTATGGCGCCTGCGCGATGACATTGGAGATGCCGTACAAGGATCTCGCCGACTTCCCGGAGCCCGATCAGGGCTGGTCGCCGGAAAGGTGCAAGCTGCTGGCACGCGATTGCCTCGCCGCGCTGCTGGAATGGCTGGAGCGCAAAGACGGCTAGGCGGCGTGTAGGGGGTGGGGGCAGTTTGCGCCCCGATTTTCAGTCGCAACTGTGCTATGGCTTCCCGACAGCATAACAAGGGGAGCTGATATGACATCTGCCTCATACGCGTTTGACCGCCGCCGCATTCTCGCAGGCATCGTCGCTACGGGTGCGGCCGGGTTGTTGCCTGCCGCTGTTCAGGCGCAGTCGCTTGGCGGTCTTGGGCTTTCCTCTATCCTCGGCAAAGCGACCGACAGCGCGCTCGACAAGCTGGCCCAGCCCGGCGCGTTCTACAACGACGAAGACATCCGCATCGGCCTGCCCATCATCGGCAAACCAAGGCGCGGGCTGTTCGGATCGATCCTGGGCGCAGCCAACCAGCTTGGCGTTCTCGACGGTGTTACCCGCAGCATAAACGAGGCCGCTGGCACGGCGGCGGGCGAAGCCAAACCGATCTTTCGCGATGCCATTGATGGCCTGTCTTTCAGCGATGCGCCCGGTATCATCCGCGAAGCCGATGGCGGGACGCAATATCTGCGCCGGTCCTCCAAAGATGCGCTGCATTACAAGCTTGAGCCGCTGGTCGACAGCGCGCTCGAAAAGCTCGGCGTTTACGAACAGTTCGATGGACTGGCGGACAAACACAGTTTCATCCGGCAGGCTGGCCTCGACCGGGAGAGCATCAACTACTCGGTCACCGATCAGGGCCTTGATGGCATCTTCGCCTATGTCGGCAGTGAGGAGCGCGCGTTTCGCAAGAATCCGCTTGGCAACGTGCTGAGCGATATCCTGGGGAAATAGCTCCGTCGTCAATCGAGGTGCGCAGGGCCGAACGCATGCGGCAGCAGCGCTGACAGCGCGACGCGGCGCGTTTCGTCGCTGCCCACGCACAGCACCTGCGGATCGGTGCCGCCCAGTTGCGCCAGTTCATTAAGCACCTGCCGACAGCGCCCGCACGGCGTGATCGGCGCGCCGTCCCCCTTGTCTTCGGGTCCGACCACGGCAACCATGTTGAGGCCACCCCGCCGCCCTTCGCCAAAGGCGCGTGCCACTGCAACGGTTTCGGCGCAAAGCGACAATCCGTAGCTGGCGTTTTCGACATTGCTGCCGCTGAAGATCGCCCCGTCATCGAACAACAGCGCCGCACCGACCTGATAGTCGGAATAGGGTGCATAGGCATTGCGCGCCGCATCTATCGCCGCGGCGATCAGCACATTTTCGGTTTCGGTCCGATCCGTCATTTCTGCACCACCACCCATTCAATCGATTCATCGGTTGCCGCGCTCACCAGCTGGCTGTTCGCACTCCATAGCAACCATGGGCGCGGCGCATAGTCGGGCCGCGCGCGGTCGCGCATCAACCACAGGTCACGCGACAGGGTGCGCGCAATGCGGTGGCGCTGCTCGAACTCCTTACCGAGCTTCAGAATAACCTGCTTTCCTGCATGCATTTCGATCTGGTTGACCAGGGTCAGCAATTCGCTCTCGACCGCGGCGTCACTGACCGGCGGTGTGCAGGCACCGGTCACTTGGGTAAGCGCGATGGCCGGGGGCAGCAGATCGCCATCGCGCGGCACCATCCGCGTAAACCGCCCCGATTGCGGATCGGCCTGCTGGCACGGATCGAACGGATAAATCACCCCGACCTGCAATCCAGCTGCGCGCGCGGCGGAAAGGCGTCCGGCAAAGCCCGGATCGGGTGCGGAAAGGCTTCCGACCAGTTCGAGATAGACGAAGCTGCCGCCCAGCGCCCCGATCGTTTCGAACTTCGTGCCCGATGCCCCGCTTGCGATCACCGCGCCCTGTTCGGGGTAGAGGCTTTCGGACGGGCGCCAGTCGCGCATGTCCCACCAGAACCACCCGGCAAAACCGACTACGATCAGAGCGAGTACCGCGATCAATCGCAGCGCCCAGCGGCTCGTCATGCCGTTCTTTTTGCGCCGTGATCGCGTGCGCGCCATGTTCTGCGCCTCAACCCTTGATGTGCAGAACGCAGATCAGCGTGAACAGCCGCCGCGCTGTCGCAAAATCGGTTTCGATCTTGCCATCCAGCCGCTCCAGCAGCAGCTCGGCAGCGGTGTTGTGAATACCGCGACGGGCCATGTCGATCGTCTCGATCTCCGCCGGGGTCGCCTTGCGGATGGCCTGATAATAGCTGTCGCAGATCGCAAAATATTCGCGGATGGGACGGCGGAACCGCGCAAGGCCGATCAGCAACGTCTCCAGCGGCTTTTCGTCGGTGTCGCTTATGTCCATCGCCAGCCGACCATCGCGCACCGCCAGTTGCAGGCGGTACGGGCCGTTCGCGCCACGCTTGGCACTGCGCACGGGCTTGAAGCTGTTTTCCTCGATCAGGTCATAGATCGCGACCCGCCGTTCCTGTTCGACATCGGCGTTGCGCCACAGGATCGTCTCCTCGTCGAGAGCGATGTGGGCGATGCGGTGCGTGCTCGCGGAATCGGGTGGCATTTGGGCCATGGTCAGGCCGCCTTCGCAGATTGCAGGCCTGCACTTCAAGCGCTTCGATCAACCATCCCCGCTTTCCACAGGCGCAAGAGGTGTCATCAAAATTTATATCCGCGTTTGCCCTTGCGCGATTTGGCGCACGCGGCGCATCAGGCGCTCATGGCCGAACCAGAGAAACTTCAACTCGTCGAAGGCGATTCGTCGTCGCCACGCAAACTCCCTTCGAACCTCGAAGCGGAGGCTGCATTTCTGGGCGCGGTGCTGATCGACAATCGCGTGATCGAAGAACTGCAAACACCGATCCGGCCAGATCATTTCTTCGAACCTCTGCATGAACGGATTTACGAGCGCGTCCTGACGCTGATCGAGCGCAACGCGACCGCCTCTCCGGTCACCCTACGTCCCTATTTCGAAAACGACGAAGCGCTGAAGGAGCTGGGCGGCACCAGTTATCTGGCCCAGCTGACTGCCAACGGCGCGGGCCTGCTGGCACCGCGCGAACTCGCCCAGCAGATTTACGACCTCGCCCTGCTGCGCGAACTGGTCAGCGTCGGTCGCGGTCTGGTCGAAGGCGCGCTGGATACGTCCGAAGAAACCGACCCGATGGATCGGATTTCGCAGGCCGAGGCAGACCTGTTCAAAGTGGCCGAGGGCGCCGCGACCGGAAAGGAAGCCTCGACCTTCCGCGATGCGGCGTTGACCGCGATCAAGATGGCCGAAGCTGCGATGAATTCCGGCGGCGGTCTTTCGGGAAAGACGACCGGCATAGCGTCGATCGACCAGAAAACGGCGGGCCTGCACAATTCCGATCTCGTGATCCTCGCCGGGCGACCGGGCATGGGCAAGACCGCGCTCGCCACCAACATCGCGTTCAACTGCGCCGAAGAACACCTCAATTGGCAGCGCGATGGCGGCGAGCACAATTATGGCGCTCCGGCGGCTTTCTTCAGTCTGGAAATGAGCGCGGATCAGCTCGCGACCCGTATCCTTGCCGAACAGGCGGAGATTTCGTCGGAGGCGTTGCGAAACGGCAAAATGAGCCGCGAGGATTTTCAAAAGCTCAGTTTTGCCAGCCAGCGGCTCGCCGAACTGCCGCTTTATATCGACGATACCCCGGCGCTGACCATCGGCGCTTTGCGCACACGGGCGCGCAGGCTTAAGAGGCGGCACGATATCGGCCTGATCGTGGTCGATTACCTCCAGCTTCTGCAGGGTTCCGGTCGCGCGAACGACAACCGCGTGAACGAGATTTCGGAAATCAGTCGAGGGCTGAAGACGCTGGCCAAAGAGCTTTCGGTTCCGGTGATCGCGCTATCGCAGCTCAGCCGTGCGGTGGAACAGCGCGAAGACAAACGTCCGATGCTGTCGGACTTGAGGGAATCGGGCTCGATCGAGCAGGACGCGGACATGGTCTGGTTCGTTTATCGCGACGATTATTACATGGAAGCCAGCCGCCCCGATTTCCCGACCGAAACCAGCACCCCCGATGCGGTCGAGAAATATCGGGCCTGGGAAGAGGCGTATGAGCAGGTCAAGAACAAGGCGGCCATCAACGTCGCGAAACAGCGCCACGGTTCGACCGGCATGGTTCCGCTGCATTTCCAGAGCGAGTTCACCAAGTTCACCTCGCCCAATCTGAAGGATTATTCCGACTACGGCTACGAATAGGGCCTGACCCTAGCCATTGAGGCTGCGTGTGATCCGATAATCTGCGAGCGCAATCAGATAGTTGATGCGCCAGCGCAACCGTTTGAAAAAAGTGGCTTTTTGCGCATACCACTCGTCGGTTATCTCTAGGCTAGCGTTTTCCAGATGATCAACGAATTCACGCAACCGATCAGCCAGCGCATCGTCCTCCACCCGGACCATCAGTTCGACGTTCAATCTGACTGACCGCTTGTCGAGATTGGCGCTGCCGAAATAACTGACACCATCGACGATCAGCAATTTCATATGCAGCTTGCACGCTTGAAACTCATGGATTTCTACGCCTGATCTCAAGAGGCGTTTGTACAACAACCGGGCCACCTCGATTGTCGCGTGGATGTCCGACTTGCCTGCGGTAATGAGTCGTGCGGAGCCACGCTGCGCAATGCGCATCATCAACTGTCTGATGCTGCGCGGCGGAGAGAAATATGCGCTCACCGTGTCCAGACGCTTGGCAAGCGCCAGATCTTTCTTGAACCGCCATGCCCAGTTTCCCTGGCGAACCAGCGGCCCACCCACCAACAGCTGCACGGTCCCCTCACCCGGATCCCAGTGCTTCACCATCTTTCGCAGCAGCCGGAGCTGTGACCCGCCCCCTTCGGTCCATGCGCGCAACAGCGCGAACCAGCGCACGAACCGGTCAACGACAGGTCCTTCGATCGCAACACCCAGGTCGCACCAGCCGTTCTTTTCGGGTGGGTCGAAATAGTGATCCGACACATTGGCGCCGCCGGTCATCACGCGCGCGCCATCGGCAATCACGAATTTCTGATGGTTGCGGATCAGGTATCGGACGTTCCATCGCGCAGCGAAGACCGAAAAGCGGCCACCGGCCTCGACCAGCGGATCGAAAAAGTGTTCGGGCGCATCGCTGCCGAAAGCATCGATGATGAGCTGGACGTTCACTCCGCGCTTCGCCGCATCGACCAGAGCGTCGCGCACCTTAGTGCCCGCCTGATCATGCTGGAACATGTAGTAGAAGATGTAGAGCGAATCCTGCGCGCATTCGATATGGTCAATCAGAGCCGCCAGCCGGTCCGACCCGCGCGGATAGAATGTGAAGGCGTGGCCTTGCGCATCGAACTGGAAACTGTCCTCGTCCTTATAGTCACTCTGAGGCGTGGCCGCAGGATCAGGGGCAGTTTGCATGTTCATACCGCACCAATGCGTGGGCGAGCCAGGAGTTGCAAATTCTTGACTCTGGATGTGCTCGTCCCTAGGTGCAGCGCTCCTTCAGACAAGTTGATTTAAGAGACCGCCCATGGCACGCGTTACCGTTGAAGATTGCGTCGACAAGATCCCGAACCGGTTCGACCTTGTCCTGCTGGCTGCCCAGCGCGCCCGCGAAATCTCCGGCGGCAGCGAACTGACCCTTGATCGCGATCGCGACAAGAACCCGGTTGTGGCCCTGCGCGAGATCGCCGAACAGACGATCAAGCCCAAGGAACTGCGCGAATCGCTCGTCACCGGCCTGCAGAAAATCCTGCCCGATGATGAGGATGAGGCCGATGATATCGGTTCGCTGAGCCAATCGGCAGAAGCACTGCGGATCACCGCATCGGCACCGACCCGTTCGACGTCGATCGGTGCGGATTACGAGGGCTGATCAATCGATCAGGAACAGGCGGCGCTTGAGAGTGCCGCTTCGTTTCTGTCCCGTTTCGGAAAGGGCCGCCACTTTGGCGGCCTTTTTGTTGCGCGACGTGACAATAGTCTGACTCTCGGTGGCGGGGCTTGCCTTTGCGGGTTCTCCATGTAACCAAGTTTCATGTAACGAAACCGTCACATCGGTTTTGGTTCACCCGGATAAGGACGCAGCGTACCGCAAGCCATGGCGACAATTGCAGTCTACAGTGTGAAAGGCGGGGTCGGAAAGACGACCTTTGCGGTGAACCTTGCCTGGTGCGCGGCCAATATCTCGCGCCGTCAGACGTTGCTGTGGGATCTCGATGCTTCGAACGGATCGGGCTTTCTGCTTGGCATCGACCCCAAGAAGAAACGCACGGCGGAATCGGTCTTTTCGGCCGACCGTGATCCGCAAAAGCTGGTGCAGAAAACCGATTTCGCCAATCTGCATCTGCTCCCGGCGGACGAGAGCATTCGCACATTGGATCGGCAGTTCGACCGGCTTGGCAAGCGCAAGCGGCTGGCCAAGCTCACCGGACAGCTGACCAAGGAATATGACCGGCTCGTGTTCGATTGCCCGCCGGTTCTTAACGAGATCAGCGCTCAGGTGATGCGCGCGGCCGATCTGGTGATCGTGCCGCTGCCGCCCTCGCCGCTTTCGACCCGCGCCTTCGATCAGGTGGTCGAAGAAGTGCGCGGCAGTGGCAAGGGGCATCCGCCGATCCTGCCGGTGCTTTCGATGGTCGATATGCGCCGCTCGCTGCATAAGGATGCACGCGAGGCCAACCCGAAATGGCCGGTGGTGCCGCTGGCCAGCGCAATCGAGCAATGCGCGGTCGAGCGCAAACCGGTCGGCGCCTTTGCCCCGCGTTCGCCCGCCGCACGCGCATTCGCGCAATTATGGACCGCGATAGAGCGCAAGCTCGCAACGAAGTAGGGCACGGCGCTCGCCTTCCCTTTGGCATAACCGATCCGCCGCACTATAGTGCGCTGCAGCACGAGCGGGGAAAGTGCCGATGAACGACATTACCGAAGGTCTGGGCGGCGCGATCGAGGGGGCACTCGCGGGACGCGCTGTCGAGCCGCGCCATGGCGAAAGCGCCGCCGCAGGAGGCGATGCGTGCGCGAATTGCGGGGCCACCACAACCTCTCCCTATTGCCCCGAATGCGGGCAAAAGCGCCACGTCCACCGCTCTCTGGCGGCGATCGGGCATGACATCGTCCACGGCGTGCTGCATCTCGATGGCAAGTTCTGGAACACGTTGCCGCTGCTGATCTTCAAGCCGGGTAAGCTCACTCGCCGCTATATCGACGGCGAGCGCGCGAAATTCGTCAGCCCGATGGCGATGTTCCTGTTCAGTGTCTTCGCGATGTTCGCGGTGTTTCAGATGATTGGGCTCTCGACACCGACGACATTCGATAATCAAATCGGCATGGAGGAGGTCGAAAGCTCTCTCGGTGACGCGATAGAAAACAATCAAAGAACCCTGCGCGACATAGAAACGCAGCTGGCGTCCGACACTCTCGATGCGGATGATCGCAACAGACTGGAAGCGCGCAAAGCAGAAATCGAGACGGATCTCCAGAGCTTGTCAGAAGTGGCCGATCTGCCTTTCATAAATACCGACAATCTGGACGTCAGCGTACGGCCCGACGGGGTTCGTGTGATGCCGCTTGGCAACGACGGCAATGCCCAGATAACGCAGAGCGAAACGGGTATCGAGTGGATCGACGAAGGCCTTGCCAAGAAGTGGAATGATAACCCCGGCCTGATGCTCTACAAACTGCAGGCCAACGCTTACAAGTTCAGCTGGCTCCTGATCCCGCTCTCGATCCCGTTCGTATGGCTGATCTTTGCATGGAAGCGCCGGTTCAAGGCCTATGACCACGCCATCTTCGTGACATACTCGCTCGCCTTTACCTCGCTGTTGTTCATCACGGTCTCGGTGCTTTTCACGATCCCGCCGCTGGTCGGGTTGGCCGGAGTGATGATTGCGTTCGTCCCGCCGATACACCTCTACAAACATCTGCGCGGCACCTATCAACTCACCCGTTTCTCAGCCTTCTGGCGGCTGATCGTGCTGAGTGTGTTTATCTGGATTGTGATGGTGCTCTTCCTGCAAGCGCTGCTGCTGCTCGGCGCGTTCTGAAGCGGGTACGAAAAAGGCGCCCAGATTGCTCCGGACGCCTTATTACTCATAGCTATTGTAGGCTTACGCGCCTTGCGGGGCTTCATCGCCTTTCGAGCCGCCAAACCGCTTGCCAGCCTTCGGAATGGCCGAGCCCTGGATCGGCTTGGACATTACCGGGCCACGCGGTTCATCGGGACGGTCCAGTTTGCCGTCGTCGAGCAATTGCGTGATCTCATCGCCGGTCAGCGTCTCGTATTCGAGCAGAGCCTGTGCCAGCAGGTGAAGCTTGTCCTCCTGCTCGGTCAGCACCTTTTGCGCGCGCTCCAGACCACCTTCGACCAGCGATTTGATCTCGGCATCGATCATCTTGTTGGTCTCTGCGCCAGCCATCGTGCGCGATGTCTGACCCATGCCGAGATAGCCTTCCTGGCTCTGCTCGTACATCAGTGGGCCAAGCTTCTCGCTCATGCCCCACTTGGTGACCATGTTGCGCGCGAGATCGGTGGCATACTGGATGTCGCCCGAGGCCCCGCTGGAAACCTTGTCGTGCCCGAAAATGATATCTTCGGCGACCCGGCCACCCATCGCCACCGCGAGATTCGCGTGCATCTTGTCGCGGTGATATGAGTAATTGTCGCGTTCCGGCAGACGCATCACCATACCCAGCGCACGGCCGCGCGGAATGATCGTCGCCTTGTGGATCGGGTCCGATGCCGGTTCATTGATGCTGACGAGCGCATGACCTGCCTCATGATAGGCCGTCATCTTCTTCTCATCATCGGTCATGACCATGCTGCGACGCTCCGCGCCCATCATGACCTTGTCCTTGGCGTCCTCGAATTCCTGCATCGCAACGAGACGCTTGTTGCGCCGTGCCGCCAGCAGTGCCGCTTCGTTCACGAGGTTGGCCAGATCCGCGCCTGAGAAACCGGGAGTGCCGCGCGCGATTGTGCGCGAGTTGACGTCGGGTGCAAGCGGCACCTTCTTCATGTGTACGCCGAGGATCTTTTCACGACCATCGATATCGGGGATGGGCACCACGACCTGACGGTCGAACCGGCCCGGACGCAGCAGCGCAGGGTCGAGCACGTCGGGGCGGTTCGTCGCCGCGACGATGATGATGCCCTCGTTGGCTTCGAACCCGTCCATCTCGACCAGCAACTGGTTGAGCGTCTGTTCGCGCTCGTCGTTGGAATTGCCGAGACCGTGACCACGCGAGCGGCCCACCGCATCGATTTCGTCGATGAAGACGATGCAAGGCGCGTTCTTCTTGGCCTGCTCGAACATGTCACGCACACGGCTCGCACCGACGCCGACGAACATTTCGACGAAATCCGAACCGGAGATGGTGAAGAACGGCACGCCCGCTTCGCCCGCGATGGCGCGCGCGAGCAGCGTCTTACCCGTACCGGGCGAACCGACCAGCAGCGCACCCTTCGGGATCTGGCCGCCAAGCTTGGAGAAGCGCTGCGGGTCTTTGAGGAATTCCACAACCTCTTCCAGCTCTTCACGCGCTTCGTCGATACCGGCGACGTCATCAAAGGTGACCTTGCCCTGACGTTCGGTCAGCATCTTCGCTTTCGACTTGCCAAAGCCCATCGCGCCGCCACCGCCGCCTTTCTGGACCTGCCGCAGCGCGAAAAACGCGATGCCGAGGATCAGGATGAACGGCAGCGATTGGATCAGGATGTAGAGCAGGACATTGGGTTCTTCGCGCTGCTTGCCCGAAAACTCGACGCCATTCTCTTCGAGCAGTTTGGTAATTTCCGTGTCGGTCGGAACCGGGATGGTAGAAAACGGCTCATCACTTTTGAAAGTGCCGGTGATCAGATCCTGCCCGAGCTGGACGTTTTCGACCTGCCCCTCGGCAACCTTGTCGCGGAAATCCGAATAGCTGATCTGGTTCGTCGGCGTCTGTCCCGTATTCCCGAACAGCGACACCACCAGAAGCAGCGCCATGAAAATGCCGCCCCAAATCATCAATTGCTTCACCCACGGGTTCTGTCCCTCGGGTGGCTCCTGCTGGGGATCGTTCTGGTCGCTCATTCGGACAATTCCTTTCTCGCGGGATAATGTAGGACGCGCCCGGTGAATGGCAAGCTAATGCGCGTCCGTCCGATCGTGCGATTTTGCGAACACAATGATGCGATTTATCGATGTCTGCCTTTGGCATAGGCCGACAGGAAGACTTCGACAGCCCCGGCAATGCGTTTCGCGCTGTCCTCCTGACTTACCGGCGCGCCAAAGCGCTGCTCCAGATCACCCATCCCTTTACACATGGAAACAAACTGTTCTGCCGCCAGTGCGGGATCGGGAATCGCCAGCTCGCCACATTGCTCCGCATGGATGAGAAATGCGCTGAAGGCCTGCTTCATTCGCCATGGCCCAGCCTGAAGAAAGGCTTGGCCGATCGCTGGTTCATCCTCCGTTTCGGCAGCGATTCGTCGTTCGAACTGGATCATCTCTGGGCGCGACAGGAACGCGAACATCGCCTCGCCTATGACTGTCAGGCGTTCGCGAATCGAGCCTGCCGGCATCTCATCGAGTGAAAAATGGCCGCGCATTTTCTCGCATTCGCTCTCAACTGCCGCGCCGAACAGGCCGCGCTTGTCGCCAAAGTGATTGTACACGGTCACCTTCGACACGCCCGCATCTGCGGCGATCTGCTCGATCGAGCTCGCGGCGAAACCTGCATCGAAGAAACTGCGTGCAGCGGCCTCGACAATGGCCGCGCGCTTGACCTGATCCGAAGGCCGACCGGGCTTTTTTCGAATGGCGGTTGACAAAGTGAACGGCTCCGTACAATTAAACGCGACCGTTCAATATTGATGCGCTTGCGTTACCAAAGCAACCCCTACCCTCTCGCAAAGGTTCCCCGACGTGCTCTGGATTGCGATCAGAATGCTGACCGGCGACAGCCAGAAGTTCTACGGACTGCTGTTCGGCATCGCCTTTTCGACCCTGCTCATCACTCAGCAGTTGACGATTTTCGTCAATCTGATCGAGCGCGGCGCAAGCGGCGTGTTCAACGCGCCCGATGCAGAAATCTGGGTGATGGACCCGGTCAGCCGCACCACCGACGTGAAATACGAAATGCCCTCCACCGCGCTCGACGAAGTACGCTCCGTGCGCGGCGTCGAGTGGGCCGTGCCCCATCTCCGCGCCGTCGCTTCGGTGCGGACCGGCACGGGCGATCTGGAAGGCGTTGCGATCATCGGGGTCGACGATGCGACGCTGATCGGCCTGCCTGAGAATATGGTCGAAGGGTCGAAAAACGTCCTGTCGCAGCCCGACTCGGTGATCATCGACGATGTCGGAATCAACAATCTGTTCGAGAACGGCGACGATCCGATCGGTCAGCGGCTTGAACTGAACGATCAGCGAGCCGTGATCCGCGGGGTGGCGGACGCTATTCCCAGCTTCACCAGCCAAGTCACGCTCTACACCAAATACAGCAGAGCGCTGAATTACGTGCCCGGAACCCGCAACCGTTTGAGCTTCGTCCTCGCCGGGGTCAGCGATGGCTCCGACGCGACCGAAGTCGCAGCGCGGATCGAAGAGCAAACCGGATTGAAAGCGGTCCTGCGCGAAGATTTCGCCCAGGCGGGCGTCGATTTCATCATCGAAAACACCGGCATCCCGACCAATTTCGGGATCACGGTCGTGCTCGGCTTTGTGGTCGGGGTCGCAATTGTTGGTCTGACATTCAGCCTGTTCATCCGCGACAACATCAAGCAGTTCGGCGCGCTAAAGGCGATCGGCGTGACCAACAGGAAGATCGTCGGGATGGTCAGCGCTCAGGCCGCTCTGGTCGGTTCGATCGGCTACGCGCTGGGCGTCATCGGCACCGTCCTGTTCATCTGGGGCTTTTCCGGCAATCCGTTTTTCAAGGGGTTCTATATCCCCTGGCAAATCCCGCTGGTCAGTCTGGTCGCCGTGGTCGTTATCCTCGCCATCACCGGGTGGATAGCCTTGCGCAGCGTCCTGAGCACCGAACCTGCGGCGGTGTTCCGGTGAGCGGCGCGGAAGACAGCGCGCC
Source organism: Pseudomonadota bacterium (assembly GCA_039033835.1). Lineage (GTDB taxonomy): Bacteria > Pseudomonadota > Alphaproteobacteria > Sphingomonadales > Sphingomonadaceae > Erythrobacter. The sequence goes on from JBCCBW010000003.1 coordinate 190,960, forward strand.
GATCATGGACACCAGCGCAATTGGCGGATGCGCGCCGGAGGCAGCGATCTGCGCGCGCGGGATCACGCGCGACTTCGAGGCCGGGCAGACCACCATCCGCGTGCTCCACGGCATCGATACCGACATCAAATCGGGCGAAATGACCTACGTCGTGGGCGAAAGCGGGTCGGGAAAAACGACGCTGATTTCGATCATGTGCGGCATCCTGTGGCCGACCGAGGGCGAAGTTAAGGTGTTCGGCACCGACATTTACAGCCTTTCGGATACCGAGCTGGTCAATTTCCGGCTCGAAAATATTGGTTTCATTTTCCAGCAGTACAATCTGATCCCCTCGATCGACGCCGCAGCCAACGCCGCGGTGCCGCTCATCGCCCAGGGCATACCGATCGACAAGGCGCGAGAGAAAGCGATCGAGCTGCTCGAAAAGCTCAATATCGGCGATCAGGCCAGCAAGCTGCCTAATCAGCTCTCCGGTGGCCAGCAACAGCGCGTCGCCATTGCCCGCGCGTTGGTCCACGAACCGCGCCTCGTCGTGTGCGATGAGCCGACCGCCGCGCTCGACGCCAGCTCCGGGCGCCGCGTGATGGATCTGCTGCGCGATGTTGCCGTCGCGCCGGACCGCGCCTGCATCATCGTTACCCACGACAACCGTATCTTCGATCTCGCCGACCGCATCCTCGTGCTTGAGGATGGCCGGGTCACCCATGACGGCACAGAAATGCCGGACGACCATTAACACGGGGGATCGATCCCCCTCTGACGGACATCTGACATGGCCCTCCTACCCAACAATCTCAGCTTTTCGCGTCAAATCCTGCCGGTGCTTGCGATCATTGGCCTGGCTATCGGGGCGATCTATATCTTCACCAGCCTGCCTGATCGGGAGACCACCGAACCGGATAAGCAGCCGCCCAAGGCCACCGGAGAGATGGCGGATTCGGCCCGCGTCGCAGGCGTCGGGCTGGTCGAACCATCGAGCGAGATTATCGACATCGGCTCGGCCTTGTCGGGCCTCATAACCGACCTTCGCGTGCAGCCGGGCGACCGGGTCGAAAAGGGTCAACCGCTGTTCCTGGTCGATGATCGCGCTGCACGGGCGCGTTTGCAGGAGGCCAATGCGGCGATCGGCGAGGCGCGCGCGGCCATCACCGAAGCCCGCACCGCGCGCGACACGGCAAACCAGCAACTGGCGCTCTACCGCGATCTGGATGATCCCGCTGCGGTCAGCCAATCCGAAGTCATCCGTGCAGAAGGTGATGCCGCCGCCGCCAGCAGCCGGCTGAAGGTAGCGCAGGCGCGGCTTTCTGCGGCGCAGGCCTCGGCCTCCAGCGCTCGCACCGAACTCGGCAGGCTGACCGTGCGAGCGCCGATCTCTGGCGAAATCCTTGCGGTGAACATCCGCCCCGGTGAATTCGTCGCCACGCAAGGCGGCGGCAATGCCGAACCATTCATTCAGATGGGCCAGACCAATCCGCTGCACGTACGCGTCGACATCGATGAGAACGAAGCGGTTCGCGTGGACCTTGGCGCATCAGCTATCGTCAGCCCGCGCGGCGCGGCGGAAATCCAGGTCAAGGCCGACTTCGTGCGCGCCGAACCGCAGGTCGTGCCCAAGCGCCAGCTGACTAACAGCGCGGCAGAGCGCGTCGATGTGCGGGTGCTGCAAGTGATCTATCGACTTCCCGAGGGCGATGTTTTCCGGGTCGGCCAGCAAGTCGATGCATTCATTCCGGCACGCGATACGGGCGCACAAAACGAAGCGGCACCCGAACCGGCGGAAGGGGAGTAAACGATGCGTCATCTCTCCCCTCGCGGCGCTCGCCTTGCGCTCGGCTCCGCGCTGTCTTTGACATTGGCCGCCTGCGTCGCTGGACCGCCACCCGAAATTGCAACTCCCGTACCCGATCTTCCGGAGAGCTATTTCTTCGACCCCGATGGCGAAACGAGCGCGTCGCTCACCCAGCTGATGCCGAACGACGATCCGGCCTATGCCGATCTGTCCAAGCGCGCCTTATTGAACGCTCCAAGCCTCGCCGAAGCGCTGGCTCGGGTGGAAGCCGCGCGTGCCGGAGCGCGGCGATCCGGGGCTGAACGCCTGCCCAATGTAAGCGTCGACAGTGCGGTCACCGGAACACGCATCAACCCGAACCAGTTCGGCGATGGTGCTGCGGATGGCGGCTTTATCGACACCGAGCAGGTTTCATACGGTGCCAACCTAGTCGCCACCTGGGATGCCGATCTGTTCGGGCGATTGAAAGCGCAGGAACGTGCCGCCATCGCCCGGATCGACGGTGCGAGCGCCTCGGCCAACGCGGTGCGGATTGCGCTTTTGTCCGAGATTGCGGGCAGCGTCATCGACTGGCGCACATTATCGGCGCGGATGGCTGCGCTTGAACAGGATGAGGCCGCAGCAACGCAGCTCGCCGATCTCGCCAAGGTCAGGGAAGACGCAGGACTTGCACCCGGTTTCGACCGGGTCCGTGCCGAGGCCGCTGCGGCTGAATCGCGCTCCCGGCTGGCGGCTCTGGAAAGCGAGCGGGTGCGCATCATCGGACGATTGGTGGCGCTCACCGGGACCAATGCGACCGATGTCAACGCTGCGCTGGCACAGAGCGCGCCGCCACTCGGTCAGAGCCCGGCACCCATGACGCTGCCGTCGGAATTGCTCGCCAACCGGCCCGATGTGCTCGCCGCAGGGGCCGAACTGGCCGCGACCGATGCGGACCTTGCCGCAGCCGCGCGCGCACGCTTTCCGCGTTTGACGTTGTCCGCCGTCGTCGGCCTGCTGGCCTTCAGCCCCGGTGATTTCTTCGATGAAGACTCGCTCGTCGGCACGCTGACCGCCGGGCTTGCTGCGCCTTTGTTGGACTTTGGCAGGATCGAAGCGGAAATCGATGGTGCCGCCGCCGAGAAGAAGGCCGCCTTCGCAGCCTATCGCGGGGCGGTGTTTCAGGCTCTGGGCGATACGGAGGAAGCCTATGGGTTGATCGCTGCAAGCGACCGCGAAGCCGCTTTGACTGTGGAAGAGCGCGACGGGCTGGAACGTGCGGCGCGGTTGGCCAACACCCGTTATCGCGCAGGGCTCGCCGATTTTCTCACTGTTCTGGAGGCACGCCGTGCGGCTGATGCCAGCGGAGAGCGCGCCGCTGCGGCGCTGGGTCGTGCACAGCGCGCGCGGGTGCTGTTGTGGCAGGCGCTCGGCGGGGAGACGGTCGGGACCGATAGCTAGAGCAAAACGCGCTCGAACATCCAGAAACTGCCAATGATCCCGATCGCATAGGTCGCAGTGCGGATCGCGGGGGTTTCAGCCAAGGGTGCGAGCCGCCGCATCAGCGCCAGCCCAGCAAGCACGATGCCGATTATGAGCAGCTGACCCGCTTCGACCCCCAGATTGAAAGCCACCAATGCGGCGGCCACTTCCCCTTGCGGTAGACCGATCTCCGCGAGAGCCCCGGCAAAGCCGAAGCCGTGGAGCAGGCCAAAGGCGAAAGCGACCAGCCACGGCGCGCGACGCGTCCAGGTCTCGCTCTCGGGATCGCGCAGCATTCGCGCCAGCTCCACCGCGAGGAAGACTATGGACAGGGCAATCAGCGCCTCGACCGGGCGGCTTGGTAGACCGGCATAACCAAGCGTCGTGGCGACCAGCGTGATCGAATGCGCGATGGTGAAGGCCGTGGCCGCTTTGACGACGCTCCAGCCGTGCCGCACCAGCAAAACCAGCGCGATGACGAACAGCAGGTGGTCCCAACCCAGCAGGATATGCTCGGTGCCAATGACAAAGTAATCGCGCGCAACCTGCCACCGATCCGGCGCGGCGGCGATGGTGGCAGTGGGGCTGGAGGCCGTCAGCCGAAAGGTCTGCACCCCTCCCTCCAGCGGCACCACGCGCGCGATCGCATCGGCATTGCCCAGCAGCTCGGTCAGCCCGAACATCTCGCCAGCAAGCGATCCCTCGCACGTCAGGACAGCGCTGCCCAGAAGAGCCAACGCCCCCGCTCGCTGGACCGGCTGCCGCTCCATCGCGCAGCTTGCGGGAATGACCGGTTGCGCAAAATTGGGAGCGGGGACCCCTTGGCTGGCGGCGATCGGCAGTTTCCAGTTGAGAGCCCAGACGCCCTCTTCACGCTCAGCCAGTTCGACAACAGCGGGGCGAAGCTCGTCGGCTGCCAGCGGCGCGGCCATGAGCGCGATCAGTGTGGCGATCAGCCAGCGGATCACCGGTCGATCTCGACCCGATAGGCCTCGCGCAGGACATCGAAAGCACGCTCCTTACGGGTCGCTATCTCCTCGCTGCGCCAATCGTTCTCCACCCTCTCACGAATGGTTTCGAAGTCCGGCGCGTCTCCACCGGCGCGCTCACGCAAGAGCACTACATGCCAGCCAAAGCCGGAGCGGATCGGTCCTTGCCACTTGTCGGAAGCTTGCAGTTCGGCCAGCTCATTGGCGAAGACTTCGCCAAAGCGCGCCGCGACCTCGCCTGTCGATACGTTGCCCATCTTGTCAGGCAGGCTGATCGGTTCGCCGATATCATCCCAATCGGATCGTCCGGAAAGATCGCCTAAAGCCCGGCGTGCGCCTGCCTCATTCGAAAAATACAGCTGATCGAAATCGATACGGCTTGCTCCTGCATAACGCCCCCGGTTCTGATCATAGAACGCTCGCAACGTCGCTTCATCGGGTATGGCCGCCTCAGCCGCCGCACTGGCCGACATGTCCATCTTCGACACGAGCCGACGTCGCACCACAGCATCGCCCTGGTCCAGGCCGAGCCGCAATGCCTCGCGATACAGCACCTCATCGCGCACGAAGCGCTCGATCTGCGCATCGAGTTCGGCATCGGTCGGCGCGCGGCCCATCGTGCGTTCAAACCGGAGGGCGAGTTGCTCCTGCGTGCTGCGATCTACATCGATTTGCCTGCTGACAGGATCGACCGGCTCCCCGCGCCAAGCGAACAGCGCGAACAACGCTCCACCAGCGATGAGGAAATGGACCAGCGGTTCGCGGGTCCAGCCAGGTAAGTTCACCCTTCCTCCATGATCGCGGGCGCCGGGGACGTGATTGAGGGCTTGAGCCAGATCGGCGAGGTGTAGGCGCGTTCCTGAGCAACCGCGTCCGCCATAGCGTCTTCGGACAATGTGATCCCGAACCGCACGGCATCGAACAGCGTCCAGCGCGGCGTCGGGATTTCGAGCACCCGGACGTAGTAGAACGCGCGCTGACCGGCGGAATAGTCCGGATCGGTCCAGACACTGCGCAGTTCAACCGCGCCGATATCGTTGGTGTAGGTCGCATCCTGCCGGTTCACCGTATCACCGACCGCCGGGACCTTGCCCCCTGCCAGCGCGCGCGTTTCCATATCGCTCCACACGACATCATAGACCTGCTCGCGCAGTTCACCCGATGCATCGAGCCAGCCTTTGACAACCTGCACCCGGTCGAGATTCGCCCCGTCGGGATCTTTCAGAGCGCTGATCATGAAGCTGGGCGCGGAGCCGTTATCAGTCAGTTCGCCGCCCATCGGCACGCCTTCGGTGTAGCCCTTGCGAACCCAGTCGCCGCTCCAATCCGCTTCGTCGAAACCGAACCCGCCGAACACCCGCACACTCATGCGCGGACCAGTGGTGGCGTAGACTTCGCGCCTGGCGAACGCATCGAATATCTCCGCACGCGTGTTGCCGCGCGCCCACGCCGCTGCATAGCCGCCCGCAAGATAGTGCCAGCCGAACCGCCCTTCGCGGGTGCCGAGGTTCTGTGCGTCAGTCGCCCGGCCCGCCCGCGGCTCGTTACCGGTGTGCTTGCCCCAGAAATTGTCCTCATCCCCGGTAGCCAGCGACGTATGGCTGTCAGTCGCGCCGATCATGCCGAACGCATAGGGGTTCACACCCAGTTGCTCTTCCAGCGACAGACCGCGCTTAAGCGCCTCGCGTGCATAATTCCCGGCAAGCATGCTGTCTTCGGTCTTCGCCGTCAGCGGCAAGTTGCCGAGTTCCCAGCCCTTCACGCCGAAGCCGGCCATCTCGTCATTGGGCGACAGAAACGGGTGCGTTTCGCTATCGCCCTTGATCTGCGTGACTTCGACGACTGGTTCCGCAGCCGCCCGCTTGGCCGCGTATTCGGCGGTCATCGGCGACCCATCGGGCATGGTCATTTCGAACATCAGCCCGTTCGACAGGTTCGGATTGTGCGGGATCGCCAGCGCCCTGCCCCCCGTGCTTTCGGAATAGGCGGCCATATAGTCCCACAGCTGTTCGGCGGTGGTATCGAGACCAGGGAATGGCAGCACCTGGCTGGTCCGGTCGCTGCCATCGCGAAACATGACGACGCGGTGGAGGTTGTTGCCGTCCGGCATCAGCGTCCATTCGAACCCTGCGAGCGCGGTGAAGCTGCCCGGCCGGTTGTACCGATCGAGCAGATCGAGCTGCGCGGTCCATATCTCGGTCGTCGCCTCGCGCTGCCGCTCTGGATCGCGCAGGGCGGCAGGAAGGTTTCCGTTGGCTGCGGCGGTGATGAGTTCGCCGATCGCCCGTTGCGATTGCTCGGGGCTTTCATGCATCATGTCGTACCAGCGCAGCAGCGTATCATCGCCCATCGCGACCACGCCGAGACGCGGGGCATCATACAGTCGGCGGGTCGCTCCAAGCCCGTCCGAATGGTCGGCAATGACCAGAAAATCGAGCGGGCGGGCAAGCTTCGCCTTGGCTCCCGTGGTCGCGGTGACCTCCTCTCCACTGGCAAAGCGCAGCGCCTCTTCCGGGCCTAGCCGGACGCCGAACCCGAAGGCATCGACCGAGTTATCCGTGTGGAGGTGGGTGTCGCCCCAATAGGGCCGGTCGGGAAACTCGGCGAGCTCGATCGTCCCTTCGCCATCGCCGCTCTGCGCTGGATCGACCGTAGCCAGATCGTCGCAGCCGGCCAGTGCCAGCGCCGCAACGCTCGCCAGTGCGAGCGCATTCCATGCCTTGCGCATGCGTCCTCCCCTCAAATCTCTCCGCGCTGATTGTGCGCCGGAAGGAGCGGCTTCGTCAAGCAGACCGCTTTAGCAGGGCAGAGCGTTCGCAGCGGCACACGACTTCGTCGCGCTGATTCAGCAATTCATGCGTGAAAGTAACGATCCCGGCTTCGGGACGCGATTTGCTCTCGCGCAATTCCTTGACCTCGCTGCGCGCACGCATGGTGTCGCCGATAAATACCGGCTTTGGCGTGACCACGTTGTTGAACCCAAGATTGGCGACCAATGTGCCGAGCGTCGTGTCGCCGACCGAAAGGCCGACGAGCAGCGAAAACGTGAAAGTCGAGTTCACGAGTATCTGGCCAAATCCGCTTTCTTTCGCCGCCTCGACATCAAGATGCAGCGGCTGCGGATTGTGCGTCATGGTCGAAAACAGAAGGTTGTCGGTTTCGGTCACGGTGCGACGGATTTCGTGCTCAATCGTGTCGCCGACATTCCATTCGTCGAAAAACCTGCCTGCCATGGTTCAGCCCTCCGCCCAGCTTGCAACAATATCAGCGCCATCGTCCGCGCTCGATCGAACCGCGCCGGGCGTTCGGCTGAAACGCGGTGCGGGTGCGGTGTGCCACTCACCTTCGTGCTGCACGAAAGTCTCGCGCGCTTTCATGTGCGGATGATCGCGCGCTTCGTCGAGTTCCAGCACCGGCGCGAAGCACGCATCGCTGCCTTCGAGCAGGTCTACCCATTCCGCCTGCGGCTTCGTCTTGAAGAGGGCCGCCAGCCGGTCGGCGTAATCATCCCAGTTGGCCGCGTTCATCTGACCCTCGGCCAAGTCCGCAGGAGCGCCCGATTTCGCCAGCAGCTCGGCGTAGAATTGCGGTTCGATCGCCCCGACCGAAACTTCCTTGCCATCGGCACATTCGAAACAACGATAGAAATGCGCCGCGCCGCCCAGCATCCCCTTGCCCCGCTCGGTGGAAAGAAATGGGCGCGTGCCGGCGCCGAAGAAAAAGCTCATCAGGCTGGTTGCTCCATCGACAATCGCCGCATCGACGACCTGCCCCTTGCCGGAGCGTTCGCGCTCGTACAAAGCGGCAAGAATGCCGAAGGCGCAATACATCGACCCGCCGCCAAAATCGCCAACCAGATTTTGCGGCGGGACGGCGGTCTCACCCGCTCTGCCAACCGCTGACAGGGCGCCTGTTATGGCGATGTAATTTATGTCGTGCCCGGCGGCTTGCGCCAGCGGTCCGTCCTGACCCCAGCCCGTCATCCGGGCATAGATCAGCCGCTCGTTCGCGGCGAGCAATTCGTCCGGGCCAAGGCCAAGCCGCTCCATGACGCCGGGACGGAACCCCTCGATCAGCACATCGGCTTTCGCACAGGCATCGCGGCAGAACGCCTTGCCCTCATCGCTTTTCAGATCAACGGCAACGCGATGCCGCGCGCGTTCGACCACCGGGTTGCTGATCGCCGCACCGGGCCGATCGATCTTGACAACCTGCGCACCCAGATCGGCAAGCAGCATTGCGACATGCGGTCCCGGACCGATCCCTGCAAACTCGATCACTTTCAGGCCCGTCAGCGGCCCGCTCGGTTGGCTCATTCGTGTGTCTCCTCTCAAGCCAGTCTGTGGCGGGCGCGCGGCAGGCTGGCAAGAGGCCGTGCATGAGCACACCCTTGTGCGTTGCACCATGCCGTGCCCGTTGCTAGGCGATTTCCCGTAATCGGGAACGCGCTCAGCGGGGAACTGCACTTTGAAAATCGCTATCTTTGGCCTCGGCTATGTCGGCTCGACCGCCGCTGGGTGCATCGCCAGTCAGGGCCACACGATTGTCGGCGTCGATGTCAGCCAGTCAAAGGTCGATGCGCTCAATTCGGGCCGGGCGCCGGTTTACGAACCGGGGTTGGACGATCTGATTGCGTCAGCGCGATCCGATCACAGGATCACGGCGACAACCGAGCTTACGGATCAACTGGACGACGCTGATCTGGCGATCGTCTGCGTCGGCACGCCCAGCGGCGTCGATGGCGCGCATGACATGAGCTATATCGCGCAAGTTACGCGCAACATCGCCGACGCACTAAAACCCGACCGGACAAAACCCCTCACGCTGGCTTACCGTTCGACCATGAGGCCGGGCAGTTGCGAGAACATCATCTGGCCCATAATTGAGAGCGCCTTGGGCGATAAGGCGGCGGATGCGGTCGAACTGGTCTACAACCCGGAATTCCTGCGCGAGGCCAGCGCTATCGAGGATTACTTCAATCCGCCCAAGATCGTGATCGGTACGCTTGGCGGCGCACCCTCGGCCAATATGGCGGCGCTGAATGAAGGCATTGAAGCGCCCACATTCCATGTTGGCCTGCGCGAGGCGGAGATCACCAAATTCGTCGATAACAGCTGGCATGCGGTGAAAGTCGCCTTTGCCAACGAGATCGGTCGCGTATGCCAGAACCTCGATATCTCGGCACGCGATGTGCATGCAATTTTCAAAAGCGACACCAAGCTCAACATTTCGGCCTATTACACCCGGCCGGGCGGCGCGTTTGGCGGATCGTGCCTGCCCAAGGATGTGCGTGCGCTCCAGTACATTGCAGCGGATACCGGCTCTTCGACGCATCTGGTGGACTCACTTATCCGTTCGAACGAGGCGCATAAGCACCATCAATTCCTCAACGCGGTCGAAGGTCTGGAACGCGGTGCAAAAGTGCTGCTGGTCGGTCTCGCGTTTAAGCTTGAGACGGATGATCTGCGCGAAAGCCCAGCCGTCGATATGGCGCGCAAGCTCCTTGAGGCAGGGTACAACCTCGACATTTACGATCCGCAGATCGAACCGGATAATCTGGTCGGGCAGAACCTTGGCTATGCCTATGCGTGGCTGCCGAAGATCGACGATTTGCTGGTCTCGAAAGAGCAAGCCGAAAGCGGTGACTACGATTGCATCATCGCAACCAACCGGCTGATCGAGGAACTTTCGATCGACGAGAGCAAGCTGGTCGATGTGAGCACCATTCCGTGAGCGACATCCTCGCTGCCGAGGAAGGCATTCCCAAAATCATCGAAGGCGAACCGCTCAAGGGTCGCCATGTCCTGATCGTGGTCGAGAACCTGCCGCTGCCCTTCGACCGGCGCGTGTGGCAGGAGGCGCGAACCTTGAAAGCGGCGGGCGCAGCGGTCTCGATCATCTGCCCGACCGGCAAGGGGTTTGAAAAGCGCCACGAGGTGATCGACGGCATCAACATCTATCGCCACACCCTGCCGCTGGAGGCCAAGGGCGCGATCGGCTTCCTCGCCGAATATGGCGCCGCGCTGTTCTGGGAAACGGTGCTGGCGTGGAAGATTTTCTTCAAGCGCCGCTTCGACGTGATCCAGGGTTGCAACCCGCCCGACCTGATCTTTCTCGTCGCGCTGCCGTTCAAGCTGTTCGGCGTGAAGTACATTTTCGACCACCACGACATCAATCCCGAGCTGTACGAAGCGAAGTTCAACAAGCGCGGGTTTTTCTGGCAGCTTATGGTGCTGTTCGAAAAAATCACATTCAAGGTCGCCGATGTCTCGATCGCGACCAACGAGAGCTACAAGAAAATCGCCGTTGAACGCGGCGGAATGGCGGCGGACCGCGTACATGTGGTGCGCTCTGGTCCGGACCTTTCGAAACTGAAGCTCGTGCCGCCGGTGTCGAGCTGGAAGAACGGTCGCGAGCACATGGTCGGCTATGTCGGCGTGATGGGAGAGCAGGAGGGGATCGACCTGCTGATCGACGCGGTGGATCACATCGTGCGCGAGAAGGGGCGTGAGGATATCCAGTTCGTGCTGGTCGGCGGCGGGCCTGCGCTCGATGATTTGAAAGCGCTTACCGCACAAAAGGGACTGACCGATTACATCACCTTCACGGGCCGCGCACCGGACCAGGAATTGTTCGAAGTCCTCTCGACCATGGCGCTCGGGGTCAATCCCGACCGGGTCAACGCGATGAACGACAAATCGACCATGAACAAGATCATGGAATATATGAGCCTTGAAAAGCCGATGGTGCAGTTCGACGTGACCGAAGGGCGCTTTTCGGCACGGGACGCATCCCTCTATGCGAACGCCAACGACCCCATTGATATGGCGGAAAAAATTGTCGAGCTGGTGGACGATCCCGAGCGGCGCGCGGTCATGGGCAAATATGGCCGCGACCGGGTGGTTCAGGAACTCAACTGGCAACACCAGATCAAGCCCCTGCTTGCCGCGTATAAACAGGCGCTGGAAAGCTGACATCGAAAATGGTGAAAATCGCGGCAACCATAGGCGGCGTGGACAAATTCCGTGTGGTCACGGCAAGTCGAGAAAGCCCCATTTCGAGGAGTGAGGACGAAGGACATGCAGGGCACATTCGAGGACGAACGACGTGGAAATGGAGCTTTCTCGACTTGTCCCGATGGGATTGGGCCAAAATCCGCCCTCACGGCGTTGCGAACGCCTGAAAGTGCGCTGCACTTCCTGCGCGTCCGCGCCTTGTGAGTTGCGGATTTTGGCTCCAACCGTGATCCACACGGAATTTGTCCACGCCGCCTAACGCGATTTTAAGCCATTAACGTTCATGGTCCTCCGCAAATCCCGCGAGGACCATTGAGTTTATGAATGCACCTTTCGATACCGCTTCGGCTTTCGGGCCGGACGCCTCTACCCAACCAGCGCCGGATCATCAGGTTGCGGTGATCGGGTTGGGCTATATCGGCCTGCCAACTGCGGCCGTGCTGGCGAGCTATGGCTGGAATGTGTGCGGCGTCGATGTCTCTGAAGAGGTGGTCGAAACCGTCAATTCCGGCGGCGTTCACATCGAAGAGCGCGACCTTGATCGATTGGTCCGCGAAGCCTCGGAATCGGGTCGTCTGACCGCATCTACCGAGGTGCCCGCTGCGCATTTCTACATGATCGCGGTTCCAACACCGCTGACCGAAGAGAACACCCCCGACATCAGCTATGTCGAGGCGGCAGCACGCGCCATCGCTCCGAAGATCCTGCCGGGCGCATGCGTCATTGTCGAAAGCACATCGCCAGTCGGAACGACCGAGCGCGTCGCGCAAATCCTCACCGAGATGCGCCCCGACCTCAAACTGCCGGTCTTCGGTTCGCAGGAAGCGGGCGATATCGCGGTGGCATACTGTCCGGAGCGCGTTTTGCCCGGCAAGATCGTGCGCGAACTGGTACAGAACGATCGCGTGATCGGCGGTATCACGCCAGACTGTGCGGAGCGAGCCAAGGCGCTCTACTCCAGCTTCGTGGAGGGCGACTGCCTGACCACCAATGCCCGCGTCGCTGAAACAGTCAAACTGACCGAAAACAGCTTTCGCGACGTCAACATCGCCTTCGCCAACGAACTGAGCGTGATAGCCGATGACCTGGGCGTCGATGTGTGGGACGTGATCGCGCTGGCCAACCGCCATCCGCGCGTCAACATCCTGCAACCCGGCCCCGGCGTCGGCGGACATTGCATCGCAGTCGATCCATGGTTCCTCGTCTCAAGCGCACCCAAGGTCGCACGGCTGATCCGCACCGCGCGCGAGGTCAACGACTTCAAGGCCACCTACACCGAGCGCCGCATCCGCGCATTGCTCGATGCGGTGCCGGGCGAAAAGGTCGCGCTGCTCGGCCTGGCCTTCAAACCCGATATCGACGACTTCCGCGAAAGCCCAGCGCTAGAAATCGCACTCAGTCTGGCGAAGACACGCGGCCAGCGAATTATGGTGGTCGAACCCTTCGCTGAAGAGCTGCCGCATGGCTTTGCGGGCACCGGCGCGCAGCTCGCGACGCTTGACGAAGCCCTTAGCACGGCTGAAGTTATCGTCGTGCTGGTCGATCACACCGCTTTCAAACACCTCACCCCTGCGAATCTCGCAGGCAAGCTGGTGTTCGACACACGTGGCATGCTGAAACGGTGAACGCTGCGGTGAACCGTCCCCGGATCATGGTGACATTCGGGACGCGTCCCGAGGCGATCAAGATGTTCCCGGTGGTGCAGGCGTTGCGCGCGGCAGACCGGTTCGACGTGCGCGTCGCGGTTACCGCGCAGCACCGCGAGATGCTCGATCAGGTCATGCAGATGGCAGGGATTGAGCCGGACATCGACCTCGACCTGATGCAGCCGGGGCAAAGCCTCGATGCGTTATCGGCGCGGATCATCACCCGCTTCGGCGAGGTTCTGGACGCGGAGAAACCTGATCGCGTTCTGGTCCATGGCGACACGTTGACGACGATGATGGCGACACTGGCCTGCTATTTCCGGCGCATCCCGGTGGGGCATGTCGAGGCTGGGCTGCGCAGCGGCGATATCTACGCGCCGTGGCCTGAAGAAGTGAACCGCAAGGTGACCGGCGCGGTCGCCGACCTGCACTTTGCGCCCACACCGAACGCGGCCGACGCGCTGCGCGCCGAAAATGTGCCTGAAAGTTCAATTCACGTCACCGGCAACACGGTGATCGATGCGCTTCTAGTAGCGCGCGCAAAAATCGAGGCAGAGCCCTCGCTCGCCCCGGAAATCGCGCCATTGAAGGGGCCCTTTGGCGACAAACGCATCGTCGCGGTGACCGCGCACCGGCGTGAGAACTTCGGCGAAGGAATGCAGCAAATCGCAGCCGCGCTGCAACAGATCAGCGCACGGGACGACACGGCGATCATCTACCCGATGCATCCAAACCCCAATGTTGCAGAGGTGATGCGCCCCGCCCTTGGCGACATCGACAATATCGCGCTGATCGAGCCGCTCGATTATCTGAACTTCGTCGCCATGATGGAAGCCGCGGACATCGTCCTGACCGATTCTGGCGGCATTCAGGAAGAAGCTCCAAGCCTCGGCAAGCCGGTGCTGGTGATGCGCGACACGACCGAGCGGCCCGAAGGCGTCGCCGCCGGGACCGCTTTGCTGGTCGGCGCAAACACAGATGCGATCGTGGCTCAGGTGGAGCGCTTGCTTGACCAGCCCGAGGCCTATGCCGCGATGTCGCAGGCGCACAATCCCTATGGCGACGGCACCGCCAGCCAGAAGATCGCCGACCTGATCGGCCAGCGCCATCTGAATTAGCCTCTGGTCCTCACGCCGGTCGCTCTGAGCACGACATATATGTAATAGAGCGCGCACCCGGCGACGAGCGCGGTCGAGCCGAGATCGCCGACCCAGTTCAATTTAAGCGGCCCGTAGAGCAGCTTATCAAGAGTGCTGAACGAGATCATTCGCAGCGCCATCAACACCAGCAACGCCATCGCGCCGAGTTGAGCGGCGACCAAGGCAATATTGCGCCGCCCGCGCGTTCCGCGAAATTTGCGTAGTATCCACACGATAGCGCCCAGTCCCGCCAAAAGGATGATCCCGATTGTCAACGGGATTTGAAGACCCTGCCGGTCTCCGTATGCACCATGCGACCGCGCCCAATCGCGCATTTCATAGCGCCAGATTTCCTCAAGATTGAGCAATCGCAGCACCACCAGAACGGCAAAGAACAGCGCGATAACAAGCCACCCTTTCCAATGCGATTGGTGCTGGTTCCTTGATTTCGCTGTCAGCATCGCAGCAAGGCAGATCGCGGTGACCAGCAGATAAGCGCCCGCTGCGATCAAGCTGAGTGTCGAACTGCTAAAGGGTGGCATTCAGGGTGTTTCCAGGTTTGCGCGCGGATGCTGTTGCCGCCGACACTTAGCATCGCGATGCCTCTCTGCAATCGCTGACGGTTGGGGGAAGCGGTCGATAGGGCGCACTAAGCGACAGCTCAGCCACGCTTTCGTTGCGCAGTTTTGTGGGGCGCCTCTGTTGCGCTGCGGCAGAGCGCGGTCTAAGGCTTTTTACGTACAGGTTAGAGGGACAGAATCCATGCGGTCAAAGGATAGAATTTCGCTGAGTTTCTCAGCGATCGCGGCGTTTTCATTGGCAGGCTGCGCATCGACGCCTGAACCGGTCATCGGCGTTGCCGCAAGCCAGCCGGTAGAGTCGCTGGGGCAGGCAGGCTTCACTCAGGCGCGGGCGACGAACTATTTGCTGCGGCCGCAGGATCAGATCTCGATCAACGTGTTTCGCGAACCGGATTTCTCGCTGGAAACCGTCCGCATCGGGGTTGAGGGCAATGTCTCGATGCCACTGCTCGGGTCGGTCCCCGCAGCAGGCATGACCGCACAGCAGCTGGAACAGAACCTGACGCAGCGTCTTGGCGCAGCGGGTCTCAAAACCCCGATGGTCAGCGTGAATATCGCAGAATATGCCTCCCACCTCGTAACGGTCGAAGGCGCGGTTGAAACGCCAGGCGTCTATCCGTTCGAGCCGGGCGCGCGTCTTTCTTCAGCCATCGCTTTGGCCGAAGGGACCACTCGCACGTCCAAGCGCGATCAGGTCGCCGTATTCCGCACCCGTTCCGACGGTATCTACATTGCCAAGTTCGACTATAATCAGGTCACGCAGGGGACCATGCTCGATCCGGTGCTGGAACCAGGTGATCGCGTTGTTGTCGGCACCGATGGTCTTTCAGTATTCTGGCAAGACGCACTTCAGGCCATCCCGGCCCTTGGTGTCTTCGCGACGGTGGCCGTCAGGGACTAGTTGACCGATTAAATGAACGACCGATCTATCATTCAGGCCCCCGAACCCGAGGGGCGTGGCACGTGGCTGGACACTTACCTGCCAGACAATCAGCTCGCGCATTACCAGCCGCAACAAAAGCTGATCAATGTCTCGGCGATCCGCGGCATCCTCTTCCGCCAGCGCTGGCTGGTTGCGGCGGCTCTTGTCATCGCCCTGATCGGTGGACTGGTCGTCACCTTGCTGGCAACGCCGATGTATTCGGCCAGTTCGACCGTCCGGGTCGAGCCTTACGGCACCTACATTCTCGAAGGTCAGGATGTCCGCCAGGGCATCGCCAGCAACCAGGTCTACGATCTGCTGTCGACCCAGGTTTCGGTCATCCAAAGCCGGAAGCTGGCCGAGACGGTCGCCGCCAATCTGAACCTGGGTGAGCGGTACGATCTGCTGGGTGAGGATATCGACGAAGGTCGCCCGCCGAACATGACGGACGAGGCCTGGCGCAACAGCAAGGAAAAGCGCGCCGCATCCATTCTCAAGGGATCGGTCTCCGCCGACGTTCCCGATGACAACTGGATTATCGCGATCCGCTATGTTTCCGACGACCGCGTTCTGGCCGCCGAGATGGCCAATGCCTATTCGGACGCATTCGTGGCCTCCGACACGCAAAGCTCGGTAGAAGAAAACAAGTATGCGCAGGAAGTTTTGCAGGAACAGATCCAGCTGATCCGCGGACGTTTGCAAGAGGCGGAAGAGGCCTCGAATGACTATGCGCGCAGCACCGGGATCATCATGCAGCCCAGCTCGGGTGAGGAAGGCGCCAGCGGTGTCACGCTGACCGGGGTCAAACTAGGCAATATCAATCAGCGCGTATCGGAGGCGAGAGCGGAGCGGATCGAAGCCGAGCAGCGCTGGCGCTCGATCCAGAACCTGCCAGCCGCACAGCTTCCGGAAGTTCAGACAAACTCGGTTCTGCAAAACTTGGTTACACAACGCTCTGCCAAGCAGACCGAACTGGCCGACCTGCGACAGCGCTACAATGACGATTTCCCGCAGATCGTGAATGTTCTTTCGCAGATATCGTCGCTCGACCAGCAGATCGAACGGATCAGCGCCGATGTGAAGGCGACTGTCCGCAACGATTACGTCGTCGCACGCAATCAGGAACAGGCGCTCGAACGCGAACTCGGCGCGCTGACCGGCGAAACCATGGTTGAGCAGGATCGTCAGGTTCAATTCAGCGTTCTGGAGCGCGAGGCGCAGGCCCTGCGCGATCAGCTCAAAACGCTGCTGGATCGCTACAACACGATCAGCTCGGCTTCCAATGTAAGCAGCGGCCAATTGTCGAAACTGGACCCCGCGACTGTTCCCGGCGCGCCATTCTCGCCCAATCTGATACGCAACATGACGCTGGCGCTGGTGTTCGGTATCGCGATGGCCGGTGGACTCGCGGTACTTCGTGAAACCTTCGACGATCGTATCCGCTCTCTCGAAGAGGTCGAGGACAAGGTTGGTCTGCCGCTGCTTGGCCATACGCCATTCGTCGAATCGCGCGATCTGGAGCAGGAGGAAACCAACCGCTTCAGCGCGCTGATGGAAGCCTATGCCTCGATCCGCTCGGCGATCGACTTCAGCCTTCCGCGTAATCAGAACGTGATCCAGCTGACCAGCAGCCAGGCCTCCGAAGGCAAGTCTACCACTGCGGTGATCCTGGCAGAGCTCTTCGCCAGCCTTGGTCGCAAGACGTTGTTGATCGATGCCGATCTTCGGCGTCCGTCGGTGGCTCGCCTGCTCGATATCGAAGACCCGCAGGCAGGTTTGGTCGAGGTAGTTCTGGGCCATACCGATCTGCAATCGGCGGTTGTGAAAGGCATTCACGAAAACCTCGAAATCCTGCCGATCGGATCGATCAGCCCCAACCCGACGGAAGTGCTCGCATCGCCGCAAATGCGCGAATTTATCGAGAAGAACCGTCAGGAATACTCGCTGATAATCTTTGATTCCTGTCCTGTCATGGGACTGGCCGATGCGCCGCTTCTGGCCCGTCTGGTGGACAGCACAATCTTCGTGCTCGAAGCGAACAAGGTTCACTTCGGCCAGGCCAAGGCAGCCATTCGCAGGGTGCGCACATCAGGTGGCAACATCCTTGGCGTTATCCTGACCAAGTATCGCGCTCTCGAGGCCGGTCAAAGTTACAACTACCAGTATGGCTATTACCAGTACGGCGACGACAAGTGATCCGGTGAGGGCGATGCGGAGGTCAAGCCGACGCGATCGCCATCCCCACCAGAGCCTGTCCCGCAAGTCAGTCTGTGGAACCGATTGTGCGACCAGTCAGGATAGAATTGCGTGACCAGTCCTGACGGCGATTTCACGATCATCATCCCAGCCCATAACGAAGAGGCGGTAATTGAGCGGTGCCTCACGGCATTGCTTGGCGATGCTCCCGCGACAGGACGAGCGCAGATCATTGTCGCTGCCAACGGCTGTAGCGACCGCACGGCGGAAATCGCACGTGCTGCAGCTCCCGACTCGTTGGTTCTCGATCTGCCGCAAGGCTCCAAAACGCTCGCGATGAACGCAGCGCACAAAAGAGCGCCCTTTTTCCCTCGCATCTATCTCGATGCAGATGTGCGGTGCAGCTACAGTGCACTAAGGGCGCTCGCAAACGAGTTGCGAAAACCCGGCGTGATGGCGGCATCGCCAGCCCTTAGAATGGACCTCTCGCATTCCAGCCAGCTGATCCGGTCCTACTATCGCGTCTGGCTCACGCAGCCCTACGTAAGGCAGAACATGGTCGGCTCGGGCTGCTTCGGCATCTCGCGAGCAGGCTACGAGCGGATCGGCGATTTCCCTCCCATCACGGGCGACGACATATGGGTCCATTCGCGATTTCTGGAATCGGAGCGGAGCAACATTGCATCGGATGCCGACGGGAACCCGGTGTTTTTCACCGTGTCGCCGCCCCGCCGCGCGATTGACCAGATTCGGGTCGAAACCCGCCGACGGCTAGGTAATGAAGAAGTCTTGCGCCAATATCCCAGCCCTCACTTCACCGGATCGAACCAGGCAGGCGACTTACGGACCGCTTTGAAAGAAGGCGCTTCTGTACTCGATGTTGCGGTTTATCTCGGCATTAAGCTCATCGCTCGCCTTCGCGCGCGCTGGTCCCGGGCACGCAGTAAAGAGATCGTCTGGGAACGCGATCTGACCGCGCGCGAAGGTTGATAGATGGCTGACGGCCCAACACATCCCGACATGTTCTCAGCCTCCGCAGATGAAGGTAGAGGCATCGCTGGTGACGCCATGAAACCGGACGTTTCGGTGCTGATCGTGGCCTACAATTCTGCTGATCTGATCGTGGAGTGCATTCAGTCAGTCTCGTCAGGCTGCGCTCAAAACAGCTTTGAAATTCTGCTGGTGGACAATGGAGACGGATCGACCGAAGCGCTGGTCGCTCGCGATTCCCCCCATGTCCGAATTGTACCCAGCAGGGGCAATATCGGCTTCGCGGGCGGGAACAACCTTCTCGCCGCCGAAGCCAACGCTGCGAAACTGTTGCTCGTCAACCCGGACGTGACGCTGCTGCCCGGAGCGATCGACCGCCTGCTCGATGGCGCACGGCGACATCCGAAGGCCGCAGCATGGGGCGGCGTCACTCTCGATGCGGACGGCGAGCCTGACAGTGGAAACGCCATCGCGATGCCGTCATTGATTGAATTTGCGAGCGTCGCCGCCGGACGATCAATTGTGGGCAACCGAGAAGTTGCAGGCCTCGATCAGGATGCCGAGGTCGATGTGCTCACTGGTGGCTTGGTGATGTTCGACCGCGCCGCGTGGGAAGAGGTTGGCGGGCTGGATGAGCGGTTCTTCCTCTATTGCGAGGAAGTGGATTTGTTCTACCGACTGGGCGAACTCGGCTGTTCATTCTGGAGAATTGCCGATGCGCGCGGGTTTCATGCGGTCGCGCACGGTCAGAGCTTTTCACCAACGCGTCTGATGTACCGGGCGGCCGGAACGATGGAATTCGTACGCAGGCATTGGTCAAGGCCAGCCGCAGCACTGGCTTTCTTTCTGACGTGGCTCGCCGCGTTTGAGCGCTTCGCCCTGGGTCGATTGCTTGGTCGCTGGCGCCCGAGACTGGGCAGAATGGCGGACGGTTATCGGAATGTGGCGCTGCGACCGCATTTCTGGATGTATGGATATCACCCGGGTCGGGGGCTTATCGCAAGGCTTGGTCGCCGCTCTTAACGATACCTCGCAGGCCTCGCTGGACTATCCTGACTTGGGCCGGCAGCCGGAGCCGTCGGTGCCTCTGATAATTGCAATTGTTCCCAAAGTTCTTTGGGCATCGGTCGCCTTACCTGCTGCGGCCGTTCGATACTAGCGTGTCCGACACTGACCGTGATCGCCAGCAATACGAAGAACCACACCTGCACCTGAAGCCACAAGGCTACCGAAATCGCACCCAGCGCAAAAACCGACATAGCGATCGCAATTCCTCGTTGGAAACGGACATCCATGGGCGACACGTTTTGCGGTGTCCGCCGTATTAGTGTGTAGACGGCGATGAAAGTTGCAATAGCGATGAGAAATGGCGGGATGAAGCCAAACTGGATCGCCAGGATCAGCCAATAGTGATCGATTGAGGCAACCATCCATTCTGGCCGCTCCCAGTCTTCATAACCGATCCCGAACCATGGATTCTTCTCCACGTTCTTCGTCCCGTATTTCCAGATAAGCACACGGTTGTAGGCGCTGTAGGAGTTAAGCGATCCGAACCGCATGATGAGATTGAAGGCCCCTGAATTGGTGCCCATCTCCAGTACGAACATCACCAGCCCGGCTCCGACGAAGAACAGCTTCCAGGTGAGGTTCACGATCCGCTCGCTAAGCCAGTTATAGGCGATCAAACCGC
Organism: Pseudomonadota bacterium; assembly: GCA_039033835.1. GTDB lineage: Bacteria > Pseudomonadota > Alphaproteobacteria > Sphingomonadales > Sphingomonadaceae > Erythrobacter. Next base: position 211,379 of record JBCCBW010000003.1, read on the forward strand.
CTCCCGCGACCAGCGCCAACAGCGCCGCCGAGCTGACAGTGAAGAAACTGGCAAAGGCAGCCACGCTCCCGATGATCCAGGGCCAACGCCTGAAACCGGACATGAAGTAGAGCGGCAGGAAACTGGCGATGAAAATGCCCGCCAGAATGGGATGAGGAAACGGGCCGCGAGAACGCATCAAGCCCAGCCGCTCGTCGAAACGCACCCGGAATGACTGGCCGGTCAACTCGGCGAAAAAGGGCTGGATAATGTGCGTGTTGCTAAGGGACTCCAGGATCATGAGCCCGCCAATGATAGCGAGACCCGGCAGCATCAGCAGAAGAAACACCCTGACATCGCGCAAGCTCGTAAACGCAGCACGGCCGAACAGATATGCAAAGGCGATGTCGGTAATTTGCGCAAAACTCGCTGTGAAAGCGGCACTCTGCTCGGTCGTCATGAACAGGGCCAGAGTGATCCAGGCTGCGGCCAGCATCACCAGAATATCCGGCCAGACGATTTTCAAACGGCCTTTGAAAATCGCCGCGAATACGAACAGCAGGGAAGGAATGAGAAAGAACCGATAAGGCGGAAGGACGGAGCCGAACACAGAAAGGTTCAGCTGCGGAGGCAGGAGCAGAATGTACCCCAGAACCACCGCCGCATAGACCGGCACATCGCTCGTAAATGCACGAGACGGCGGATGCGCTGGCATAGGAACGCGACTGGTATGATATGCGGTTGCCACGATCGTGACGGTATACGGTTTGGCGGGTCGATCAAGGCACCAGTTGCAGCTCCGCCACGACTATCCAAATTCAGCCAATGAGCCGAAATATGCTACTGCGATAGCGATCAGGCAGATTGGCAATTGCAACCAAGACCGCTAGACATCAGCCGACAGCGTTCAGACCGAAACCGTAGGAAATTCCATACATGCAGGCCCTGCCCAGAAAGCTATGGCGCAATGCACGCAAAGTGCAACGCGACATTCGCCACAGGGTAGTCGGCGTTCCCTGGATGGAGGTCGGAGCCAACGACCGGTTCCTTTTTTCCTATCCGCGTTCAGGCAACACGTGGCTGAGGCATATTGTGCAATATCTGACGCACGGGTCGCAGGTCGATGATCACGAAACGCTGGAAGCGTCGCTGCCAACCATCGACACGCTTGAATTCAAAGAGCGTCTGGCACGGATGCCGGAGGGCCTGCGGTTCTTTAAATCGCACCTCCCCTACGCCTCGTATTTTCTCAACGGGAAAGTGATCTACGTCGTTCGCGACGGGCGCGATGTGCTAATCTCGTATTACGACTATTACCGGCACATCAACAATTACGGCGGGAGCCTGGATGACTTCCTTAAGAAGATGACCGATGGCTGGATGCGCTATGGCAGCTGGCGCGACAATGTCGGCTCGTGGGTTGAGCATCGCGATCATCCGAACATGCTGATGGTCCGGTTCGAAGACATGCGCGCGGAGCCATTCGCCACAGCGAAAAATGTGGCAGCTTTCAGTGGCCTCAACGCGGACGATGCACAGATCAAAGCGGCATTGGAAGCCAGCTCTGTCGAGAAGGTTCACTCGACGATGCGAAGCTGGAATTCTGCGCGGAGCACGCAATTCAAGGGGGGAGCAAGCCAGGGCGGTCGCAAGACATGGCGCGACAGGCTGAGTGATGATCAGAACCAAGCGTTTGTCGATCATTCTGGCGATTTACTGCAAAAGCTCGGCTATTCACTCGACTAGAGCATGCAAACGGATGCGTGCGCCATCCACCGTTTTGCGCCCTCGCGCAGCTAGGTGCTCGCACATTGGGCTGATTTCAGGCAAGTCGAAGGCATGATCGAACCCAGTCGTCCCGGTGCTGCGCAAGCAGGATTGCTTTCTCGCTTGCGTGCCAAGACGCAGCGGGGTTTGAAGCACAACATCATCATCCTCGCAGCGCTGGGCGTCCGCGGCGGTGCGGTCGTTGCCGGTTTTGCGGTCACTTATCTGATTGGCAGCAATTTGGGGGCTGCCGCCACCGGGCAGTTCGCCCTGATCAGCCAGACCGCGTTGTTCTTGTCCGTGGTCGCCCTGCTGGGGCTTAACGTCAGTGTCGTTCGGCATTTTACCAAGGCAGTGGCGGCGAAGGTTCCGCTTGCGCTCGGATCAGCACTAAGTGTCGCTGCGCTTGGTTTTGGACTGATGCTGCTGGTTTCGCTCATCCTGTGGCTTGGAGGCGATCTGGTTTGGAAGCCACTAGTTGGCGATTCCGCCCCTCGCACCATGCTTGTCGTCCTATGCCTGCTGCTGATCGCGCGTGGCGGGGTTCAGTTGTTGGGTGGGATGCTCAGATCTCAGCACAGCTTTACGATCGGTCAGGCGATCACCGTGCTGTTCATCCCGTGTGTGACCGCGATCGCACTCGCATCTGGTCTCGTCGATACGGTTCATGGCGCGCTGTGGGCCGCTGCGCTGGGGGGGCTCGCATCGATAATTCTTGGCTCGTTGGTGATGGTACGGCACGTCGGCTGGGGCGCGAATACGCTGCACGTCCGGCTGAACACCGTGGTCGCTTCATCGCTGCCATTATGGGGCGTCGGGATCGCGCAGAATATCGGCGATTGGTACAGTCTGGCGGTCGCGGCGCAGATGCTGTCCGCCGCGGATGCAGGGCTTTACCGCGTGGGAGTGCAGATCGCGATGGCGCTGCAGATAGTCTCCAAGGCGCTTTTTTCGGTTTATTCGGCGCAGATCAGCGCGGCATTCCACGCAAGTGATCGCGCACTGGCTGCACGCCTGGCCAATTCCGCGGTGAAGATCAGCGGAGGGATCGCCATTCCCGTTGCGATAGTGCTGCTCTTTGCAGGCGAGTTCATCCTCGCGCAGTTCGGGCCGGAGTTCGAAGCGGCGTGGCCGGTGCTCGTTATCCTGATCGTCGGACAGGTGGCGTCAACGCTGACAGGCCCCTGTGGGCTGGTATTGGCAATGTCGGGAAATGAACGGCTCAATCTGGCGATTACCATCGTCTACACTGCGCTCGTCCTGGCATCGGTGCCGGTCGCTGCGCATTTCGCGGGGCTTGCGGGAATCGCGCTTTCGATGTCGCTCGCATTGCTCGCTCGCAACCTGACCGCTTTCTACTTCGTGCGCAGCAGGGAGGGGATCAATGTCTGGACGGGACGGGTTGCCAACCGGCATCAGGCCAGTGTGTGACAGCGCCGTTAGCGCCATCGCTGCACAACGCTAATCCTGCGCGATCACCCGCTCGCTGACGATCTTGGCAGGCGACCCGGCGATGATACTCATTGGGGGAAACTCGCCGCGAACCACCGCTCCTGCCGCCACGATCGATCCGCTGCCGATGCTTGTACCCGGCAGCACGATTGCGCGCGTGGCGAGCCACACGTCATCGCCGATGACCACGTCGCCTTCTGCCATCGGCTGATCGGTAACCGGATGGCCGAGATCGTGACGATAGGTCGCCGCCGTCACCAACACTTCCGGTCCGAACAGCACATCGTCGCCGATCCGGATATTGCCCGCATTCGGCCCCGCCCAAAGGTGGCACCGCGACCCGATGCGCACCCGTTCACCGATGGTGATCCGCTGCGGATTCTGGAACACCGCATCGGGGCTGACATTGCGCTCACCGCCAAACGTCACCTCTCGCAGAGGCACGACATGCGAGTAATTGTAATAGTTCACGATCTTGACGAGGTGCAGCCAGGCTCGCGGATCAAGCAACGACACAACCAGACGCAATCCACGCTGCAATCGCCCGGGGCTGTCTTTTCGGACCGATTCGGACACGGCCATCGTTTAGCCCCCCCCTGAAAAATGGCGAGATCGTTGGCCCCGCATGGATGGACCGTGTAATTCACCAAAGCCGCCAAAGTCCAGCATCTGCCCTGCGGTACATCTTGGGATCATCCACACGTTTCAATATTCACTGAGAGTAAACAGCGAGAAATCCCTTTCCTACTTTGAACCTATTTGGTTATTTGTTTGCATCTATTCATACTAATGAGGCGATATATGTCCTTTGATCCCTTCGAAAGCAGCAGCGATAGCCTGATAGCACCCGCAAAGACCGCCTTTGCGATCACTCCAAATGACAGCGACGATCTGCCCGGTGCAGCAAAGGCTATCTATGTCGGGTCCGGCGGCGACGTCGCCTTGCGCGCAATCGGCTCGGCCGAAGACGTGATCTTGCGCAATGTGGTTGGTGGAAGCGTGCTTCCCATAAGAGTGCGATCCGTCCGCATCACGGGCACCACAGCAACCGATCTCGTAGGTCTCGCCTGATGAGTTCGCTTGGGCTTGGTATCCTTTCGGGCGGCGTCACGAATCTGTCTTTGGGCAGCGTCACAGTCGGCCTGCCGCCGCTCGTTTCACCCGATGCCGCCTGGGATGGAACCGAAAGCAGTGGCTTCGCGGCCCTGCCCACCGACCCCGAGCGAACTACTGCAAAACCCGCCTGCCGGTTGATCACACCGCCACGCCAATGGTTCACCGACACAATCCTGATCGGCGTTGATGCGTGGGCAAACAACCAAGGCTCTCTGCTGAATTGCGGGCTTGAAAAAGTGGTCTTCCATTTCGAGGGCGGCACGGCGGAAATTACCGCACCGACTTTCCAGACCTTTGTCGACGCCAATGGCCAGCCGGTCACCTATTTCGCATGGTGGGCGCGGCTGAAAAAGCCTGCGAATCAGGCTGGCTATGGAAATCTCTACGTCGAAGCCATCCCAGCCGATCCGACCATGCAGCGGCGTGTGATCGGCCCGCACCTTTTCGCTCCGCAAAGCACCCAACACGACTTCCAATTGGAAGTCGCGGCCTCCCTCCCCGAAATCTCAGGAGAGCGGTATCGGGCAATCGATGCAGCCCTCGATTGGCTCAAGGCGCAGTTTCCGGCCAACCCGCGCATTCGGATCACCGAAGCGGGGAAGTACGAGATGCTCGGCGAAGGCGGTGCCAGCTTCACCGACATGCAAGGCCGCGTGCTGATCGAAGCCACCGTCCCCGGCGTTTCGATTGGTCGCACCGACTACACCAGCGATTCCGATGCAAAGATCAAGCACTACGCCTTCCCGCTTCACTTTCGCGGGCGAAACCTGACGATCGACATGCGTTACGTCACCGAGGTCGACGGCGGACTTGGCTCCTATGGCGACGGCATGCATTGGCTCGATGGCTGCAACCTCACGAGCACATCACCTCAAGGTCGCTTCGAACACTTACGCGGCGGCAAGATCGACTTTTTCGGATGGCGTGTCGATGGCTTCCCTTGGTTTACCGAAGTGCAGATTTCCAACCTTGCAGGGTCGCTTGGAAAGGTGAATCTTGCGCGCGGCTGCACGCTCGACTCAATCTCTTACGATATTGCATCCGATAGCTTCTGCGTAGTCGATTGTGTAATCACGGATCAGTCCGACGTCTGGTGGAGCACCGATCACAAGGCGCTCTCAGTCATCTACACCGGGCCAGAGCCGACCGCGACGTTCGAACGCAGCGGCGGCGCAGATTCCAATGGCGCGACCTTTACAGCAACATGGGGTGCGAACAGCGCGACTTTCGAAGTCGGTCAGAACGAAGATTACTATCTGGGTAACCGGGGCGATGGCTATTCCGTTCAGGACGTGGTCGATTGGGTCAATACGACCCTCGCCTCGCTGGATTCGGGTTGGGCGGCCGACCTGTCCATACCCGACGATCAGAGTCTCTACTCCAACCTGGCCGATCAGCGCGCTGCGCGCGTTTCAACCGAGCTTAATTCGAGCAAGTCCTTCAGTGCTCAGAATGTGAAGGACACCGAGCTGCAATTGTTCATCGGATATGATCGGCATGGCGATTTCTTCCAGCACGGAACCGGCACGATGGAGAATGTCGTTATCCGCGGAAACCGCGTCACAGGCGAGGTGCAGTCCGTATTTATCGGACCCATCAACGATGGGACGCCGCGCGATATGGTCATCATCAACAACGTGTTCGACGTCAGCACCGCGCCGCACCAGTATTATGACAACAGCAACCTCGCGAGCCAGATCGGTAAGACCGATGTGTGGACCAGTCACCTCGTGCTGGCGCACAACACATGGGTCCATCAGGGCCTGATCATTCGCTCTGACAGTGCCAACATGGACATGCTTGGTTACGAACTGATCGCCAATAATGTGCTGCGCGAACTCCGCTTTGTTGGCCAGGAAGATCCCGATGCAACGATCGCTGACAACCACATTTACGGCCCATCATCGGCTCCCGACATTGCCACAGGAACGAGCGAGGGCGGGCTCGTTTCCACGCTGTTCGAGGATGCTGAAAGCGGAGATTTCCGCCCCGCTGGCCCGCTTTTGGTCGCGGGTGCGCGGCCGATCCTGAACTTCGATATCGACAGCAAGTCGTTCTCGATTCCCTTCGCAACGCGAGGAGCGATATCGGCAGACGCCACCGAGTACTCGGCAGGCAACGGAGGAGGCACCGGCAGCAGCGATCCGGTTGGCGATCTGCTGGCGTTGCTGAATACGGGCGCCGCGCAATCGAGCTTCCACGATTACACGATTGCGACCGCCGGATCGCCGTGGATTTCGCAGGACCAGTCGGCGAACAACAACGATCACTCGCAATCGACCAATTCGCGTAAGCCGGTGGTCGATGCAGGCGGCGCAACGTTTGATGGGAACAACGATTTTCTCTCACAAGCCATAACGGGCGGCAACTTCACCATCGCAATGGCCGTCACCGTCAACGGCGAAACGTCGGGCACTTTCCTGTCGACTGGTAACAATGCCGTGCTGGTTCAATACCAGGAAGGCAGCGCCAGCGGTCATGCTGGAACCGTGCGCATCAACGGATCTGCCAGAGGCACGCGGGACGACGTGTTCCAGTCCGTAAACGGTGCTGGCGAGGTCATCCTTGTGATCGAGGGTGTCGGCTTGGATGACGTGACCGAACTTCGTATCGGGCGTGGATCAGGGACAATGAACGCAACGGTTCGCCGGATCGCCGTGCTGGACGAAGACGCTCTTGGCAGCGATCTGCCAGCTGCGCGGGCGTTGGCAGCGGAAGCCGTAGCGGCGACGTAGCGGGCCGGTCTGCCTGCCCTCAGCCGTCCATCGGCTTGAGCGGCAGGCCAAGCCTGATCAGCTTTGCGCGGATGCGATAAGAGAGGCTGCGCCGCTGCTTGATGGAATTCGTGTGCACGAATGCGCCCGAAGGGACATCATCGCGGCCCAGGAATTGACCCAGTTCATCCCAACCATGGCCGCGCTCCAGCCAGAACTCGAGCAGGTCGTCAGGCCGATCCGCAAAATACTCGCGCACCGCAGCGTTGTGAGCGTTATAGACCTGGCGATAGCGCTCCTCATGGCCGACGGGCGCGGGGGCATCGTCGCCATAGGTCAATTGCTGGATGTGATACGGGTTCGGACCAAAATGGGTGGCGATCGACCGATACCACCGGTCAGTCTCGCGGATCGTCAGGATGAACTTAGATCCCGGAAACGCCGCGTCCAGCTCGCGAAACATCAGCGGCCAGGGCATGTCCTCCACCGCATCGAATCGCCGTGCGATTTCCAGCCCGCGTTCGACATAGGTCTGCCGCAACTCATCGAGCGGCACCTCGCGTCCGAAAACGCCTGTGACGCTGTAGCCGACCTGCTGCAGCGCATCGCGCAGGGAAGATGTGCCGGTTTTCTGAAAGCCGATGCAGAAGACTTTGCCGGACCCGTTTGCACCTGAACTCATCGGGATTGTGCCATCCACGTCTCCACCGCGTCGTAGAACGCAAGATCCTGCGCGTACCAGCGTTCCAGATTTGCGATCCCCGCTTCGCTCAATTCGGGAGCGCTGGAATAATCGTTGGCATGCGCACCTTTCGCATCACGGCGCGGCTCCGGTGTCACATCAAGGCCGAGCCGCTCGATCAGGACAGCCATATCCGCCTCAAGATGCTCCTGCCGCAACACCCATACCGGCGGCCGGACGCTGAAAATATCGCCTGCCAATGCGAACCAGTCGATCTGGTCCTGCGCCGTGTGGCGGATCGACTTGATCGCGGCAGCGGCACGCATCCCTTCCTCACCCGGAGCGAACAGCGCCTCGGCAAGGTCAGCAGCGTGTTCGAAGTTGGCGAACGCGGTCGCCTCGTGCGGCGACCATGCGATATCGTTTAACGGGCGCCCCCGGCGCTTGCGCGAGTAAAATCCCGAGCGAAATCGTGTGATTGGATCACGGATCGAGAAAAAGTAGTCAGACGGTTCGGGCAGGTCGGCGAGCGTGACGTCGTGCCCTTGCGCCTTCATCATGACGCCACTGGCTTCACGATTGACCTGCGTCATCATCTGTTTGACCTGCGATCCAGCGGCCTTGCCGATATGCAGGAAATAGACGACGCGCTTGCCTCGCGTCGAGCGATGCACTCTGCGCAGCGACACCTCGAAGCCGGCGCGATTGGTGGCCTGCGCGAAGCGGCTGGACACGCGGCTTAACCTCATGCCTTGAGCAGCGGCCGCCACCAATCTTCGCGGTCGAGATACCAGCGCAAGGTTTGGCGAAGCCCCTCATCAAAGCCGCGCTGCGGAGCGTAATCGAGCTCGCCGCGCGCCTTGGTCTCGTCGATAGCGTAGCGCCGGTCATGCCCTGCCCGGTCGGTCACGAAAGTCTTTAGTGTTTCGCTTTTCCTGCCATTGGCAGCCGGTGCATCGGGGTAGCGGTCAGCCAATCCTTCGACTTCCTCGAATGCGCGGTCGGCCTCGCGGCAGATGGCGTCGATCACTTCCATATTGGGAAGCTCGGCTCCGCCGCCGATATTGTAGGTTTCGCCGGGTTTGCCGCGTGTCAGGCACGCCTCGATCCCACGGCAATGATCCTCGACATGCAGCCAGTCGCGCACATTCATCCCGTCGCCGTAAATCGGCAAAGGCTTGCCCGACAACGCGTTAAGCAAGAACAGCGGGATCAGCTTTTCGGGATATTGATACGGACCGTAATTGTTCGAACAATTGCTGGTCGTCACCTCGAGCCCGTAGGTGTGATGATAGGCACGAACGAGGTGATCGGATGCCGCTTTCGAAGCGGAATAGGGCGAGTTGGGCGCATAGGCGGTCGTCTCGCTGAACGCGGGATCATCCGCGCCGAGCGATCCGAACACTTCATCGGTCGAGATGTGATGGAAGCGGTGATCCACGCCATCGCCATCAAGCCACACGGCACGCGCGGCTTTCAACAGCGTGTTGGTGCCGAGGATGTTGGTATCGATGAACGCGTCCGGACCCGTGATGGAGCGGTCGACATGGCTTTCCGCCGCGAAATGGACGATGGTGGTGATCCTGCGCTCACGCAGCAATTTCTCGACCAGCTCAGAATCGCGAATGTCGCCTTCGACCAGTTCGGTACGGTTCGCACCTGCCAGGGTCGAACGGTTGCCCGCATAGGTCAGCGAATCGAGCACCACGACCTCATCATCAGGGTGCTGCGCGTTCCAGTAGTGGACGAAATTGCCGCCGATAAATCCGGCACCGCCGGTGACCAGTAGGTTAGCCAATGGCCTTTTCCTGTTCGAGCATGAGACGCAGATTGGTGCGCCAGTGGACCGGCTCGTCTCCTAAGGCCTCGCGCGTTGCGCTGCAATCCAGCAGGGAAAATGCAGGACGCGCGGCAGGTGTTGGGTAGTCTGCGGTCGTGATCGGTTTGATCGTCGGGATGGTCTCTATCAAGCCCGTTGCATGACCCTCTTCAGCGATCGCGACCGCGAAATCGTACCAGCTAATTTCGCCGTCATCGCTGTGGTGAAAGGTGCCAGCCGCCTGCTTTTCAATCAGTCCCCAGATGGTCATAGCAAGGCCGCTCGCCCATGTCGGTGAACCAATCTGGTCGGACACCACTCCAAGTTCATCACGCTCGTTCATCAGGCGGATCATGGTGCGCACGAAGTTCGCTCCGCCCGCCTCGTAAACCCATGCCGTTCGCACCAGCAGATCGCTGTCGCGCAGATGATCCTCGCCCGCCGCCTTGGTGCGGCCATAGGCCGAGATCGGGTTGCGAGCGTCATCGGGGCGGTAAGCGCGTGCTGACGTGCCATCGAAGACAAAGTCGGTCGAGATATGAACCAGCTTGCCGCCCTGCTCCTCCATCGCCTCAACCATCACCGCGACGGCATCGGCATTGATTTCGCGCGCGGTCTCCTCGTCGCTTTCGGCCTTGTCGACGGCGGTGTAGGCAGCGGCGTTGATGATGACATCGGGCGCTTCGACCACCAGCCGCGCCCGCAGCATCGGCGCGTCGGTCAGATCGACATCGTCGACATCGATCGCGTTCAGCTCCGCCCATTCGGGTGCAAGCCGTTGCAACGCGCCACCCAATTGCCCGCCAGCTCCGGTGATCAGAACCTTCATGAAAAGGCCCGGACATCGGCAAGCGTCAGGCCCACTTTATCCTTCTCCGAAATGATCGGGTCCATCCCGATTGCGGGCCAGTCGACCCCGACCGCCGGATCGTCCCACGCCAGCGTGTATTCGGTCTGCGGCGAATAGGGCGCGGTGCATTTGTACATGAAATCGGTATCGTCTCTCAGCGTCAGAAAGCCGTGCGCGAACCCCTCCGGCACCCAGAACATCCGTTTGTTTTCAGAAGTCAGTTCCACACCCACCCACTTGCCGAAATGTTCCGACGATTTGCGCAGATCGACCGCGACATCGAAGACCGCGCCGCGCGTCACCCGCACCAGCTTGCCCTGCTCGCCAGGATTTTGGAAATGCAGCCCGCGCAGCACGCCTTTTTGCGAGTGACTGTGATTGTCCTGCACCCAGGTCAGATCCAGTCCCGCTTCGCGAAACGCACCCTCGTTCCAGGTTTCCATGAAGAACCCGCGCTCATCACCGAAAACTCGCGGTTCGATAATCAGCGGGCCGGGAATGGTGCATTCGATGATGTTCACGCGATCACCGGATTGCCGAGCAATTGCAGCAGATATTCGCCATAACCGGACTTGCGTAGCGGCTGCGCGATCTCGACCAGTTGGTCGTCGGTGATGAAGCCCTGACGCCATGCGATCTCTTCGGGACAGGCGATCTTGAGACCCTGCCGCTCCTCGGTAATCCGCACATAGGTCGCCGCGTCGAGCAGGGAAGCGTGCGTTCCCGTATCCAGCCAAGCGAAGCCGCGTCCCATGATCTCGACCGACATATTGCCTTCGTCGAGATAGAGCCTGTTGAGGTCGGTGATCTCCAGCTCGCCACGCGGGGAAGGCTTCAGGTCACGCGCACGGTCAACCACCGTCTCGTCGTAGAAATAAAGCCCTGTCACGGCGTAGTTCGATTTAGGCTGGGCAGGCTTTTCCTCGATCGAGATCGCACGCCCCTCGGCGTCGAACTCCACCACGCCAAACGCCTGCGGATCATTGACGCGATACGCGAAAACGGTCGAGCCGGTCTCGCGCGCATCGGCGCTGTTCAGCAAAGCGGGAAGCCCGTGACCGTAAAAGATGTTGTCGCCCAGAATGAGCGCGCTCGGCCCGCCGCGCACAAAATCCGCGCCGATATGGAACGCTTGCGCGAGCCCTTCCGGCTCCGGTTGTTCGGCATAGCTCAGCGACACGCCGAAATCGGACCCATCGCCCAGAACACGCTGGAATTGAGCCGCATCTTCCGGCGTGGTGATGATCAAAATGTCCTTGATCCCGGCCAGCATCAGCGTGCTGAGCGGATAGTAGATCATCGGCTTGTCGAAGATCGGCATCAGCTGCTTTGAGACACCCTTGGTCAGCGGATACAGCCGCGTGCCGGAACCCCCGGCCAGAATAATGCCTTTACGAGCTTTGCTCACGCTGTCGCTTTCCCATAGGTAGTCCCCGCAATCGCGATGCGGCATTGCAGCATGCCCAGAGCGGGTCAATGGCTAATCGCGGCGTTGAGGATATGTCGCGATTGCGCGTGTCGATCGGGGTTTGTCGCCGTCACAGGCTGGCCAAAATGGACGGATTATCGCATGACGGTGGGCGAGTGGATCGGGACCGGACAAAACAGCTGCCAACCATGACATCCATCGAGGCTGCCGATACCTACTTCGCCGGTTGCGTGCGCCATTCGCTGGCGAGCGAGGCCTTGCCCGATTGGCCGAACGGCTGGTCAGGGGTTGAGACGGGACGGATGCTCACCCAGCGCAGCGAGTTTCACGGCATTGCCGTCCTGCTGTCTCAGGCAAAGGGGGCATTCGATGGCTGGCCAGACGATGTGGCCGATAGCCTACGCGAAGAGGCACGCCTCGCCGCCCTGTGGGAAGCGACGCACCGGCTTGCTCTGACTGCGCTGCTAACGCAGCTTGCCGACGCGGGCGTGAATGCGACCGTGATGAAAGGCACCGCGCTCGCGTACCTGTATTACGAAGTGCCAGCTATGCGGCGACGGGGAGACACCGATCTGCTCGTGCGCCCGGAGGATGCACAAGCGACGCGGCATATCCTGCAAAAGGCCGGATATTCTCGGCGCAACGACCCGCACGGGCTGTATTTCCAGGAAACCTGGATACTCAATCTTGGGGCGGATCTGGACCATTCGATAGACTTGCACTGGGAACCGGCGGACCGGCCATTGCTCCAGCGCATTCTCACCAACGATGAGTTTGCGCGCAACAGCCAGCCTGTCCCGCAACTTGGATCGCAGGTACAGGCTCCATCCGCGATGCTGATGCTGGTCCATGGCGCGATCAATCAGGCGTGGCACGTGGCGCGCGGGTTCTATGTCGACGGCGCGAAGATCCTCGGCGGGAGACGCCTGATCTGGTCGGTCGACTATGCGCATCTTACCCGCGATTTTTCGGACGACGATTGGGACAAACTGGTCCGATTTTGCGAGCAGCGGGATGCGCGTTCGATCGTGTACTCGGCTTTATCCGGCGCTCAGCAGGACATTGGGCTGCACGTCCCCGCCAGCATCATGGAACGGCTGAAGCAGGATCAGGCGCGCTCGCCGACGCACCGATACATCGCCAATCCCGATTCAATCAGCGATGCCCAGACCGATCTGCTGGCCGCTGGTACGGCCTCGGCACGTTTGCGGATTCTGGCGATGGCCGCGTTCTCGCCGCGCGATCATCTGGTTGGAAAATACCCGCATCTGTCGCACTGGCCGACCTTTGCGCTACAGCTGCGCCGCTATGCCGGGATGGGCCGACGGCTGTTCAAGCGGGCGGAACATTCATGAACGCAGCGTTCCTGTGGCAGCGCGCCCGGCTGTTTTTGCCCGAACTGGTGCTGATCAGCATCGTGACGATCTTCGGATCGGCAGCGCTTCTCGCGATTCCCTGGCTTGCCGGTCAATTGCTGGGCAATCTCGCCGGAGACACCTCGATCGATCTGGGCAATACGCTCATGCTGCTGTTGGTTGCGCTGGTGGCGATGACGTCGCTCAATATTCTGGTGGCGATCCTGTCGGAACTTGCGGCTGGACGGATTCTCGCAGGGCTGCGGCGAGAGGCCTATGCGCATGTGCAGGGCCTGCCGGTCTCGTTTCACGACCAGAACCGCAGCGGCGATCTGCTGGCGCTGATGACGTATGAAGTCGATAATCTCAGCGGGTTTCTGACCGAGACACTGGCGACGCTTCCTTCGATGGTCGTGACGGCGGGCGGTGCGGTGATCCTGCTGTTCATCCTCGACCCAGTCATGGCGCTGGTCGTGCCGGTGTTGGTGCCAGTGTTCTTCATCGCGATGAAGCTGCTGTCTCGGCGTCTGCGATCGCTCGCGCGGCAGGTGCGCGAGGCCGATGTTAGGCTGATCGCGATGGCGGAGAGCGATCTCGAGATGCTCCCGGCGATCAAGGCCTTCGCTGTCGAAGGCCACCAGCGATCACGTTACTGGGAAGCGATCGAAACCGCGCGGGCGCTTAATCTGAAGAAAAAGCGGATTACGGCCTTTATCGGCCCGACGACCGCGCTGATTGCCGCGCTCGCTGCAATCGGAATACTGGTTTTCGGCAACACCCAGATCGATAGCGGGGAGCGCAGCCCGGGTGAGCTTTTCGCGTTTCTGCTCTACGCCGCGCTTCTGACCCGCCCGGTGGGTAGTCTGGCAAACCTGTATGGCGCATTTCAGGTTGCCCGCGGCACTCTCACCCGGCTGGTCGAGGTGTTCGCCGAGCCGATCGAAGCCGGTTACGCGCAGAGCGGGCGGATCGAACGCGCAAGTGGCGCGATTGACTTCAATCAGGTGCATTTCGCCTATCCGGGCCGCGATGTGGTTTTGGATGGCATCGATCTGTCGATTGCGCCGGGAGAGATCGTCGCGCTGACCGGCGAGAACGGGGTGGGCAAATCGACGATCATCCGCCTGTTGCTGCGTTACTATGAGCCGCAAAGCGGGCAGATAACGCTCGATGGAAAGGACATAGGCGGTTTGCAGATACAGGATCTGCGCCGCCAGTTCGGCTACGTCCCCCAGCGCGCATTGCTATTCAACGGATCGGTCAGGGACAACATTGCGTTCGGCAATCCTGATGCGACGGAGGCGGGCATCGAACGCGCGGCGCGTCTGAGCGAGGCATGGGAGTTTATCGAAGGTCTGCCGCAGGGTCTCGACACCGAGGTTGGCGATCACGGCATCCGCATTTCGGGCGGACAACGCCAGCGAATAGCGCTGGCCAGGGCGCTGTTCCTCGATCCGCCGATCTACATCTTCGATGAGGCGACCAGTATGTACGACCTCGATAGCGAGGCGGCATTCGTCGAAACCTGTATCAGAGCGATGAAGGATCGCACGGTGATCCTCATCACACACCGCCCGGCCAGCCTGGCTCTGGCCGATCGCGTGCTGGAAGCGAGCGCCACCGGCTATCGCGAAGTCGCCTCGCCCGCACAGGCCGGTTGAGAGTGCGGTCGTGAGCGGTATCTGCGGGATCGTGCGGCCGAACAATCAGACGGTCGAACAGGCGGAGATCGAGCGGATGCTCGAACCGCTTGCGCGTCGCGGACCCGATGGCAGTCGCACTGTGATGGCCGGGTCGGTCGGACTTGGGCATGCCTCGCTCGCGACGACGCCGGAAGCGCTCGTCGAGCAATTGCCGCTGACCGATGGCGCGTCAGGCTGCACCATCACGGCGGACGCGCGGCTGGACAATCGCGGCGATCTGCTAACGCAGCTGGGTCTTGCCGATGCTACGCGAACCATCGGCGACGGGGAGCTGATCCTGCTCGCCTACCTGCAATGGGGTAAAGAGTGTCTCGATCACCTGCGCGGCGATTTCGCCTTCGCGATCTGGGACGCCCGAAGCGAGGAACTGTTTTGCGCGCGCGATCAAGTCGGTATGCGCCAGCTTATCTATGCGCATAAACCGGGAGAGCTGTTCGCGTTCGCTACCGAGCCGCACGCTCTGCTTCGGCACCCCGATATCCCGGCAGAGGTCAACGAGGCGCGTATTGCAGATTTTCTCGAAGGCTTCGAAGCGCGCGATCTGACATCGACCTTCTTCACCGGACTGCACCGCCTTCCCCCGGCCCACGCGCTCGTTCTGAATGGCGAGGAGCTTCGCATCTGGCGATATTGGCAGCTGAAAGCTCCGCCGATGCTGCATCTGCCCGATGATGACGCCTACGCCGACGCTTTTCTCGAGGTCTTTACCGAGGCGGTGCGCGCACGCCTCCGCTCATCGACGCCTGTGGGTTCGATGCTGTCGGGCGGGATGGATTCCGGATCGGTTTCGGCAGTGGCCGCGCGGCTGCTCAAGGAGAGCGATCAGGCACCGCTGAGAACCTACTCAGCGATCAGGGACGATCCCGAATGCGTAGAATCGCGCACCATCCGATCCGCCCTGGCGATTGATCATATCGAGCCTCTTTTCGTCTCGCTGGAAGAATTTGAAAAGTTCCGCGCCGATCTGGAGCGCCTGACGCGTGAATGCGCCGAACCTTTCGACAGCCACATGACGCTGTTGCGCGCGGTCTATCTCAGGGCGCATCGCGACGGCGTAAAAGTCATGCTGGACGGGGTTGGAGGCGACACGACGCTGGCATCGGAGGAGATGATCCGGCGCTATCTCGACCAGGGCCTGTTTCTTCAGGCTTGGCGAGAAGTGGCAGGTGAGAGACGCTTTTGGGGGCCGGAAGCGGGGTCTTGGAAGGTGTTCTTAAAGGGGTTGGCGAGGGCTTTTGCGCCCGAAGCGTTGCTCAAGCGTCGCAGGTCGCGACCGAAGCAGCAGAGGTCCGAAAACACAGAACAAGACTCACCAATCACCCCGGAATTTGCCGAGCGGATCGACATACAAGCGCTCAGAGAACAAAACGCCGCGCATATCGCCAAGCCTTCCGATCCCGACGCGCGCAAGGCAAAGCGCGCCCTGCATCCTTATGTCGTGGTCGCGCGCGAAAGGTACGATCGCACGGCGTCGGCGCTCGCAATAGAGCCACGCGACCCGTTTCTGGATATTCGCGTGCTCGAATTCTGCCTGTCCCTGCCGCAGGAACAGCTTCAGAAAGACGGCTGGCCAAAGATTGTTCTTCGGCGCGCGATGGGTGGTATTCTGCCAGACGCAGTGCGCTGGCGCGTCGGCAAAGAGCATTTGGGCTGGGAGTTCACCAAGGCACTCTGGAGCGACGGTCCCAACATCGGAGACCACCCGAAAAACGGTGACGTGTCGGCTTATCTCAAGTCTGGACGGCCAGATCGCGGGTCGAACCGGAATGACGAAGACTGGCTTGAGGCGGCTCTGGTGGGTCGCCATCTCGCTGACTGGTGGACAACACTCGGTTCGATCAGTGACCCAAGGAGTGCCCTTGCCGAGAATAGCGAGCAAGGCAGCCTTTAACGAACGGCGTAGGCATTTCCGAACATCGACCGCCAGCACTCAAGGCCGTTCAGGCTTTCGACATCGTTAACATGCGATCTCATCGCAGGTATCGCACGCCGCACCGCGATCTGAGCCAAGGGCGCGATGGATTGCTGGAAGCGGCAGCGCGCTCGACGTATCCATGGAATAACGGTCAGTGTTTAACAGAATCGGGAAGCATCGCATGATAAAATCAACAGAACGGCCAAACGCCAAGACACCCTACACCAGTCCGCAGCTTACTATTTTTGGTCAATTTTCGAAAATGACCGCCGGCGGTAGCGGCATCGACGCTGAAACATCGATGGGCGACATGGGCGCCATGCGCCGTCCCTGAATTTTAAGGCTACAGTCCGCCGTCGGTGAAGCTGAGCGGAAACAGGGCGCGAAACAGTTTGTGAACCATTGAATGCTAACACCCTTCACGCAAGCGATGTGTCTACGACGCAACTGATGCACCATTGCACCGCTGGTGCGCAAAGTGCGTTGGTTGCGAATGCTTTACCATTGCGGTATACGCAATTTCCTGTAGTGAAGTTGCCAAGCAACGATTGATCCACGGAGTATCCATGTCAGACCGTATCGCAAGTAAGCCCTACTCACCGCCCAAGCTGGTGGTTTATGGTGAGTTTTCAAAGCTTACCGCTGCTGGCAGCGGTAGCCTGTTTGAAACAGGCCCGGGCATGATGGGAACCATGCGTCGTCCATAATCAGCGGCGGATTCGCTTTACCAACACTCAACTTTTTTAGCTGTCGTGGATGCTGCTCGTCCGGGTTTGAGTCCTTTTCGGTCTGATCGCCTTAAAAACTGGACGCTTTCGAGCCTCGGCTCGGCCTGGCTGTCACGATCCCATTTCGTTCCGCCGGAAGAGTCCCACGACAATGACGGCTTCCCTTCGAGCGTAATGCGCTCAGGTGACGCGGTCGTCATGTCGTTCGTTGACTTGTGCCGGTTCGAAATTTCTATCCCGAACAAAACGGTCACCGTGTTCGATATTCGCCCGGACGTCACCGACGAAACTCTCAATCACCTTCTGAATGACCATGTGGCGCCGCGGATTCTCGCGGGAAGTGGTCATCTCGTGCTTCACGGAAGCGGAGTGGTAATCAACGGCGAGCTTGCTGTGTTTCTGGGCGACACCGGGGCGGGCAAATCGACCATGGCGGCCAGTCTGGATTCGGTCGGACACACACTTCTGGGCGATGATGCCGTGGTTATTACCGAGGAAAGCGGGCGGGTCTTCGGCGAGCCGGTCTATCCCAGCCTGCGTCTCTATCCGGAAACCGCCTCGGCAATTTTCGGCGCTGATATCGAAGTCGCACCGATGGCGCATTATTCGGATAAGAAACAGGTCGGGCTCGCCTCGCTCGACAACATCTCGCAAAGCCCAATTCCGCTTGGCGCACTGTTTTACCTGACGGGCGAGCCGGACAGTGAAGAGGTGGAAGCGCACGCCCTCCATCCAAGTGACGTATGCATTTCGCTGATCGAGCAGAGCTTTGCATTTGAGCCGCGCGATGCAAACAGCGCAACCGTGCGGCTGCGAAAGGCATCGGAGCTGGCAGGGCGTATCCCCGGTTACGAGCTCTCCTATCCGCACGATCTTGACCGCCTGAACGAAGTGAACGCCGTGATCATGCGCTGTATGGACGCGGCCAAGACAATCGCGAGTCCAAGCTGAAAATGGTGTCACGATGACCAAGGTAACAGGATACGACATCTCGAATTACGGTGAGATGGTCGATTGCGAACCGCGCATGTCGGTGTTCGCGAAGGCTCTCAAACGCGCCATCACGCCGGGATGCACTGTCATCGATCTTGGAGCGAGCTTCGGCCCGTTCGCGCTGCTCGCCTGCAAGTACGGCGCAGGAAAGGTCATCGCGATCGAACCTGACCCCAGTGTCGAACTGATCATGCCGATGGCGCAGGCGAATGGCTGTGCGGATCGCATCACCGTCGTGAAAGATCTTTCGACCAATTATCGGCCGGATGCGAAAGCCGACGTCATCATATCCGACGTGCGCGGCACCATGCCGCTCTTTGAAACCCACATTCCGACGATCGTGGACGCACGTGAGCGTCTGCTCAAAAAAGGCGGGCATCAGCTTCCGATGCGCGACACAATCCGGATCGCACTCGCCCGCTCACCCAAAGCATATCGCCCGTGCTATTATCCCTGGGTTTCCAATCAGTATGGGATCGATCTGTCGCTGGGGCGCACATATGCCGTGAACAGCAATCAGAGGGTGGACCTCGGTGTCCGTCATCTCGTTTCCGAGCCGCTCGACCTGGCTGTTATCGACTATCGCGAGGTAACCGACCCCGATCTCGATCGTACGGTCGAACTCACGGCCGATCGCGATACGGTCGCGCATGGTTTGCTAATGTGGTTCGACGCGGAGATTGCCGATGGCCTGACCTATTCCAATGCGCCGGGGCAGCCTCCACTTGTCTACAGCCAAATGCTGCTGCCCATGGCCGAGCCGCTGAAGCTGCACACGGGCGACACAGTCAAGGCCCGCATTCGGGCAAAGCTGATGGGTCGGTCCTACATCTGGTCGTGGGATTGCGACGTCATCGACGCAGAGAGCGGGTCGGTTATGAAATCGTTCCGGCAATCGACGTTCAAGGGCGACGTCATCTCGAAAAGCGCGCTGGATCAGATTTCGAATATCACAGTGCCCCAACGCAGCACCCAGATCGAAATCGATCGCGATTGCCTGTCGTTTGTGGGCGAAGGCCGCAGCGTGGACGAGATCGCCGCGCTTCTGCTGGAGCGTCATCCCGATCATTTCAAAACCCACATGGACGCGCTCAATCATGCGACCGGTCTGCTCGGGCGATACGTCGACGGCCACAGCTGATCGCGTTGCAAATCTCCCCGCAGCGCGTAAGAGCCGCGGGAACGCATTAGAATAAGCGAGGGACACTTTTTCGTGAGCGACATGCTGACAACTCAATGGCAGGTAAGCGATGATGCGGTTGCCAATCCGGTTGGGGACGAAACGGTCATCCTGCATTTGGGCAATGGCAACTATTTCGGCCTGAACCCGATCGGCACTTCGCTGTGGGAGGGGTTGAAGTCCGGTCTTCTGCCAAAAGATGTCTGTGACCAGATCCTTCAGGAATATGATGCCGAGCGTGACGTGGTCGAGAAAGATCTCGAGCATTTTTTGACCAAGCTGGTCGAGCATGACCTGATCCAGAAGCACTGAATGCGGCACCTCCAGGTCGGGTGGCTGATCCAGGTGAATGCGATATGCTTGGCGTGGCATGCCTGATATGCGATCAGTCTGATCATGGTCGCGACGCCATCTTCACAAACGAAACGCGCTCAAGAGAGCCTTCGCCGGCGTGATATCCTCAAATGGCCGCACCTGCTTGTGCGCGGGACATGGGAACTGGCGCGGGCTCGTCTCGCGATGAGCTCGATCGAGGCGCGCGATATCGAACCACTCAACATGTCAACCAAACTGTGCGCGGAGCGGGTGAATTCGGCCAAACCCGGCCCCGACCAAATCCGGCGTATATGTTTCGTCCTGACCCATTTGTCCCAGCTGGTGCCATGGCGCAGCGATTGTGTACCGCAGGCGCTGGCGGCGCAGCGCTGGCTGGGGGCCAAGGGTATTGCGAGCGAAATCCGGATCGGCGTTGAAAATCCGAAAGATGGAGAATTCGGCGCACATGCTTGGTTGATCCATGATGATCGCGTGTTGATTGGAGGCGAGATCGATCAATATTCGGTGCTAATAGGATGATCTGGCTAGGTTCACCCCGTCCCGCTCAACAACCGGTAGCGTTTCGTTATCCATTTGACCGTAAACCATGATTGCAAAACTTGCTGCATTGCACTAAGGGTTTTTGCGTACGAGTTTTGAAAGGTCGAATGATGAAGAAGTTTGCGTCTCGCCTCGCCGTCGCAGCAGCAGCTGCAAGCATGGCCTTTGCGCCTATCGCTGCTCAGGCAAATACGCGCGCTGGCGACAGCTCGACCATCTATTCGGGCTCGGCTGTGTCGCAGCCCGGTGTCGGCCGTTCGGATGAAGGCGAATCGCTTAAGGGCACAGGCGGGATTATCGTCATCCTGCTCGCTGCTGCTGCAGTCGCTGGCATTATCATCATAATCGACGATGACGATAACCAGTCGCCGGGCGCCAACTAAACAGCCTTACAATCTCGTCCCTTAGAGGTCGATCGATCTGAAGACGCACGGCAATTTGCTGTGCGTTTTCGTTTTGGGGCACTGCGCTCCAGATTGACCCAACGATCCGCCGCAATCAATTGGTCACGGTTGGGATATCTGCGTCTCGGATCCCCCTTAAGCGCGGTTGTCAATCGCACTGCGCTCCACTAGGGATCAATGCGTAAGTTTCAGGAAGGGCTCACCGATGAAGACATTTGCTTCGCGTCTCGCTGTAACCGTTGCGGCGGCCAGCATGGCCTTTGCGCCGATCGCCGCACAGGCAAATACGCGTGCGGGTGACAGCTCGACGATCTATTCAGGCTCGGCTGTATCACAGCCCGGTGTCGGTCGTTCGGATGACGGTGAATCGCTTAAGGGCACGGGCGGGATCATCATCATCCTGCTCGCTGCTGCTGCAGTCGCTGGCATTATCATCATAATCGACGATGACGACAATCAGTCGCCCGGCGCCAACTAAGCATCCAGTTCAAGTGAACGACCCGATGGTCGATCCCATGATAAGCGCGCGGCCATGATTTCCGTGCGCTTTTTCATTTGAGTATCAGATGCCCGCATCACACACGCCCCCCTCTTCCTCGCAAGCCGATCCGTCCGCCAACGGCAAGCCTGTCCTGCGCGTGCTGCTCGTTATATGCGCTCTGATAGCTGTCGCCTTCGCATTTGGCGGTGGCGGCGTGCGATATGGCCTGGCCAACCTTCTGGTACAGCTGACCGCACTCGGCGTGCTGGCATTCCACCGCCACGAGTTCATGGCGTTCTGGAGGCAGAGCCCGATTGCACTTCGCGCCTTGGTGGGATCGAGCCTGCTCATACCCATTCTGCACCTCGCCCCCTTACCTGAAGGCGTCTGGAGCGCTCTGCCCGGACGCGATCTAGTCGCGCAATCGCTGGCAGCAATCGATGCCTCGGGCTGGAGACCGGCAAGCGTCGATCCGGCCAGAACCCTGGTTGCCCTCACCGGCCTGATCGTCCCGCTGACCGTCCTTACCGTGGGGTGGAGCATTCCACGCCGTCACCTGATGAGTGTCGGCTGGCTCATCGTGTTACTCGGCCTGATCTGTTTCCTGATCGGCGTGATCCAGGTGACGACCGGCGGAACCTCGCTCGTGTTTTATCCGGAGCGCGCGGCGACCGACTTGCTCTATGGCACGTTCGCGAACCGCAATTCGACCGGGCTGTTTCTCGTCGGCGCATTGGTCATGGCCGCATTGCTGCCCTTCCCGCGCCCTCACCCTGCCGCGCTTCCGGCAAGGCTGCTGATCTGCGCGGCGTTGTTGTTGGCCGTGGTGCTCACGCGCTCGCGCACAGCCTTTGTGCTCGCAGCCATTCCGATCGCGCTGGGCCTTGCGAAGACGTTCATGACTTGGCGGCAATCGGGCACATCACGCGCAGACGGCAATTCCAATCGCGCATCTATGGCGGTGTTCGGTGGGTTGACACTGGTGGTGGTTGCGCTTGGATCGGTTGTCGCCATTGCTCCGGGCCGGGTCGGAGAGGTGGTCGAACGGTTCGAAGCGACCGAGGATGCGCGAACCTATATCTGGGAAGACGCGACTTACTCCGCATCGCGTTTCTGGCCGCTGGGCGCCGGGATGGGCACGTTCGACGAGGTATTCCAGGTGGACGAATCGCTTGAGAACCTGACAAAGCGCCGCGCTGGCCGCGCGCATAACGACTATATCGAACTCGCTATCGAAGCCGGGCTGCCGGGTCTCGTGCTCGCTGCGGGTTGGCTGATACTGGTCGGCTGGCTCAGTTGGCGGGCTGGCCGCTCGCAATATCGCTGGCCCGCATGGGGCAGCGGGGCAATTCTGCTGGCAGTGGCCCTGCAATCGATCACCGACTATCCGCTGCGCAACCAGACCATGCTGGCTATCGCGGCTTTTGCGCTCCTGATGCTGGCGCGGATTGCCCAAGGCTCCGGGCAGGAGGGCAGGTAATGATCGGGCGCATCATCTGGCTTGCGCTCATAGTGGCAGTCGCCGCAATCACCGGAGCGGTTCAACTCGACCGGCAGGCGCGTGTTTCGCCGGAGCTTGCTGCCGTCGTGCCGGAGCCTTTCAGGGCGTTCGCTCAGGCGCGGGTCGCGTCGAACGCGATGTTGGGCGATGATCCCGCGCTCGCGCTGGCCGAGGCAGAGCGACTTGTGGAGCGCCGCCCTCTCCCAGCCGAGCACGTTCGCCTGCTGGCACATGCGCAGATCAATGCCGAATTGGTGGATGAGGGCGTCGTCACGATCCAAGTCGCTGCCAAGCGCGGCTGGCGCGATCGTCTTGCACAGGAATCGATGCTGCGGCTGGCCCTCGCCGCCGAAGATATGCCCGAGGCTACCCGGCGCTATACCGCCCTATTTCTGAGCAATCAGACCGAGGACGATCTGCTGGTCGAACTTGCGGCGGACACGTTCGTGGAAGCCCAAGGCGCGGGACGCAGGACGTTTACAGATCTCGTCGTTGGCGGAGAGCGCTGGCACGGGCTGTTTCTCAGCCGAGGATCACGAGTGCTGCCCTCCGATGCCTTCCTTGAGATCGTGACTGAGAGCGACAGGCGCGGCGCTCGGTTCGAATGCACTGGATTAAGGCGCGCGGCCACGATCCTGACCAATCGCCGGTCTGACCAAGCGCAAGAATTTCAGGAATTCGTTTCAGCCCAATGCTGACACGCCAGCTGGCGTGGTCGCCGGATCAGGCCGCAGCCTTGCGCCCCGCGCCCTTCGATGCCGGACGGACAAAAACACAGTTTTCCTTGTCGCGACGAGCCAGACGATACCCTGCGCCCTGCAACTGCTTCACCGTCTTGCGCACGCGCAGGATCGGCGCGGGCGAATCAAACTCGACGCACAGAACTCGCGGGAAAATTCCGCCGCGCACCATCGCGTCGATCACCGGCGCCCAACTGCCTTCGATATCGATCTTCAGCAGCTCGATTTCCGAATGACCCAGTTTTTCCAGGATCGACGGGATCGTGTAGCACTCGGCCTCGAAATAATCGTCGGTCCCATGCAGGTTCTCGATAAACCAGTTGGGGTGGTCAGGATTGGCCGGTGCGTGGAAACGCATGGTCTCATCACGATCCAGCATGCCCCAGGGATGGAACGTCACGCGACCGTTGTTCTCGCGCTCCATATAGGCAATCGAAGTCGGGGTCGGGTCAAAGCTGTGGACCTGCATCCCCTTCTCTTCCGCGATGGCAAAATCGAACGTCGCATCGACGCCGACGCCGCCGCAATAGGCGATGGTCCCCGGCTCGATATCGCTCAGCACCCACCACGCGGCATGCCCGACGCCATAGCGTTCCCACTGGTCGGCACCCGGTTTCACCTGCGACCGCAACCATGCGCGGGACAATATCCGGTTCGCCCTGCGCCAGGCGCGTCCTGCATAGAGTTTGAGCATTCGCGTGTTCTCCGAAAATTCGCTCAGGTGCGCGCTTGTATGAATTGTTTGACCGCGAGTTTCGCGTTGAGCCGGTCGACATCGACCTGCCGCTGCTTAGGGATACGGCCCAACAGGGCGGCGGTCACCGAAAAAGTGGAATGGCGGCTGTGCAGCAACCAGTCGCAGCGCGCCAAGGCCATCATGTCGATAAGCGCATTGCGCGCTTCGACGACCGGATCGGAAAACCCTTCGCTGGAAAAATGCAGCGCGGTGTCGTCAGCGGCCAATGCCTTGTCGATGGTGATGGTATCGGGGAAACGGGACATCACCGCATCCTGAGCCTCGGCACTGTCGGTCGCGAGGAATATCTCCGCCTCAGGGGCTTGTTTTGCCAGACGTTCGAGTTCGCGCATGATCTTTGGCAAGGGAGCCTTGCGATCGGTGAAGCGGATATGGACACCGATCATCGGACTTTTCCGGCCATCGAATATCCGGTCGACCTCGCTTTGGACTTCCACGACTGGTTTGAAATGCCGGTCGAGGAAGTCGCACATGATCTCTTCGGGAGTGCGCCCGGCAAAGTCGGGATGCGCCGCGATGCGCCCGGTCAGACGCCGAAGCTTGGGCAGATACGACCAGAACACGGCAACCGGATTTCCGGGATCAGCGCCGACCAGATCGATCGAAAGCTTGCGATAAAGAAACGGATCGCGATGCTGATTGGGAAAATCGCGGCGGATAACGTCCACCGGATGCTGAGACATCTTGCCCGACCATATAGCGGGCGCAACATCTCTTGCCTCATCGAAGGCATAGAGATCACCCATCCAGCCAGCATCGAACAGCAGGGGATACAGGTTCTCGCCCGGAGCGACATACATGCCGTCGCGCCAGTCGATATAGGGGGTTCGCCCGTTGAGCCGGGCCAGGACGCAGCCCGTCACCGCCGAAAGCATGCGATTGCCCAGCCCGCCCTTCGCCTTGATAACGAGCGCAGGCTCCGTGTTTACACTCAACGTTTGGGCCTCATACGACGTGTTCTCATTCACTAAGGCCCATAGCCGAAAATCGATGCGGCAACAGGCAAAAGCCGCTTTCTCCGGCATGGTATCCACCGCGTATTCCGGGCGGTTCGCCTGCGCGGCGGTACATAGGCGAACGTGACCATGCGGGCCTTTAGGCCGGGTCAGCCAGCTCGCCTCGTTCCAGCACCGCCAGCATCGGCAACAGGATTAAAAGATCGGCCAGCAACGCCAGGACAAAGATGGCTATACATAGCCCGCCGAAGAACATCACCGTCGGCATCTGGCTGAGGAATGCCGATGAGATTCCAACTGACAGCACCAGAGTGGTCGTCATCAAGGCAGGAGCCACATGCTTCATCACGCCCGGCACATCGGCGAATGTGAACGGGCCATCTTTCTCCCGGCGATTGATGTTGAAGCGATTGAGGACGTGGATTGTGTCATCCACCGCTACGCCGAACGCAATCGACAGGGCAATCGCTCCGATGAATTGAAGCTGCCAGCCGCTTATCATCAGCCACGCCCCGACGACCAATACCGGAATTACATTGGGCAACACCGCTGCGAGGCCAAACCGCCATTGGCGGAACCACAGACCGATCAACAGCGGACATGCAAAGGCTGCGATGAGGAAGCTGATCGTCAGCTCCTTGATCATCGTGTCCGACAGAGCGGCAGCCAGAGCGGTCAATCCGGTGATGGGTTCGACCGAGAGCTGCCCGGTATCGAACTGATCCAGACGCGCGTTGATGCCATTCATCAGTTTCCGGACCTGCTCGGCTGGCTGATCGACAACGCGGAACGACAATTTGAAGCTTTCACCCTGCCGACCGACGAGTTCTGCCTGTGCGCGATCAGGCAATTGCTCCAGTATCGCCGCGACGTCCTCCGCCCCGGCTGGCTCTCCGGATTCCTGCAATATCCGGCGCAGGCTGTGCAGCGAATAGATCGGATTGTCGGGGAAGTTCGCTTCGAGGTCTTCGTGCACCATCATCAGGGCATCGAGATTGGCAGGCGAGATCAATTCATCGTCCGGGCCAGCCTGACGCAGCACGATATCGAGCGATTGCGTAGGACTGCTGATCTTCTCGGCTTGTTGCAAGGCGAGTACGATTGGATCGTCGTCATGCAGATATTCGTTGAACCGATGGGTCGTCTGGACTGGCAAGAACGCCGCGAGCAACAATACCGTCCCGGCTGCGCTGATCCCGACTACGATCCATTTGCGTTCGAGCAGCCACGCAGTCAGGCGGCCGAAAAGGTCGCTCCAGTATTTTTGCGGCAGGACTTGTCGTCTCAGCGCGCGCTCGACCCGCTTGAACCGCCACGCAACCACGAAAACCAGCGGATGAACGATGATCGCAGCAAACAGCGACATGCACAGGCCAATCACAGCGGCGAAAGAGAAGACGCGGATCAGCTCCGAGTCCGAATAGGACAGGCCCGCCATCGCGATCATCGTCGTCAGTCCGGTCAGCAGGCAGGGAGAGGCGATGGCCCGCATCATCTCCCGGATGGATTCATCCCGATCGGCTCCTCGGCGCGCGTTCTTGCGCAGTTCGAAAGTCATATGGATGCAATTCGCCATCGTAATGACGAGGATCAGGATCGATATGGAGTTGGTCAGGACGTTCATTTCCAGACCGAGCCAGCCCATCGCGCCCAATGTCAGAAGAACAGCGAAAACCGGCGCTATTCCCGTTAGCAGGCCGACCACAAGGCTGCGAAACAGGAACAGGGACGTGATCAATCCCAACAATCCGCCAAGTCCATTCAGCAGCCCCTGCTCGCCGATAATCCGGTTCACGATCAGGTTCAGGATCGGCAGCGTGCCGGTCATCTGGAATTCCAACCCGGCTTCGGGTGGGACTTGAGCGAACAGCTCCTGGAATTCTTCAATTATCGGTTGAACCTGTTTGTCATCGACCCGCTGCTCCTCAACGGCATAGACTAAAATCGTTTGCGTCCGCTCCGAATTGATCATGGGCACAAGCGTCCATGGCGAGCGTTCGACTTCATCTATCGCCGCCGAGACGTTGTCATACGACGACAGGTCGCCATCGATCACGGTCTGGAAAGTCCGCGCGGCAGGATCGTATTCCTGCATCGAGAAAATGGAATGCGCGAAATCCACGCCGTCGATCAGCTGACCATCGAAGACAAGATCCTGAAGCAGAGTCAGTTGATCGCGGTCGAACGGTTGATCGGAGCTGACAAGGACGACAATTTCGGTGTCGGTCTGCGGATATTCGGCCTTGTGCTCGATAAAGCGCGCATATTCCTCGAACGAGGATACGAAAATATCGCGAGCGCCATCCTCGACCCGAATCTGGGTCGCACCGGCCAGCGACAGGCACAGCAGTCCCAGCACCAGAACAGCAAGCGACTTTCGCCGTCCGCAAATCAACCCAGCCAAACGCTCAATCATTTCGACCCGATCACCGATGGCTGCATCCACCTTCAAGCGCGCGAAGTCGTTGCAACCACGACAATTTATAAATCCCCTGCAACTCGATTGGCTGCGCTCCGACAAGCACATCGGCTTGTTTTGCCCCGTGGGTGAAGCTAAGCATGCGCCGAGTAGAATCGCACCTTCGAATAGGCATAGTCACCGGAAGATGAAACGGAAACCGCTTTTCAGCCCAACCCGCCTAACGGGATCAGTTTTGGCTGCGCTTGCGCTGCTCGGCTCTGGTCCGGCGACCTCGCAATCGAATGCGAACCGGACAATGCCACTGTCGAAACTTGCCGGAACCTGGAAAGGCGATGGCTGGGCCCTGCGCGAGAAAGGCGAAACGAGGGAGGGCGTGCGTTGCCGGTTGAAGGCGAGCTACAAATCCGGCTCCAGAAAACTGGCACTGAGCGGTAAGTGCGCCGCCACCAGCGGGACTTACACGTTGCTGGGTCACATCGCCGATTACCCCGGAACGAACCGCGTGACCGGACGCTGGGTCAATCCGAGAGGGATTGGATCGGTCAACATCGCTGGCAAGCGGACCGGCAATCGGCTGACATTCTTCTTCGATGGCAAGGATGAAAAGACCAAGCGCAAGGTCCGGTACAAGACCGTCTGGGATCTGGGAAATGACAGCTTCTCGCTAAGCACCGGCACAAGCGAAGGCGGCAACGACGCGCTGGGCAAGATCACGTTCAAGCGCTGACGCGTTTGTTGAGGACGACCCGATTTAGCCGCGCCTTATGTGCTCTCATCAAACTCCTATGCATGCGCCGGGCGTACCTCCCGACCTGTAACCTGGCACCGGTTTTGTGCGAATGACCCTGCATGTCCTTGGGCGAGGGAATTTGGGCAAAAGGTGACATCGAGTAACCCGCCAATAACTGAAACCGACGCGACGAATGCCGCCGCGCCGCGCTCGTACGTGCGATTTATCCTGACATTCGGCGTGCTGCTGATCTCTGCCGAGGGGATCCTGCGCGCGATATCCGCGATCCAGACCGAGGTCGGCTGGACCGTGCTCGACCTTGGCGCTTCGTATGAATTCGCTGGGTTTGTAGCCGCCCTGACCAACAGCGTATTTTCGTTGCTTGCCCTTGTGGCGCTATTCGCATTCTTCGAATGGCGGCAAATGGGCTTTGCCAACTTTCGGGAGCGCTATGCCGAAGGGTTGCTCTACGGCTCGACCGCTCTGGTTATCGCGACCCTGTTGCAAACGCTCGCGTTCTCGCTCCTCTATCGTTTCGAGATCAAGCCGCTGCTGAGCGCTGACGATCTCGGGCCGATGTTGATCGCATTCCCGGTGATCTACATGCTGGTCATCGGGTTTTTCGAGTATTGGCTGCACCGCGCCTTGCACGATGTGCCAGCTTTGTGGCGGCTCCATGCCATCCACCATCAGATCGAGGACATGAACGCCGCGCGCAGCTATTCACACTGGGCGCAGGATGCGCTGTATCTGGCTGTCATCACGATTCCGCTGGTCTTCCTGATCGAGAGTCCACAGCAGCACGTCGCATTGCTGACCACGTTCTATCTGGTTTCGAACTACTACATGCACACGGATAATCTGGCGGCATCGTTCCCCCCGGCGATGCGACACATCCTGGCAGACAACATCTACCACCATTACCACCATTCGCGCGCGGTCGAGCATTGGGGGCGCAATTACTGTTCGTTCTTCTCGTTCTATGATCGCCTGTTCGGGACGCAGCACATGCCCGAGAATGAGACCTTTCACCCCACTGGTATCGAAGGATACCGGCCGATCGCGGGCTGGCGCGATTACCTGATCCGGCCTTTCACAGCCGATCCGGCAAGCCGGAAAACGCTCTAATTCGGCCCGCATTGTAACCTTTCGCGCAGACGGCCCGAACGTCGAGGCAACATGGGTGTTCGGTATACTTGGCAAAGGATGAACTGATATGAGGGCTGCAATCATTTCAGCGGCGGCGTTGATGGCCGTGGCGATAACGTCGGTTCCGGCGATGGCGTCGGGTTCCGGTTCGCGAGGCGGCGGCGGTTTCGGAGGCGTATCGGGGGCGCAGGGCCTTTCCGAAGAAGATCGGCTGATCCGTCGCGGTCGCTCACAGGTCCGCAAGCGCATCACCTGCAAGAAATGCGAGTACCGCAAGCGGCTGAACGATCAGACCGCTCCAGAAGTCGCGCAGGCCGTGCGCAATGGCAAGTTCGACCTGAATGACAAGGACCGGGTCGCAGTGCTTTACTACCTGCGCGATCGCTACGGCATCTAATTCCGCACGATCATATCGAACCATCCAATCCCTTGACGGCGGTTCGACCAAGCCCGTCATCATTCTCGTGGCAGACCCCCGCTGCGGCGTTGATATGCCTTGCGAGCGTGTCCGTTCTGGTCGCGCTTTCAAGACAAATCGCGCCGCCTGTTACCCTTTACGTAGCTGCGCTTGCGGCGGGAAGCGCGCTCGTCTCACTGTTGCTCTGGCGGCCGATGGAGCTTCGCGCGCGCACCGTGCTGATAGTCGCAGTGATCGCGCACGGCATCGCCCTGTGGGGTCACACGATCTTCGAGGACGATTACTATCGCTTCATCTGGGATGGGTGGCGCATTCTCGAAAGCGGTACGCCTTACGGCATTGCCCCTGATCGGTTTGTCGGTGACCCATCGGTCCCGCAACGGATGCAGGATATACTCGAATGGGTTAACTACCCCGAATATCCGACGATCTACGGGCCGGTTCTGCAAGCGCTTTTCGCCGTCACGTACTGGCTTGCCGGTAGCGACGAGCTTGGCTTGAGAATCCTGTTTGCAGGGGCGACCCTTTTGCTGAGCGGTCTGTTGCTCTGTCGGCACCAGCCCGGCCACGCGGCGCTGTTCGCGTGGAACCCTGTGGTCATCGCCGAGACGACCCTGCATCTTCATCCCGACATCATACTGGCGCTGGCACTGTTTGCGGCATTGCTGGCCGGGCGGCGCCGTCCCGTGCTGGCGGGCATCTTTATCGCAGTGGCAGCGGGTGCGAAGATCGTTGCCCTTGCCGCTTGGCCGATGCTGCTGAAGCTCGCGCCAAGAGCATTGATCGCGGCTGTCGTCACGCTGGCGGTGCTCTACGCAATCTTCGCAGTCCAGGGCCTCGGCGTAGGACTGGACTCGACCGAGACATTCGCGGCGCAATGGTATTTCAATCCTCTGGCGTTCGAGCCTTTGCGGGTGCTGTTCGGCCCAACCTGGGGGCGGCTGCTTGCCCTCGCAATTGCGGGGGCAATCGTGCTGTGGCTGCATGCGCGGGCAACCCGGTTCGACACCGTGCCGCTCGCGGTCATCTTCGGCGCGATCCTGCTGTTCGCGCCTGCGGTGAACGCCTGGTATCTGTTATGGCTACTGCCCTTCGCGCTCGATCGCCGTGATATCTGGCCCTATGTCGCCAGCGCTGCTCTGCCGCTGTCCTATCTCACCGGCCTCAATCTGGAGATATACGAGCTTGAAGCGTTCGAGGTTCATCCGATCGCCTTGCGCATCGAATGGCTGTTGATCGGCGGGGCGGTCCTGTTCGATCTCACGCGCAACTATCTCGCCGCGCGCGAGGTCAAACCCGGCACTTCCGAGCCGATCAGACCTGTCGTCTCGGTGGTCATACCGGCGCTCAACGAGGAGGGATCGGTCGGACAAACAGTGCGCGGGATCATCGACGCCAACCCGCCGGGCCTCGCCGAAGTCATCGTTGCCGATAATGGTTCCACGGACCACACCGCCGCCGAGGCCAAGGCGGCAGGCGCGCGCGTCGTTTTCCAGCCGGAGCGCGGATACGGCGCAGCCTGTCTCGCCGCACTCGATCGGGTCGATCCTGGCAGCAACATCATCCTGTTCATGGACGCCGACCTGTCCGACGTGCCCGCCGAGGCCGCGACGCTGCTCGCACCGATCATCGCCGGAGAGGCCGATTTCGTGATCGGATCGCGGACCATGGGCAAGGTAGAGCCGGGCGCGATGAGCGCGCCGCAACGCTTCGGCAATTGGTTGGCACCGGCACTCGTCCGGCTGATTTGGGGCGCTCGATACACCGATCTTGGCCCGTTTAGGGCGATCCGCCGCGATGCGTTGCAACGGCTCACTATGTCCGACCGCGATTTCGGCTGGACGGTCGAGATGCAGGTCCGCGCGGCAAAGCTGGGCCTGCGCATAGTCGAGCGCCCGGTCAGCTACCGCAAACGCGTGGGTGTATCGAAGATTTCCGGCACCGTACGCGGGGTGTTCGCCGCCGGGTGGAAAATCCTGTTCGTAATCGCGTGCGAGGCTTTTGGCGATTTCGATCGTGCTGGACGCAGGAGCCCGCCGACGAAGCTCGGACCTGACACCGGTTCCCATGCGAAGCTGTAACATTTGAACTGCCTTGAACGAATAAAGAGGCAACACTCAAAGATCGGGGAATATCTTTCCATGCTTCAAGCCGCCTCTGCCCAAAGCGCCACGCTGTCCCGCCGCACGATCCTGGCCGCGATCCCTGCCACTGCCGTGCTCGCCGCATGCGGCCCGTCAGCCCCCGGTGGCCTTGGAAGCGACAAGTTCTCGGCCAGCGAAACCTCCGACGCGACCATCGACCATTCGGCCTGGAATGCTCTGTTGCAGGAATATGTGGTTGCAGGGCCTGACGGCGTAAATCTGGTCGATTACGAGCGCCTTCAGAACGAAGCGGCAGCCGAACTGACCGCCTATCTCGATGCGATGCAGCAGGTCAGCATCGAAGAATTCGGCGCCGATGAACAATTCGCGTTCTGGGTGAATCTCTACAATGCAGCGACCGTGGATGTGATCTTGAAAAACCTGCCGCTTGATTCAATCCGGGATATCGGATTGCTCGGCACCGGTCCGTGGAAGGATGATGTGGTCACGGTATCCGGACGAACGCTCAGCCTCGACAATATCGAACACGACATTCTCCGACCGGAATGGGAAGATGTGCGGATCCACTACGCAGTCAATTGCGCGTCGATCGGCTGCCCCAATCTCGCGCGCGAGGCCTATACCGGCGAAAAGCTGGAAACCATGCTGGAGGCCGCAGCCAAGGCCTTCGTCAATCATCCGCGCGGATTTGGCGGGCAGCCGGGGGAGATCGTCGCATCGAGCATTTTCGACTGGTATCAGGGCGATTGGGGCTCGCCTCAGGACGTGCTCGACCATGCGCGCGAATATGCCGAAGGGCCGACCGTCGCCCTGCTCGAAGGGGCCGAGGCAATCGACACATACGATTACGATTGGTCGCTGAACCACGCCTAGGGTGGCGATGAGAATGACGATTGCGCAACGGCCAACGCTTATCCTGTTTACCCGATACCCCGTCGCGGGCGAGTGCAAGACCCGGCTCATACCCGCAGTCGGGCCGGATATGGCGGCGTCCATTCAGCGCCACCTCACCGCGCGCACTGTGGAGCTGCTGCGCAGGTCGGAGTGCCCGGTGATTATCGCCATCACCGGAGCCGATAAGACAGCGTTCGCGACATGGCTAGGCAATGACCTGCGATATGAAGCTCAGGTCGAGGGCACTCTCAGCGACCGGTTGTTGGCGTTCCTCGACACCGCTCCGGTGATCTTCTTCGGCGCTGATACGCCCGATCTATCCGGGCATCACGTGCAGGCGGCGATCGATGGCCTGTCCACCCACGAAGTCGTTCTCGGCCCAGCCGAGGATGGCGGGTATTATCTGATCGCGATGCGGGAACCTCTTCCCCAACTGCTGACCGGGATGCCGTGGAGCACGAGCGAGGTTCTGCCGGAAACGCTGAGACGGCTCGAAGATCTCGGCATCGAACCGCTCCTGCTCGAAACCCTGGCTGACTGCGACCGGCCCGAAGATCTGTCGCGCTGGCCGGAACTGGCGCCGTGTGAGGGGGCTTTGTGACATGAACTATATCGATTTGAGCGCCTCACCCTTCGCTCTGCGCGACAGTCGCCCTATCACGCCAGAGAAATTCATCGATCCCATGCGCACGGTGAAGGGCCAGCAACGCGCTCGTGTCGCGATGGCAGGGCTTCAAACCCTGTGGTTCAACACCGGCACCTTGTGCAACCTCGCCTGCAAGTCATGCTATATCGAAAGCTCGCCGACAAACGACGCGCTGGTCTATCTCACGCTTGAGGATGTGCGAACGTATCTGGACGAGATCGCCGAGCACGCCTTACCGACCCGCGAGATCGCCTTTACCGGCGGCGAGCCGTTCATGAACTCCGAGATCATGCCGATGCTAGAATTGTCGCTAAGGCGCGGGTTCGATGTGCTGGTGCTGTCGAATGCGATGCGCCCGATGCGGCGGTTCGAGCAGCAATTGCTCAACCTGCCTCACCGCGATCGGCTGACGATCCGGGTCAGCCTCGATCACTACACCAAAGATGTGCATGAAGCGGAACGCGGCGTTAGCTGGGACAAGGCTATCGATGGGCTTGTCTGGCTCGCACGGCACGATTTCAACATCGCCGTCGCCGGGCGTCAGGTAGAGGGCGAAGACGCAGGTGAAGCGCGTAGCGGGTTCGCACGGCTGTTCGCCGAGCTTGGCATTGCGATCGACGCGAGCGATCCGGCGCAGCTCGTGGTGTTTCCCGAACTGGACGAAAGCGCCGACACACCCGAAATCACGACCGCATGCTGGGATATTCTCGGCGTCGATCCGCAAGCCATGATGTGCTCGTCAAGCCGGATGGTCGTCAAACGCGAGGGCGAGCCAACCCCGCGCGTCGCCGCCTGCACCTTGCTGCCCTATCACGAGGAATTCGATATGGGCGCAACCTTGCAGGAAGCGCATCGCGACGTGTCGCTCAACCATCCGCACTGCGCCCGCTTTTGCGTGCTGGGGGGAGCGAGTTGCAGCCCTGATGCCTGAAGTTCCGGACGGAAACCGCGCCACGAGAGGCGATCCACGCCGCTAGTGCCGACAAAGCGTCAGGAACGCTTGCCCAAGTGCGCGTGTTAAAGCATGGCGGGCCGCGCAATATCCGTCAGCTTGTGGGATCATACAGGACATGACCAAAACATCGCCGCTTTCCGAAAAACTCGTCACCGTGTTCGGTGGCAGTGGCTATATCGGGAACTACGTCGCGCAGAGCCTGCTGGAACGCGGCGCGAGGCTGCGGATTGCGAGCCGCAATCCGGAAAAGAGCCACGGGCTAAAACCACTCGCCAATCTCGGCCAGCTCCAGTTCGCGCGCTGCGACATCACTAACGAAGAGAGCGTCTCGGCTGCGCTTCATGGCGCTGATTATGTCGTGAACCTGGTTGGTGCATTTTCAGGCGATCTTGAAAGACTGATGGGCGAAGCGCCCGGCACGATGGCGCGGATCGCCAGCGCCAATGGCGCAAAGGCGTTCGTCCATGTCAGCGCGATTGGCGCCGATGCGAGTTCCAGCGCCGCCTATGCGCGCGGCAAGGCCCTGGGCGAGCAGAACGTCAAAGACGCCTTTCCCAACGCGACGATCGTGCGCCCCTCCATCGTGTTCGGGAAGGATGACAACTTCCTCAACATGTTCGGCGGCATGATCGAAACGCTGCCCGTGCTTCCGGTGTTTGGTCCGGATGCGAAGCTGCAACTGGTCTATGTCGACGACGTCGCAGAAGCGATCACCACCGCTCTCGAAAACCCGGACGAACATGGCGGGCATATTTACGAGCTGGGCGGGCCGGAGCAGCTCTCGATGCTCGAAATCAACGAACGCATTGCCGAGGCACAGGGGCGCAATCGTCGCTTCATCGCCATGCCCGATGGCGCATCAGCGTTGTTTGCCGCATTACCCCTGACGCCCATGAGCAGGGATCAGTGGACGCTGCTGAAGCCCGGCAGCACGGTTTCGGGCGAGCACCGGACGTTCAAGGAACTGGGCATGGAACCACGCCCGCTTGGCCTGTTTCTGGACAAGTGGATGGAGCGCTATCGCAAGTTCGGACGCTTCGGCCTCAGCAACGAACGTGCGAAGGCCCGCGGCACAACTGCGATACATCCCGAACAGAGCCAGTCGTGGTCGGACAACTCTCGATAGTAGCGAAGCGCTAGCAAGCGCTCCGCCGCACTATCAAAGCGCGCCTTCGTACAACGTCAGCAGATCGGCATACGCCTTTTCGGCAGCCGGTTCTGCATAGGCGGGACTGTCAGGCACAGTCCAGCCGTGATCGCCTTCGTACACGTCGACATTGGCGGATTGCCCTGCCCGACCCGCTGCTTTGGCGAATAAAACCTTGTCACCGGGCGCTTCGGCGTCGTCATCCTGCGCGACGGCGATGAGAAAACTCGCTTGCGTGTCATCCAGCACGTTATGCGGGCTCCGGGGATCATCTTCGCGCACCAGCCCGCCACCGTGGAAGCTGGCTGCGGCCTTGATCCGCTCTGGCACAGCGGCGGCGCTCCACACGGTGAACGGGCCGCCCATGCAATAGCCCTGCGTTCCGATGCCGCGCGAGGTATCGACTGCTGCCTGCTCGTCCAGCCAGGCGACGGTCGCCACGGTGTCGCGGCGGATCGAATCGGCGTTCAACTTCTCCCGCCATGGCCCGACTTTCTGAAAACCGCTATCAGCGATGAAAGCGGCGAAGTCTTCAAACTGTTCGCCAGCGACATCGCGATAATACGGGTTGAGCACCAGCACGGCGTAGCCCTGGCCTGCGAGGCGGCGCGCCATGTTGCGTTTGGCCTCGCGGATCGAGGCGATGTCGGGCCAGAAGATGACGCCGGGATGCTTGCCTTGGGCGGGGTGGACGAACATCGCGTCCATCGTCCCGTCTTCGGTTGCGAAAGTGACCGGCGTTTCGGTGATTTCAAGGTCCGGTGCCGGCTCTTCGGAAGTCGCCTCGCCCGCGCCGCAGGCGGTCAGAGCGGCCACTCCCGTCAGCGCGCCGAACTGGCGGCGAGAGATGGCATCTTTGGCCCAGACTTGCAGTTTCGCTTCATCGCACACCGGTCGTTCTCCTCATGGCACCCCTCCCCGTTTCAATAGGCATGGCTGGGCAACATGGACAAGCGGCAATGATGGCGGCAACATGCGACACGCAAGGGAGAGGCATTTATGAAAACCGCAGGATGGGCGCTGCCCGCGCTCGCTTTGGCGACTTTGGCATTGGCATCGTGCGATGAGTTGATGGAGGCTGATGGCGGCGTCGACAACGCCGCACTGATCGCGGCGGGGGAGGACGACGCCAACTGGATCACCCACGGGCGCACCTATTCCGAACAGCGCTTCTCTCCGCTCGACCAGATCAACGCCGAGACGGTTGGCGATCTCGGCCTCGCCTGGTTCGCCGACATGGATACCGCGCGCGGGCAGGAAGCGACCCCACTCGTGATCGATGGCAAGCTCTACCTCACCACCGCGTGGAGCAAGGTGAAAGCCTTCGACGCGGCGACGGGCGAGCCACTGTGGGAATACGACCCGGAAGTCCCCGGAGAAACCGCGGTCAAGGCATGCTGCGACGTCGTCAACCGCGGATTGGCGACATGGGGCGACAGCCTGTTCCTCGGCACACTCGACGGGCGGCTGGTCTCGCTTGATCGCGACACTGGCAAGGTTCAGTGGGAGAAGGTCACGGTCGATCAGGCGCAGGCCTACACCGTTACCGGCGCGCCGCGCGTCATCGATGGCAAGGTTATCATCGGCAATGGCGGCGCGGAGTTCGGCGTTCGCGGATATGTCGCAGCCTATGATGCATCGGACGGGGACGAACTGTGGCGGTTCTACACCGTGCCCGAAGGTACCGAAGACGACAGCTCTCCCGAATATCTGCAAGCTGCCGCCGAGACGTGGAACACAGACGTTCTTGCAAGCTCCGACGCGATCGGCGGCGGCGGGACGGTGTGGGATTCGATGGCCTACGATCCGGAGCTCGACCTGCTCTATATCGGCGTCGGCAACGGTTCGCCGTGGAACCGCGCCTATCGCTCTCCTGGAGAGGACGGCACGGGCGAAGGCGATAACCTCTATCTGTCCAGCATTGTCGCGATCCGGCCTGATACCGGTGAATATGTCTGGCATTATCAGACGACGCCGGGCGAGACGTGGGACTACACCGCCACGCAGCACATCATCCTTGCCGATATGGAGGTCGAGGGCGAACAGCGTCAGGTGCTGATGCAGGCACCCAAGAACGGCTTTTTCTATGTGCTCGACCGGGCGACCGGAGAGTTCATCAGCGCGCAGCCCTACATCCCCCAGACATGGGCGACCGGGATCGACGAGAATGGTCGCCCGATCGAAAATCCCGAAGCGCGGATCGACAAGACCGGGCAGCCCGCGCTGATCATGCCGGGGCCGCTGGGCGGGCATAACTGGCATCCGATGGCCTATAATCCGGGCGAAAACCTCGTCTACATTCCCGCATTCGAGGCCGCGTGGATCTATTCACCGCAAGCCAATTGGAAGCCCGACACCGCACGCGGATTCAATATCGGCATGGACATGGCTGCGAACGACCTCCCCGCCGATCTCGGTATTCGTCGTCAGGTCGAAGGCACGATCAAGGGCATGCTGGTTGCTTGGGATCCGGTCGCACAGGAGGCCCGCTGGACGGTCGAACATCCCGGCGCGTGGAACGGCGGTGTCCTCGCAACCGGGGGTGGTCTGGTGTTTCAGGGAAATCAGTCGAGCGAGTTCAACGCCTAT
Source organism: Pseudomonadota bacterium (assembly GCA_039033835.1). GTDB lineage: Bacteria > Pseudomonadota > Alphaproteobacteria > Sphingomonadales > Sphingomonadaceae > Erythrobacter. The sequence goes on from JBCCBW010000003.1 coordinate 249,831, forward strand.
GATGCGGCGAACGGGAATAAACTCTGGAGCTTCGGCGCGCAGACCGGGGTGGTCGCGCCTCCCATCACCTACACCGTCGATGGCGAACAATATGTCGCCGTCCTCGCTGGCTGGGGCGGCGCGCTAGCGACCTCCACCGATGGCGGAATCATCGGCAAGGATGGCCCGGTGCGCAATATCAGCCGCCTGCTGGTGTTCAAGATCGGCGGCGAGGCTGCTCTGCCCGCTGTGCCGGAGCTCGCCGCGATGCCGCTCGATCCACCCGCCAGCCGCGCCGACCCCGCAGTGATAGCGGCGGGAGGCCAGAAATACGCCCGCTATTGCGCGGTCTGCCACGGGCCGGGAGCAGTCGGATCCACGCTGCTACCCGACCTGCGCCGCTCCGGCACGCTCAGCAACGCACGGACATGGAGCTCGATCGTGCATGACGGCGCGCTCACCGATAATGGGATGGTCGGGTTCGCGGATTCGATGAGCAAGGAAGAGATCGAAGCGGTGCGCGCCTATGTGATCCACCGGGCGAACGAGGATAAAGCGATCGAGCCGGGGGCGGATCAGGTGGCGCGGCGGTGAGGCATGGCAAGCGATCCTGATGATATCCGCAACTGGCAGCGCCGCCCGGACGGCATTACGACTTCGGGAAAACTGGAGCGAGGGGATCCGGCGCGGCTCGCCGCGATCGGGGTCCGGCATGTCATCAACCTCGCACTGGACAATCATCCGGAGGCATTGGCGCACGAAGCCGACCTGCTCGCAGCGGAAGGGATAGAATACACCCACATTCCGATTCCTTTCGATGCGCCGTCGCGCGACCATGTCGATCAGCTACGCTTTGCCATGGAGACTGGCATCGAGCCGACCCATATCCACTGCATCATGAATTACCGCGTGACGGCTTTTCTCTATCTGCTCGATCAACAGAATCGAGTTCCCGAGATCGAAGCACGTGCGAGAATGAACGAGGTCTGGGATCCTCTGAACAGCGACCATCCGTCTGCGAAGCCTTGGCGTGCCTTGCTCACCTAACCCCTGAACACCACCGTCCGGCTGTCATTCAGCAGCACGCGTTCTTCGACAAATAACCGCACGGCTTCAGCCAGCACGCGGCGCTCGATATCGCGGCCTTTGCGCACCAGATCCTGCGGGCTGTCGGCGTGGCTGATCCGCTCCACATCCTGATGGATGATCGGCCCTTCATCGAGGTCGGGAGTGACGAAATGCGCGGTCGCGCCGATGATCTTGACCCCGCGTTCGTGCGCCTGATGGTATGGCTTTGCGCCTTTGAAGCCGGGCAGGAAGCTGTGATGGATGTTGATGCAGCGACCGGCGAAATGCTCCGCCTGCTGGTCGGAGAATATCTGCATATACCGCGCCAGGATCACCAGTTCTGCCCCAACCTCTTCGGCCAGGATGCGTAGCCTGGCTTCCTGTTCCGGCTTCGTCTCGCGTGTCACAGGTAGGTGGTGAAACGGGATGTCGCCGATATCCGTGCGTATCGCTGTCTCGCGCGGGTGGTTGGATACGATCGCGACCGGATCGATGTTCAACTCGCCTGTGCGCCAGCGATAGAGCAAATCGACAAGGCAATGGTCCGCCTTGCTCACCATGATCAGCACGCGGCGCGGCCGGTCTTGCCTGCCAATCTTCCAGCGCATGCCGAATTCCTCGGCGAAGACTGCGAAGTCCGATCGCAGTTGCGCAAGGGAGGTGCCGTCCGGATCGAAGGCGACCCGCATGAAGAACCGGTCGCTTCCGCCATTTTCGCAGCGGTCGTTGAATTGCTGCGCTTCAAGGATGTTGCAGCCGCGTTCGAACAGGAACGCCGTCACCCTCGCCGTGATACCGGGCCGGTCCGAACAACCCAGGGTCAGGATCGCAGGCTCCGCCATATCAGCGCCGCGTCAAAGCCTCTTCGCATTGCGCCATAAGCTGCGCGATGATGTCGGCGACCGGCTCTTCGGATTTGACCATGCCGACGGATTGCCCGGCCATCAGCGATCCGTTCTCGATATCGCCATCGATGACAGCCCGACGCAGAGCGCCAGCCCAATAATGTTCGATCTGCAATTGCGCCTCGCCCATATCGACCTCCGCGCGGTCGAGCCTGCCGGCGACTTCGATCTGCTTGGCTGTGAATTCCTCGGTGCCCTTGTTCTTGAGCGCACGCACGGGGATTACCGGCAGGCGCGGGTCGACCTGCACGCTGGCTTCTGCATCGCGAGCCTTGGCGCGGAAGAACGCCTTCTTGAAATCAGGATGCGCGATGCTTTCGCTGGCGCAGGCGAACCGAGTGCCAAGCTGAACCCCGCACGCGCCCATTTCGAGGTAGCTGGCAATCGCTTCCCCGCGCCCGATCCCGCCCGCAACGAAGACGACATGATCCTCGGCCAGTTCGGGCAGGAACTCCTGCGCCAGCACGCTGGTCGAGACAGGGCCGATATGGCCACCGGCCTCCATCCCCTCGATCACCAGAGCATCGCCACCAGCGCGTAACAGCTTTTTTGCAAGCGCAAGTGTCGGCGCAAAGACGATGACTTTCGCCCCGAAATCCTTGAGCGCCTCGACGCTGCCCTTGGGCGGGATGCCGCCTGCGAGCACGACGTGGGTGATCCCATGCTTGCTGCAAACCTCGATCAGCTCGAACAGCTGCGGGTGCATCGTGATGAGATTCACGCCGAACGACTTGCTCGTCAAAGCCTTGGTTTCGGAAATTTCGGTGTCGAGCAATTCGGGCGTCATCGCGCCGCAGGCGATCACCCCGAACCCGCCTGCATTCGAGATTGCCGATACGAGATTGCGCTCGGAAACCCAGCTCATTGCACCGCACAGAATGGCAGTTTCGCAGCCAAGAAAATCGGTACCGCGCTGCATAAGGGCGGTGCTCTTTGGAAAGTCGGTCATGGGCCTCCTGCTTGGATTGGCGACTAGGGCGAACAGGAGGGATATTCAATCCACATGAGATGAATGCCGGGAGATGCCGTCTCAAAAAGTCAGAAAATTTCGACGGCGCGTAACTTCGCGAACGATCACCGCGAACTGCCGGTTGTCGATTAGGAAATACCCCCAGACCTCATTGGCAGAAATAGATCTTTAGATTCAAAATAGGCTAGAAATTTACAACAGAAATTAACTTATTCAAAAAACTAATAGGAAAAAATATGTTCAGTCACAAAATTATCACCGCTACAATCCTTGGTGTCGTCGCAGTTTCTTCAGTACCTTCCACTGCTCAGAACACCTTTGAAGTGCAATCCAGTATTGAAGTCCAGGCTAACGACCTTGATCTTTCCAGTGAAGCTGGTCAACGCACGCTCGATATGCGCCTTACCGACGCTGTTAGGAAAGTCTGCGGACCCAACCGCCCGGTTCGCGAGCTTGGCGCACGACAGAACCAACTTCAGTGCGCCGCCGACGCTCGCCAGAGCTTCAAGGAACAGCGCCGCATCGCCATTTCAAACGCTCAATCCGCAGAACGGATGGCAGTGCGTGAGGCGCGCTCTTCGAACGCGGGCTAATTCTTGCCACCAGAGGCGTTGAAATTATACCCTTATCGCCCATCAAGCGCGACCGGTTTCAATCGGAGTAATCGATGTGAACCTGGTTTGCTGCTTTACCGGCGAGGCTCCGTGCCTCGCCGGTATTGCGCGTTGTAGCGAGCGCGACACCCATCCGGCGATAGGGTCGGGTCGTGGGCTTCCCGAAAATCCTCACATCTACAGACTCAGGATCGATGGCCAAGGCATCGGCGACGCCTTTGACCGCGAACTTGTCACTTTCACGATCTGCCAGAATAACCGCCGACGCCGCTGGAACTGCCTCGACCTTGGCGGGAATCGGCAGGCCCAAGATCGCCCGCGCATGCAGATCGAATTCGGACAAGTTCTGCGAGATCAGGGTTACCATGCCCGTATCATGCGGGCGCGGGGACAGTTCCGAGAAAATCACGTCCTCGCCGCACACGAAGAATTCGACGCCGTACAACCCCCATCCGTGTCCATTGCCCTTAAGCGCCTCGACCACCTTGGATGCCATGTCCTGCGCGCGAGCGAGAGCCTGCTGGTTCATCGCGGCGGGCTGCCAGCTTTCCTGATAATCGCCGCGCTCCTGCCGGTGACCGATCGGCGGGCAGAAGCTGATACCACCGGCATGGCGCACAGTCAGCAGTGTGATCTCATAGTCGAAGTCGATGAACTGCTCGACGATTACCCGGGCACGGTCTCCGCGCATATTGGCAACGGCATAGGTCCAGGCTGCTTCCAGCTCGGCTTCGCTATCGACCTTGCTCTGCCCCTTCCCGGATGACGACATCACCGGCTTTATTACGCAGGGAAAGCCCGTGAACTCGGCACCCGCGTACACCTCCTCCAGGCTTTCTGCGTAGCGATATCGCGAAGTGGTCAGGCCTAGGCTATCGGCAGCGAGATCGCGAATCGCATCCCGGTTCATCGTAAGCTGAGCGGCGCGGGCCGAGGGGACCACGTTGAAGCCTTCACCCTCAAGCTCGGCGAGGACTTCGGTGCGTATCGCCTCGATCTCGGGCACGATGAAGTCGGGTTGGTGCTTCTTGACTGCAGCGCGCAAGGCATCGCCGTCGAGCATCGAGAACACTTCAAACTCGTCAGCCAGTTGCATCGCCGGAGCGTCGGGGTAAGCGTCACAGGCGACGACCCTGGCACCAATCCGCTTGACCGAAATGACGAATTCGCGGCCCAGTTCTCCCGAACCGAGCAGCATGATCTTTGCAATATGAGCCATATGCGAGAGCTCTAGCGAGCCATCGCGACAACTCCAAGCGATGCGGTTTCTTCGACCTGATGCGGGCGCATGCTGACCGGAGGCTGCCCGTACTGACCGATCTGCATCCCGCCACTCGCGCAGGCCATGACCAAAGCGAGTTCGGCCTGACGCAGCGACCAATCGACAGTGCATTCGATCGCGGCGATGCCCGCACTGGCGGACAATTGCGGCGAGCGCGTCGATGCGGGCTCGGTCAAAGCGGAGAAAGTGTGAAGAACATCATCGGCCCATTCCCGCGCTGCCGCAGCGTTCATGCCGGGAAGGATGACACCGAACCGTTCGCCGTCGATCCGTGCCAGCTCCTGTTCCGGAGTGGTCATGGTCTCGAGGAATTTGGCAAAGCCCCAGCACACTTCGTCTGCCGTGCGTTGGCCGTATTGCATGAAAATCGCCCGAAGGCGATCGACCGCGAGGATCGCCAATGTCCCCTGCTTTCCCGAGGCAAGATGGCGGCGCAGGCTGGCGCAAAGCACCGACTTGTTGGAAAGCCCTGTCAGAGGGTCGGTCAGCGCGCGCTCATGCAAAGCCTCCTCAAGACCGCGCAGATGCTCGACCGAACGGAGCAATCCGATCGCGCGGGGTGACGAATCGTTATCGCTGGCAACCAGCCGAACGCTCAGCGCGTACCAGTTCGATCTTTGCGCGGCTTCGAAACCGTTCTCGGCAGCGCAATGAACAAGCGGAAATTCGATCCAGCCCGCCGCCTCGCCGCGCATCACGCTTTCCATGTATCGAACCACTGCACCGGTGAAGTCGCGCGCAACCAGTTCGGTGATGTGTGGCGGTAACAATAGCGAAGCGAGGTCGAAACCCGCTGCGGTGATGTTGGCCGATGCGTGCTCGATGAACCCGCGCTCATCAAGCTTGATAACGATGTCACCTGCCGACTCTTCCAACAGGCCGTGCAAGACCCTGCCTTCAGCGGCGCTAAAACCCATTTCCATGCCGATTTGCCCCCGGCTTAAAGTTTCCCCTGAGCCGAGACATTTCGTTGTTAAGTTAACGATGAAACAAACAGAACAAAAATTAGGCCTGAAATACAATGCAAATTGCCATCGTACTGAAGGCCTGACTATTGTTTCTGTTAGTTTCGTAAATTTACTTAACTAAAAAACGAATCAGCTTCGAACTCCGTTTACCATAATTTTCACACAGCTGATCACTTCTATAAGTATTTGCTCCTACTGTGACCATTAAACCTCAATCATGATACGAATGCTCTGAGGGTCGGTTCCAAAAGCCGTGGCAATACGTATCCGGCACTCTTCGACCAACGCTTCGCTCTCGCTGGCGGGGGCAGCTTCGCCGAGATCGCTCGCGCTGATTCCCAGCGCTTCTGCGATGGCATCGATCCGATCGGGCACGGGACGAGCCTTACCCTTCTCCCATGCCCACACGGTCGGTTTGCTGACGCCAAGTTTTTCGGCGACCTGCGCCAGCGTCATGCCGCGTTCGCGCCTTACACGGTTAAGCTTGATACCGAGCGGTTCCGACAATTCGCGGGTTGCAGGGCGGAACGAACGACCGGTCGGTCGCGGGACAGGGGTTTCGGGAGCGGACGTGCCGGCGCGAAGCTGGGTTGCGGCGAGCGCGGCCTGACCAAGAGCCTGTTCGAACGCGCAACCATACAGATCGCCGCTGACCCAGACGATCGCGGCGTTCGCCTGGCCAATTTCGGGCAGGTCGATCGCGAACGTATCGCCTTCGCGCAGGGGGAGCTCGGTTTCGAGCAGTAGCCCGGCTGCCGAGATGTTATGGATGGTGACGTTAGCCTCCATCCCGCTCGGCAACATGCCGCTGGTTTCCAGTTGCAGCTCTCGCCGCGGTTGACGCCGTTGACCATCCTGGTTTGCGACCGGATCAAGGTGAGCTTTTAACGCCATTGGCTTTCTGCCTCTCTTATGTGGAGAACAGAAAGTTGGCGGATAGAGTTAAGAAGTGGTTAGCGGGAACCCCTAACGTGGACCAAACGAGCCTTGCGCGCGATCAGGCTGGTTCCTCGACCGCGTCCAATCCGTAAGCCGTGTGTAAGACGCGCACGGCGAGCTCGGTTTCATCCTCATCGATCAGCACGCTGACCTTGATTTCGGAGGTCGAAATCGCCTGAATGTTGATCCCGCGATCAGACAGCGCGCGGAACATCGTGCTGGCGACACCGGCGTGGCTCTTCATGCCGACGCCGACAACGCTGATCTTGGCGATGTGGCTGTCGGTGATGATCCGGTTGTAGCCGATATCGTCGCTGCGATCTTCGAGCAGCGCCTGAGCGCGGGCGAGGTCCGCCTGCGGCACGGTGAAGGTCACATCGGTCTCACCCTTGTCGCGCCCGACGTTCTGAATGATCATGTCCACGTTAATGCTGGCCTCGGCGAGCGGCTCGAAAATATGCGCCACCGCGCCCGGCTTGTCCGGCACGCGGGTCAGGATGATCTTCGCCTCGTTCTTGTCGTGCGCGATCCCCGTTACAAGCTGGCGTTCCATCAGGCCCTTCTCCACCAATTCGTCCATTTCTTCATCCGACACGATCAACGTGCCGGGCAATTCATCCGCCGATACCGCATCGTCGCCAACGAAGCTGGAGAGCACCTGAATGCGCACGCCTTCCTTCATCGCGAGGCCGACCGAGCGAGTCTGGAGCACCTTGGCCCCGACCGACGCCAGTTCCAGCATTTCCTCATAGGTAACCGCCTTGAGCTTGCGGGCCTTGGCGACGATCCGTGGGTCGGTCGTGTAGACCCCGTCGACATCGGTGTAGATATCGCAGCGATCTGCCTTCACCGCTGCGGCCACCGCGACCGCCGATGTGTCCGAGCCTCCGCGCCCCATTGTGGTGATGCGCCCTTCAGCGCTGACGCCCTGAAACCCCGGGACCACGGCAATCTCGCCCGCAGCCATGCTCGCTTTCAACTCCGGCGCGTCGATGGTTTCCACCCGCGCTTTCGAATGCGCCTCGACCGTCTTTACCGGTAATTGCCAGCCCAGCCAGCTGCGCGCCTTGCAACCAAGCGATTGCAGCGTCAGCGCGAGCAGCCCGCTGGTGACCTGCTCTCCACTGGAGACGACTACATCGTATTCGGCGGGATCATAGAGTGCATTGGCTTCGCGGCAGAAGTTGACGAGGCGATCGGTTTCGCCCGCCATCGCGCTCACGACAACAGCGACTTCGTTGCTGACGCCATCTTTTCCGGCAGCCTGTTTGCGCACAAGATTGGCGACGCGGCGGATTCGCTCCGTCCCGGCCATCGACGTGCCGCCGAACTTCATCACTATGCGCTGGTTTGGGCGTGCCAAAACGTCCGTGCCCCCAATTGGTGAATGCTAGCTAGTGTCTCCGGGCGCTGGTAAGGACGCTGCATGGGAAACGCAAACGTATCAAATGTAACCATCCGCCCCGAAGAAGCCGAGCATTTCGCCGGGCTCGCACGTGACTGGTGGAACCCCAAGGGCAAGATGGCCTCGCTGCATCAGGTCAATCCGGTGCGGCTTGATTTTTTGCGCTCGGCCATCGACGCGCATTGGGGGGCGGATCGGGACTCGGTCAGGCCTCTTTCGGGAAAGACCGCGCTCGATATCGGCTGCGGTGCCGGTCTGCTGTGCGAACCGCTTGCCCGGCTTGGCGCGGATGTGACGGGCGTAGATGCAGCGGCGGAGAATGTCTCGGTCGCGAGCACCCATGCCGAGGCGGTCGGCCTCGATATTCGTTATATGGCAGGCGAGGTTGGCGATCTCGATATCGGCACGTTCGATCTCGTCACCAGCGTCGAGGTGATCGAGCACGTCGCCGATAAGACCGCGTTTCTCGCAGATGTCGCAGCGCGCCTCGCGCCCGGCGGCCTGCTGGTCATGTCGACGCCGAACCGCACCGTGCAATCGCGCGTGCTGCTGGTCGGTGCAGCGGAAGCCGTGGGCTACGTTCCGAAGGGCACGCATAACTGGAGCGATTTCATCACGCCGGAGGAGCTCGAAGGGATGCTCGCCGAACAGGGTCTGGAAGTCGTCGAGCGGCGCGGAATTGCATTCTCGCCTGCCAAGGGGCTGCACCTGTCGGACAACGAGGCGCTGAACTATATCCTCAGCGCGCGGCACCCGGCATAGGCCGCCTTATAATATGCGCGACGCCTGCTCCGGCGTCGGCACCCAGCACGTTTCGCGCTTTCCGAACCAGCGATAGCGATTGCGCGCGATCAGCAGGTACAGCGGATCGCGAATGAGGCGCGGCACCAGCTTGAACACCGCGCCAATTCGCCACGGCCAGCCTAGTTCGCTCCACATATGCAGCACGGCATCGCTGTTCTTCCAGACGCGCCCGCTGTTCCTGGCGCCATCCCGCACCGCGTCGATCAGCACGAAGCTTTCCGGATCGCTCGGATCGACGCCGTTTTCGCGCATCAGTTGAGCGCCCGCCTCGTCCTGCATGGCGGCCAGCCGGAACTTGCCGGCTTTGTCAGCGCTCAGCACGAATTGCGCATTGGCAGAGCACAGCACGCACATGCCGTCGAAGACGATGATCGGGTGATCGCGCGGAATATCCATGGTGCCTCAGATGGTTATTCGCCAGCACGTTTCCCAGTCAGTTCGACAAACTCGGCCACGTTATCGGTGAAGAAACCGTCCGCTCCGCTCGCAATCGCCGCCGACCACAGGGCGCGGTAATTGCCATCCGCTGCGGGACCACCACCATTCTGCAGCGGTGCGGGAAGGAACCCGTTCTCCTTGCGCAATGTCCATGGATGCACTTTCAGGCCGACCGCATGCGCATCCGCGACAAGCGACGTCGTCTGCAGAGTGGCGGGATCGAGCACATGCCCCAGCCACGGGCCGATACCGTCCGCATAGGCGGCGATCTCTTCCAGGCCGGTGGGTGCGATGATATCTGACCAGCGCATCGCAGGCTCATCGAAAGGCCCGCCTTCGGGCGCGACGAGCAGGATCAGCCTAGTGTCGATCAATTGGTCGAGGCGCTGCAATGGACCGATTTCGAACACCTGGACAAACACCGGAGCGTCCGCACCATCGAGGCCAAGATCGCGCAATTGCGTCGCCAGCAGATCGACCGTGTCGATGCCCTCTTCCTGAAGCAGCCAGGTCGGTATCTTCAGTTCGGGATAAAGTCCGATCGTTCGCCCGGTCTCGGCCTCCTTGGCGCGCACCAGCTGAACGATCTCGGCGAAAGTCGGCACCTGATACAGCCCGTTATAGGCGATGTTGGACGGACGAGCGCTGGGCACACGCTCGCGCACGCGAAGTGTCCGCAGTTCCGCAAGCGTGAAGTCCTCGGCAAACCAGCCCGCGACCCGCTGTTCGCCGATGGTCTTTTCCCGGCGACGATCCTCGAATTCCTCGCGGCTGGCCACATCGGTGGTGCCGGACAGCTCGGTTTCGTGCCGGGCGACCAGCACCAGATCCTTCGTCGCGACCAGATCGGGTTCGATATAGTCAGCCCCCTGATCGATCGCGAGTTCATAGGCGGCGAGCGTGTGCTCGGGCCGGTCGCCCGACGCCCCGCGATGCGCGATAATCAAAGGTGTCGCGCCTGCGCTTTCAGCCACGGCGACCGACGGAACAGCCAGCGCAAGCGCGCCGAGAGCGAGATTTACAAAAGTGCTGCGGACCATTCGTCTTCCTTGAAACCAACCAGAATGCCTCCGGGATATTCGACCACTGGCCGCTTGATCATCGACGTGTGCTGAACGAGCAATGCGACCGCTTTGTTACTGTCGGCGGCATCCGCCTTTTCTGCTTCGGACAGCTTCCGGAAGGTGGTCCCGCGTTTGTTCAACACCACGTCCACGCCTTTGTCCGCGATCCACGACTTGACCTTGTCGGCGTCCGCTCCCTCTTTCTTGTAGTCGTGGAACGCGTAGTCGAGGCCGTTCGCCTCAAACCACTTGCGCGCTTTCTTGACCGTGTCGCAGTTGGGGATGCCGTAAACGTGGATTGTCATAGTGTGCTCATCATCATGATTGGCGATCGATCGCGTTTGTTGACGGTCCTTAAAGTGTTTTTGCGTACACCGAGACGGTGATTGGAGCAGCTATGTTGAAAACCATACAGAAAATGACGACCGCGCTGGCAGCGGCTGGCCTTGTTCTGGCACCGGTCGCGGCGCAGGCCAACACGCGCGCGGGCGACAACGCTTCGTTCTACACCGCTTCGCAATCCCAGCCGGGCCTTCAAAGCACGACCGAGGGTGAGAGCATTCAGGGCACTGGCGATATCATCGCTTTGTTTCTGGCCGGACTTTGGGTCACAGGGATCATCATCATTGCGGCGGATGTTGGCGATGACAGTGATGACGATGACAATCAGTCGCCGGGTGCCAATTAACGCAGGTCTCTCCGCCTGAATTTCCGTGAGTGTCGCAGGAGCGATGCCGTCACCGGGTCAAATGCGCGTCAGCAATCGCCACGGCGAGCGCATCGGCGGCATCGGCACCAGCCAAATCGACGCCGGGCAGCAGCACCTTGATCATCGCCTGAACCTGGGCCTTGTCCGCCCCGCCCGTGCCGACAACCGATTTCTTCACCAGCCGCGCGGAATGTTCTTCGACCGGTAATCCCACCGCACCGCAGGCCGCCAACACCGCTCCGCGCGCCTGCGCGAGCTTGAGCGTCGATTGCGGGTTCTTGTTGACGAAAATCTCCTCGCACGCGGCGCGATCGGGCTGATGGCGAGCGATAATTGCGCTGATGCCTCGATACAGATCAGCGAGCCGATCAACCATCGGTGCACGCGCGGACGTCGCAATTTCCCCGTTGGCAATGTGGCTGACACGCGATCCTTCGACGCGGATAACGCCCCATCCGGTGCAGCTGAGTGAAGGGTCGAGACCAAGGATAATCACTGGCTCACAACCCGACCCGCAATCCCAGCCGCCACGCAATCGCCAGCAGAAAAGCCGCGCCGAGCACTATTGCAAAGGCCCACTCCCGCCAGCTCACTCGTCCAGCTTGGCCATGACCTCGTCGCTGATTTCGTAGTTCCCCCACACGGTCTGAACATCGTCATCATCGTCCAGCACGTCGATCAGCTTGAGCAGCGTGCCCGCGCCCTTCTCGTCCATGTCGACGGTGATGTTCGGCTTCCATGCCAATTTCACATTCTCTGCCTCGCCCAGTGCCTTTTCGAGATCGCTGGCGACCTGGTGAAGGTCATCGGCGGCGGTCCAGATCGTGTGGCCATCATCGGAGCTTTCGATATCCTCTGCGCCCGCTTCCATCGCCGCTTCGAATACAGTGTCCTCATCCCCAGCGCTGCCGGGATATTCGATCAGGCCGAGCCGTTCGAAACCATGCTGGACCGAACCCTCGGTGCCGAGATTGCCTCCATGCTTGCTGAATGCCGTGCGCACAGCGGTGGCGGTGCGGTTGCGGTTGTCAGTCAGCGTCTCGACGATGATCGCGCTGCCGCCGGGGCCATAGCCTTCGTAGCGGACCTCTTCATAGTTCTCGTCATCGCCAGCGCTTGCCTTGTCGATCGCGCGCTGGATGTTGTCCTTGGGCATCGACTGCGCCTTGGCCGTGTTCACCGCCAGCCGCAGGCGCGGATTCATCTCCGGATCGGGCGTGCCCATCTTGGCAGCAACCGTGATTTCGCGGCTGAGCTTGGAAAACAGGTTGGAGCGCTTCTTGTCCTGCGCACCCTTGCGGTGCATGATATTCTTGAATTTGGAATGGCCTGCCATTTCACCAACTTTGCTGAGAGTGGTTGAGATCAGAGGCAGGCCTTACTCCGATGGCTGACAATGGCGCAAGACCAGCGATCATCGCAGGCTATGCAAAGCCGCTTGCGCGCGACCTGTGGCGCTTCGCCGCTCGCCCTACTCCTTCTCCATTCCGGCTGACTTTGGGCCGCGATTTCGCGGTGCTGTTCGGTCTGCTGGTGAGTGTTCAGATGGCACTTGCGCTCTTATCGTTGATGCTTCTGCTGGGGCTTACTGCTGCTGGCGTCCCGCTCCCCGAGCCGACCGCCGAGGACATGAGCTTCGCCCAGATATTCGTGCTGGCGGTCATCATCGCTCCGGTGTGGGAGGAGTGCGCATTTCGCGGCTGGCTTAGCGGCGAACTTCGCAGCCTAGCTTTCGGAGCGCTCGGGTTCGCACTGCTGGTGTGGCTTATCTCGTCGACCTACGGTCCGGGGGCTGACGCTGCGAGTGAAGGCGCGGGGGTCGCTCTTGGCTCGATCGGCTTGATCGTACTCGGCGCTGCGATCGTCTGGTGGTTCACACCGACGCGATGGCGCGCAGTGCCCGACTGGTTCACCGACAATTTCGCACTCGCCGTCTGGATAAGCTCGATTGCATTTGGCCTGATGCATATCCTCGATTTCGAGGGGGTTACCAGCATCGCCCACGCCATCGTCGTGCTGCCGCAAACGCTAGGCGGGCTGGTTCTCGCCTACACCCGCACGCGATTGGGCCTGCGCGCCGCCATCGCACAGCATGCCGCCTATAACGGATTGGTCATCGCGCTGTTCGGCTAAGGTGCGATGTCGAAGTGAAGCGCTGTTATCTCGCTGTCGGCGAATTTGCGATAGAGCGCTCGGGCGGGCTCATCTTCTGGAAGAATGTCGGCTTGGACAAACACGGTCCATGCTCCAATCGAGCGGGCGATCCGGCGCATTTCCTCGATCATTGCGGTCGCCGCGCCCCTGCGGCGGTGATCTTCGAGGACGGCGAGATCGTAGATGTATAGCTCCGAGCGTTCTTGCTCGAACTTCGTCAGGACGTAGCCAGCCAAGGCGCCGACCGCCTGGTCATCCGCTTCAACCAGCACACCCACATTGTTCAGGTTGGCAAGCCAGCCCAGCGCATAATCGTCACCAGGCGGATGATCGGCATAGTTTTCAGGTTCGCCGAACCCGGCAGAGAACACTGCGTTCATCGCGCGAAAGCCAGCGATTTCTCCTGGTTCAAGACGACGGGCAACAAGCACCGGCCTAGACCTTGACCGCTGTCCCGCTGGCCGAGACCATCAACATCGAACCCGTGTCGCCAATCACCTCGTAATCGAGATCGACGCCGACCACCGCGTTGCCGCCGCGCTGGGCGCATTCTGCCTGCAGTTCCTCGATCGCCTGATTGCGCGCGTCCGACAGAATACGCTCGTAGCTTCCCGAGCGCCCGCCCACGATGTCGCGAATATTGGCAAAGAAATCGCGGAACAGGTTCGCGCCGACGATGACTTCACCCGTGACGATCCCGCAATATTCCTGGATCGGATGGCCTTCAATCGTCGGGGTCGTGGTCACCGTGATACCGCGCGCGTCTTTCCATTCTGCTGGCATGTCGTCATTCCTCCAAATGCTGTGTTATTCACATAATACACATAGGGAGGAAACTCAACGGCGTATCAGCCCATTCCGAGCGCAGCCTTGTAGGTTTCGAGGATGATTTCCTGCTCGCTGCGATCGTCCGGCTTCATCTTACGCAGGCGCACGATCTGGCGCATGATCTTGACGTCATACCCGACCGCCTTCGCCTCGGCATAGACATCGCGAATGTCATCGGCGATGCCCTTTTTCTCTTCTTCGAGGCGCTCGATCCGTTCGATCAGAAGGCGCAGGCGGTCGTCGGTGGCATCGGCCATAGTTCAAAAGCTCCGGTGAATTTGAGAATCGGTTGGCGCGCTGAATAGGCAGCGGATAGCGACGGCAAAAGTGCGCTATCCACAAGTGCGCCAGTTCCCACTGGAAAACTCTATCGCAAATCCGGCTTGTTGCGCGTCATGCTGCGCTCCATCGCCGCGATCTGTTCTTCTGTGGCGGGCGATTGTCTGGTCGCCTTCCATTCATCCATCGGCATCCCATGGATCAGCTCGCGCGCCGCCGCCTTGTCACCCTCGTACCCGGCATCGCGGATCCAGTCGGCGAGGCAATTGCGGCAGAACCCGGCTAGCCCCATCAATTCGATATTCTGCGCGTCATGCCGGTGCTGAAGGTGGCGCACCAATCGGCGAAAAGCCGCAGCGGCTGTCGCATCGTCGAGCGCGTCGAGGGGGTCGGAACCGGCTGGATAGGTATTCATTGCGACATTTCCTTGAGTTGCAATCGGGCTGTGTCATAGCTCGCATATTGGGTTGAAGGGGTCATTGCGATCTATGGCGAAGAGTGATGCGAACAGGATCGACCCGCGCGGTCGCAAGGTCAAGATTTTGGCGACCATCGGCCCGGCGAGCCGATCGCCGGAGATGCTGCGCAAACTCCTGAAAGCGGGGGCCGACGCGTTCCGCCTGAATATGAGCCATGGCAGCCATGCCGATCACGAAAAGGCGATCAAAGCGATCCGCGCTCTCGAAAAAGAGTTCACCCGGCCGATCGCGATTTTGGCGGACCTTCAGGGACCGAAGCTCAGAGTCGGTACGTTCAAGGATGGCAGCGCGGTGATCCGCCATTCGGGCCACTTCACGCTCGACCGGAACGAGACACCGGGCGACGAAACCCGCGTCTGCCTGCCCCATCCCGAATTGTTCGGAATAATGCAGCGCGGGCAGCGGCTGCTGATCAATGACGGCAAGATCCGGCTGGTGGTCAAAGAGGCGGACGAGAACCGCATCTTCTGCACCGCCGAAGTCGGCGGGGTCATCTCCGATCGCAAGGGCGTGAACGTGCCCGATGCTGAGGTGCCGATCCCCGCGATGACCGACAAGGATCGCAAGGATCTGGCTTTCGCCGTCGAACATGGGGCCGACTGGATCGCGCTGAGCTTTGTCCAGCGTCCCGAAGATCTCGCCGAAGCGCGCAAGCTGGTCGGACATGGCACGGCCCTATGCGCCAAGATCGAAAAGCCACAGGCGGTCAAGCGGCTCGGCGCGATTATCGAACTGGCCGATGGCATCATGGTCGCGCGCGGTGACCTTGGTGTCGAGCTGGAGCCGCAGGAAGTTCCGCCGCTGCAAAAGCGGATGGTGAATGCGTGCCGCCATGCAGGCAAACCCGTGATCGTCGCGACGCAAATGCTCGAATCGATGATCGAAAGCCCGATCCCGACCCGCGCAGAAGTCTCCGACGTCGCCAACGCCGTGTATGACGGAGCCGATGCGGTGATGCTATCGGCTGAGAGCGCGGCTGGCGATTGGCCGGAGGAATCGGTTGCTATGATGCACCGCATTGCGGCTCAGGTGGAAAGCGACGACGATTACAAGGAGCGCGTGCGCTTTCTCGAAACCCGGCCCGACGCAACCACCTCGGATGCGCTCGCGCATGCCTGTATGACGATTGCCGACACCGTCCCGATCAGCGCGATCACCGTGTTCACCGCTTCGGGATCGACCGCGCGCCGGGTTGCCCGCGAACGACCCGCAACACCGATGCTGGTGCTCACACCGTCGATGCGCACTGCGCGCCGCGTCGCGCTGCTATGGGGCGCGCACGCGGTGGCGACCAAGGATATCGGCAGTTTCGAAGAGATGATCGGCAAGGGTAAGCGGATGGCCCTGCGCCACGGGTTCGGCGAAGCGGGCAGCAAGCTGATCGCGCTTGCGGGCGTTCCTTTCGGGACACCGGGAGCGACCAACCTGCTGCATGTGGTGACATTGACGGGCGAGGAGCTGAAAAAGCACCGCGACTGATCGCATAACCAAAACGCCGTCGCATCACCGGCTAAAAGTGACCATTTGCCTTGTCCGCCAAAGGCTTTAGCAATGGTGGCCGAGTTCAACGCAAGGAGCCCGACGATGCTACGATCCTTCTCCCAACGCACTCTTGCCGCCGCAGCCTGTGCCGCATTGCTTTCCGCATGTGGAAGCGAGGCTCCGTCCGAACCCGGCGCTGAACCAGCCGCTTCGGATGAACCCGCCATCATCGAGGTGCGCCAGGACAATTTCGAACAGATCGGCGATGCGTTCAAGGCGATCCGCGGCCAGTTGGAAGCGGGCAGCCCCGATTTCGCGGTGGTCGAAGAGGCTGCAACCACCATCAATACGAATGCGCAGAAGATCGGCGACCACTTCCCCGAAGGCACGGGAATGGATGCGGGCTACGACACAGAGGCTCTCGCCACGATCTGGGAGAAGCCCGAAGACTTCACCGCCGCGCATCAGAAACTGGTCGAGACCAGCCAAGGCCTGATCGCCGCCGCACAATCCGGGGATGCCTCCGCAGTCCAGGCACAGGTCGGGGAACTCGGGAAGTCGTGCAAGGGCTGTCATGACCAGTTCCGGGTCGACGACGACTGATGTGATGGACGAAACGGCGAGTCCTGCACCGCCATCTCAACGCATGATCAGGGTGTGGGATCTGCCCGTGCGGCTGTGCCACTGGGGTTTCGCTCTGCTTTTGCCAGCAATGTGGTGGACCGCCGAAAATTCGGAATGGGCGTGGCACAAGAGATGCGGACTGGCTCTGCTGGGTTTGCTCGTCTTCCGGATCGTCTGGGGCTTCGTCGGATCGCGAACGGCGCGCTTTGCAGACTTCGTTCGCGGTCCTCGCAGCGTCCTCGCCTATCTGCGCGGCGAATGGTCCGGCACGATCGGTCACAGCCCGATTGGCGCCGTCGGAACCGTCGTTCTGCTGCTCGCGATGTGCCTTCAGGTGGGCATGGGGCTGTTCGCTGGCGATCCGTTCGATGGCGCGACCGGCCCGCTCAACTCGCTGGTCGGTGTTCTTACCGCCGATATGCTGACCGACTGGCACGAGACGTTTTTCGACGTTCTGCTGGTCCTGGTCGGCCTGCATCTGGCGGCGATTGCCTATTATGCAGTGGTCAAACGGAACAATCTGGTCGGGCCGATGGTGAGCGGACTGCGCTCGGTCGAAGGCGATAGCGGCGGAATTGCGCCGCCTTCGGGGCTGAAGGCATTGGTCGTGCTGTTGCTCTCCGTCGCACTGGTGGTGTGGGTGAGCACCGGTGCCCCACCGCTCGGTTCTGGCGGAACCTAACCCGCCGCCTTTGCCAACCGTGCCCGCGCCGCGTCTTCACCAATCAGCGGCAGCAGCTCGCCCATATCGGGGCCGTGGTTCATGCCCGTAAGCGCCTGACGCAGTGGGAGAAATAGCGCTCTTCCCTTGCGCCCGGTGCTTTCCTTAAGCGTAGAGGTCAAAGCACCCCATGGATCGTCGCTCCATGTAAGAGCCTGCGCGGCTTCGCCCAGATAGGCGCGATCTTCTTCGGAGAATTCGGGTTGCTCGATCGGGCCGGTGACCAGCCGCCACCATTCACCCACCTCGCCCACCGTGGCGATGTTCGGCTGCACCGCATGCCATCCCGCCTCGTCGATCCCCTCGGGCAAGCGATCCTTCACCGCGTCGAATGGCATCGCATGAACGATCGCGGTGTTGATCCGCTCCAGATCGGCATCGTCGAACTTTGCAGGCGCGCGGCCGAAAGTCGAAAGATCGAAAGTCTCCAGCAGCTTTGCGCGATCCGCTATCGGTTCGACGGGCTGAGACGTGCCCAGCCGCGCGAGCAATGCGATAATCGCTTCCGGCTCGATCCCGCGCTCATGGAAAGCATCGCATCCGAGCGAGCCGAGACGTTTGGACAGCTTGCCCTCCTTGCCGACCAGCAAGGCTTCGTGAGCGAATTTCGGCGGTTCGGCGCCCATCGCAGTGAACATCTGGATCTGCACCGCCGTGTTGGAAACGTGGTCTTCGCCGCGCAGCACCTGGGTCACGCCCATCTCGATGTCATCGACCGTGCTCGGAAGCATGTAGAGCCACGAACCGTCCGCGCGGCGGATCACCGGATCGGACAGCTGGGCCGGGTCAAACTTGACGCTGCCGCGCACGCCATCATCCCAGGCGATCGGCTCATCATGATCCAGCTTGAAGCGCCAGTGGGGTTGGATACCCTCGGCTTCCTTGGCTGCACGATCCGCCTCGGTGAGGTCCAGCGCCCCGCGATCATAAATCGGCGGCAGACCACGCCCGAGCAGCACTTTGCGCTTAAGCTCAAGCTCCTGCTGCGTCTCGTAGGCAGGGTAAATCCGCCCTGCCTTGCGCAGCGTCTCAAAAGCGGCCTCGTAGCGATCGATCCGCGCGGATTGGCGCTCTTCGCGGTCCGCTGTGATGCCCAGCCACGTCAGGTCTTCGCGGATGGCATCGACATATTCTTCGCGAGAGCGCTCGGCATCGGTGTCATCGATGCGCAGAATGAACTGTCCGCCGCTCTTGCGTGCGAGCATCCAGTTGTGGAGCGCGGTACGGATATTGCCGACGTGAAGCCGTCCGGTCGGCGCCGGTGCGAAACGTGTAGTAGCCATGCGCTCGCGGTAGACAGGGCGAGACGTCGCGGCAAGGCATTCAAGCGCGGTGCATTTCCGCCTCGATCAACGCGAGCACGCCATCCCACAGACGGTGGATGCGATCCGGGCGGATGAGCCCCGCGACGGCTGCTTCGAATCGGGTGCTGTCTCGATGAGCGGCGGCATCGATCAGCGCCGCGATTGTGGCTTCATCGTGGGTCATCAATTGACAGCAGAAGCGCGAGACCTGGATATTTTCCGGCCAGACCGACGTGATCGCCTGCGAGAGCGCGAGCGCCTTTGCCGCGATCTCGATGTTGCCCAGCCGCATGGCGAGCTCGGGCACAGGATCACGCCGCGCCCGATCATGCAGGGCAATCAGCCGCAACGAATAGACGAAGCGCGCCGCTACTGGACCGAACATCTCGATCTTGGGCGGGTTGGCAAGCCGTTCGATGGTTGCGTTCGATGCGGCGCATGACGGGCGATTGTGTGACATAAGGCTCCTTGAGTGGGACTCACCTGATAGAGCACACTTGCCTTATTTGCAAACGCTTCGCAATAGCATAATTTGCGATTTACTTTCTTGTCAGCAACACCGAGCGCCCTCCGCCCGCGATCCGGATGTCTCCGCTTTCATTGCGCTCCGCGCGCGTCGCAGCATCAAACGCATCCGCCAGTTCGCTCATATCCTGCGGGACTGCGATCGCGCACACCACCGGTGCAGGCGGCGGTACTTCGCCTGGCGCAAGAACAGGTTCGGGGAACCTAGGCTTGTGGCGAGACAGGCTCAATTCCTCGCCATCGAAGCCGACCTCCCAGATAAAGCCCGCACAGATCGGATCGAAGGAAAGGAGCGGACCATCGACTGACACATCGATCGTCAGTCCTCCAGCAACTGGACGCTCGTCGATATAGGTGACCTGGTATTCGCCCAGCAAGTCGCCCACCGACGTGATAACCCGACCGTTTGGTATCCGGTCCGGCCAATCTGCGCCCTCAGGATCGACTGTCAGCAAAGAGCTGTCTTCGTCGGCCACATCGCTCTCGTTTGTTGGAGCGCATGCCAGTGACAAGGTGATGAACAGCAGGGCGATCAGATTTCTCATCGCACGAAACTGACCCGGAGCAAGTGAACCATTTGTGAAAACCCCGCCAAAGCCATCGGCTCCAGCGGGGTCTTTCTTTTAGGTCGCTCGTCAGAGCAATCGCTTATTCTGCGGCGGGAGTGTCCTCAGCGCTGGCAGGAGCGCCGCCACCCATGGCCGCTTTCATCGCTTCTTCCGAAGATACCGGATCGGCAGCTGGCTCAGGCGGCTCGCTTTGGGGCTCGACAGCGTTTTCGGCTGCCAGCTTGTCCTGCTGCTTCTTCCACGCGGCCTTCAGCGCAGCGTCGCGGCTGGATGCGGTAACGCGCATGCGGTTCATGCCCGCACCTGTACCAGCCGGGATCAGGCGACCCACGATCACGTTCTCCTTGAGACCGATCAACGTGTCCTGCTTGCCCTCGACCGAAGCCTGCGTCAGCACGCGGGTCGTTTCCTGGAACGAAGCCGCCGAGATGAAGCTGCGGGTTTGCAGCGACGCCTTGGTGATGCCCAGCAGGATCGGCGTACCTTCAGCAGGCTGCTTACCCTTGCCCAACTTGGCGTTGACTTCGAGCATTTCGGCCAGATCGACCTGTTCGCCCGGAAGCAACGTCGTGTCGCCGCCATTGGTGATTTCAACCTTCTGCAGCATCTGGCGAACGATCACCTCGATGTGCTTGTCGTTGATCTTCACGCCCTGCAGTCGATAGACCTCCTGAATCTCGTTCACGAGATACTCGGCCAGTGCCTCGACGCCCATGACTTCGAGGATGTCGTGCGGGTTCGGCGAGCCGGAAATCAGGGTGTCACCCTTCTTGACGAAGTCGCCTTCCTGTACGTCGATCACCTTGGTCTTGGGGATCAGGTACTCGACTGCATCGCCTTCCTCGGGAACGATCGCGATCTTGCGCTTGGCCTTGTATTCGCGGACAAATTCGATCTTGCCCGAAATCTTGGCAATGACCGACATATCCTTCGGCAAACGCGCTTCGAACAGCTCGGCGACACGCGGCAGACCGCCAGTGATGTCACGCGTCTTGGCAGCTTCGCGGCTGGCACGAGCGAGAATGTCGCCCGCTTCAACCGTCTGACCGTCCTCGACCGACAGGGTCGTACCCGGAGCGAGCATATAACGCTGCGCTTCGGTTTCGCCTTCTTCGGTCTGACCTTCGCCGAGAAGAGTCATACGCGGACGCAGCTCTTCCTTCTTCTTGCGCCCGGTTGCCCGGTTCTCGGTCACGATACGCTGCGCAATACCGGTCGCATCGTCGGTCTGCTCTTCGAGCGTCGTACCTTCGATAAGATCCTGATACTTCACGACACCCGATTGTTCGGTGATGATCGGCAAGGTGAACGGGTCCCATTCGGCGAGACGATCGCCGGCTTTGACCTTTTCACCATCCTTGAACATCAGAACCGTACCGTAAGGCACCTTGTGCATCTCACGCTCGCGCCCTTCGGCATCGATCACGGCGATCTCGCCATTACGGGCGAGCGAGAGGATGCGGCCCTTCTTGTCGGTGATGGTCGGCATGTCGCGCAGTTCGACCTTACCATCCGAGATCGATTCAAGGTGGCTGGTTTCATTGAGCTGCGCCGCGCCGCCGATGTGGAACGTCCGCATCGTCAGCTGGGTGCCCGGCTCACCGATCGACTGAGCAGCGATAACGCCGACAGCTTCACCGATATTCACCGGAGTACCGCGAGCAAGGTCACGGCCATAGCAGGTGCCGCAGACGCCCTGATCGGCTTCGCAAACCAGCGGCGAACGGATCTTGGCGGACTGGGTTTCAGCCGCTTCGATTTCGACCACCATCGGCTCGTCGACGAGCGTACCGGCTTTAACGATAACTTCGCCGGTCGAGGCATTCACGATATCCTCGGCCACGGTGCGGCCCAGAATACGCTCGCCGAGCGATGCGATCACCGAACCGCCCTGAACGATCGCGCGCATTTCCAGCGCGTTCTCGGTCTTGCAATCTTCGACGACGATTGTGCAGTCCTGCGACACGTCGACCAGACGGCGGGTCAGGTAACCCGAGTTCGCCGTCTTGAGTGCCGTATCCGCAAGGCCCTTACGCGCGCCGTGGGTGGAGTTGAAGTATTCAAGAACGGTCAAGCCTTCCTTGAAGTTCGAGATGATCGGCGTCTCGATGATTTCGCCCGAAGGCTTGGCCATCAGACCGCGCATCCCGGCGAGCTGCTTCATCTGCGCTGGCGAACCACGCGCACCGGAGTGGCTCATCATGTAGATCGAGTTGATCTCTTTTTCGCGCCCATCTTCGTCGATCGGCGTCGCCTTGATCTCGTCCATCATGGCGTCTGCAACCAGGTCACCACATTTGGACCAGGCATCGATCACCTTGTTGTACTTCTCTTGCTGGGTGATCAGACCGTCCTGATATTGCTGTTCGTAATCAGCAACCAAGGCCTTGGTCTCATCGACCATCTTCACCTTGGAATCGGGGATGATCATGTCATCCTTGCCAAAGCTGATCCCGGCCTTGAACGCGTGGCGGAAGCCGAGAACCATGATGGCGTCGGCGAACAGCACCGTGTCCTTTTGACCGGTGTGACGATAGACCTGGTCGATCACGTCGCCGATCTCACGCTTGGTGAGCAGACGGTTGATGATATCGAAGGGAACCTTGTGGTTCTTCGGCAGGCATTCCCCAATGAGCATGCGGCCCGGGGTCGTGACAAAGCGCTTCATCACCACATTGCCATCCTCATCGGCCTGCGGAACGCGGGCGAGAATTTTGGTGTGGAGCGTGACCGCTTTCGTTTCGAGCGCCTGGTGCACTTCGGCCATGTCGGCAAAGCGCGGCAGTTTCTCGACCTTGGTGCCGTCCTCATTCTCGAGGAATTCCGGCGTCTTTTCCTGACGTTCCATTGACAGGTAATAGAGGCCGAGGACCATGTCCTGCGACGGCACGATGATCGGCTTGCCGTTGGCGGGCGAGAGGATGTTGTTGGTCGACATCATCAGCACGCGCGCTTCGAGCTGCGCTTCGAGCGACAGCGGCACGTGGACCGCCATCTGGTCACCATCGAAGTCGGCGTTGAAGGCCGAGCAGACCAGCGGGTGAAGCTGGATCGCCTTGCCCTCGATCAGCACAGGTTCGAACGCCTGAATTCCAAGACGGTGAAGCGTCGGCGCGCGGTTCAGCA